>NZ_BAAAFM010000010.1:0-2431 GCF_039523535.1 Kangiella japonica | reverse complement strand
TAAGCGGCGACGTACAAGGTGGCGTAAGCTTTAACTACACAACAAACGACGGCACAGCGACAGCGGGTAGTGACTACACGGCAGTCTCTGGAACGGAAACCTTTACAGGTACGAATGGCGAAACCATTACCATCAGCGTGCCGATTTTAGAAGACACTTTGGTCGAAGGCTCAGAGAACTTCACTTTAGATTTAAGTGCTCTAACCAATAGCAGCGTAACCTTCAGCGATGATCAAGGTTTAGGCACCATTACTGATAATGACAATGCCGCAGTTACCATTGAAGATGTGACCGTTAACGAAAATGCAACCAACGCAGTCTTCACGATCACCTTGAATAACGCTGTTGCCGGCGGTACTGATGTTACTTATAGCTTCACGGATGTGACAGCGACAGGTGGTAATGTCGACTATGACAGCACATCTGGCACAGTTACTTTTGTCGGTACGGCAGGCGAAACACAACAATTTAACGTAGCCATTAACGACGATACGATTGTTGAGGGTACTGAAACCTTTAATGTTGCACTAAGCGCTTCTAACCCACTGGTCGATGATAGCGACGGTGCAGTAGGCACGATTAACGATAACGATAATCTTGAAGTGTCGGTTGTTGCTACTACTGCGGCGGCGGCTGAGGGTGGCGCTGATGGTGAATTTACAGTTAGTTTAAACACAGTAAGTGCAACTGATACTACAGTGACTATTGGTTACACAGGTAGTGCCACTTCTCCTAGCGACTACAGCTTGACTGGCGCAAACGGCACAACGACGGTTGTTATTCCAGCGGGATCAACAACAGCAGTGATTAATGTCGGTGTGGTTAACGATGATTTACTAGAAGGTGACGAAACTGTTATCGCCACCATCTCAGCTGTTAGTAACGGTACTATAGGCACAGCTTCTGACACTGTCACGATTACAGATAATGATGCAGCTAGCGTGACAATTGAAGATGTCACCGTTAACGAAGCTACTGGAAACGCAACCTTTACTATCACGCTTAACGGCTCGGTAGCAGGTGGTACAGACGTTACTTATAGCTTTACTGATGGCACAGCGACAGGCGGTAATACTGACTACGACAGCACTTCGGGCTCAGTGACATTTGCTGGAACCGACGGCGAAACCCAAACCTTTAATGTTGTCATTACCAACGACGCTATTGTTGAAGGTGATGAAACCTTTACGGTTAACCTAAGCGCTTCAAACGCTTTAGTAACTGATACTGACACGGCTATTGGCACTATCACAAATGATGATACAGCGACCGTTTCGGTGAATGATGTCACGATAGCGGAAGACGGCACTAATGCTGACTTCACGGTAACCTTAAATGGTGATGTCGCCGGTGGCGTGAGCTTTAACTACACCACAAACGATGGCACCGCGACAGCGGGTAGTGACTACACGACAACGTCTGGCACGCGCACCTTTACAGGTACGAATGGCGAAACCATTACCATCAGCGTACCTATTACCAACGACACCACGGTTGAAGGCGATGAAACCTTTACGCTGGACTTAAGTAACCTAACCAACACGGGCGTTACTTTCAGTGATGACCAAGGTTTAGGCACGATTACCGACAATGACTCTGCGACGGTTGCGGTTAGCGACGTCACGGTAGCCGAAGACGGCGTTAATGCAGACTTTGTCGTGACCTTGACGGGCGACGTGCAAGGTGGCGTAAGCTTCAATTACACCACGAACGATGGCACCGCTTTAGCGGGTAGTGATTACACTGCGACGTCAGGCACGCAAACCTTCACCGGTACGAATGGCGAAACCATTACCATCAGCGTTCCTATCACCAACGATACGATTGTTGAAGGCGATGAAACCTTTACGCTGGACTTGAGTAACCTTACGAGCACTAGCGTTACCTTCAGTGATAACCAAGGCTTAGGCACCATTACTGATAATGATGGGGCGAGCGTTGCGATTAATGATGTTTCGATAGCGGAAGACGGCGTAAATGCGGTATTCACGGTGACTTTGACCGGTGATGTGCAAGATGGCTTCACGCTGAACTACACCACGAACGATGGAACGGCGACCGCGGGTAGTGACTACACCACAGCGAGCGGTAGCTTGAGCTTCACTGGCACAACGGGTGAAACGCGCACCATTACGGTACCGATTACGAATGACACCACGGTTGAAGGCGACGAAACCTTTACCGTTGACTTGAGTGGTTTAAGCAACGCGGGGGTCACTTTCAGCGATGCACAAGGTTTAGGCACCATTACGGATAATGACAGCGCGACAGTCTCGGTGAGCGATGTCACGGTTGATGAAAGCACAGCAACGGCGGACTTCACGGTCACGTTAAGCGGCGACGTACAAGGTGGCGTAAGCTTTAACTACACAACAAACGACGGCACAGCGACAGCGGGTAGTGACTACACGGCAGTCTCTGGAACGGAAAC
>NZ_BAAAFM010000009.1:0-844 GCF_039523535.1 Kangiella japonica | reverse complement strand
ATGGCGAGAATGCAGAAAATGCACGGATGCAATCTTCTGCTAAGCTTGTCGCTTATGTCGAACTAAAATCTTACTCGTGGATTTTAGATACAACACCCGCACCTACGGTACGGCCACCCTCACGAATCGCGAAGCGTAAACCTTCGTCCATCGCAATTGGGTTAATCAACGTAACATCCATCTTGATGTTATCGCCTGGCATGACCATTTCTACGCCTTCTGGTAACTCACAAGCACCAGTTACGTCAGTTGTACGGAAGTAGAACTGTGGACGGTAGCCTTTGAAGAATGGTGTGTGACGACCACCTTCATCTTTTGACAATACATAAACTTCTGCTTCGAAACGTGTGTGCGGGTTGATAGTTCCAACGTGTGCCAATACTTGACCACGCTCAACTTCGTCACGCTTAGTACCACGTAGTAGTACACCTACGTTATCGCCAGCTTCACCTTGGTCTAGAAGCTTACGGAACATCTCTACGCCAGTTACTGTCGTCTTAACCGTGTCTTTAATACCTACGATTTCGATTTCTTCACCAACTTTTACAACACCGCTCTCTACACGACCTGTTACAACGGTACCACGACCTGAAATCGAGAATACGTCTTCAATCGGTAACAAGAATGGCTTGTCTACGGCACGCTGTGGCTCTGGGATATAAGTATCTAGAGCTTCACCTAGTGCAACAATCGCTTCTTGACCTAGTGCGCCTTCGTCGCCTTCCAACGCTTTCAACGCTGAACCACGGATGATTGGCGTGTCGTCACCTGGGAATTCGTATTGATCTAGAAGTTCACGAACTTCCATCTCTACTAGCTCTAGCAACTCTTCGTCGTCGACCAT
>NZ_BAAAFM010000008.1:43562-497464 GCF_039523535.1 Kangiella japonica | reverse complement strand
AGATTGTAGATGATATTCGTAAAATCACTCAAAAGGGACTTGTGTTAGGTCGTGATGATTTTATAAAACAAGTTGAGGGCTTGACGGCAAGAAAATTAGCCGCACGTGATGCAGGTAGACCTCGGAAGGTTAAAAATGTACTCTGACCCCATTAATTTTTAGCAGAGCAGGAGTTGGCTCACATATGTTTAGAGCGCAAGCTGGTGACCCTGTACACTATATTGGTGGAGGTAACGGTACTTTCTGGCAAAGAGTTAAGTCATTAAGAAATACGTTCGCGCTATTTGGTGATGCAACAGTGAGTCCGCATACACTACCGTGTAAAAAAAGCAGAACCGCTACTTGTGATTAATGAGAGGATTTATGAAATTATTATTATGTTTGATAGTATTAGGACTAACATCTTGTTCGCACTCAAGAGACTTAAATATGGCTAAAGAACATGAAGCAGTTAAGTATATTTTTAATGATGAGGTATCATTTGGCTTTAAGATACCAAGTGATAGCATTGATGTTCTTCCTAAAGGTGAACACATCAGTGAGTTTTCGGTTCAAGATATTAAAAGTACAAAGCAAAACCTCTTTTGGGTATTAAATCGTACTTATCAAAAGTTACCTCATTTAACTTTCAGTGGGAAATACTCAGTTAGAGTTGGAGCATCAATTGCAGATATTGCTGGACTCAATTTAAGTCTTGAGCAATTAGAGCAGTTTAAAATAAAACATTATGAAAAGCAGTTTGGTTTGGATTTACAAATGGAAAGATATTTGGTCAAAAGCCATACAGTAAGGGAGTGGTTGATAAAGCGCCATGCACATGGAAAACAAAAAACAATAACTGCTTATACGCCACTAAGTGGTCGCAGCTACTTAAGCTTTACTTTCGAGTATTTTGGGGAAGATGATAAAGAGTATGAATCATTAAATGCAATGTATAGACAGGTTCTGGGCTCGTTCTGGCTAAAAAGAAAATAAGAATATCCGAGTTAATAACGTATTTTGTTATAATTGTAACTCGGATATTTAGCAGCAGCCCTCGGAGGGCTGTCAGGTTTGGGTTCGGAAGTGTCGGCAGCAGCGGTCGGTAATTAATGGGGTCAGAGTACATTTTTTTAACCTTAATCCATAACGTACAACAATGATGGTTAAGTTCTGATACTCATTAAAAACTCGGGCTATATAATACAGTTAAATCCATTACCAAGATTATTCTTATGGCAAGGAAGCCACGATTAGATTTATCAGGATATACTCAACACTTTTTCAGTGACGCAATATTCAGCTTGGCAATATTTATCTAGGTAATGCCTCCTGGTCAGACCTTTGTTAGATAGGTTCACTATTACCTGTGTAACCCGTAAGATCAGGGTTACAGTTTCTATACATCCTATTTGCCCCAAAAGTATGCCCGTTGAGCCGGGATGGTGGCTAGATAGGTTAGACAAATAACTTAATATCCCCGAGAATATGTGCCTAAAGTCCAGCCTTGTACAAGTATAAAAAGGGTGGTTTATTTTTGGTGCGGATATTGACGCACATTTAATAATTATTGTTAAGAGTTGGTAATGGAATCGATCAGTGTTTTTGAAATCATAAAAGTGGGTATTGGGCCATCGAGCTCACATACCATGGGTCCTTGGAAAGCTGGTGAAATGTTTCTCGACCTTATTCGTAAAGAGCGTAACTTGGCGGATGTCAGCGAGGTTTTTGTTGAATTTTTCGGTTCGCTATCGAAAACGGGGATTGGTCACGGTACTGATATCGCAGGCATGTTAGGCCTTTCGGGCGAAGACTTTGAAACGATTGATACGACTCAGATCACATCTAAAATTGAGGCGATAAAGTCCTCAGAAACGTTAAAGCTAGGCGGTGAGGTTGATGTACCTTTTGTTTATGGTCATCACTTAGTGTTAAACATGGATAAAAGCCTCGATTTTCACCCCAATGGCATGATTTTCAAGGCAGTTTTTAAGGATGGCTCCGAGCTGGAGCAGGATTACTATTCGATCGGTGGCGGTTTCGTTACCACACAGGAAAAGACTTCAGTAGATGAAGTATCGACCCATACGAAGTATCCTTGCCATAAAGGGGAAGACGTACTGCGATATTGCAAAGAGTTGGACGTTTCTTTTTCTGACCTAATTTATATCAATGAAGAAGCCTGGCGCACTAGGGAAGAAACGAGGGCACACGCTTTAATGATTTGGGAAAACATTAAAGAATGTATCTATAAAGGCGTCAGCCAAGAGGGTACTTTGCCTGGCGGATTACGAGTCGAACGACGCGCCGCTGGTTTGAGCAAGAAGCTGTTAGGCGACCAAACCTTTGCAAGTCAAGAAGATTGGTACAAAGCGGTTTACGAGTGCGAAGAAAACTTTGTCAATATTAACAAGTGGATCTCATGTTTTGCACTAGCCGTGAATGAAGAAAACGCTAGCTTCGGACGTATTATTACGGCGCCAACCAATGGTGCTAGTGGCATCATTCCTTCGGTGCTGATGTATTCACAAACATTCTCAGAGTTTACGGGTGATGAAAACGTTATTCGCTTCTTATTGGTAGCAGGCGAGATTGGCACGCTATTTAAAAAGAACGCGACCATTTCCGCTGCTATGGGCGGTTGCCAGGCGGAAACAGGCGTGTCTTCAGCGATGGCTGCTGCTGGCTTAACGGAAATAATGGGCGGTTCACCAGGTCAGGTGCTAATGGCTGCTGAAATTGCTATGGAGCATCACCTAGGGCTAACGTGTGATCCTGTGGCGGGCTTAGTGCAAATCCCTTGTATCGAGCGTAACTCGATGGGTGCGATTAAAGCGATTACAGCTGCGAACATTGCTATCGAAAGCGATCCTGCCAACGCAAGAGTGACGCTTGATGAAGTGATTCAAACCATGTGGGAAACCGCACAGAATATGAATAACCGATTCAAAGAAACGTCAGAGGGTGGCTTGGCCATCGCGGTGAATATCGCCGAGTGTTAAGTTCGCTCAGTCATCATTAGTCAGAGGAGCAACTAAAAAGTCGCTTCTCTGGCTTCTTTCCTCCAGTCCTACCCAGTTTACTCTTTAATTTGTACAGCTCTGCCAGCAAAAAGCCCTAAGGTTCCTTGAGTAACGCATAAAACCATGCAAACGATTAACACTGGTTGCCAGTTGTCGTAAAAGTCTGCTAGCGCGCCTAAAGCTAGTGTTCCTATGCCTGCGGTTAGGTAGCCTAGGGTTTGCGACATGCTTGAGAGTGAGGTGGCTTTGTCGCTACTTTGAGTTCTGAGGCCGATAAAAGACAGCGCGAGTATAAAGCCGCCGCCAGAGCCAAAGCCGATAATGATTGTCCAGAAGGTAGCGCCAGCAGGCAGTAATATCAATCCTAATAACCCTATAAAGTTTAGGGACGTGACTAGGATAGCTATACCACGTTGGTCTTTAGTGCGGTTAATAATTGGCACAAGAATTAAACCGGGTATGGCGGAGGCGAGCTGTAAAAGGCCGTGAAGCGTTGCGCTTTTTTCAGGGCTCAGGCCAACTTGGTTGAAGATGGCGGGCAGCCAGCTGATCATGGCGTAAAACAGTAACGAATTGCAGCCAAAGAATAGAGTCACCTGCCATGCGAGTCTAAAACGCCATATTGGAGAAAGGCCATGCTGAATAGGTTTTTGTACCTTTTCTCGGGAGCGATGCCGAACCTGCGGTGCCCACAACAATATAGCAATGATAGGTATTATAATGAATACGCCGGAAGCAAAGCGCCATCCTAAGTTATCGAACTGCGCTAAGGGGATGACTAGTGGCGAGTATATAGCGGCTGTTACGCCCATCATGAGGACGTAGCTTGAAGTGATTAATGGAATTTTACTGGGGAATTTTAGCTTAATTAAACTCGGTAGTATGACGTTTCCGGCAGCGATGCCTATCCCGACAATGGCAGTGCCAACATACAACAATGTGACGTTGCCATAAGAGCGAATAATAATGCCGAGCGCTATCAGTATAATGGTATAGAGTAAGCTAAGCTCTAGGCCAAAGCGTCGCGCAAGCTGTGGCACAAAGGGCGAAAAAATCATAAAGGCAAACAAGGGAATTGCCATAATTATGCCGGCGGCAGCAGTATCAAGCCCCAAGTTCTTTTCAATCATTTCCAGCAATGGTGCCATCGCCGTGAAGGGTGCTCGCAAGTTCATTGCGATCAGCATGATGCAAACGAATAAAAAGATTCTTCCAGAAGGTACAGCGCTATGCTGGGGTTTGAGTCTTGTTGTCATGAATTCACGCGCTACAAAGCGGACACGAAAGTTAGGCCTTTAACTAAGTTTTCAATGACTCAGTTTTCAATAACTCAGTCTTCAATCATTTAGTCTTTAATAAACAGGCTTGCCGTGTTCGCAAAAAATGTGGTTGTAGCTAGTATAGGGGATTCGAAGATACTCTTAAACCATGCTTTATATTTGCAGGGTAAGGTCGCAAAGGGCTACCCAGTGATGATTCATTAGAAGAAGTAAGAAAAATCATCATCAGTCGAGTAGCCTTCGCGTTCTTGTGGCATTAAAGCCAGCGCTAGGTAGAGTCATAACCCCAGGTCAGGTCACTTAGGAGTAACATCGTAGGGGAGTTCGACCTGGGTAGACTCGCTTTTTAGTTTAGTTAGCTTTATGAGTTTTAGTGAAGATCGGCTAGCTTCACTTCCTTCATCCCTAGCGCTTGGGCAACATCGTACATGGCTTGGTTGAGTATTTTGTGTGAGATTTTATCGGCTTGATAACCTTCGTTTGCGTTAATGTCGATCATCACGAGGTTATGAATTTTATTAGACAGCGCCTTGTCGAATAGATACCCGCTCCAAAATGTACCGTCAGGGGTAGTGCCGGCTTTGACTAAGGTTGCTGCTAGTTCCTGACCATTTAAATCAGCCGCTTCAGGAAGCTCAATGCCCATCTTGGTGACATGTTTTATGGCGTAATTTACCGCTGCATCCATTCCGACTAAGAAAGTATTCACTTCTTCTTTGCTGTACTGCTTAGTCAGCTTGGCCACTTCTTGGTTAACAGTTTCTTCTCCAAGCATGTGAACCAACGCCTTGGCAAAACTAAAGTTCTCAGCGCCACCGCCTGCTTCAATTAAAGCTACCGTCACGGCAAGCGCAGGCTCGCCATGATAAGTTGGCCCACCAAACATATTCATCGGTTGTTGGTGCTGATGCGGTGCAGTGGACTTGGTGCCGTCGCTTTTAGCCTCATGCGCCATCGCAGGGTATGCAGCAAGCGAAGCCAAGCTTAGGGTTACCAATAATTTAAGTGATTTCATGATTTTTCCTCTCTAGTATCACAAAATGGAGCAAGTTAGTGTTATTTCGGTGAGTTTAAGTAGCCGCTTTGGTGCAGTTCTGTTAAAACTTTTTGTGTAATAAGATCGCAATTTTTTCCCGCAAACTGGAACAGCTCTTGCATGAAAGGTTCGAGCTTTCGCGAGAGCTTGTCTCTTAGCATCGATTTAGCGCGAAGGGTACGTGTCTTGACGCTGTCTTGGCTAATATTTAAGCTTTCGGCGGTTTCAGCCACAGAATATTGCTCGACTTCTCGTAGGATAAAAACGGTTCGGTATTTATCGGAGAGTTGGTAAATTTCATCTTGAAGTAGCTGTTTTATTTGCTCTTGCTCAGCGAGTTGATCGGGTTTTTGTTGCACGCCGTTATCATTTTTCAATGACATGTTCACCTCGCTATATAGGTTTAAATCGACCACTGTGTCGTGACTGGTTGTTTTCATGCGTTCACGCGATTTCTTAACATTCAGCGCGGTATTAATCACAATCCGTGTAAGCCATGTTTTCAAAGTCGATTTCTGTTGGAACGAATCAAGGTGAGTGAAAGCTTTGATATAGGCTTCTTGGAGAATGTCCTGTGCGATAGCGAAGTCAGCAACAATACTGTGGGCAGCACGAAAAAGTGCTTGGTTATGACGCCTCACGATTGTCTCGAAAGCGATGGCATCGCCGGAACTTGCCCGCGCTACTAACACATGATCAGAAATATGCTCGGCTAATAAATCGGACTCTTGGTGTAATTGTGGCATTTCGTTCACCTGTTTCTAATGTACTTTGCTCATGATTTGCTTATGTACTGAATTAGACCAAGGCTAGCGACGAAAGGTGACAACTATTTTTTTGTGTAAAGCGTAGAGTGGGAAGTCGAGTAGAAGTGTGCAGAGAGGACTATGGGGAAAACGGTTTACTCAATGACCTTAAGTGCCCGCAAATGGTGTGCCAAAAACGCCAACCGCTAGTTCTGCCCAAATCATCAGTATCAGCGCGATTAACCCAATACTGAATAATAGAGGTTTAAGCTTGCTGGTTGATGATCGGGAATAACGTCTGATGAAAGCCTCATAAATCAAGGCACCACTTATTAAAAGCACTGCTGCGACAATAAAGTCAGCAACTCCCCAGTTCACTTCTTGTGTAAACTGCATTGCGACGAGAGGGATCGCTAAAAGGACAGTGATTGTTACGAACCAAAAAAGGCTTCTATTAATGCTACTATACATATTCGACTCTTTTCAGTGACTCTCATCATCGTATTCTTCAACGCCAAACTGCGTCACTGGCAGGTTTCTTTGCTAGTTATGGCTAAAGATAGGTAAGAAAGACTGGCTTACTTATTCCTTAGCATAGTCCTCGCTCGAAAAATAATCAATCAGGCCGTTATAGACAGCTCTTCAATGGCTAAAAACTCTTTAACTGGGACTAACGTCAGTGTAAGGGTTAGCGCGTGAGCTGCTTGTGTTGATAGCCTCCAAGTTTCCACAAGCTGAGGGTTATTAGGTTCGTCATTGATTAGAATCGAGTTAAGAAGCTCGAAGGTGGTCAGCTTGGTATATTTTGAAGTCAGTTCTTGGTGGAGGCGTTGAAAAGTCTCTTGAGTAAAGCGCTCGCTGAAGTTTTTGCTGAAATAGCGCCAAATGAGCGAATAGTTGCCAAGATTTAGAGCAAGCACTATCTCTTGTACTATGCCTTGTGTGATTTTTAACCGCTGTTCGGCGGTCAATTGTTGCAGATTCATATCTGTCAGTTCAAATTTGTCCATAGCTTAACAGTCTTTTGCAGAATGCCCTGTAATTAAGGTTTTAAACCTCTATAATTGATGGAACGAAATCTACAACGTGATCAGGCAAAAGTCTAGTTTATGATTCATTATGAGATCCATCCAGTAAACCCCCAAGCTCATCTTTTTGAAGTGAAACTGCACTTAGGTGTGGTGGCGTCAGCGGGGCAAGAGCTGTATATGCCGAATTGGATTCCCGGCAGTTACATGATTCGTGACTTCTCCAAGCATATCCAATGGCTTCGCGCCGAGAACAATTCTGGTGAGCTAGACGTTCAACGAATTGACAAGTCGCGCTGGAAATTACCGCAGTCAAATTCAGCGATCGTCGTGACTTATCAGGTTTATGCTTGGGATTTATCAGTGCGCGGCGCCCACTTAGATCAAACTCATGGCTTCTTTAACGGTACCTGTGTTTTCCTAGCAGTGGCTGGGCGTGAGGATGAAACCTGTACCGTCGATATCAGCCGTCCTGATGGTGAGGATTATCTGCAGTGGCGTGTGGCGACAGGCCTTAAGCCGATTGAAGGCACGGCTGAATTTACCTTTGGGCGCTATCAGGCGCTCAATTATGATGAGCTAATCGATTGCCCTGTTGAAATGTCGGACTTTAGGTTAATCAGCTTCGAAGCTTGCGGTGTGCCACATCATATGACATTAACCGGTCGGCATAAGGTTGATGAGCAACGATTGGCGAGCGATCTTAAAAAAATCTGTGAGCACCATATTCAGTTTTTCGGTGAACCAGCGCCAATGGACCGTTATCTCTTCATGACTTATGTCTTAGGAAACGGTTTTGGTGGGCTAGAGCATCGAAACTCAACGGCGCTTCATTGTAGCCGTGAAGATCTGCCTATAGAAAGCGATAGCTTGTTGGAAGGCGAGGGTAAGGTTAAAGACAATTATCAAACTTTCTTAGATTTGTGCTCCCACGAGTATTTCCATACGTGGAACGTCAAGCGCATAAAGCCGACTGAATTTTTGCCTTATGACACGCAGAAAGAAAGCCATACTGAATTGCTGTGGGCATTTGAAGGTATTACGTCTTATTACGACAACTTAGCGTTAGCGCAGACGGGGTGTATCAGTAAAGAAGAGTATCTTACGCGATTGTCTAAAACCTTAACCGCAGTACGACGTTCCAAAGGACGCTTTATTCAGACGGTAACCGATTCCAGTTTTGATGCTTGGACTAAGTTTTATAAACAAGACGAAAACGCGCCTAATGCGGTGGTGAGTTATTACACTAAAGGAGCCGAGGTTGCCCTTTGTTTGGACTTGTTGATACGACAAGTAACAGACTGGAATAAGTCGCTTAAAGATATTTTGAAGCGCTTATGGTTAGAGTTCGGTAGGGTTGAGAAAGGTGTGGAAAACGACACCATCCAAAAGCTGGTTCTAGAAGAAACGCCAGAGGATGCCCACGATGAGTTGATACAGTTCTTTGAGAAAGCACTCTACACGACGCAAGAATTACCGTCTGAGCAGTTGCTGGCTGAACTGGGGCTTGATTTGAAGTGCTTGCCAAGAAACGATCGCAATGACCGTGGGGGATTTAAGGAGAAACTACCTACAGATAAGCAACTAGCCGATCTCGGGATTGAATTTAAATCGAAGGCTACAGGCGTATTTGTGAAAAACGTTTATGCTGATTCCGCTGCTGCAAAAGCGGGTGTTTCCGCAGATGATCACCTGATAGCGCTGAATGGCCTGAAGATTAACGCTTCTAACTTTGACCGCCAGATTCAGCAGTGTTCTATAGGCGATACGGTAAAGCTGGTTGGATTTCGTCGCGATGAGCTGATGACGTTTGAGGTAGTGTTAGAGGAAGCCGAAAGCGATACCGCTTACATCAGTTACAGTAAAAACTTTGACCAATACCAGGATAAATTTGAACGCTGGTTAAACTTACAATAATTCGGATAAATTAAACCATGAAGATAGTGACATTTAACATTAACAGTATTCGTACACGAGCTCATCAGATTGAAGCTTTGGTAGAGAAACATGACCCTGACATTATTTGTATTCAGGAAACCAAAGTTCATGATGATATGTTTCCGTTCGATCTTTATGAGCACTTGGGCTACCACATTGAAATTCATGGCGGTAAAGCTCACTACGGTGTCGCGACATTTAGTAAGCAAAAGCCGATTGAAGTAGAGAAGGGTTTTCCAAACGATCCAGAAGATGCCCAGCGCCGCATGATTATCACTACTTTTAAGTATGGCGATGAAACTATTAAGGTTTTAAATGGTTACTTCCCACAGGGTGAAAATCGCGAGCACCCAACTAAGTTTCCTTACAAAGAAAAGTTTTACCAGGACTTGCAGGACTACATAGAAAACATTGATCTTACGACTACCCGTACAATTGTCTTGGGTGATATTAACGTATCTCAATTGGACATTGACATTGGTATTGGCGAGCCAAACCGTAAGCGCTGGCTGAGAGAGGGTAAATGTAGCTTTTTACCGGAAGAGCGTGAATGGGTTCAACGTATGTTGAGCGTGGGGCTTTATGATACTTATCGTACGATTAACCCTGATACGGATGATAAATTTAGCTGGTTTGATTATCGCAGCCGCGGTTTCGAGCGAGACCCTAAGCGTGGGCTGCGCATTGACTCTGTGCTTGCCTGCGACTGGTTAAATCAACGTGCGATAGCATCGGATATTGATTATGACATTCGTGGTATGGAGCGTCCTTCGGATCATGCGCCAGTGTGGACAGAGTTCGACCTAAGCAAATAGGATTGAGTTTATGACAAGAAGTTGGAAGTGGTTAAAAAGAATATTGTGGGTCTTACTTGGACTTTTGGTCTTATTGTTTTTAGCTGTTTCCACACTTGTCTATTTTCTAAACTCTGAATCATATCTTGAAGATTACCTCAAAGAAAACCTTGGGGTTGAGGCGGTTATTGGTGAGTTAGATGTTTCGTTGCTGAGCGGTACTGTTAACATTAGCTCAAGCATTATTGGCCCTAAAGATGATCCCTTTATCCAGTTTGATAGCCTTAAGGGCGAGTTAGATTATAGTCGGTTATGGTCGAGTAAATTGACTGTGGAGTTATTGCAGCTCGATAATGCTAAGGTTCGATATCCTTTTGAGTTGAACCTTAAGCAAACTACCCAAGAAAGCGAAGAGGCTTCATTACCTTTTGATTTTATCGATGTCGCTGCAATTGATGTCAATAATTTAAGCTTTGAATACCGCGGTGAAGTATCTTTATTGGCTAAGGGTGCTAGCGTCAAAGTTAGGAATATTCCTGTAGCAGAAGATGGTTTTTTGTTGTTTGGCGACTTAGACCGTTTAGTCAAAGCCAGCCAAACGACGCTTGAAGCAAAGCTTGATACGCTTCAGTCGAATAAATCCCAACTGAATAACCTTACGCTCAATGCTCATATCGAAAAGCAACGTTTAATCATTGACGATATTACCTCAGGCAAATCAACAATCACCATCGACTTGTTGCAACAACCAACCTCATCAGCTAAAGCATCGCCAACTGTTGTGGCGGCAGAAAAAGTTGCACATGCCAGTAATACCGAAAAAACTCTAGAGTTTCCTTTCGACGATGTCGTTATAAACCGAGTCGATCTCGGTGAAACTGATTTGAGCATTCAGGACAAAGAAGAGATATCGATTAAGGGGATAGAAGCCGAGTTTACCGAATTACTGCTCGTTCAAGACAAAAAAGCGTTGTGGTTGGATTGGACGGCCTTTTATAAAGCGCAAGACAGCAGCATAAAATTAAAATCCGAGGCAATGAAGTCTGACTTTTTAGATTTCGCTACGCTGAGCCTCGAAGGCGAGCTGAAACAAGGTAACTTTACAGTTCCAGAACTCAACTTTAAACAACCAACGCTAAAGTTAAGTCTGAATGATGTTGAAACGGTCTCTGATGAAGTCACGCCAGAAAAAACAGCTGAGAGTAGTAGTTGGTACCTTCCGTTCAAAAGTGCCACCTTACAGAAAGCTCTAATTTCTCAGGGGGCAATAAAGGTAACCACCAATAATGAGCAGCATAGTGTCAGTGACATTGGGCTTGAGCTAAGTCAGATACCACTGGTTGTTGAGCACCAGTTAATCTTCATAAACGATAAGCTCAGTAGTGACACTAAAGCCGCAACGATTTCTTTAAAAGACGCTGCTTATACCGGTGCTTTTGGAGAGATCAAAAAGATAAGCTCCCAGCTTAGCTTGAGTGATTCTAAGTTAGCAATCAAAGACTTAACCATTGAACAGCCAAGTATTGCTTATGATATCAGGGAGTCTGCGCGTGGTGAAAGCTCTAAAAGCACTACCAGCCAAGCTGTTTTGCCAATGTCAGAAATCACGCTTGAAAAACTTGCAATTATAAACGGCGACGCTTCTGTTAAATTCGATGGAAAATCTTATGCTGGATCTGGCCTTGATTTTGAACTGACTCAGATTCCGCTTTATGCCCAAAACAACTGGGTCGTTACTCAACCTAATAATTGGAAGACTAAGTCTAGCGCTCGTCTCAGCCTAAAAACCGTCAATATTCCACAGGGTAGTCTGACCGCAGTTAACACAAGTGCGGACTTTGATAACAACAAGCTTGACATTAGCGAGTTAAAATTAGGTGGTGCGGATCTTTCGATAGATGTGTCTGATACAGGCCAAAAAGCGTCATCGAATACCAGCGAGCAATTGCCGTTAGAATATGTGCAGCTCAATGCTATCACTTTAAACAATATCAGTTTGAAGTATCAAAATGATGATATTGAGTATCAGGTTAATAAAGGCAACCTAGCATTAGATAGATATCCTTTAATTCGTGATTCTGCCTTGGTGAGTCAGCCCCTCGATTACATGTCTAAAGGCACGAATCAGGTTTCACTCAACATTTCGCGACTAAAAATACCCGAGGGCACTATTGATGGCTTGGAACTCAAAGGGGTATTACGTGATAAAGACTTGTTGTTAGATTATTTAAAAAACCAATCTGCAAATCTAACTTTTAAAAATGCTGTTGAAAGCGAAGCTATCGAAGAGGCTGCTGATAAAACGAGTCGTGAAGCTGAAAAGCCTCTGAAGTCCGAAGGCGGGCATGATTTTGCACTAAGAACCATTAAAATTGGCGATATAAAATTTCAGAGAGTTAATGCTGAGCTGATACAAGTGAATGGTGAAGAGTCGAATACAACCACTGTAAAAAATCTCTACCTCGGCGCAACTGAAATCATGTTGGCTAAAAATCATCAAACCATTGACCAGTGGTATGGATCTCAGCTAGAGAATGCATTTACTTTGATCGCGTTAAGAGTTGAGAATATTGCACAGCAACACAACGATATTAGCGATTTAACAATAACGGCTGTCCAAAACAACCAAGTTATTAATGTCCAGCCCCTTCGAATGACGGTCAACGAAGCGCCATTTAGCGCTAACTGGACGATTGATTTAAGTAAGCAGCCGTACCAGTCAACTTATATTTCAGAGTTTAGTAATTTATCTTTGGGTAAGTTGATTGAGCCTGCTAATAAAGACAGTATTGGGATGTCTGGTGAGCTACAAGGGGAGATTGCAGTAAAGTTTGAGGGACTAGATAGCAAAACATTTCTCAGCAGTTTAAATGGCGATATTTTTATCCGAAATCAAAGCTTGGTTACGATTCGCCACTTGAATATCAATAAAGTCATTAAAAGCTTCCTAGATAGTCAAGAATTTGGGCTGCTAGATATTGGTGGTTTTTTATTGGCTGGCCCGTTGGGTTTGTTGGCATCGCAGGGCGTTAGCTTACAGGACACCATTGGTCAACTAGGCGCTGACAAAGGTGATACTCAAATTCCCCATATGAATATTGATATGAACATCAAAGATGGGCTTTTAATGACGAAGGATGTCGCAGTCGCTACTGATAAATATCGCTTTGCCTTTAATGGTGAGGTGATTTTGGATAAGCAGGAGTTTAAAGATTTAGACTTTGATATTATCAACAAAAAAGGGTGCCGCGAGTATGGACAAACCCTTAACGGTAGTATCACCTCGCCAAAAATCGAAACGTTCACCGCGGCTTTTGATGCGGTGACCGGCTCAGTGGTTGGGCTTTTTAAGCAAGGCGTGGGGTTAATAACGGGGGGCGCTTGCTCCTCTGTGTATGAAGGCGTTGTGCCGCATCCTGAGAAAGGAGCGGAAATTATTCCCCAAGATAAACGTCGTGTTATTGACCCCAATGCTAAAGAAGGGGAGTCTGAAGGTGATAGAGAATCTAGTGATGGTAATACGTCACCAAAAGAATGAGCCACCTAAAGAAGGTGGCAAAAAGACAAATTAGCTATAAGCTATAGCGCCTTTATTCACGCCTTCAAATGCTTTCACTCGGATGGCTGAGTCTGGTTTTAATGCTTTTAGCTGCTTTACGATATGGCTAGCGATTAACTCGACCGTGGAGTCACTTTTCATCAAATGACAACGCGCTTTAGGCAACTCTAGCGAGAAATAACCTTGCTCACTGGTATAGGCGAAACGATAGTATTCGGTAGCGTCCTCAACCTCTGTTTCTACTAAATCTTCTTCAGTACCAATATAAATATCTTCCCACTTCTGGCACCAGAAAGCCTCGAGTTCTTCGCTTCGTTCTTCATTCTCAAAGATGTGAATTTGCGAACGGTGACCGTGAGCAATTCGCTGGCAGTCGCCAAGGTGTTTCTTTAAACCGTGGGCGTAATGGTAATAGTGGCCAGCTATAGCTTCGGTGTTGAGCTTAAGGTGAACTTTGGCAACGTTGCTAGGCACGACTTCTAGACAGGCTTTGTTGAGAACTTTTATTACCGCGTCCATAGTCACTTCTTCTGCGTCAAGCAGAACTACTGCTTGCTCAGGTGATTGGTGGTGATAGCGGTGTCCCGCAGTATCTTTTAAAATCAGCTTGAGGCCTTGTGAATTTGTCTCAGCGGTCACGTAGTCACTATTCGCTGGTACTACAAGCTTATGGTCTACTGTAGCGTCAATCGCTTGCTTGATACGTTTTTTAACATCACCAAAGTCGAATACCATACCTTGGTCATCAAGCTCACCTTCTAAAACGAGGTCTACAATCCAGCTTTCACCGACAATTCCACGATGAATATCGAATAAAGCGAAGTCAATTACAGTAAGTTGGTCAACAAAGAGTGCAGGCATAGCCAAAACCGAACGGTGGTTAACGTTTAATAATGCTGTGAATTATAGCATAATCACTGCAAACACTAATTAAGATTTTAATGATGACAAAGAAATATGACTTATATGCCCTAGGAAACGCACTAGTGGACGTTGAAATTGAGGTCAACGAGACTGAGCTTGAGCGTTTGGGGGTTGAAAAAGGCGTTATGACGCTTGTCGACGAAGAGCGTCACGATTACTTATTAAGCCATTTAAAAGGTAGTATTCACCAACGTGCATCTGGCGGTTCGGCAGCGAATAGCGTTATCGCTTTGGCGCAACTTGGTGGTAAAGCTTTTCATTCGTGTAAAGTAGCGAAAGACGAAGCTGGCGTGTTTTATTCTGATGATCTTGACAGTGCTGGGGTCGCCAATACTCTAGGTCAGCTTGAAGATAATCACGGCACGACGGGCAAATGTTTGGTTATGATTACGCCTGATGCGGATCGAACCATGAATACTTTCCTAGGGATTAGTAGTGAGTTGAAAGAGCAGGACATCAATTACGATGCGCTAGCACAGAGTGAGTATTTGTATATCGAAGGCTATTTAGTCAGCTCGCCAGAAGCTCACCTGGCAGCCATCAAAGCACGTAATTTTGCTCGAGAAAACGGCGTCAAAGTCGCGACCACTTTGTCTGATCCTAATATGGTGCGCTTCTTTAAGCCTGAAATCGAGCAGATTTTAGAGGGCGGGGTCGATTTGTTGTTCTGTAACGATGATGAAGCGCTTGAATATACAAGTGTTGATCAAGTTGAAGATGCTCTCAAAATTCTAAAACAGCAAGCAAAACAAGTAGTGATTACCCTTGGCAAAAAGGGTGCATTAGTCTTTGACGGTGAAACTTTACATACGATTGAGCCGTTTAACGTTAAAGCGGTAGATACTAACGGTGCCGGCGATATGTTCGCAGGTGCTTTCATGTTCGCCATGACTAACGGTTTGAGCGCTGCGGACGCTGGCAGGTTGGCGAGTTATGCCTCTGCATATCTGGTCACTCAGTTTGGACCTAGGTTAAAACCAGACGCAGTTAAGGAGCTTGTAGAGTATGTTGAAAAGGAATTCAGTCTAAACTAATGCGACATATTGCAATCATGAGACATGGTGATGCTCCTTATATTAATGGGGAGCGTCAAATTTCGAACCTTGGGCATCAGCAAATTAAGCAGATGGCCAAATGGTATGCTGGGCATTTAAAAGATCTAGGACTTACCCTTGAGACTCTATTGGTTAGTCCTATTTTGCGCGCACAACAAACAGCGGAAACCTTCGAGGCCAGTTTTAAGACTTTAGTTGACTATGCTTGGAGGCGGGAGACAGAGCCCTTACTCAAATCTGAGTCTGATCCAAACATGACCATACCTTTTGTAGAAGAGGCAACTCAAGGTACCACTTTATTGATCAGCCACATGCCTTTGGTATCGCACTTGTGGGCTGGATGGTTACCTGGCGAAACCCAATATTTCCCAACCTCTGCAATTGGCACACTCGAAATTGCTGTATCTCCTAACACTAAGGGAGCTAAAAAAGTTGCCTTTCAAAGCCCAGAATAAGGCGAGTGCTATAAATTAAACTGGAAGTGATGGCTAAAAATAGCTAGCATTGCGTTTCTTATGACATAGGTGTGACATCCGTCTTGAAAGAATTAAAACCACAAAAAGCAAGCCTACTCCGTGCCTCGTGGGTTATTCTATTTTCCATTGCTTCAACTGGAAAATACAGTTTACTTACCTTGATCACGGCTTTAGTTAATCGCAGTGAGACTGCTAAAAAGACGGTTAGATCGAAAGTTGATCGAATCATTTATCGCTGGGGTAGCAGTTTAACCAAAGCCGCTCGCTTGCGTTGGACTGTAGAAGGTGACTTAGAGGCACAAGCTGAGCCTGGAAGGCGCGTTATTATTGTTGCCAATCATTCTAGCGCTTACGATATACCGCTGATATTTGCTGCACTACCGGGCAGTATTCGCATGATTTCAAAAAAAGAGCTGTTCAAAATTCCGCTTTTGTCACGCGCTATGAAAACGGCTGAAATTTTGTCTATAGACCGCCAAAACCGCCAGCAGGCAATTAAGGATTTGGCAATTGCTAAAGACAAAATGGAAAGCGGTATCAGAATCTGCATGTTCCCAGAAGGTACACGCTCCACTAATGGAAAGCTATTTCCGTTAAAAAAGGGAGCCATTCGATTGGCTATTGACACCAATGCTTTAATAATCCCAGTGGCGATTGAAGATATTTATAAAGTACTACCGAATAAGAAGTGGTTAAAAATGCGCCTTAATCAAAAAGTGACTGTCAAAGTTGGCAAAGCAATTGATTGCCGCGAGTTTGAGGTGGCCGATCGAAACGAATTAACGGAATTGGTATATAATTCTCTATACAGCATGTTACGCCATCAGCAGGAAGAGGTAGCACCATGATTGAACAAGATATTTATCAGCAGGCAGAAACTGAGTTAAGCACCATTTCTGATTTCATACGATTTGCCGCGACTCAGTTCCATCAGGCCGACTTGTATTTTGGCCATGGCACCGATAATCCGTGGGATGAGGCGGTAGCCGTAGTACTTCAAATGCTTGATTTGCCAGCAGATTATCCTCAGAGCATGCTGTCTGCTAAAGTGTTATCAGAAGAAAAAAAACATCTAATCCACGCTATTAAAACACGTGTAACCGAGCGTAAACCTCTTGCATTTATTACTAATAAAGCCTATTTCGCTGGCCTAGAATTCTTTGTGGATGAACGCGTTTTAGTTCCTCGTTCACCGATAGCAGAACTTATCCATAACGATTTTTATCCCTGGTTAGAGGCTGATAACCCGCAAATTCTGGATCTGTGTTGTGGTAGCGGATGTATTGGTTTAGCCATTGCTGCTTATATTGATGATGCTGAAGTCGTAATGTCTGATATTTCAGAAGATGCACTGACCGTTGCTGAAATTAATACTGAGCGTTTGGGTCTGTACCATAAGGCACGTACTGTACAGTCTGATTTATTCGATGGTTTAGCCGGTGAGAAGTTTGATCTTATCGTATCTAACCCTCCTTATGTGGACGCTGAAGATTTGGCAGATATGCCACAAGAGTTCCACCATGAGCCTGAAATTGGCTTAGGTTCGGGGGATGATGGTCTCGATCTGACTCGCCAGATTCTAGAGAACGCGGCACATTACTTAACTGAACAAGGTGTGTTGATTGTGGAAGTTGGCAATAGTTGGCCAGCGCTTGAAGAGGTGTTCTCTGATATTGATTTCCATTGGATTGAGTTTGAAAATGGAGGCGATGGTGTTTTTGTTTTGACCAAAAAACAATTGTTAGAACACTTTAGCTGATCCATGTTATACGAAAACTCTCATAAGCAATCCAAAGATTTATCCTCTGAATTCTGTGTTCAGCAACTCGCTCAAGCTTTCAACGAGTGTTTTGCTGAGCATAAAGTTATCCTAAAACCAGGTGCCACAGAACCCTTTTATCAAGCGGCTGATTCCGGCGATGGGTTCGCAACGATACATTCTACCCATGATTACTTTTCCAGCGCTTTACATGAAATTGCTCATTGGTGCATTGCTGGTGAGGAAAGACGAAAGCTCGATGATTATGGCTATTGGTACGCACCTGACGGGCGTACAGCCGAGCAGCAGGCCTTATTTTATAAAGTTGAGGTCAAGCCCCAGGCGCTGGAGTGGGCTTTTAGTTTGTCTGCAGGCGTATCATTCCGCTTGAGCTTGGATAATTTAAATGCTGATGCGGAAGCTCTTGGCGATGCTAACGCCTTTGGTTGTGACGTTTATAACCAATTAAAGCGTTACTTTGAAGATGGCTTTCCAGCTAGAGCCACTGCTATGATACAACTGTTGTGCAAGCTTTATCGCTCGCACCAGCCGATTCAATTACCAACACTAAGCATTTCTCAACTCACCTCTTAACCCTTTTGGAGTAACAGTTAGGTACGCTATGTTTACTTTAGGTTTTATCATCAATCCATTCGCTGGTATCGGCGGTAAAGTTGGCCTTAAAGGTAGTGATGGCGAGGCTATCCGAACTGAGGCGTTCGCCCGCGGCGCTAAGCCACAAGCCGTCAAACGTGCTCGAATTGCACTTGAAGGACTGGTTGATTATAAAGACGAAATCCAGTTTCTAACCGCATCCGGTGAGATGGGTGAGGCTTTGCTTGAGGAAATGGGTTTTAATTACAGCGTGGTTCATCAAAGCCATGAGCCATCAGTTTATCAAGATACCATTGATGCAGCTATGATCATGGCGGGGCTTACTAAAGACAGCCCACATCAAGTTGATGTTTTACTGTTTGCTGGTGGTGATGGTACTGCGCGAAATATTTACCAAGCGGTGGACGCAGCTGTGCCAGTATTAGGTATTCCCGCAGGCGTTAAGATTCACTCTGGGGTTTATGCGGTGACGCCTCATGCGGCAGGTTTGGTTATCGAGAAGATGATTAAAAAAGAGTTGGTGAGTCTGCTCGAAACGTCGGTCATGGATATTGATGAGGATGCTTTTAGAGAGGGCGTCGTTCGCGCAAAGCAGTATGGTGAAATGCAGGTTCCTGCGGAGCATCGTTACGTTCAGGCGACAAAGTCTGGAGGCCGCGAAGTTGAGGAGTTGGTACTGCAAGATATTGCCGATTTCATTATTGATAACATGGATGAAGAGGATTATTACCTCATTGGTTCGGGCTCGACCTGTGCTTTTTTAATGGACTGCATGGGGCTCGATAATACGTTATTGGGAATCGATTGTGTCCATCAAGGAGAAGTTATTGCGAGCGATATGACCGAGTCAGACATTCTTGAGTTACTTGCAAAGCATAAAGGGAAGGTTCGATTAGTGATAACCGTGATAGGCGGCCAAGGCCATATCATCGGTCGCGGAAACCAGCAACTGAGTGCTCAGGTGCTTTCACAATTGGAAAAAGATGATATCTACATCATCGCAAGTAAGACTAAGCTCAACGAGTTAGAGGGCAAGCCGCTGATTGTTGATAGCGATGATCCTGAGCTAAATCAGCGTTTAGCTGGAGTTATTCGAGTTATTACAGGCTATGAAGACTTTGTTTTGTACCCAGTTGGCCTGAATAGTTAGGTAGTATTGAGCATTTGTCCCGTGCTTTTGTGCGAGATCTCGCACAAAAGCCTAAGCCAAAGCTGAAAAAGTAGGTTGTTTTAAGCCTTTCCAAAACCTCTCGTCTCGTAAGCTGCTGAAAAACATAAGGTTATTTGTTTTGTAATAAAGTCGTCTAATTTCTTTCATCAAACCACCGATTGTTCACTTCTAAAAATTTGCTAAAGTATCTTCCGTGTTCAGGGAGAACACACTATCTACAAATCGAACAATGGAATAATAAGTTAGGACAAAATTAAACGGAATTATAATCCAAGGTTGGAGCAGGGGAAGCCGTTGAACGGAATTATCCTAGATTGAAAGCGACTTAGGTCGCTTTTATTTTGCCTGTTTATTTTATCTTTGTTCTAGCCCCATCTCTTGATAATCGATTATTTCAATAAAGCTTCATTTCTTTTTATTTAAAAACTTGTGTAGACTAAAAATTATTAGCAAAGTATCAGATTCTGTTTGCTAGAACCCTCAACATATAAGTCTAGGACGTTAATGACAACACGAGTTTTACTGAACTTAGTTCATCCAATATTCGAAAAATCGTGGGCCAACCAAGCGATGCTTGAAGCCATACAAGACTTAAGTTACGTACACGTTAATGATCTTTACGAAGAATACCCGGATTTTTTTGTCGACATACAGCGAGAACAAAAGCTTCTGCTTGATCATTCGCTGATTATATTTCAGCACCCTTTTTACTGGTATAGCTCCCCATCTCTTTTGAAGGAGTGGCAGGATTTAGTTTTGGCAGAGGGGTTTGCTTATGGCAAAGGTGGATACCAGTTAGCAGGGCGTTATTGGCTAAATGCTATAACCGCTGGAGCGGCTAAAGAAAGTTATACACCTCATGGTTTTAATCACTTCTCTACAACCGAACTTCTCAGGCCTTTTGAACAAACAGCCGATTTTTGTGGAATGAAGTTTGTCGAGCCTTTTGTTATGTACGAGGCTGAAACCATCAGTCATAGGGCTGTCGAGAAAGAGGCTCAACGCTATCGTGATTATGTCGAGTCGCTTGCACACTCACTGGATTTGTTTAGTGATATTAATGAAGAGGAGGCCAGTTAAGTGGAAGAAGCAGGTTTCCTCTATCAAGCATTTGTTTTTTTAGCGGCCGCTGTTATAGGTGTCTCTATAGCTAAGCATGTGGGCTTAGGCTCGGTGCTTGGTTACTTAATTGCTGGAATAATCATTGGGCCTTTCGCGCTTGGCCTGGTTGGCCACGATGTTGACGATATTATGCACTTTGCTGAATTTGGCGTGGTCATGATGCTGTTCTTGATTGGTTTAGAGTTACAACCCAAAAAGTTGTGGAATATGCGAATGCCTATTCTTGGCTTAGGCGGGTTACAGGTCCTTGTAACAACCTTGCTACTGATGCTTTTGTCGCTCGCTTTTGAGATGCATTGGAAAATGGCTCTCGCCATCGGCATGATTTTAGCCTTATCTTCAACGGCAATTGTGCTACAGACTTTAACTGAAAAAGACTTACTAAGAACTGATGCCGGTAAGTCTGCATTTGCCGTTTTATTATTCCAAGATATGGCGGTTATCCCGATGTTAACCCTGTTGCCGCTATTGGCCACACTTCCTGTGGAGACTTCAGTATCTGTGGGGCATACAGAGTTAGAAGAATGGCAACAAGCCACGTTAGTGTTCGCGGTTATTAGCGGTATCATCTTAACGGGGCGCTATCTAATTCGCCCTCTGTTTAACTGGATTGCGCGCACTGGCTTGCGCGAAATTTTTATTGCCACTTCGTTATTGCTTGTATTGAGCATTACTATCGCCATGGAGAAAATAGGGATTTCACCCGCACTTGGCGCTTTCTTGGCTGGGGTGGTGCTAGCGGAAAGTGAATACCGGCATGAGTTAGAGGTGGGCCTGGTGACCTTTAAAAGTCTCTTATTGGGGCTTTTCTTTATTACCGTTGGTGCCAGTATTAACTTCGAAATACTAATGCAGTCTCCGTGGGTTATTCTACTTCTCATGACTGCATTGATCGTCATTAAGCTGCTCGTTTTAATGTTGCTTGCCAGGCAATTTAAAATGTCCCTTATCGAAAACTTTGTGTTTTCATTTGCCCTTGCACAAGGAGGTGAGTTTGCCTTCGTGTTATTTATTTTCGCGGTGCAAAACGGTGTATTAACCGATGAAATCGTTTCACTATTAACAGTCGTGGTTGCTCTGTCGATGGCTTTAACGCCGGTAT
This sequence comes from Kangiella japonica, assembly GCF_039523535.1. NCBI lineage: Bacteria > Pseudomonadati > Pseudomonadota > Gammaproteobacteria > Kangiellales > Kangiellaceae > Kangiella > Kangiella japonica. The sequence goes on along the minus strand of NZ_BAAAFM010000008.1, from coordinate 475,857 downwards.
TATTAATTATTTGCCAGAAGATTATCGTTCCTAAACTATCCTTTGGCAAAGAGCGCCGTGAATTTGATAATGTTGATGATGGTGATACACCTGTGATTGTTGCGGGTTACGGTCGATTCGGACAAATTGTGTCGCGGATACTACGCTCTCAAGGCTTCGATACCACGCTTCTGGAGTATGATGCGGTACAAATTGACTTGGTTAAAAAGTTTGGCACGAAAGCTTATTACGGCGACGTAACGAACGAAGAAGTGCTAAGAGTTGCAGGGGCTGATGTCGCTAAAATGATTGTTATAGCTGTTGGAAACCAAGAAAAAAGCTTAAAAGTTATAGAGCTTTGTCGAAAGCATTTTCCTCACCTGAAAATTTACTCGCGAGCAAAAGGTCGCCGAGAAGCTTTTGAACAAAAAAAAGCAGGGGCGGATTTTGTGATGCGAGAAACGCTTGGTTCTGCGGTGATTCTGGGTAGAGAAGCGCTGATGGGTTTAGGTTATCGCAAATATCAAGCCCACCGTACCGCAACAGCCTTTTATCACTATGATTCACAGCACCTAGAGGATTTAGCTGAAGTGTGGGGCGACAAACAGTACGTGCTTAAAGCCGCTGAGAGAGCAGAGATGTTAGAGGAAGTTCTCAAAGCAGATCAGAGAGGCTCAAAAGCTATGCGCCAGGCTTGGAACTCACCTGTTACTTATGAGGAAGAAGAGAGCGAGGACTCCACAACTGAAGACAGCAGCGTCGAAAAAAAAGAAATAGATAACAAAGGTTCACAAGAGAGTTTATAGGTTTGACTTTACCCGAGATAAGTTACCTAGAATTAATCATAAGTTGTTTGCCGGTGATTGTGGCAGCAATAATTTTCTATCGTTGGAAAGCGAATAGTAAAGAGCTCATCTTCGCTACCTTGAGAATGATTGCTCAGTTGATAGCGGTTGGTTTTGTGCTTGTTTACTTATTTAAAAGCACCTCGTGTTTGCTAGGCAGCTTGGTCATATTGCTGATGTTAATAATCGCAGGTTGGATTGCCATGAGACCATTAGCCGATAAAAGCTTCAAGCATATTGTTTTATTATCTCAATCCCTATTGCTTGGCTGCGGCTCTATTTTGGTGTTGATTGTAGTATACGTTTTGGACTTATCGCCCTGGTATCAACCACGTTTTGTTATTCCTTTGGCAGGTATGTTGCTCGCCAATACTATGAACAGTTTAAGTTTGTCTGGTGAGCGATTGCAGACCGAAATTAAAGCTGGGGCTGTGCTTGATTATGCGCGCAATAAAGCTTTTTATGCGGCTATGATTCCCCAAATTAATAGTTTGCTGGCGGTAGGGTTAGTGGCATTGCCTGGGATGATGACGGGGCAAATTCTATCAGGTGTTAGTCCTTTGGTTGCGGTGCGATATCAAATCGTTATCATGGTTGCGATTTTATGCTCATCAGTGTTTTCAACCGCTTGGTATTTAAGTCGTAGGACAAAACTTCTGAACGTTGCTATAAAGCCGTAGAATTTGTTCCAAGCGTTGATGTTCTTAGTGGCGAGATGCGACTGAGTAATGTCTTAGACAGCGGTGATGGTTGGCCAAGCATTGCGTAACTAATCACCTCTGCGCACAACATCGAATAACAAAGCCCACGCGCGCCAAAACCGTAATTGAGCCAAATGGACTGATTGGCTCCTTCGTTTGTAATCTCACCAAAGTAACCACAAAACGGAAAGCGATCGTAGCTTGTCGCACGCACGCCTGGATGCTCATCGGCAATGTCTTTTTCTGAAAAGCTAAAACCAAAACGCTGGTTAACCTGTTCGATATTTTTAATCGAATTTTTCCTTTGAATTGACTCATTGCTGCTATTTTCAAAGGTGGCACCAATCACTAGCTGATTCTGGTAATGCGCAATATGGCCGTCATGATTGACCGGGGTACGATGCTCTAACTGTGCTTTGAGTGTCGTCAGCTGGCCACACATGGGGGTAACCTTTGGTAACTCAGCATCCTTAAATAAATTGGCGGCTAGATAACCGTTGGCGACAATAATCTGATCATAGTCGCTGAGCTGGCTTAAATGAGTTACTTCAGTATTCAGGTGTAATTGAACAGCTGGTAAATCCTTAATAAGGTGATGACAAAACTCTTGTCCATTGACCTGAATGGCTGGTATTTTCAAGGACTTAACCGAGCTTTCCCCAAGCTTTAGAGTTTCAAACTGGAACCACTCTTTGTGCTTATCCCACGTTTGGGCTGAGTAAATTTGTTGATATTGATCGATGTGAAACTGTGAGTATTTTCGATTAGGTAATTGATGAACTAAATGGCTATAAGCGAGCTCTGGATATCGATTAATGTAGTTTCTTAAGTGCTGAAAGCCATGAAAGGTTAGTTGGCTGTAAGCATTGTGATCGACCGACATAACGGGCATTGCCATTAATGAAGGCATGTTAGAAGCACCTGCACAGAGCCCTGACTTGTCGTATAAATGGACTTCAACTCCAAGCTGGTGCAGCTTGTGTGCTAGCGCGCACCCAGCAAGCCCTGCACCTATAACCGCGACCTTTTTAGGTTGAGCTCTCGTTTTGATATAAGGCGTTGCCAGTGTGGGTTTCGGCGAAGAGAGCTCTTTATCAGTAAATCGTGCCGTTAGCATTTCACGTTTACGGCCGAAACCGGGTCGCTTTTCAATTTCAAAACCGTAGTGTGGCAGTGGTTTGCGTAGAGCTGCTGCTACCGTAAAGGTTGAGAGCGTGGTGCTGCTGTTGCTATGTAGCGCCATAAAATGTAGCAAGCCTTTAACCCACATATCAGGGTTCTTGCTTGGCGCAAAACCGTCGAGATACCAAGCATCAAAAGTAAAGTTTTCAGGCAGTGCCAGCTCCTTTAGTGCTTTATCGAGCGGATAAAACACTAGGTGCAAGGTTATGTTGTGTGCGATTTTCACTTGATGCACACCCGGCAAAGCCTCTGGATAGTTATCGATTAAGGTCGCCGAGTAATCAGATTCAATATCTAGAACTTGGTAGATTTGGCGTAAATTTTTTTGGTTGATTGGGAACTGTTCAACTGACCAGTAATGTAACCCGGGCTCTTGCTCAGCGTTACCGCGAGAAGCTACTGTTTTTCGCCACAAGTCTGCCGTTAATAAAAAGTTCAAGCCTGTACCGAAGCCAGTTTCAAAAATATTGAAGCTTTTTGGTGAGCCTTGAGCGGCTAAAGCTTGAAAGCGTTGCTCTAGGTCGTTTCCTTCCAGAAATACATGAGTGCTTTCTGCGATACCATCCTGAGGGTTAAAGTAAATATCATCAAAAGCTGGAGAGTAAGGAGCTAGCTGGGCGTTTGGCGTAAGCTGATTTTCATCAGCACTGAGCCACTGATGCTTTTCTGAGTCGAATTGACGCCATTCGATAACGGCGGGTTTTACGCCCAGAAAAGCATTATGCATAGGGGATTATTTCTTTTCGATCAGCGTCAGGAATTCGTTACGCGTGTTTTGCGAAGAGCGGAACTGGCCGAGCATAGTTGAGCTAGTCATGACTGAGTTTTGCTTTTCAACGCCGCGCATCATCATACACATATGTTTCGCTTCGATAATTACGCCGACACCAGAAGCACCTGTAACGTCCTGAATCGCTTCTGCGATTTGCTTGGTTAGGTTCTCTTGGATCTGCAAGCGACGCGCAAACATATCTACAATTCGAGCAATCTTCGATAAACCGATAACTTTCCCTGTTGGTAAATAGCCAACATGAGCTTTACCGATAAATGGCAACATGTGATGTTCACACATAGAATAAAGCTCGATATCTTTTACGATCACCATCGAGTCATTGTCAGAGTCAAATATAGCGTTGTTGACTACAGTGTTGAGGTCTTGCTCATAGCCTTGAGTCAAGAACTTCATCGCTTTAGCCGCTCGCTTTGGCGTGTCGAGGATTCCGTTACGTGTAACGTCTTCACCAAGCTCAACCAACACATCTTTGTATAAACTTTCTAATTTATCGGACATCTTGCCATTTCCAGTTTCAATTTCAGTCGTAATTCTAATGGATATCGCTACAATACCCAAATAAATATGCCAAATATGTCGTTACTTATGTGGAATATCGTTGCTGACGAAAATATGCCTCTGGTTAAAGAGCTTTTTGCCGAGTTTGGGGGTGAACCTACCCGAATTAAAAGGTTGTCCGGGCGCTGTATCACGCCAAAAAACCTTTATAACACGGATATCTTGTTAGTGCGCTCAATAACTCAAGTGAATCAGGCTCTTCTCAAAGGCTCTCCAGTTCGCTTTGTCGGTACTGCAACAATTGGCACTGACCACATTGATCTGGACTATCTTTCGCAGCAAGGTATCGAGTTTTCAAGCGCGCCAGGCTCCAATGCACAGGGAGTTGCCGAATATGTATTAACTAGCATCGCTTACTGGGCTGAGAAGCGAAATATTGACTTAAGTGAGATTAAAGTCGGGATTATTGGTGCCGGTAATGTCGGAAGTCGTGTGGCGAAGGTTTTGGAAAGCCTTGGTATTGATTATTTACTTAACGATCCGCCTCTGGAGGCCGCCGGTGACTCTCGTTCGTTTGTCTCGCTCAAAGAAATAAATCAGTGTGACGTTATTACCTGCCATGTACCGTTTTTAGCGTCGGGTCAGTATTCAACGTATCACCTAATTGACGATGCTTTCCTTGAAGACATGCCTGAGTATGCTCTAATCATAAACAGTTCTCGTGGTGCGGTTTTGGATAATGTTGCTGCTTATGAAATTAAGCATGCAGGTAAAAAAATCGACTATACACTGGATGTTTGGGAGGGCGAGCCGAAGGTAAACCTTAAACTGATGGAGCAAAGTTTGATAGCCACACCGCATATTGCAGGTTACTCACAAGAAGGTAAGACTCGTGGGACTTATCAGCTCTATCAAGCTTTAAATCAATGGCATGGGCTTGAAAACGCCATCAGTCTCGATGAGTTGTTACCACAGGCTCCAAAGTGGCACTGGGACGGCAACTTAAAGGGCTTATACCAAAGCATCAAGCCTTATTACGACATCGAAGCCGATGATCACCGAATGCGCCAAGTTGGTGCTAACGTTGAACAAAAGTTTGATCTTTTGCGTAAAACCTACCCGCAAAGACTAGAATTTCTTGATACGCTATAACCTATGAAACCACTAAACTATATTCTTAAAGCAAAAATTCAACGCGGTTGGAAAATTGTCATAATCAGCTTCATCCTCACTGCTTTTATTGGTTTGCCTCTAATGTTCCTCGCATCCTTTATTGGCGCTGGAGCGATTCAGACAATATTGGGGCTAATCTCGATTTTTATTGTAGTTGCAGGGATGGTGAGTATGATTGGTGGGTTTTTTATTGTTTTGTTTGATTTGTATAAGAGTTAACTGTGATTTCGCCACTCGGCGAGATACTTTCTCTTGATGAGCAAGAGAAAGTATCCAAAGAGAAGCTCACCCCAAAAGTTAGGTTCTTCGAACTACCCTCTCTCAACATTATTACTGACGAGCCGCCAAACGAAACCTCCCTGTTTCGATTTGACTAAATTGGACTGTCCTGTCCAATTTGCTCTGTAATAATGACTCATTCGGCTAACCTTTATGGGGCGCTGTTTCGTTGGACAGTGAGGCTAGCCTCGGGTATTTCCCTTTAAATAGAGCTGAAAAAGCTAAAGCGAATAGCAATTTGAATTTGTGACTAATAGGAATCCCTTTAGGGAGATGATTCAAATAATAAAATCCAGCCCATGGAAGGGCTGTATTTTATGGTGCGTAAATGAGTTTAGCTTTTGAAGGGAGTCATTTATGACCTCTATTTACGGGTGCCTTTCTTTTGGACACTTTTCTTGGGCATGCAAGAAAAGTGTCGTAATAAAACCCACAAACAGAACATAGGATGGGTTAAGCGTAACTGTAAACCATCAAATCAACCATCAGATCGTTTCATACCGCCAAACTTTTTCTTAGGCTTTGGGCTTTCGCCTGAGAATTTCTTTTCAGTCTTTTTGTCGTGTTTCTTCGCTAGGCGCTTTTTATCGCGTGCGCTGAGGCCTTTTTTACCAGTTGGCTTTCGCTTTTTGGTGCCGGCGGCTTTGCCACTTTTCTTGAGCTTTTGTGGCCCTTGGTATTTGGCGACAAGGTTTTTAACGGTTTTGACTTCAAATTTAGCACCGAGTTTGCGTTGAACTGTGACCATGAGGTTCCAGTCTTTATGCGTAATGAGGGAGATGGCTGCGCCTTCTGCGCCAGCTCGACCGGTACGGCCGATGCGGTGAATATAATCTTCGAGGCTTTGTGCCATGTCGAAATTAATCACCAAGTCGACATCTTTAACGTCTAAACCACGTGCTGCAACATCTGAGGCAATAAGAACGTCGAACTTGCCATCGCGGAACTGCACCATAATGTGGTTTCGAGTGTCTTGCTTGATATCGCCATGTATATGGCCGACGCGAAGTTTGTGGTAGCGAAGTAAACCGCTAAGACGCTCGACCTGAGTTTTGGTATTACAAAATACGACCGCTTTGCGATATTTTTCATTCTGTAATAATTGACCTGTAAGCTTTTCTTTATGCTCTAAGCTGTCAGCGGTAATAATCGACTGGTGGATATTTGACTGCGCATCTTCGTAAGTGTTGAGCGTAATTGTTTCAGGATCTTTAAGCAGGGTATTCGTGATATGGCGAATTCCTGAGCCTTCTAAAGTCGCAGAGAAAAGAAGGCTTTGACGTTCGCTAGAGCAGTAGTTGGAAATAGCGATAACATCATCGCTGAAACCCATGTCCAGCATCTTGTCGGCTTCATCCAGCACTAAAAACTCTAAATCTGAAAAGTCAGTCTCACCTTGTTGGCTGTGATCTAAGATTCGGCCAGGCGTTGCGATAATGATTTCTGGGTTTTTACGCATGGCAGCGCGCTGTACCTTGAATTCTTCGCCACCAGTGATTAAGCCTGCTTGAATGCCTGTGAACTTAGCTAAATCCATGGTTTGTTTATGAATTTGACGGGCTAGCTCACGAGTTGGCGCTAGAATTAATGCGCGAGTACCTGAGTTTGGCGCTTTCTTGTTTAATAAACGATCCAGAATAGGAAGCACAAAGGCTGCCGTTTTACCCGAGCCCGTTTCCGCGCTCGCCATTAAATCTAAACCATCCAACACCACAGGAATCGCTTCCTGTTGAATATCTGTAGGCTCCGTGAAGTTAAGTTTATCAAGGGCTTTAGTCAGTTTTGGATTGAGTTCTTGGAATATGCTCATACGGTTTAGGGGTTCTCTATTAATGGTGTCCTTAAATTCTGGAGCTAATTCTACCACTATCTCTAATTGACTGTTACTGTTTCCCCAACTAAGTTCCTTTAACGTTTTCCAAGCAAAGGTCTTAGCATGCCTTCGAGTCCATTGAGTTTGACTTCATACATGAGCGCGAGTTGTTGACCGAGCTTACCTTCGGGGTAGCCGTTCTTATGGAACCAGACGAGGTAGGGTTCGGGAAGTTCGAGTAGCTTGCGGCCTTTATATTTACCAAAAGGCATGGTTTGGTTGATGCTTTGTAGTAGAAGTTCTTGATTCATAAAGTTGAGACTTACTGGTCTTTGCATTTCTTTGTGATCGCTTTATGATGCTATTACCTCAAATTATTATTAAAAAGGCAATTATGATGAGAAAAACAATGATTGCGTCGCTGGTTGCTTCGGCGGCTTTAGGCTTAGTCGCTTGTGGCTCTGCACCCGTGGTTGAAGAAGTGGCGCCTGATTACGCCAAGCAAGCTCAAGAAATTAGTAAAAAATACGTTATCGCGGATTTGCATATTGATGTGCCTCACAGACTGCATGACTCAAATGAAGACATTAGTGTTGCAACCGAAGGCGGTGATTTTGATTATCCGCGTGCGATTAAAGGTGGTTTAGATGCGCCATTCATGTCGATTTATATCCCTGCAAACCTTGAGTTCGAAGGTGAGGGTAAGAGTTTTGAGCTTGCGAATGAGCTGATTGATAATGTTGAAGCTATTGTTGCTGCAAACCCTGATAAGTTTGCGCTAGCGACCAGCCCGGCGGAAGTTCAATCAAACTTTGAGAAAGGCTTAATTTCCTTGCCTATGGGGATGGAAAATGGTTCGCCAATTGAAGGCAAGTTGGAAAATGTTCAGTATTTCTACGACCGCGGTATTCGCTACATCACTTTAGCGCACTCTCGCAGTAATCATTTATCAGATTCGTCTTATGATGACGCCCGTCCTAACGAGGGGTTGAGCGAGTTTGGTAAAGATGTGGTTCGTGAGATGAACCGCTTAGGCATTATGGTTGATGTTTCGCACCTTTCGGACGATGCGTTTTATGATGTGATGGAAGTGTCTACCGCTCCAGTTATTGCAAGCCACTCTTCAGTTCGTGATTTTACGCCAGGTTTTGAGCGTAATATGGACGACGACATGATTGAGGAAATGGCGGAAAAAGGTGGTGTCATTTTTATCAACTTCGGCTCGACCTTTATCTCACAAGATTCAATCGATAATTATGACGCTTACAAAGAAGCGGTTAAGACTTATACCGAGTCAAACAACTTAGACCCTGAGAAAGATGCAGAGAAAATCCGTAGCTTTAGTAAAAGCTACCGCCAAAAAACGCCCTTTGAGTTTGCTGATTTAAATGACGTTTTAGATCATATTGATCATGTGGTTGAGTTGGTTGGTGTGGATTATGTGGGCCTAGGCTCAGACTATGATGGTGTTGGCGATAGCTTACCGACGGGCCTGAAAGATGTGTCTACTTATCCAAACCTGATTAAGGGCTTGTTAGAGCGAGGCTATTCTGAGCAAGATATTGCTAAAATGCTGTCTGGAAACTTGATGCGCGTGTGGAATGAAGTTGAGCAACGCGCAAAAAAGTAATAGGGTAAGCATAAGCTATAGTTTACGAAAGACGATTTACTAACAAAGAAGAGAGGAAACTATGAATAAAAAGATCATTGGGATTGTATTGCTAGTAGTTGGTATCGCTGTATTCTTCTGGGGGTATAACATGACTCAGTCAGTAGGCGAAGAGATGAAGGAAGCCTTTACCGGCTCTTTCTCAGATAAAGCTACTTGGTTGATGATTGGCGGTGGAGCCGTTGGTTTAATTGGCTTACTACAGTTAGTTATCGGTAAAAAATAGTCGCTCTATGCTTAGATCCATGAAGCCCGCGCTGTAGCGGGCTTTTTACCTTCTGCCTGTTACTAAAACGTTGACTCTAAATTCTTAATTTGTGTATTCAGTACGCTATCTACTGCTTTGGCCATCATTTCAGACTCTTCGCCTACAAACCCTTTTACTAAATAGGTCATGGTTAAAGTTGTCAGGCCTTTAGTTTTTTCTTCAAAGCTCCAAGACATGTGACCATAAACACCCATGCTTTGTAGAGGGCCTAAACCACCGAGCATCTGCACATTTTTATTGGGCATGACCATGCTTACAGTCATGTGCATCGCTTCTTTATCACCATTTACTTCACAGAAGCAGCCGTTGGCTTTGGGCTCAATGTACATTTTAGTGGCATCGCCAAACCAGGTGTGGCTCGACTCCCACCAATCACCTACGCTTAAGAACTGCTGATAGACTTCTTCAGCCGGTGCCTTGATGGTGGTTTCTATGTTTATTGAAAAATGCTGCTTGCTTTGTGTGCTGACAAGGGCTTTGGCGCTGGACGTTGCAAATGTTGCTAATACTAGGCTAAGCAGTGCAGTTAAAAGTTTCATAGTATCTCCGCAGTGTTCTTAGTTATTTTGGTTGATATTACCGATTATTATTCGCCGTTTGCAAAAGTTTTACGAGCTCTTGCGAGGCATTGGATAATGTTTTGTTGGTGCGATAAATAATACCCATATCGCGATCTGATAAAAACTGCTCTGAGGATAAACTAACCAATGGGCTTTGTAGTAACCTCGTAGGTAGCAGAGTCCAGCCCATTTTACAGGCAACGAGCTTAGCGATAACTTCCAAGTAGTTTGCGGTTTTGACTTTCCCTAGGGTTACGCCAGCGTTCGCAAGCTGAACCTCAAACAGTTCGCGGGGGAAAGTGTGAGCGGGCGGTAAAATACAAGGGTAGTTTTCGAGTTTTGCGAGAGGATTGTTTTCTGTGGCCAAGTCATAATCTTTGTGACACACAATCGCTAACTCGTCTTTCCAAACCAATTCATGTTCTAGTCGCGGGTCTTTCTGCTGTGGAAAGGTCAATAGCGCTAGTTCTAATTCACCACTTAAAACGCGCTCATAAGCCAGCTCAGAGTCAATAAACTCAATATTAACGTCTACATCGGCAAAAGTGTCTGCATATTGCTCTAGATATTCAGGTAGCAGGTGCAGGCCAATATAATGACTGGTGCCGATATGGAGCTCGCCACTGACTTTGCCACTCAAGTCACGAATATTCTGTACCGTATCTTCGATATCGCTGATGATTTGGGGTGCTTGCTGCTGTAGCAACTGCCCAGCTTCGGTCACTGCGACATGGTTACCCACACGATCAAACAACTGACGATCGACTATTGCCTCTAAGCGCTTGATTCTTTTGCTAAGCGCAGGTTGTGTCATCTGTAGCTCTTTCGCCGCTAGGGTGAAGGATTTAAGTCGTGCTACGGTCAAAAAGGTTCTAAGAAGATCTATATCCATAAGTTTTAGTCTTAGGAATTCAAGGTGATTCCTATTGGTTATGCGTTTTATAAAAATAATGAATTGGAGTTATTCTATAATAAGCTCTACACTAGTTCCACTTTGCCGTGTATCGGCTTATATTTTATTACGTGAAAAGACCAAATGAGGCACAGTTAATGGCTGGAAAAACTCTTTACGACAAGCTTTGGGAAGACCATCTTGTCGCAGAAAATGATGATGGATCGGCACTGATCTATATCGATCGTCAATTATTACACGAAGTTACATCACCACAGGCTTTCGAAGGCTTGAGGATCGCGGGCCGTAAACCACGTCGTCTTGAAGCTAATTTGGCTACTCCGGATCACAACGTTCCGACGACTGATCGTAGTAACGGTATTGCAGATCCAGTTTCTCGTATTCAGGTGCAAACCTTAGGCGATAACTGCGATAGCTTTGGTGTTACTGAATTTAAGATGGACGATATTCGTCAAGGTATCGTACACATCGTTGGCCCAGAGCAGGGTTACACATTACCAGGTTTAACTATGGTTTGTGGTGATTCGCACACCGCAACGCACGGTGCTTTCGGTGCTATGGCGTTTGGTGTGGGTACTTCTGAAGTAGAGCACGTATTAGCCACTCAATGCTTACGCCAAAAGAAAATGAAGAACATGCTGGTGCGTGTTGAAGGTAAGCTTGGTACGGGCGTGACGGCTAAAGATGTAGTCTTGGCGGTAATTGGTGAAATCGGTACAGCTGGCGGTAATGGCCATGCTATCGAGTTTGCTGGTAGCGCTATTGAAAGCCTATCAATGGAAGGCCGTATGACGGTTTGTAACATGGCGATTGAAGCGGGCGCACGCGTTGGCTTGGTGGCCGTCGACGATAAAACCATTGAATACGTCAAAGGCCGTCCTTTCGCGCCAAAAGGCGAACAGTGGGACATGGCGGTTGAAGCGTGGAAAGATTTACACAGTGATGCTGATGCCCAATTTGATCGCGTGGTTGAGCTTAAAGCCGAAGATATTATCCCTCAAGTAACTTGGGGTACCTCGCCAGAAATGGTTAAGCCAGTTAGTGGTAACATTCCTAACCCAGAGAAAGAGTCGAACCCTGTGAAAAAAGAGGGGATCGAGCGAGCTCTTCAATACATGGATTTAAAAGCGGATATGCCGATTACTTCGATTCCTTTAGACAAAGTGTTTATCGGTTCTTGCACAAACGCCCGTATCGAAGATTTACGCGAGGCGGCGGCCGTAGCGAAAGGGCGTAAAGTCTCGCCAAGCATTAAGCAGGCGATGGTTGTTCCTGGTTCTGGTTTGGTAAAACAACAAGCGGAAGCTGAAGGCCTACATACAATCTTCACCGAAGCCGGTTTCGAATGGCGTGAGCCAGGCTGTTCAATGTGTTTGGCGATGAACGCTGATCGCTTAGAGCCAGGCGAGCACTGTGCCTCGACTTCTAACCGTAACTTTGAAGGTCGCCAAGGCCAAGGTGGACGTACTCACCTAGTTAGCCCAGCGATGGCCGCTGCGGCAGCCGTTCACGGTCACTTCGTTGACGTACGTGAATTAGAGTTGGATTCTGAATTAGCAAAAGCTTCGGAGGTAAACTAATGGAAGCCTTTACGCAACACACAGGGTTAGTCGTGCCATTAGATCGTTCTAACGTTGATACTGACGCGATCATCCCTAAGCAGTTTTTGAAATCGATTAAACGTACAGGCTTTGGTCCTAACTTGTTTGACGAATGGCGTTATTTAGACCATGGCGAGCCTGGTATGGACAACTCAAATCGTCCATTGAATCCAGATTTCGTGATGAACCAAGAGCGTTATCAAGGTGCTTCGATCCTTTTGGCACGCGAAAACTTTGGTTGTGGCTCAAGCCGTGAGCACGCACCATGGGCGCTTGAAGATTATGGTATTAAAGCAGTAATCGCCCCAAGCTTTGCCGATATTTTCTTCAACAACTGCTTTAAAAACGGTATTTTGCCGATCGTTTTAGATCACGCAACGATGGATACTTTATTCGAGCAGACTGAAGCAAACGAAGGATTTAAGCTTGATATCGACCTCGATAAACAAACGATTACTATGCCAAACGGTGATGTGATCAGCTTTGATGTCGAGCCAGACCGTAAGCATAGCTTGTATAACGGCTTGGATGATATCGGTATTACGTTGCAGCAAGAAGATGCGATAACGGCGTATGAGAAGGAACGCGCTAAGCGAGCCCCTTGGCTTTTTAGCTCTAATTAATACGGCTAAATTATTCCCTGATTTTGTTACTTTGCCTAATTTGCGTGCTCAGGGTCTGCCCCTTGGGTATTAACTGTTAGTAAACTCCGCATCAAATTAGGCAAAAAGCCGCGTCAGGAAACAATTTTTCGCGTATTAGGTTTAGAAGTGGAATGTCAACTTGAATTAGATCCCCTTGCGGGAATTCAAGATCTAGTGATAAGTGCAAAAAACTCAGTAAGATCCTGACTTTCGTCAGGATGACAGGTTTTGTGTAGGGTGCGTCACGACGCACCGTTCTATTGTCATTGCGAGGGTTCAAAGAACCCGCGGCAATCTGTAGGAGACTGCTTCGTTGTTTCGTAGTAGAAACTGCCTCGCAATGACAGTAAAAGTTTAATAATAGGATTTAACATGACTAAAAAAGTATTGGTATTACCGGGTGACGGTATTGGCCCTGAGATTGTAGGGCAGGCGACGCGTGTATTGGACGCGTTAATTGAAAACCATGGCTTAGACGTGACGTATGAGTCGGCGTTGGTGGGTGGTTCTTCGTATGATGCGCATGAAACGCCGTTGACTGATGAAGTATTAGCTCAAGCAAAAGACGCTGACGCTATTCTTCTGGGCGCTGTAGGCGGCCCTAAGTGGGAACAGTACGATATTTCAGTGCGTCCTGAGAAGGCGTTGTTGAAATTACGCTCTGAGCTTGAGCTTTTCGGTAACTTGCGTCCGGCGATTCTTTATAAGCAACTAGCTGATGCTTCGAGCTTAAAGCCTGAGTTAGTGTCTGACCTAGACGTTTTGATCGTCCGTGAGTTAACCGGCGGTATTTATTTCGGCCAGCCACGAGGTATTCGCACGCTTGAGAACGGCGAGCGTCAGGGCTACAACACTTACGTTTACTCGGAAAGTGAAGTTGAACGTATTGCTCACGTAGCTTTTAAAGCTGCGATGTTACGCGATAAGCGTGTATGTTCAGTGGATAAGGCTAACGTTCTTGAAGCGACTGAACTATGGCGTGAAGTGATGGATCGTGTAAGCAAAGAGTACCCAGAAGTTGAATTAACGCACATGTACGTTGATAACGCAGCGATGCAGTTAGTGCGTGCACCAAAGCAGTTTGACGTGATGGTTACGGGTAATATGTTCGGTGATATCTTGTCGGATTGTGCGGCTATGCTAACAGGATCGATTGGTATGTTGCCGTCTGCTAGCTTAGACGCTAACGGCAAAGGCATGTATGAGCCGATTCACGGTTCGGCGCCTGATATCGCTGGTCAAAACAAAGCAAACCCATTGGCGACAATCTTGTCAGTCTCAATGTTGCTTCGTCACAGCTTCGGTGAAGCAGAGTTAGCTGACAAAATTGACCAAGCGGTTTCTACCGTGTTGGATCAAGGTTTACGCACTGCGGATATCCATACTGATGGTGATAAACTGGTTTCGACCACCGAAATGGGCGATGCGGTTTTAGCAGCTCTGGCTTAAGGCAACACCATACCCAAGACGTATTTGGGTAAATATATGTAAAATCATTGGCATAAGTTACTTAGCCCTCTATAATTCAGGGCAAAGTAACTTATGCCAAGCCTTAGCTCAATGTCTCAATCTCAAGACATACATTTCGATGGACTTTATGCCCATGAGCTAACGGTTTCCCGTTCCGAACATGTTCTTCTCGAAGATGCCGAGCTGCATCTTGCTCCAGCGACCATTACTTATCTCTATGGTGATAACGGTACTGGTAAAACAAGCCTTATGCGCTGTTTAACCGGCTTGTTGCAACCTGATCATGGCACAGTCTATTGGAACGAAAAGCCTATTAACCACCCTGAATCGGGTTATTTTCAGGATCTTATATTCCTAGCGCACAGCCTATCCATGAAAAATGAGCTGACGATTGCTGAAAATTTAACTTTTTACGCACAGTTACGTTGCGGTGGAAGTTACAATAATAAAGAACTTCAGGCAGATATTAGCCAAGTATTAACTGATTTAGGCATAGATGGGTTAGAAGGGCGTATGTTCGCTGAGCTATCGGCAGGTCAGCAACACAAAGTGGCCTTAGCCCGATTAATGCTTGAGCCGGCCAAAATCTGGTTATTAGACGAGCCTTTCGTCAATCTAGATCAAAAAACACGTCGCTGGTTAGCGGCTAAAACTTTGGAGTTTAAGGCACAAGGTGGTGTCGTGCTTTTTACCTCACACCATCATATTGATGAGTTGCCGGTTGACCAAAAGGTTGGGGTGGAGCACGAATGATTAGTACTCTACTGAAGCGTGAGCTTAAAGTCGCCCGCCGCAATTGGATTGGTTTAGCCATTCCACTATTGTTTTTTATTATCGTAGTTAGCTTGTTTCCCTTCGCCGTAAGCCCGGAAGCGCTGATGCTGCAAAAGCTAGCGCCTGGCGTCATTTGGGTCGCGGCTTTATTATCGATGTTGCTTTCATTAGAGCAATTTTATCGTAGTGATTACCAAGACGGTTCTCTAGAGCAGCTATTATTAATGAGTTCGCCGACATCCGTGGCGATTAGCAAAATCTTTGCGCACTGGCTATTAACAGGCTTACCGTTAGTAATTTTATCGCCATTACTTGGTCTCTTGATGCAGATCAACTATGGCTTTGAGCACATCAATCATACTTGGGTTCTGATGTTGAGTTTAATGTTGGGAACGCCAACCTTGTGCTTGCTCGGAGCTGTTGGTATGAGCTTGACTCTGGCAGCTAATCGAAATGGCTTGTTGGTCTCAATATTGATTATTCCATTGTATGTGCCAGTTCTGATTTTTGGCGCATCGACTGTTACAGCATCCCTAGAGAGTTTGCGTTATAATGGCGAACTCGCCATATTAGGCGCATTTTTAATGATAGCGATTGTTTTTGCGCCTTTCGCATCGGGTCGCGCACTTAAAATTTCAGTAGGTTAAGGTTTAATGGCAAAAGCTTGGCGTTGGTTCCACCAGTTAGGTTCTCCGAAATACTTATTCCAAAAAACGGGTCAGTGGCTTCCATGGATATGGGGCGTGACACTGATTTTGTTAGCTGTGGGTCTTTACTACTCTTTGTGGGCTTCACCACTTGAAGCCAGGCAAGGCCAAGGTCACACTGTTCGAATTATGTATGTCCACGTTCCAGCCGCCGCTTTGTCGATGGTGGGTTACATAGCTATGGCAATCGCCGCTATTGTGGGGCTAGTGTGGAAGATGAAAATGGCTTTTGCCGTGGTGCGCTCGATAGCGCCAGCCGGTGCTGCCATGACGTTTCTGGCTTTGTTTACAGGCTCCGTTTGGGGTAAGCCGACATGGGGTACCTGGTGGGAATGGGACGCGCGGATGACCTCTGAGTTGCTTCTATTGTTTTTATATCTTGGTTATATTGCGCTTCATTCGTCATTTTCCGAACGCTCCAAAGCAGATAAGGCGAGTGCAATTTTGGCGATTGTTGGTGTCATCAATATTCCAATTATTTATTTTTCAGTGAAGTGGTGGAATACACTGCATCAAGGCTACTCGGTGACACAAAAGGGCGCGTTAGCTCCAGAATTCCAAGTGCCTCTATTTACTATGCTGGCGGGTATGTATTTATTGTTTGCCGCATTGGTGATTATGCGCCTGCGCGCTGAAATTATTTTACGCAATCAAAAGTCGCGCTGGGTGATGGAGTGGGCAACTGCTGACACTAAGAAGGTGACGCATGACTAGTTGGCACGAATTTATTTTTATGGGTAAGCATGGCGCATATGTTTGGTCGAGCTACCTGATGACCTTTGTCGTTTTGTTAGGTTTGTTAATTGGCTTTAGAAAAATGCTGAAATCGTTAAAAAAGCAAGTTCAAACTGAAGCCATGGCGCCTAGCGAAAAAAGACAAAAAGCTAGAAAGTTAAAAGTATCACAGCCCGATTAGAGGCTACATAAACCCTTGATAATATTGAGTATATGATAAGACCATGAAAACACATCGTCGTAATAAGTTAATCGCCATTATTGGTGGCTTGGTGTTGATCTCGGGCGCGGTCGCATTGATTTTATATGCGCTGAGTTCAAACATTAACCACTTCTATCCACCAACAGAAGTTAGCCAAGGCAAAGCTCCGATGGATAGAACCATTCGAGTGGGTGGGCTTGTAGCTTATAACTCGGTTAAAAGAGCCGACGATGGGCTTGAGGTTGTTTTTACCGTGACCGACAATCAAAACACGCTTGATATCCGCTACGAAGGTATCTTGCCAGATTTGTTTAAAGAAGGTCAGGGCGTTATCGCGGAAGGAAAACTGGTGAGTAAAACCGAGTTTAAAGCGACCAAAGTATTGGCTAAACATGATGAAAAATATATGCCACCCGAAGTCGAACAGTCTTTGGAAAAATATGGTCATCCAGTCCAGTCTAAATCCACTGAATATTAGGTGAGTCTCTTGATTCCTGAGCTTGGAAATTTTTTATTAATCATGGCGTTTATTAACGCCATATTTTTAGGTGTTTTGTCCTTTGTTGGTGCGCACTATGAGCATCAAGGGCTTATGCGTTTTACGAAGCGTTCCGCAATTAGTATCTTCTTATTGATATTAGCCAGTTTCATTTGCCTGACCGTTTCTTTTATCAACAATGATTTCTCGGTAGCTTATGTCGCTAACCACTCAAACTCCCAGCTTCCGATTTACTATCGTATTTCAGCAGTGTGGGGCGCTCACGAAGGCTCGCTACTACTGTGGGTATTGATTTTAGCCGGTTGGATGGCAGCTGTTGCTGTATTCAGTAAAGCATTACCTAAGCCTTTAGTTTCAAGGGTTTTAGGTGTAATGGGCTTTATTGCCGTTGGCTTTATCGCCTTTACATTGTTCACTTCAAATCCATTTGAGCGTGTATTACCCTTTATTCCGATTGATGGCGCAGATCTGAACCCACTGTTACAAGACTTTGGATTAATTGTACATCCGCCAATGCTGTATATGGGCTATGTGGGTTTTGCCGTTGTTTTTGCATTCGCCATTGCGGGTTTGTTAGAAGGTGAGTTAGACAATAAATGGGCTCGCTGGAGTCGCCCATGGACGACGGTGGCGTGGATATTCTTGTCGTTGGGTATTGCGTTAGGTAGCTGGTGGGCATACTACGAACTCGGCTGGGGCGGCTGGTGGTTCTGGGACCCAGTAGAAAACGCTTCTTTCATGCCGTGGTTAGCAGGTACGGCATTGATCCACTCGTTAGCGGCTACAGAAAAGCGTGGTGTATTCAAATCATGGACCGTGTTATTAGCAATTTTAACCTTCTCCTTAAGCTTATTAGGTACTTTCTTAGTGCGCTCAGGTGTTCTAACCTCGGTTCACTCGTTTGCTAACGACCCTGTTCGAGGCAAATTTATTTTAGTGTTCCTAGGTATTGTGGTGGGGGCTTCTCTGTTAATTTTCGCGATTCAATCAAGCAAGATTCGCTCCAAATCTAACTTCGGTATTTTTTCGCGAGAAGCGGCTTTGCTGTTCAATAATGCGTTATTAGCAGTTGTGACCTTTATGGTGTTACTAGGAACTTTGCACCCGCTAATTCAAGAAGCCTTTACCGGTGGCAAATCTTCGGTGGGCCCTCCGTACTTTAATTTAATGTTTGCGATCTTCATGATTCCAATTTTAATTTTGATGCCAATAGGGCAACAAATTAACTGGAAACAGGAGCCGATCAAGCCGTTATTGACGAAATATTGGATTTGGGCGCTAGGCAGTATCTTGCTTGGTTTTGCAATTGTCTTGCTGATGGGTGAAGTAGACCCCATGGCTTTTGTTGGAACCACTTTAGGCCTTTGGGTTGCTGCTGGCAGCGCTAAATATATTCTTGGACAAACCTCGAAAAGCGACTCCTTCTCCAGTGGCTTAAAGAAAATAAGCCTGAGTTATTGGGGCATGATAGTAGCGCATCTTGGTGTAGCGATTACGGTGTTAGGGGTGGTCTTGACGTCATACTATAGCGTTGAGAAGAATATCAAAATCCATCAAGGCGAAACGGTTCAGGTTGAAGATTTAAATGTTGAGTTTTATGACTTTAATAATCTCGAAGGCCCAAATTATATATCTTCTGCTGGAAGTTTCCGAATTTATATGGATGGGAAGTTAGTAGCTGACTTACACCCAGAAAAGCGCAAATATCACGCATCTAGCATGGTTATGACCGAAGCTGACATCAACGCAGGTTTATTCCGTGATATCTATGTTGTGATGGGTGAACCTCTGGATGACGGGGCGTGGGCAGTCAGTGTTCATTATAAGGCGTTCGTACGCTGGATTTGGCTTGGTGCACTTGTGATGGCGCTTGGCGGCTTATTGGCTGTATCGGATAAACGCTATCGTCAGCGCAGGCGAGAGCGTAAAAACGCCAAGAAAAATGGCGCAGACAAAAATACTGCGAATAGTTACTTATCAGGAGCGGATAGTGAATAAGAAGATAGTGTTGGCAGTTGCGCCGATTATTACCTTTATTGGCCTAGTAGTCTTTTTCTGGTTTGCATTAGACAACGATCCACAAAAGCTCAATTCAAACTTAATTGATAAGCCTGTTCCTGAGTTTAGGTTACCTTCGCTACAAAATCCAGAAGTGGTCTATACCGAAAAGGACTTACCTAAAGAGCTATTCTTGCTAAATGTTTGGGGATCTTGGTGTGGGCCGTGCCATATCGAACACCCCTATTTAATGAAATACTCTAAGCAATATTCAGTACCCATTGTTGGTGTCAACTATAAAGAGAAAGTCATTGATGGCTTAAAGTTCATTGAAGAAAAGGGTAACCCATACACTATGGTCATTTCTGACAGTGACGGCCAGTTTGCTATCGATTTAGGTGTATATGGTGCGCCTGAGACATATATTATCGATGAGAACGGCACCGTTCGATTCCGTTATGTGGGTGTGATTGATGACCGTTCATGGCACAAAAAGATCTTGCCAGTGATTGAACATGTTCTTGGCAAGACGCTTAAACCCATTGAGAGTACAGAGTAGGAATCAGTTATGAAACATTTCTTTGCAGCTCTAATGTTAGCTATTTCGTTTCAAGTCATGGCAGTGATAGAAACCTATGAGTTTGAAACGGTGGCTCAAGAGCAGCTCTATACCGAGATTATCCATGAGTTGCGATGTCCTAAATGTCAAAACCAAACTATTGCAGAGTCGAATGCGGGTTTGTCTGAAGATTTACGCTATATTGTTTACCAAAAGGTCAGCGCAGGGGAAGAAAAGCGAGATATTTTAGCTTATATGCAACAACGATATGGCGATTTCGTACTTTACGATCCACCAGTAAAACCATCGAATTACTTTCTTTGGTTTGCTCCTATCTTTGTATTCATTATCATTTTAATAGCTGTGTTAGCCCGTGTCGGTCGTCGAAAAGTGGCGCCTGACAGTAGTGACGACACAGAGGAACTCTAACAATGCTAGTTTGGTTGGCGCTTTTATTATTGGTTTTAGTGTGGGCATCTTGGCTTTTTGGTCAGGTATTTACTGGAAAGCGAAAAGTTTTTGTTTTTATCGCAATGCTATTAGTTTCATCACTAGGCACCCTTGGTATTTATTTCTTCGAGGGGGCGCATAAGGAATTACAACAAACTGCTAGCATGCATCAACAATTAAAAGACTTAACTTTACGTCAGTTAGCGGATAAAGCAGATCAAAGAGAGATTACGATGGAGCAGTTACTTTCAGAATTGCGCCTGCGTAACGAGCTTGAGCCTAATAATTTCGAGAAATGGCGTGAGTTAGGAACTATTTTCTTACGCTTCGGTGAGATTGCGCGCGCTGATCAAGCCTTTACACGCGCTGTTTCAGCTAAACCCGGCGCTGAAAGTCGCCTTGAATTTGCACAAACCTTTATGGAATTGGGTACCGAAGAAGCGCTTGAGTATGCAGAAAAGCACATCAAACTGGTGCTCATTAATAACCCTAAACACGAAGGTGCGTTACTACTTCAAGGTATCAACAACTTTAAGCAAAGGGACTACCAGTCGGCGGTTTATTACTGGAGTAATTTACTGAAGCAGAGGGAACCGGGCAGTGAGTCTTATAAAGTCATCAAAGAGCAGATTGAGCTGGCCGAGCGCAAGCTTAAAATGGAATCTTTAAATCACATTAAAGTGGTGGTCGATAACATCGATCAGCTGTTATTGACGCGCTATAAAAAGGCCTTTGTATTAGTCCGCCGTGCAGAGGGTGGCCCACCTGTAGCTGTTAAGTCTATAGACATCGCAAAGCTTGATGAACCGTTAAAACTTTCCCCTGACAATGTCATGTTACCTGGTGTTGACCTCTGGGCCAGTGAAAATGTGTATGTTGAAGTACGTCTTTCGCAAAGTGGTTTAGCGCAACCAGAAACTGGTGATAAGTTCGGAAAAACTGAACTACTGTCTTCTTTAACACCTAGCGAAACCTTTCACATAGAAATCACGGAGCGCGTGGAATAGTGATGTAGATGTTGATTTTTGCACATTGATACTGCAAAAATAACAAAATACAGACGAAATACCGAAAATCTGTAACAAAATCAGATATGTTGAATCTAAATTTTGAAGAACATAAATAATCACTATCAACTTAGGAGTAAGATCTATGTTAAGTAAAGACAAGAAAAAGTTAGCGGTAATCGTAGGCGCATCAATCGCAGCATCTGCGGCTATGGGTACAGCTACTGCTAGCGATAACCCATTTGCACTGAATGACCTTCAAGCTGGTTATGATCTTGCCAAATTCGAAGCCGGTGAAGGCAAATGCGGTGAAGGTAAGTGTGGTGAAGATAAAGCCGACAAAGCCAAAGAAGGTAAGTGTGGCGAAGGCAAGTGCGGTGAAGATCACGCTAAAAAAGCCAAAGAAGGTAAATGTGGCGAAGGCAAGTGTGGTGAAGATCACGCTAAAAAAGCCAAAGAAGGTAAATGTGGTGAAGGCAAGTGTGGTGAAGATCACGCTAAAAAAGCTAAAGAAGGTAAATGTGGCGAAGGCAAGTGTGGCGAAGATAAAGCCGACAAAGCCAAAGAAGGTAAATGTGGCGAAGGTAAGTGTGGCGTAGCTTAATTGCTATGCTCCATTTGCTGAAGTAACACCTTCAAGCAGACTTTGTAACCTAATCCATAGCAGTCATTGCTATGGTCTTAGCATAAAGAGCTTGGTTTATAAGTGGGTTAATTAGAGCCCTTATAAGCTAAGCTTTTTACTGTAGAGTAGCCCCATGCTACATACGTCTCACCCATAAACGTTATAAAGGTGATCATTTGTATCCAGTAACCGGTGCCGGACTAGGTTTGAGAAGAGACTTCATGCGTGAGTTTGAAGCCCTCGATAATTCTAATGTCGACTTTATGGAAGTAGCTCCAGAAAATTGGCTTCCTTTCGGTGGTCACTTAGAGCAAGTGTTTGAACAATATGCTGAGCGGTTTCCTTTTGTCATTCATGGTTTATCTTTATCAATAGGCAGTCCCAGCCCCTTAGATCTATCGTTTATTAAAGACGTAGCGGCTTTTATTAAGAAATACAATATCCGCTGTTACAGCGAGCATCTAAGCTACTGTAGCGATGATGGTCAAATGTACGACTTAATGCCTATTCCGTTCACGGAGGAAGCTGTGCATTATGTTTCCGATCGGATAAAACAAGTACAAGACATCATAGGGCAACGCTTGGCGATGGAAAACGTTTCTTATTATGCGGCGCCAGGCCAAGAAATGTCTGAAATCGAATTTTTTAAAGCGGTAGTCGCCGAAGCTGACTGCGACATTTTGCTCGATATCAATAACATCTACGTCAATAGCATCAATCATCGCTACGATCCGAAAGAATTCTTACTAGAGCTACCCAAAGAACGCGTGGCCTATTCGCATATTGCTGGGCATTATGATGAAGCTGATGATCTTAAAGTGGATACGCATGGAGCGGACGTTAAAGATGATGTTTGGTCGCTTTTAGAGGTCGCCTATCAACATTTTGGAGTTTTTCCTACGCTATTAGAGCGAGATTTCAATATTCCAGCAATGCCACAGTTATTATCTGAAGTGGATAAAATTAAAGCATTACAAGAGAAATACAGCGATAATTCTGCCGCTCAGCCGGCTATAGCTTGATTAGGCAAAGCTATGAATAAAGAATTACCAAAATTCCAACAAGTTCAATTTGAGTTCTCTAAGAGCTTGCGTAATCCAGCGAAATTCAAGTCTCCTGAAGGCATCGAAGCGAGACGTATGAAAGTCTATCAAGACCTTTTCTATAACAATATTGAGGGCTTTTGTAGCAACGGCTTTCCAATACTCCATTCTTTGACTTCTGACGAGAAGTGGCATCGTATGGTGCGTGGTTTCTTTACAGATTATCGTGCTGAGTCCCCATACTTTGTGGAGATTGCTAAAGAGTTTTTGAGCTATCTTTCCGAGCACCGAGCTCCTGAGGCTGATGATTTACCCTTTATGTTAGAGCTTGCTCACTGGGAGTGGATGGAGGTTGAAACGGTTTCTGCCAAAGTGGATATTTTAGGCATTCCCCACGATAGAAACGGTGATCTGATGAACGAACCGGTAGTGGTGTCGCCGTTAGCACACAGTTTGGTCTATGAATATCCGGTACACCGAATTGGCCAAAGCTATAACCCACAGGAACCACCAGCGACACCGACATTTTTGCTTATAAGCCGTAACCGTAAGCATGAGCTCGACTTTATGGAGGCTAACTCCATGACCTATCGCTTGCTCGATATTTTTATCGAGCATTTGCAAGAGGGCCGACAAATCGCTGGTAGAGTAGCCTTAGAGCAGTTAATAGAAGAAACTCAGTTCCCACAGCCTGAACAAATACTGAATGGTGGGCAACAAATTCTTACCAGTTTGTTAGAGCGTGACATAATCCTAGGAACTGCATAATTAAACCCCACATAGCAATCGTTTAACACTGGTCATATCAGGGCCTGTGCTTTATCATTAGCGCTTAGAAAGTACATTAGGTTGATACGGGATGAAAAATAACCTTACCTTTGCAATATTATTCACATTTTTAC
This sequence comes from Kangiella japonica, assembly GCF_039523535.1. Lineage (NCBI taxonomy): Bacteria > Pseudomonadati > Pseudomonadota > Gammaproteobacteria > Kangiellales > Kangiellaceae > Kangiella > Kangiella japonica. The sequence continues at coordinate 451,968 of NZ_BAAAFM010000008.1, read as the reverse complement.
TCTCAGCTTGTGCCACAACAGGTGACAACCCTAAAGATCCTTATGAAGAGCATAATAGGGCCGTTTGGGAGTTTAACCGTGCGATGGACAAAATTTTATTAAAACCAGTGGCAGAAGGGTATCAATATGTAACACCCGACCCTGTAGAGAAGGGGGTTTCTAACTTCTTTTCAAATTTAGGTGAAATTTCAAACATTGTTAACTCACTGTTTCAAGGTAAGTTCGGTGACGCGGGTAAAAGCTCAGGTCGCTTTTTGATCAATAGCACCATTGGTTTAGCGGGTTTATTAGATCCTGCAACCGAAATGGGCATCAAACAACAAGAAGAGGATTTTGGTCAAACACTGGCTGTTTGGGGCTTCGAATCTGGCCCATACTTAATGTTACCTTTTATAGGCCCATCTAATCCACGCGATGGTATCGGCTTTGCGGTAGATTCTTTCGGTATTTATAGTCCATACGACTCACTTAACGATAGTCAAACCGAATGGGCGTTGCGTGCCTTATGGTTGATTGATACCCGGGCGGAACTTCTACCCTTAGAAGCCCAGCTTGAAGAAGCTTTAGACGAATACTTACTAGTTCGTGACGCCTATTTACAACGCCGTGAATTCTTGATTTATGATGGCCGTCCTCCAATTGAGGATGACTGTGAGTTTGAGGAAGATTGCGAAGAGTGGTAAAAATATAACCTATGCCAATAGAATTCAACGACACGCTAGTTATAGCGATCTCATCCACTGCACTGTTTGATTTAGCTGAAAGCCACCGCATATATATGGAAAGTGGGGTGGCTAGTTATGCGCAATATCAAATTGATCATGAAGATGAGTTACTGAAGCCAGGCGCAGCTTTTGGTCTCGTTAAAAAGCTCTTATCGTTGAACGAAAGCAAAAAAGACACACCAAGAGTTGAGGTCATTCTTTTATCGCGTAATAGCGCCGACACAGGATTGCGTGTCTTTAACTCAATAGAAAATCACCAACTTCAAATAACCCGAGCCGCTTTTACCTCAGGAAACAGCCCCTATTTATATGCCGAAGCGTTTGGTGCACACCTGTTTTTATCGACTAATCCTAAAGATGTCTTGCAAGCCATCAATGCAGGCATTGCCGCTGCAACGATTGTTTCACCGACACAGGCGAGTAACGATAGTGAGATTATCAAATTTGCTTTTGATGGTGACGCTGTTTTATTTTCAGATGAGGCAGAGCGGATATTCCAACAAGATGGCCTTGAAGAGTTTACTCGTTCCGAAAAACAATCGGCACAAACACCATTAGAAGGCGGGCCTTTTAAAAACTTCTTACAAGCGCTCCATAAACTCCAAAAAGAATATACCCAAGATAACTGCCCAATCCGTACTGCATTAGTTACTGCCCGTTCAGCGCCAGCCCACGAGCGCGTTATTCGAACGCTCCGCTACTGGGACATCCGTATTGACGAAGCCTTATTCCTTGGTGGTATGGACAAAACTAAATTTCTCAAAGCATTCGGAGCTGACGTCTTCTTCGACGATCAAGAAGGCCATATTGACCGTGCAAAGGGGCATGTCGCTAGTGGTCATGTGCCTAGTGGCGTGACTAATAACTCAGAAAAGGATTGAGCAACTTAGCTAGGTTTTATTTACTATTTATCCGGTAAAAGCAATGGACTGCAAGAAAAGAATACAGAGAGTTTTTCCTTTATTTACTTCTAAACTCGAATCCCCCCCTATTTTTATACCGTTTTCATATCCTTTTGATATAAAAAACAGTGGTATAATTGCCTAAATTCTGTACTATTTGTCTTTGTGGAAATAATAAATAACCAAATTGGGGACTAAAATGTCAACTTTAAACAAGTTTTTAACTGAGTTAGGCACGAACGCAAAGTTAATGGAAGACTACAAAGCTGAGCCTGTTGCAACTATGAAAGCAGCTGGTTTGAATGATGAGGAGATCAGCGCTGTACAAAATAATGATACGGCAAAAGTAAAGGAGCTAACTGGTGGAGGAGAGTACGCTGTGGTAGTTCATAATGTAAAAGAGCACAACCTGTAAGTCTTAGTGAAAGTCTTAGTATTCTTTTTGGTTCTATGCACTGCCTTTGGTACAGCAAAAGCAGATGTAGAAGAGGACTTAGCTCAGCTTAGGGAAAGCAACACTTACGATTCTAATAAAGCATTTCAGTTGATTCAGGACTTACATGAACGAATGGATGAGTTTGTAAGTAATGAGCAGAGAGCTCAATTCTATATTCAAGAATCATATTTCTACATACTGAAATCAGAGAACCAGAAAGCAAAAAGGCCACTAGAATTATTACTACAGTTACCTGATGTATCCGAGGATTCAAGGTTAGCTGCGTACTCCCTATTGTCCCAGGTTTTTATGAGCTTGAATAAATATCATGAAGCCTTTAATAATTTGTTCGAAGCTTTATCAATAGTGCCCCAAATTAGTGATGAAGCGTTGCAGTTCAACTCTTACTACGCCGCGGCAAATATTTTTGTAGAACTCGAAGCCTATGACGAGGCATTAGAGTATGTATTAAAAGCAAGGGATATTGCAGTAGCAATTAATGACAACCCTGATCAGTGTTACGCGAAAGCATTAATTGCAAATATTTTCTTGTTTCAAAATAGCCAGCATAACCATGAAGACCGACTGAAAGATGCCATAGACTTTTGCAAAGGATTAAACCTTTCGGTGGTGGATGCATACCTTTACAAAAACCTGGGCTTAAATTACTTCAATCAGGGACAGCTAGAACAGTCTGAGTTGGCCTACAATACCGCATTGAAAATATCTGCTCGAAGTGGCTACTTACCTGAAATACTTCAAATGAAGCTTGGTTTGGCAAAAATTTATTTGCAGACAGGGGAGCTTGGAAAAGCCAAAGCCAATATTGATGAGGTGTTACAAGAACCGTCTTTACAAGAGTCTGGCATGAATAGAAAGGAAGCCACCGCATTGTTGGCTAAATATCATAAGCTGAATGAAAACCATATTGCTGCTTATGATGCTTTATCGAAACTTGCACAAATTCAAGATAAAATGCTGGCTTTACAGGCCAGTAAAAACCTAGCCTATCAAAAAGTTAAGTACGCACATTTAGATCAAAATGCTCAAATACAAATACTCGATCAAAAAAACAGACTGCTAGAGCTAACTCGTCAAGTTGAGGAACAATCGAAGAGAAACTTCCAATTACTTTCAGTCATAGTATTAATCATACTTTCTGGTATTAGTTTGTGGTTGTGGCGCGTCAAGAAGCAAAAAGAACGATACCAAAAGTTGTCTCAAATAGATGCTCTGACTAATACTTTAAACCGTCGCTATGCGCTAAAACTAGCCCATGAAGTCCACCATGAAAGCCTGATAAAAAATAGTCATTATTGTGTCATTATTTTTGATTTAGATTATTTTAAAACCGTTAATGATAAGTATGGCCATGCAATGGGCGATTGGGTCCTAACTAAAGTAAGCCAGTGCGTGAAAGAGAGGACCCGGGCAGTCGATGTGTTTGGGCGTCTTGGTGGCGAGGAGTTTATCGTTATCCTGCCTCAATGTAACAGCGCTGATGCGAAGAAGTTTATTGAGCGCTGCGTTGAAGGCTTTAAAGACATTGAACATGCAAAATTACCCAGTGATTTCGAAATAACTGCTAGCTTCGGGGTGGCGGCCAAAACTAATGGCGAGTCCTTAGAAGAACTGATAATAGAAGCTGATAATGCGATGTATAAAGCTAAAAGAAACGGCAGAAACCAAATCCAAATCTATTAAGTTAGCACCCTTATGAAAACAACACCCTCTAGCGGCTCTTTAACCTGTATAGGTACAGGCATCACTTTAGCTGGACAAATCACAACCTTGTCGAAAGACTACCTAGTGCAGGCGGAAACTGTTTTTGGTATTTTGCCAGATAAACTATCGGAAGACTGGGTTAAATCATTAAACCCTTCTTATACGAGTTTGCAGTACCTCTATGAAGAAGGGAAGTCTCGACGACAAACCTACCAAGAAATGAAGAATGTGGTTTGTCAGGCGGTGCGTGACGGTAAGAAAGTGGTGTTGGCGCTCTATGGCCATCCCGGGATCTTTGCTTGTGTTGGTCACTTTGCTATCGAAACCCTCAGGAATGAGGGATATCAAGCCCAGATGCTCCCAGGCGTCTCTGCCGATGCTTGTTTATTTGCCGATCTTGGCATAGATCCTGGTACTACAGGCTGCCAAGCTTATGAAGCGACTCAATTTCTATTAAGCGGTGTACCGCTTAATACTTCGGCCTATACCATTTTATGGCAGATCGGTTTAGCTGGGGAGCATACTCTTAAGACCTTCAAGACCACTCAGAAAAACCTTGGTGCAACAGTTCGGGTTTTGAATAAATGGTACCCATTGGAGCATGAAATGATCTTATATGAAGCTCCATTTATTCCTATCCACAATCCGCGCATCGATAAGTTTAAGCTTAAAGATTTACCCGCTATGGATTTAACGTCCATTTCAACTTTAGTGATTCCGCCTTTGACTGGACTGAAGCTGGATCAAGAGTCTTTAAACGAGTTTGGTTTAAGTATTTCGGATTTTGGTTAAGGCTCTACTGGCAGTCCATTTCTATCACCTAAACTAATGTTTCTAGTCCTAGATTAAATTATCTGAAGTACCATCACGTCTTGATTAATTGCTTTGCATAGTGCATCTTGTGCTTAATTGATTTTGGGGACATAGCAATGATTCGTTATCTTTTATTTATACTTTTCTGTATTTCTTGCGTTACTTTATCTGCTCGAACACTGGATGCTCCACTAAGTTCTGAAGGGGAAGGCCCGTATAACCGCTTAATCTTGCGTGGTGCTACGGTAATCGATGGTAAGGGTGCGCCACCATATGGGCCCGTTGATATTATTATTGAAGGTAACAAGATCGTCTCTGTTCGCTCTGTTGGCGCTCCGGGCGTACCTATCAACGAATCGCGTCGGCCTAAAGCGAAAGAGGGCGATAAAGAGCTAGATGTTTCTGGTCACTATATTTTGCCTGGTTTTGTCGATATGCACGGCCATATTGCAGGTAGTGTCGATGGTTTGCCGGCTGAATATCCGTTTAAGTTATGGTTAGGCCATGGTATTACGACGGTGCGCGAGCCAGGAAGCTTTAACGGTTTGGACTGGACGTTGAAGCATCAGAGGTTAAGTGAGAAAAACGAAATCGTTGCACCAAGAATTGTGCCTTATGTCGGCTTTAACATGGATTGGGATAAAGAAATTACGACACCAAAAGAAACACGCCGCTGGGTACGACATGTTGCGGATAAGGGCGCTAAAGGCATTAAATTTTTTGGCTTACCACGCCCTATGATGGAGGCGGCCTTAGACGAAGCGAACAAGCAGGGTTTAGGCACCATGATGCATCACGCTCAGCTTAACGTGGTTGATACTAATGCTCTCGACTCCGCCCGGCTTGGATTAACTTCTATGGAGCACTGGTATGGCTTACCGGAAGCTTTGTTTGAAGATAAAGTGATTCAGGACTACCCCATAAAATATAACTACAATAACGAATCACACCGTTTCACGGAGGCCGGTCGCTTGTGGCAACAAGCAGCTGAAAAAGGCTCTGACAAATGGAACGCCGTTCGTGATGAGCTTATCGAGCTTGATTTTACACTGAATCCTACGTTGACCATTTATGAAGCAAGTCGTGATGTGATGCGAGCCCGTAATGCTCCATGGCATAAAGACTTCACACATTCAAAGTTAAAAGCTTTTTTTGAGCCCAATAGAGAGTCTCACGGTTCCTACTTCTTCGATTGGACCACGCAGAATGAAGTCGATTGGAAAAACAATTACAGGATCTGGATGAGCTTCTTAAATGATTACAAAAATCATGGCGGTCGAGTGACGACTGGCTCGGATGCTGGCTATATCTATAAAATCTTTGGCTTTGGCTTTATTCGTGAGCTTGAACTATTGCAAGAAGCAGGGTTCCATCCTTTAGAGGTCGTGCAGTCTGCAACGATCAAAGGCGCGGAAGCGTTAGGCTTAGAAGATAAAATAGGGACTATCCAGGCTGGCAAATTAGCTGACTTGGTAATTGTCGAAGAGAATCCTATCGCCAACTTTAAGGTCCTGTATGGAAACGGTCACTATCGTTTAGGCCTAGACAATAAAGCCGAGTATGTGGGTGGCGTAAAATATACCATAAAAGATGGCATTATCTATGATGCTAGAAAGCTCCGTGAGGATGTAAAACAACTCGTACAAGAAGCTAAACAAGCTCAGTAAAGCAACACAAGTTATATCAAGTCATCTAAGGCTTCATCTATCGTGGGATACTCGAAGGTGAAGCCTGATTCTTCAAGTTTTTTGGGGTGAACTCGTTGTCCAGTCAACAACATTGTCGCCATCTCTCCGACAATGATTTTTAAGGCAAACGCAGGCATAGTGGCGAATGTAGGGCGCTTTAGGGCTTTGCCCATGACCTTTGTGAGTCGCTCATTTGTAACCGGGTGCGGTGCAGTGAGGTTAAAAGCTCCAGATAAGCTTGAGTTTTCGATAAGATGAATTACAGCTTTGACGTGATCATCAATATGAATCCACGAAAAGTACTGATTTCCGGAGCCTAACTTGCCGCCCAGACCAAGCTTAAAAGGTGGTAACATTTTCTGTAAGGCGCCTTCATCGCCGAGTACCACGCCAGTTCGTATGCAACAAACTCGTATTCCTAGAGACTCAGCACGATATGCCGCATCCTCCCAGCGCGTACAAAGCCTTACCTGAAATTCAGATGCACTGCCAGAGGTAGAGTCTTCATTCAGTATTTCATTGCCTCGAGCACCATAAAAACCAATGGCGGAGCCACTGATAAAAGTGTGTGGTTTGTGAGATTGTCCTTGAAGCCATGCAATTAAGTTCTCGGTTAAGTTAAGTCTGCTCTCGACGATTTCCTGTTTATAACTATCGCTCCAACGCTTTGCTGAAAGGTTTGCACCAGCTAAGTTGATCACTATATCGACGGGCTCAACTTCGGATAAAGAGCTGGTTAATGTGACATTATTAAAAACAGGGAAGGCGTTATATTTGTCCGGTGAACGAGTGAGCACCGTAATTTCATAGGACTTTTCTTGTAACAGAGGAATTAAATTCCTGCCGATAAAACCAGTTCCACCAGTGATAAGAATATGTGGCATAAAATCACCTCAACTCGTTCTGCGAATAAAACTACTATAGCAAATGCGAAGTGGATATTCAGTGAAGGGATCGAGATCGAAGTAGGCTACAATTTATTAATATAAGGTGAGTTGTTGATAAGTTTTGAAAACTTAACGATGATATTGGCTGTCGCTCCCCAAATATTCCATCCTTCATACGGGATCGAGTATATTGAATAGCTTTTTCCACCAAACTCTTGGTAAGAATGTATCTGGTTTTCGGGATTAAACAAAAAGTCGACAGGTGCTTCAAAGGCCGAAGAAACTTCGTCTTCACATAAGACTAACTCGAAATCGGTGGGGAGCTTACCAACAACTGGCTGAATAAGGAAACCTGATCCCGTGGGTTGTAAAGGAAGTTTTCCCATTACATCAATCTCAGTTTGCAGAATCCCAACTTCCTCTTCTGTCTCGCGTAAAGCGGTATGGATTAAGCTATCATCCGTTTTATCCATACTTCCGCCTGGGAAACTAATCTGACCGGCATGATGGCGCAGATGTTCAGACCTCTGAGTTAGCAGAAGGTGTAGCCCATCTTTTTTCTCAATCAATGGTACTAACACAGCACTCGGGCGCAGCTCCGCTACACGTGGAGTAATTTCATCTGAGGCATTGAGTGCTTGTTGTATGTGTTCGAGAGTGATCATCTTATCGTACAACTTTATTTTGCTACTATGGTTACCACTAGCTTACTGCAATTCTTCTTCGCTTAACACGGGTAAAATTTTGCTCAGTTTATGCAATGTTTCTTCGTACTCGTTGTGAGCCTCTGAATCAGCCACTAAACCGCCACCAGCCCAAGCGTGAATCTTACCGTTATCAGTAACCAGTGTGCGTATAGCGATATTTGAATCCAAGTAGCCCCTAAAGTCTAAATACAGCATGGAACCACAATAGATACTACGTCGGTGTGGCTCAAGCTCTTCGATAATCTCCATCGCGCGTACTTTGGGTGCGCCAGTAATTGAGCCGCCTGGAAAGCAGTGTTTTAGCAGCGTAAAGATATCGCTGCTTTCGGCAAGGTTTGCTTCGATAGTGCTGACCAAGTGATGCACAGAAATAAAAGACTGCAATTCAAACAGTTTGGTCACTTCGACCGAGCCAATTTCGGCGTTACGACCAATATCGTTACGCAGTAGATCGACGATCATTAAGTTTTCAGCACGATCTTTCTCGCTATGTTGTAGCTCATCAGAAAGGCGTTTATCTTCAGCTTCGTCTTGGCTTCTAGGTCGAGTGCCTTTGATCGGCTGTGTTATCACTCTAAGCTTTTTCTTTTTGCCACTACCTTGCGGGAATACTTGAATAAAACGCTCCGGTGATAACGACAAGATTTGTTGCTGCTCCAAGTTCATATAGGACGAAAAAGGCGCTTGGTTATGCTCGGTTAGTTTTAAGTAGGCGTTCCAAGGGTGCCCCTCGAAATTGGCTGAAAAACGTTGAGCCAAATTAACCTGATAACAATCGCCCGCATGAATATAGTCGTGTACTTTCTGAAAGCGTTCGATATAAGCGTCTTTGTCCATATTGCTTCGCCATGGCGTGCTTAAACTAAATCCTTTTTTGGACGAGGCGGGAGTAGGATTGTCACTATTGCCATAAAGCGAATCAAACTCGGCAACAATGTCCTTCCAATAGCTGTCGCAGTAGCGACAAAATTTAACCAAGTAACTTTGATGATTTTTATGATCGCTAATAAAAGCCCATTCATACAAGCCAAAAGCGAGCTCAGGAAGCCCTATATCGTTTGTGGCGATAGAGGGTAAGTTTTCCACATAGCGCCCAACGTCATAACTACAAAAGCCAGCGATTCCGCCATGGAAAGGCAAGGTTGGCATCTTGCTTGGTAGAGGCTGGTAATCCTTTAGACCAAACTCATAAAAACGCTTTAAGTCTTCAAATAGCTCGTTTGTGGTATCGATATCGGCACCAGTAATGGTGCTTTTATCATGTGAGAAGGCGAAGGTGGCTCTAGGTCGAGCTAAAATAATATCGAACTGCGAAGCTTGGTGTAGAGTCTTGCCACTATCCAACAATAACGCCCACGGCTCATCCACAAAGTGTGAAAATAAGTCGCGCACGCCAGCGGGCTCAAGATAGGGTAACTCGACGAAAGTGTCTTGTTGCTGCTCTTTTTTCATGCAAATCGATTAAAATATAGTCTAAAAATGATGCTGGTTCGCTTATTAAGCTCCAAAATTTGGGAAACGCCTGATCCAGCCTGTATAATGATGCACCGATTTTAGAGGTTTATGTGTAGCTTGTATAGCGAAGCCCACATAAGCTCGACAAACCAAGATTCGGAGAGACCTTGCATGGGCATAATTAAAGCCGAAGATTTTATCGAAAGCGTTGCTGACGCTTTTCAGTACATTTCATATTACCATCCTAAAGATTTCATCCAAGCCATGTCTGCGGCTTATGAAAAAGAAGAAAGTCCTGCTGCTAAAGATGCCATGAAGCAAATTCTTGTGAATTCGCGCATGTCAGCTATGGGCCATCGTCCAGTTTGCCAAGATACAGGTATTGCCTGTGCTTTTGTCAAAGTGGGGATGGACGCGACCTTTGAAGGAGGCATGACGATTCAAGAAATGGTGGACGAGGGCGTAAGACGCGCTTATACCAATAAAGAAAACCCGCTTCGAGCCTCAGTATTGATGGATCCTGCGGGCAAACGCCTTAACTCGAAAGACAACACGCCAGCTGTGGTACACGTCGAAATGGTTAAAGGCGACAAAGTCGAAGTCACCTGTGCAGCTAAAGGCGGTGGTTCTGAGAACAAATCTAAGTTCGTAATGCTTAACCCAAGCGACTCGATTGTCGACTGGGTTGTGGAAACAGTCCCAAAGATGGGTGCTGGCTGGTGTCCGCCTGGTATGCTGGGTATCGGCGTTGGCGGTACTGCTGAAAAAGCGATGGTGCTAGCGAAAGAATCCTTAATGGATCCGATCGATATGCAGAAGCTTTTAAAGCGTGGTCCGAACAACAAAGTTGAAGAACTGCGTATCGATATTTATGAAGCGGTTAATAAGCTAGGTATCGGTGCACAAGGTCTTGGCGGTGTCACCACAGTATTAGATGTCAAAATCAAAGACTGGCCGACTCACGCGGCTTCTAAGCCTGTAGCCATGATTCCAAACTGTGCTGCGACTCGTCATATTCACTTCACGTTAGACGGTACAGGCCCTGCGATGTTAGCGCCACCGTCAATCGAAGATTGGCCAGATATGGAGTATGAAGCTTCAGCCGACGCTAAGCGCGTGGATATGGATAACGTTACTCCTGAAGAAGTTGCCAGCTGGAAGCCGGGCGATGTGTTATTGCTTAACGGCAAAATCCTAACAGGGCGTGACGCTGCGCATAAGAAAATTAAAGATTTGCTCGATTCTGGCGAAGGCTTGCCAGAAGGGCTAGATTTCAATAACCGTTTCATCTATTACGTTGGCCCAGTAGACGCCGTTGGCGACGAAGCCGTAGGCCCAGCCGGCCCAACAACCGCAACGCGTATGGACAAGTTCACCGAGATGATGCTCGATAGAACAGGCTTATTAGGCATGATCGGTAAAGCCGAGCGTGGCGACGAAGCGATTGAAGCGATTAAAAAGCATCAGTCGGTTTACTTAATGGCTACCGGTGGCGCGGCTTATTTAGTCTCTAAAGCGATTAAAAACTCACGAGTTGTCGCATTCCCTGAACTGGGTATGGAAGCGGTGTATGAGTTTGACGTTGAAGATATGCCAGTGACGGTTGCGGTGGACTCGTCGGGCGAGAGTGTCCATAAGACGGGGCCACAAATTTGGAAAGTGAAATTAGCTTCATAAATTTACAACACATCTTTGCGAGGCCTTTGGCCGAAGCAATCTCTATTTGCTCATGTGATTGAGATTGCCACGTCGCACCTAGTCGCGACTCGCAATGACGGAATAATTAATAAGGCAAAGAATTATGAGTGCAGGTTTAAAATTAAGAAAAGCGGTTGAAGAAAATAATCCGTTACAGGTCATGGGAACGATTACGGCTTACGCGGCGCGTATGGCTGAGCAAGTAGGTCATAAAGCGGTTTACCTTTCTGGTGGCGGTGTGGCTGCTAACTCGTTAGGGATGCCGGATTTAGGTATTTCTACTGCTGAAGATTTATTAGTCGATATTCGTCGTATCACTGACGTTTGTAGCTTGCCGCTATTGGTTGATATCGACACTGGTTTCGGTGGTGCTTTTAATATCGCGCGCACTACGCGTTCTTTGATTAAAGCAGGTGCGGCTGGTTTCCACATGGAAGATCAAGTTGCGGCGAAGCGTTGTGGTCATCGTCCAAACAAAGAAATCGTCAGCCAGCAGGAAATGGTTGATCGTATTAAAGCGGCAGTTGATGCGCGTACCGATGAAAACTTCGTGATTATGGCACGAACTGACGCACTTGGTGTCGAAGGTATGCAGTCGGCGATTGATCGCTCCAACGCGTGTCTTGAAGCTGGCGCGGACATGATTTTCCCAGAAGCGATGAGTAAGCTGGAAGACTACAAGTACTTCCGTGAGCACGTAAACGCTCCAATATTGGCTAACATTACTGAGTTTGGCCAAACGCCACTGTTTTCGTGTGAAGAGTTAGGCGAGCAGGGCGTGGATATCGTTTTATATTGTTGTGGTGCATACCGTGCCATGAACAAAGCCGCTGAGACTTTCTACCGTGACGTTCTCGAAAAAGGTCATCAGCGTGATGTGGTAGAAATCATGCAGACTCGTGAAGAGCTTTATGAATACCTTGGCTACCATGATTATGAGCAGAAGCTGGATCAGCTTTTTGCCGAAGGAAAAGAAAAGTAAGTATTAAGTACGTCATTGATGAATGCAAAAACTCTATCTTATCTGTCATCCTGAACTAGATTCAGGATCTTTGTTAAGCTGGAGTAACCGTTTCAAGATCCTGAGTTAAACTCAGGATGACATGAATTTGCTAAGTCAGTGACGACTAGATAGAAACAGAATTTAAATTTAAAACAGGAGTACACAATATGAGTGAGTCAGTTTTACCAAAACCAAAAAAGTCGGTAGCCCTATCAGGCGTACCAGCAGGTAATACTGCCCTATGTACTGTGGGTCGTAGCGGAAACGATTTACACTACCGTGGTTATGATATTTTAGATTTAGCAGAAAACTGTGAGTTTGAAGAGGTTGCGCACCTGTTAATTCACGGCAAATTACCAAATGCTGCTGAGCTAAAAAACTACAAGCGTAAATTAAAAGCACTTCGTGGTTTACCAGCGCTAGTACAAGACGCACTAGAACTTATTCCTGCAAACGCACATCCGATGGACGTTTTGCGCACGGGTTGTTCGATTCTAGGTACGGTTTTACCAGAGCGCGAAAGCCAGCCAATGAACGAAGCAAAAGATATTGCCGATCGTTTAATGGCCTCTTTCCCATCAATGCTTCTTTACTGGTATCACTTCTCGCACAACGGTGTAGCGATTGAACTTGAGACTGATGAAGACTCTATCGCAGGCCACTTCTTACACTTATTACACGGCGAACCATGCCCTGATTCATGGGTTCGTGCGATGCAAATTTCATTGAACTTATATGCTGAGCATGAGTTTAATGCATCGACTTTCACTAGCCGCGTAATTACAGGTACAGGTTCAGACATGTACTCAGCGATTTGTGGTGGTATTGGTGCACTGCGTGGTCCTAAGCACGGTGGTGCCAACGAAGTCGCGTTAGACATCCAAATGCGTTATGACAATCCAGATCAAGCGGAAGCTGATATCAAAGAGCGTATCTCTCGCAAAGAAATCGTAATTGGTTTCGGTCACCCTGTTTACACTACGGGCGATCCTCGTAATGACGTTATCAAGAAAGTGGCTAAAGAATTATCGGTTGAGCAAGGTGATACTAACTTGTACAACATTGCAGAGCGCCTAGAAACAGTGATGTGGGACGAAAAGAAAATGTTCCCTAACTTAGACTGGTTCTCAGCAGTGTCATACAACAAAATGGGTATCCCAACGTCAATGTTCACGCCAATCTTCGTAATGTCACGAATTGCAGGCTGGTCAGCACACGTTATGGAACAGCGCGTAGACGGCAAGATTATTCGTCCAAGTGCTAACTACACGGGGCCGGAGCCGCGTGAGTTCGTTGGAATCGACAAACGTTAAAATGCTTTTTAGCGCCAATAGCAGCGTTACGCGGTGAATTTATTTTGGCCATTTACTAAGTGTAAACTCTCTCAATAAATTCACCACAAGCCTTGCTCTAAACGCTAAAATTCATTTTAGGTTTAAGGGGGCTGGTTTGTGGCGCTAAAAAATTGTTTAAGTGTTTCCATCGCCATATTTCCAGTCTTTGATATTGAGGTGAATGGCAACGCTAAAATTCACTTTAATAGAAAAGCAAACTAAGTCATTGCAAGGTCGCTTGCGACCGCGGTGCCCAACGGAAATGCCCTTGGGCGCAATCTTTTGAAGTGATGTGTGCAAGGTTATGAGATTGCTTCAGCCTAAAGGCTACGCAATGACTAGCATGACCTTCATCCTGAACTAGATTCGGGATCTTTTGTAAACTTTCAATCAAGGAATAGGGATATACGATGAAGTATCGTATTGGAATTATATTAATGGTGGTATCTATGGTTAGTTCTGCACAAGACGACTGGTATTTGGGTGTTTGGGCTATTGATACGGAAAAAAGCAAGGAGCAATCTAAGGGATTAGTCGGTAAAGAGAAGGACATGGCAGACAAGTTGCAAAAACATAGAGACGATAGTCTTTACGAAATAACAGAAGATTATTTCAGACTTTACAGTTTTTCTATGGCGGTTGCTTCTCCTAAGTTTGAGTATTTCACGGAAGAGAATAATGACGGTACTATAAAGTTACAGTCACTAGAAAGTAGTAGTGAGACATTTGATATAGGCCAAGACGAGCATGGCGTATATCTATTAATTACACACTTTAAGTATAAAAAGAAGGATGCTATGAACTATGCTTATGATGAAGACGGCAAGCTTGTCATCGAAGAGCAGAATTCAATAAAAGCATATTTAAAAGAATACGACGAAGAAATAGATTCGGAACACTTTGATAAATTTATTAAAGAGAAGCGTTACAAATAAATTTTTAAGAGACCTAAGGTATTATGAATACAAATTACAGAAAGAAACTCGAAGGTACTGATTTAGATTACTTCGATACGCGTCAAGCGGTTGAAGACATACAGCCAGGTGCCTATGACAAACTTCCGTACACTTCAAAAGTACTGGCGGAAAATTTAGTGCGTCGCTGTGATCCGGAAATGCTGACTGATAGCTTAAAGCAGATCATCGAGCGTAAGCGTGATTTGGATTTTCCATGGTTTCCAGCACGAGTCGTTTGTCACGATATCTTAGGTCAAACTGCGTTTGTTGACTTAGCGGGCTTGCGTGATGCTATCGCCGAAGGCGGTGGTGATCCTGCTCAGGTAAACCCTGTTGTGCCAACGCAATTAATCGTTGACCACTCGCTTGCTGTCGAACACGCGGGCTTTGAAAAAGATGCCTTCGAAAAGAACCGTGCGATTGAAGAGCGTCGAAACGAAGACCGCTTCCACTTTATCAACTGGTGTAAAACGGCGTTTAAAAACGTCAACGTAGTACCACCAGGTAACGGCATTATGCACCAAATCAACCTTGAGCGTATGTCGCCGGTAATCGAAGCCAGAGATGGCGTCGCTTTCCCAGACACGCTTGTCGGTACCGATAGCCACACTCCAATGGTAGACGCGCTTGGCGTTATCGCTGTTGGTGTTGGTGGTCTTGAAGCTGAAAGCGTTATGCTTGGTCGTGCCTCTTACATGCGTCTTCCAGACATCGTTGGTGTCGAGCTAACGGGTAAGCCACAGCCAGGAATTACGGGCACGGATATCGTGCTTGCGATTACTGAGTTCCTGCGTAATGAACGTGTAGTTTCAGCGTACTTAGAATTCTTTGGCGAAGGAGCTTCGCACTTGACGTTAGGCGACCGCGCGACAATTTCAAACATGACCCCAGAGTACGGCGCAACTGCTGGCATGTTCTATATCGATCAGCAGACGATTGACTACTTAACATTAACCGGCCGTGATGACGAGCAAGTAAAGTTAGTCGAAAAGTATGCTAAAGAAACCGGCCTTTGGGCTGACGCTTTAACCGAAGCAGAGTACGAACGCGTATTAAAGTTCGATTTATCCTCAGTCGTTCGTAACTTAGCGGGGCCATCGAATCCTCACGCGCGTGTTTCTACTACAGACTTAGCCGCCAAAGGTATTGTTAAAGATTACGAAATTGAAGAAGGCAAAATGCCGGACGGTGCTTGTATTATTGCGGCAATTACCAGTTGTACCAATACCAGTAATCCGCGCAACATGATTGCTGCCGGTATTATTGCGCGTAACGCGAATAAGCTGGGCTTAACGCGTAAACCTTGGGTTAAAACTTCTTTAGCTCCAGGCTCGAAAGCAGTTACTGCATACCTAGAAGAAGCGAACCTTCTGCCTGAAATGGAGAAGTTAGGTTTTGGTGTTGTCGGTTATGCCTGTACGTCGTGTAACGGTATGAGTGGTGCGCTTGACCCAAAAATTAAGCAAGAGATTGAAGAGCGTGACCTTTACTCGACAGCGGTACTTTCAGGTAACCGTAACTTCGACGGCCGTATTCACCCACACGCTGACCAAGCGTTCTTAGCATCGCCGCCATTAGTCGTTGCTTATGCTATCGCCGGTACCATTCGTTTTGATATTGAAAAAGGCGTACTAGGTACTGACCCAGACGGCAATCCAGTAACGCTTAAAGATATCTGGCCTACGGACGAAGAAATTGATGCGATTGTTGCTGAGTCAGTAAAACCACAACAATTCCGGGATGTTTATGAGCCAATGTTTAATGTCAAAGTTGATATGGGCGATAAGACAGACCCGCTATATGACTGGCGTCCAATGAGCACCTATATCCGCCGTCCTCCTTATTGGGAAGGCGCATTAGCTGGCGAGCGTACGATGAAGGATATGCGTCCGTTAGCCGTCTTAGGCGACAACATTACCACTGACCACTTATCGCCATCAAACGCGATTCAAAAGTCGAGCGCTGCAGGTGCTTACTTAGACTCGATGGGCGTTCCAGAAGAAGACTATAACTCCTACGCAACGCACCGTGGTGATCACTTAACGGCACAGCGTGCAACTTTCGCTAACCCTAAGTTACTGAACGAAATGGTTCGTAACGAAGATGGTTCGGTGAAACAAGGTTCGTTAGCGCGTCTTGAGCCAGAAGGCAAAGAAATGCGTATGTGGGAAACCATTGAAACCTACATGGAACGTAAGCAGCCGTTGATTATCGTCGCAGGTGCTGACTATGGCCAAGGCTCATCGCGTGACTGGGCGGCTAAAGGCGTTCGTTTGGCGGGTGTTGAAGTTATTGCTGCCGAAGGTTTTGAGCGTATTCACCGTACGAACCTAATCGGTATGGGCGTTTTACCACTTGAGTTTAAAGAGGGCACAACCCGCAAAACACTAAACATCGACGGCACAGAAACTTATGATGTTGAAGGCGATATCGCCCCAGGTGCGACCATGACCTTAGTCATCAAGCGCAAAGACGGTGAGCGAGTCGAAGTGCCAATGACATGTCGCTTAGATACCGCTGAAGAAGTAAATATCTATGAAGCAGGCGGTGTATTGCAGCGTTTCGCAAAAGACTTCTTGGCAGCGAGCTAAGAGTTTTGAACAGTCTGCTTCGTGTAAGCAAGTAAGGTGATGCTGGAGTCTCTCGCCACATTAGCGGCAGCTTCGGCATTACTGCTGGGTTCTCCGGGGCCAGTGCCTGTAGCTTTAGCAGCAACAGGCGCATCTTTTGGGTTTCGTAAAAGCGCGCCTTTTTTGCTTGGGATAATTTCAGGTTTAAGTGTGGTGCTATGCGCGACTCTGTTCGGGCTTTCTATTTTACTCAAGCAGTTCCCAGCAATTACCTTTACGTTACAAATACTGAGTTGCCTATATTTGCTTTATATAGCATATAAAATTGGAGCTGTGTCGAGTACTATTCAGCAGCGAGCATCAGAGGTACCTGGCTATAGAACGGGGTTTATCTTTAATATTATCAACCCTAAAGCCTATGCAGCTATGCTGACCCTATTATCGCAACCACTATTGGTCAGTAACGACTCTATAACAGTCCTACTAATAGCCAGTACTTGTATTTTGCTGGTTGGATTACTAGTCGATACTTTGTGGTTAGTATTGGGCGGCACGCTAAAACCAGTATTTAATAAAGGCAACCAACAAAGAGTGATACGCATTGTATTCGCACTGTTGATTTCATCCTTAGCCTTTTACGGGCTATTGAAAGTGATAATTTTTGATTAGATTGAACAATATTAGGATTTAGCATGAAGCACGAACCACAAATAAAAATTCCAGCCACTTATATGCGTGGTGGAACCAGTAAAGGTGTTTTCTTTAACCTAACGGATTTGCCAGAAGAAGCACAAGTTCCGGGCCCTGCACGTGATGCACTGTTATTGCGAGTGGTTGGAAGCCCAGATCCTTACGGAAAACATACTGATGGCATGGGCGGCGCGACGTCGAGTACCAGTAAAACGGTTATATTGTCGAAAAGCGATATCGCTGATCATGACGTGAATTATTTATTCGGTCAGGTTTCTATCGACAAGCCTTTTATCGATTGGAGTGGTAATTGCGGTAACTTAACCGCGGCAGTAGGCTCTTTCGCGATTAATAGCGGGCTCGTCGATGCTGATCGTATTCCTGAAAATGGTCATGCCGAAGTTCGAATCTGGCAGGCTAATATCGAGAAAACGATTATTGCTCATGTTCCGATCACCAATGGGAAGGTACAAGAAACCGGCGACTTTATTCTTGATGGTGTGACGTTCCCAGCGGCAGAAGTGCAGGTCGATTTTCTAGACCCAGCTGGTGAAGGTTCTATGTTCCCAACGGGTAATCTGATAGATGAATTAGAAGTGCCGGGTATAGGCACATTCAAAGCCACCATGATTACCGCGGGTATTCCAACGATTTTCTTGAATGCCGACGAAATCAATTTTAACGGTAAAACCTATAACGGCACCGAGTTACAGGAAGCTATTAATAACGACGACGAAGCGTTAGAAATGTTCGAAACGATTCGAGCGCATGGCGCAGTAAAGATGGGGCTTATCGAAAATATCGAAGAAGCGGCAAACCGTCAGCACACGCCAAAAGTCGCCTTCGTCGCACCGCCAGCAGACTACGTATCTTCTAGCGGTAAAAATATCAGCGCCAACGATATCGACCTCAACGTACGCGCATTGTCTATGGGTAAGCTACACCACGCCATGATGGGCACAGCCGCCGTAGCAATCGCAACAGCTTCCACCATTCCAGGTACGGTGGTGAACTTAGCTGCAGGTGGTGGCGAACGTCAAAGCGTTG
Organism: Kangiella japonica; assembly: GCF_039523535.1. Lineage (NCBI taxonomy): Bacteria > Pseudomonadati > Pseudomonadota > Gammaproteobacteria > Kangiellales > Kangiellaceae > Kangiella > Kangiella japonica. The sequence continues at coordinate 433,332 of NZ_BAAAFM010000008.1, read as the reverse complement.
TTTTTGGTCATCCATCGGGCACCTTAAAAGTTGGCGCAGAAACTGAACTACAAAATGACCAATGGATCGCCAAAAAAGTATTTATGAGCCGTAGCGCTAGAATCTTAATGGAAGGCTGGGTAAGAGTACCCGGCGATTGTTTCTAACTTTCCTTTTGTCATACCGCGGTACCAAGGGCACTTCCTTTGGTACGCTTACCGCGGACTAAATCGCAGGGAGCTATTTGAACAGCGCAGCTGGCACAAGTGTAATATAGGAGACCGAAGAAAATCCCTTTAGGGAGATGTATTTCATAATTCAGAGTCTTTCTTAAAGCCGCATTAAATTGCGGTTTTTTTTGCCTGATATTATTAGCTGCCCACCAGTTCTATAAACTCGCCAACAAGCTCGCCGAACGAGGCCATATCAGCACCCGCATTGAAAAAATTTTAGGATTAAACGCTTATAACTTGATGAAGGAAGTGTGGAAGTAAACTGATCTAATTTACTGATATTTAAGTCATATTTGCATTAAGCCACATTTGTCATGTGGTTTTTTTGTGGGACTATATTTGTATGGAGTACAAGAAAAATATGCTATGGCTGACAGAATACCTAATTTAAAGGTTATATTCGATACTAATATTCTATTTACCAAAGTTGCTTCTGACTTAGTTAGTAAGAATTTGAGGGATTTTATAAGTGAGAATTCAGAACATTCTGATTTGAATGTTGAGTGGTACCTGCCTCAGGTTGTAGTTAACGAACGTAAATTTCAAATGATTAAGAAAGCCAAGGACTTGCTTCCGTCATTGACGAAACTCGAAAGGTTGCTGGGTCATAAGTTTGCAGTTGGTGAGGATACGCTTGAATTACATGTGGATAAAGCAATTGAGAAAGGGGTGAGCGAGCATAGATTTTCTGTAGTCGACGTTAATACAAAAATTATCGATTGGGGTGAAATCATTAATCGCTCTGTGTCTCGCATGCCACCCTTTGAAGATTCAAGCTCAGAAAAAGGTTTTAGGGATTCTATAATCGCACATTCATTTGTGCAATTGATAAAAAATTCTCCTAAAACCCCATCAATATGCAGGCTACATCACTGAATTAACAAAAGACCGAAAGAATGTCAGGGTGCTATCTAAACTTGAGGACTTAGAAAGCTTGATAAACACGCTGGTTTCTGAGGTTAGTGAAGAGTTTGTAGATGAGTATTCTTGTAAAGCGGATAAGTTATTTTTTGAGGAGGATAATCAAAAGACACTATATTATAAAGAGGATGTTCAGGCTAAGATTAAAAGCAAATACGATGTGCAATTAAAGAAGTCATCAATAAGAGGGCTGGAGAAAAGTATTGGTAAATGGTTTATTAGCTCTCCAGTCTTTATAAAAAAAGAAAAGAACAAGATCACATGGGCAAGCGCCGTTGAACCAGAGTTTGAGCTTTATAGCTATAAGGTGGAAGCAGAGTCTAGCTATTTAGATACTAACCCTCATTTAAAAGCGTACTCTACAGTAAATCACTTAAACAGGCTTTACGAGCAGTTGATGGCTACGAAAATAGAGGGGAGAACTATAGTTACTGAGTATAAAGGAAGAGATTTGTTTGAAGTTATTTGGACTACAAATTTGTCAACCGCACAAAACTTAACATCCCCAAAAATTGTAAATATAAAATATAATGGCAATACTTTATCGGATGAAGATGGCCAAAGTATTTAACTTCAGTAAGCGTACCCTCGAAGGAACTTCGAGGTTTTAACTTGTAAGCAACCTCGATTACGGAAAGCTAATCGAGGTTACAAAGTAACTTTTATATGTAAAGGAACTATATGATCACTCAATCAATTTTATTAGTTTTATTCTCTAGTTTGACTCAACAAGTAACAGAGGCTTCGAGGGATATTTTCTTTTCTAAAAATCAAATGAATTTTAATCTTAATAAGTGCTTTGAACAGGCTTTAGTTAAAAAAAGTGACGAGCTAAAGCCTGTTGTTCGAGAGTTAGACTTAAGGATTAAATACCGCTGTAAAACTCTTTTAAATTACCGCTCTAGCTTAGAGTGCCAAACTACAGTTATAGAAAATAAAAGGTTGGCTCAGGCACCTTCTTTTAAACCAAAGTGGCCAAAGAATCAACGAAAGCTCGCTGATGTTGCTGATAATTGGACTAGAGAGATTACCTGGGATGCTAAAGGTAATGTTATGGAAGTTTCCCTGATTTCGGATGGAGGCTTATCTAATAAGCAACGAATCTGTTTTGGAAGAGCCTTTTAAGAGTTAATATTATGAGCTTTCAAAATGTAATTATTGGCTTTAGTTTGTTGTTTTTGTTTGGTTTTTTCTCGGGTTTAATTCTTGGACGTTTTCGAAGATATGCTGTCGAAAATGGAGGAGAGGCACTTGTAAGGCAAGCTCTCGTCAGATATTGCATTGGAGGGGAAGCTCATTTGTTAAGTAATGTAACCTTGAAGCTTGAAGACTGGACTACAACACAAGTCGATCATGTGTTGGTTTCTCGTAAAGGAATCTTTGTTATAGAAACCAAGCACTATAAAGGCTGGATCTTTGGGGCAGCTAAGTCCAAAGTCTGGACACAAACCATTTATAAAGAAAAGCATAAGTTTCAAAATCCGATTCATCAAAACTATAAGCATGTTAAGGCAGTTGAAAAGTTATTGGACTTTCTTGAACCTTCCTCGATTCATAATATTGTTGTGTTCAGTGGCGAAGCTGTTTTTAAAACACAGAAGCCTAATAATGTTTTCTATCTAAAAGAGCTTATATCAGCGATTGATGGTTATCCAGATGATGTTTTGAGCTTAAATCGAGTCCAATTTTGTGTAGGACGTTTAGAATATCAGCGTATGGCGCTTACTAGTGAGACAGATATCGAACATAAGGCTAATTTGACTCGGAGGTTTGGAAGATAGCTATATTAGTAGGGTGCGTCGTGACGCACCATTTGGATTGAAGGTCGCTAGATCCTGAATTACCTAAAGGTATTTCCTTTGGTCACTATTCAGGATGACAAGACATTAGAGGCGTAGCCTCGAAGGAACTTCGAAGTTTAAGGTAATTAGGGCGTATGCCCCCTCGATTACGACCAAAGGGAGTGCCGAGGTGCGCTCAGGCTAATCGAGGCTACGTGTAACTGTTTTTAAGTTCTATTTGTAAATCTCTAGCCTGTTAAGTCGTGCTTTGCTACTAAATTGTTTAATCTTTATACTGGCTCTAGGCTTTTTTATCATGGAGTCAGTATGTTTAGTCGTTATTTAGTTATTCCTTTTATATTCTCCTCTCTATTCTTTGTGTCTTGCGTTGCCCTAAGCTCAGACACTGAAAAGTCACCATCTTTAGATAAGTCTTCATTGCCATCTCTTTTAGAGCTTAAATCTTTTGAGGTCGAGTGGGGCGGTCGTCCACGTGATCCTGCGGTGGCACCTGATGGTATGGTGTGGTTTTGTGGTCAGGCGGGGAATTATATTGCGCGTTTAAACCCTGAAACGGGCGCTATGAAGCAGTTTTCGGTTCCAGAGGGTTCGCATCCGCATAATTTAATTGTGGCTAGTGACGGTGGCGTTTGGTACGCGGGCAATCAGAATGCTCATATCGGTCGGTTAGATCCGAAAACAGGCGACATTAAAAAATTCCCTATGCCGGAAGCGATCAAAGATCCGCACACCTTGGTGTTTGATTCAGATGAAAACATTTGGTTTACCGCGCAGCATTCAAACGCTATTGGGCACCTTAATACGAATAACGGTAAGGTTCGTTTTGTAACGGCCACAGAAAAAGGCTCTCGTCCTTATGGTATTAAGCTCGACTCGGAAGGTATGCCTTGGAGTGTATTGGTTGGAACTAATAAGCTGGCTCGTGTGAATCTTGAGAGTTTCACTATTGAGGAATTCGTTATTCCACGCGAAAAAGCACGTCCACGCCGTATTGAGATTACCTCTGATGATAATGTTTGGTACGTAGATTTTAATCGCGGTTATTTAGGGCGCTTTAACCCTGAGTCTGAAACGTTTACTGAGTGGTTGTCGCCAAATGGTCATGACAGTCAACCTTATGGTACCGCTCTAGATAGTGACGGACGTATTTGGATTGGTGAGACGGGTTCTTATCCCAATGAAATGCTAGCGTTTGATACAAACAAAGAAAAATTTATCAGCCAAACCACTGTTGCAAGTGGCGGCTCCATTCGTCATATGTTTTATGATGATGACAAAGACGTTTTCTGGTTTGGTGTGGATAGTGGCTTTATCGTTAGAGGCAAAGCAAAATAACACTCAAAGCCTCGAGTTCGTTTGAGGCTTTTTTATTCTGTTTTTTCTTTTAGCCAGTCTTTCAGTTGATACCACCAGTAGCTTAGCTGGGCAGCGGGCGGTCCGAAAACTCCTCCGTTCCATGTCAGTCCCCAAGGCTCAAATTTTTTGTAGTCTTCATTTTCACCAGTAATTGCGGCGGCGACTATTTCACCCGCTGCCGTGGTTGGCGCGACACCGTGCCCGCCGAAGCCTGTGTTGTACCAGACGTTTGGGGCGAACTGTCCTATTTGTGCCATTTGATGTCTGGCATAGCCCATCCAACCTTGCCAGTCGTATTCGACTTTTACACCTTCGAGTTGCGGGAATACTTTTAACATATCGCGCCTTAGGATGTGATTCAGATCTTTAGGTTTCTTGGTGTTGGCGTGAATACGACCTCCCCAGAGTATTCGCGTGTCTTTGAGTGGGCGGTAATAGTCGAAGGCAAACCTTGTATCGTAGACTGCCGCTTGCGTATTGATGGACTCTTTTAAGCGTTCGCCTAAAGGCTCGGTAGCCATGACGTAAGTAGCGATGGGGAGTATGGAGCTGGAAACAGGTTTGCAGAAATTACCAATATATCCGCCACCAGCGACTACAATATTCTTCGCTTTAATAACTCCCTTTACCGTTTTAACCAGTTTGGTTGGAGCGCTGTAATCCAGTTCGGTAACTTCACAGTTTTGAAAAATTTTAACGCCTTGTTTCTGTAGCTCTTGCGCAATCCCTAAAGCGTAATTCAGCGGATGGAAGTGCATCGCGTTAGGTTCATATAAAGCGCCGTGGTATTGGTTGCTTTTGAGTTGTTCGCTTAACTCTTCCGGTGGAAGGTAATCCCACTCAATCCCCATCTGATCTCGCATGAAGTTTTGCTTTTCGTGTAGTAGGCTTTGATCTTTAAACCAGCTTGCCCAGAGTGCCCCTTTATCCACTAAATCACAGTTAATTGTATATTGAACGACACGTCTTCGTATTAGGTTTACGGCTGCTTGAGTCAGCTGGTAAAGCTCTTTCGCTCGCTCAAGACCAACTTGCTTGGCTAAAGCTCTAACACCTAGAGAGTAACCACCAAAAACTAAGCCACCGTTTCGGCCAGAACACCCAAAGCCGACACCGTGTTTTTCGACGATAACAATATTTTTATGTCCTCGCTCGACCAACCCCAAGGCCGTCATTAATCCGGCATAACCGCCACCGATGATGCAGGTTTCTACATCAAGGTTATCGATAAACTCATCGCTCGTAATGGTTTGGTTTCTTGTTGCCGCGTAATAAGTCTCTGGGTATAGCGTGTCCATATATGCTTATAGTGATTATTTTATGAACATCATTGTGGCTTATTTTTGTGGTAAGGAAAAGTATCTAGTCACTGGTAAGCTTACCGTGGCTTTTTAAAACTTAACATTTGCAACTTGAGATAGTAATGGCGTCTGTTTATGGTGAGTGTATAGGTTTTTTATGCGCAAGGAGATTTCGATGTCGAAAAGTGTTGAGTCGAGAAATGTTGAATCTAATGTACGTCCCGAGCCAGATGAAGAGTTAGTGCGGATCGCTGAGTATGTGGCGGATTACGTAGTTGATAGCCATGAGGCGATAGAAACGGCACGATATTGTCTTATGGATACGCTCGGCTGTGGCTTTTTGGCCTTGCGCTACCCTGAGTGTGCAAAACACTTAGGACCAATTGTTCCTGGCACGACAGTACCTAATGGTGCGCGTGTTCCTGGTACTCAGTTTGAAATGGATCCTATTAAAGCGGCTTTCGATATAGGTTGTATGGTTCGGTGGCTAGATTTCAACGATACTTGGCTGGCGGCTGAGTGGGGACATCCTTCGGACAACTTGGGCGGCATCCTTGCAATAGCGGATTTTTTAAGCAGGCAGTCAATCGCCGAAGGATATGCACCTTTAACTATGGAAACTGTTTTGGAAGCCATGGTGAAAGCGCATGAAATACAGGGCGTATTAGCGCTCGATAATAGCTTCAACCGAGTTGGCTTGGATCACGTTATCTTAGTTAAAGTGGCGTCTACCGCTGTGGTAACGCAGATGATGGGTGGCAGCCGAGCGGATATTGTTGATGCGGTTTCTCAGGCTTTTGTAGACGGCCAGTCGCTTAGAACGTATCGCCACTCTCCAAATACTGGGTCTCGCAAATCTTGGGCTGCGGGCGACGCAACCTCCAGAGCGGTTCGCCTAGCGATGATGACGTTAACGGGTGAGATGGGCTATCCAAGTGCGTTGAGTGCCAAAAACTGGGGTTTTTATGATGTGTCGTTTAAGGGCAAACCTTTTAGTTTTCAGCGTGAGTTTGGTTCCTATGTGATGGAGAATATTTTATTTAAGATTTCATATCCCGCTGAATTCCATGCTCAAACAGCGGTAGAAGCAGCGATAGCACTACACAGTGAGGTGGTCAATAAGCTAGACGATATCGAAAGAATCGAGCTAACCACCCATGAATCTGCGATTCGAATCATTTCGAAAGAAGGGGAGCTGCATAACCCCGCAGACCGAGATCACTGTCTGCAATACATGGTTGCTTGTGGATTATTGTTTGGCGAGCTAAATGCGGATCATTACGAGGATGATGTGGCCAGCGATCCGAGAATCGATGCTTTGCGCGAGAAGATGTCTCTTGCAGAAAATAAGAAATGGTCTGAGGATTATCATGATCCGAGCAAGCGGAGTATCGCTAATGCTGTACAGGTATTTTTTAATGATGGATCAAAAACCGATAAAGTGGCTGTTGAATACCCTTTAGGCCACCGCCGAAGAAGGGATGAGGGAATTCCTGTATTGGTGGAAAAGTTCAAACGTAATGTTTATAGTCGTTTCCCGAAAAGGCATGGCGAAGAGATTATAGATTTGTGTCTCGATGAGGAAGCGCTTTTAAAGACTCCTGTTAATGAATTCATGAACTTACTGGTGATTTAAAGCCTTCACTAAATATTCATGGCGGTTGTGGAAGAATCAGCTTATTGATAGGAGATAAGTCATGATTTTAACCGCTGGTGAAATACAACATTTAGATCGTAATTTTAGGCTTAATCTAATCAATAGCGTAACAGGCGTGAAACCAGCGAACCTTATAGGAACGGTTTCAAGCAACGGCCAGACTAACCTTGCTATCATAAGCTCGGTGGTTCATCTAGGCAGTGACCCAGCCTTGATTGGCTTTATAACGAGACCAACGGGTGAAGTCCCTCGTCACACTTATGAAAATATATTAGAAACTTACAGCTTCACCATAAACCATGTTCCGCAAAGCTATATTAAAAATGCACATTACACTTCAACAAAGTTCCCACGCGAAACATCAGAGTTTGAAGCTTGTGGGTTTACTGAGGAGTATATTGACTTAACTAAAGCTCCTTTTGTTAGAGAGTCAAAGGTTAAGCTTGGCCTTCGTTTTCGAAAAGAAATTCCCATTGAGTTAAATGGAACACGTCTAATTATTGGCGAGGTTCAAACAATTGTGCTTCCAGGTAATGCGCTTTACGGAACCGGTTATATTGATTTGGAGAGTTGTAGCAATGTGGGTATTGGTGGTTTGAATCAGTATTACAGCCTTAAAAAGATTGACGAATTTCCATACGCTAGACTTGGCGAAGAGCCAGATTTCTACTAATTACCATTCGATTTCCTTGCCATCCCACGCATAAAAATTTCCGCTATTCTCTTGAGTAACTTTTTCTATTACAGACATCATCTTTTCAATAGCGAATTCTGCCGTAAATAATTTTTCCTCAGGAACATTGTCTTGGAAGGGTTTAGAAAGTTTTGTATCAGTGGTACCTGGGTGTATTGCAATTACAGCGCAATTCTTAAAGCGACGGTTGGACTCAATCGATAGCGTTTTGATAAGTTGATTAAGAGCCGCCTTACTGGCTCGATAGCTATACCAACCTCCTAAGTAATTATCACTAATACTGCCAACACGAGCCGATAGCGAAGCAAATACACCAGTGGTGTTGAGTTGTTTCGCTCCTTTATCCAATAGATGCATTAAGTGCTTTGCTATTAAGGGAGTAATTATAGTGTTGCCACCAATACTCTTTTCAAAATTTTCGACATTAAAATCTTCAATTTTCTTTTCTGGAGCTAGACCGTCTTGATCGTGTAATACGCCACATGCATTAATAATAAGTTGCACATTGAATTCTCGGCCACCCAGGAATTGTGCAAAAACCTTTAACTCTCTTTCGGAAGTAGGGTTTACCTGCATTAAATGTAGGGCGCCTTGATGCTCACCTTCGATGGTCTCAAAGGTTTGCGATTGACGGGTGCAAGCAAACACATGGTCATATTTATGTAAGCAGTAAGCTACGAATTCACGACCAATACCGCCACTTGCACCAAATATAATAGCGGTTTTCATACTTCACTATCCCCCAAATCCTGTGAATAGAAGGTGAAAATCTTTAAAATTTCTACCTTCTTACTGAGGATAATTGGGACTTTAAGTATGATGGAGACCAAGCTATAAGGAAAAGGATGTGTCTATGCCTGATAAACGAATGGGTATCACCGAGGTTTTAGAGTCAGTTAAAGACAATGCTGAGGGTGAGGATGTAGAGCTTGGAGAAGTCGTCGAACACCTAGAACATCGTGGGTTTGGGCCCATATTGCTAGCGCCCGCGTTGGTAGCTTTGTTTCCGACAGGCGCTATACCGGGGATTCCAAGCGCGTGTGGCATTTTAATATTCTTAATCGCTATCCAAATGGCATGGGGTAAAAAACATCCTTGGTTGCCAAACAAACTCACATCAATCGGTTTTAGCCAAGACAAGCTTGAAAAGGTTATTGATAAAGTCAGTCCATACACCAAGAAAGTTGATCGCTGGTTTAAACCTCGAATCAAAATACTTTCAGAAGGAATAGTTAAACGTTTTATAGCCGTATTATGCGCACTTGCTGGACTCGTCATGATTCCCCTAGAGTTAGTACCTTTCGCTGTCATGCTTCCTGCATTTGCAATTGTTTTAGCGGCGGTCGGACTGAGTACGGAAGACGGTGTGGTAATTACAATAGCAAGCATCATCATGGTCAGCTCGTTTTACCTGCTGTGGGTTAATTATATTCAGTAATAATAAATACAGTACGAAATCCAGGGTAAGGTCACAAAAAGACTGCTTCAATATAAATAATCTTGTATTTATCTGATGTTTGGGGTAGTTTCTTTTTATTCAAAATTTTCAAGGATGATATTTTATGAAAACGGATGTATCAGTTCTTCAGCTCGCTAATATTTCAAAACGCTCTTATCTCGATAGAGATTTACAGACTGAATTTAATGTGAAAAGACTGTTTGGTAGTGATTACTTTGACAAGAGTTTTTATGCTTGTTTATATGAAGTAAATGAAAAGTTAGTGATATCATTTAGAGGCACCGACGGCTTAGGGGATGTTAAGCCTGATGCTCAAATGATTTTTGGGGTGGTACCGAACCAGTATAGTTCGGCCAGAATGGCATATAAGTCTATCTTAGCTAGTATGTATGTTAAAAAGAAACAGGTTGATTATATAACAGGCCACTCCTTGGGAGGTGGTTTAGCACAGATGATTGGTGCAGAGTTTAAAGTTCCTTTTGTGACCTTCAATGCCCCGGGAACAAAACGCTCTTACCGAGATCTAGGTATAGGTGTTCCAGGAATACACAGTGAGATCAGCATGAGCCAATTTTCAAAAAGCTTGGCTAAAAGCGACAAACTTCCGATGTATGCTAAGTGGCTAAATGTAAGATCTAATGGGGACGCTATTAGCAGGGCTACAGGCGCGCACATAGGTGATGTTATTAGTATCCCTTCTCATTGCGGACACGGTCATCACACTCACTGGTTCTGGAGCTCTCATTTTAAAAAGGTCAAAGAGGCAGGAGCAAAAGCTTTGCACCAACACTCTATTGATTATTTGGAGCCTTCAGCAGCTATGTGGCCGGCGTTTAAAGCTCCCTTAAGGTGGTAATTTTATGGTTAGATTAGGGGTACTATTAGCATTGGTTGCACTTATCATTGCTTGTGATAGTTCGGAAGTGGGCAAAGAGAAGGAAGTTATAGAGCCATTCATAGTTAAACAAGACAGTAATTATTTTCTATATAATGATCAGTTTGCTAAGCGTTTTAACTTACCTGCTGACGGTGTGGTTAGATTAGATGATGGGTTATTTGCAATTGGCTTCCACCTTAGGCCAAACTTGAATGATCCTTCTCTTTTAAATTGCACCTTAAAACTTTATATAGATTCTAACCTAGAAGTGGCTGTTCCTTCTGGTGAAAGAGGCCACGGAGATCGTTGGAGTCAAAATAGCGAAGCAGGCTTCTTCCTAGGAAAGAATACACCTGACAAAGAAATAAACTGGTTTTTTGAGCGATATATTACTACCTCAGCGAATACCCTGAGAGTTATCAGCAAAAATTATGGAGATGGTTCATCTAGGGGGGCTTTTCTAATACAGGTATAGCAAGTTATGACAAAGAATACTTAAAAGGCATCACATACCTGTCTTCCGATATTATGTGTGGGGCTTTAGGTAATGTTGGCATTCCTTATGAAGTGCATCTAAAGAAAAGCAGTTACCAAGGTCGGTTTGGGCCCTCGACGCCAGGTTATGATTTTGAAAACCAGCCTGAAAGCTTAATACGCTTTGATATTCCAAACCGTTTGATTTTTGCTATTCTCCCTATCATAAAGAAAGACTTTGAGGATTTTGTTAAGCGAGAAAAAGCAGGATTGGACAATGGTATTCAGAATAGTGATGGTCCTAAATTTAAAATTCCACCGATGGTAGATTTCTCAGAAGAAGAGTAAACTTGTACTCAATTAACGTAATTGACTGTCTTTACTGCCTCTACGATTTTAGCTGCTACTAGCTTGCTTCTCTTTTTCAAACTCCTGTTGGCATTCGATACAGAAGCGGACGCCTTTTACCGCTTTGCGACGAGCTTCAGGAATTTTGACGTCACACCACTCACAATGCGTTAATGACTCACCTGAGTTGTTCATCTCGCTTCGAGCTTTTTCTACCGCATCTTTGATAGTGCTTTCGATTTGTTCCTGGACAGCACCTTCTTTTGCCCAACCGGTTGCCATTTTAAACCTCTGATCAAAACGTTACTTTCTTAGATATTGGGCTTGATGCTTTATATTTCAAGGTCTGTAGGGCTTTTGAAGGTTTCTTCTCGTTGTGTCACAGGATCTACGAAAGAAAGGCTTTTCGCTAGTAATTGCAAGGGCTTGTGGAAGTCATCCGGCTGTTTGGGTTGTAAGGTTGGGTAAAAGCGATCGTTGAGGATCGGGTAGCCGATATGTTGCATGTGCAATCGTAACTGATGGGTGCGGCCTGTGATAGGGGATAAGGAGAATAGGGCTTTGGTTTGGGACTGGTCTATACACTCGATGGTAGACTCTGCATACTGACCTGTATCTGACGCAGTGGTATTCTCGAATAGAAAATTTGGTTGTGAGCGCTTTAAGTAGTTCTTTACGTGCCACTTTTTTCCTATTATTGGTTCGCTACTATTGATAGAGGCCACAGCTTGATAAGTCTTAGCTATTCGGCGTTCTGCAAATAACTGGTGGTATTGATTTCTAGTAGCAGGGTTTGTCGAAAATAGCACCAAACCAGCGGTGTCGCGGTCGAGTCTATGAACTGCTTGTATCTCTTGTATTCCTGTTCTTTGGATAAGCCGTGCTTGCAGGCATTCGTTAACGAATTCACCACCTGGCATGACTGGTAGAAAAGCCGGTTTATGGGCAATTAAAAATTGTTCATTTTGGGTAATAATTAATTCTTCAAAAGGAACTGTGGGTTCCAGAGGAACTTCACGGTAATAACATAATGTAGAGTTAGGTTGATATGGCTCATCGATATTCATGATTCCGCCATCACGCCAAAAGACTTTCCCTGAATTTATTCTATTGCGCCACACTTGCTCTGAGATGTGTGGGAACTTTTTTACCAAGAACTCCAATACATTCCTACAGTTAGAGTGGGAAGGTAAAGTGACAAAAGACGGGTAGTTGGCTTTCGACATTAGGGTTTGTGTGGTGCATTAAGGCAATGATTGTAGCAAGAATTATTTTTTTAAACGATAGGATTTGAGGATTCCTATTTGCCATTTTTCAGAGTATGATTGTTTTTGATTAACAACTGGACGATATAATTATGAAAAAAATTACATATTTGTTTGCGGCTTTTGCATTGACTTTGGTTCTTACGGCTTGTGGTGCTCCTACTATTGACGCATCTAGCGAAGCTGCTATGAAAGAGTCGGTAGAAGAGATGACTAAAGATATGACCGAAGCAGAAAAAACTGAATTTGGTATGGCGATTATGTCAGTATCAATGAAAGTTGCTATGGAAAACATGGGTAACCCTGAAAAAGCTGAAGAAGCGGTTCTTGATGCTTTAGACGGTAAAACTGCTGAAGAAATTATTGAGATGAGCAAGTAAGTAGAGCTCATTCTTAATCTAAAAGCGCCTTAGGGCGCTTTTTTTGTGCCTACAACATAAGGTTTCTCACAAAAAAGTTAATAAATATTCAAAAAAAGGGGTTGGAATCGCAAATGAGAAGCTTTATCATTCGCGCCTTAATTCCTGATTTGTGAATGCCAATGAAAAAATCAATAATATCTTCTGCAATTTTTAGTATCTTAGCTACTACTGTAGCTGCAAATTCTCAGGCTGAAGAAGCCGTTAAAGATTATGAAATCCTTGTGGTTTTGGCTACACGCGCGCCATTACAAAAAAGTGCTGTTCCGGCAACGGTTACTATCATCGATAGTGAGCAAATCCAGCAGCAGCTTTCAGTGAGTAACTCCTTATCTGATATTTTGGGGAACCTACTACCTTCATACAGCCCATCGCGTCAAAAGCTCACCAGTTCAGGGGAGAGCTTCCGCGGACGCACACCGTTATATTTAATTGATGGTGTTCCGCAGTCGAATCCTTTGCGTAATGGCTCGCGTTCTGGGTATACAATTGATCCCATGTTGATTGAGCGTGTGGAAGTCATTCATGGAGCGAGTGCCATTCAAGGGATGGGTGCTAGCGGCGGTATCATTAATATCATTACAAAATCAGCAACAGAAGGGACTCAACATCAAGTAACTGCAGGTGTCTCGGCGCCAACAAGCCAAAGTTCGGAAGGATTGTCCTATGACGCAGGGTATTTAGTATCTCATGGTGAAGGCCAGTGGCAGTTTGTTGGTGGCGTACATTTGCGCGAAACGGGGATGTACGTTGATGGTGACGGTCAGTTAATCGGCGTCGATACCACACAAGGCGACACCATGGATTCTAGTAGTTATGATTTCTTTGGTAAGGCCGTATACCAATTTGATAGAGAGCGCCAGCTACAACTTATGATAAATCACCTGGATATTGCCTCGAATGGTGACTACATTTCAATTGGAGGCGATCGCGAGAATGGTATTCCTACAATTTCTGCCCGTGGCGAATTGGAGCTTGACCCTGCTGAAAATGAAGTGACTACTGCTAGCCTAAATTACAGCGATGCAGATTGGCTGGGTGCAGATTTGAACTGGCAGCTATTTTCTCAGAGCTTCTCAGCACTCTACGGTGGCGGTAATTTCGCGACTTTCCAAGATCCTGCCTACGGTAGCGACTTATATGATCAGTCACGCAATGATTCGAACAAACTTGGTTCGCGCATAACCTTGAACTGGTTAAAAGTCGCTGACTCGAATATCGATATTACAACCGGTTTAGACTTCCTGCGCGATCGTACTTTCCAAGAGTTGGCTCAAACTAAGCGTAAGTGGGTTCCTGAGACAGAATTTGAAAACTGGGCGCCATTTGTCCAAGCACGTTTTAATACGGGCGACTGGAGCTTTAATGCTGGTTTGCGTTATGAATATGGCAAATTAAAGGTTGATGATTTCACGACCTTGGCATCTTATGGTGGCCACTTTGTTGAAGGGGGGGATCCTTCGTTCAATGAACTTCTGACTAATTTAGGCGTGGTTTACGAATTTACCGATAACTGGCGGGGTTTTGTTAGCATGTCTGAAGGCTTTAGCATGGCTGATGTTGGAAGGGTAATGCGCGGGATAAGTGAGCCGAACCAGTCTGTAAATACATTCCTAAACCTTGAACCTGTGTTGACCGATAACAATGAAATTGGTGTTGAGTATTTTGGTGATAACCTAACTTTCGCAGCCAGTTATTTCGAATCAACTTCGGATTTAGGCGCTCGTTTGTCGCCAAACTCTGATGGCATCTTTGAAGTTAACCGCGAAAAAACTGAAATCCAAGGTTTTGAAGTGACTACTGAGTATGCGTTATCAACGGATACTTTATTGGGTGTTATGTATGCCGACAACGATGGTGAGTTTGATAGTGATGAAGACGGCCTGGTGGATACAAAATTAGGCGGTCGTAATATCTCTCCACGTCGAGCAAACCTTTATTGGACTCAAAATTGGGGCTCAGATGTTGATAGTCGTGTGCAGTGGAATCATTTCTTCGACCGTCATATTTACACTGGTGCCGAGTCGGTAAACAACTTTGACGGATACTCTACTTTAGATTTCACCGTTAATTTAATGACTCAAAAAGCTGGTGATTTTACATTAGGAATCGAGAACCTGCTCGACGAGTCGTACTTCACTTACTACGCGCAAACTGCAGCTCATGATACTCGAAACTTCATGGGGCGTGGGCGTACGGTACGTCTAAACTGGCAGTACGCTTGGTAAGGTTTTAGGCCTTATTGGGTATGACAGTGAAGAAAATTTCGACCAAGATCCACAAATGGCTGGGCATTGCGCTCAGCCTTTGGCTTTTTTTGGTCACTCTAACAGGAACCCTACTTCTTTATAAAAATGAGCTGCTGAAATTACAGTATCCGCAATTAGAGCAGCAGGATAAAGCTAATCAACAACAGGCCATTCGAGTGCTAGAGTCCGGTGCTTTATCTGAGCAAGAACGGTACGCGTTTGTACCGACGGATTTGCATCCTTGGATTGAGTCAATAGACGATAATAGAGGACGGCTGTATTACTCCCCAGAAGGCGACTTACTGCTGCACCGACCGAGGTATGGCGACTGGATCAGTTGGTTTGTAGAGTTTCATCACCACCTTTTGCTAGATGACTTTGGCGAAGAGCTACAGGGTATCCTTGGACTTTTGGCTCTGATTGTCATGATTACTGGGCTAATCAAGTGGTGGCCTAAAGGTCGTTTTAAGAAACGTGACATTGCCATAACCTTTTCTCGCCCGACTAAAAAGAAATGGGGGCAAACCCTTTGGCAGTCGCATCGGAGCTTAAGTGTTGTGCTGTTCTTACCAATGCTCCTATTAGTGCTAACTGGTATTGGAATGATTTATAGTGCTAGCTTTAACTCCGGACTTAATATTTTATTTCCGCAAGTGCCTAAAACGGTTGTTAACTATAAGAGTCAGCTCGAAGAACAGCATAAAAGAGCTGAACGCCTGCCCTCAGATTGGTTAACGAGGATTAGGGAAATGCAGAAGCTGTTACCCGATGCGCAAACTATTATGATCTACCTCGATAGAGACCGCCTTCGATTGAAGCTGCCCGAAGAGTGGCACCCAAACGGTCGAAGTTATGTGGGATTTGTGCCAGGAACTAGCAAACTGTCAGAGGTCGTGGATTATAGAAATCAAACTCTGGGCACAAAGCTATCCCATAAAATTTACCCGTTACACATTGGGGAAGTGGGTGGTTGGTTGTATTTTTCTCTAGTGGTTATAAGTGGAGTGTCTCTGCTTTGGGTTTGCTTAAGTGGAGTATGGTTTTGGTTATGGTGCCGAGCTAAAAAGAAGAATCGCAAAACAAAGAAAAAATAGTATCCGTTTGTATCAATATTTGGCGAAACTTGAAGCTAAACAATGCAAAAATACTATTTCTCAGGTTACATAATGCAGGAATGAATTAGAAAATTTGAACTGTTAGACATATTTAGGAAAAAGTCGTTTTTTAACAAGAAAATATTAATCATTGAAGTATCATTGGCGGCGTTAAACCTCAGTGTTCAGTTAGGATGAATCTATGGAAGACACAATAATTAATAGAGTGGCATCAGCTAGTGATATTACATTAGTTGAGATGTTAGCAACAAAAATATGGCAAGAGCATTACCCTGATATCATCGGTAAAGAGCAAGTAGATTATATGCTTGCCAAATACCAGTCATGCCCTGCAATAAAACGACAATTAAATGATGGTGCCAGTTACTATCTACTTTTTGAAAAGAATCATCCCGTAGGCTACTTTAGCTATCACTTCGAAAGCGATGCATTATTTTTAAATAAAATTTATGTTATCAAGGAAGTACGTGGTAACGGTGTTGGAACAAAAGCGATAAAATATATCGCCTCTAAAGCGCTGGAGCAATCTGCCAAGAAGGTTCGCTTAGCGGTGAATAAGTTCAACTCTAAAACAATCGAAGTCTATAAAAACATAGGGTTCAAAACGGTTGATAGCGTTGAAAAGGATATTGGTGCAGGCTTTATTATGGATGATTATATTATGGAGCTGTCCTTATCGGAGTCTATTAAGCAGCGTGGTGAAAGTGATTTAACCCAAAGTCACGCTAGGCAAGGGCAAGTAGCCTAAATAAAAAAAGCGGTTTAAAGAAACCGCTTTTTTTCGCTTGAATTTAGAGAGTTTAATAACCGGCTGCCTGACCATCTTTGCGAGACTCCGACGCACCACGATAAACACCTTCTTCGTGATCGCGCATAATGGCCTGATAACCTCCAAAACCGCCATTACCGAACCGTACGTCATGTCCTTTTTGTTGTAACTCTCTTAAAACCTTTGCCGAGACTCCAGACTCAATCTCGACATAGCCGCCATCGGTTAAATACTTCGCTTGGCTTTCGGTTGGCTCGGTCGAGCCCATGTGTTGCCAGCGGGTAGCGTCTCCAGCTTCTTGCAAATTCATACCGTAATCAATCATGTTGACAAGAATTTGTACGTGGCCTTGGGGTTGCATGGCGCCGCCCATCACACCGTAACTCATGTATGGCTTACCATCTTTAGTCACGAATGCTGGAATAATGGTGTGGAAAGGGCGCTTACCTGGCTCGTAAGCATTGGCGTGTGTTTTGTCCATTGAAAAAAGCTGACCTCTATCTTGGAAGACGAAGCCTAAACCTGGCACCACAACTCCAGAGCCCATGCCCCGATAATTACTTTGAATTAAAGAGACCATGTTGCCGTCTTTGTCGGCTGTTGTTAAATAAATGGTGTCACCTTCAATCAGGTTAGGGTTACCAGCCTGAACCGTTTTAGCGGCGCGCTCAGTGATTAACTCAGCACGCTTCTTGCCATACTCTTCAGAAATCAGCTGTTCTATAGGCTGTTTTGAAAAATCCATATCGGCATAAAATTTGGCGCGATCTTCAAAAGCCAGTTTTTTCGCTTCGACCATAGTGTGTAAGCTCTCAGTCGAGTTATAACCCATCTCAGCTAAGTCAAAGTTTTTTAAGATTTGTAGCATTTGTAGTGCTGCGATGCCTTGGCCATTCGGTGGCAATTCCCACAAAGTATGGCCTTTGTATTCAACACCCAAAGGCTCAACCCAGTTTGAGCGGTGCTCGGCTAAGTCTTCATAGCGTAAATATCCACCATTAGCTTTCATAAATTCGTCAATTTTCTTGGCGATTTCACCCTGATAAAAAGCATAGCGACCGTTTTTAGCGAGTAGCTTGTAGGTGTTTGCAAGCTCTGGGTTTTTAAACATTTGCCCTTCGCGTGGAGCTTTGCCATTGATAGTAAAGGTTTCTTTAAAACTGCCAGGTTGTGGGCTCAGTCGAGGAACGCTTCTATCCCAATAGTAGGCGATTAGCTCTGAGACTGGAAATCCATTCTCAGCATAATCGATAGCGGGCTGGAGAATTTTGTCCATTGGCATTTCGCCAAACTTACGGTGGAGTTCAAACCAACCATCAACCGCGCCTGGCACTGAGATTGGTAACATGCCATAGGGAGGCAGATCGTCACGCTCCAGAGCTTCAAGCTCTTGTTCTAACTTTTCGTAAGTCAGCGCTTTAGGCGAACGACCAGATGCATTTAATCCATAGAGTCGTTGGGTTTTTTCGTGCCACAAAATTGCGTATAAATCGCCACCGATACCACTGCCTGTCGGCTCCATAAGACCTAAAGCAGCATTCGCTGCAATCGCTGCATCAATAGCGTTACCGCCATTTTTCATAACGTCTAAGGCAATTTGTGTAGCTAACGGTTGGCTGGTAGCTGCCATAGCGTGAGGCGCTATTACTTCGGAGCGTGTGGCGTGCATCTCACCGGTCACACGATCAGCAGCTTTTGAAGTTGTGGCGAGCAGTAGCGAACAAAGCAGTGCATATTTAATAGATTTTAATATCATTGATTTCCCCAAATGGTGTATATGGGTTGATAATAAACTCTGCGTTGGCTAAGTAAAAGCTTTGTAATGTAAGAAGTAAATGATTATCCCTAACTGGTTTATGCGGGTAGTCCGTTGTTTTTCATTAAAGGCCAGTCAGATTTACTCAGACAGTAGACATTTCCATAGACATAAGTACTTGTTGGTCAAGCTATACGAGTTATAGCTAACCATTCAAACTATTCACGCGATTACATAAAGCTTCAATGCATACGTTGCATTATTTTTAATGGAATCGTTGTTTCAGCGTTAGTACTTAATAGCGACAACTCAGGGTGTCTAGTCGCCATGACCAGCTTAATCGTGTCTTCTTCTGCTAGCGTTAAGTCAATAAGTAATAGATACTTACCTTCATCCACTAAATGATAAAACTGCTTCAGTGCGTGGTTTTGAGACTGCAAACCAATGAATGCGCCGAACCAAGTGCCAAACGCTGTTAGTAGCACAATTGTAGCTATGACACCAAAAGCTTGGAAACCATCATTAAAAGAGTCAGTGGCTAGGAGAATAGACGACAAGATAATTGCTGTGACAAAGCCGAAAATGGCCCCTTTGCTTGCGCCATTAAGAATATCGGTTTTATACCAGTGATTAGCCGCGTTAAGACCTCGACGAAGGACTCGCCCTTGTTTTTTTGCGATGACGTGGAGATGATCATCCGCAATTCCGGTCATTCGAAGGTCATCGTAGGTATCTTCCAACTCCTTAAGATGATCGGCCTGATAGAGTAAGCGTGACATAAAAAAACCTCCTTTTTTCGTCTAAAAGACTCCCTCACTATAGCAAAGGGTTTTGTAGAAGTCTGTGAAGTAAGGATTGCTTTTTTTATAGGCAGAACAGTTCTATTGATGCGGTTGGTCTTAGTCTTCTTGGATTGCTTAAATCTATGGACTGATTGGGTATTTATATGACGAAAGCGCTTTATATATTCTACCGGTGGACTATGATTGCTGACACTCAATATCAACCTTACATTCGGGCTATTCAATGACTAGACAAAAAGCAATATGGGTACTCACCAGTGTTATGTTGCTTTCTGTGTTAGGAACTGCAGGAATAGCTTTGCCTTATCCCGTTCTAGCGCCATACTTCTTAGATTCACCGCCGAATGATTTAACCCACTTTATGGGCATTCACCCCAAAATTCTACTGGGTTTCTCGCTCGCTTTTTATCCGTTAGGGCTTCTCATCGGCAATATTTTTGTGGGTGCTTTATCTGACAGCTATGGTCGCCGAAAGGTATTACTGATTACTTTGTTTGGGAGCACCGTCGGTTATGTATTGACGGCATTAGCAATTTATTACGAATCATTCATCGCCTTTAGTTTAGCGAGGCTGCTAACTGGCGTTTGCGAAGGAAATATGTCGATTGCGCGGGCGATTGCGGCTGAGCTACACCCCCATATAGAGCGGACTAAAGCGATTTCGATGTCTTATGCGGCGAACTATGCTGGCTGGATGATTGGGCCTATCGCTGGTGGCTTCTTGGTGGTTTATGGCGTGGCTTCGGTGTTTTTAATCGCCGCCGCGGGGATTGCTGTAGCACTAGTATTGGTATTCTTCACCATCGAGCGAAGTCAAGAGGCCAAAGATACCAGCATGTTACACTTTTGGACGGTGATTCGTCGTAATAACTCTTTAACGCTACTTAAAGATAAAAATATATTACCCATCTTCTGGTTCTACTTTTTGTACACCATGGGATTGAACGCTTTTTATGACTTTTACCCTGTGTGGTTTGTTGATTACCTCGATGAGGGCAGTAAAACAATTGCTTGGGCGACGGTGGCTTTAACCGCCTGTATGATTATCGTTAGTAGCTTTTTTGTCGATAAACTGAATGCTCGATATGGCGAAATTAAGTTAATCATCGTCGGCTCAAGCTTGCTATGCCTGTCTTTTATTGGCCAGCCGTTCATTGAAATGGATCTAGTATATTTTGT
Source organism: Kangiella japonica (assembly GCF_039523535.1). Classification (NCBI taxonomy): domain Bacteria; kingdom Pseudomonadati; phylum Pseudomonadota; class Gammaproteobacteria; order Kangiellales; family Kangiellaceae; genus Kangiella; species Kangiella japonica. The sequence goes on along the minus strand of NZ_BAAAFM010000008.1, from coordinate 412,676 downwards.
ATTCGCAACTATTGGTGTCTTTATCGCCATAGCCAACGGCATGGTGCCGACCTATTTGTCGAAGTACTTTGGCCATTTAGGGCAGGGCAAGGTCATGGGGCTTCAAACCACAACTTTTTGTGTGGCTAACGTATTGGTGGCGAGTCTAGGTGGGCCTTTAAGTATCCTTAGCTCTCGATGGGTAATTTTAGCGGGTGCAGGGCTGGTTTTTGCATCGATTTTGGTCATGCTCAAAACGCGTAATCGCCAACAAGCGATGATCGATAAGCACACAAAAGAGCAAGAAACCTTAACTCTCTAGGTTTCTGATATGTCTTTGATTGTATTGGATTTTATTGCCAATTCAGGGGGGGCTGCCACTTTAGACAGGTCTTTGTTGAAAATTGTTACACTTTTGGAGCTTGTAAGCTCTGGTCTGTCTTGCCTATTAAGTATAGACCACGTATAAAAGATCAGTTGCAAGTATTAATACTAGAACTATAGGTAGATAGATATGAAAAAATTGACTCTTGGGGCAGCTATTGTATCGGCAGTATTAGCCGTTGGCTGTGGTGATGATTCAGCAAAAGAAACTGGCGCAGCAGAGACTAAGCCAGCACAAACGGATCAGGCGCAAATGATTAATAATGACGGTGCTAAAGATTCGAAAGACTCCGCTAGCACAGGTGGTAACCCGTTCTTCGAAAAGTGGGATACGCCTTTTGGTATGCCGCCTTTTGACCAAATCAAAGATGAGCATTATGGCCCAGCGTTTGAGAAAGCGATTGCAGAAGCACGCGCTGAAATGGGCGCTATTGCTAATAACCCAGAAGCACCTACGTTCGAGAACACTATCGAAGCAATGGAATACAGCGGTAAGCTGTTAACCAAAGTTTCTAGCGTATTCTTTAACCTGACTTCAGCCAACACCAATCCTAAGCTACAAGAAATTCAAAAAGACGTGGGCCCAAAATTATCGGCTTTCCGCGACGATATTAGCTTAAATCCAAAGTTATTCGAGCGTGTTGAAGCGGTTTATCAGCAACGTAACGAATTTGGTTTGCGCGAAGATCAGATGCGTCTATTAGAAGATAACTACAAGTCGTTCGTGCGTGGTGGTGCTAAGTTAAACGAAGAACAGAAGCAGCAGCTCCGTGACTTTAACAAAGAAATGACGGAATTGGCGCTAGCTTTCTCAGAGAACGTATTGGCTGAAACCAATTACTGGGAAATGGTAATAGACAACGAAGAAGATCTCGCTGGCTTGCCACAAGGTTTGATCGATGCGGCGGCTGAGACAGCGACTAAACGTGGTCACGAAGGCAAGTGGGTTTTCACCACACACCGTCCTAGTAAAACACCTTTCTTGATGTACTCTGAAAAGCCAGAGCTACGCGCGAAGATGTATCATGGCTATACTCACCGTGGTGATAATGACAATGCTAATGACAACAAAGTAATCGCAGCTAAGCTAGCCAAGTTACGCGCTAAAAAAGCACAGTTACTAGGCTACGCCACGCACGCTGACTTCGTTTTAGAAGAGCGCACTGCGAAGAACGGCGAAAACGTTTATGAGCTATTAAACCAAGTATGGCCAGCAGCCCTAGAGCAGGCGAAAGCTGAACGTGCTTTGATGCAAGAGCAAATCGAAAAAGAAGGTAAAGACTTCAAGCTTAAAGCTTCAGACTGGCGCTATTATGCGGCTAAAGTTCGTAACGAAAAATACGCCCTAGACGAAGAAGCCGTTAAGCCATACTTCTCGCTAGAAAGCACGTTACAAGGTGTGTTCTACACAGCGAACCGTTTATTTGGCATGAACTTCAAAGAGCGCTTTGACCTGCCTAAATACCACGACGATGTTCGTACTTTCGAAGTGACGGATAATGATGGCGAGTTAATTGGTATCTTCTTAACTGACCACTATGTGCGCGACGGTAAGCGTGGCGGTGCTTGGATGAACTCATACCGTAAGCAGTTCGTTACTGAAGACGGTGAGTTTGTTAAGCCTATCATCGTAAACGTATTAAACTACCCACGTCCGGTAGGCGACGAGCCAACGTTATTAACGTTTGACCAAGCGAGCACTTTGTTCCATGAATTTGGTCACGCGGCACACGGCTTACTGTCTGATGGCGTCTATCCTTCACAAACCGGTACTTCGGTTCCTCGTGATTTCGTAGAATTCCCATCGCAGGTACTTGAAAACTGGATGTTAGAGCCAGAAGTACTAGCGCAATTCGCTAAGCACTACAAAACAGGCGAAGTGATTCCACAAGAGCTTATCGACAAGATCCAAGCAGCTTCTAAGTTCAACCAAGGTTTTGCCACTACTGAGTACATGGCAGCAGCATTGCTTGATATGGCATGGCACACGCTTGACGGCAAAGAGCTTAAAGACGCTAATGCATTCGAAAAAGCGACTTTGGACGAGCTTGGTTTGATTCCTGAAATCGCACCTCGCTACCGTACCACTTACTTCAACCACATCTTCTCAAGTGCGAGTGGTGGTTACTCAGCGGGCTACTACAGCTACATCTGGTCTGAAATTTTCGCTGCCGACGCTTACCAAGCGTTCCGTGAAAACGGTATCTTCGACAAAGAAACTGCCAAAAAGTACAAAAAGTACATCTTATCGTCAGGCGGTACACAAGATCCGATCGAGTTATACAAAAAGTTCCGTGGTAAAGAAGCTGATCCAAAATACTTAATGATCAGCCGTGGATTAATCGACGCTAACGAGAGTTAATCGAAAGCTTAGATAATCAAACCGTCATTTGATGGTCTAAAGCCGCCCTAGGGCGGCTTTTTTGCTTAACCATCTGATAAAAAGCAGCTGTATAATTATTTTCTTTATTTGATATACTTGAGTTAACTCCCCACGCTGGTAATACGTGGTTGCGGTTTAAGCACAGTTTCCTATCTGATAAACTCCTGGAACATGACCCTGTTAGACACTGAGGGTTGCGGTTTAAGCACAATTTCCTATCTGATAAACTTCGAATTGATTCTATAGACCTAGCAGGGTGGTTGCGGTTTAAGCACAATTTCCTATCTGATAAACTGGGGAATGAAGCGTTGTTTAAGTTGCCGACGTTGCGGTTTAAGCACAATTTCCTATCTGATAAACTAACGTACATATATTGTGTTGCAGTTAATATGTTGCGGTTTAAGCACAATTTCCTATCTGATAAACTTTTTATTGTTTTAGCGTCCAAGTTGATTCCGTTGCGGTTTAAGCACAATTTCCTATCTGATAAACTTACTGAGAAGTAGCCCGCTTTTGGACTGTTGTTGCGGTTTAAGCACAATTTCCTATCTGATAAACTCCATGCGTTAGGGTCGCATAGTGACCACTCGTTGCGGTTTAAGCACAATTTCCTATCTGATAAACTATTCATCATGGTGGCGGTGTCGGCACTTATGTTGCGGTTTAAGCACAATTTCCTATCTGATAAACTTATTAATACTTTTGATATAAGTAGGGGATCGTTGCGGTTTAAGCACAATTTCCTATCTGATAAACTTGGAATTTATCACGCCAAAACCGAATCAGAGTTGCGGTTTAAGCACAATTTCCTATCTGATAAACTACTTTCATGGCAATCCTGCGTCCATCCATTGTTGCGGTTTAAGCACAATTTCCTATCTGATAAACTTTTAGGGGAGACGATAAAGGAGTTATTCTAGTTGCGGTTTAAGCACAATTTCCTATCTGATAAACTAGTAGCAGGAACGCCAAGCAACTCAGCTATGTTGCGGTTTAAGCACAATTTCCTATCTGATAAACTCCTTCGATCTAATTATAGAATGGCAGGACTGTTGCGGTTTAAGCACAATTTCCTATCTGATAAACTAGCACATGGCCACTAAATAGTATCGCTTTCGTTGCGGTTTAAGCACAATTTCCTATCTGATAAACTAAAAGTGAAAATAAATAGCTTGCAAGTATCGTTGCGGTTTAAGCACAATTTCCTATCTGATAAACTACCCGCCTTATGGGATAGATGTTAACAGTAGTTGCGGTTTAAGCACAATTTCCTATCTGATAAACTATCGGCAAAAAGAAGGGTGAGAAAGCTATTGTTGCGGTTTAAGCACAATTTCCTATCTGATAAACTCTATGTGCCTTTAAGCCCCTGATTTTAGGGGCTTTTTCATGCCTTTAAGATTAAAAAAGGAGCTAAAATAGGGCTAGCTGATCTGGTATTTCAGCATTTTCGACAAGGGTTCTATCGTGAAAATACAAGATATCGCTAAATTGTTTGTCGGTAAAAAATAGTATGCTAACTTTTCCATTGGCGGGTAAAGCTTCTTTTATCCTCTTTACAATCGGCTTGCTTCGCTCTTTTTCTCCAATAAAGCGGAAATAAACGGAAAACTGTGACATTTCGAATCCTTCGTCTAACAAGAAGTTTCGAAATTGCGTTGCCGATCTTCTTTCTGACTTTTCCGTTACTGGCAAGTCGAACATAACCATGAGCCACATAAGTCTAAACTTACTCTTATCCATTTAAAATTGCTTGTAGGTTTAATAGGCTAGGGTTTGGGTATTGCAACAAAACTTTTTTTTCTTCATAGCTTTTATTGAGCGAGCGTACTAAGAATTGTATATGGTTAAGCAAAGAACTTGTAAAATCGTTAGATTCTAGCTCAACGGATAGTATGGATACTAGGCGCGACTTTATGTCTGGAGTAAGTTCATCTATGCCTTCTTGTAAATGTAACTTCCAAACCAGTAAATCAATAAACGGACGGAAGGGCTCCATAAGGTCATCGACTAATCGAAACGGATTGTTTTTGTTGCGGTGAAACAAACCTATAGATGGATGGAGTCCGCCGGCAACAACCGCCCTGGCTGTCGCCGAACGTAAGACTATATAACCATAATTGAGCAAGTTATTTGGCGATGGACCTGTACGGTAGCGTTTGAAGTCTTTGCCTAGAAGAAGAGGCCAGTAGCGTTTTGCGGCCTGACCTTCTAGGTTTTCCTTGTCACCAGAATTAACTTTTTTGCTGAGTTGGTAGAAAGCGCCGGCGGGTAACCCTAAGACTTCAAGCGTTTGCCCCTGGCGAAAAATCTTCTGACTCACTAACGATTTCCAGAGTTGTTTTTTTAGTGGCTGAGTTACTTTTAGCTGGTTGTCAATCTTTGCAGATTGATTGTAATGACCATCTAGAGGCCATAAGACAGAAACGGGAACAAAGGCTTGGTTGCATACGACAAGAGGAATATTGCGTTTCGCAAGTTCCATTAATAGGCTCTGGCTATAAACTAGCCCGTGGGCTGAGCCGATAATACTGTTAATATCATCTATGGGGACCTTACCTATTAGGTCCCCTGATTCCTTGATTTCGATAAACCCTCGATGGATAGAGAGATATCGGTTATCTTGAGTGATCTCTAATATCCTTGTGGACATAGCTACTCCTTTTTAATTTTATGGGCTTTTCGAGCGTGGCCTGGATCTTTGACCTTACCTAAGGCGTCAACAAATATCTTTCGAGCATTTTTTTCTTGTAGTTTGCTTGGTGACGCCGCCCAGCTTAGCTTATCTTTTTCCTCTTTGGCTACAAGGTGGCTTCTTAGATAAACTCTACCGCCAGTTACTTTTTTTACTTTCGCAATGATTGTTCTATTTTCTTCTTCATAAGCCACCATATCATTGATTTGTAGTCGCATAACGCGCCAGGCAGTAGGGTTACCTTTACGCCACTGAGGTGTGAAGTCTGGCTGATGAGCATCAAACATGGAAATGATTTCAGATTGCCATTTCCCTGCTTTTTTACCCTTGTCGGTACACCAGATATCAGCACAATAGTTATTCCCGCCTTGAACATAGCGGTAAGCCTTGCCGGTCTTATCCTTTATTGGAATCATGACATCATCAGACTTTTCGATATGAACTCTAACTCTGCGTACATTATGCTTTTTAGCGTACTGCGCTAAAAAGTCCTGCCATTGCTTGTTAGTTGGTTTTGTGGAGAGTTTCTCCAATAAGTCGTCTCTAATTGTTCTGTTAGCTACTTCTAAGACTTTCTTTTCTTTATTTTCAATGTTTAGGAATGGTTTGCGCGTGGCATAGATTCCAGTGTTCTTTTTCCTGCCATCAGAAATCCGACCGTAAAAGGTTTCTTCATGTAATGAGCCTATTGTGGTTGAACCGTTTGGTTTTCCATGATCTGGTTTGTAAGAGATAACGATATCATTTACAAGATTTTGAATTTTAGGACGTTCGAAACCTTGAAAAGGGTATTCGAGCTTTTCTAGCAATTTGCTTGTATCGTGTGCGCGTTTAGATGCTTTAGACACTTTGTTGAGAGTATTGCGGCTTGTGCAAGCTACGACCAAAGCATCAATGGCGTGATGCCTATGATCCGAACGGTCTTTAGTATCATCTTCACTAATTAGGCTGTTTAAACCCCAATGATGTCTTAACATTGATGTTAACTGTCCTGTTACAGCGACCACTTTATCTTTATGACAAGCATAGGTCATGTATTCTCTAGCTACTCGGGTCATATAGCGGGTGTCATTAAGCATCCTTGCTAACAAGTCACCATTTTCACCTTTCCATTTATCCCATGCATTTGGCTCAAATCTCCAGCGTTTGCTTTTATTAGCAAAGTTTTCTACGCGGGCAATGATTTCATCCCAATTGTAACCCTCGGGACTATGGCCAAAAGCTTCATAAGGAGATTGATTGCCTTTGAGTCTGTTGGCATCTCTATGCGATAGGACTTTATTTGCTCGTGAGTCGTCATAGCTTAGCGAAAAAGGTAGTAAGTGCTCTACTTCATAAACTGAATTGAAAATATCATGTGATGAAATTATATCACCAGTAAAAGGGCAGCAGCGCTCATTCGGTGACTCCGCGAGGTCTTCCCAAAGTTTATATTTCATTTTGTTTTGGTAGTTTTGGACTACCCCAAGCTTTTCAAGTTCTTCATTAATTCGTTCATTATCATCACGGCCTTTTCTTAGATCCCTTTCAAGCTTTGAGTATTGCTCTGCACCAAGGGGAAGCTCTCTTGCTAGCTCAAGGTGTATTTCCTCTGGAGCAGAACCTAATTGCTTAATTAATGCATTTACAACTGTTTTTAATTGATTCAAAGCTATGTGAACAGTTGGGTTGTTTATTTTCCCGTAATATTCTTCTGGTGTTGCGTCTTTACCTAAAGAGCGGTCTCCACCTAACACATAACGCTGAAGGAGTTGCCCGTAGTAGGGGAGGTCACCATCGTTATAAACTTCACCGGTGTGGAACTGACTGTGGTCTATACCTTCTTTCTTACAAGCTTTGTCGTACGTTAAACCACTTTTCATATGTGGATTTATTTTTTCCGCGGCTTTGAGGCTTATGCTTGCGTAACCTTGCGGGAGTTTTGCAGTTCCAATGGCTTTTAGCTTGGAATCACTTAAATCGAAATTATCAGATAGCCAGCTTTTCAAATCATTTTTGTTGGCAACAGTTACAATTTTATCCACAACCTGATTTTGTGTTGCAAGGTCGAGCTCAAACCATTCAGCTCCAAAGGCTGTATCATCAGAAAGTTTAAAGCTTGTTAGATCACAGTTTAATCCTTTTCGGCCAAGTTCTTCGAGGTTAAATGAAGATGCTCGATTCAGGTTGGCGAGTTTTTTAATTTTTGCCCAGGTTAGAAGCCCGTTCTTATTAACTTCAGCAAAATTAGTGGTCAATTCTTTTAAAATGATATCTTTTTGCTGTTTTGTAAGCTCTGGGTCATCGGGAGTGTATTTTTTTAATTGCAAATTTGCGACTTCCTGAAAAATCCTAAACCTTTGTATTTCTGGATAACCTTGTCGTCCTCTTTTTTCTCCTTCAATCAAGGTGCACCACCCAGGCTCAGGTATTTTTAAAGGGCGTTGCTCTATAATGATATCTGTTAGCTCTTGCTGGATTTCAGATGTCAGTATCTCTGGATAAAACTTTGACTGGTATGTCAGAATAGTTTTAACTTCGTGCTCCATCATTTCCCTAGAAATGTAAAAGTCCCACTCATTTTTACCTTTCACAGTGTTAGGTCTAAGCCTCACCGTTTCTTTGTTGTTATGCTTTTCATATAAAAATTGGCCTACCGTTTGGCCGTTGAGCTTTTCTTGGAGATCTTGTATGCCTCCTTTCATGCCAGTTAATTCAGAGTCTGAAGTATCATCGAGTATGCGGTTACTTTTGAAACCACGACGTTGATTGATGTGAAATAGTGCTCGCCCTAATTCAAAGAGAGGAACTTGTTTGATAGCAGACTCTGCTCGAGCTTTCCAAGGATCAATAAGTTCAATATTTTTACGCTGTGTTTTGTCTTTTGGCATCAAGCCATATTTAATCAATGCGTTTAATAGTTTGTTGCGTCTTTCAATATATCTATCTCTTCTACGTCGCGCAGATCTTTTTTCTCTGCGTGTTACAGAAAGAGGTTGCTTACTTTTAGCGTCTCGACCATCTGGGAAAATTCTAACTCCCATATCGATGATATCGTAGGGTTGATTATTGTTATCTAATTTTACGGCACACCAGCCAAGAGAGGTAGAACCCATGTCGATTCCAAGTCTATATTTCATTGTATCCTTTTCCCTTTTATTTGTTATGGCTGTAGTAATACCTCAAAATTTGACAAAATTCAATTTCTGGAATAGATTACTCGGACAGATAGGAAATTGTGGTTTTTCCGTTAACAAGGAATTTCCAACAAATTAAAAAGCAGGCTACGGCCTGCTTTTCTGTTTATGCCTTATTTGTTTATTCAGTAATGAATTAAGCAGAAATTTTGCCCCGCCTTGATTAGCTTCACTTAAATCTACTTCGCTCAAAAAGCTCTACAGCGGCCTATTTGTGCTCTAGGGCGGCTTTTTTGTTTTTTCACCCAATTCCTCGCTAAAGTCATTTTTGCATCACGGAGAGGCTTAAAGGGGCATTAGGGAAGGTTTTATAGGTTGAATTGAGGGCTTGAACACGCTTTTTTGAGCTTTCGATTGGTTTATACCTCATTTTCATCTCATATTTGCATTCTATTAGTTTTACTTATCCTAATGGTTAGTAAATGTCCTGTGAGTTTGTCTTATAGTTGTAACATTTAATGCTTATAATAGGCACCAAGTTAAACATTCACAGTCTTAATCTAATAGGAGATGGTTATGAGTGAACATATCGAAAGTGCATTAGTTGCTATTATAGCTGTAGTTTTGGTATCGGCGCTAGTCGTTACGTTTTTCTAAAAGTTATCTAAAAAAGTCGTTTCATTAGGTATTACCCCAAAATACCCTACCCGAACGTCACCCCCATCACGGCGTTCGGGTTTTTTATTGGCTTTAATTTGGCCCTTCGTTACAATCATTTCATCGTTTTTTAACTGTCACCTACCTTGTCAGATTATATTCGTTTAAAACCGGTTGTTGAGCTTAGCGAAATTCCTGTTACAGCATGGAGTGAGCTTTTAAAAGCTTTACCCGAAGACCAGCAAGATCATCCTTTTATTCAATATGAATTTCTTAAGACATTAGAATCGACTCGCTCGGTTTGTGTTGAGTCCGGCTGGCAACCTTGTCATTTAGCTTTTTATCAAGGGGACGATCTGGTTGCTGTGTTGCCTAATTACATCAAAGGCCACTCTTATGGCGAATATGTGTTTGATTGGGCCTGGGCGGACGCTTATCAGCGACATGGCCTAGATTATTACCCTAAGGCGCTTACAGCGGTACCGATGACGCCGGTTACAGGGCCTCGTTTATTAAGTCGCTTAGCGCCTGAAAACACGCCTGCTTTGATTGATGCGGCCTGTCGCTGGGTGGAGCAAAGCGGTATGAGTAGTTGGCACCTTAATTTCTTAACACACGCAGTCTGTGACTCTATTGCGACTGAATCGTTGCAGTCTGACTCTTTTCTTCGCCGCCAGGATATTCAGTTTCATTGGCACAACCATGATTATTCAGACTTTGCGAATTTTCTAGCTTCCCTTAAGGCGAAGAAGCGTAAAAATATCGTTCGTGAGCGTAAGCCTTTTTTAGAAGAGGATAGCGGCTGGACTTTTGAATGGCTCGATGGTGATAGTGCGACAGCCGAGGATTGGCAACTATTCGATAAGATGTACCGCAACACTTTCGATAAAAAAGGGGGCTGGGCCCAGCTATCCAACTATTTCTTTAGGGCTTGTGCGGAATCGATGCCTAAGCAAACCTTATTATTATTCGCTAAACACCAAGGTAAGCCTATTGCCGGGGCTTTTTTCATGCGCTCAGAGTCTAGGCTTTATGGGCGCTACTGGGGCTGTTTTGAGGAAGTTGAGTTCTTACACTTTGAAACCTGTTATTACCAAGGCATTGAATACGCGATTAAAGAAGGCTTGCAGGTGTTTGAGCCAGGTGCACAAGGCGAGCATAAGCTCGCGCGCGGCTTTATGCCGGTGTTTACCCATTCGTTGCATTATGTCTGTCGCCCGGAATTCCGCGAGGCTATCACCGACGCTGTAAATCGCGAAAATGATTGGCTGGATTTGCGTTGCATTGACTACTTAGCACACAGCCCCTACAAGCAAAAACATGACTAAATTTTACTAGGATTGCTGGGTGGGGCGTTATAGACTGAGCATTATCAATGCGTTAGTACATAGGAGTCACCCATGAAGTATGAGTTAGATATCATTATCAATAAGCCGGTGGATGAAGTGGTGGCTTTGTTTGATAACCCCGATAATTTAAAAGAATGGCAACCTGAGCTGGTGTCTTTTGAGCATGTTAGTGGCGAAGAGGGGCAACCGGGCGCAAAGTCGAAACTGGTCTATTTGATGGGTAAAAGAAAGTGCGAAATGATAGAAACTATTGAAACGCGAAACCTGCCACAAGAGTTTACAGGAACCTATGAAACAAATGGGGTATTTAATCGAGTGGAAAACCACTTTAAAGCGGTTGGCTCGGATCAGACTCATTGGAGCTCGATCAACGAGTTTCAGTTTACAAGCTTCGGCATGAAGTTGATGGGCTTTTTTATGAAGAAAGCTTTTCCAAAACAAACTAAGTGCTACATGCAACAATTTAAAGATTTTGCAGAAAAGGAATAATGACTCACCATTTATGAAAACATTAAGTAAAATTTTTATACAGGGGCTTTTTGCGATCCTGCCTATTGTTTTAACCATAGCCATTATCGTTTGGTTAATAACCACTTTAGAAACTTACCTAAGTAAGCTGCTATTGTTGGTGATGCCAGCCAGCATGTATTGGCCGGGCCTTGGTCTAATTTTAGGGATTCTTTTAATTTTCGGCCTTGGGCTACTGATTAAGTTTTACTTGGGGCAGTTGATTATCAAGGGGCTTAACCGACTGATGGAGCGAATTCCAGTTGTCAGTGCGGTTTATAGCGCCTTTAACGATATGGTTCGCTTTTTATCACCTTCTGAGAAAGAAGAGCTACAAAAAGCTGTTTTGGTTGAGGTTCAAGAAGGCGCAGAAGTGATTGGCTTTGTCACCAGCGAAGATGTTGAGCTTGGCGAACGTTCAGAGCTGATAGCGGTTTACATCCCCATGAGTTATCAAATCGGTGGCTTTACCCTGTTTATGCCAAGGGATAAGGTCAAGGAGTTGGACATGTCGCCGAGTGAAGCCATGAAAAAAGTCCTGACCGCTTCAATGGGTAGCGAAAAGCGTCTAACACCGGATAAAATCTAGATTTCATAAGGGCGCCATTGATTCAGTTGCTATTTGTGATGGAGTAGTCTTTTCTGTAGAATGCGCGCCTTGTCTAACCCCGTTCTGGGGTGGTTCATCTGCTCGGTATGAAACATGATTGATTTATTAGTAAACAAAACAGCTAGCCTGAAAAATGACTTATTGTCAGGTTTAACGGTGGCTCTGGCCTTGGTGCCTGAGGCTGTTGCCTTCGCCTTTGTCGCGAATGTTGATCCATTAGTAGGGCTTTATGCAGCCTTTATGGTGGGTTTAATCACGGCAATTTTTGGTGGCCGTCCCGGTATGATTTCTGGTGCTACGGGCGCTTTAGCCGTAGTTATGGTGGCATTAGTTGCCGATCATGGTGTGGAATACCTGTTTGCCACAGTGGTCTTGATGGGCATTATCCAGATGCTCGCGGGGTGGATGAAACTGGGTAAATTGATCCGTATGGTGCCACACCCTGTAATGCTTGGCTTTGTGAATGGTCTTGCGATTGTGATTTTCCTAGCGCAATTGAAGCAGTTCGGCGTTAAAGACGAAAATGCTCCAAGCTGGTTGGACGGTACTTTCCTCGAAGGTTCTAGTATCGACGTGGCCTGGATGCAGGGCTCTGAGCTCTATTTGATGCTCGGTCTAGTGCTGTTGACGATGTTTATCATCTATATCATGCCAAAAATTACCAAAGCGATTCCTGCTTCATTGGCGGCTATTTTGGTCGTTTCAGCGTTGGTTCTTGGCTTTAATATGCCAACTAAAACAGTTGGTGATATCGCTAGTATCGGCGGTGGTTTCCCTGAATTCCACATTCCGTCGGTGCCTTTAAACCTTGAAACTTTCAAAATCATTCTGCCTTATGCGGTGGTGCTAGCAGCGATTGGTTTGATTGAGTCTTTATTAACCTTGCGCTTGATTGATGAAATCACCGAAACACGCGGACAAGGTAACCGCGAGTGTTTCGCCCAAGGTTTGGCCAATACTGCGACCGGCTTCTTCGGTGGTATGGGCGGTTGCGCCATGATCGGACAAAGTTTGATTAACGTGAACTCGGGCGGTCGTGGACGTGCTTCAGGAATCGCCGCAGCGCTATTCTTGCTGGCCTTTATCTTGTTCGCTTCAAGCTGGATTGAGCAGATTCCAGTTGCAGCCTTGATTGGCGTTATGTTTATCGTGGTTATTGGCACCTTTGAGTGGGCTAGTTTCCGTATTATGCGTAAAGTTCCGCGCCACGACGCTTTCGTCTTGGTTGTGGTTTCGGTAGTCACCGTAGTTACAGATTTAGCGATGGCGGTATTTGTCGGTGTGATCCTATCGGCACTGGTTTTCGCCTGGACAAGCGCTAAGCGTGTACGAGTTCGCCGTACTGAAAAAGATGGGAAAGCCTTTTATACAGTCCGTGGGCCTTTGTTCTTTGGCTCGACAACACATTTCGCCGAGCAATTTACGGCGCGTACCGATTTAGACGAAGTTTATATCGACTTTGCAGAGTCACGGGTTTGGGATCACTCAGGTGTTGAAGTGATTGATTCCTTAGCGGCACGTTACGAAAAAGCGGGAAAAAAGCTCCACTTGTTACACTTAAGCCCTGACTGCATTAAGTTGCTGAAAAAAGCGGGTAATTTAGTTGAGCGAAATGCAGCTGAAGATCCTCGCTATTTTGTTGCAGATGACCAATTAGGCGGCTAATAGACATTGACTGACGAAAATAGCATGACTAAAGAAAAGCCTTTTGCGGCGCTGACGCCAGACTTCATTTTAGATGCGGTCGAGTCAAGAGGTTTTTATTCGGATGGTCGTGCTATTGCTTTAAACAGTTACGAAAATCGTGTCTTACAGATTGGGATTGAAGAGTCAGATCCTGTTATTGCAAAGTTTTATCGTCCGAACCGTTGGACAAAAGCTCAGATTCTAGAAGAGCATGAGTTTTGCTTTGAATTAGTAGAGCAGGAGCTTCCAGTGGTCGCTCCGATGGTCACTCAGGGCGAAAGTCTCTTCGAGTATAAAGGGTATTACTGCGCTTTATTTGAGCGTAAAGGCGGTCATGCACCTGAACTGGATAACCTTGATAGTTTATTTACGCTTGGCCGTTTTCTGGGACGTATTCATAAAGTAGGGCAGGCCAAGGATTATGCCGAGCGTCCTGATCTAACCCCTCAAACTTATGGCAATGACAGCATAGATTATATTATCGAGCATGCCTTGCCACCTGAAGTGAAAATGCCCTACGAAAGCTTAGCGCGCGACGTCATGAAGTTAGTGGATGAGTTGTGGCAAAAAGCCGGTCAGCAACGTTATATTCGAGTGCATGGTGATTGCCATGTGGGAAATATTCTGTGGCGTGATGATAACCCACATTTCGTCGATTTAGATGATTCGCGTATGGCGCCTGCGGTACAGGACGTGTGGATGTTGCTATCTGGTGAGCGTGATCAGCAACAAAAGCAGCTACTTGAAATTATTGAAGGCTATCAAGAGTTTTGCGACTTCAATGTTGCCGAGTTACAGCTGGTTGAATGCTTACGAACTCTGCGAATGATTTACCACAGCGCTTGGTTAGCGCGTCGTTGGCACGATCCAGCGTTTAAGCATGCTTTCCCATACTTTGGCTCAGTTCAATACTGGCAAGAGCAAATTCTAGACTTGCGCGTTCAGTTTGCCGAATTACAAGAAGCTCCAGTTAGCCTACCCATTTATTAGTTGATTTTTTATATTGTCGTCCTGAACTTGATTCAGGACCTAGCTTGAATTTATGACTTATACTGACAAGATCCTGAAACAAGTTCTGGATGGCAGGCGTGTCGTGCATACCGAAATTAGCCCGCGTTTAGTGTAAATTCAGTTTTCTCGTGCTAGTCTAAGCTCATGAAAAGCACCCATCTACATTATTTATATAGAAGCTTACTGTTAGCTGTAATAGCTGTGCTGCTAAGCAGTTGTGCCAGCACACCAAAGTCATCGAGCAAAAGTACTAAGTCTATAAACACTTCAAAGATTCAACACAGCGGTAATAAAGGCCTAACAATAGCCCAGATCGCTGAAGCTATGGTGGGGGTGGATTATCGTTATGGTGGCAGTAACCCTGAACAAGGCTTTGATTGTAGTGGGCTAGTCTATTATTCTCATACTAAAGTCGGCGAGCAGGTGCCTCGCGTTTCTTATGCGCAGCTAGCAGCTTCTGACGAAGTGGCTAAAGGCGACTTACAGCCCGGCGACTTACTTTTCTATCGAATCAACGGCAAGCCATCTCATGTAGGAATTTATATAGGCCATGGGCGTTTTGTTCATGCACCTTCTAGCGGCAAAAAGGTTAGTGTCAGCTCGATTGAAAATGTATACTTCAAACCTCGCTTCATTAGAGCCGGGCGTTTATATACCGATGACGACCAGTAAGAACATGTCAGAGCAAGAATCACCAAAGTGGCACTTATACATTTTGCGATGTAAGGACGAAACGCTGTATACAGGGATCACCAATGATCTACAGCGCCGCTTCGAAGAGCATCAGTCGAACAGCCCGCGATGTGCAAAATATCTGCGTGGTCGTCAGCCTCTTACCATGATTTACCATACCGAGTTTAGCTCTAAATCTTTGGCGCTTAAAGCCGAAATTAAAGTAAAAAAGCTCACCGCCAGCCAAAAGAAACTGCTTGCCTCAGGGCAGTTAGTGATTAATGAAATCGCCGATACCCACTAGTTAAGATAATGAAATTAAAAAGCTTAGACAGTTTGAACTATGACAGTTTTGATGGAGAGAGCTTTGATTATGAAAACTTTGACTATGAAGTAATCCGAAGCGATCGTAAAACGCTGTCAATCGAGGTTCACCATAACCGAGTAAAAGTTAGAGCGCCTAAAAAAGCTCCTGACGATTGGATTGAAGGATTTGTTTATCAAAAAGCCAAATGGATAGCGCGCAAGCTCGTTGAGCAAGCAGAATGGCATCAATCACGCCTAGTCCTGGAAAACGGGCAACTTATTAGCGTTTTAGGCAAGCCGCTTGTTATTCGCGTTAGTCAAGGCGCTAACAAAATTACCCTTAGCGATAGCGAGTTTCTAATCCGTAACAAAGACCTATCGCCGAGTTCAATCGCAAAACAAATGGATCGTTGGTTATTAAACCACGCCAAAGAAAGCTTGCCACAAAAAGTTCAAGCCTGGGCAGAAATCATGGGGCTGGAAAAGAAACTAAGCGGAGTTCGTTTTCGAAAAACTAAAATCCAATGGGGGCACTGCACGCGAAAGGGCATGGTTCAACTCAACCAGCTTATTCTGCTTACGCCGTTATACGTTATCGACTATCTCATAATTCACGAACTAAGCCACCTAAAGCACTTAAACCACTCCAAACGCTTTTGGGGCATGGTCGAATCATACTGCCCTGACTATAAAAATGCTGAAATTTGGTTAAAACAACAGGGACATAGTGTTTGGTATTAATGAAACTTGCCGTATTGATTCCTTTAGTCAAAACGTTTTGTTGAGTGAAAATTAACCACAAAGACTACACAAAGCCTTAGTTTTCCATTACAATTCCGCCTGAAATTTGCACTGGATTTACGTTCCAGAAAGCTGAGGAAAATTGAATATGTCTATATCTGCACCTAAAGCAGGCGAAAAGTCTATTGTTGTCTGCGCCCTATATAAATTCGTAACTCTCGAAAACTTTGAAGAAATCCGTCAACCATTACTGGATGTCATGCTCGATAATGAAGTTAAAGGTACCTTGCTACTAGCGCAAGAAGGTATAAACGGTACTATCGCTGGCACACGCCAAGGCATTGATAATGTTCTAACTTGGATTAAGAGTGATGAGCGCTTGGCTGGGCTTGATCATAAAGAGTCTTTCGAAGAGTTTATGCCGTTTTACCGCACAAAAGTAAAACTAAAAAAAGAAATCGTCACCATGGGCGTTGAAGGTATCGACCCTAAAGAAGTGGTGGGGACTTATGTCAAGCCTAAAGACTGGAATGACCTAATCTCAGACCCTGAAGTTTTATTAATCGATACGCGCAATGATTATGAAGTGGGTATTGGTACTTTTAAAGGTGCTGTAAATCCGAAAACAGAAACTTTCCGTGAGTTTCCTGAATACGTCAAAGAAAATTTAGATCCTAAAAAGCATAAGAAAGTCGCGATGTTTTGTACCGGTGGTATCCGCTGTGAAAAATCGACTGCATATTTAAAAGAGCAAGGCTTCGAGAATGTGTTCCACTTAGAAGGCGGGATCTTAAAATATTTAGAAGAAGTGGATAAAGAGGAAACGCTGTGGGAAGGCGAGTGTTTCGTTTTTGATAATCGTGTGGCTGTAGACCATGATTTGAAGAAAGGGCAGTACGATCAGTGCCATGCATGCCGTATGCCAATCACGGAAGAAGAAATGCAGCATGAGAAGTATGAGAAAGGTGTTAGCTGCCCACATTGCTACGATAAACAAACGCCGGAACAACGCCAGCGTTACATTGAGCGCGAACGTCAGGTTCAGTTAGCCAAAGCTCGCGGTGAGAAGCATATCGGCTCTGAAGTCATTACCGCTATAGCAAAGCGTCGTCAGTGGAAAAAGCAAACTAAAGCACAGCAAGCTATCAAAAATCAGGCGAAGAGAAACTAGTCCCCTAATGTCTTTATTTATTAGCAAAGATATATCTTTAGGCGATCATGAAATTGATTTACAGGCCATTCGTGCGCAAGGCGCGGGTGGCCAAAACGTCAATAAGGTCGCTTCAGCGATTCATCTGCGCTTTGATATCGCTCATTCTTCATTACCAAAAAAAGTCAAAGAGCGATTGTTTAACAGTAACGACTCAAGAATTACATCGGAAGGCGTTCTGATCATTAAAGCGCAATCGTTTCGCACACAAGAGCGTAACCGCGACGATGCCATTAAACGTTTACGAGAAGCCATACAGCGTTGCTTAAAAGCACCTAAAAAGCGGATTCCAACGAAACCTTCGAAGGCGGCTAAGCGTAGAAGGCTTGAGAATAAAAAGCAAAAGGCTCAGAAGAAATCTCTCCGTGGAAAGGTGGATTTTTAGCGCTTACGGCTTTTTCTAATGAAGCTGTCTCTCAATCCTTTACATTTGTTCAAAACTATTTCCTTGCATCCCACCTTTAACTCCTTATATTAAATAGTAAGTTGTTCTTAAATCGAGAACTTAAATAATTTTTAAGGAGAGATTTATGGCAGAGTTTAAAAAGTCAAAAGACAAAGTGATTGCAGGTGTTTGTGGCGGTATTGCAAAGTGGCTCGGTTGGGATACATCCTTAACCAGAATCCTCTACACATTACTGACTATATTTACTGCTTTTGCAGGTGTAATCGTTTACATTATTTTATGGATTGTAATGCCAAGCGAGTAAGTGCTTGGGATAAAATTTTAAAGAGGTACATATGATAAAAGTCGGTGATAAACTGCCCAATGTTACGGTTAAGGTAATGGGTAAAGATGGTCCAGAAGACATCCAAACGGATCAAATATTCTCTGGAAATAAAGTGGTATTGTTTGCTGTGCCAGGCGCCTTTACGCCAACCTGCTCGGCAGCCCATTTACCTGGGTTTGTCGTTAACTACGATCAAATAAAAGAAAAAGGCGTGGATACCGTAGCTTGTATGTCGGTTAATGATGTATTTGTTATGGATGCATGGGAAAAAGATCAAAACGCTGAGAATTTACTCATGATTGCCGACGGTAATGCAGATTTCTCAGAGGCTTTAGGACTAGAGATGGACGGCACTGGTTTTGGCATGGGCGTTCGTTCGAAGCGTTTCGCCATGATTGCTGAAGATGGCGTGGTTACTGCGCTTGAAGTCGATGAAACAGGCTTCGAAAAAAGTTCCGCTGAGAATATTCTGTCGTTACTTTAGAATTAAACTAGGAAGTAACAAAAAGCCACCGAGAGGTGGCTTTTTTGTGTAAATGATTTTATCAAAAAATCTTTTTTAAGATTTGTCGCCAGTTTGAATGACGTCGCTAACTTCAGTAGCTTCTTTGGCTCGTTCATTTTCAGCTTCAAGTTGCTTTAGAGTTTCCTCCAAGCCTACTTTAGAAATCTGCTCGCGGTACTGGTTAGCATAGCTTTTAGCCATACTGACACCTTCAATAATGACATCAGTGACTAACCAAGTTTCATCCGGTTGAACCTTTAAGCGATAATCAATAATGATAGGTTCGCCTTCGTTTGGTTGAATGGTCGAACGGACGTTGGCTAGGTTGCCACTTTTTGAGTATTGAGTGTCGTCATAAGTAATGGGCTGGCCATCATAGTTTGCAAGACCTTTAGAGTAGCTATTTAACAGTAAGCCTATGAATTCTTTGATAAATTTTTCGCGCTGTTCTTTGGTCGCTTGTGTCCAATAAGTCTTACCTAAGATTCTTTTAGCCATATATTCACTGTCGACTTCAGGCAGTAAATAATCACGAATCAGGCTTTTGGCATATTCCGAATCGGTTTTAATCTTTTCTTTATTGCTTAAAATCTCAGAGCTGATTTTTTTGGTAACAGTCTCCAAGTGTATTTTAGGGTCTTCAAAAGCCAAACTGGACAGGCTGAAGGTTAAAAATGTTAAAGCAATCAGGGCTTTAGAAGCAAGATGTTTCATGGTTTCCCCTTAAATAAGGATTTCTTACACTAAATAAAGTGGCTGTTATTTTACCTTTGCCGACCATCTTAAACAATCGACCTGAACTAATGCTTAATGGCTTTAATGATTAGTTCCAAATTAAAACACTTGTTAAATACAACGCGCAGGTTTGGGCAATCCAGCAATTTTAGTAGCTTGTTTAGCTGGGCCTTCTGGAAATAAGATGTGTAGGTAGATGCTATTGCCTTTCTCTTTTGACCACTGATTAGCAAGATACTTAACGAGTGGTCGAATCGAAGGGCTAGTGTTAAATTCGACATAGAACTGTCTGACATATTGAATTACTTGCCAATGGTCTTCGTTTAGCTCTATACCTTCTTCTATAGCAATAGCGGATGCTACCGCTTCATCCCAAACGGAAGAGTCTGTGAGGTAGCCTTCTTTATCGCGAGGAAGAGCGCCTAAGTCAACGCTCATAACCAGGACACCGTTTTATCATAGGCTAGAGTTAACTCGACGAAGCCTTCGTAATCTTTAATGTTCCAATCGTCCTTTGGAGTTAACCCTCTAGCGATAAGATCTTCCTCAAGCACATAATAGTCAGTATTGGCCTTGTCTTGGGCGGCTATAACGACTGCATCTTCTACAAGAATAATGCCGTCGTCCGCGCTCATGGCTGATTGACATTGCGACAGTAGGCTTGGTTTATTCAGAATATAGAGTGTTTTCATAAATAGTGCTTATAGCATAAAGACAAAGTCAGACTCAGAGATGACTTGCTTGATGGTTTCTTGTGAGGTGGTTTCGGCAACTGGCAATAGCTGCTCCTGGGTGATGCCACGCTCATCCAAATCATGCTCCGCAATTAAGCGTGTTTCGATGCCATATAAATCCAGCGCCTTAAAGGTTGGGCTATGATTCTTCATATAGAGCACATCGGGCTGCTGATTATCTAGTAGCTGGTAAACGCCGTCTTCAATAAACAAAGCTTTTATGTCCATGTCAAATGCCGCTGCCATTAAAGCAATATCGAGTAACTCACGGCCAGACTGCAAGCCATAAGGGGCTTTATTGAAGATGATTGATAGGGATTTACTCATAATGAATATCTCACGAAGTTCACCCAAACGTTATAAGCCGATCGCTTTCAAGCATGGCTTCGGTTAATTGCCCTAAGCCACTAATTTCGAAAGCTGGGTCTAGGTTATCACCCGTTAGGGCGTTGCGATCCGCTTCTACTGCATTAGTAATTCCGCGCTTCATGGCAACCGTGACACAAGCGACTAACTCAAAATCATGCTCAATCGCTAACTTTGCCCATGACTTGGTTAAATTATACTCGTCAGAAGGAGGGTGGTTTAAGCGACTAGCCACCAATACGCCATCACCATAAAAAAATACACGCTTAAGCTCGTGGCCAATCGACAATAAGCTTTTGGCAAATTGAATGGCACTAAACTGACCTTGGGACGAATGTGGGTTTGCAGTTACCAATAAAGAAAAAGTTGCCATACAGCATTTAAACAAATAAATTAGTATGCATATTTTATAGGAATTAAAAACAAATTGTTAGGTGCGCATACATGAAGAACCTCGGGCAGTGTATTTATATACTTTGCGTAACCCTTATTTTGAGTTTTATAAGTGTTAAAGCGAGTGCTACTGCTTTTTTCGAAACAGGTGAAGCGCAAGTAACAACTACCCTCGACAATGGTGGTTGGGTCACAGTTAACCTCCAAAAGTCTTATGTAAGCCCTGTGGTGATTGCCGGCTCGGTAAGCCATAACAACGTCAACTCACTTTCGGCAAGAATTCGGAATGTTAGTGGAAATAGTTTTGAAATTGGGGTTCAAAGCCCCTGTGAATCCTTTAATCAGTATGCTGGCACAACGCCACCAGCGGCAAACACCTGTCCGATTGTCCCGTGGGTGAGTGAATCAATCCAATGGATTGTCATTGAGCAAGGAACCTGGGTATTTCCTGATGGAACTAAGGTTGAAGCCTATAATCACCCAACAAACACCTTAAGAAGCAAGGCCGGTTCAGGCACAGCAAGAGATATCGTCTCATTCAGCCACACTTACACAACGCGCCCAGCCATTATCCATAGTGTCAGCAGTTTTAATGAAGCTGACTGGGTTACGTCTTCTGTTTGGGGGCCAACAACAAGAAGCAACTGGCCAGATACTACCGGATTCAGCATAACTCTTGAGGGTGGTGAAGCTGAGAATTCTCATGCTACCGAAGTAATTGGGTGGATGGCAATCGAACCAGTGACTGGTCTCAATAACGGCAATAGATACTCGGCGGGCGTAGTAGATCGAATCGTCGACAGACACAACGACGAGTGCCAGATTATAAACATAGGGGCTAGTTACACTTCGGTTCCAAATGTTATTGCAAAACATAATACGATGGCTGGTGGTGATGGCGGATGGGTTAGATTGTGTGGTACAGAGGTTGGGTTGAGCAGCTTTTTTGTGCATATGGATGAAGACCAAGTGACGGATGTTGATAGGACCGGTATTGACGAAGCTGTTTCTTGGTTTGCTTTTGAAAGCGGTAGCTTCGGGGTTTTAGAATTTTTAACTGCAACTAAAACGGTCACTGATGAAGATAGTGATGGGGTTGCTGGGCCTGGAGAGTTACTGACTTATTCGGTAACGATTACTAACCAACAGGATGACTTTGCACAAGTTAATAATCCCGCGAGTACGGGGCCTGAGTTTATAGATCTGTTGGATACAAACGTAAGTTTTGACTCGGTAGTGTCAGCTTCGAGCGGAAGTTTGACCTTTAACTCGACCGCAGGGCGACTTGAGTGGCAGGGGAGCGTGCCTGCATCTAGCACTGTGACTCTACAGTACCGTGTAAGAGTAAATCCCGATATGTCGATTTGTGTACTCAGCTCTATCAACAATCAGGGACAATTAAATATGGATCCGATTGAAGATACGTCGGTTATAGGAGATATTGATAATCTTAATCAAGTGACCGAGTTTACAGATGATCCAAGCCGAGACGATGGAGTGGATAGTGATGCGGATGGAGCGACTGCTGATGATGACGCTACCGTCATTACTGCTGGCTGTCTAGCCGATATCTCAGTCACTAAAGACGATTCATCTGTAAGTTATACTCCGGGACAAGCCTCGAGCTATACTATTGTGGTGTCCAGCTCTGGACCCCATACCGTTAATGGTATGCAAGTATCTGACTCATTACCTTCGGGGTTGACGATTAGTGGGGCTATTTCTTGCTCTGTTACTACCGGAACGGGAAGTTGTGGCGCGCAATCAATATCCGGTCAAAACTATAGTCAATCGATAAATTTAGACAAAGACAGTGCTATAACAATTGTTATCCCTGTTATTTATGACACCGACCCTTCAAGCTTTTAACAAAAAACGCCACTAAAATAGTGGCGTTTTTAATCTTGTGTGAGTTCTTTGGGGTGCTTATTTTAAACCCAGAACCTCTTTACCTTGTTTAAAGGTTACATCCACAGGAATTTGCTTTTCTTCAAGATGCTTTAAGTCGGCAGCTAACTGCTTGCTGATAACTCCTTGATTATTCAGTAAGTTTTTAGCCGCTTCATAATCACCGTTACCTTGAATCACAAGAATGGTTTCTGATAAGTCGTTCATCGCTTGCGTCATTTTGTCGAAGTTTACGCTGTATTGGCCAGTTTCTTCATCGCGCTCGAAAGCACCTTTGTCTTTAAAGAAATTGAAGCGAACCATGTTTGCTTTACCGTGGGCACTGCTTGCGCCAAAGCGTACAGAGCGGAAGATGCCAGCTAAGAAGGTGACGTAGTTATCCATCAATTCGCCTTCTTTAATTTCGCCTTTTTCATAAAGCTTACTGATCATATACAAACCAAGGATATCGGCTTTGCCTTCTTCTAACGCTGACGCTGTTTCTTTAAGTGCGCTACGAACAGTGCCTTTATCATTAATCGTATTCTTAATTCCTAAGCCGTGGGCAACTTCATGGAACATTGTGTTTGCGAAGAATGCATCAAATGTGATGTGTTTGCGCTGATCTTCGGCAATCAGCTCATCAGCAATAGGCACAAGAATTTTGTCGAACTTAGCGCGCATAGCGTTTTTCAGTTGTAAGCGACGGGTACCTTTCGCTAGTTGCACTTTTTCATCGTTCGGCAGGTTAATTGCTATGGTTTTTGAGCCAGCATTACTGTCACCAGCATAAAACACGACGTCATAGGCATTTAAGTCACTATCTGTGCCTGGCATTTCTTGCTTATATTTCTGCTCTACCGGAAGGCCTTTTTGCAGCTCTGGTAAAAAAGCGGCAAAACGAGACAGGCGCTCACTCCACTCAAGATCTTTAATTAAGACATAAGCCGAGAAGGAAGCTCGGTAACCAAAAAGCTGATCTTCATAGGTTTCAATTGGACCAATAACGACTTCGACAGGATTGTTTTTCATATCCATCCAAGCAAAGTCAGACGGCTGATAATTGTCAGTGATTAAAGCATCAGCGCGTAGCTTTAGGTAATTTTTAAAATCTTTATCTTCAGCAAGCTCTGATGCTTTATGTAAAAGTTCGCTAGCTTTTATAAGTTCTTCTTTAAAGGCTGTAGAGTAGGGTATTAAGGCCAAATTACCTTGGTCATCGCGTCTAACCAGTGTGTAAAGACCTTTTTTACCTTCTTGTTCCCAGTTCTCAAACTCAGTAACCGTCATATCATCTGGATAAAACTCGGCGCCTTTGCTCTTTTTGTCATAGCCTTCAAGGAAAGGTTTGTTATTGTCCAATCGATCCCAGGGACCATAGTTTATTTGGGCGAACTTTTTGGCTTTTGGATCTTCGATGCTCGCTAATAGCTCCTGCTTATTACCATAAGCCTGTTTCCAGAAAAGGCCATCCATGATTTCACCGGCCTCAATCAGCAGCCCAATCATTTCTTTTTGGTTATCGGAAAGATGGCTCAAGTCACTGGTTAGCGTGAAAGGCGCATAAATGTCGAAGCGTGAATATTCCTCATTAACTTTGTCATCTGACCCATTTGTTGTATCAGACCGATCAGATACTACGCTTTGCTCAGCTTTAACGCCGTTATTGACGTTGCCAGTGGGTTTTTCTGAGTCATCAGAGCAGGCGCCTAACGCCATGAGTACTGAGAAGCTCAAAGCACAGATTGATATATTTTTAAATTTTTTCATGCCTTATCCTATTGTTGTAATGCTTTATGGTTTCGATGGTGCCAATTTTACCACAGCATTAGGGAATTTTTCCGATTTGGTGTTCACTGCTCAAGACTGACCTGAAAGTCGTCTAAAAGCGACTAAATACGTACTTCTCACGCTTAACCTGCTTTACCCCAAAGTCTTTATTTTTGAGCATCTCAAAGACTTCATCTACCATATTAGGGTTACCACAAAGGTAAGCAATATCAGTTTCAGGATCTGGGTTTAGTTCGGCAAGCTTGTGTTGGACATAGCCTGAAAAACAGCCGGGCTTTTCTTCACGACTCAAGCAGGGGTGGAAGTGTACATGATCCAGCAGCGCGACTGCTTTGAAGTCGTCTAGGTAAAACATATCTTCTAGGTATTGTGCGCCAAACAAGATGTGGAACTCTGTATCAGTTCGAGTTCTCATTTGCTCAATCATGCTACGGTAGGGAGCTACGCCTGTTCCTGTGCCGACTAAAAATACACGTTTTGGCAACTCTTCGGTTAGACAAAGAAGTCCAAACGGACCGGTCATTTCCATTTCTTTGCCAGGCTCTGCATTAAAGAATAGCTCGCTTGCTTTGCCGCCCTCAACATATGAAATCACAAACTCAATATAGGTCGAGTTAACACCATCGGTTTCCATATTGGCGATCGAGTAGCTTCGCTTAATAGGGCGATCATCCATTGTACCAATCATAAAAGAAACGAACTGCCCTTGTTTATAAGTAATCGTTTTTGGTTCTTCTAAACGAAAAACAAGTTTTCGTACATTAGGGGTAATCGGTTCATTCGTTTCTAGGCGAACTTTGTAGCTAGGGATTGCCATTATTGACCTTGGTTCTTTCCAGAGTTGGATTTTGGCACCTATTATATAAAACCATGCGTAAATATCTAGGTAAGCCAGAATCTAGGCAAGATAGAGTCACGCCAAATATAAATTTTTGTTAATTCCGGTTCAGTTATGGTTCATTTCACATTTGTTCTACTGTTAATCAGGCTCCCAAGTGAACGCCATGATTAGCTGTCATAAGTTAAGCGGTGCGCATGTTAAAGGGGTAATTAACGATAGGAGACAGTGATGTTAAATAAAACCATACAATATTCTGCAGTTGCTCTAGCGGTTATGTTAGCGAGCACCAGCGTGAGTGCGGCACCAGAAAAAGAAACGGTTGCTGTGGGTAGTGAGACAAGTGCAACCATAACAAAGGCCATCGCAAAGCGAGCTGCGACAACGACCACTATTAACGATAAAAGCGATGCGGTCACTGTCAGTAAACCACCGCTATTTAATACTAGCGCCTCGCTTCAGCGCACCAACACCTATAGCAATCAGAAGTCTGCTAAGAATTTAAAGCAAGAGCTCAAGGCATTCCAGGCTTTAGACTTTAATAACAAGGCAAAGAAAACGCGTGCTGAAATGCAAAAGTACCGCCAAGCGAATAGCACCTTAGCAAAATCGTCAGGTAATGCCGAGAAATACGGCAGTAATCACCTTTATATCCATGATGGTGCGGTGTATCTTTATGATGACTTGGATGGCGATGGTTATTACAGCAAGTTGCGTGTAGATTTTGACGTGGATTCACCCTATAGCGACTACTTTGATGTGTATGCTGAGTTGTTTATTCGCCGTGTAGGTGATGCTGAGTGGACCCACTACTATACAACCGATGTTTTCGAAATTTATTCAGATTACAGCTCTGATGAGTACAGCGTTACCACTCGCTTGAATACGGGTTTCCCACCAGGGAATTACGAAGTTTTAATCGACTTGTTTGAATACGGGTACTATGGTGTTGTCGATACTTTGAGCCCATACAACGATTATGATTTAACTAACTTGCCGTTAGAAGATAAAACCTATGAGTCGAGCGGGGTTTACACAGATACTTATGTTGATAGTGTGAAAACTGAGATTTTCACCGATGCCGATGGTGATGGCTTTTATCGTGAGTTTACGATTTCGTTTGATGTTGATACTGAAAGCAGCAATTTACGAAACGTCTACGTCAATCTTTATCAACGAACTAATGGAAATCAGTGGCAGTTTGAAACAACTACCGACGTCTTTACGGTAGATGGATTTAGCGCCGATGATGTTTATGAGATCAGTGGTGATTGGCAGTCAGGCTATCCTGCAAACTACTACGATTTCAAGTTAGAAGTAATTGATGCGGACACTGGAGAAGTTTTGGACGATGTGTCGCCAGAGTTCTCATCCTTGCTACAAGTTCCTCTAGAGGATGCTAATAACGATACTCGTAAGTCGGATCCAAACCCGCCAAGTTCGACGACAAGTTCAGGAGCTGGCGGCGGTAGTACAGGGGCCTTGACCTTAATTTCTCTAGCGCTATTAGGAGCTTGGAGACGAAAGGTTAAGCGCTAGAACTACAAAAACCATCTAAATTGGTATAATCTTGCTGATGCTTTTAAAGGGGGAGTCATTCTAAAAGCATCAGCAAGGCATATATTATCCTCATATAAAATGCTCTGCTAAAACCTAAAAAGGATATCGAATCTTTAGCCGAGTTTTCACTAATGGTTTCAAATTACTCTATATGCCGTCTACCTAACGCGGTGGGAGCTTGGCGTTTTTCGCAAAGGTATGATGGTTGAAGCGTTCGATGAGGCGGTTTGATTGCAATGCAAATCTGACGAAAACTTTTGTTACAAACTTCGTCCAAATTCTAAATCAAACCGTTATAATGTAGCACTTGAACGAAGAAGAATAATATTTGTATGAGCCAGTTTTATCGATTATTAATACTCACTTTTTTCCTTACACCTGTTGCTACGCTTGCTGTGGGCGAAGTCGGGGCAGACGCAGCCCAAATGTCTGTAATTAATATCCCAAAAACAGACCAAGCGATAAAAGTCGACGGTAAACTTGATGAAGCCTTTTGGCAAGACGCTACTGCAGTCGATTTTCGCTACGAGACCCAACCTGGTCAAAACATAAAACCCAAAGTAAAAACGACAGCTTACGTTATAGAGAGCGGCGACTCTTTATATGTCGCGATTAAAGCATACGATCCAAATCCTGAGGAAATCCAAGCGTCTTATAAAAAGCGTGATGAAATCTATGGCGAGGATATTGCGGGCTTTAAAGTTGATACTTTTAATGACGAACGTAAGGCCTATAATTTCTTTGTGAACCCGCTAGGAATTCAAAGTGATAGTATCGAAGATGATGTCCTGAAGCGTGAAGATAGTTCTTGGGACGGGATTTGGAATAGTGCTGGGCAGATTACAGATTATGGTTATGTGGTTGAAATTGAAGTGCCCTTTAAGGTGTTTCGCTTCCCTAACTCTAAGGGGATAAAAACCTGGGGAATAGATTTCGTGCGCTTTTACCCAAGAGATGTGAATCATCGATTAGCCTATTCGCCAAATGATCGCGACTTGAGCTGTACCCTATGTCAGATTGGTAAAGCTAAGGGGTTAAGCGATATTGTTAGTGGAAACAATATTGAATTAACACCATACGTCGCGGCCAATAAATCAGAGTTTAGGGCACCACCAGCACAGACCGATTGGCAGGGTGAAGGCGTGGATTACAATGCTGGTATGGATTTTCGCTGGGGGGTTACTGATAATTCAGTGTTAAATGCCACCCTCAATCCAGACTTTTCACAAGTCGAGACCGACGAAGCGCAGCTCGATGTAAATAATCGCTTTTCATTATTTTACTCAGAGAAGCGTCCCTTCTTTTTAGACGGGGCGGAATACTTCAGCACCCGCTATAACTTACTTCACACAAGAAATATTGCAGATCCTGATTACGGCATTAAGTATACCGGCAAAAACAATGCACACTCTTACGGGCTGCTAGTGGCCAGTGATAGTACCACGAGCTTTATTATTCCAGGCGCACAAAGTTCAAGCTTATACACGTTGCAAGACGACAACTTCCAGGATGTTGAGAGTGATATTGCTGTTGCCCGTTATTCGTTAGATGTCGGTGATAACTCACAGGTAGGCTTCTTGGCTACGAATCGCTCAGCGGGTGACTATGAAAACACGGTCTTATCCATCGACGGAAGCCAAAAGCTTTATGACGCAGGAACATTGCGTTATCAGATCATGCACTCAGACTCGAAGAATACTGAGGATATGCAGCAGCGGTTTGGCTTAGCTCCTAAAACGACTGGTCGTGGTTTTGAAATAAACTATAGTCACCGCGATACTCATTGGAACTGGTATCTGACGCACGCGGATATTGATGATGACTTTAGAACGGATTTAGGCTTTTTAGCGATTGTTGGAAATAGAAAGGATGTAGGAGGCCTAGGTTATCGTTGGTATGGCGACGAGGATGACTTTTTCTATGAATATAAAGTGGGTGGTGAATATAAAGAGCGTCATCTAACTTCTGGTCAAAAATATGAAGAGCAAAAAGAAGTTCATTTTAAAGTTGATGGGCGATTGCGCTCTTATTTTATGGTCGGTGCGGGTTCTAGCGATGAATATTTTGCAGATCAATGGTTCTACAGAGATTATCATTGGCTCGAGGGTAGCTTAAGGCCCATAGGGCAGCTAAGCGTGGGGTTCCATGCGATGTCTGAAGACGCAATTGACTTTCGTCATGCGCGTTTAGGCGAAGCTCTGAGGTACGGTTTTTATGCTAATTGGCAGGTAAATAAACACTGGTATATTAGTGGGGATATGAATAAAACCGACTTTGATATTGGTAGCGAAGACTTATTTGATGGGACAATTTTGAACCTAGGGACTAGCTATCATTTTGATGATAAGAGTTACTTAAGGTTGATCGTTCGCTATAAAGATGTTGAATATAACACAGCGTTATATTCGAATCCTGAGCAAGTAAGTGAAGATACAAGAGTAAGTCGTCAACTGCTCTATACCTATAAATGGAATCCGCGAACAGCCTTTTACTTCGGCGTTTCTGATAATGGTTTTGAAAATGATACGGTTAACGAGTTTGAGAGAACGGGCAAATCAATATTTACCAAGTTCAGTTATGCTTTTCAGCTGTAATCATAAAAAACGCGCCTTGAGCGCGTTTTTTTATTGTCGGTAATCTAGTCAATAAGACTTTAATCAAAGAATCGTTTCTGCGCTTCCTGTGGAATATCCAAGCCTGTAACTTGTGCTCTTTGAAGTAATTGCCAGTAATAACGGTAAGTTGCTCTATCGTGCAGTTCCCCGTCGTATTGGATAGGTCCCCAGTGATTGTCTTGAGCAGCTATCAGTATATTGCAGGCATCGTTCACCTCAGAATAGTCAGGCTTCATGGCATCCACGATGGACTTAATTTGTGTCGGATAAATACTCCACATACGTAAAAAGCCAAAGTCATTACGAGCTCGTTCAGCATCTTTATAGGTTTGGTAGGGATTCTTTAAGTCTAATGTAACATTATGCGATGGCACCACGTTATTAGCTAAAGCTGCTGTCACCATATCGACTTTGGCTCGCGCAAGAAGGGGGTGCTCAAACTGACCGGGACTGCGCATACAAGACGCTGGAATGGCACCTTGATGATCACTAACGAAGTCCATCATGCCAAAATCCAATACCTGGACCCATTCAATCGCGGCTATTTCCCAAGCTTCTTTTAGGGCACCATGTGTTTCGATTAAGACGTGAATAGGAATTTCGCGTTCGATGCCATGCTCTTTTGCTTTAGCTTTAATATAATCCACCATTTCTTGGATATTGACGGCATTATTGGTTTTAGGGAGGGTAAAGTAGGCCACTCTATCACCAATTGCAGGCATAAGAATATCGATGTCCGCGCGCCAATGATCATGACTGTAATCATGAATTCTAACGCCTGCCATATTGTGTTTATTGAGATCACTGGATAAGACTCTAGCGATCATTTCAGCGTGCTCTTTTTCTTTACCAGCTTGGGCGCCGTCTTCACAGTCGCACGTTATATCAAAAATAGGGCCAAACTTATCTTGAAGCTCTAGCGCTTTAGTGATGAGTTTTTCGCTACCTGCGAAATGTTCGCAACTAGGAATAACCGGCAGTTGCTTTTCAGCATTGAACAGGGCGGTATTAGGATGAACCATTGAGCTCACTATTTTCTCCTTATAAATCAAGTGTATAGCAAAAACGAAGCAAAACCTTCATTAGCTATCTTTTGCCTTATACTAACTACTGATTAGAAAAATTCAAACAATAATTTGAAATAAGCGTTTGAATGTGGTTTATTTATCAACACAACTGGTCGGATTAGATGAAGTGATGCAGGAACATTCGTTTTTAGAAAATGTCGATGAGCAAATGGTATTAGGGGGATATTGGCCAGGAATTCAGCTGTATTATCCGCCAGTTAAGTATTCTCCAGCCGATGGAGTTTATGAAACCATGGAGCAAGCTTCGAACCGTATGCGAAAGCATGCCCATAACACTAAGGCTCATACCCTATTATTTGATTTAGAGGATGGCTGTCGGCAAAAGGAAATGAGCCGAGAATTATTAAGGAAAGAACTCCCGCTCTTCGAAGAACGACAGTTTCAAATAGCCCTACGTATCAACCCCTTCCGTACAGACGAGTACGACAAAGATTTATCCCTCATAAAAGAATGTGCCGAATTTATTGATGTTATCGTGCTTGCCAAAGCTGGCGAAGTGTATGGGGCGGCTGAGATTCGAGATTTATCAGCTTGGCTAGTCGGGGTTAACCCCAAGATTGAAATTCAACCTATTATTGAGCATCCGCGGTCTTTAAAAATATCGCCTGAACTGATGCAGTACTCGACGGTTCGTCATGTGGTATTCGGGATTCATGATTTCTCAAAAGCTATGGCGATTCATTTAACGCCCGAAGGCTGGATTGATGAACTGAAAACTTACTTGCGTATGTTGCTGTTTGAAGCGCGTATTGCCGGAAAAGGGGTGATCGGTGGTGTTGAAGTCTTGATTAACAAAACACCGATGCCTGAGTCATACATCGAGCCCAATGAAGTGCGACGTTGGTTGGACTTGCATGGTGAGCATGAGTCGCACGTGGTGCACCAGCACGCACTTGTCGAAGCGCAGATGGGCTTGACTGGTAAACAAGTCATTCATCCTTACCATATTCACTTGTGTAAAACCGCGTTCACGCCATCGCCACTGCAAATTCAACGAAATGTACAAATATTAGAGGCTGCCATAGCAGCTGATGCGTTACTCGGTGGCGCAATTAAGTTTGAAGGTGAAATGCTTGATCCCCCGATGTTTGGTAAAGCCTTACAAAGTTTATTGCGTGCTTATGCACTGTGTTCGTTGGAAGAAAAGGATAAAGCATTTGCTTTAGAAGTGATTAAGCGACTGCCGGTTCACGTTATCCGCGAAAACTGGCCATACGGAATGATTTAATGATGAAGTACTCGTTTGATTCTATTTTAAGCCAAGGCAAAGAGGGCGAATGGCGCTGGAACTTGCCTGAGTATTTTAATATTTGCGAGGCTTGTGTTGATCAGCACTCTGGTACAGAAAAAGGTGAGCAGGATGCTTTAATAATTGAAGATCAAGCTAATGGAACAGCTAATAGCGTTTCCTATAATTCTTTAACAAAGCTGACCTCGCAGTTTGCCAATCTGCTCGAGCATTATGGAGTTGTACTTCAAGATCGAGTGTTAATTCGTTTGCCGAACTCCATCGACTATCCTGTGGCCTTTTTTGGTTGTATAAAATACGGTGCTATTGCAGTTCCAACCTCGACCTTGTTAGCAGCTAGTGAAGTGGCCTATTTAGCAAAAGACTCGACGGCAAAGGTACTAGTAACAGATCAAGCCATGTGGCGTGAGCTGGAGTCTGAGTTGGCTGATACTGATATTGAACTGGTGTTACTTTGTGGGCATGACGATAGCGATAGCCCTTCAATATCAACAGATAACAAGGTTACAGTGATTGATTTAACTAGTGACTTAGATCGCTTTAGTGATGATTTTGAGTGTCACAAAACAAGCGTTAATGATCCTGCTTATCTTGTTTATACGTCCGGTACCACTGGCTTTCCCAAAGGTGTGTTGCACGCACAAAGAGCTTTGCTTGGAAGATTACCTGCGAGTCGTTATTGGTTTGATTTAGACGATAAGCAGACAGAGCGAATTATGCATTCAGGTAAGTTTAACTGGACCTATGTACTCGGCTCTGCATTGATGGACCCCCTTTTTCATGGCCACACGGTTATAGCTTATGAAGGGCAGAATGATGCCACCACTTGGCCTGAGTTGATTAAACAGCATCAGTGCACCATCTTTATTGGCGTGCCGACTATATACCGCCAGATTGCACAAAAAACGGATTACACCGGTGAAGATTTACCATCCTTAAAGCACTGCATGAGCGCCGGCGAGCACCTTTCCGACGAAATGCAGTCGCTTTGGGAACAACGCTTTGGCCGGCCGGTTTACGAAGCTATCGGTATGTCGGAAGTGTCTTATTACATTTCGCAAAACAAAAACGCCGAAGTGGTTCCTGGAGCGGCAGGTTTTGTCCAGCCAGGACATCTTGTGCAACTTCTCGATGCCGAATCGAAGCCTGTAGAAACAGGTGAAGAAGGCATGATTTGTATTCGCGAAGATGACCCCGGTCTTTTTTTAGAATATTGGAACTTGCCTGAAGAAACCGCAAAAGCAAGACACGATGGTTGGTTTTATACCGGCGATTATGCGCGCCAAGATGACAAGGGTTACATTTGGTTTCTAGGTCGTAAAGATGACATCATTAACACTTTTGGATTTCGTGTGTCGCCACATGAAGTAGAGCGTGTTTTTAAAGCACATCCAGGGATTGCCGACTGTGTTGCAATTGGCGAAGAAGTGGGTACCGATAAAATACTAGTTTCAATTTGTGTTATTCCAGAAGAGCAAGCGGAGCTTACTGAGCAACAGCTTATCGATTTTGGTTTACAGCATTTAGCGAAATACAAAGCCCCTAAGAAAGTCCACTTTATGCAAGAGTACCCCAGAACCAAGAATGGAAAAGTTCTACGCAAACAATTGATTCAAGAAATTAAAAGCAAAGGTTTAAGCTAATGGAAACGATGAAAAAATTTCGCCCACGTCGAACAATGCTATATGTCCCAACTCATGTAGAGCGGTATATGGAGAAAGCGCGAACACTTGATGCCGATAGTATCATTTTTGATTTTCAAGAGTCAGTTCCACCTGATCATAAAGAAACTGGACGTCAACTTTTGCGACAGGAACTACTGAAGTCTACGGATTATCAGCACTCAGAGTTAGTAGTCCGGATTAATCCGTTGGACAGTGAGTGGGCTGATGATGACTTAAAAGCCATAGCAGACTTAGACATTGACGCTGTTTTATTGCCTCACATTGAGTCGAAGGATGAGTTGCTTAACGCGATAGAAACTATTGATAAAAGCCTTCACAAGAAAGTCGATATTATGGTTAACATTGCCAGTCCCCTTGGTGTTTTACATGCAGAAGAGATTTGTGGAGCAAGTGAGCGTTTAGTGGCAGTGATTATGGGCACGACGAATCTCGCTAATGGCTTGAAAATCAATCAAACGCCAGACAGAATCGGGCTCTTGACCAGCTTGTCGATCGTGATCTTAGCTGCTAGGGCTTTTAAAAAATGTATTATCGATGGCCCTCATTTTGATCTTAAAAGCGTTGAAGCTTGTGAGTTTTCCTGTCGTCAGGCACGAGATCTGGGATACGACGGTAAAGCTGTAGTGCACCCGATACAGTTGGACTATACCAACGATGCCTTCACTCCTAAACAAGCCGATATCGCTAAAGCACGGGCGATTATTGACGCTATAGAAAAAGCCAATCAAGAAGGGCGTAGTGTTGCCGTTATTGATGATAGACTGATTGAGCCATCGTTGCGTGAGTGGGCCGAAAGGGTGATATGCTTATATAACAGGGTGACCGAACTTGGGCAAGGCGAGCTGTTAGGCGCTGTGCGCTAGGATAAGTCTGAGAGCCGAGTTAGAGGATTAAGTAGGGATTAGGGTATTTATGAATAAAGCTTCCACTGGTTTTTATTTTGAAGACTTTACATTAGGACAAGTACTTGAGCACGCGATACCGAGGACTATTACTGAGGCTGATACCAGTCTTTACTTAGCGCTTACTGGTAGCCGTTTTAGTTTGTATTGCAACCAAGAGTTTGCTCAACAACTGGGTTATTCTAAGCAGCCGGTCGATAACTTCCTACTGTTTCAAATTGCATTTGGCAAAACCGTCAACGATATTTCACTTAATGCCGTAGCAAATCTAGGCTATGCTGAGGTTGAGTTTATTGAGCCAGTTTTCGTAGGCGATACGATTAGCGTGGTGTCTGAAGTTATTGGCCTAAAAGAAAACTCAAACGGCAAAACAGGGATTGTTTATGTCCATTCTAAAGCGGTAAACCAAGAAGGTTACCAAGTCTTGAGCTGGAAGCGTTGGGTCATGGTCAATAAGCGCCTTGAAGGAATGCAAAATACATTTGCCGTAGAACCCCAGTTAAACTCCATGGTTCCAATAGGAAGTATTTCAATTCCTGAGCAACTTTCTATCACTTCGTATGATTCGCGTATCAGTGGTGAAAACTACCGGCTTAATGATTACAAAGAAGGCGAGTGGATAGATCACATTGATGGGCTAACCATAGATAATACTGAGCATACGATGGCGACCAAGCTGTATCAGAATAATGCCAAGGTTCATTTTAATCATCATCATATGGCTTTAGGGAAACATCAACAGCGACTCGTTTATGGTGGACATATCATCTCTTTATGCCGCACTATTTCGCACAATGGTCTCGCGAATGCCCAGTGGCTAGCCGCTATTAATGGCGGGGTTCATTTAAACCCAAGTTTCGCTGGCGATACGATCTACGCGGCTACGCAAGTTTTACAGTGCCAAGAGTTAGGATCTGGTGTTGGTGCGTTGCGTTTACGGACTTTAGGTTACAAAAATAGTTCATGGCATGAATTAAAACCGCATTATGAGAAAGCGCATGAAGAAAAAAGTCGCTTGCCGTCGAGCTTTGTACTTGATCTTGATTACACCGTTTTAATCCCCGTCTAAGTGTTATTTAACACTTATTGCTAGTTCAGAGTCCGGATAATAACTACCCAGCCTATTTGCTTTGTGGTAGTTTCTCATTTCTTTTAGCGGATACCTCGAGGTTCCAGTGCCCTTAGCAATTATTGGTGGTGTTGATGTTGGCTTAGGTGAGTTCTTTGCTTTAGCGAGTGCCTTAACATGGGCCACCGCAGTCATATTGTTTAAATTCGCTGGTGACTCACTTAGCGCAACCTCGCTAAATCTATTTAAAAACCTTCTTGGCGCTTGTTTCCTTATTCCGACCTCTATATTGGTCGAAGGAGTGACTTTACCTAATTTATCTGTCTGGGAATGGACGATTCTTTTAACTAGTGGCTTTATAGGCATCGCTGTTGCTGATACTTGGTATTTTTTAGCCTTAAAAAAAGTAGGGGCAGGTAACACCGCGATTGTCGCTAGTCTTTACAGTCCTTTTGTGGTGATTTTGTCGGTGATCTTCCTTGGCGAGTCACTAAATGTTGTCCAGATTTGTGCATTCTTATTGGTATTACTAGGGATCTTCTTGGTAACTTATCAGAAGAATCGCAAGCAAGTTGATGCCAAAACCTTTGCTCAAGGGCTGTTCTTTGCCGTCGGCGCAGTATTACTGAACGCTATTGGCATTGTGATGGTTAAGAGAATAATTGAAGGTGATGGCTTCTTTTGGCTGATTACGTTACGGCTGATAGGCGGTATTGTAGGGACGCTTCTCGTTCTAGCGATAACTCAGAAGCTAACTAAAGTGTATATGGAAATAAAACAACCAAGAAGATGGAAGCTAATTATCACAGCCAGCGTGCTAGCAACTTATATTTCGATGATGTTCTGGTTAGCAGGTTACAAGTACACGGACGCAAGCACAGCCTCTGTTCTTAATGAAACTGCTAATGTCTTTATCGTGATATTTGCTTGGCTCTTATTAAAAGAAGAATTGCCTAGGAGAAAGCTCCTAGGCATTGTACTGGCGTTTGTGGGCGTGGTGCTTTTTATTAGTTACTGACAACAAATAATTGCTGGCTAAAGAACTTCACCAACACGAACAATTTTCATGGCATTTGTACCGCCAAGCGCACCCATCGAGTTACCTTTAGTGATAATAACTAAATCGCCGTCTTTTACGTGCCCATAGTGCACCAACTCTTCAATAGCCAAACGATTAACGTCGTGGCGAGCTAGAACTGTCGGGTCAAAATTAACCGCTTCGACACCACGGTATAAGGAAACTCTGCGCAAGGTCTTAATATTTCGGCTTAAAGCGAAAATTGGAATGCCTGAGCGGATTCTTGATAACCATAGGGCAGTAGAGCCAGACTCTGTTAACGCAATAATAGCCTTAACACCTTCAAGGTGGTTGGCACTATACATGGTGGCCATCGCAATGGTTTCATCAATACGCTTAAACTGGGTATCGATTCGGTGATTTGAGATTTGTGCCAGCGACTGGTTTTCAGCACCTTTGCAAACATTCGCCATTGCATCGACCGTACGCTCCGGGTTATCGCCGGTCGCGGTTTCGGCGCTCAACATAACCGCATCTGTACCATCTAGGATAGCGTTGGCAACGTCAAACACTTCCGCACGAGTAGGGATTGGGTTATGAATCATGCTTTCCATCATCTGGGTTGCAGTAATAACAACTCTATTTAGTGCTCGGGAACGCTCGATAATCCGCTTTTGTACACCAATTAACTGTGCATCACCAATTTCCACGCCAAGATCGCCACGCGCAACCATCACTGCATCAGACGCCAAGATGATTTCATCAAGAATTTGAGGGTCATTAACTGTTTCAGCACGCTCAATTTTAGCCACTAGGTCGCAGTTACCACCAGCTTCTTTGAGTAATTCTCTAGCATACTCCATATCACTGGCGCTTCGTGGGAAGGAAACCGCTAGGTAATCAACGTTCATGCTGACTGCAGTTTTGATGTCTCTTTTGTCTTTCTCAGTTAACGCTGGCGCAGAAAGGCCGCCACCTAGCAAGTTGATGCCTTTGTTATTGCTTAATACGCCACCGACAACCACTTTACAGATAATTTTCGAAAGGGTAGTTTTAGTGACTTCTAACTGAATACGACCATCGTCGAGCATGAGGTGATTACCCACGCTGACGTCCTGTGGTAATGCTTTGTAATCAATCCCCACTGTTTCTTCAGTTCCGGCGTTCACATCAAGCTCTGCGTCGAGAACAAACTCTTGGCCAGCAGTTATGGTAACTTTGTCGTTTTTGAATTTTGAAATACGGATTTTAGGGCCTTGAAGGTCACCCAGAATGCCAATGTAGCGGTCCATATCTTTAGCGATTTTTAAAATTTTCTCCGCTCTTTGGATATGGTCTTTCTCTTCACCGTGTGAAAAGTTTAAACGGAAGACATTTGCTCCAGCTTTGATCAGCGAACG
Source organism: Kangiella japonica (assembly GCF_039523535.1). Classification (NCBI taxonomy): domain Bacteria; kingdom Pseudomonadati; phylum Pseudomonadota; class Gammaproteobacteria; order Kangiellales; family Kangiellaceae; genus Kangiella; species Kangiella japonica. The sequence continues at coordinate 374,804 of NZ_BAAAFM010000008.1, read as the reverse complement.
AATGGCTTCTTCTGTGTCTGTTGCAGGACCTAAAGTCGCAACAATTTTGGTTCTTTTTAACATAAATACTTCTTTTTTAGGGCTTACAAATAGTTTAATCCTATCCTAATTTAATACAACTAGAATTCAATGAAACTCTTATGAAAACTCATCTTTCACCCACAAAAAAGGGGCCGAAGCCCCTAATTGTTCAATCATTGCCACATTAGTTATTTTCGTAAGCCTGTTGGGTCAAACTTTTGCTATCACGGTTTAAGAACCAGTCTTTAATCGATCCCATCAGAACGTATAAACACGGGACCCATATTAAGGTGATGACTGTTGCAAAAACGATACCAAAAGCTAATGATACAGCCATTGGGATAACCAGCTGAGCCTGTAAACTTGTTTCCATGGTAATCGGTAATAAGCCAAAGAATGTTGTTAAGGAAGTCAAGACAATAGCACGAAAACGCTGTGTGCCGGCATTAATGGCGGCATCCATACGACTCATGCCTTCTTCTCGGGCACGACCAATGAAATCTACCATTAATAAGCTGTCATTAACAACAACCCCAGAGAGAGCAATAATACCGAAGAATGAGAACATGCTTAGGTTAATATCCATCAATAAATGGCCAACCATGGCGCCAATAATACCAAATGGTATCGCAGACATAACGACTACTGGCTTGATGTAAGATTTTAGTGGAATGGCCATTAATCCAAAAATCATTAACAGTGCTATGGCAGCCCCAAGTAACAGCTCATTCACAAGAATTTGCTGATTTTCACTTGGCCCACCAGGGACAAATTTTACGCTAGGGTGTTCCTGTAAAATATCAGGAATAACGTTCATCATCATATCGTCGTTGATTTCGCCAGGAGAAGTGGTCGATTCTTGACTAACATCTGCACTAATGCTGTTAGCTCTAACACCATCTACTCGAGAAATACGAGAGTAACCTTCTTGTAGCTTATAAGTCGCTACGTCAGAGAAAGTCACGTATTCACCGTCAGGCGTTCTAATCGGCATCTGCTCTAAGTTGCCGATAGAGCGTCGATCCTCAAGAGGGTAGCGAACAAAGACTTTGACTTCTTCTGTATCGCGTAAAAATCGCTGTGCTTCTGAGCCGTAGAACGCGTTACGTACCTGTGTTGATAAACCTTGAGTAGTTAATCCGAGATTTCGACCGTGTGGCTTTAATTCCACGACGATTTCTTCTTTACCGCCAGATAAGCCGTCGCTAATGTCATAAACGCCATCATACTGGGCTAGCGCAGTTTTGATTTTCTCAGAGACAACTTGAAGCTCGTCGATATTACTACCAATCAAGCGGAAACCAACACCGCCACCGCCCGGGCCGCCGCCACCGCCACCAAAGCTCAACTCTTGCACTGATGGTAATTGACCAACTCGATCCCGCCACATATCGATAAATTTAAACTGGTTAATTGGTATTTTTTCACTTGGGACTAATTCGGTCCACATATAGGCCGCAGTGTTGTTATTCGACCATGAAACCGCGTGTTGCTTTACGCCAATACCGTATTCAGCTTTAATTTCTTCATGAATTTCGTTCAACTTTTGCTCAACAATAGTAATACTTTTGATGGTTTGCTCTGGGGTAGAGCCTTCTGCCATTTTGACTTCAACAAAAACACCATCACCGGGAGTATTAGGGAATATTGAGGTTTTTACCCAACCGCCGCCGATAAATCCAACAGTAGTAATAAATAGTAAGCAGACAAAACTGAGAATGGTTAAACCTCTATAGCGCAATAGGGTCTCTAGTCCTGGTTTGTATTTATTCTGAATAAAGCTCTTAAGAACACTGCTGACCTTAAGACGAATGCTGCGGAAGAACATCTTAATTTTTCTCAAGGTGGGGTTTTTCGTGTCCTCGACTTTACGAAGTTTCATGTGCGCTAAGTGTGCCGGCAAAATAAGCTTGGACTCCACTAGCGAGAACAGTAAACAGAAAATAACCACTAGGCCGATTGAAGCCATGGCGTTCGACCAAGGGCCACTAATCGCTAGGGTTGGGTAGAAGGCTGCAATGGTAGTGAGTACACCGAAGGTAGCAGGCAGAGCAACTTTCTTGGCACCTTCTACAACACTATTAATACTGTGTCCTTTTTCTTCAATCGATGACCAAGCACTCTCGGCGATGATGATCGCATCATCGACCACAATCCCGAGCACCAGAATAAAACCAAAGAGGGTGATCATGTTAATGGTCATGGAGAAGGCGGGGTACATGTACATCAAGGCAAAAGCACCAAGGAAGCACAGTGGAATACCAATCATTACCCAGAATGCCAGCTTGAATCTTAAGAACAACGCCAGAATAATGAAAACTAAAATGACACCCGCAATCATGTTTTTCTGCATCATTTCTAAACGACCTTTGAGGTAATAAGTTCCATCACCCCATGCGTCGATAGAGATACCCGCAGGTAAATCATTTATTTTGGTATCGAGATAGTCATACACTTCATTTGCAATAAGTAAATCGTCAGACTCAAGTGAGGAGCGAATGCGCATATTGACAGAGTCTTTTCCATCAAAGCGTGAAATAAACTCATACTCAGCAAAACCGTCATCAATCGCGGCTATATCACCCAACAATAATGTGGTGCCATCGGGGCGAGTTATTAGAGGAATTTGAGCAAAATCTAAACCGGTGTATGCTTGGTTTTTTGTTCTTACTAAAATATCTCCACCGCGAGTTTTAATCGTACCGCTGGGTAGGTCTAGCGAGTGACTGCGGACGGCTTGCGATACCTGCTGGAGCGTTAAGCCATATTTGCGCAACTGATAATCGCTAACCATGATACCCACTTCATAAGGACGTGTACCGTTAACCTGAACGGCAGAAATATGAGGGCGGGCTAACAGTTCGGTCTTAATTTCATTAGCGTAATCTTTGAGGATTCTTTCATTAGCATCGCCAAAGACACTGATCCACATAACTTGTCGTTGTTGTCTATTTTCATAGATAACAGGTCTCTCTGCTAAGTCGGGTAAGTTAGGGATCGCATCAATTCTAATTTTTAGTTCATCAAGGAGAGCTGCGACGTCGTAATTCTGCTCAACTTCGACAGTGATTCGAGCGTTACCTTCGGAAGCGCTCGAAGTAATTTTCTTTATGCCTTCGACTTCTTTAATATTCTCTTCAATAAGAATAATAATGCCTTCTTCCACTTCCTGTGGTGCAGCGCCAGGGTAGGGCACTTGAATACTGACTGAGTTTACGACAATGTCCGGAAATACCTGTTGACGAAGTTGGGCTATCCCGATGACTCCAGCAACAAAAATAGCAATCATTAAGAGATTTGCAGCGACTGAGTTTCTTGCGAACCAAGAAATGATACCAGTCTGAGTGTATTCTGAATTTGGCATCATAGTCTCCTTATTGACTCACTGCAGCATCGGCTTTTTTATTACCTTTCTCGCTACTCTCTAAATCTTTTGCGTCAGCAAGCTCTTTAGCCTTTTTGTCCTCTGTGGCTTTTTTCCTTTCTTCTTGCAGGGTTGAGAACTTTTTAACTTTCATACCATTCACTGGGTTTTGAACTGGTGTAATGATAATTTCCTGGCCGTCTTCTAAGCCTTCACTAACGAATATTGTATTGCTCTCTGTGCGTGCCAATTTAATGTCAACTAATTGAATTTTGTTTTCATCGACTAGCGAAAGCACTTGCTTGTTATAATAAAGCGCTTGGCGTGGTAACTTGATCAAATTCTCACGTTCTTGACCGGCAATTTCGGCTTTAACGAAGGTACCGAAGCGCAAGGCTGTTTCATGGTCAGCGCTGGGTTTTAAGCCGTATGGATCGTTAATTTGCGCAACAAGGTAAGTCAAGCGGTTGGATTCCTCAACTACGCCTTCGGTACGAACAAGTTTGCCAAACCACTCCTTCTCTTCGCCGGCGAAAATACCACTCAAGCGAACTTCGGGATAAGTGTTCGGCTGATTTTGTACTGGTAAGTTGAGGTAGGCTAATTGTTGATCCGGAATGGGTAGGCGAACTTCAGCAGCTTCTGTGCCGTAAAGTGTTGCCACTTGGCTACCAATATTTACATATTGTCCCAAGCCAACATTTTTTGTCTTAATCAATGCGTCGAAATTTGCTTTAACCTTTGTACGTTCTAGGTCTTGCCTTGCTCTAAACAAAGCTGCCTCGGCAGACTGTACGCCAGCTTTCGCTTGGTTTAACTGCGGGATTTTTAAGACCAAGTCTGTGGGTTCACCGCGACCAATTTTTTCCCAATCTTTGCGAGCTTGATCGGTGCGTGCTTTTGCGTCTTGATAGGAAGCTTTGGCTTGGGCGAGATTTGCTTCAGCGCTTCGTACACTAGCTATGTAGTTTGCTGCATCAATTTCAAAAAGAACGTCGCCTTTTTTGACAAAAGACCCCACTTTAAATTTATCAGAAACCTTGGTGATTCTACCGCTAACTTCAGCCACAAGGTTGGTGTCAATCACTGGCTTTACAGGGCCTTGGCTATCGACGATAAATTGTATAGGTTCTTTTTTAACGATTTGAGTTTCTACTACGGTTGCTTGAACCACTGGTTTTTTCTTTGGTGGTTCAGGTTTTAAGGATAGCATTACCGCAATTAAAACCACTGTTCCAATGAATATTGATATTCCGATTACAATTCGCTTTGTCATAAACCCCGCCAAGTATTTCTAATTCTGGATAATTCCAATTTTTTCATTATACGGAGTGCAAAGCGTTATAACTAATGTTTTGTGGTGACAAAAAGTTAAGAAATGTTTCAAGTGACACATAATGGACTCTTTTGTTGAGCATAGAAAAAGGCGCTAAAAAGCGCCTTCAAATCAGTCAGTTAGAATACGTTAGTGAGAATCTTACTGCTCTGTTAACCATTGGTGGAGCCAATTATTAACAACATTGTGCCATTGAATACTGTTGTTTGGCTTTAAAACCCAGTGATTCTCGTCTTCGAACACAAGCAACTGGCTAGGAATGCCTTGGCGTTGTAGGGCTGTAAAAGTTCCGAGCGACTGTGTTTCAGGAACACGGAAATCTTTAGTTCCCTGAACTACAAGCATCGGGGTTTTCCAGTTCTTCACATAGTGTACAGGGTTAAACTTCTCAAATTTTTCAGGCACATCAAAATAAGTGCCGCCGTTTTCCCACTCAACGAACCACAACTCTTCTGTAGCGTAATACATCATGCGGTTATCGAACACACCATCATGGTTAACTAGGCACTTAAATTGATCTGGCCATTGACCAGCAATCCAGTTAATCATGTAACCACCATAAGAAGCACCTAGCGCACAGCTATTGTCGGTATCGATGTAGTCGTAAGTCTTGTCGATGTATGCCATGCCTTTTTGTAAGTCTTCTAAAGGCTTGCCACCCCAGTCACCGCTGATAGAGTCGGTAAATTCTTGACCATAGCCAGTCGAACCATGGAAATCGATCATGACAGCGACAAAACCTTGAGCGGTATAAGTCTGTGGGTTCCAGCGATAGTGGAAGTGATCGCCAAAGCTACCCTGTGGGCCGCCATGAATTAAGAACGCTAGCGGGTACTTTTTCTTGGGGTCGAAATCTGCAGGCTTGACCACATAGCCGTAAACCGTTTCATCGTTCCAGCCGTCGAATTTAAACTGCTCGTATTCGCCAAGCTTAAAGTTTTTTGTGTGCTCTTTATTGACGTGAGTAATTTGCTGAGACTGTTTAGAGTCTAAATCTAAACGGTATAAATCAGCTGGGTTCTGTAGGTCGTCATACTGATAAATAAGCTGATCTTTCCCAACACTGATACCACCAACGTAACCTTTGTCGGTTAGTAGGGTAGGTGTTTTAGAGTCGATATCAAACGCCCATAAAGATTTCTTACCAAGATTATTGCCCGTGACATACATCGTTTTACCATCATGGCCAAAGTGATAAGAAGCAACAGAACGATCCCAGTCTTTGGTTAGGTTGGTTACTTTGCCGGACTCTAGGTCTTTAAGATGGATCTGTAAGCGGTCGGCTTCGAACCCAGGGCGATCCATAGCAAGCCAAGCGAGCTTAGTGCCATCAGGACTAAACACTGGCTGCGTGTCCCAAGCAGGGTTATCCGCTGTGATATTGTCCGCTTCGCCACCTTTAATTGACACTTGGTATAAATCGAAGTTGGTCGAGCGAGACTCTTTCTCATCAGCGATACGTAATGTAAAGACAACATTCTCACCATCAGGGCTAATTGTATATTCTTCAGCGCCACCAAAAGGGCGAGAAGGAACGTTACCATTCAAGCTATGCGATACAGGGCGAACATTGTCTGCGCCTGTTTTAGATAGCTCAGCACTGAATAACTGGCTCTGAGTACCGTCTAACCATGTATCCCAGTGACGCGCGAAAGTTTTATGGTAAAGCTTTCCCGTGGCTTTAGCGTTTTTCTGTTTTTCGAAGTTTTCCTTGCTGCATTCAAAGCTATCGCACTCAGGGAAAACCGTCGCACTGAATACTAAATGCTCTCCATCATTAGATATCTTATAAGTATCGACGCTAACAGGGAAATCTGTAATTTGTGATAATTTCTTACTCTTTATATTGTAGTTATAAAGCTGGTTTGAACCGTTACGGCTAGAAAGAAAATAGATTGAGCTACCGTCGTTAGACCAAGTTGGCGAGGTATCCGCAGCTTTGTGTGTAGTAATCTGAGTGGTGGTTTTACCGTCGCTCGAAACCGTGTAAATATCATAAAGACCCTTATCAGCCTCTAAGTCGGTGCTTCGCAGGTGATAAGCCACCATCGAGCCGTCTGGCGACAAAGTTGCGCCACTAACACGCTTTAAAGTGACCAAGTCTTCAGCAGTAAAGGTTTGGTTATCTGTTGCTATCGCTTGGGTTGAAGCGGCAACACCCAAAAGGAAGGCCAAGTATTTCATATAAAATAAAACCCCATTTGTTCAGATTAAGTGCCAGCACTATACAAAGCTTTCAGAAACAAGTCGATAAAATCTCATAAAATGCAGTTGACAGGATCGACCTCCGTGCTAAAATGCGCGCCAGTTTGGGGCTATAGCTCAGCTGGGAGAGCGCTACACTGGCAGTGTAGAGGTCAGCGGTTCGATCCCGCTTAGCTCCACCACTTTTCGTTACTGCATTGTTGGATACTCAGTCGTTTATTAGAATAAACTTCCTTCGTATCCGCCGCGCATTAACAAAAAGAACATTGATTTAAAAGTTTTGTGTCCCGTTCGTCTAGAGGCCTAGGACACCGCCCTTTCACGGCGGTAACAGGGGTTCGACTCCCCTACGGGATACCACATAAATAAAGCTCGACCATTTGGTCGGGCTTTTTTTATATCTGTATATTATGTATGGGGATGGAGAAGCCCTGTAAGGGTTCGAAAAATTTGTCGGGAACAAATTTAAACAGCGGAGCAGGGCGAAGCTGGCCCGAAGGGCGGAGAGCAGGAAGCGCGAAGTACTCCCCTACGGCAGTTTTCGGCCTCCCCGAAGCAAAATTCTGCCTCCCCTACGGCTATGCCCCGAAGCATAACTTTCCTACGGCAACTTTCGGCCTCCCTGAAGGAGCAAAACTCTGCGCCCCGAAGTAGTTTATTCTTATTTCTAACCCCCCACACAAGCTTTTGACTCCACCCTAAGCTTCGAGTAATCTCTAAATAAATTTAATCAATCAAAAAAATACTGGGATAAGGCTGTAGTAAATTGGCCATGAAGGCTCTCGTTTATCGACTTGTTTTTCGAATACATGAGCGATACTACACTTCAAGACCTCCTTTGCTATGACATTAATCACTTTTTTGGAATGAAAAAATTAATTCCTTGTTGATTAGTGGCACTCAGCCCTGTTCGGGTGTTTTATGTTATTCGGTTCTGGATTAAGGAGTGACTATGAAGTTTGAAGATGCACAAAAAGATATGAATTGCTCATACTTTGGAGGGGCAACAGGTGTTTTAGTTTCTGGTTTGATTTGGAGTATTGCAGGTTCAATCGCACTGTTGTATTCAAACCAAGCGAGTATGCTGGCTCTTTTTTTGGGAGGTATGTTTATACATCCTCTGGCCATTTTATTTTCAAAAACTCTCAACCGTTCAGGAAATCATGAGCCTAATAATCCTCTTGGGAAGCTGGCTTTAGAAAGTACCATTATTTTATTTGTTGGTTTGTTTTTAGCTTTTTTTGTAGCAAAACTTCAAGTTGAATGGTTCTACCCAATAATGCTAATGATAATTGGCGTACGCTATTTAATTTTTAACACTCTATATGGCATTAAAACTTATTGGATTTTAGGTGTTTCTCTTATGTTATCTGGCATACTATGCATTCTATTAAACGCAAACTTTGTAATTGGTGCATTTATTGGTGGCGTAACCGAAATTATATTTGCGCTGGTAATTTTTAGTCAATCGAGAGATTTGGTTATAAAAGCAGCATAACAATGCCACGAAAACTGAATTGTTGACAGTTTCTTTGGTTCCATTTCGTTTCACATTTTGTCAATCGCTAGCGTAGGCTGCGTCATGATGCAGGGCCTGCCCCAAGAGGCACCATACGTTTACTATGATGCGGGCGTTAACCTTCATTAGGAATTAAGTACATGTCTTAGATATTGGCTATATGCAAGTTCAGATAAAAGTCTATCGGAATGAAAGGCTATATGATGAATTTGCTTTTAATACCCATGATGAAAAATATAAAACAGAAACTGAGCTCGTTAGGGCAGAATTTGAGGCCATTGATGATCCTGCTGGGAAAGTAGATAAAGTTGTTTCTCTTCTAGTAAATGTTAATGAGGACAATTATACAATTGCTATGCTGATTCCAGTCCACCAGTCGTCTGAGTGGGAAGTCAGCAGAATTTCAGAGAATTATACATTAGCTGTATATTGTATTTTGGGTAGTGGAAACTAATGCCAAACTACGTTTGCTAAATTCCAAACATTTATTCCTCCTAACTCCCCACCGGCAACTCAATCGTAACTTTTAGACCTTTCGGCTGTACGTTTTCTGCATGAATAGTGCCACCATGGCGACATATGGCTTTGCTGGCGATGGCGAGGCCAAGTCCTGCGCCGTTGGATTCTTTCATAGCTTGTTTACCGCGGAAGAAGGGTACGAACAACTGTTCTAGCTCGTTATCATCAACGCCAGGGCCTTGATCTTGAACGACTATTTCGATGGAGCCTGTTTGCTCAGAAGCTTTTACGTTAATTGTTCCACCGTTGGGACTGTATTTAATGGCGTTACGTAAAACGTTATCGAAAGCGAAGCTGAGCAAAATTTCATCGCCAATGATATTTAACCCATCATCAATATCGCATTCTATGCTGATGTTTTTCTCGCTGGCTTCCAGCTGACCGGAGTGAAGCGTTTGGTCGAGCAGGGTGGTTAGGTCAACATCTTCTTGCTCAATCGAAACTTCGTGATTTTCTAGCTTGGCTAAGCGCAAAACGTTGCCGATAATATCGTCCAGCTTATGAAGCTCACGCTCGGCACGCGCCAATTGGCGTTGGTTATTCTCTGGCTCTTTTAGCGCCATGGCTAATGATAATTCTAAACGGGTCAGGGGAGTGCGTAATTCATGCGACACATCGGCAAGCAGACGTTTATACAAGCTGACAAGCGCAGAAAGCTTATCTGCCATGTGGTTAAAGTCGCTGGCGAGGTAGCCGATTTCGTCTTGTCGGTTTTCGAACCCTGATACGCGGTGCTGTAGGTTTCCACCAGCAAGCGTTTGGCTGCTGTGTCTTAGTTTTGTTACGGGCTTACTAATGTTACGAGCAATTAGCCAACAAGGTACTAACGTAATTAAGGCGAGCAGTATGAGCTTTAACCAAATCGGCATTTTCCAAAGCTGGAGCCAAAAATGCTCTGAATGGCGATGCTTGGTCAATAAAATCAACTGATAGGTTTTATCGCCACGGGTAAACAGCTCTGGCCCGGTCAGAGTGATATGTTCGTTTCTAACTTGTAGTGGCTTTGACTTTAAAGCTAGGTTTGAAATGATCCCTTTGTTTATTTTAGGGTGAATTTTTGGAGGATAAACCATCTTCCCAGTGTCAGCGTCTTTAAGAATTATCTGGGTGTGCTGAAATTTCCTCTCGAGCTTTCGAGCCATGACTTTGATGTTATAACGTGGCGATTCTTTAAGCATTGAAGACACTTTATACAAAGACTTTTGTTGGTACTTATCGACAGGGCGAACCTTATCCCAGTTTGCGAGCTGCTGGTTAATTAGAAGCACCACGCCAGTAATTAATACAACGGTTCCCCAGAAGCCTAAAAAGATTCTGCCAAACAAAGAGTTAAAAGGGTTGATGGATTTTAGAATTTTCAATGTATTAGGATTCCGGTGTTTCTTTAGTCACGAGTCGATATCCAGAACCGCGGATGGTTTTAATCTCTAAGTCAGACTCTGGTTTAAGTTTTTTTCTAAGGTTACTGATATGAACGTCAATACTGCGATCATATTGAACAATTCTGCGGCCAAGGATTTCTTTGCTTAATTCATCCTTAGAGACAAGGTTGCCAAAATTTTCCAGCAAAAAGCTTAAAAATTGGTACTCAGTTCCCGTAAGCTCCACACTATCACCATCGATATGTACGGCGTGGGTATTGTGGTTCATCACTAGGTTGCCAGCCTTTTGAATATTACTTTTCTTTTCTTCTTGCGCATATTCGAAGCGACGAAGTATCGCCTTTACTCGCGCTAACAATTCGCGGTGATTAAAAGGCTTGGGCAGGTAATCATCAGCGCCCAGCTCCAACCCTAAGATTTTATCGTAGTCCTCGCCCCGAGCGGTTAACATCAAGACCGGCACTTTGCTAAATCGACGTAACTGCTTCAAAGTCTCCAAACCATCAATTCCTGGCATCATAATATCCAGTAGAATCAAGTCATAAGGCTTTTGTTTACAGTAGCTTAGGCCAGTTTCACCGTCGAACGCCTGCTCGCAGTGAATCTGTTCACTGGTCAAATATTCCAGCAAAAGGCCGGACAGCTCTTTATCATCGTCAATTATTAGGACTTGTTTGCTCATAGGAGTTGAATAAGGTTGCTCTATAAAATACTCAAAATTGCGGTTTTTCAGCTATATTGCTAGCTATTAATGTAGGGATGACCCTTCGAATAGTTAAGTTATAGCCTCGTTAACGCTTTGAATAAACTACTTTTACCTAAACTTTACACTGGCTTAGCGTTACTTAGCAAAGCTCAGTCTAGACTGTTTACTGTTCAAATTAAAAACAAACCGACTGAGAGGAAATACTATGAACCGTTTAAAAACACCTTTGATGTATTTATCAATTGTAGCTCTATTTGCAGGTGCTTTCGCCATAGCGCCAGCAGAAGCCGGCCCAAACCATAAGCATCATAAAGCTCATGCTAAAAAGCACCATGCCCACGGCGAAATGCACATCCTTAAAAAGCTAGACCTAAGCGACGAACAAAAAGCCGAAGTCAAAGCTATTATGAAAAACGCCAAAGAGCAAAAAGCAGCTTTAAAAGAACCATTAAAAGCTTATAAACAGGCACTTCGAGATCTGGTCAACAGCCCAGACTACAGTGAACAAGCCGTTCGTAGCCTACACGCACAGTACCAAAACGTCTTTGCTGACAAAGTGGTGATCAAAGCAAACGCGGCTAACCAAGTGAACGCCGTATTAACAGCAGAGCAACAAGCTAAAAAAGCCGAAATTAAAGAAAAGATGAAGCAGCGTTGGGCTGAAAAGAAAAAACGCATCGCAGAGCGTAAATCAGAAGGCAAATAATCTTAATATAAGAGACAAGGTTGAGAAAAGTTGGAAAAGTAGGGTGGTGAACCCCCTAAACAACCAAAGCTAATAAACCGTTAGGAACTTTCAGAAAAGAGAATTCCTAGCGGTTTTACTAAAATCCCAGATGAAAATTTAAGCAATGTGTTTGAATTTAGAGCAAAAATAAAAAAATACGCTTTTTTATGAAAAAAAGTGCAATTATCTTTTGACAAAGCCCCCAGATAACATTATTATTTCGCCCGCATTTGAGGGATATGTAACAAACACTCTCAAACAGCAAAACCAGTGTCCCGTTCGTCTAGAGGCCTAGGACACCGCCCTTTCACGGCGGTAACAGGGGTTCGACTCCCCTACGGGATACCATATAAAAAAAAAGCCTGACCATGTGTCAGGCTTTTTTTTATCTATTATTTTTGTATGGGGATGGAGAACCCCTGCAAGGGTTCGATAAATTTGTCGGGAACAAATTTAAACAGCGGAGCAAGGCGACGCTGGCCCGAAGGGCGAAGCACAGGATGTGCTGAGTACTCCCCGAAGAAAAAAATTCTGCCCCCCCCCAAAAAAAAAGCGCTGGGCGCAAGGTTAAAGCTTGACCGAGATTGCTCCCAGCAATCTCTGGAATTCCCCACATCCCTGTGGAACAGAAGTGCTGAGTACTCCCCTATGGTCTAGGCCAAGAGATCTCCTTTAAAAAAGACACTGGATCCCGCGGTTAAACCGCGGGATGACGGACACCTACGAAGTTTTGACTCCACTCTAAGCTTCGAGTAATCTCTAATAAACGCAAATAAAACAAATAAGAATACAGGAATAGGGCTGTAGGGAAATTGCTATTTAGTACATGTCTTATTGGAACTCCGATAGATACTGCACTTTCACGCTGTTTTTACTAGGACATTAGCCGCTTTTTTGAAATTACAAAAATCATTCCTTATAAATTAGCGGGTTACAGTCCAGTTCGGGTATTCTTAAGTTAAACACATCAAGGGAGTTAGTTTGAAAAAGTTGATATCGGCGTGCTCAATCTTGTTGTTTACCTTATCAGTATTCGCGGATGACTCAATTTTATTAGGCATTTCCAGATCGTTAGAATCGAAGATCATGGATGAGAATAGACCTTATATGGTTTACTTACCCCCGACCTACGAAACAGGCGAAAATACCTACCCTGTCATTTATCTTCTTGACGGCGATATTCACAGATTTAAGGGGTTTGTCGGTGTACTTGAGTCCTTGAGTACAGGAACGCTGGAAAGTCAGGTTCAAGAAGCTATCGTAATTGCCATTCCGAATACAAATAGGTCCCGTGACTTAACTCCGTCATCGCTTAGAGAATGGAAGTTTAAAGGCCGTGTTTTGGAAACATTTAAACAAACAGGAAACGCTAAACAGTTCGCTAAATTTCTAAAAAAGGAGTTGATACCCGCAGTTGACACTAAATACAGGACGTCCCAAAGGCGAGTGTTGGTTGGTGAGTCGTTTGGCGGTTTGTTCGCAGCATACACTCTAATAGAGTCACCATCTGTATTTACCGATTACTTAATCATAGATCCAACATCTCTATGGGATAATGACTACTTAAATCTATCATTGAACGCCGGCAATAGAGACAAAAAGTTCAATTCTCGAGTTTACTTTGCTTTTGCAAACAATTCTCACTTGGGAGATATAGGATTAACTAATTATAAATGGGGTTCTACTTTTGCTTCATCTGTAATTGACAATAATGATGCTATTTCGCAGCAACAATACTTTGAAAATGAAACTCATGGCACCGTAGCTTTTTTAGCTTGGTATAATGGTCTTAAAACCCTTATACCAACTACCGAGTAGCGTAGCCTCGAAGAAGTGAAACGCCTTCGATGTTACGTTTACTTTTTTATAATTGTGAAAGTATCCCATAAAAATTAGTGTGTTACACTCGAATTCTGTATTCTTACATTATGTATAAACTATGAAAAATGGACTTGTCTTTTTAAAGCAAAATTGGGTGGTTGGGGTTTTTATCCTAATCATTATCAATTGGGCTTTCAGTATTGCGATGGAGCCTTTGGGGTTGATTTTATTAATTGCATCAGTTTTTCTTGTGCTCATTTGTAGTTTCGTTTCAAAGAAAATATTTGCGCTTAACCGACGAGGCCCAATCCCTTGGTATGGTTCGCCTTTATTGTGGTTAAGCGTAGTTTTAGCGTTAGCTTGGTTGTATTGGTATGACTCAAGCATATAACAAACACTTCAAGGCTGGAATTAATGGAATTAATGGTGTCAGAGCACATTAATGCTCTACTTGCTTAGGTGTTAATCTCCACTATGAAAAATATACGCAAAATAATTTTATTACTCATGTCACTTACTTTTCTTTCTATTCTTATGCTTTGGGTGGTAAACAGTGGGGTATTAGGTTGTTTAGCCTATTATGAGCAGTGTTCTGCGAATAGAGTTGAGGGGTTAAGTCAAGAAGAGTGCTCGAAGAGAGATGATTCCGTAGCTTTTTTACTTGAAGAACAGGTATGTCTTGTAAAGCCGGTGGAACGTTAGAGTTCAAATTCATCTAAATACTCTTCGTTTCTCTCCCCAATTAGCCCTTTCTGAATATATATTGTATCATCCAATCATAAGCTATAACTGAGAATCATTTACAATGATAAATTCTATTATCAACCGTGTTTCGTGTGGTCGCTTGGAAGCGCCAGCTCCGTCGAAAGAGCATTTGGAGTTAATGTTTAAGGCGGCTCTTAGGGCGCCGAGCCATAAGGCATTAAAGCCTTGGGAATATATTGTTTTTGAGGGAGAGGAAGCATTAGATCGCTTCGGTAGCTATATGCTTCAGGCTGCTTTGAAAGATGATCCTGATATGGACGTGGAGAAGCAGGAGAAGCTTAAGAAGAAGCCTCACAGAGCGCCAATGGTGGTTGTGGCGGTGGCGAAAGCTAAGAATCATCCGAAGGTGCCACACGTGGAAGAAATCTTGTCAGCGGGCGCTGGCGTGCAAAACCTTATTCTAGGTGCTTTCGATTTAGGCTATGGCGCTTATTGGCGCACGGGAAGCTTGGCGTTTAATGATTATATGAAAGAGCCACTAGGTTTAGACTTCGAAGATACCATTGTTGGCTTTATTTACCTTGGCACGCCAACGACAGAGCTTAAAGCGAAGCCTATTCCTGAGGTTGAGGGCTTTGTGAGGTGGGGGTAGTTCGCAAGTTTGCTCTATTTGTTTTGTTGTCAATTAAAACAGCATAGAGAAAGAGGACCATAATTGGGGGGATAATACCTATAATTAAGTATATAGGTATCATGGGTGACCAGACTAGGCAGCCAGCAAATAAGGTTATGTGCCAAGGGAGTTGTATATCTCTTGGTGCAGCCTTACTGTCAACTGCTTTGATAGACATGTAAAAGTAGGAAGTTAAAGCCGAAAATGTGGTTAACATAAAAACTACTGACCAAACAGAACTCCAGCCTTGAGACCTATTTAGTATAGAGTCAAAAAAATCTGGTAAAGCCATTCCCCATGAGGCACCGTAGACCATCACTAATAAGAATGCTAGTGAGATGAAAATTAATCGCACACCATTCATTTTAAAAGCCTACCGCTTAGCTTGCATAACTCCATTAACCAACATCCTTTGTATCTGCCCGACGATTTCTTGAATCACTTCTTTATCAAAGCTTTTTATCCGCGGGGTATGAATATGCCCCGTGGGTACTTTTGTGCCTAATTTATTGCCTAGTAAAACAGTGCGGTAAGAAATTTCATTCGATAGGTAACCGCCACCGCCGCCTTCGACTGCGATAGCGCCTTCTAGCTCTTGTAAACTATTGGGTTTAAAGGTTTTCTCTAGTGTGGTCACTTGGCGACGGTCATTTATCTTATACTTACCCTTGGTTTGCATCATGGCTTCGTAGGGGAGGGTGTATTCGACAAACTCAGGGCCTTGGAGTGGCTTATTTCCTAGTTTTGGTATGACTGGGTTTGTATGAGAGCCACCGGAGTGCATGTTGTTGTTTCCTGGGGCTGAGGCTGAGCGTCTGCGTCCTGGAAAGTGCTCTAGGTCGAAGTGTTCGCGTCCCATGCTTATGGTGGCTAGCATGTCGATAGAGTTATTTTTAAGGAATGGCTCTGTAACTTTTTCGACGATGCCTTCATCGAAGTCTTGGTATTTTACGGGAAACATGGCGGCTTGAATTTCTATGGTTTTACCGTCTTTTTCTATAATTTTATTATCAAGCCATAAAGCAGCTACACCAGATGGGTTGCTTTGCTTAATGTTGCGATCAAGCAAAAACGGATCGAAGCCGGTAATGAGGATTTTAATGTCGGAGCTTGCTTTAAAGTTAATGTCGGAATAACCTCGCGAGGCTTGATCGATTATCGCTACCAGTTGGTTTATTTGGTCGCGACTGAAAGCTTGACCACTTTTGCCTAAGTGTACCGCTTTAGACATTTTAAGGCGTGCCCAATAAAGCGGGCGATCGTCAAATGTCGATTGGGTTTGCTGTAAGTCTTTAGTGGCTACTTTCCATAAGGCTTGTGAGTGCTTTTGTGTGATATTTTTAGCTGCTTCGAAACTGTTTGCATTGCGGAAATCGGTTATGAAATTATTCACGGTACTGTCGTAGCGATTAATGATTTCGGGGAATACGTCATCAGCTTTATACAGTCTGATTTCCTCTACTGTGATGTCGATTGAGGCGATTGAGACGTGGCTAGTGAATAGTATGGTAATTGCTACAAACAGTGGTCGCATTGCTAATTCCTACTAAAATTTAAAGATAGCTTTTGGGGTTAAAAGCCTTTCCAGAGTTTAGATTCTTTTTCTTCGTAATCTGGATTATCGCGCTTTGCGTTAATTTCTTCGTACTTCTTACGCTCAGCTTGACGAGCAGGGGAGTCAGGGTTAATGGTTTCATCCATCTCTTCAAGGAAATTAGTGATCTCGCTTTTATATCCAGACTTAGTCACTTTCTGTTTTTTATTGTCGTTATCTTTACTGTCTTTACTCATGCCATGATCCTCACAGTGTATTGCTGAGTTGACTATATCAGCATATAAAAAAGGCTGCAAAAGTAACTGCGTTTCAGTTTTACTTTAAGATTGGTGTATTTCTATATAGTTTTTGATGATAATTATCTTATGTTCATTTTTTTATACGAGTAAAAAAACGAACCAAAAAAACTCGCCCCGAAAGTTAAGCCCTTAGGGCTACCCTAAAGTGCCAATATTGCTTATCGAGCCGTCAAACGAAACGTCCTGTTTCGTATTGACTAAATTAGGCTATCCTTGCCTAATTTGCTCGGCAATATTAACTCTTTAGGCT
The DNA here is from genome assembly GCF_039523535.1 of Kangiella japonica. NCBI lineage: Bacteria > Pseudomonadati > Pseudomonadota > Gammaproteobacteria > Kangiellales > Kangiellaceae > Kangiella > Kangiella japonica. The sequence continues at coordinate 357,722 of NZ_BAAAFM010000008.1, read as the reverse complement.
AACTTTCAAAGGGGAATTGGAAGTATCTGGTTAGATTAGAAGAGGATTAAACTATTTCAGGGGGACATAAAGTGGTGGTAGAAGGAAGAAGCCTCCTTCTACAACCATTAAAGAGAAAAGAATCTAGAACTTCACGTTGTTCGGTACGCGTGGGAACGGTATGACGTCGCGGATGTTCGATACGCCTGTGACGTATGATACACAGCGGTCGAAGCCTAGGCCGAAACCTGCGTGTGGCACTGTGCCGTAACGACGTAAGTCGCGGTACCACCAGTAATGTTCAGCCGGTAAGCCCATCTCGGCGATACGTTTATCGAGTACGTCTAGGCGCTCTTCACGTTGTGCTCCGCCGATGATTTCACCAATGCCAGGCGCTAATACGTCCATCGCGGCGACAGTTTTTTCATCGTCGTTTAGGCGCATGTAGAAGGCTTTGATGTCTTTCGGGTAGTTCATCACTACTGTCGGACGACCAACGTGCTCTTCGGCGATATAACGCTCATGCTCAGACTGTAAGTCGATTCCCCACTCAACAGGGTATTCAAACTTTTTGTCAGACTTTTTCAGAATCTCGATAACGTCTGTGTAGTCCATACGCTCGAATTTGTTGTCGATGACATTGCGTAGACGGTTGATACATTCGCTATCGACGCGTTGTTGGAAAAATTCCATGTCATCTTGACGCTCGTTTAATACCGCTTCGAAAACGTAGCGCATCATGTCTTCAGCTAAGTCTGCGTTGTCATTTAAGTCGGCAAACGCGATTTCTGGCTCAACCATCCAGAACTCCGCTAAGTGGCGGCTGGTGTGCGAGTTTTCCGCACGGAAGGTTGGACCAAAGGTATAAACCTTAGACATGGCCATGGCGTAAGCTTCGACGTTTAGCTGACCAGAAACCGTTAAGAAAGACTCAGAGCCAAAGAAATCTTTGCTGTAATCAATGTTACCTTTGTCATCTTTCGGCAGGTTCATCATGTCTAGCGTGCTTACGCGGAACATCTCGCCAGCACCTTCAGCGTCAGAGGCTGTGATGATTGGCGTATGGATCCAGTTAAAGCCATGCTCATGGAAATAGCGGTGAATAGCCTGTGCGATAGAGTTACGAACACGGGTTACGGCGCCAGTAATGTTGGTACGAGGGCGTAAGTGTGCGTTGTCGCGTAAAAACTCCATGCTGTGGCGCTTTGGCTGCATTGGGTATGTGTCCGGATCATCAACCCAACCCATAACTTCTACCGAAGTGGCTTGGATTTCATAGTCCTGGCCTTTACCTTGAGATTCGACCAAAGTCCCTGTGACCTTTACAGCGCAACCGGCGGTAAGCTTAACCACTTCAGAATTGTAATTATCTAGATTATTGTCGGCTACGGCTTGGATCGGATTAAAACAGCTGCCATCGTGTACATTGAGGAATGACAATCCAGCTTTCGAGTCACGGCGATTGCGAACCCACCCTTGGACGGTGACTTCTTCACCAATGCCTGGTTTACCCGCTAGGGCATCGACAATAGTTACTAACATAGTGTTAAGCTCCGTTTCGGCTTATTAAAATATGATGTTTATGTGTAATTCGTAAAATTACTTACAAAAAGATGAGGTATTGTATTAGAACTTTAATTTACCTTCCATTTTTAGTCGAAAATTGACGGCTTTTTTTTCATTATCACTAAAACTATGCCAATTTAGGACTTCATCGAAAGTTCGGCCGCAACCGCGACAGACTTCGTCACCCAACACAGTGCTACAGGTACCGATACAAGGGGACGCGGTTGGGCTACGTTTACCTTTGCTTGAAATTGACACGCTTACTTTCTCCTGAAACTTGAAGGGTTTTATACCTCGCTTATGTTACCGCGTGTAACACTGCATGGCTAGTGGTAAAAGTTGAGAATTACCACAATATATTGTTATATGATAAAGGCATAAGCCCTAACAAAAATACTCTTGTCAAGCTCTTGGCTGTAAGCTATTGTGCCCAGTATATCCATTTATACGTCTAAACCGTTATGTTTGAGCTCGACCCTAATCAAGTTGCGGAATATCGCAAGAATAAACCTGAATATTATCGTCAGTTGGCACTCCAGTTAGGCGCACTGCTTGGCGAAGATCGCAATGCAGTGACTAATATGGCGCAAACCTCTGCTTTTATCTTCCAGATGATCCCAGATCTGAACTGGGCGGGTTTTTACGTGACGAATCCAGAGAAGGCTGAGTATCTAATTTTAGGCCCTTATCAGGGCAAAGTGGCTTGCGTGCACATTCCTTTCGGGCGTGGAGTTTGCGGAACTGCCGCAGAAACTCAGCAAACACAGCTGGTTGAAGATGTTAATGCTTTTGAAGGACACATCGCTTGTGATGCTGCTTCGTTGAGCGAGGTGGTGGTGCCACTGCTGGTTAACGACGAAGTAAAAGGGGTGTTGGATATTGATAGTCCTATGAGTAATCGTTTCGACGAAGAAGATGCACAAGGCTTCGAATCCTTGGCACGTGTATTTATTGAAAAGAGTGATTTGTAATTACAGCTAGTCACATTCGAGACAAAAAAGACGACTAAGAGTCGTCTTTTTTGTTGGTTTTCTTAGTGGATGTTTTTTTATCCTCTATCTTATCTGCTTTTTCCGGAGTCTTATCTGGTGTCGATTTGTCTGAGCCATCAGTCCTCTCATCCGTGTCTTTTTCGCGTTTATCCTGATGTTTCTCCAGCAGATCTTTAGCCTTTTCGTTGTCTTTATCGAGGCCAAGAATTTTCTCCGCTTCGTCTAAGCACTCATCAAAGAGGCGCTGTTCGCACAGAATTTTTGCCTTTAGTTCTCGCGCTATGATATAGGAGCTATCGCGGTCGAGTAGGTCTTTCAGAACCGTTAAGCTTTGTTGCTTATTGCCTAAATCTGATTCTAACTTCGCTAAGGCGTAAGCTGAATGAATATTTTTTTCATCAAGCTCAAACGCTTCGGTATAAGCAGCTCTGGCCAAGTCATTTTCACCAATGGCATGATGTGCCTGGGCCTTTAACTCAAGCGCCTCAATATCTTTGGGATGATTTTTCAGCAGCTGATTAATGATTTTGATGCTTTCTTTATAGCGCTCGAATTTGAAGTTTTCATTGGCGTAAATAAAGGCTACGCGACGGCTTTCTGGGTAGATATTGAATGCATGTTTAAGACTATTAAACCCTGGTAGCTCTTGCACACTATGCAGCTGTAGCTGACCATTGAGAAGGTGCGCTTCAGCACTGTTCGGCAGCTTTTCAGCTAGCGATGCAGCAATTTTTTGGGCTTCTTCGTATTGTTCCAAAAGGAAGAGGCCACGCGCATACTCAAGCTGGCTTGGCCAACCGATAACTGAATCCTCAAAAAGATCCTTGTCAAAAGCTTTTATATGCTTTTCATCTTTTTCAACGACCGCAAGCTTTAAGCGTAAATAACGGTATAGATTTTTATTGCTAAACCGTTTCTCTTTATCAATAGCTTTCGCAATATCATTGGCTTTGTCGTAGTTTTGATCACTAAAAGCAATGATTAAGCTTAGGAGTAGTTTCTCATCATCATCTGCTTGCTTGGCTGACTTTGCGGTCTTTGTTGCTTTATCTAGATTACCCGCGGCGAGGTAATTTATACTTTGCATTAAGATTGTGTCGACAATACCACTCGAGCGCTTACGTGCCTCTTTGTAGCCTTCTTCCGCCTCAGCAAATAGTAACTGCGAGAACAGGTAGTTGGCGCGCTTTAGTGCCGGGGTGTAACGGTTTGGCGCTAAAGACGATGCTTTACGATAGGTTTCGAGAACTTCTTTCTGCGAAAACTTTGGAAGCTTCTGTTGCGCTTCGGCTAGGTGTAGCCAACTGGTACTGTTAGTTGGCTGATACTCAATGGCTTTTTTAAAGCGTTTGGCGGCTTTGTCATACTCGCCAAGTTCGAAATAGGCTTTACCTAAGTTCCGGTAAGACTTCGCCTTGCGACGACCACTGGTGGTGTTCACTGCATATTTAAAAGCTTTTACGGCTTTTTCATATTGCTTCGCATCATGCAGCAATAGACCATAATTAATAGCGCTTGCTTGATGGTGAGGGAAGCGCTCTAACTGTCCTTGGTAGGCGCGTATAGCGCGATCAATCTCGTTGTCCTTGCTCAGCGCTAGGGCATAGTAAAAACCTGGACGCTCTTGGTGACGCATCGAGCGGGGTAGTTTACCAATTAATGTATGAGCTTTTTTGTAGTCACCATTAGAAAATAGCTGTACAGCAGCCCTAAATAGAATTTCGTTTTTGTCCGCTTCATTAAAGCCTTTTAGAGGCTCGAGACGATGAATACGCCACAATACTTTCTTTGAGAAGTCGTAATCAGATAATGCGAGAACCGTATCTTTGATAACTTTATTAGTAATTTCACCTTCAGATTGACCCTCTGGCACTGATTTCGGAATATCAAATTCATCATCGTCACTGCCGGAGTCCACGCTTTCACTCGGACTATCGTCGACATCGATTTGAATTAATGTGCCGTCATTGATTACTTCTCTTTGATCGTGCTCAATGATTAGCAAAATTACTGTTAAAACTAGAGCAATCGCACACAACGCAGGTGCCGACAGCCCTTTATTATATCTTGGTGTTGTCACGTGCCGTCTCCATTTCTCCAGAAAAACCTTTGTGCTGTACGTTCTGAATTTCGAGGCCAGGTCTGCCGTTAACTTCGAGCACCATAGGCCCCAGCTTTTCGTCAATACAAATATCCACACCGATATAGCCAAGTGGGATCGCTTTTTGGGAGTTTTCTGCTATTTGCTTAATTTTATTCCAGAATGGAACCTGCACACCGACAATATTAAAGCCGGTATCGGGGTGTTTTTGTAGCTCTTTGCCTTTAAAGCTGCACTTAGTGGTTATCCCAGTTTCAATATCAACACTGAGGCCAATAGCGCCTTGGTGAAGGTTTGCTTTACCTTCAGACAGCTTCGTCGGCACGCGAAGCATACAGCTAATGATTTCTTGATTACACAAGATGACGCGAATATCGCTTAGGCCTAAATTGGCAATTTTAGCTATGCCGTGATGCTCAACCAGTAGGGGCTCGATGTAAGCTGTATCTGGTTGACCGTCCTGTGCGAAGTTACCCGTTATAATTTCAGACACATGATAGCGAATATCCACTAGGCTTAAGCGTTTGCCAGAGGCTGTGATAAAGGTACCGTCGTCATTTTTGACAATAACTAAAATACCGTTACCTTGTGAGCCACGATTTGGCTTAACTACGAAGCTATTAAAGTCCCGTAAGTGCTCAACGAACTCATCAAGGTTTCTGAAGCTATCGCACGAATCTAGCGTCTGAGGAACCGGCACGCCGTGTTGTAACAAGACTTTCTTAGTTTCAATTTTATCAATAGCCAGCTGTAGTAATTTACGGTCATTTAGCTTGTAGACGTAGTCGCGATTACGCTGGTTGATCCCCATGGTATTGTTTTGCTTGTTAATTTTCTTAAAGCGGAAAAGCTCTGAAATACGTAGTCCAGTCCATTGCCCAATGAAGATTTGTGCCGCCATTACAAGCAACAAACTTTCTGGGAATAGGGCAAAGAAACTTTGCAGGGTTATCGAGGAGAAGGCTAAGTAACACACTGCAATCATAACGATACTGCCTAAGCTTGTTATGATCAGCTCGCGCCAGTTATTATCCTGAGACATGTTGCTCAAACGCTCAGCAATAAAAGAAATAATGACCACAGGGAACAAAGTCATCATGCCCATTTGTAGCGGCGTTTGTTCGCCGAGCACCATAAAGATTCCGATAAACAAAATGGTGTTTAGGGTAATAATGGCTGCTAAACGAGGAATCTTGAGAAGTTTATGTTTGTCGAAAAAGACCTGTCCAAGCCATGCGGTCATCAAGACGCCAATAAAGCCGAATAAACCCAGCCAGAAGCCGGTATAAATACAAGCTGCCGAGACTAGCATCGGCATGAAGATACCAAAAGTTTTAAGGCCTAAGACGTTTCGTGCAAAGGATATCAAGAAAGCAACGAACGGAAATAATAGGAAGATCCCTGCTGTTTTATTCTCAATCCCTAGCTTTGCTAACAGTGACGCCGCATTGAAGAACGTACCTTCGTCATTGTCGAAGCGCAACAAAGGAGCGGCTATATGCTCACGTTTGATATCAAAAATATAATCAAAGTTAATGTTGCGCGTATGGCTAAACAGCGCTTGGTCATCAATGTATAGCTCAAGATAATTATGAGGGATTTTGGCAAAGTGATTGTTTAAGGGATCAAAAGGCACCCAGTGACCTTGAACATAAGCTTCGACCCACTGGTGTGATGTTTTCTTTTTAGAAGTTTCAAGAATAACGCCACCCACCAATCGCGTTGGAATACCATTTAAACGTGCTAATGCCGCGAAAAGCCGACTTTTACCGTTACAGCTAGCCCGCTTTAGAACCATGGTTGTAATGGCATCTGTGGTCCCTTTAAAAGGCGCGCCTTCGATTTCGTTATAAGTGTAATCGTGAATAGCTCTTAGTGTAGATAACAATTTACGTTCTTTCGGTTGGATATTCATCCAAAGCTCAAGAATTCGGGGATCGTTAACCTGAATCACATCAGTTGGCTCGAGCCAGCGCTTAAGGTGAGGAGGGTAGTCGGTTGGAATATCGAGTTCTGGATCGATTTCGTATTTTTGCTCACGCGACGAGATGATTGCACTGTAGCGGATTGGTGTGGTCGAAAAACCTGTCCAAACACCTTGGCGACCGACTAAAGACTCGTTATTGGTAAACTCTAGTGTTCCTGACTGGAGAGATTCGTTAATAACTTCTTGCCTTTCGTTTGTTAGCGGCAAGTAGGTACGATTAACGATATCTTCGTTACCCGCATCAAACGTCATGGTAATTGAATAGCGGTGCAATAATTCCGCGCCGAGTTGTTTTACGTGGGATGGTTGCAACCATAAATGTAGGGTAAGCAAAGCTAATCCCAAGAGGGCAAACCAAACTGACGGTTTATTAAGTTTCTTTAGCATATTTTTACGGGTGTTTCCTGCGCAATAAATAATAACGACCGATAGCAAAGCAACTAACTTTGGCTTAACTGCCGATAAAGTGTAGCAATTGTAAAGCATTAGTGCTTTATGGGTGTGAAAAGCCTCACAAGTTAAAAAGCGTAAATAAAGTTAAAATTTTAAAGGTTAAGCTGTATATAAGCCTATTAATAGACTCTTGGCAATAAATTATAGAGGAAGATTTTGCAGTAGGGCTGATGTTCACTGGTAGAGCAGTCTGTTAATTGCTCTGCCAGTGAGTTTTCTGTGTCTTAAAGGTGGAAGTTGACGGCTTTGACAACTTCTGGAGGTAGCTCTGGTAATGACGAGCGAGGGATTAAGAAGGTTGTCAGATTGAACAAATCTCTGAAGAAACGATTATTTTGAGTTGTTTGCTTTAAGTAATCATGTCCCGATGAGCCACCTGTACCAATTTTGGTTCCTAACATGCGGTGAACCATTGTCGTGTGACGATAGCGCCAAGTGGTAAACTTCTCATCAATATCGATCAAGCCTTGTAGCAAACGGAAAGGCGAATTGAGCATTGGTTGCTCACGATAAAGGTTGATGAAAAGGGCACTTAAAGTCGCTTCTTGGCTCAAGCGGAATCGGCCCTGTTGCTTTAATTCTTGGTATTTGTCCTTATCGAATAAGGCGTCGAAGTTAGCGTGTGTATTTGCTAAATCATTAAGCTGGAATGTTTTTTCAGCATCTGTTAAATAGTCAGCTTCTTTGATGACTTGCTCATCATGCGCTAGCATTGCTTCTACCGCCTCTTTGTACTTTTCCCAGAACTTAAATTCACCAAACTCCAAGAAAGGCATGCGTTCGAGCCAGCTTTCGACAGCATCAAACAGACTTGGTTGCTCTTCAAGGTTCAATAAATAGTTGCGGTCTTTTTCGTTAAGGCGGTTATAGAAAGATTTTTTATCGAAATTAATTCGGAACTCAGACTTTAGTCCTAATAAGATTTCAATTTCTTTAAATTGAATACTTTGGAAACCCGAAGCTGGAATTAGGTAGTCGCGGAAGTCTAAGAAATCTAGCGGAGTCATGGTTTCTAGAATATCAATCTGATCAACCAAAACATCCTGAATGCGGTGAATACGCTCTATGCGAAGATTTACAGTGCTTAACTTATCTTCGTCGACGTGTTCTTGCGAAAGCGTGGGTAAAATAGCATGAATTTCGTGCAAAACCTGCTTGAACCAGAGCTCGTAAGCTTGGTGCACAATGATAAACAATGTTTCATCATGTGCTTCTGCACCATACTTTTTGCTTTCTGGGTGTTGTGCATCTAATAGCTTATCTAGCTGTAGATAATCAGGGTAATAACAAGGTTTAACGTTCTTCTGCATAGTCCACCAGCTTATATTCTGTTTATAAAGCACTATTCAGGGCGCTAAGCTAATACGAGACGAGGCGGACAGAAATTTTAAAGAGGCGTTTAGTATTGCTAAATAACGAATCAAATTTTCTAAGGCCGACGACGTATCGTTAACGATTAGTGCCATGAAACAAAAAAGGAGTGGCTTTTACGCCACTCCTTTCCGATTATAGACATTTCAAAAAAATAATGTCAGCAAAGATTTTAACTTTTTTAAGCTAAAGTTTTCGCCTTATTTTCTTTCTTTAATATCGACATAATCACGTTCTTTCTCACCCGTGTATAACTGGCGAGGTCGACCGATTTTACGGCTAGATTCGCCCATCATTTCATTCCACTGTGAAACCCAGCCGACAGTACGCGATAATGCGAAGATTACTGTGAACATGTTAGTTGGGATACCGATAGCATCTAGGATAACGCCTGAGTAGAAATCAACATTCGGGTAAAGTTTTTTCTCTACGAAGTAAGGATCTTCTAGCGCCATTTTTTCTAGCTCTAGAGCCACCTTGAACGTTGGGTCGTCTTGCTTACCTAATAGCTCTAATACTTCGTGAGCACTTTCACGCATTACTTTTGCGCGTGGGTCGAAGTTTTTGTAAACACGGTGACCAAAGCCCATTAAGCGGAACGGATCGTTTTTATCTTTAGCACGAGCAACAAATTCTGGAATGTTTTTCACATCACCGATTTCACGCAACATGTTCAAACAGGCTTCGTTTGCACCGCCATGAGCAGGGCCCCAAAGACAAGCGATACCTGATGCGATAGCTGCAAATGGGTTAGCGCCCGATGAGCCAGCTAAACGTACTGTAGACGTTGAAGCGTTTTGCTCGTGGTCTGCATGTAAGATGAAGATACGATCCATAGCTTTAACTAAGATTGGATCTGGTTTCCAGTTCTTCTCAGAAGGCATGCTGAACATCATGTTCAAGAAGTTTTCAGCTAAGCTCATGTCATTGTTTGGATAAACGAACGGGTGGCCCACTGAATAGCGATAGCACATAGCAGCGATTGTTGGCACTTTTGAAATCAAGCGAAGAGCACTGATATCACGGTGTTGTGGATTGTTAATATCCAATGAGTCGTGATAAAACGCTGACAAGGCTCCAACGACAGAGACCATGATAGCCATTGGATGAGCGTCACGGCGGAAACCGTTAAAGAAGCTCATCATTTGCTCATGGACCATGGTGTGGTTGTTAATTTTTGCTACAAATTTCTGGTACTGCTCTTTATTTGGTAGCTCCCCATTCAATAATAAATAGGCAACTTCTTCAAAGTTTGAGTTATCCGCCAACTGTTCGATCGGATAACCGCGATAAAGTAGCTGTCCTTTGGCGCCATCAATATAAGTGATCTTTGATTCACAAGCACCAGTAGATACATAGCCAGGGTCGTAGGTGAAATAACCCGCTTTCCCTAATGCACCAACGGCGACAACGTCTTTACCTAGACTTGGTGATAGCACGTCTAGGGTGAGTTCTTCGCCATTTGGTAGGCTAAGTTTAGCTGTTTTATCCGACATATAGTCTCCTCGGGACAATAAATTGCTTACTTTTTAATCTAAAAGCTGTGTTTAAGAGTAAGAAGGCCACACATTCTACAAAATTTTGAATAAATTTCATAAATTAATTTTATGTCTTTTTGTAGATAAGCTTAAGTTTTAACCACCAAATGAAAATAGGCAAGGGAATTAATTGTAATCGGTGGTAAGCACTTATATAATTTCCCCCTGAAATATGTATCACTGGGGAGTTCGTCAGGCTATTTGTATTTCTGGGTCGAACATACATTGCTATTGTAGAAATCCTGGCGAAAGCATAAACTCATGCCTTCTTCGACCAAGGCAATAATTTGTAAAGATACGTTGTGATTAAAAAGAGACCAAAAAACTTAGATCTTACTACGGTAAGACAACCTATACCTGCAATATCATCAATCTTGCATCGTATTACAGGTGTTGTTCTATTCATTGCTATGCCAATCCTTCTCTGGATGCTGCAAAAGTCGTTTGATAGTGCGGGCTACGCCGAGCTACATGCGATGTTCACTGAGTCATTCCTTTGGCAATTCATCCTTTGGGCTATCTTAACTTCGGTTGTTTACCATGTATTCGCAGGTGTTCGTCACTTGTTAATGGATATGGGGATCGGAGAAACGCTTAAAGGCGGCCGCGTAAGCGCGTGGAGTGTCATCATTCTTTCAGCTATCTCAGCAGTATTATTAGGAGTGTGGGTATGGTAACTACCGTCACTAGCTTAGGCCGTTCAGGTCTACACGATTGGGTGTTGCAACGCCTATCAGCGGTAATCATGTTGGCCTACGTAGTTTACTTGGGCTACTTCTTTGCAACAACACCAGAAGTTACGTTTGCAGCATGGCAGGGATTATTCGCGAGCACCTTCATGAAGGTATTCTCGTTTTTAACTCTGTTATCAGTTGTTATGCACGCTTGGATTGGTCTATGGATTGTTTCTACGGACTATATGCCTAAACTAAGTATTCGTATCGTTTTCCAAGCGATTGTTATTGTGATTTGTCTTTCACTCCTTGTGTGGGGCATCCAGATATTGTGGAGCTTATAAAGCATGTCTATACCTACGTACACTTTTGATGCCGTAATTGTAGGGGGCGGTGGCGCTGGTATGCGTGCCTCGCTACAACTTGCTAAAAGCGGCCAAAAGGTGGCATTAATCTCGAAAGTATTCCCAACCCGTTCGCACACAGTATCTGCCCAAGGCGGTATTACAGTAGCGCTCGGTAACTCTCACCCAGACGATTGGCGCTGGCACATGTTCGATACCGTAAAAGGTTCGGACTATATCGGTGACCAAGATGCGATTGAGTACATGTGTGAAAATGGTCCAGCAGCTGTTTATGAGCTGGAGCACATGGGCTTGCCGTTCTCACGTCTGGATAACGGTAAAATTTATCAACGTCCTTTCGGTGGCCAGTCTAAAGAGTTCGGTGGCGAACAAGCTGCGCGTACTGCTGCAGCGGCAGACCGTACAGGCCACGCGCTTCTACACACCTTATATCAAGCGAACCTAGCTGCGCAGACTGAATTCTTCAATGAATGGTATGCGATGGACATCGTTCGTAACGAAGAAGGTGATGTTTGCGGTGTTACGGCAATGTCGATTGAGACTGGCGAAGTTGCCTTGTTTAAGTCGCGTGCAACAGTATTCGCAACAGGCGGCTCGGGTCGTATCTACGCATCGACTACTAACGCATTGATTAACACTGGTGACGGTGTTGGTATGGCGTTACGTGCTGGTTTACCGGTACAAGACATTGAAATGTGGCAGTTCCACCCAACGGGTATTGCTGGCGCTGGTGTTTTGGTTACTGAAGGTTGTCGTGGTGAAGGTGGTTATCTTATCAATAAAGATGGCGAGCGCTTTATGGAGCGTTATGCGCCAAACGCCAAAGACTTAGCATCGCGTGACGTTGTTGCTCGCTCGATGATGAAGGAAATTCTTGCTGGCCGTGGTGCTGGTGAAGAGGGTGACCACGTATTCTTGAAACTTGATCACTTAGGTGAGGAAGTTCTGAATAAGCGCTTACCGGGTATTAGTGAGCTTTCTAAAATCTTTGCTCATGTCGATCCTGCTAAAGATCCAATCCCAGTGGTTCCAACCTGTCACTATATGATGGGCGGTATTCCAACGAACAAATTTGGTCAAGTTATTGACCGTGATCCGAATGGCGAGGAACGTATTGTTAAAGGTTTCTACGCAGTCGGTGAAGTTGCTTGTGTATCGGTACATGGTGCAAACCGTCTTGGTGGTAACTCGTTGCTTGATTTGGTTGTATTCGGCCGTGCAGCAGGCTTACACCTAGAAGAGTCGTTACGCGAAGGTGAGCTTCCGTTCTCTGAGTTCAATGATTCAGACGCTGAGCGTTCTATGGCGCGTTATAAGCGTTGGGAAGAGTCGAGTGAAGGTGAGAATGTTGCTGAGTTGCGTAAAGAACTTCAGCAGACGATGCAGAACCACTTCGGCGTATTCCGTACTGGCGACTTGATGAAAGAAGGTCTTGAGAAAGTTAAGAAGCTTCGTGAGCGCATGAAAAACGCTGTGTTAAAAGATAAGTCGAAAGGCTTCAACACAGAGCGCGTTGAGTGTCTTGAGCTTGAGAACTTGATGGAAGTTGCTTACGCTACAGCAATGGCTGCGGACTTCCGTACAGAAAGTCGTGGTGCACACAGTCGTGAAGATTTCCCAGACCGTGATGATGAGAACTGGTTAGTACACTCAGTTTTCTATCCGGAAACTGAAGAAATGGGTACTCGTGACGTTAATATGCACCCTGAAAAAGTTGATGCTTTCCCGCCGAAAGCTCGTACTTATTAATCCGTAACGGCAAAGCATAAAGAGTATAATTATGAAATTTAAAATTTACCGTTATAACCCTGAAACGGACAAAAAACCTTACATGCAAGAGTTCGATATCGATATTGCTGAAGGTTCTGACAAAATGTTGCTAGACGTATTAGTAGATTTGAAAGAACAAGATCCTACTTTGTCGTTTAGACGCTCGTGTCGTGAAGGTGTTTGTGGATCTGACGGCCTTAACATCAATGGTAAAAACGGTTTAGCGTGTATTACTGCGGTTTCAAGCTTGAAGTCACCAGTAGTTATTCGTCCATTACCAGGCTTACCAGTGATTCGAGACCTAGTGGTTGATATGGCTCAGTTCTATAAGCAGTATGAGAAAATCAAGCCATACTTGATTGCAGACACTGAAACTCCAGCTAAAGAGCGCTTACAGTCTCCAGAAGACCGTGAGAAGCTTGATGGCTTATACGAGTGTATCTTATGTGCTTGCTGTTCAACTGCTTGTCCATCGTTCTGGTGGAACCCTGATAAGTTTGTAGGCCCATCAGGATTGCTGCAGGCTTACCGCTTCTTAGTGGATAGCCGTGACACGCATACAGAAGAGCGTTTGGCTGATTTAGATGATGCTTACAGCGTATTCCGCTGTCGCGGTATCATGAATTGCGTGGATGTTTGTCCGAAAGGTCTAAACCCAACAAAAGCAATTGGTCATATCCGTTCTATGTTGCTGAAAAGTGGTGTATAATTAGCAATATCTAATAGTGATTAACCAAAACGTTGATAAGGTTGCTGTATTAGTAGCAAATTGAACAACGAGTAAATCGCAGCTCTAACAGTTAGGCTTCGTAAAATCGGGGCTTAACTGTGTTAAGAGTTGCGATTTTTGGTTATCATAGCGATACAAATACCGAGAAGTGGTGTTAAATTAAAATGAAAAACGGCTTAGAGGCAATGTTTGCTAGTGCCTACCTTTCCGGAGGTAGCGCCGCCTATTTAGAAGAACTTTACGAACAATATCTTGAAGATCCTCAATCAGTCGATGCCGAATGGCGTGCAAAATTCGATGAGTATGAAAAGGTAAACGAAAAGGCTGAAGTTCCACATGGTGCTATTCGTGAACATTTTCGTCAAATCGGATTAAATCGTCAGAAGTTGGCTTTCAGTCAAGGTGGCGATGCAGCTGCAGATCCTAAGCAGGTCAAAGTTCTCCATCTAATTGAATCTTATCGAGCTCGTGGTCATCACCACGCAAAAATTGATCCACTTGGTTTGTGGAAACACCCTTATCCAACAGATTTAAGTCTTGAAGCATACGACTTAGGTGATGTTGACCCGAATAAAAAATTCCATGTAGGTAATTTAGCCGGACCAGAGCAACAGTCCTTAAAGGAAATTGTTGAACGTTTAGAATCGACTTATTGCGGTTCAATTGGCGCTGAATTCCTACATATTAACGACCTTGAAGAGCGTCGCTGGATTCAAGAGAAGCTTGAATCGGCATCCTCTTCACACAAGTTCCGTGATGAAACTAAAGAGAAAATTCTTGAAGGTTTGACTGCGGCGGAAGGTCTTGAGAAATACTTGGGCTCTAAATTCCCAGGCGCGAAACGTTTCTCGCTAGAAGGTGGTGACAGTTTAATCCCGATGATGCGTGACTTTATTAACCAGGCGGGAACGCAAGGTACTAAAGAAATCGTCATCGGTATGGCGCACCGTGGTCGTTTAAACATGCTTGTCAACGTGATGGGTAAACGACCAGAAGTCCTGTTCGATGAATTTGCGGGTAAGAACGCAGTTGTTGAAGAAGGCAATTCTGGTGATGTTAAATATCACATGGGTTATTCAAGTGATGTTGAAACTGAAGGTGGTCCAGTTCACTTGGCCTTAGCCTTCAACCCGTCGCACCTTGAGATTGTCAGTCCTGTTGTTTTAGGTTCTGTTCGAGCGCGACAAGAGCGTCGTAATGATACAAACTGTGAGCAAGTTGTTCCTGTGTTAATCCACGGTGACTCAGCGTTTACAGGGCAGGGCGTCGTGATGGAACTCTTTAACATGTCACAGGCTCGTGGCTTCTACGTTGGTGGTTCTGTTCACTTGGTCATCAACAACCAAGTAGGCTTTACAACCTCAAAGATATTCGATACACGTTCAACAGCCTATTGTACGGACGTTGCGAAGATGGTCGAAGCACCAGTTTTCCATGTTAATGGTGACGATCCTGAAGCCGTTTTATACGTGACTCGTTTAGCTCTTGAGTTCCGTAACAAGTTTAAGAAAGACGTGGTAATTGACTTAGTGTGTTACCGCCGTCATGGTCATAACGAAGCTGATGAGCCAAATGCGACTCAGCCAGTTATGTACCAAAAAATTAAAAAACACCCAACCACGCGTAAGGTTTATGAAGATCAGTTAATTTCAGAAGGCAGCATTTCGAAAGAAAAAGCCAAGAAATTTATTGATGATTATCGCGATTTGTTAGACAAAGGTGATTCGGTGGTTTTAAACCGAATTCCGACCTATAAAAATGAATTTAGCGTTGATTGGAGTCCTTTTGTTGGGCAGTCTTGGAAGTCACCTGCTGATACGGCTATATCAAAAGAAACTTTCGATAGATTGGCCGAGCGTATAAGCGACTACCCAGAAAAATTACCGTTACAGCGCCAAGTGAAAAAGCTAATGGCTACTCGTAAAGAGATGGCTAAGGGCGAAGTTAAAATGGACTGGGGTTTCGCAGAGACTTTGGCTTATGCCACTTTACTTGATGAAGGTTTTGAAGTTCGTCTTTGTGGTCAAGACAGTGGTCGTGGAACATTCTTCCACCGTCATGCTGTATTGCACGACCAAGACGACGCAGAAGTCTATATCCCGCTACAGAACATCAAAGAAGATCAGCCGTTGTTTACGGTAATTGACTCTGTGTTGTCTGAAGAAGCGGTAATGGCATTCGAGTACGGTTATTCGACTAACGAGCCAAACTCTATGGTAATTTGGGAAGGCCAGTTTGGTGACTTTGCCAATGGTGCTCAGGTTGTTATCGACCAGTTTATCAGCTCAGGCGAACAGAAGTGGGGGCGTTTGTCCGGCTTAACATTGTTCTTGCCACATGGTTATGAAGGTCAGGGTCCTGAACATAGTTCAGCACGATTAGAGCGTTTCTTACAGTTGTCAGCTGAGCAGAACATGCAGGTAGTGGTGCCATCGACACCGGCGCAGGCTTTCCACATGATTCGTCGTCAAATGGTTCGTGAGCTTCGTAAGCCATTGATTGTTATGACACCTAAGAGCTTACTTCGTCATCGTGATGCAGTTTCAACTGTCGAAGACCTAACCAATGGTCAGTTCTTAAATGCGATTGATGAAATTGATCAGTTGGATAAAAAGAAAGTAGAGCGGGTGGTTATGTGCTCCGGTAAAGTTTATTATGACTTATTGAAAAAGCGTCGTGATGAAAAGCTGGACCATGTTGCGATTGTTCGTATTGAACAGCTTTATCCGTTCCCGCATGAAGAAGTACAAAAAATTCTTAAATCATACAAAAATGCTAAAACATTTGTATGGTGTCAAGAAGAGCCGAAGAATCAGGGCGCTTGGTATTGCAGTCGACATAATTTAGACGAAGCGGTGCCTTCAAATGAGCCAGTGATCTTTGCGGGTCGTGCAGCTTCAGCAGCTCCTGCCGTTGGTTATGCGAGTATCCATAACGAACAGCAAGCGAAATTAATTAATGATGCGTTAGGTTTAGACTAAAACGCTTCCATAACAGTTTTAAAATTTAATAAAGGTATAAGGTTATAACATGGCTATCGAAATTAAAGTTCCTGTATTGCCTGAATCAGTAGCGGATGCAACGATTGCTACTTGGCACGTTAAGCCGGGTGAAGCGGTATCTCGTGATCAGAACTTGGTCGATATTGAGACTGATAAAGTAGTTTTGGAAGTTGTTGCGCCTGAAGATGGTGCTATTTCTGAAATCTTAAAAGATGAGGGTGATACGGTTCTACAAGAAGAAGCGATCGCCAAGTTTGAAGCTGGTGCCGGCGGCGGCGCTTCAGCATCAAGTGATGACTCTTCTGATGAGAAAAAAGAAGCGCCTAAATCTGACGAGAAGGCAGGTGATAATTCAACTGAATCTTCGAAAGATAGCGACGTTTTATCACCAGCTGTTCGTCGTTTAGTGGCAGAGCACAATTTAAACCCTAGCGATATTCCTGCGACAGGCAAAAGCGGTCGTTTAACTAAGGAAGACGTTGAGAAGTTTATTAAAGACGGCGGTAAGAAATCAGCTCCAGCTGCAAAGTCGTCAACAGATGCTCCAGTATCTGCTGGTTTACGTGAAGAAAAGCGTGTTCCTATGACTCGCTTGCGTAAAATGATTGCTACTCGCTTGGTAGAAGCACAGCACAATGCAGCGCTACTTACGACCTTCAACGACATCAACATGAAAGAAGTTGTTGAGTTGCGTGCGCGTTACAAAGAGCAGTTCGAGAAAATTCATGGCACACGCCTAGGTTTCATGTCGTTCTTTGTTAAGGCTACTGTAGAAGCGTTAAAGCGCTTCCCAGCAGTAAATGCTTCTATCGACGGTGATGATATTGTTTATCACGGTTATTACGATATCGGTGTGGCGGTTTCTTCACCACGCGGCCTGGTTGTTCCAGTATTGCGTGATGCAGATACAATGAGCCTTGCTGACATTGAAGCTAAAATTCGCGAGTTCGGTCAAAAAGCTCGCGATAACAAATTGACTGTCGAAGAGATGACAGGCGGTACCTTTACTATCTCTAACGGTGGAGTTTTTGGTTCGTTAATGGCAACGCCAATTATCAACCCACCACAAAGTGGTATTCTAGGTATGAATCGCATGGAAGACCGTCCAGTTGTCATTGACGGCGAAATCGTTATTCGTCCTATGATGAACGTTGCGTTATCGTACGACCACCGAATCATTGATGGCCGTGAATCAGTAGGCTTCTTGAAAACAATCAAAGAGTTTATTGAAGATCCAGCGCGCATCTTATTGGATGTCTAATTAAGTATTATCAAGTTTATGCCGAACTTAATGTTCGGCATTTTGTTTTTTTATTAAAGTGAAATTAGGAACATCAAATGAACCTACACGAGTATCAAGGTAAACAATTATTCCGTGAATACGGTTTACCAGTATCTGAAGGTTATGCAGTCGATAACCCTCAGTCAGCTTTTGAAGCTGCTGGTCAAATCGGTGGTGACATGTGGGTTGTAAAAGCTCAAGTTCACGCTGGTGGCCGTGGTAAAGCAGGTGGTGTAAAGCTTGTTAAAACTAAAGAAGAAGTTAAAGAGTTTGCTAAGCAATGGTTAGGCAAAAACTTAGTAACTTATCAAACTGATGCTAATGGTCAGCCTGTTAGCAAAATCTTAGTTGAGTCTTGCACAGATATCGCTCAGGAGCTTTATTTAGGCGCAGTAATCGACCGTGCTACACGTCGCGTTGTTTTCATGGCGTCGACTGAAGGTGGTGTTGAAATCGAAACTGTTGCTGAGGAAACTCCAGAGAAGATTCTTAAAGCAACTATCGATCCATTAGTAGGCCCTCAGCCATACCAAGGTCGTGAGTTAGCGTTTAAATTAGGTCTAGAAGGTAAGCAAGTAAAGCAATTTACTCATATCTTCATCCAGCTAGCTAAAATGTTCGTAGAAAAAGACCTAGCTCTTCTTGAGATTAACCCACTAGTGATCAAAGAAGATGGCGACCTACATTGCTTAGACGCAAAAATCAACATTGATGGTAACGCTTTATACCGTCATAACCAATTGTCAGAAATGCACGATCCTTCGCAAGAAGACGAGCGTGAAGCGCATGCTGCTAAGTTCGAGCTTAACTATGTAGCGTTAGATGGCAACATCGGTTGTATGGTTAACGGTGCTGGTCTTGCGATGGGAACAATGGACATCATTAAGTTACACGGTGGTGAGCCAGCGAACTTCCTAGACGTAGGTGGTGGTGCGACTAAAGAGCGTGTTTCTGAAGCATTTAAAATTATCCTTTCAGACGACAACGTGAAAGCAGTATTGGTTAACATTTTCGGTGGTATCGTCCGTTGTGACCTTATTGCTGAAGGTATTATCGGTGCGGTTAAAGAAGTTGGTATCGAAGACCCTGTTGTTGTTCGCCTAGAAGGTAACAACGCTGAGTTAGGTACAAAAGTTCTTGCCGAGTCTGGTTTGAATATTATCGCGGCAGAAAGCTTAACTGACGCAGCCAAAAAAGTTGTTGCTGCAGCGGAGGGCAAATAATGAGTATTTTATTAACTAAAGACACTAAAGTTATTTGTCAGGGTATCACTGGCTCACAAGGTACTTTCCACACTGAGCAAGCGATCGAATACGGCACAAACATGGTTGGCGGTGTAACTCCTGGTAAAGGCGGTCAAACGCACCTAGGTTTACCAGTATTCAACACAGTAGCTGAAGCTGTAGAAAAAACTGGTGCAGAAGCGTCGGTTATCTATGTTCCAGCTCCTTTCTGTAAAGATTCTATCCTTGAAGCAGCAAACGCTGGTATCGAGCTAGTTATCTGTATTACTGAAGGTATTCCAACTCTTGATATGTTAGAAGCTAAAATCGTATGTGACCGTTTAGGCGTACGTTTAATAGGCCCTAACTGCCCAGGAGTTATCACTCCAGGTGAAAGCAAGATTGGTATTATGCCAGGTCACATCCATAAGCCAGGTAAAGTTGGTATTGTTTCGCGCTCAGGTACGTTAACGTACGAAGCGGTTAAGCAAACAACTGATTACGGCTTTGGTCAGTCAACGTGTGTTGGTATCGGTGGCGACCCAATTCCAGGCTCTAGCTTCATCGACATTTTAGAATTGTTCGAAAAAGATCCTGCGACTGAAGCAATCGTTATGATTGGTGAGATTGGTGGTTCAGCTGAAGAAGAAGCTGCTGCTTACATCAAAAAGCACGTTACTAAACCAGTAGTATCATACATTGCCGGTGTTACAGCACCTCCAGGCAAGCGTATGGGCCACGCGGGCGCTATCATCGCTGGTGGTAAGGGAACAGCTGCTGAGAAGTTTGCTGCTCTTGAAGATGCCGGTGTTAAAACCGTTCGCTCTTTAGCTGACATTGGTGCAGCTATGAAAGAAGTGACTGGCTGGTAATTTACAGCTTAAGCTTAAAAAGCCGTGGGTATCAACTCACGGCTTTTTTTATGCCTGATAATTAATCCAGTCTATGAAATTACCATGAATAATTAACAGTGTAGCTCACTGTTACCTCTCCATTCGCAGGAACTTCGACGTCAAAATGAATATGACGAGAATCTTGTTTAGTAAAGTCATGCGATTTGCGGCCAATCTCCCACTGAGACCAGCGATATAGAGTTTCTCTAATCACGACCTTGGCATCTTCAGGTTTATGGTTGCGCAGCGTGATTTCAAAACTTTCGCTCATAGTGCGAGCTTTGGTATTGACGCGATAGTCGGTCTGAGTTCGCTCGCCTTTAATATCAAAAGCATTGCCCATTTTGATCAGGACGTCTTCGTCTTTAGGCGTATGATCAATAATATCTTCACCAATAAACTCTAAACTACCGTCAGAGTCCTTTTGATTGACGCGAATACGCCCGGCAGGAAGCGGCATGCCCATATTATTTTTATCATTGTTATTGAAGCGTAAATAGACGTTTACGTCGCTTTGTGAGTTTCGACCATAGCTTTGGTTCGTGTTTAGTCCGCCATAACCAAATTGGCTTGATGCATCGAATACAAGCTCTTTACTACAATTAATATCAGTTACTGATGGAAACAGCTCAAGTTGTTTGGTTGAATTATCCGGGAGCGTAGCAGGGCGCCCTAGAGTATACAGGTGGTATTCGAAGAATGCTTTTTCTTGAAAGCCAGATGAGTCGGCTAAAGACTCAGATTTGGCATACATCACCTCAGGTCTGAGCGGGTTTTGACTCTGAGCTCGATTGACATCACCAGCCACTAATTTAAGTTTAGCATCTTCAAAACTGGCACCGGACTGATTGATAATACTGACCCACGCTGAAAGATCGAGTTTACAGTTGTCTTCCTCGCTATAAACTACATTATAATCAGACCACCAAGTCATGCCTTCAGTCTGATAACTTAACTCGATGTCATGCTTACCGGGTTTGTTAGCGTTCAAGTCCCAAACTAAGGTTGGTTTTGTGCGTAAACCGCCCGGTAATTGTGGGAATTTGATATTACTGTAATTATTAATGCTATGAATATTTCCACGATTGTCTTTAAGTACTAGACCACCAGTAGCACTAATTAACTCACCCTCAATTTTATTGATATCGTTACCTTGTACCTGCTCAACAGTAATGACTTTCCCAAGATAGCGTTCTAGTAGTTTTTGTTGACTGACTAAATCAAATTGATAGTTTTGCTCAAGCACATGAGCTTTTGGATCGGTAATTGAACGAAACGATACCGTCGTTGGATCAAGCAGCGCCGCAACATCATTCACTTCAAGGCGGTTCAAGCCCTTCTTAATATTATGAGTTTGAGTGCTTTTAACCACAGCGTATCCAGGAACATTGTAGTTGCGGTGATGCTGGCCTGGAATAGGGCGGTAGCTATTGGGTGAGATAGAGCCTGGTTGAGCACTGCTATAAATGGTGATTGCATCTTTATCGGTGGCAGGTTTTGCTACGCTCATAGAAGGCACTCCTAACGTTGCAGTAATTAATATTGCCAAAAGGCTATATGAGTTATGTTTAATTTGCATGAAAGATTCCTTGTGTTTTAGTGCTTTGACCACTATAAACGTCAGAGTAACCTAAAAGGGTTAGATTCTTCAAAATTTTTAAAAGGTTTAAACATGTACAAACTAAAACTAGTGGTTTTCACACTTTTCTTATTTTCGACTTCAATGTTCACAGCTGTAACACATTCAAAGCTTTACGACCAGGTAGTGTTGCAAGACAGCAAGATTGAGTTTAGCGGGGTTCAAAATAGAAAGACTGAATTCACTGGCCACTTTAAAGAATTTGAAGTTTCTGCAGACTTTAATGCGGAAGATTTAGACGCAAGCTATATCAACGTCATGATCGAGCTTGGTTCTGCCGAGAGTGGCAGCTCAAAACGTGACACAAAGCTCAAAAAAGGAAACTGGTTCGATATTGATAACACTCCTAGAAGTTACTTTAAGTCAGAGTCTATTAAAGCTATATCAGAAGATGTTTATCAGATCCAAGGTGAGTTGGAAATTAAAGGGATAACAAAGCCTTACAGCTTCAAATTGCAAATCCGTGAACTAGTCGACTTGTTGAAACTGTCAGGCAATTTTACAATCAACAGACTCGATTTTGACTTAGGACTTGGTGCTTGGAAAAATCCAGACTGGGTTAAACACGAAGTTGAAGTTGAGTTTGATATAACTGTTAAAAAGCAAAAAGAATAAGGAAAAGTTTTAAAAGGGACGGCTTAACAGTTATTGGTATAAACCATATAGCAAAAGAGTGATGAAAATGTTTAAACCGTTCCTAGTTGGAGTATTGTTATTAGCTGCATCATCAGTAGCGAAAGCAGAGGTTCTTGATATTGATGATCACATGGCTGATAGAATCGTTTCGATATGCAAATTTGTACAAGGCGAAGGCCACCCTGAGCAATTACGCTTAAAAGGTATGGCTTGGTGTAAAGTCGGTGTCGATTACCTTCCTGAAGAATACCAACGCCAAAAGAAATTGGTGAATCATTTATACCAGTCGGACAATTACCAACACTTACTAAAGAATGAAGAGTTCACGTCACAATTACGCAAAGCGCGCCGTCGTATAGCTGAGCTATCTTTAGGGATGTAATTCTGTAATAGCACTAAAATATTAACGTTATAAAAAAGCACCCTTAGGGTGCTTTTTTTGTGGCTTTAAGTTTTGATTACAAGCTAGGTAACTCTAACTCTTTTGCAAATTGATTAAAGACGCCGCTGTCGATTAGTTCACGAATGACTTCGATGTCAGGCCCGAAGTGTCTGTCTTTGTCATAGTATGGAACTTTTTCGCGAATAGCGTCGTAAGCTTTTTGTAGTGTTTCGGAGGTTTTAAGCGGAGCTCTGAAGTCTAGACCTTGTGCTGCACTTAATAATTCAACAGCAATAACGCCTGCGGTGTTGAAGTTCATGTCGCGCAGTCGACGCGCGGCGAAGGTTGCCATCGACACATGGTCTTCTTGGTTGGCTGATGTTGGTAAGCTATCGACGGATGCCGGATGTGCCAAGGTTTTATTTTCAGAGGCTAGGGCGGCTGCGGTAACTTGCGCAATCATAAAGCCTGAGTTTACGCCGCTGTCTTCAACCAAGAATGCTGGAAGGCCACTAAGGTGCTTGTCTAACATGAGTGCGATACGACGTTCTACAATGGCACCAACTTCAGAAATTACGATTGCCAATAAGTCAGCAGACATAGCCACTGGCTCGGCGTGGAAGTTACCACCTGAAATAATGTCGCCATCCTCAGGGAATACTAGAGGGTTGTCAGATACCGCATTCGCCTCTGTTAATAATACAGATGCTGCAAAACGCATATGATCTAAAGCAGCTCCCATAACTTGTGGTTGGCAACGAAGCGAATAAGGATCCTGAACCTTGTCACAGTCTAGGTGTGAGGCGTTAAGTTCGCTGTCTTTAATTAAGTTAAGCAACGCCAAAGCGACTTTTTTCTGCCCGTCGTGTCCTCTCACTTGATGAATACGTGCATCGAAAGGCGCCGTCGAGCCAAGTACGGCGTCGGTCGTTAAAGCGCCGGCTACGATTGCCGCTGAAAAGTTATTTTCGGCGCCAAATAGTCCTGCTAAAGCCAAGGCCGTTGAGCATTGGGTACCGTTTAATAATGCTAATCCTTCTTTGGCGGCTAGAGTTAATGGCTCAAGTCCTGCAATTTTTAAGCCTTCTACTGCGCTCATGATTTTACCATTGTGGCGAACTTCACCAACGCCAATAAGCGTACAGCTCATGTGTGCCAGTGGCGCTAAATCGCCCGAGGCGCCAACAGAGCCTTTTTCAGGGATACACGGGTAGACTTCGTGATTAACGAGCTTAATCAGTGCGTCTACAGTCTCACGGCGCACGCCTGAATGGCCTTGAGACAGACTTGAAAGCTTTAACACCATCAAAAGTCGAACCACATTATCCGGTAATAAATCGCCAATACCTGCTGCATGAGAAAGCACCAAGCTTTCTTGCAGTAATTCGAGTTTTTCACGCGGAATACGTGTTGATGCTAAAAGTCCAAACCCAGTATTAATACCGTAAACGGTTTGGTTGTTTTCGACCACATCGGCAACCGTTTGCGCTGAGCGTTCGATAACTGGATAAAAGTCAGCGTTTAGCTCAATCTGACAAGGCTTTGTGTAGATATCACGGCAATCCGCTAGTGTTAGCTCGCCGGGAGTTAATGTGTACATTGTCATAAATATAACCTTAAATAATACGTTTTATTGTATAAGACTGTCTTGTCAGTTCTTATTTAACCATTGGCAACTTGAGATTGTTTTCTTTGGCGCATTCAATGGCGCTTTCATAACCCGCGTCCGCGTGGCGCATAACGCCTGTGGCTGGGTCATTGAATAATACGCGATTAATGCGCTCAGCTGCTTCATCACTACCATCACAACAAATAACAACGCCAGAGTGCTGTGAAAAGCCCATACCTACGCCACCGCCATGGTGCAGTGATACCCAAGTAGCGCCGCCGGCTACGTTAAGCATGGCGTTTAGAAGAGGCCAGTCAGATACGGCATCCGAGCCATCTTGCATGCCTTCAGTTTCACGATTTGGGCTAGCAACGGAGCCAGAATCTAAGTGATCACGACCAATTACCACAGGCGCTTTTAATTCGCCGTTTTTAACCATTTCATTAAATGCTAAGCCGAGCTTATGGCGTAAGCCCAGGCCTACCCAGCAGATACGCGATGGTAAGCCTTGGAATTGGATGCGCTCTTTAGCCATGTCTAACCAGTTGTGAAGATGTGGATCATCGGCAATGATTTCTTTAACTTTTTGGTCAGTTTTATAAATGTCTTCAGGGTCGCCCGAAAGCGCAACCCAGCGGAACGGCCCTACGCCACGACAGAAAAGAGGGCGGATATAAGCTGGCACAAAGCCAGGGAAGTCGAAGGCGTTCTCTACGCCTTCCTCAAGCGCCATCTGGCGGATGTTATTACCGTAGTCTACAGTTGGGATTCCTGCATGCGCGAAATCTACCATCGCTTTAACCTGAACGGCCATTGATTGTTTCGCGGCTTTAGTGACTTCCTCAGGTGCAGTTTGTGCCTTTTCACGCCATTCCTCTAGTGTCCAGCCTTGTGGTAAATAACCATTCACAGGATCGTGTGCAGAGGTTTGGTCGGTTACTAGGTCGGGTTTCACACCACGTTTTTGTAATTCTGGGAAAATGTCAGCAGCATTACCTAACAAGCCGATTGAGATAGCTTCGCCGTTATCGAGAGCTTCTTGCAACATCTCTAAAGCTTCATCGATGCTTGTGGCTTTTTTGTCAACGTAACCCGTGCGCATTCTGAAATCGATTCGAGTTTCGTCACACTCAACAGCAATCATACAGTAGCCGGCCATAGTTGCCGCTAATGGCTGAGCGCCACCCATACCACCAAGACCACCGGTTAGAATCCACTTGCCTTGAGTCTTGCCATCGAAATGTTGGCGACCAGCCTCGACGAAAGTTTCATAAGTTCCTTGGACAATGCCTTGACTACCAATGTAAATCCAAGAACCGGCAGTCATCTGGCCATACATCATGAGGCCCTTGCGATCGAGCTCGTTGAAGTGCTCCCAGTTAGCCCAGTGTGGCACTAAGTTGGAGTTAGCGATGAGAACACGAGGCGCATCGGCATGGGTTTTAAAAACACCAACAGGCTTTCCTGACTGCACTAAAAGTGTTTCGTCATCGTTAAGCTCTTTTAAGCTTTCAACGATTTTATCGAAACATTCCCAGTTTCTAGCCGCGCGACCGATTCCACCATAAACCACTAGACCGTGAGGGTGCTCTGCAACATCGGGATCCAGGTTGTTCATCAACATACGAAGCGGAGCTTCGGTTAGCCAAGATTTTGTATTGAGTTTAGTGCCGTGCGGAGCTCTAATCTCGCGACTTGCATCAAAGCGATTTGCGTCAATACTTTTGTCGTTTTTGGAAGACTGTGACATTGTAATTCCTCTTAATTCTGTTACTAATACTGTTTCAAAGTACTGTTTCAAAGTATTGTTTCTAAGTTACAGCTCAGTTAATTGATGTTCAGTAGAAAACTTGCCAGTCAGTTTAAATCTGCTGGCAGGGTGTAATAATTGGCAAAAGCTGACCAATAAATCTTTGGACCAGGTCGTTCTATCTATCGAAAGTACTGGTTCATTCTCTTGGAGCTCTAGGGTCACTTTCATAAAAGGATCTGCTTCTTTGGCTTCTATCTGGTGCTCTGCTTGGGTCAGAGGCGCAACCTCAGACAAGTAGACATTAGGTGTCATTTTATTGAAGTTTTGCTTTAGGTAATCGGGCGCTGCTTTAGGATTAACGTAGCGCTGTTCCACTTGAATAGGCTTTTTATTTTCTTTGTGGACCATGATCGAATGGTAGATGTCTTCGCCTTCCTCTAAATTAAAGTAATGCTTTAGGTGAGTAGGGCAGTACTCCTTTTGTAGTAGCAACAACTCATTGGAATAATGATTGCCACGTTCTTGAACTTCTTCTGCGATATTGCGGATTTCCAGCATGGGTGAGTGCAACTTTTTTGGAGCAACAAAAGTGCCGCGCCCCTGTACTCGATAGAGAATACCTTCTTCGGTCAACTCATCCAAAGCTCGGCGTGCGGTCATGCGACTGACATGACACGTTTCTGCCAGTTGGTTTTCTGAAGGTATACGGCCATGCTCAGACCAATTACCGTCTTCAATTCCTTGTCTTATATAATTTTTTACCGCCATAAAGCGGCGAACATCGGTTGTAATCATAGGCGTTGATTGCGTTTGATAAGCTAACTTCTTAGACTTGAGCTCGATTCTTGAATCTCACCGTTATTGCTGTATGCTAGCTTGTATATACAAGCTTGAACTATACAAGTAAATTGACCGTTTATTCAAGAAAAATAAGCAAATTCTGAAGGCATATTTAATATGAGCGCTGACTCTTTAGTAGAACGATTTAAAAAACAACAAGTTGAAGCGGGTGAGTTTAATCATTTAGCCCACTTAAAAGTGGCTTGGAGTTACATCCATGAATATTCGCCAGCAGAAGCGCGGGAAAGATTTCATTGCGATATTATCAAGCTAACTCAAGTGTTAGGAGCTGAGGAAAAATACCACAGAACCTTAACGGACTTTTTTATTGATTATTTATACCAAGTTAAGTGGTACTTGAATTGCGAACTGCCGGGTGCCGAGTCATGGGAACTGGTAGAGCAGAAGTGCCCTTTGTTAATCCATAATGCAAAGCAATTGGTTAACTTCTATTACAGTGAGGGCTGTATTAACTCAGTTGAAGCAAGAACCCAGTATGTTGAAGCAGATATTTTGCCTTTGGATAGAGCTAGCTTACGCTTTTCTGAGAGCGACATACCTGTATTTGATGTAGAAACTCAAGACTCCCCGATCATTGTTTCAATGCCACATCATGGGCAACTCATTCCTTTTGAAGTACTGAAGCAGATGACGCCCGTGGCTTTAAATAGTGCCGATACAGACTGGTACCTAGTCCAGCTTTATGACTTCTTAGATTCAATGGGCATCAGCAGAATTAATGCCAACTATTCACGGTATTTGATTGATTTAAATAGAGACTCGAGTGGAGAAGTTTTATACAAAGGTGCCGATAATACCGAGCTGTGTCCAACATCTACCTTTGATCGTGATGCTTTGTATGAAGCAGGAGCGGAGCCTAGCGATGAAGAAGTCGCTAGGCGCGTAGAGTTATACTGGAAACCCTATCATCAGCAATTAGAACAGCTGATAGATCAGGCAAATGAAAAGTTCGGGTATTGTCTGTTGTTCGAAGCGCACACTATTCAATCACACGTACCTCGATTTTTTGACGGGCAATTGCCGGACTTCAACTTCGGTACCAATGAAGGTATAACGATTAACCAGGTGCTTGCAAGAACGCTAGAAGAGTTTGATACGGGCGAATACTCAAAAATTATCAACGGTCGCTTTAAAGGCGGTTATATTACGCGTCAATATGCTAAGCCTGATGATAATATCTACACCATACAATTAGAGTTGTCACAGGCTACTTATCTTGATGAGAAGTTGCGTCTTTTTGACCATGATAAATCACACAAGGTCAAAGCAGTGATCAGGCAGCTGTTGGAACGTCTGGAAACATCGTGTAATTAGAAAAACTAATCAGAATATAGCGGCATCTGAAAAAAGATACAGCGAAACATGCTTTATTTCACAGGCTTTTCACGTGCCAAAGGTGTATGATGGTTGTGTAAACTCGTAAACTAAAGGTGATAAATATGCGTAAGTTTTTATTGGCTCTTTTTCTCTCTGTTTTAGCGATGCCATTATTCGCTAAAGACGTTACTATTAATGGTAACGATCAGATGCAATTTGATGTCAGCGAGGTTAAGGTTAAAGCCGGTGAAGAAATCAAGCTTACTTTGAACCATACAGGTAAATTACCAAAAAATGTTATGGGTCATAACATTGTGGTTTTAGCTTTAGATACAGACGTCAAAGCGTTTTCACAAGCAGCTCAAAAAGCAAAAGATAACGACTATATTCCAGCTGATTCAGATGCTGTTATTGCTCACACTAAAGTCATAGGCGGTGGTGATAGCGACACAATCTCCTTCACGATCGATAAAACAGGGACTTATGATTTTATTTGTAGCTTCCCTGGTCACTCTTTTATCATGAAAGGTACCATTGTCGTTGAATAGTCAGTGTCGTTGAATAGTCAGCTATTCAGTTAATGAAAAAGGCGCTTTGAGCGCCTTTTTTTATAGTGATTTTTTAAAGTAATTTAGAGTTTCGATTAACGAAATACTTTCGTCAGGTTATTGCCGCCTAACTGATAACTCAGTTGGTTAGGGTGGTCGATATCCCACAACGCTAATTCGGCTTTTTTACCTATTTCTATGGAGCCTACTTGTTTTTCTAAGCCTAATGCTTTTGCGGCATTGATGGTAACCCCCTGCAGAGCTTCTAATGGGGTCATTCTGAAAAGCGTACAGGCCATATTCAACATCAGTAGCAACGACTGTGCAGGCGAAGTACCTGGGTTACTGTCTGAGGCCACTGCGATGGTGGCTCCGGCATTTCGAAGCACTTCTATCGGTGGTAGCTTGGTTTCACGCAAGAAATAGAAAGCTCCAGGCAATAAAACGGCAACAGTTCCACTTTGAGCCATTTTATCGATAGACTCTTGCGATAAATACTCTAAGTGATCTGCAGAAAGTGCTTTGTAGTCCGCCGCAAGACCTGCGCCTGATTGGTCGGATAGCTGTTCAGCATGAAGCTTTACCTTCAGTCCATGTTTTACTGCAGCCTGAAAAACACGTTCGGTTTGTTGATAAGTAAAGCCAATATTCTCACAAAATGCATCAACACAGTCAGCTAAGCCAAGTGCGGCCACCTTCGGAATCATCTCTTCGCACACAAGTTCAATATAACCATCAGCATCATCTTTATATTCAGGGGGGAGGGCATGAGCTCCTAGAAAAGTAGTGCAAACTCTTACAGGAAATTCTTTTTCGAGGCGTTTGGCTACTTTCAGCATCTTTATTTCATTGTCTGTATCTAAACCATAACCCGATTTAATTTCTATGGTGGTTACACCTTCCGCAAGAAAGCTTTTGAGGCGCTTTGCTGCGCTTGCAAAGAGCTCATCTTCACTGGCTTCGCGAGTGGCTTTAACGCTTGAAATAATACCGCCACCAGCTTTTGCAATCTCTTCATAAGCCCCGCCATTGAGTCGCATTTCGAATTCATTCGCGCGGTTGCCGCCATACACAAGGTGAGTGTGGCAGTCGATTAAGCCAGGCGTTAGCCATTGACCTTTTGCATCAATGGTTTGTTTTGCTTTGAGTTCTGGATCGAATGCACCAATATAAGCGATAACATTGCCATTAACACCAATAGCACCCTTTCGAATAATGCCATAAGGATTCTCATCGTTACTATTTTGTGGCGAAAGAGTAGTAATATTGACATTATGAATAATGTAATCAAAAGGTTTCGTTTCGTTCTGGCTCATATTATGATCCTGTTATCGTTAAAACTGACTTCTATATCATTATGACAAGTATCCATCCTCAACAGGTTTTTGCAAAATCCATTCTGCTCGCTGATGGCTGGCAGGAAAATGTCTTGTTGGAACATGATTCTAATGGCGTCATCACTAAAATCAAACTACAAAGCGAAAAACCGAAAAACTTTAGTGGCAAAGTCATAAATGGTGCAGTAATTCCCGGTATGGTCAATAACCATTCTCATGCCTTCCAGTGGGCGATGGCTGGTCTTGGTGAGGCAAGTGGTGACCTAGTTGATGGTAAAAGAGACAGTTTTTGGACGTGGCGTAAGGCAATGTATGGCTTTGTCGAGCAAATTGAAGCTGATGATTTAAACCACATCGCGAGCGCTTTATACATGCAAATGCTAAAAGCAGGTTATACATCAGTTGGCGAATTCCACTATCTTCATCACAATAAAAGTGGCGGTTTCTACGATAATCCGGCTGAAATGTCGCTGCAAATTTATGAAGCCGCAGAGCAAAGTGGCATCGATGTTACTTTATTGCCCGTATTTTACCGCTATAGCGGTTTTGGTAATCAGGCGCCTACTCAAGGGCAGAAGCGTTTTATTCACGACCAGGAGGCTTACGGGCGTCTTCTGGAGCAGGTTCATGCTCTGGCCACCGATTATAATCAAAGTTATGGCATTGCGCCGCATTCGTTGCGTGCGGTTGATAAATCAGATCTTGAGTTTGCGGTTAAAACTTTGCGTTCACAGTCTAATACTGCGCCAATTCACATTCACATCGCCGAGCAGATTAAGGAAGTTGACGATTGTTCAGCCCATAATGGTCAGCGCCCCGTTGAGTGGCTTTATAATAATCTGAGTCCGGATGAAAAGTGGTGTTTAATCCACGCAACACACCTTAACGAGCAAGAAGTTAGCAGTATTGCCGACTCAAAAGCCGTCGTATCGATTTGTACTACCACCGAAGCGAATCTTGGTGATGGATTCTTTTCGATGAACAGTTATAAATCGAAAGGAGGGCGTTGGTCGATAGGTAGTGATAGTCATATTTCGGTAAGCGCAACAGAAGAGTTGCGTTGGTTGGAATACCAACAACGATTGCTGGAACACTCGCGGACTGTGTTGGTTGAAGACACTAATCGCTCCACAGGCCATTGGCTGTGGACGCAAGCAGCTCAAGGAGGCGCACAAAGTTTACAGCAAAACGTAGGAACTATAGCTGTCGGCTACAAAGCCAACTTTGTCGAGCTTAATACTGACTCATTACCATTGATTGGCAAAAACCAAGAGCAGCTTCTAGATGCCTTTATTTTTAATCACCAGTTTAGCAACGATGTCATTGAGTCAGTTTGGGTCAGAGGTCAGAAATTAGTGGAAAAAGGCCAGCATCTTTCCGACGAAACTATCACTAACAATTTCAAAGCCAGCCTAAAACGATTAAGTTCGATTTAATAGGCTGGTTAATACCTGGCTAAGTTTTTTGGGTTCAACAGGTTTTGAAATATAGTGTACAGAGTCAAGCCGTGAAAGTGCTGCTGACTCAAGCACGGTATTATCACGGCTGATCACAATTATTTCTGGCTTACTCTCCATCATCTCAAGCTCACCGGTGAAGTTCTCGAAAGAAAAGGCATTGTCATCGCTTAAGAAGTCTGAGTTAACCAGAATCGCATCGTAGTTATCGTGTCGAATTTTTTGTAAGACAACTTGTTTAGTTGTTGCTTTATCAACATCGATACCTAACTTGCTTAAATAGCCAATGAGAACCATTTTATCGATAGGATCGGAGTCGTAAACGAGAACTTTAAGGTCTAGTCCTAGCGGTTTAATTGGCTCTGGCTGGCTCTTTTTGTCTGCAAGCATTAGCGTTGTAAGTGGAATTTCAAAACGTATTTCATCACTAAGATAAATGTACTCTCCGCCGAACTTTTTTAATAAGTGCTTTGCTGAAATTAGTTGAATGTTATTGCTGTGGATAGTAATAGGCAGATCTTCTCTAAATTGAAATAAACTTTGCTCTTCAATAGCGTGTTGAAAAATGTCTGAATCAGATGAGAAGGATATTCTTAAAATGGCACTATCTTGGAAGTCCTGTCTTAAGTCAAAATGGATATCTAGTGTGTGGTCGGCACAAATTTGAAGTAATTGCTGTATAGACAGCCTTAGCATTTTTTTAAAGGCTTTTTCATCCACCTGAATCTGGTGATTCATGCGGTTTCCACTAAAAGACTCCTGGATTAACGTATTGTTATCACGAGCCTGAATAGACAACTCAGCAATAGTTTTAGCTAGTAAGTCGCGACACCAGACCGCATGACTAGCTTTGTGGATCGGTTGTTTAATAATTTCGTAGAAAAGCATCAAGTTATTGAACGAGCTATTTAAATTTTGTTGCGTGATAAAGCCAATAAATTCATGTAGCTCAGTGTTGGCGTCTAATCGTGCTTGCTGCACTTCTGACTTTAAAACGCCCAACTTATGCCTAAGGTTTTGAGTTTTTATGACATGTTGTTCGATTGCTTGTAATAGCGTAGTACCTTCTTCCGTATTAATGTTTTCCTTAAAATCTTGTACGGTTTCTGGGTGGTTGAGTACCCTGATCATTTTATTGACTGTTTTGATTTGTGCTGACTGGCGGAATCTTACAAATACCCACAGGCCCGTTAATGGGATAATGAGGATTAAGTTTAGTAGAATATAGGAACTACTATTGTGTGAGTTACTGTATTTATAGGGCGTAAGGCCTATTTGGGCTTGGCCCAGACGCCTGCTGTTGGCTCCTTGTTGTTCAAGTATTTGAGTGGGAATAATACTGAGTTGGGTAGAGCCGAAAGTTTGAGTGATGTCTTGCTTTACAGTGTGTAGTGATAAGTCATGATGGATTCCTAAAGTATCTCTATTGTCAACTTCTGCAACGGTGGTGCCCTGATTATCAACAACTCGAAAAAAAGCGACGTCTAAGTTACCATGCAAAGGTGACAGGGTCGTTTCAAGATCTGCCTTGTTACCAAAGCTAAGCCCATACTCTAATGAAGAGTTTAAACTTGTTAATAAATATTTACTGAACTTATCTTGTTGAATACCGTAGTTTTTATGTTGGGTATGGTAGAAAAAATAA
The DNA here is from genome assembly GCF_039523535.1 of Kangiella japonica. Taxonomy (NCBI): domain Bacteria; kingdom Pseudomonadati; phylum Pseudomonadota; class Gammaproteobacteria; order Kangiellales; family Kangiellaceae; genus Kangiella; species Kangiella japonica. Next base: position 324,612 of record NZ_BAAAFM010000008.1, on the reverse strand, counting down.
TTCACCAACAGCAATAAACATAAGAATGCAGTGGCAAAGGCTAAGCTGTGTTGATGCGTGAGCTTTACTTTTTTCAAGTTTATTCCCTAACGGTTCTAATTTGGCAACGTCAATGCGCACTTTAGTTTTCTTAATTCTCAGAATGTAACCAATTGACCCAAGAATGTCCATTGAGTTTAAGTATTTGATTTGTCTTAGGAAAGGATAAGTGTGCTGGAAAATAAAGCATCAAGATGCAAAAGCGGTGTCATAAGCCAAGGCATGTTTTATGAAAGCTGGACTGGCCTTGCTATCAAAAGATTAAGGTGTTTCTAGGCTTTAATTAATCGGATTGGTTAGAGTCTACCAAGTGTAGTGCAGATTCTAATGAGTCAGCTTGCACCTCGAACTCAACTCTATTGTCGGTGCCGAATGCTCCTGACCAATTATCCGGTGGTGCAATTGGAGTTAACTCCAAAAGTTCCCAGCTGGCTTCGTCGAGCTCTTCGACTTCACCACTATAATATTGAATTTCAATACATTCTTCTTCACGGTCTATAGCAACCACTTCAAAAGCTTCATTCAAGTCTAGGCGCTTATACCATTGACCTCTTTCAGCTTTAATAGCGTGTTCCACGTTTCCTCCTAGTAACGAGGGTTTTGCTTCGTTACTTTTGTTATCCATAGATTACCATGGTGGTTAAAAAATGCACTATTATTGAAGTGGGATTGTCTAGCAGTTCTATATTTATAAAACTTATGTTGCTTGCTCTGCTAGTAATCAACATAGGATTTTTTTACAATGCCACCACTAAACAGACCAACTGGTATGTCAATCTATGATAATAAACACTAAGGGAACAATACTTGGTAGTCTATTGCTGTCTACTTGTTTGATGACTGCAACTGCACAGGCTGCTGAGTGGAGTGGGGTAATATCCACAGAGGGACGCTACTTTTTCAAGGACGGGGATTTTGGACAAAAACAATCCGAGTTTTCAATGGCTATTGAGCCTGAGTTTTACCACCGATGGGATGACTCTGATTGGAGTATCGTATTCAAGCCATTCTTAAGATGGGACAGCCTTGATGATGAGCGAACTCATGCTGATATTCGTGAACTCATGGTTCGCTATGTTGGTGGTGAGTGGGAACTTAAAGCAGGGATCAGTAAAGTGTTTTGGGGCGTGGCTGAGTCACAGCACCTAGTCGATATCATTAACCAAACAGACTTTGTAGAGAATATTGATGGTGAAGACAAATTGGGCCAACAGATGGTTGTTTTGTCGACCGAGCAGGAGTTTGGTCTAGTTGAGCTGTTTTTACTACCAGGGTTTCGCGAGCGAACGTTCGCTGGTGACGAAGGGCGTTTTCGATTCCCTTTGCCAATCAATCAGGATAATCCTTTATACACAGATGGTGATGGACAACATCGTTTAGACGGGGCTATTCGTTGGTCTAAGTGGGTGGGGGATTGGGATATTGGGGTGTCTCACTTTTCTGGTAACAGCCGTGAGCCGCTATTTACATTAGATACGTCGAATCCTACAGCACCACAATTACAACCCGTCTATACGACTATCGATCAAACGGGGCTAGATCTGCAAGCCACCAAAGGCGCTTGGCTATGGAAGCTCGAAGCTATGACTCGTTCAGGATTTGGTGAAGATCGCTACTGGGCGGCTGTTGGTGGGTTTGAGTATTCATTTTACGGAGTTACAGAAGGTGGCGCGGATTTAGGGATGATTCTTGAATACCAAACCGATTCGCGCGACATTTTGCCAGGCGGTTATGAGCAAAATGACGTTGCTGTTGTTGGTTTTCGTTTAGCCATGAACGATATTCAATCAACCGAAGCATTGTTAGCTTTTTCTTATGCAGATGGTCAAAGTTTTATGAATCTAGAGGCGAGTCGCAGACTCGGCGATGATTGGAAAGCGGTGTTAGAAGGGCGGGTATTCACTGTTGACGAAGCCGAAGGGCCTTATAGCAGTATTTTGTACCCTTTTAGAAACGACGATTATATTTCCTTAAGCTTCGAGCGCTACTTTTAAGAAACCGTTGTAATAAGAATCCAACTTTAATTTAAACAAAAAGGCCAGTAGGAATTAACTCCACTGGCCTTTTTTTTTGAGCTTGGATAATTCAGCAGTTTTTGTCTGTTTGATCAATAGACTGCTTCGCGACATCACAGTTGCTTAAACCACCGGTTTCAGTGGTTAAAATATATTGGAAGGTATCATCATCAATGCCAAGCTTTAAGGCGTAGATCGCGCGATAGGTCATAACTTTCTTAATATAGTCACGAGTCTCCGTATATGGAATACTTTCAATCCAAATCTCGGTAGGGTATCGCCCGAATTCTTTCCACATATCAATGCGTTGTTTCCCTGCATTATAGGCAGCGGAAGCATAAATTGGATTTTTCTCCATTTGCTTGTATCTGAGCTCTAAGTAACGGCTTCCCATTTCAATATTGGTTTGTGGTTTCAACAAATCTCGGCGCCCTTTATAAGGGATATTAAACTTTTTTGAGTACACCTTAGCGGTAGCAGGCATTACCTGCATCAAGCCGTAAGCGCCGGCAGGAGACACTGCTAATGGGCCATAAGCACTTTCTTGGCGCGACACCCCCATTAACCACTGTGGTGGCAAATTTACCTTTTCGGCCATTTGGATGTAGCTGTCTTTAAAAGCAGTAGGGAAACGAATTTCGGTGTCATCCCAGTAGCCAGATTTTGCGATAGTTAGGATCCCTTGGTTATACCACCCCCAAGAATGAGCAATTTTCGATGCGGCTTGTATTTCGGCAGCGCTGTCCATGTGTTTTAACAAATGACGCCATTCTCTACTGGCATTAATATATCGCTCAAGTTCGAACAGTTCTTTGGCTCGTTTTACATTGTCACTATTTTTTACTTTAGTGAATACGGCCTCAGGAATAGGTGCCGGTACATGGTTTAGCTTTAATGGTTGCTCCAGTCTCGTCGCAGCTAAATAACCGTAATAGTCTCGTTTTTCAGCCAGTAACTTCAGTGTTAATAGAGAGTCGGCTTCATTCCCACTTTTATGCTGAGCTATCGCATTCCAGTATTGCCATTGGTTACTGTTTTGCTGATTTTTAGGTAAGAGGCTATAGAGTTCCTTGATGCTTTCCCAGCGTTCATTTCTCAGTAAAACTGCGAGTTTCCAATGATTCACAAGTTCATCAGTAATAAAACTTTCTAAGTTGTCATCCTCCAACCACTCCAAGGCTTTTGCTCGGTTTTCAGTGGCCATGGCCAAAAACAAGGTGCGCTCGACTTCATCAATATGGCTTTTGGATAGTGGAATACGATTTCTGGTATGTTGCCAAACTTTGTAAGCGTCTTCTCTATCGCCCCATGCTAAGCGCTTAATAGCGAATACTAAGATTGGCGCTTCCATCTCGGGATCGAGCCCAGGGAAGAAGTTTCGACGGTTTACAGCCCCTGGGTTTTGCTTAACTTTGACCCACATATCGGCAATGTACTGTTTGTCTTTGTCTAAAAAGCGCTTGAGGTATTTGACTAAACCAACGGAGCCTTCATGAGCGGTGCGATAAAGACGATGGTAAGCGGTGTTATGCTTGGGGTAGCCTGCCTTGATCCATTGGCTAAAAATATCATCACAGGCTTTATGCTGCGATCTCGGTACGCTCCATAAGTCTTCGATATCGTCAGACAAGTCTTTGATTGAAGCGCCTTGCTGCAACTTGTGCTCTAGAATTGCGCAGTCCAAACGAGGGTTCTGGCCATAACTGTAATAATCTTTTAAGACATTGAACTCTTTTTTAGCCGCTAGATGGTTAATAAAATGGCTCTTAAGTTGGCCTGCAAGCGGTGAGTTGCTATAGGTTTTAATAAATTGATCAATCTCTTTGCGTTTCGCCAAACTAAGATCGTCCAAACGCTCTTTATATTCTAAATAGGGATATAGCGGATATTCTTTTAATGATTTCTTAAGCTTTTCATAAGTTTTAAAGTGCCCCTTGGCGAATGCTTTTTCAGCGGCCAAATAAGCAAGTTGTTCGGGTGAATTGGCAGACTTGGCTTTACTGCTGGTAGTGACTAGAGGTAAAGCAAAAAGGTAAGCAGTAAGTAAAGTGGCTGTGATCCGCATATTGCTCAATTATCCTTAAATAGAGTTGGTTTACTGAATTAAGACCATTATGGCTCAATCGATCCGTTCTTTGCGTAAAGAAGTGTAAGAAATTCAAAATATTCGCATGTAGTAATCTACTCTTTTCAATATGGTGCGATTGAACATTCCAATGGATTAGATATCTAAGTGCCTAAGAGTTCAAACTGTTTGGTCAATATCCACAGTCAGTTAGCAGACTTTCGGTGAATTACACTTGTTTTTGCAGCATTAACTGTAATAATGTGTGCGCCTATCAGAAGCTCTCACCAAGGGATCTGACCTGATAGGGTGTTCTGATGCGTTATACTAGAGAATTAGTAACCAGACATTTATTAAAAATTACAGTATAAAACTGTGATAACAGATAGTTAGGTAGGTATATGGCAAAAGGTACAAAATACAAAGCACGTCCCATGGACGAGAATGGTTTTATCCATTACACCGACGAAGAGCATCAAATTTGGAGCGAATTAATGGCGCGCCAAGAGAAGCTGATTCAAGGTCGTGCTTGCCCTGAGTACTTTGAAGGTCTTGAAAAGATTCAATTACCAAAAGACCGCATTCCTCAGTTAGAAGAAGTCTCAAGCGTTCTACGCAAAGAAACCGGCTGGGAAGTCGCTTGGGTACCAGCGCTAATTAACTTCGATAAATTCTTTGCTTTATTGGCGGATAAAAAATTCCCTTGCGCGACTTTTATTCGTACTCGAGAAGAAATGGACTATTTGCAAGAGCCTGATGTGTTTCATGAGATCTATGGTCACACGGCAATGTTAACCAACCCATATTTTGCTGAATTTACAGCAGCTTACGGAAAATTAGGTTATAACGCCAGCAAGGAAGACCGCGTATATTTAGCCCGTCTATATTGGTTTACCGTTGAATTCGGTTTGATTAATACTGCCGAAGGTCAGCGTATTTATGGTGGTGGCATCTTATCGTCTATCGGCGAAACTCCGCATAGCCTAGAAGATCCTGATGTGATCCGTGCGCCATTCGATCCGATTGAAATGCTTCGCACTCCATACCGTATTGACATAATGCAGCCGAAATACTTCGTTATTGACGATTTCAAGCAGCTGTTCGATTTAGCGAATGGCGATGTGATGTCAATGGTTAAAGAAGCCAAGCGTCTTGGCTTGCGTGAACCTTTGTATCCACCAAAGGAAGAGCAAAAGGCGAGTTAAGCCTCGTGTTTTCGAATACAGCCCACGAGATTGTGAAGTGTCGTGGGCTGTTGCATAATATGGAGATAACTAAAGCACTGAAACTGCTTTAAATTTTTGATTTATGTTATTGAAATTAGACAAACAACTCATCCCAACGTTTATCGTTGCGGCTCAAATACGCGCTCAGTGGAGCAAAGCGTAGGATTAATTATTCTTTTTTAAATATTTGTATAACTAGGTCTTTTGGGCATGAATAACTGTATATCGAGCTCTGTATTGAATAAACAAAGGCGAACTGAGTCGATAGCAATCCCAAAAGAAATGTAATTTCACCTCACGTGAGGAGTTTTTAAAATGACTGATACTACTTTTAACCCACTTGGAACAGACGGTTTTGAATTTGTTGAATACTCAGCGCCAAATGCTGAAGGTATTCAAAAGCTTAAGGATTTGTTTGAGCTATTAGGCTTCACTGAAGTTGCTAAACATAAATCTAAAGAAGTGTTCTTATACCGTCAAGGTGACATTAACTTTTTGGTTAACGGCGAAAAAGAAGGTTATTTCAATGAATTCAGCCAGCAGCACGGCCCTTGTGCCTGCGCCATGGCATGGCGTGTTGAAGACGCCCAGAAAGCATTGCAGTACGCAGTTGAAAATGGCGCTAAAGAGTTTGATAAAGAAGAGCACAACGCACACCCTGGTGTTTATGGTATCGGTGGCTCGGTTCTTTACTTTGTTGATAAGTGGGGCAAAGAAGACAACATTTATGACGCTGATTTCGAATTCTACGAAAACGTTGAAAAGTTCCCAACAGGCATGGGCTTGCATACGCTTGACCACCTAACGCACAACGTTAAGCGTGGTGGTATGGATGTTTGGGCAACTTTCTATGAAAACATCGCAAACTTCCGTGAAATTCGTTATTTCGACATTGAAGGTAAGCAAACAGGCTTATTCTCAAAGGCCATGACAGGTCCTTGCAACAAGCTTCGTATTCCGATTAACGAATCAGCTGATGATAAGTCACAGATTGAAGAGTTCATCAAAGAGTATAACGGCGAAGGTATCCAGCATATCGCGCTTTCTACCGATGATATCTACGGTACTATTGAGAAGTTGCGTGAAGGCGGTATGGAGTTTATGGATACGCCAGAAACTTATTACGATATGATTCCTAAGCGTATTCCTGAGCACCACGAAGACGTTGATAAACTTCGCAAAAACCGCATTTTAATCGATGGCTCTTTAGATCATGAAGAAGGTATCCTGCTTCAAATCTTCACTAATACAGTGATTGGGCCTATTTTCTTCGAAATCATCCAACGTAAAGGTAACCAAGGTTTCGGTGAAGGTAACTTTAAGGCCTTGTTTGAGTCTATCGAGTTAGATCAACAGAAACGTGGAGTAATTTAAGATGCGTAAATGGATTTCTTTCCCGCATAAGGAAGGAACCATTTCTCGCCAAGCTCACGCAGATTTACCAGAAGAAGCACCATACGAGCGTGAAGCAGGGCGAAGCGGTTTCTTCGGCCCAACGGCTCACTTTCACCATAAAAACCCGCCAACGGCGTGGGAAAAGTGGGAAGGGCCTTTGCGTCCGCGTGCCTATGATTTGAATGAGTTGGATAAAAACTCTAATTCACCTTGGGGCGCTGAAAATTTGTTATACAACGCTCATTGTAAATTCCGTATTTGGAATTGTAATGAAGCCATGCTGAACCTCGCTCGCAATGGTGATGGTGACGAATTATTCTTCGTTCATAAAGGCCAAGGCGACTTGTTCTGTGATTATGGTCATCTGGAAATCCGTGAGGGTGACTACGTTGTCATGCCTCGCGGAACTATGTGGAGAATCGAGCCGCAAGAGCCGATGACGATGTTGTTAATCGAGGCGACAAACGACAGCTATCAGCTGCCTGAGAAGGGCTTAGTTGGACCTCAGGCAATCTTTGACCCTGCTATGCTGGACGTACCAAGCATTAACGATAAGTTTAAGGCGCAACAAGATGATACGCCGTGGACAGTGGAAATTAAGCGTCGCGGGCAGTTATCGCGCGTTCAATTTAACTACTCACCGTTAGATGCAATCGGTTGGCATGGTGACTTGTCGGTGGTGCGGATTAATTGGCGTGATATCCGTCCATTAATGTCACACCGTTATCACCTACCGCCATCAGCACACACAACCTTTGTCGCTAGTCGATTTGTGGTGTGTACTTTTGTGCCAAGACCAATCGAGTCGGATCCTGGTGCATTGAAAGTTCCGTTCTACCACAACAATGATGATTTTGACGAGGTCTTGTTCTATCACGCAGGCGACTTTTTTAGTCGTGATAATATTGATGCGGGTATGGTGACATTCCACCCATCTGGCTTTACTCACGGCCCACATCCAAAAGCTTTTGAAGCAGGGCGTAAGCATGCGAAGAAAGAAACGGATGAGGTAGCAGTGATGCTTGATACGCGTGATGCGCTAGAAGTTGGTGATGCGATGGCGAGCGTGGAGAATCCGGACTACTGCAATAGTTGGAAAGCCTCTGAGTAACGAGTAATGGTCTTTTCTGGCTTATACGTTGTTATTTAGCGTACTCAGTGAGTCATGTATTATTCATACACTCCTCACTTCCGTGCGCTAAATGCCTCGTCTAAGCACGAAAATCCTCATTACTTGGTTTGGTCACCATAAAACGGATGGCCTAAACGGTTGAATTTAGTGTTGTTGGGGCCATATCTAATGGCATCGACAATCGAATACACAAAGAATTTAGGAATATAGAATGAAATTAGCAACTTTAAGAGATGGTACTCGTGATGGTCAGTTAGTTGTTGTAAGTAAAGATCTGACAAAAGCAACTAAAGTTGACTACGTTAAAACATTACAAGCGGCTTTGGACGACTGGAATACTTTTAAGCCAAAGTTAGAGAAGACTTATCAAGAGTTAAACGATGGTCAGATCTCTGACGCTATGGACTTTGAGCAAGAATCTTGTGAGTCGCCATTACCACGAGCTTACCAATGGGCTGACGGCAGTGCTTACGTTAACCACGTAGAGCTAGTTCGTAAGGCGCGTAACGCTGAAATGCCGGAAACTTTCTGGACAGATCCGTTAATGTACCAAGGTGGCTCTGATACCTTCTTAGGCCCTCGTGACAACATTAAAATGGCGAGCGAAGAGTATGGCATCGACATGGAAGCTGAAGTTGCAGTAATTACTGGTGATGTACCGATGGGTGCTTCAGCAGAGCAGGCGGAGAAAGAAATTCGTTTGTTGATGACTGTTAACGATGTATCGCTTCGTGGTCTGATTCCTGGTGAGTTGGCAAAGGGTTTTGGTTTTTTCCAATCTAAGCCATCATCAGCTTTTTCTCCAGTAGCAGTGACTCCAGATGAGTTAGGCGATAAGTGGGACGGTAAAAAAGTATACTTACCATTAAAAACACACCTAAACGACGAGCTTTTAGGCGCACCTGAGTGCGGTGTGGACATGGTTTTTGATTTCCCGACTTTAGTTGCTCACGCGGCCAAAACACGCCCACTTTCAGCTGGTACCATCGTTGGTTCAGGGACTATTTCGAACAAAGATCGTTCAGTAGGCTCTTCATGCTTGGCGGAAGTTCGTATGTTGGAAATCATTGAAAATGGCAAGCCAACGACACCATTTATGCAGTTTGGAGATCGTGTCACCATCGAAATGTTTGATGAAAACAACCAGAGCATTTTTGGTCAGATCAACCAAGTTGTAGAAAAGTACGAAGCTTAAAAAATAGAAAAAGGAGCGGGTTTATGTTGAAGCTATATAGTTATTGGCGTTCTACGGCGGCTTACCGCGTTCGAACAGCGTTAAATATTAAACGACTCTCATATTCCATCATTCCAATTCACTTGGTTAAAGATGGTGGTGAGCAACATAAACCCGAATATGCCGAGAAAAACCCTCAAGAGTTAGTACCGTTATTAGACGATAATGGTAAGCTCTTGAGCCAATCAATGGCTATCTGTGAATACATTGATGAGGTGTATGATGGACCTAAGTTACTCCCTAGTGAACCTTTCCTAAGAGCTAAAGTCAGAAGTGTATGCCAAATAATTGCTTGTGATATCCACCCTTTGGATAACTTGCGTGTATTGCAGTATCTAAAAGGGGAATTGCAAGTTAGCGATGAACAAAAGTCGACATGGTATGCACACTGGATATTAGAAGGTTTTAAAGCTTTAGAATCGATGTTGGCCGAATATAAAGCTAAAGGGCCATTCTGTTTTGGTGATGAATTGACGCTAGCGGATGTTTTCTTAGTATCGCAAATGTACAATGCTCGTAGGTTTGAGGTAGACTTAAGCGATTTTCCACGTTTAGTTGAAGTCGAACAACACTGCCTAACACTCAACGCTTTTAGTGATGCGAAACCTGAAGCGCAACCAGACGCTACCTTGTAGTAAACAACAAATAAAAGATTGTGAAGAGAGAATTGATGAAATTAAAAACCACAAAAAAATTGCTTGCACTCAGTATCGCGACACTAGTTTCAACATCAATGGCCGCACCTTATGAGGTTGTTGACTTAGGTGGCTTGGGTGGAACAACCAGTGTCGTTTACGATATTAATGAGGCTGGTCAGGCTGTCGGTTATGCTAATGGTCCGCTTAATGACGAAGGTGAACGTGAGTTTTTTGCCCATGCCGTGCAGTTTGATGATTCTGGAAATGTCGACCTAGGGACATTAGAAAATGGAACATCAAGTGAAGCTGTAGGTATTAATGATGCAATGGTTGCGGTAGGTTTGAGTAATGTTTCTTCGGAGTCTGACGGGGTAAAAATAGCTCAGCAATTTGCAGTCGTGTATGAATCTGGAACTGTTAGTAAAATTCTAGATATTGAAGGTGTTTCTAGTGTAGTTGCATACGATATTAACAATAACAACAAAGTAATATTGGGTGCAAACTATGATGTAGAGCCAGATAATGACGATATTGGTAAACCCAGTAGAGGATTTATTTACGATAGGAATACTGATCAGTATTCTATTATTGAACCTTTCGCTGAAGATCCAAGTCGAAACTCTTACGTAACTGCTATAAATGATAATGATGATATTGTAGGGTTTGCAGATATTGAAGATGGCGAAAGCTTCAGAATCGCTTCTTATTTTGCAAATGCTAGTGATGTTTCAACAAAAATAGAGATAGAAACAATTGATAATAGGGCTCTTTTTGCAAGATCTATAAACAATAAGCAAGAAGTTGTAGGAAATATTTATATTACTGGAACGCGAGATAACCGTGAGGCCTTTTATATTGATATGTCTGCTGGCAACCCTGAACTGAAATTACTAGGTTTTTTCGATGAAGATTTCACTGATTCGAGAGCAATGGACATCAATAATGTAGGACAGATAGTGGGAAGGGCTTTAGTTTCAGTCCCAACAATTGGTGAGTCAGGGGCATTTTTGTATGAAAATGAAGAGATGAAAAACCTAAATGAGCTTATTGCTTGTGACTCTCCTTGGACTCTAACTGAAGCCAGAGCCATTAATGATGCAGGGCAGATTGTTGGTTTTGGTACGGTAGATGGTGAAATTAGAGCTTTCCGCTTAGACCCTACAGGGGAGCCTGTAGAAGACTGTGGTGAGACGAACCCACAACCAAGCGATGGTGGTGGAAGCGTTCCAGTTATCCTTCTAGGGATTCTTGCGGCTTTGGGTATAAGAAGACGTTATTCTTAAGTTCTAGCTTGCAATAAAAAAGCCTCCAAATGGAGGCTTTTTTATTGGTTAAGTTAATTGCAAACTAAAAACTACATATTGGGGTAGTTTGGCCCACCAGCACCTTCAGGTGCGACCCATGTAATGTTTTGGCTTGGATCTTTAATGTCACAAGTCTTGCAGTGAACACAGTTCTGAGCATTAATAACAAATTTAGGATTATTACCGTCATCATCACGAACGACTTCATAAACTCCAGCAGGGCAGTAGCGCTGAGCGGGTTCATCGTATTTTTCCAAGTTCACCTCAATTGGGATACTATCATCTTGCAATTTTAGATGAACGGGCTGATCTTCTTCGTGGTTCGTATTTGAGACGAACACAGAAGATAGTTTATCAAAAGATAACTTGCCATCGGGCTTTGGATATTCGATCTTTTTGCACTGATCTGCCGGTTTCATTTGAGCATAATCTGGTTTCGGATCGCTAAGCGTCCATGGCAGCTTACCATTAAAGATATTTAAATCGATAAAGGCATAGGCCGAGCCTAGGAAGTTGCCCCATTTGTGCTGAGCTGGGCCGAAGTTGCGCTGTTGATGAAGCTCGCGCCAAGCCCATGATGCTTTGTAATTGGCTTCGTATTCAGCTAGATCGTCATTGGCTCTGTTGCCACCGAAAGCTGCCATAATTGTTTCTGCTGCAATCATGCCTGACTTCATTGCGGTGTGAGTACCCTTAATCTTGGCGAAGTTCAATGTACCTGCGTTATCACCGATCAAAAGGCCACCGGGGAATGACATCTTAGGCTGTGATTGTAAACCGCCTTTAGTCAGCGCTCGAGCACCATAAGAAATGCGCTCGCCACCTTCTAGGTATTGTTTGATGACTCTCTGGTGCTTGTAACGCTGGAATTCATGGAATGGACTCACATGTGGGTTAGAATATGAAAGATCAGTGATTAAGCCTACAGCAACCTGGTTGTCTTCAATATGGTACAAGAAGCCACCGCCTGCAGAGCCGGACTCGCTTAACGGCCAACCTGCGGTATGAACCACTAGTCCTTCCTGATGTTGCTCTGCAGGAATTTTCCAAAGCTCTTTAATACCAATTCCGTAGTGTTGTGGCTCTTTGCCTTCATCAAGATTAAACTTAGCAATAAGCTCTTTACCCAAGTGTCCACGACAACCTTCGCCAAATAGGGTGTACTTAGCGTGAAGCTCCATACCTGGCATATAACCGTCTTTTTTCTCACCATCTTTACCGATGCCCATATCGCCTGTGGCGATACCTTTTACCGAGCCATCGTCGTTGTAGAGAATTTCTGAAGCTGCAAAACCTGGGAAAATTTCTACACCTAAAGCCTCTGCTTGCTCGGCTAACCAACGGCAAAGATTTCCTAGGCTAATGATGTAGTTGCCATCATTGTGCATGGTTTTTGGAACGAAGACGTTAGGTATTTTTGTCGCTTTTTCTTCGTTTTTCATGAGGTAGATGGAGTCGCCCGTCACTTTAGTGTTTAGTGGTGCGCCTTTTTCTTCCCAATCAGGGATTAGCTCATTCAATGCGGTTGGTTCGATCACGGCACCTGACAGTATGTGTGCGCCGACCTCTGAACCTTTCTCTACCACACAAACCATCAATTCTTTATCGCTCTTGATGGCTAGTTGGCGCAACTTGATAGCCGCTGCTAAACCAGAAGGGCCTGCACCCACTATTACAACGTCAAATTCCATAAATTCGCGTTCCACCTAGATCTCCTCTTAAAATTGATTAAAATTCAGTCAAAACATGGCTAAAATCACGATAAACTATTGACCTTCAGCCAGTAAAACGTCACCATTACGCCCTATTTTACAAAAGATAGGCGTTTAGATCGTCTATATTTGGCAGAGATTATACATACGATAGGGTTTTCATGAAAATTCTAGTTGCAATAAAACGAGTTATCGACGCGAATGTGAAGGTTCGTGTTAAGCCGGACAATAGCGGAGTAGAAACTGCTAACGTTAAAATGTCTATGAATCCATTCTGTGAAATTGCAGTGGAAGAAGCTGTTCGCCTGAAAGAAAAAGGTATCGCTTCTGAAGTTGTCGCAGTGTCCATTGGTAATCAACAATGCCAAGAGACTTTGCGCACAGCATTAGCACTGGGTGCTGATAAAGCAATTTTAGTAAAAACTGACGACCAGCTAGAGCCATTAGCGGTATCCAAAGTTTTAAAGAAGGTTGTTGAGCAAGAAGAGCCACAAATGGTGCTTTTAGGTAAGCAGTCAATTGATGGTGATAATAACCAAACAGGTCAAATGCTTGGTGCACTTTTAGGTTGGGGCCAAGGTACTTTCGCTTCAGAAGTTGAAGTTGAAGACGGTAAAACTAAAGTGACGCGTGAAATTGATGGTGGCTTACAAACGATTGAGTTAAGTCTGCCAGCCGTTATTACAACAGACTTACGCTTGAATGAGCCACGTTTTGCATCATTACCAAACATCATGAAAGCAAAGCGTAAGCCGCTTGATGAGATTGCGTTAGCAGATCTAGGTGTTGATACGGCCAACCGTACAGAGACTGTAAGTGTTGAAAACCCACCAGAGCGTAGCGAAGGTGTTAAGGTTGAAACAGTGGCTGAGCTTGTTGATAAACTAAAAAATGAAGCGAAGGTGATCTAAATGACGACTTTAGTAATTGCAGAGCACAATAATAGCGAATTACAAGCTTCGACGTATAACACTATCGCAGCTGCAAAACAGCTAAGCGGTGAAACCGTAGTGCTAGTGGCTGGTCATAACTGTGAGTCTGTTGCAGAGCAAGCGGCTAAAGCCGAGGGTGTTGATAAAGTCTTACTGGCACAAGCTGACTTCCTAGAGCACCTATTAGCTGAAGACGTTGAAAAGGCTGTAATGTCACAAGAGGGCGATTATTCGCATATCTTAGCACCGGCTTCGACTTTCGGTAAGAATATGATGCCGCGCATCTCAGCTTTGTTAGACGTGCAGCAAATTTCAGACATCATCTCTGTAGAGTCAGATGACACCTTTAAGCGTCCTGTTTATGCGGGTAACGCCATTGCCACCGTTAAAAGTAACGATAGCAAAAAAGTGATTACTGTTCGCGCTACGGCGTTTGATGCTTTGGCGACTGAAGGTGGTTCAGCAACAATTGAAAATGTTGATGCCGGCTCACACACTCCGTTAAGCAATTACGTCAGCGAAGAGTTGACTAAGTCAGAGCGTCCTGATCTGGGAACAGCGAAAGTTGTTGTGTCGGGTGGTCGCGGTATGGGTAATGGCGAAAACTTTGAAATGCTAGAAACATTAGCCGATAAGTTGGGCGCAGCGGTTGGTGCATCTCGTGCAGCAGTTGACGCAGGTTTCGTACCAAACGATTACCAGGTTGGCCAAACCGGTAAAATCGTTGCTCCTGAGCTGTATATTGCCGTTGGTATTTCTGGCGCCATTCAGCACTTAGCGGGTATGAAAGACTCAAAAGTGATTGTTGCTATCAACAAAGACGAAGAAGCGCCTATATTCCAGGTTGCAGATTACGGCTTAGTTGAAGACTTATTTAAAGCAGTTCCAGAGTTGATTGATGCTCTGTAATTTCTTAAAAAAGTAAAGCATAAAAAAACCGCCGTTTGGCGGTTTTTTTATTTTTTTAGTATGTCGCTTACACAGACCTTGCTGTGCTCGCCCTCGTAAGTGGGATTCTTGAAGTGTTCATTTAGTAAGGAAGGGGAGCTGAGTGTGTGACGCTCACCCTAAGTGAATGAGTAATATCACTTAATGTTCATTTTTTGACGAGCAAAAAACGAACCAAAAAACTCGCCCCTAAAAGTTAGGTCCGTTGGACTGCCCTCACAATTCAAAATTAATTGACGAGCCGCAAAACGAAACGTCCTGTTTCGTCTTTGCTAAATTGGGCTATCCCTGCCCAATTTGCTCTATAATTTTAAAATGTGAGGCTAACTTTTAAAGGGGGATAAAGCGCTAGCCTTCTTGGGCAGTGCGCCGAATATTTCTTTATTAAGCTGCGTTAGTAGACTCAAAGATTTTATCTGCACTAGCGGCTACGAAACCATGATATAGCTCACCGTTTTCCATAGGGAAGCGCTCGGCAAACTCATAGAAGCAAGTACGAATAGGGTGCTTGCCGCCATTGAATTCCCAGTCGACGATATTGGCCATGGTAGAGCTTTGCTTTAAGCAAACTTCTTCGTTGCCCTTAATTTCGCCACCACTAGTGTTTAGCTCAAATCCTTTGTCTTTAAGGAATTGGTTGACCGCTTCGATGTTCTTCATGCCTTTAAGCTTGTTCACAGACACTGTAAAGTGGTTGGCGCGTAAGCCGAAAGCCGCTAACCAAGCAGCATACTCACTTTCTTCTAGAAGACGCTCGTAAGCTTCGCGGGTCACTTTGCCCCAAGGGCGAGAAGGCAGTGATAAACCGTTTTGACGGATGTTCCAGTTTGCTTCGGCAATTAAGCCACGACAGAACATTTGAAGCTCTGCTGAGAATTCTTCTAGTAACAGTTCACTAACAAAGATTTTCGGTGCATCTTCATCAGTTTTGTGTTGAAAGTGTTTGGCGTACAATTTTTTCTCTTCGAAATGGTACTCTCCAGCGGCTTCGTAACCAAACTGTTCTAGGTATTTGCCTATATGATCTAGATTGATAGCGCCTTCGTTAAAGGTTCTAAGGGCTATGTGATCATTAATAATAGTTTCATCGCCTAACGCTTTGAACTCTTCGTGAATGGCTTTGGCATCAGGTGTGATAGCTAAATAATCGTTCCACAATGCGTCAAAAAGCGCGTTGTGATTTTGCGTGCTCATATCGTTTAAACCTATTTGTTTACAATGAGTGTATTGGCTCTGGTAAGAGGACAGACCAATTGTACAATCTTTGGGCTGTCCTTTTCAATCTTCGGATGCAAATATGGTGATGGACTTTTAGATTTAAAGGTCTATTGGCTTGGATTTAAAGGTCTTTTACACTTTTCATGAAGTGTTTAAAGACACCAGGATTGGCAGCAAGAATGCTTTTTGACTTCTCTTGATGTGGGTTACCTTTCACGTCGCCCACAAAACCTCCGGCTTCTTTAACGATTAAGATGCCTGCAGCCGTGTCCCACTCGCTTAAACCGAACTCCCAGAAGCCATCGAGGCGGCCAGCGGCAACATAGGCAAGATCTAAAGAAGCTGAGCCTGCGCGTCGCATATCAATGCAGAGTGGGAAGATTGTCTCAAAATAGGTTAAATATTCAGTCAAATTTTGGTTCCCACGGAAAGGGAAGCCCGTAGCTAGAACCGAGTTATCCAGTCTCTTTTTATCACTGACTCGAATACGCGTGTTATTTAGCTGTGCGCCACTACCGTTCGATGCCGTGAAGGTTTCATCTTTAATCGGATCGTATATTACGGCAGCAAGAGTTTTGTTCTTGTGCTTTACCGCAATGGATATGGCGAAATGTGGGATGCCTAGAAGGAAGTTAGTGGTGCCATCGATAGGATCGATGATCCAGACTGTGTCGCTTTCACCATGCTGACCACTTTCTTCCGCTAAAATAGCGTGATCAGGATAGCTATATTTGATGGCATCAATAATGATTTCTTCGGCCTGTTTATCGATATTGCTAACGAAATCGTTAGGGCCTTTACTCTGTGCAATAATTCGGTCGCGATTAGCAAAAGCTTTCGCCACAAAATTTCCAGCACGCTCTGCCGCACGCACGGCAATGTTTTTGTACGCATTCATGTTGATACCACCAAAGTCAAAGAACAGTCTGTATAGGAAAAATTCGCTATAGAGAATAGGTTGCCCACAAAATTGGGCAAAAATTGAGCGCATTAGCGCTAAACGGTGCGAATCATAGCAAAAGTATTGGCTATAAAGAAGACTAAATTATTGTTTTTTTATATTTTTAACATTTACAGCTTTGTAAGTTTGGAAATTTAATTGTGGGGTTATGAGAGGCGCTCTGATAATATAGCTTCTTGTAAATTAGCAACTTATCCAGACAAGTAGTGAAACCGAAACAACTTCATTCTGCAAAGCAATTTTTAAATCAAATAAAGATTGTCCTCTGCCAAACTAGCCACCCAGGTAATATTGGAGCTGCTGCGCGAGCCATGAAAACCATGGGCTTGAAGCATTTGGTTTTAGTGAATCCAAAGCAATTTCCATCAGAAGAAGCTGTGGCGCGCGCCTCAGGTGCGACTGATGTGTTAGAGCAAGCTAAGGTCGTTTCTAGCCTAGAAGAAGCGATAGCAGACTGCCGATTAGTGATTGGTACCAGTTCTCGGAATAGGGCGCTTCCGTGGCCTTTGATTGAGCCACGTGAACTCAGTAGCATTCTCGATAAAGAGCCGACAGCCATGCCTATGGCTATTGTATTTGGGCGTGAAAGTACTGGGTTGCATAACGAAGAGCTTCAACTTTGCCACTATCATGTTAATATTCCGGCCAATCCTGAGTACATGTCTCTAAATTTAGCGGCTGCGGTTCAGGTTATCTGCTATGAGTGTCGGCTTTTAGCGTTGTCTCAGAATAGCTATGATGATTGTGATGGGAGCGACCCTAGCCACGATCTTGTCAGTGATGAGAACAAAGCGACGGTTCAACAGACAGAAGGTCTGTACAAGCATTTTGAAAGTGTTATGACTGAAACTGGTTTTTTTGATCCTAACGAGCCCAAGCTATTACCAGCCCGATTACACCGTCTTTTTGCAAAGGCACAGCTAACGGAGGCTGAAGTTAATATCATGCGAGGCTTTTTGGCGTCGATGACTAAGCACATCAAATACCAAGTAACAAAAACAGCAGGCCAGTCAGACCCAAGTAAAGTTAATAGTCCAGTTAAAAGTAGTAACGAGGAGTAAAATGTTTTCTCGAATGAAGGAAGACATTAAAAGTGTTTTTCACCGCGACCCAGCTGCGCGTAATAATTTTGAAGTGTTGACCAACTATCCCGGCTTGCATGCTATATGGGCGCACCGAATTGCGCATAAATTATGGCGCGCGAATTGGAAGTGGCTGGCTCGAACTTTGTCCACTTTGGCTCGCTGGCTGACAGGAATAGAAATTCATCCAGGTGCTAAAATTGGCCGACGATTCTTTATCGATCATGGAATGGGAGTTGTTATTGGCGAAACTGCTGAAATAGGCGATGACTGCACGCTTTATCACGGAGTGACCTTAGGTGGTACCAGTTGGAAAGAAGGGAAGCGACATCCGACTTTAGAAAACAACGTGGTTATAGGCGCTGGGGCTAAAGTTTTAGGTCCGATCACTCTGCGTACCGGAGCAAGAGTTGGCTCTAATGCCGTGGTGGTTAAAGATGTGCCTGCGGATACAACAATGATTGGTATACCTGCGCGCCAAGTATCAGGGCAAAAAGACACAGAGCAAACCGTTTTTGAAGCCTATGGTATCAGTACTCACCAGCAAGATCCTATTTCTCAAGCAATCCGTAGTCTACATGAACACTCTCGCGCTTTAGAAGAGCAGATGGTGCTTATTGCGTGTGCCTTGAAAAAGCAGGGTATCGATTGTGATGAGCTAGACTTGCCTGACGTCGATTGCGAGTCTTTGACCCGTTTTGATTCTAAAGATCCTGATGGAGTTTATGATGATGACGAGTCATCGAAACATACTGATAAGTCCTCTTAAAGGGTAATTTTCACTCTGCAAACACTGTTATTGAGAATCACTAATATTTAACCCACTAGCTTACTCGGTATTTATACTAATCTTAATGTGGACTTAGATAACATCAGCTAATCCAAATTTATAATCCTTTATATTTCAATGGCATAGACTTTAGCATTGGCTGACATGCTTGCTAGTGTAAAGTTGACTAAATTACTCGGGTATGAGATCATAAAGCCAATCAAGTAAAGGTACTGATATGAAGTTGAGCACTAAAGGACGCTACGCAGTGACAGCAATGTTAGATCTCGCATTGCATGCAGGCAAAGGTCCGATAACACTAGCAGAGGTTTCAGGAAGACAACATATATCCTTGTCTTATCTGGAGCAATTGTTTTCGCGCTTGCGTAAGGCCAATTTGGTCGATAGCATCCGCGGGCCTGGTGGTGGTTATGAATTAAAGCGCCCAGCGACACAAATTAGTATTGCAGAGGTTGTATTAGCGGTAAACGAACCCATTACTGCAACACGCTGTAATGGCAAAGGCGATTGCCAAGGTGGTGATGTTTGTTTGTCACACCAGTTGTGGTCTGAGCTAAGCGACCAGATTTATCAGTTTTTGAGTGGGATAACGCTCGATCATGTTATCCAACGAGATTTTGTTCAGCAGGTTGCTGAGCGCCAAAACGTACGTTTTCGTGAAGAAGACGTCATAGCTTTCGGCTAAAAGTAGTTTTGGTTATTTTTGAATTGTGCTTTGAAATTTAGCGGAGAAGAGAATGAAATTACCCATCTATCTTGATTACGCAGCAACTACGCCAGTCGATCCGCGTGTTGCCGAGAAGATGGTTCAATACATGAGTGTTGACGGCATCTACGGTAACCCTGCTTCACGTTCCCACAAATTTGGTTGGGAAGCGGAGGAGGCTGTGGATGAAGCAAGACAGCATGTGGCGGATTTAATCAACGCAGACCCTCGTGAAATTGTCTGGACTTCAGGTGCTACTGAGTCTGATAACTTAGCTATAAAAGGTGCAGCGCACTTCTACGGCAAGAAAGGCAAACACATCATTACCGTTAAAACTGAGCACAAAGCAGTTTTAGATACGATGCGTCAATTAGAGCGTGAAGGCTATGAAGTCACTTATCTAGATGTCCAAGAAGACGGATTAATAGACATGAATGCATTTAAAGATGCATTACGTGACGACACCATTGTTGTTAGTGTTATGCACGTCAACAACGAAACAGGTGTGGTTCAAGATATTGACGCAATTGGCGAGCTATGTCGTGAACGCAAAATTATTTTCCATGTGGATGCAGCGCAAAGCGCCGGTAAGTTACCTATCGACGTGGAAAAAACGAAAGTTGACCTAATGTCTATCTCAGGTCACAAAATGTATGGCCCAAAGGGTATTGGTGTCTTATACGTTCGTCGTAAACCTCGTGTACGCTTAGAAGCGCAAATTCACGGTGGTGGTCATGAACGTGGTATGCGTTCTGGTACTTTACCAACTCACCAAATCGTGGGTATGGGTGAAGCTGCGAGAATCGCTATGGAAGACATGGCTCAAGATAACGAGCGCATTATCCGTTTACGTGAGCGCCTATGGGCTGGTGTAAACGATATGGAAGAAGTTTATCTGAACGGTCATGAAGAGCAGCGTGTGGCAGGTATCATTAACATTAGTTTTAACTTTGTTGAAGGTGAGTCCTTGATTATGGCGCTAAAAGATTTAGCCGTATCTTCAGGTTCAGCCTGTACATCAGCAAGTTTAGAGCCTTCGTATGTGTTACGTGCGTTAGGTCGTGATGATGAATTAGCACACAGTTCTATCCGTTTCAGTGTCGGTCGCTTTACGACTGAAGAAGAGATTGATTACACAATTGAGCAAGTCCGTGAAGGCATCGCGCGTTTACGTGACCTATCTCCTTTGTGGGACATGTATAAAGACGGTATCGACCTGTCAAAAGTTGAATGGCAGGCACACTAGATTAGTTGGAGAGATTGTTATGGCATATAGTGAAAAAGTAATCGATCATTATGAGAACCCAAGAAACGTTGGTTCTTTCGAAAAAGATGACGCGACCGTAGGTACTGGTATGGTAGGCGCTCCAGCTTGTGGTGACGTCATGAAACTACAGATTAAAGTCAACGAGCAAGGTATTATTGAAGATGCTAAGTTCAAAACATACGGCTGTGGTTCAGCGATTGCATCAAGCTCATTAATCACAGAATGGGTAAAAGGTAAAACCGTTGATGAAGCTCAAGCTATCAAAAATACAGATATCGCAGAAGAGTTGGCTTTACCTCCAGTAAAGATTCACTGCTCTGTATTAGCAGAAGATGCAATCAAAGCCGCAGTAAAAGACTTTAAAGAAAGAAGTCAAAAGTAGTAGCTAAATAGGTACAGGTTAGTTTATGGCGATCACATTATCAGATGCAGCGGCAGATCGAGTGAAGTTATTCCTCGCAAACCGTGGCAAAGGTCTCGGCGTTCGTTTAGGCGTGGCAACTACAGGTTGTTCAGGCTTAGAGTACGTTTTAGAGTTTGTAGATGAACTCAATGACGAAGACATCCTTTATGAAGATAAAGGCGTTAAAGTAATTATTGATCCAAAAAGTCAGCCGTACCTAGAAGGCACTCGCTTAGAGTTCGTAAAAGAAGGCCTAAACGAAGGCTTTGAGTTTGTGAACCCAAATGCTAAGGGTGAGTGTGGGTGTGGTGAGTCCTTCACCGTCTAAATTAGCTGTCTAAATTCTTTATGACTTTGTTAAATCAAAATAGAAGCTCAGTTGTTTATTTCTTATAAACTCCCTTACTTTTATTTTGATTTGCCTCGTCCTAAAAAATTTATACTAGCTAATTACGAAGAACTCAGTGATTACAAGATTATCAGTTTAGCTACCAACTAAGATACTTCTATGGCAAATGCGCAGCAAAATTACTTTGAATTATTCGGCCTAGAGCCGAATTTTTTCATTGATCAAAATGATTTATCCAGTAAGTTAAAACGATTGCTTCAATCGACTCACCCAGATCGCCATGCGCAAGGTGGAAGCCAGCAACAAATGTTGGCTATGCAGAAAACCACTCGTTTAAATGATGCCTTTGCTGTATTGAAAGATCCGGTAAAGCGAGCACAATACCTGCTACGGCTGGTAAAAAACATCGATACTACTCAGGATCATACGGTGAATGACGCCGAATTCCTGATGCAACAACTGGAGTTGCGTGAAGAACTCGACACAATCACCAAACAGAAAGATGCCAGTGAGTTAATGAGCTTTGCTGACAAAATTGAAGTAAGGGCGGAGCAACAAGAAGACGAACTCGCTCGACTTTTTAAGCAAGATTCTTGGGATTTGGACGCATTAAAAATTTCGATATACAAGCTACAGTTCTTACACAAAACATTACGTGATATTGAACTGGCTGAAGACACACTATTAGATTAACTGAGTTATTATGGCATTATTGCAAATATCTGAACCAGGACAGAGTACACGAGCACATCATCATAGATTGGCTGCCGGTATAGATCTAGGTACAACCAATTCACTAATAGCTACTGTTAGAAGCGGTGAGGCGGCTACGTTAGCTGATCTTGAAGGAAGGCATACGCTTCCTTCAGTCGTCCATTATAAAAGCGACAGCGAGGTTGTCGTGGGTCATGAAGCTAAGGCGCGCCAAGCGGTTGAGCCTGGAAACGTCGTCAGCTCAATAAAGCGGTTATTAGGCCGTGGCCTAGCCGATATGGATAAAATTAAAGAATTCAGTGCTAATACTTTGGTTGAGTCCGATAGCGGAATGCCAGGGGTTGTCCTTGAGAATGGTATACAAAAAAATCCAGTAGAAGTATCAAGCGATATTCTACGAACTTTAGCCAATCGCGCTGAAGAAGCTCTTGGCGGAGAGCTAGGCGGAGTCGTGATTACGGTACCTGCTTATTTTGATGAAGCCCAACGCCAAGCTACAAAAGACTCAGCGCAACTGGCGGGTCTAAAAGTTTTAAGGCTCTTAAACGAGCCGACGGCTGCTGCGGTGGCTTATGGTTTAGACACTGGTAGCGAAGGTATCCATGCTATTTATGACTTAGGTGGCGGTACCTTTGATATCTCTATTCTTAGATTACAAAAAGGTGTTTTTGAAGTCTTAGCTACAGGTGGCGATAGTGCCCTTGGCGGTGATGATTTTGATAGAGCTATTGGCCAATATCTAGTGGAACAAGCGAAGATCAATAGTGACGACCGTCGCG
Source organism: Kangiella japonica (assembly GCF_039523535.1). Classification (NCBI taxonomy): domain Bacteria; kingdom Pseudomonadati; phylum Pseudomonadota; class Gammaproteobacteria; order Kangiellales; family Kangiellaceae; genus Kangiella; species Kangiella japonica. Next base: position 301,703 of record NZ_BAAAFM010000008.1, on the reverse strand, counting down.
CACATCAGTTGGCGATGATTAAAGCTCGTGAAGTTAAAGAAGCTCTGACCGATACAGACTCAGTCGAGGTGGACTTCTTTGATTGGCAGGGCGAAATGAGCCGTGCTCAAATAGAAGAAATAATTGCACCAATCGTTGATAAAACGTTACTTTCTTGCCGTCGTACACTGAAAGACGCTGGTGTAAAGGTTGATGAAGTAGAGAAGGTTGTTATGGTTGGTGGCTCTACTCGCGTGCCTTTGGTTCGTGAAAAAGTTGAGCAATATTTTAAAGTACCGCCACTAACCGACATCGATCCTGATAAAGTGGTCGCTATTGGTGCAGCAATTCAGGCAAACGTACTTATCGGTAACAAATCAGGTGATGATATGTTGCTGTTAGACGTTATTCCTTTATCTTTAGGTGTTGAAACTATGGGTGGTCTTAGCGAAAAGATTATTCCAAGAAATACGCCTATTCCAATAGCAAAAGCACAAGAGTTTACCACCTTTAAAGATGGCCAAACTGCTATGGCGATTCATGTGGTTCAGGGTGAACGTGAATTAGTCGAAGATTGTCGTTCGTTAGCTCGGTTTGAATTGCGGGGAATTCCACCCATGGTAGCCGGTGCAGCCAGAATTCGTGTTACGTACCAACTGGATGCGGATGGTCTTTTACAGGTCATGGCGGAAGAAACCACCAGTGGTGTTAAGACCGACATTACGGTTAAGCCATCTTACGGGTTAAATGATGAACAGATCACTGACATGCTTAAGAGCTCCTTTAGCCACGCAGAAGATGATATGGAAGCTCGCATGCTTCGTGAGCAAAAAGTCGAGGCTGCACGCGTTATAGAAGCCGTTTCAGCAGCTCTAAACGAAAACGGCAAAGAGTTGTTGAATGACGAGGAATATGCTGCGATTCAATCCGCCTTAGAGCAGCTGAACGAAACAGCCCAAGGCGAAAGCACAAAAGCAATTCAAGACGCATTAGATTTTGTAGAAAAGAGCACCAATGAATTTGCTAGCCGTCGTATGGACGCTAGTATCGCCAAGGCTCTTGTGGGTCACGAAGTTGACGAAATTGATGAAATATAGGGTAACTAGATGCCAAAAGTAATATTCCTACCTCATGAAGAGTTGTGTCCTGAAGGGGCAGAAGTTGAAGCCGAGAAAGGGCAGACTGTGCTTGATGTGGCTTTAGATAATAAGATATTTATTGAGCACGCTTGTGAAATGTCGTGCGCATGTACCACCTGTCACGTAGTCGTTCGTGAGGGGTTTGACTCGATGGAAGAGAGTGACGAGCTAGAAGATGATATGCTTGATAAGGCATGGGGACTTGAGCCAGAGTCACGTTTGAGTTGCCAAGCAGTGGTCGAAGACGAAGATCTTGTTGTAGAAATACCAAAATATACTATTAACCAGGTCTCAGAGCGCCACTAAGCGTTCCTTATAAGGAGTAACTTATGGGTTTAAAGTGGACAGACAGTTTAGATATCGCAATCGAGCTCTATGAAAAGTTTCCAGAGCAAGATCCACTACGTATAAACTTTGTTGATTTACGCAATAAGGTTCTTGAGCTTGAAGATTTTGACGATGATCCTGAGCGTAGTGGAGAGCGTATATTAGAAGCTATTCAAGCTGCATGGATAGAAGAAGCAGAATAATAAGCATCTTCTATTACTCGATAACAAAAATACGAAAAAAACCGCGTATAAAGGTTGTATTTTCTCAAAAAAGAAGTATTATACGCGTCTTACCGAAACGGTGAGCTTGGCTAGAAAGATAGTCAAATCAATGGGTTGCTAGCTCAGTCGGTAGAGCATCTGACTTTTAATCAGGTGGTCACAGGTTCGATTCCTGTGCAACCCACCATCTTTATCTCTTCGGAGAGCAAAAACCGCTTAGTGAAAACTTAGCGGTTTTTTTGTATCCTGAATTTGTGCTCCATAAATCATAAAGCCTGATTTAACAAATTAATTTAAAATTTATGATTACAAAGGGTTGTGTTTTTAGCTGAAAACGGTATTATACGCGCCATCGAATAAGGCACTGCCTTAAACGGTCTTGGGTTGCTAGCTCAGTCGGTAGAGCATCTGACTTTTAATCAGGTGGTCACAGGTTCGATTCCTGTGCAACCCACCATCTTTATCTCCCTTGGAGAGCAGAAAACCGCTTAGTGAAAACTTAGCGGTTTTTTTTGTGTCTGTAATTAATAGCTCTAACTTGATTTATCGATACGATAAAAACGTGCTTCAACGATAAGCCCCAAAATGCCTAAAGTCATTAAAAACACAGCGAATATTAAGAAGATATTGTTTGCTGTGCTTCTTTTATCCTCTAATCGCTTTGCGTGATACTCCCTAAAGCCCGTATCTAGCTTTTTTATAAATGCTTCACCTCTATATTCTTTAGTAATAATACTTTCTAGATGCTGTGACCGCGTGTTTCTAGGGAAGGAATTGGCAAAGAAGCTTCCTGTGTACTTGATATAGCACTCTTCGGGACTTTCCTTTTTAAGACATTGATTAATTTCGTGCTTGAAATCAATCCCAAGTGAGCGATACTCCCAGCGCTGATTGCTTGAAAGGAGCTCTAAGTAAGCTGTAAAGAAAAACAGTACCGCGACTAGGATAAACGTCGAACAAACGATGACTGCTGCTTTACGCTTGCCTTTGGCTATTTCCTGCTTGTTATTGGACGCGTTTGCGACAATAGGGATATGCATCAGCTTTTGCCGAATATAGTCCTTATCGAGCTCTTTAACCATCTCATCAGGTGTTAACTCATAGACAGTGCAGAGCTTGTCGAAAATTTCTACAGAAGGGATGCTTCGATCATTTTCGAGTTTTGATAAATAGGATTGTTCAATACCAAGCTTTTGTGCCAGTTCTGGTTGTGTCCAGCCACTGATTGAGCGTAATGAACGTAATTTTTCACCTAGTGTCATTGGTCTATCTCCATGTGATTAATTGACTGGCTTATTGTTTTAAAAAGTCCTAAGAATAACCAGATGAATTCAGTGGAATAACTAGGAATATACAGGAATGTTAAGGAATTTGAAGGGGTTACAGGTTAATTTGTCAATACAAGGAGTGGCTGCGAGCAGTAGCTTCGCTTATGTGGTAGCCGTATTTAGAATGGCTGTTTACCAAGATTGTAAAGTTAAGATTTATAAAAGGCGCCATGATTGGCGCCTTTGTGAACTATTAAAATAGGTTAAAGAGTCGTCCAATAAGCGCAAGCGTCATTCCCCACCATCCAACTCTACAAATAAGTGGAATCCACTTCATTCCTTTAGCTGTTGCAGATTGTCCGCTTATTTCTTTATTACCATTAAGAATAGAAGGGCAGTTAGGGTATTGTGCCTGAATTAATACATCCAGCTTCTTAACCGACATTTTATGTTGCTGTAAATAGTTTAGGCCGCTATCAATTTTCTTTTTAAAAAGCTCGATTATGACGTGGCCAATAATGATAACCATAATACCGGTAAAAATGCCCACTACGCCGAGTTCTTCCGAGCTTTTGCCCATAAGATGATTAAAAGCTGTGGCCAGCGCAAACATGAAAGTGACTAGTAGGCCCAGTTTTGTCCAGTTCAGATTATCTTCGTGAGTATATAAGCTCGACGCTATTTCTTGGCGTGTATTTAATGTATCTAATGGCACTTTTGACTCAACGGTAGACTGAAAACGCAAAGCAGGGCAGTGTTCCTGATTATTTTTCGGTGGGCGGTACCAAATCCCCCTAAGACGAATCTGACCATCCTTATCCGCTGGAGGTGTGATATCACATAACTTATAGAAACCACAGCGTTCATGGAACTTGATAGAGCGCTTATTCAGAGGCTCAAGAACAACTGCGGCCAAGTTACTTTTATCCGGCTGTTGTTGATGAATATAATCGTAAAGTGAGGCTGCGCATCCTTTTGTGTTAGAAGAATCTCGACGCACACAAATTTGTTTTATAAGAATAAAAGACTCAACTAAGTTACAGCGTAATAAAGTGTTGGTTAACTCAGAAGGATCAATAGACTCGCTTTCATAAGCCAATAAGAATGCCTCTATACGGCCCTCAACCTCTGCTACGTAGAAGTATTCAGCGTTGGCAAGGTAATCCTCATATTGCTCCAACACGAACGCAGAGACCAAGAAACCGTCCTCAGCCTCGCTGTCTGAAAGTTCCCCAAGCGACCATTGGTTAGCAATGGCTAATACTTCGGTTAAATCGTCTTTAGTTGCTTGTCTTATATTAATTGATGTCTTCATCTAAAACTTATTTCCCAACGAATTGCTTAGTTTGTACCTTATGAATGTTGCTTATTCTAGAGTATTAGGCATAGAGAGTGAAGGTGAGCTTTTTGCTAGTTGTTTAAAAGGTGAGGTATTATTTTGCCCTTTTCTTTGCCCGTCCAAAGAAAAGGGCGAAAAGAAAAGACGCCCCAGGCGTTAGATGCTTCGCATTTCCCTCGCTTAGTAAAGTTACATAACGCGCCGCCAAACTCGACGTCCTGTCTCGTTTTGGCTAATTTGGGCTATCCTTGCCCAAATTACGCTATAACTTTTCTTCGCTCGGTAACTTTAAGGGGAGACAGGGCATGCCTGTTGGCTTTGAGCTTAGCTTAATCTAAGCGTGTAGGGTGAGTTAGACGAAGTTGTAACCTAATGGTGGAACTTGTTATTTTGGTGGGTTAGGCTAAGTTAATCATCTGTATGTTGGTAAAGTTAACTTTTCATTAGGTCTAGAATGAATAAAAACTATTCTTTAATATCTTTAATGTTAATGCTGTCTGCATGTAAAAGTGATGTTGAAACTTATCAAGTAGACTTGCTCGGAAACTATGAGCCAATAATAGTCTTGAAAGAGCTCAAAGAGCGTGGTGCGAACTGTGAGCTTAAAAAGGATAAAATTAATTGCAGTAGAGTCGATATGGGGCTTGTGAATAAGACGATGAGAGAAATTAGCCTTGAGCAATTTCCTGCTGGGTATACTTATTTAGGTATGCCAGGGCTTCATGAGGCTGTCATTACAGAGCTACAAAATCGTAATATTCCATTTAAACTTAAGGTTAATAAAAATAAGACCTGGATTCTTGTTGAAGAAGAAAACTTAAGTGAATTTAGAGAAATTATTGATGAACAAAGACATGAGTTGCGTGTGTTAGAAAATATGTAACCAGTCAGTTAGTAAGCTTGGTTCTTTTTATGCTTCATCAATTAAAAAAGCCGCGGGGATGAACCCGCGGCTTTGAGTATAGGGCTTGGTAGAACCCTATTGCTCGAACGCTTTTCTTATAATAGTAAGCTTATTCTTGTTCATTATGCTTATTATTAATAGTGTTTTGCTTGGCCTTGGCCAGTGACAACGTATTTTTCAGTTGTTAGCTGGACTAAGCCCATTGGTCCGTAGGCATGTAGTTTACTGGTTGAAATACCAATTTCTGCGCCTAAGCCTAGTTCGCCACCGTCTGAGAAGCGTGATGAAGCGTTTACCATCACAACAGACGAGTTGATGCGTTTTACGAATTCGTTACCACGATCGATGTCTTTTGTAACGATAACTTCTGTGTGACTTGAGCTGTGATCTTGAATGTGTGCAATAGCCGCTTCGTAGCTGTCTACTTGCTTCACGCTCATGGCCAAGCTTAAGTATTCGTTATGGTAGTCTTCAGGGCTTGCAACTTCTGCGTTATCAAGCTTGCTAGCTGAGTCTTTATCAGCTTTGAACTGAATACCAAATTCGTTGCCTAGAGCCTTCACACGCTTAAGGAATTCGTCTGCGATGTCTTTGTGTATGACTAAGCTTTCTAACGAGTTACAGACGCCTGGACGCGATGTCTTACCGTCTTTTAGTAACTTCTCAGCTTTGTCTAAGTCGGCAAACTTGTCGACGTATAAATGGCACACGCCTTTAAAGTGCTGAATCACTGGGATCTTACTGTTATCCGTTACCGCTTGAATCAAGCGCTCGCCACCACGAGGGATTACTAAATCAACCGTGTCACGGAACTGGAGTAGGTGATTCACGGCTGAGTGGCTTTGCGAAGGTACGATGCAAACCATTTCTTTACTGAAACCACACGATTCAATTGCTTGGTGCCAGCAGTCGATGATGGCATTGTTCGAGTTCCATGCTTCTTTACCACCGCGTAGAATAACCACGTTACCTGATTTTAGCGTTAACGCCGCAGCTTCTACCGCTACGTTCGGACGTGCTTCATAAATCATCAGCACAACGCCTAGTGGGATGCGCATTTTAGCGACGCGGATACCGTTCGGGCGAAGAGAGCTTTGGCTCATTTCACCGACTGGATCAGCAAGGTTCATAACGTTATGCAGTGCGCTAACCATGCCGTCGACACGCTCTTCGTCTAGAAGAAGGCGGTCAACCATAGCGTCCGATAAATCGTTTTCTTTGGCGTACTCAATATCTTTTTTGTTCGCTTCAAGAATTTGTGCTTGGTTGGACTTCAGCTGTTTTGCCATCGCAGCTAGCACGTCATTCTTTTGGCTACTAGAAAGTGTGGCAAGAGTTTTCGCGGCTTCTTTAGCGCGTAGCGTTAAATTATAAAGCTCTTGCTTCTCAGTGTCTTCAAATGAATTCTCTTTCATGTTCATAATTACTCCTAAAAATCTCCTAAGCGACTTTTGACTTGGCTTTGTTAACTGTGCTGTGTACTAATGTGCCTGGGTTTTGGTTATTGAATAAACGCATGTAACTTTCGTTTGTACCGTTACAAATAATCGTATCAATACCGTTGTCCGAGGCGAACTTAGCAGCTTTAAGTTTGGTACGCATACCGCCAGTGCCTTGTGCGCTAGTGCTTTGCTTACCCATAGCCAGTGCTTCTTCGCTAATTCCTTCAAATTGATTCACTAACTCGGCGTCAGGGTTAACTTTTGGGTTGTCGTCATAAACGCCATCGATGTCACTACAAATAATCAGTAGATCGGCATCGGTCAGTTTTGCTACTTGTGCAACGAGGTTATCGTTGTCACCAACCGTAAGTTCTTCCGTCGCTACCGTATCGTTTTCATTAACAATCGGCAGGGCGCCAAGTTCTTCAAGTGTCTTAAATGTGTTGCGTGCATTTTGCGCGCGCTCAGGGTTTTTGATGTCTGCTGAAGTTAGTAATACCTGGGCTACAACATCGTCAAAGAAACGTTGCCAGTGCGCAACCACCATGGATTGACCGACTGCAGCTAGCGGCTGCTTTTCTTTACGAGTTAATTTGTCGTAGTCTGGCTTTAATAGGTTGAAACCTGCAGCAACGGCACCTGATGAAACTAGGGTGACTTGCTTGCCTGCTTTGCGACACTTTCTTACAAAGTGTGCGATTGGAAGACAGTATTCTGCTGAGCAGGAGTGACCGTCTGGCGCGATTAGCGCTGAACCAACTTTAACGACGATGTTGTTGTAATTACCAAATTCAATATGTTCGAGCATGAAATGACCTTTCTTTTTTAAAGGATTAATTAATGATGTGTTAAAAGTGACGTGGCGTGCTAGAACACGTTACCCAAGCGCGTGGCTTGTTTTCTAATCGCTAACAAGCGACTTGGCTGGCTTGATATGCCTGCCGTGGAATGTGTCGGTTTGTCGAGTCGATTAATGTTAAGCACGGTTTGCATTATTAACATACAGATCCTTATGTCAAATTTGACTCCGAAAAAATCTGAGAGGCGCTCTGAGCGTCTACTAGCGCTTAAAAGCCCATATAACTGGGGGGTATGTTGGTTTGGATTTACTCATACTATCTCCTAATAGCGTATAAACTCAGCGATTTCACAGAATTTTAAAAATCTCTTTGAATAACAGTGGCTTATGCTACCCATTAATAATATTAATGTTTGACTGGTTTTGTTGCTTATATGGCTTATTTGAGCTGATAAAGGTGCCAGTTATTTTGTGCTCTAATAAAGATGTGTAGGCTTCAGACTTACCGTTACAGATGATCGTGTTGATACCTGCTTTCGAAGCAAACTGCGCTGCTCCAAGTTTGGTCACCATACCTCCGGTTGCTTGGGCGTTATGAGTCGGTTTCCCTAAAGCTAAAGTTTTATCGGAAATTTGTTCTATATAAGGAATAAGTTCTGCCTGTGGGTTTTGATGTGGATTGTCGTTATAAACGCCATCGACATCGCTACAGATAATCAGTAAGTCTGCGTCGATTAACGTGGCGACTTGCGCTGCCAGATTATCGTTGTCACCGAACTGTAACTCCGCAGTCGCCACTGTGTCGTTTTCGTTAACGATTGGCAGAATTGCGTATTGATGTAGCTGTTCTATTGTTTTTCGAGCGTTCTGGTGACGTTTTGGGTGTTTTATATCGTCGGCGGTTAAAAGCAATTGCGCAACATGATTGTCAAAGAAACGCTGCCAGTGGTTAATCAGCTTTGCTTGACCGACTGCGGCACAAGCTTGCTTTTTGGCAAGTGTAAGCTCGCTATGGTCGATTTTTAATGTGTTTACACCAGCGGCAACAGCTCCTGAGCTTACTAATGTTACGGTTTTGTCTAGGTGTTGGCACTTTTTAATAAAGCTGGCAAGGGGGAGGCAGTATTGGGTCGAGCAGGAGCGACCGTCAGGTGCGATAAGAGATGATCCTACCTTGATTACGATATTCTGATATTGATTAAAGTTAAAGCTGTCCATGGATGTTCCTGCTGTGTTTGGCGTATTAATAAAGTTTTAAATTCATGGCATAAAAAAAGCCCGCGAAGCTAGGCTTGCGGGCTTTTGGTATTTATCTACTGCGTCAGTTAAGTGTTACTTGTACTTTTTGGAACTGCGAAGTGATTAATATTTTGGGTGCGCAAACCTACCTCTTTCAAAGAAAAGGGTATGGGCTGACCGGGAAGGGCAGTGATTGAAGGTCTGTGAGCACTACAAAATAAATTCATGGCACAAATATGCGATAAATTTATAGTAAAGGCAATAAAAAGTTTTTAGGAATGTGTTTAATTGGGAGGTTTGTCACTCCTGCCAGAGCAAGAGTGACAAAGGATAGCAAAGGTTTAGTCCATTAACTGGTCAACTAAGTAGGTGTAAATTAAAGCATTTAACTTTGCTGACTGCTCGTTATTGGCCGCACCGCCGTGGCCACCTTCTGTGTTTTCATAATAGAGTAGGTCATGGCCTTGTTCCATCATCTTAGCTACCATCTTACGCGCGTGGGCAGGGTGTACGCGATCATCTCGAGTCGATGTAGTGAAGAAGATTTTTGGATAATCTACGTCTTTGTGGACGTTGTGATAAGGCGAATAGCTCTTAATGTAGTTCCACTCGTCTTCATTATCTGGGTTACCGTACTCGCCCATCCAGCTTGCGCCAGCTAATAACTGGTTGAAACGTTTCATATCAAGTAAAGGAACTTGGCAAACGACCGCTTCATAAAGGTCTGGACGCATTGTTGCAACGGTGCCAACTAGAAGACCGCCGTTACTACCACCACGAATACCTAGATGCTTATTGTCGGTAATTTTGCGTTCAATTAAGTCTTCAGCAACCGTGATAAAGTCTGTGAAGGCAATATGACGGTTTTTCTTAAGCGCTGCTTGGTGCCAAGCTGGGCCATACTCACCGCCACCACGAATATTAGCTAGTGCGTAAACACCGCCTTGCTCGAGCCAATCAATACCGATAGTCGCTGAATAACTAGGGCGAAGTGATACTTCAAAGCCACCATAGCCATACAGCAATGTTGGGTTTTTACCGTTAAGCTCGGTATCTTTCGCCATCACTAAGAAGTAAGGAATTTGCGTACCATCTTCGGCCTTGGCAAACTTCTGCTCAACCTTGTACGGCGATGCATCGAAGAACGCAGGTAAGCTCTTAAGAACGCTCGCAGAGTCTTTAGCATCATCAAAATAGTACAAACTGCTTGGCGTTAAGAAGTTCTGGTAGTTGATGAAAAAGTTATTGTGCTCATCGCTAGTGCCAGTTACTGATAAAGTACCCAGTTCAGGCATGTCGACTTTTTCGTTTGTCCACTTGCCATCTTTAAAGGTGTAACGGTATAACTCGCTGCTCACATCTTTTAAGGTCGTGATTAACACATGGTCCTTGGTGCTCGATACGCCAGCGATAGACGTATGTGCATCTGGAACTAATACTTCGGTAAAGTTCTTTTTGCCTGCCACAAAATCATCGATATCGATTGAAAGCAACGATGCTTGCTTGTAGGTCTTGTCGCCAATGGTCCAGTCGGATTTAAGCTCTAGCAATAATTGGCCTTTGATAATGCCGCTGATTGAACTGTCGATAGGGCGATCTAGCTTGACTAAGCCCTTGTCTGTAACGAGGTAATACTCGCGCGAGTAAAAATCGAGGCCTTGATAAACAATTTTGTATTTCTCATCGCCGTCGTGCGAAACATAGGCGCCAACTGAAACGTCAGTTTTGTTACCCTCAAAGATGGTTTGCGCTATTTCGAGTGGCTCGCCACGCTTCCAAAGTTTGGTTACACGAGGGTAACCTGAGTCGGTCATACTACCGTCGCCGAAATCAGTGCCTACATAAACCGTGTCTTTATCGATCCAGCTTAGGTTGCTTTTTGCTTCAGGTAATTGAAAACCGTCTTTAACAAAGCTTTTAGATTCAATATCAAATTCACGAACCACAGTAGCGTCAGCGCCACCACGAGACAGGTTAATCAAGCAGCGATTATAAGTAGGGTATAAACAGTTCGAACCTTTATAAACCCAGTTTTCGCCTTCTTTTTCCGCAAGCTCATCCAAGTTAAGAATAATTTCCCACTTAGGGCTTTCTTTTTTATATTCTTCTAAAGTCGTGCGACGCCATAAGCCACGAGGGTTCTCGTCGTCACGCCAGAAGTTATAGAAGTAGTCACCCATCTGGCCGACGTACGGAATTCGCTCGTCTGAGTTGTAAACCTCAAGATTTTTCTCATAAAGTTCTTTGTAAAGAGGTTTAGATTTTAGATAGCTCAGTGACTTGTCATTCTGCTTCTCGACCCACTCTAAGGCCTTTTCGCCACCAACATCTTCTAACCAGATATAAGGATCATCAACGTTTTGCGTATTTTTAGTTTCTTTCGCCATGCTTTGTGCCATAACTCCGATAGACGCAACCGAACCAATTACTAGGCTCGAAATCAGTCTTTTGTTCATATAATGACTCCATTTTTATTTATTAACCGACTGAGAATAGCAAAGGGGAGAGGCTTGCGCTAGGATTGAAATGTTTTGAAATATTACAGGGAGGAGCGAAAAGTTGTCTTATCAAAGAAAAATAATAGAAGAGCACTATGTTAACCAGGCAAGGGTACAGTTAGACTTCAAAAGCTACATGAAAGTAGCCTTATTTGTTTGTATTGGCTTTCCGATACTTTATACCGTTTTTATTTATTCGACAGTAGAGTTTCTTAGTTCAAATGCCACTATGACGAACTCTATTTTGCAATTACTGCCCGCCATTATTATGTGCTTTGTGTTTTCGTTAGTCGCCAGCCTAATTATGTATCCGGTTTATAATGGTGGTGTGGTAATCACAGAGGGCAGTTAATGTCTGGTAAGTTTGCATTATTGCGGGAAAGAAAAGAAAAAAGCGCAAGGACTGATTAGGTCATTGCGCTTTCTTTAAAGCTAGAAACTATAGAGTTACTGAGCTTTTTGTAGGTCTTCCATAACAGCTGCTAAGAAGCGAGCAGCTTCGCCGCCAGTACAAGCGCGGTGGTCGAAGGTTAGCGATAGCGGCAACATTTTTGCGTTAGTGATGCCTTTATCGGTTAGCTTCAATTCGTTACGGAATCGACCAGTACCTAAAATCGCGACCTGTGGTGGCGATACTACTGGTGTGCCGTAACGGCCTGCAATCGAACCAAAGTTAGACAGGGTGATCGTAGCGTTTTGCTGATCGTCCTGTTTCAACGATTTGGTTTCAATCTTTTGACGTAACTCTTGTACACGGCCACGAACGTCAGTCATGCTCATGCGATCAGCGTTATGAACCACTGGAACGTATAAGCCGTCGCCTGAGTCTACCGCGATACCAACGTTAACGTTAGGGTGCAGTAGACGTTCAAACTTCTCACCGTCGAACCATGCGTTAACCGCCGGCACAGCTTTAGCAGCTGTAACCAAGGCACGCACATATCGAGCTAGTGAGTCAGTACCTTTTGGCCATGCTGAAATATCCACATCTTCAACCAACGTAGTCGGAACGACTGTTGAGTGTGAGTGTGCCATGCCCATCGCCATCGCACGACGTACCCCACGAACTGTTTCAGGTTTAACTTCGACGTTAATCGTTGGTAAACCGCCAGTGCTTGAAGGTGTCGAGCTTGTAGAAGAGCTGGCCTTTGACTGTGCTGGTTGACTAGCTGCTGGAGCCGAAGCGCCTTTAGAAGCATTTTCAACATCATCACGAGTAATTGAACCCTTGCGGCCCGAAGCTTGGCAATTGCCTAAATCAACACCCAGTTTACGCGCTAGAGCACGAACTGCTGGTGATGCTTTATAAGCTAGCGGATTGCTCGTATCAAATCCAGACTCTTGCTGTGCCACAGGAGCAGCTTCAGCTTTAGCAGAACCAGTACCGTTTTTCGCTGCTTCACGCACGTCTTTCTGCGTAATTGCACCGTCTTTACCAGTTCCTGTAACTTGAGTCAGGTCAACTTTAAGCTTACGAGCAAGCGCCTTAACCACTGAGTTAGTAGTCTCAGCGACAACGTTGTTGCCAACTTCAACCGCACCTACAACTGTACCGCTGTCTGCGCGTTTCTCTTCGCCAGCTTCTTTCTTAGGCGCTGCTTTATTCGAGCCAGAACCACCAAACTCAATTAACGGATCGCCGGTGTTGATAACATCACCAGGCTGGCCGTAAAACTTTGTCACTTTAGCCGCGAATGGTGAAGGGACTTCTACTACGGCTTTAGCGGTTTCCATCTCAACGATTGGCTGATCGACAGTGACCGTATCGCCTTCTTTAACCAACCAGCGAACGATTTCCGCATCGGGCAAACCTTCGCCAAGATCTGGTAGTAAGAATGTATCGCCTACGACATCATCAGAAGAAGCTTCAGAGCTCTGCTCTGGAGCGCTTTGTTCTGCAGGAGCTTCGTCAGAAGCGTCATCTTCAGCAACAGCACCGTCGCCAAAGCTTACCAGTAAATCACCAGTATTAATCACATCGCCTTCTTGGCCATGCAATTTTGCGATACGACCAGCGTAAGGCGAGGGTACTTCGACCACAGCCTTAGCAGTTTCCATTTCAACCATCGGTTGATCAACAGTTACGGTATCGCCTTCTTTAACTAACCAACGAACGATTTCCGCATCCGGTAAACCTTCGCCTAAATCGGGTAAATTGAACTGTTTCATTTGTACTCCATAATCGTACGCACTTCGTCAAGAATACGGTCGACGGTTGGCATATATTGTTTTTCTAAACGATAGTATGGCATAACTGTGTCGTAGCCTGAAACGCGACCGATTGGCGCCAGTAGATTCAAGATGCCTTTCTCAGCAATTTCCGCGGCAATTTCTGAGCCGACAGAGCCTGATTTCGGCGCTTCTTGAATGATACAAGCACGACCAGTTTTCTCGACTGACTCTAAAATCGTGTCCATGTCGATTGGGCTAACTGTTGCAACGTCGATAACTTCTGCATCAATACCTTCAGCAGCTAATTTCTCAGCGGCTTGTAGTGTTTCATGCATCATCGCGCCCCAAGAAATTAACGTGATGTCGCTACCTTCGCGGTCAACGAAACACGCTTCTAATGGGTATTCTTCGCCATTATCTTCAACTTCGTGCTTAACAATGCGGTAAACACGTTTTGGCTCTAGGAAGATCACTGGATCTGGGTCACGGATTGCTGCAAGCATTAAGCCGTAAGCACGAGAAGGGTTTGAAGGGATTACAACCTTCAAGCCTGGAATGTGTGAGAACAATGCTTCAGTTGACTCAGAGTGGTGCTCAGGCGCGTGGATACCGCCACCATAAGGTGCGCGAATAACCATTGGCTGAGTAATACGACCACGAGTACGGTGACGTAAGCGTGCAGCGTGGCAGAAGATTTGGTCAACCGCGGGGAAGATAAAGCCCATGAACTGCATTTCTGCAATCGGCTTCATGCCTTGTGCTGCCATACCTACCGCTAAACCAGCAATCATCGACTCAGCTAGTGGCGTATCGATAACGCGCTCTTTACCGAACTTCTTTTGTAAGCCATCAGTGGCACGGAATACACCGCCGTTTTTACCAACGTCTTCACCGAACAATACCACATCCGGATCATTATCCAGCTCATAGGCCATCGCTGCATTTACAGCTTCAATTAAAGTAATCGCCGCCATTATTTTGCACCTCTTTTGATAGCCGCTTCACGCTGAGGCTTGGTTATTTCTGGAAGTTCTGCATAAAGATTGTCGAACATCATTTCAGGAGTTGGCTTCGGAGCAGCTTCATAAGCTTTCACCGCAGCATCAACTTCTTTAGCAGTCTTTTCTTTCATTTCTTCTTCGTCTTTATCAGACCAAGCTTTGTTGTCTTCAAGATACTTGCGTAAACGAATCATTGGCTCGTTATCCCAAGCTTCTTCTTTAACTTTTGGATCGTCATAACGCGACGCATCATCCGCAGTAGTGTGGTCACATAAGCGATAAGTAATCGCTTCGATTACTGTAGGACCGCCGCCGTTACGCGCTTTTTCTAAGGCATAGTTAGAAACTTCACGAACCGCTACGATATCGTTACCGTCGACCTGAATACCTTCAACACCCGCTGCGATAGCTTTTTGTGCGTAAGTTTCACAAGCCGTTTGGATATCTGTAGGAACAGAGATTGCCCATTGGTTATTGTTAATAAAGAACACAACACCAAGATTCCAAACGCCAGCAACGTTGATACCTTCATAGAAATCACCCTCAGAAGTACCACCTTCGCCAATTTCAGTCACAACGGCACGTTTCTGCTTACGCATTTGAATCGCTTTAGCAACACCTGATGCATGAATAATTTGGTTAGCAATTGGTACACAGATCGGGAAATCTTCTTTTGCTACTGAATAGTTAGAGCCAGCTTCGTCGCCGCCCCAGTAGAGCAAAATTTCTTCCATGGTCACGCCATGCTTAAGTAGGCCGCCTGTTGAACGGTAGTACGGGATCAACACGTCTTCCTGTGTCATTACGTCGCCGTAACCGATACCGATAGCTTCCTGACCTAAAGAGGCAGGGTAGGTACCCATTTTACCAGTACGTTGTAATGCATAAGCTTTGGCATCGAATACACGTAATTTGTACATGTCACGATAAAGCTCACGCATAATGTTCATGTCTTTAGCAAACTCTGGAATATCTTTCGTAGGTTTGCCATTTGCATCAAGATATTGATGATACTTAATCTCGAAAGAAGCAACTGTTGTAGTCGTCAAGGCTACATTCTCCTTTGGTGAAGGGGGCTATAAATGATTAATCATTTGTATTGAAAGTTATTAGATTTCAAAGAGTTATTATCTAAATCTAACAAGTCCCCTAAGGTTCAATCTAATATTTAGCGAGGCCGATTGTACGTATTTTTAGCGAATTTGTATAGTCAGATTTACGTTAACGTAAACTTACACTAGTTATATTTTAAGCAATCACGCAACTGATTAGCAAAACTAATCGCAATGGCTTGAGGTCGTACCTCTTGGAACTGTCTAAGTCTATCAATTTGATATTAAAGTTGTGTGGCGGTTTGATTAATGTGGGTATTGAAGATTTGATCTAATTTGTGCATACATAATTAACTTTTATACAGCTTATGCTATTACGAGGAGCACTAAAATCCGTATGAGTGTGTATTCGTATGATAGTGACAATAAATTAAATCTTACAATTTGAAATTAAAACATTGTATAAAATATTATCTGAGCCCCCTATAGTGCTATTTGGCAATGATTTTCACTAAAGAGTGATAATGAAGAACTTAAAATTATTAGTATTTATATGTTCGGTATTTGGTTTGGTTTCAGGGTGCAGTGGCTTACAGGTGCCACCTCAGGTAAAGATACCTGCGCAGAGTAAAACGATTGTTATAAACAACGTTAACATAATTCCGATGACTGAAGATAATCAGACCATTTTAAACACCAATGTCGTGATTGTTGATAATCAAATTTCATATATTGGGGCAGAATTACCTGTTGGTGCGATGATTATTGATGGGCAAGGCAAGTGGCTTATTCCTGGGCTGATAGATATGCATGTGCATAATCTTGCTGACGCTAATATCGGGAGTAACTATCCAACCAAAGGTGCGTCCATCTTCTTTGATACACAAGATATTATGCTGTTATATGTTGCTAATGGCGTGACTACTGCATTTGAATTAAGCGGCAGGGTAGAACACTTCGGGCAGAGAAATGATATCATTAAAGGTGATGTCATTGGCCCTCGGATCGCGCTAGCTGCATTAATTGATGGCAGTGAAGCTAATAGAGTCGCGACAACGCCCCTCGAAGGAAGACAAGCTGTTCGAACCGCTAAAGGAGATGGTTACGAGTTTATAAAAGTTTATTCGCGTTTAAACGTTGAAACTTATAAAGCGATCATTGATGAGGCGAGTAAACAGGGGATGAAAGTAGTAGGTCATATCCCCAATGCTTTTTCTGGCAAAGTCGAAGAGGCCTTCGTGCCACACTTTGATTTGGTCGCGCATGCAGAGGAGTTTTCTAAACAAACGGATGAGTTTACCGATGAGTCAGCCGAAAAAATCGCGAAGTTGACTAAAGCAAATAGAACTTGGGTTATACCGAACTTATCAAACTTAGTTAGAATTGCCGCACAAGGACGTTCACTAGATGCAGTGCGTAACCTCCCAAGTTTTAAATATGTACATCCATTGATGCAGGATAAGTGGCTCACCTCTAATCAGTATAACAAAGGCACTAACTCAAAGCGTGTTGCTTATTACGACTCGCTAGTTGAGTTTCACGTTAAGTTAGTTAAAGCGTTTAAAGAAGCGGGTGTTCCTATGGTTGCAGGAACGGATGCAGGAACATCGGGGATTGTGTGGGGCTATTCACTTCATGACGAGTTGGCATTGTTGGTAGATGCTGGGTTAACCACAGAAGAAGCGCTGGCCGCAGCCACTAGACTTGCCGCAGCGTGGCTAGAAATCGATGATAAAGTCGGAACGATAGAAGAGGGAAAGCTTGCTGATCTCGTCTTATTAGACGCTAACCCTTTAGAAGACATCCGTAATACCAAGTCGATCTCAGGTACGATGTTTAATGGCCGCTGGATAGATCAGTCTGAGATTGAGCAGATGCTGGATAAACTCGAAAAGAAAAACGCTGAAAATATCGGCAAAGATAAATTTATCTGGAGCAAAATTCGGGAGCAATAGATAGACGGCTTGATGGTGTATGCAGTTTTATAACTCATCTCCTTGACCTAGTCCGTCATTACGAGGAGTATACTAATGCGTTGCAGTAATCTCATGGTTACAGATTGCCATGCGCCATTGCCATATCGCTCGCAATGACCACGAAGATATTTTTAATATAAAAGAGTTGTAGGTTTGCGCTGAACGTAGTGAGGCCTAAAGTTGGCGCGTCATCCCGCGGCTCGACCGCGGTATCCAGTGCCTTTACTGTTGGGCATCGTAAACACAGCTCAACCTAGATTGCTATTTGCAACTGAGATTCGCTAAGTATCCACAATTTCCCTGCAACCAAAAAGATTGCTTTTCGTTATCAACTGAAATGGCAATCACCCCTCGTTTAGGTGAGTATAAAATAGAGTCAGTGTATTTTTCTTCTTCTAGGTCGAATACGAGTATCAGGTAAGCTGAATAGCTTTTGCCTAGAATATTAATACTTGAAAGGTATTTAGAGTGTGAATAAATTACCCTTCCACTTCCAAAGGGAACCACCTCATATCTATTTTTTCTATCACTCCAAGTATTTTCTGTTCCGAAGTCCTGAGTTACTACTTTAGGTAGATATTTTTGTAAGTTTTTGGGTATTTTTAATTGCAAAGATGGGCTGTTAAGACAGTAATAGTACTTGTCATCACAAAAAGTTTGTCCTAAATCTATGCACGTATGTCCTGAGCAAACAACCATGTCAGGCTTTCCTGCATTTTGAAACCAAATAACTCCTCCCTCAGCAGAAACATACATTGGTTCAAACTCTATGTTAGTAGGTTCTTTAGTTGCGGTACAAGAGAGTACAAAAAACGTACTTATCAGAATGGTTAGTTTTTGAATCATTGCTTTATATCCATCTCAAAATAAGCATGACTGGGGCAGAAGGCGAGGCCTTTGACGCAGAGTTGGTTGCATTGTTTCCATTGGCAGGTGTCGTTGGTGATGCCGCCGTGGTTTTGGACCATGAGCTGGATTTTGAGGTTGGTGGTGTCGAGTTGTTGCCAGTCTTGTCGGCTGGCTATTTTGGCGCAGACGCCGATGTCGTTTTGTTTGGCGATGTCGATGTGCCACAGTTGTTGGCAGTCGGGGCATTGGTTGAGCGTTGCCCAGCGTTGCGGTGCCCACTCGAGTTCGGTGAGGGTTTCGCCAAAGGGGTTATTTTCATCGTTGCCTACAAAAACGTTAGGCAGTTCTGCGCATCGGCACATGGTTTGTGAGTCCATTAACTTCTTATTTCTTTCTTGCGCTCTGTTATATCGAATTTGGACTAGGATTGCTACAATCAGTCCTTATATTCAATCCATTCAAAGCAAAAGGTTAAAACGACTACACCATGAGCGATAGCAGTAATCATCAAGACAGCGCGTCTAGCAATACAAAGTCGCAGCAGGGCGTTCAAGTCCATTACCGTAGTGACTATAAGCCGTATCCTTACGATATTAAGGATGTTTACTTGGCGTTTGATCTAGCGCCGAACGCGACGATAGTTGATACGACGCTAACGATTCAGCGCAAGGCTGATGCTGATAATCAGGCACCTTTGTGTTTGGATGGTGTGGATTTAGAGTTATTATCGATTGCTATTGATGATAAAGAGTTAGATCAGTCAGAATACCGTTTGATTGAAGATGGTTTAGAGGTTTTAAACGTTCCAGAGCGATTTACTTTAACCACCAAGGTCAAAATATCACCAGATACCAACACCAGCTTAGAGGGCCTGTACCTATCGAGCGGTAAGTATTGTACACAGTGTGAAGCGCAAGGTTTCCGCAAGATTACGTTTTATCCGGATCGCCCTGATGTGATGAGTACTTTTAAAGTCCGCATTGAAGCTGTTGCTGACAAGTTCCCACACTTACTGTCGAACGGTAATCGTATCGAGCATGGTGAGATTGAAGGTGGCAAGCACTATGCGGTGTGGGAAGATCCTTTTAAGAAGCCGAGTTATTTATTTGCTTTGTGTGCCGGCGACTATGATTTGCTAACCAGTAGTTTTACGACGATGACTGGGCGCGAAGTTCGCCTTGAGATTTATGTCGATAAAGGCAAGTTAGATCAATGCCACCATGCAATGGAATCGCTTAAGAAGGCGATGAAGTGGGACGAGGAGGTGTTTGGTTTAGAGTATGATCTCGATACTTACATGATCGTCGCTGTTGGTGACTTCAATATGGGGGCCATGGAGAACAAGGGCCTTAACATATTTAATACCAAATACGTTTTAGCCAGTCCTGACACGGCTACGGACACCGACTTTATTGATGTTGAAGCGGTTATTGGACATGAATACTTTCACAATTGGACAGGCAACCGCGTAACCTGTCGCGACTGGTTTCAATTAAGTTTAAAAGAAGGTTTAACGGTTTTCCGCGATCAAGAGTTTACCGCCGATCAGACTGATCACGGTGTAAAACGCATCGAAGATGTAAAGGTGATTCGCTCCCATCAGTTTGCAGAGGACGCTGGCCCAATGGCGCATCCGATCCGCCCTGATTCTTATATCGAGATGAATAACTTTTATACGGTGACGGTCTACAACAAAGGTGCGGAAGTCATTCGAATGTATCAGACCCTATTAGGTCGCGATGGTTTCAAACGTGGTTTGGACGTATATTTCGAGCGTCATGATGGGCAGGCTGTGACCTGCGAAGATTTTGTGCGCGCTATGGAAGATGCTAACGGCTATGATCTTCAGCAGTTTAGACGTTGGTATTCGCAGGCGGGCACGCCAGAGGTAACCGTTTCAAGCAATTATGATGCGGATAAGCGTCAATTAACTTTGAGTTTTACACAATCGTGTCGCCCAACACCAGGCCAAGAAGACAAAGAGCCGTTTCATATTCCTGTGAAAGTCGGGCTTATAGATACGCTTGGTAAGGACATTGAACTTAAGCCTGTGTCATTAACGGACAGTGATGCTCGAGTTGAGGGAGACATTGTTCACTTAAAGTCCGCTCAGCAGTCGGTTACTTTTGATGATGTCCCTAGAAACGTGATTCCTTCGATTTTGCGCGGCTTTTCGGCGCCAGTGAAGTTGCACTACGACTATTCACTTAAAGAGTTGATTTTCCTCTTTGCCAATGATTCAGATTCATTCAATCGCTGGCAGGCGGGACAAGAGTTATTCAGTCGCGTCATCTTCGACTTGTGTGAGCAGCAAGAAAAGGGAGGAACGCTAAGATTCGATGATTCGGTTGTAAGCGCCACCAAAAATCTATTAGATGATAATTCTTTAGATGGGCAGTTTAAGTCGTTGGCTTTGACTATACCTGGCGTCAGTACACTGCTTGAGCAAACCAACTCAATCAATATTGATCACTTAATTACAGCCCGTGATTTCCTTAAGAAACAACTAGCCGAAAAGCTTGAACTGGACTGGTTGTTACATTATCAGACTAATCGTCATCTGGGTGACTATGAGCAGGACAAAGAGTCAGTGTCGAAGCGTGCTCTGTGTGGAACCTGCCTGGGCTATCTAATGACGCTCGAAAAAGATAGTGCCTATCAGTTGGCGTTAAAACAGTTAGAAACTGCTAATAACATGACTGACGCCAGCATTGCGCTACAGCTAATTGTGCATTCGAATTATGAGCAGAAGCTAAAAGTGGCTGAAGACTTTTATCAAAAGTGGCAGAGTGAAGAGTTGGTCATTAATAAATGGTTATCCATTATGGCGACCGACCCGTCTGATGAAACCATTGACAGGATTGAGTCATTACTGGATCATCCATCGTTTGAGTTGAAGAATCCGAATAAGGTACGCTCACTGATTGGCGCCTTTACCAGCGCTAACCCAAGGCAGTTTCACCGCGCAGACGGGCGTGGTTATGAATATTTGGCTCGTCAGATTAAGTCGCTTTACGCAATAAACCCTCAGGTTTCGGCGCGATTGACGGGGGCTTTTAACCGCTGGCGAAAGTTTGATAGCGAGCGTCAACAAAAGATGCGACAGCAATTAGAGGTTATCTTGTCGATGCCTGAGTTGTCGAAAGACGTTTTCGAGATCGCCAGCAAAGCATTAAAGTAAGGCTAACGCCAAGCGGTGAGTAGTTTAATCAAAGAGATGATTTAATAGAGATTATATTATGGCAATTATTCAGTGCATTGTTTGTAACAAGAGAATTTCAAGTAAAGCAGAAACCTGTACTCACTGTGGGGCTCGATTGAAGGGGAGCACCGAAGAGCAGCTTGAGCGTGCAGCACACATCCAAAAGCTAAAACAAAACCGTCGTTGGCAATCAGCTTCTTTCATAGCAGTTATTGCTTTTGCCGCGGGCTTTTTATTGAAATTCTTCCCAGTTGGCGAAGATCCGGAATTTTGGGATAGGGTTGCTTTGTATTTAATCGCTGCTGGTTTCTTTGGCTATATCGTGATTCGTTTGTGGATGATGTTCAATAAACGTCGATAGATTAACAGATACTAGCAGCATCGATTTTAAATAGTCGGTTTAATAGTTTAACGTGTCTTTTATAGGAGTGATTCATTGGAAAAGGCAAACGTAGCAATTGTTGGCGCCACTGGCGCAGTTGGCGGCACAATTCGTGAAATTTTAGAAGAGCGAAAGTTCCCAGTAGATAACTTGTATCTGGTGGCTAGCGAGCGTTCTGCGGGCGAAAGGTTGATGTTTAATGGTAAGTCGACCATGGTACAGAATATTGATGAGTTTGATTTTTCACAAGTTGATGTGGCTCTATTTTCAGCTGGTGGCTCTGTATCTCGTGAATATGTACCAAGAGCGGTAGAGGCTGGCTGTATCGTTATCGATAATACGTCGGAGTACCGTTATGACGACGATATTCCGTTAGTGGTCACTGAGGTTAATCCAGAGCGTATTGCCGATTATACAAACCGTGGCATTATCGCGAATCCAAACTGTTCGACCATGCAGATGTTGGTGGCTTTAAAGCCGATTCAAGACGCGGTCGGCATTGAACATATTAATGTTTGTACTTATCAAGCAGTATCGGGATCAGGTCAGAAAGCGGTTGAAGAATTAGCCAAGCAAACGGCAGAGCTATTAAATGGACGCGAAGCAACGGCAAAAGTATACGATAAGCAGATTGCTTTTAACGTCTTACCAAATATTGATGATATGCAGGACAACGGCTACACCAAAGAAGAAATGAAAATGGTGTGGGAAACTAACAAGATTTTTGAAGATGATAGCATTTCTGTTAGCCCTACAGCTGTTCGTGTTCCTGTGTTTTATGGCCATTCTGAAGCGGTTCATGTTAAGTTGCGCGCGCCATTGGCTGCGGTTCAGGCGAAAGAGCTATTGAGTAATGCAGAGGGTGTGACTGTTGTTGACGATATGATTCAACTTGATTACGCCACACCAGTGACTCACGCGAGCGGCAAAAATGATGTGTTTGTCAGCCGAATTCGTGAAGATGTGGGAATGGAAAATGGTCTTGCGCTGTGGATTGTGTCGGACAATGTGCGTAAAGGCGCGGCATTAAATTCAGTGCAAATTGCAGAGATACTTGTAAAAAGTTATTTATAGTAGCAAAATTAGTACCTAACGAGTGAAAAGTTAAAGTACATTCTTAAATATGGCTCTGAATTTTGTCCGTATTAGGAAGCCTTTGGAGAGTTCTGCTCTGTTTTTGTGAAGCACTTATCAAAACGGAGCAGATAAAACTTCCTATCTTACTGATTTCCGTATGTACTGTGATAAGTTCGCTGGTTTTAATTGAGACATTTAGGTCGGTGTCTTGGGAAGGGTTATCGACTATTTATCAATGAGGGGAAAGTTATGTTTCGTAAGTTGGCTGCTACAGTTGCTGTAACCGCAGCGTTAATCAGCCCATCAGCATTGTCATTAGGGCTTGGCAAAATCGATGCTGAATCGGGGTTAAATCAACCACTAAAAGCTGAAATTACGCTTCTATCTTCTAACAACGTTAGTGAAGATGATTTGCGTGCAAAATTAGCTTCTTATGATGCGTACAACAAATTCGGTGTGCAACGTGAGGCATACCACAACACATTATTCTTTAAAATAATTACCAAGAACGACGGCTCAAAAGCAATTGTTGTCGAAAGTCGTGAGCCAATAAAAGAACCCTTCATTAACTTCCTTATTGAATTAAACTGGGCGCAGGGTCGTTTAATGCGTGAATATACCTTGCTACTAGACCCTCCTGTATTCTCTAAAGCCACTGTTGCCCCAAAGCTTTCTTCAATGCCAAGCTCGCCAAGCCAAGCTACTGTCACCAAAAAACCAACAGCGCCTCAGCAGGTAGAGCGCAAAGTAGATTCAAGCCCTGAAACTGTAACTAAAAATGAAAGTCAGCCTAAGGCTCAGCAAGAAACAAAGCAAGAGCCAAAAACTGAAGTTTCAGAGGTTTCTCGTCAGTTAGCTGCAACTCCAGATTTTACTGATGACAGCTGGACTGTTGAGCGAGGGCAAACACTTTGGAGTATTGCCAAAGCTGTTCGACCAAAAGATGCATCCGTTCAGCAAACACTGATGGCGATATTCCATAATAATCCAGACGCATTTATTAATAACGATATTAACCGCTTAAAAGCGGGTGCAACTCTTGCGGTTCCTGAGCGAAGCACTATCAGTGATGTTTCTCAGACTGCTGCTGTAAACTCAATACGCAATTCAACTATAAATGCAGATGCGCCCTTAGATGTTAGAAAATCGGTAGACGAAACAGCCGAGGAGCAAACAGTAGAGCAGGGTGGGCGCTTAAGCATAGCAAGCGTTGACGAAGGGTCGCTAGAAGATTCTGGCGGTAGTACTTTGGATGATGAGGCGACAAAAGATTTAGCGCTCTCAGAAGACTCTATTGACGATACTCAATCGAACAATGGCGATACCACCTCGGAGTTCGGTTCAGATCTTGCTACAAGCGATACCGCTACCGAAGATGGCTTTGCTGTCGAAGACGAAACACTTTCAGTTTTATCCGGAGCTGCTGATGCTGCTGAAGAAACGGATCAAGTTGCAATCAATGAACCAGCAACGAATATAGCCGAAGACTCACTATCGACTGAAGACTATTCAGACGGCAACAGTGATGGGTTTGCTGTTAGTGAAACTGATGATAACGATACTAAGTCGAAGGCTGATGTTGCGAGCTCTACTGCTGACCAAGTTGAAAGTAGAAATAGTTTACGGGACTCAGAAGAGCCTTTTTATGAAGCTGAAAACTTTTGGTTGTACACCGGCGGTGGCTTAATTTTAGTACTTCTTATCGGTGGTGGTATTGTATATCGTCGCAATAGCCAAGAAGTTGAAGATGATGGTGGGTTACTAGGTATGATGACTGCTGCTAAAGAAACCAAGCCAAAGAAAAGACGTGAGTCATTCATCGGTGACGATGGCATGCAAGCCCCGAAGGAGAAAGTTGATGCGATTAGTGCTGCTGATATCTTAATTGCCAGAGGTAAGCTAGAAGAAGCGGAGACTGTGTTAGAAGACGCACTAGCGGCTGAGCCAAGTAATCAAGAAGTCCGTGTCAAGCTTATGGAAGTTGTTGCGAGCCAACAGAAAACTGAGCAGTTTTTCCAACTCAAGAAAGAGTTGCCTGAAGACTTTGATCACGACTCCGCATTAGGTCTTAAGGTTGCGAGTTTAACTAGTCTTGTAACACCGGAAGATAATAGTCTGCAAATGGATTCTGGCTCAGACGAATTACGTTTGCCAAGTGAAGACGATATTTTCGGCGATGAGAACTCCGACCCTGTGGAGCTAGATCTTAGTGATGAGCTATCGGGCAAAGACGTCGACGTTGATACTGTAAGTGATGACAATGGTCTAGATTTAGACTTAGAGGACTTCGATAAGCAAGTTGTTGAAACAGCATCGGATAATACTCCTACGCACGACGGCTCTATTGAATTCACTGACTCTCAAGACGACGAAGAGCTTGTCACACAAGAAGATGAGAGCGTCACTAGCGATGTCACTGATGAATTTAATACTGATGACGAATCAGGCTTAAGCGACAGCGATGCGGCTACTAAGTTTGATTTAGCGAAAGCCTACATGGAACTAGGTGATGACGAGGCGGCAAGAGACATTCTGGAAGAGATAAAATCTGAAGGTAATAGCTCTCAGCGTGAAGAAGCAGACAAACTTTTATCAAGCATGTAAAATAATTGTCTGCCCTTTAAAACACCGGGTTTTCCCCGGTGTTTTTGTTCGTAAGAGATAAGAAAGTCTTTATTTATCAACAGTGAGTCGAGTTAAGCATGAAGTTTGCGTTAGGAATCGAATATGATGGTAGTCAGTATCATGGCTGGCAAAGGCAATCTCATGCTGTTTCCGTACAGCAAACCCTTGAACAAGTGTTGAGTAAGATCGCTGATCAAGATGTTCAAGTAAACTGTGCAGGTCGTACTGATACAGGTGTTCACGCCACTGGGCAGGTTGTGAGTTTTGAGATAGATAACGAACGGCCATTGAAAGCTTGGACCATGGGCGCAAATACACAGTTACCAGATTCGATCGCTGTGCGTTGGGCACACCAAGTTAGCGACGATTTTCATGCACGGTTTAGCGCCACAGCACGTCGTTATCGTTATATCATCGCTAATACTCATGCGCGCCCAGCCATATTAAATCATGGTTTAACCTGGTGTCGTCAACATTTGGACGATGTGGCTATGAATGTGGCCTGTCAGTTTTTCCCCGGCGAGCAAGATTTTTCATCATTTCAAGCGGCTAGTTGCCAATCAAGAACATCTTTTAGGTTTATTGAGCACCTCAAAGTTACTCGAATTGGTGAGTTTGTAGTAATTGATATAAAAGCGAATGCTTTTTTACACCACATGGTCAGAAATATTGCAGGAGCCCTTATAACCGTCGGTCGGGGATTAAAGTCGCCTGAGTGGGTGAAAGATCTGATAGATGCTAAGGATCGGACATTAGCGCCTGCTACTGCAAGCCCTAATGGTTTATACCTTGTAGACGTAGACTATCCTGAGAACTTTGGTCTTCCACAGCATTCCCTTGGACCAGTTTTTCTTGGTGTATCTTAAGTTGTTTATGCTAAGTGGTTCTACCAGAACTCTGTTCCGTTTAGGGTGAAACCTGTTACAATGCAACGACTTAAATTGGCTAGGGTCTTAGACCCCAAAACGAACTTAAAAATATTATGAGCTGGTTAGAACGATTATTACCAAAACGTAACCCAAACGGTGAACGTAAGAAATCCATACCAGAAGGCGTATGGAGTAAATGTAAAAACTGCGAATCTGTATTGTATTATGCAGAGGTTGAGCGCAACCAGGCGGTCTGCCCTAAGTGCAGTGGTCATATGCGTCTGACGGCACGTCAGCGTCTGGAGTTGTTCTTGGATAAGGATGGCCGTAAAGAAATCGCTCCTGATATGAAACCAGTGGATATGCTGAAGTTCCGCGATTCTAAAAAATATAAAGATCGTATTTCAAGCGCCCAGAAAAAAACCAAAGAAAACGATGCTTTGTTAGCTTTCGAAGGCACTGTAAAGGGTGTACCTGTTGTAGCTTGCGCCTTCAACTTTGAGTTTATGGGTGGCTCAATGGGCTCGGTAGTGGGCGAGAAGTTTGTCCGTGCTGTGAATAAGGCTATCGAAAAGCGTGCAGCTTTTGTTTGCTTTACGGCTAGTGGCGGCGCTCGAATGCAAGAGGCATTGGTCTCATTAATGCAAATGGCTAAAACCAGTGCAGTGTTAGCAAAGCTGTCAGAGCACGGCTTGCCATACATTACAGTGCTAACCGATCCGACTATGGGCGGTGTCACTGCAAGTTTAGCTATGCTAGGTGATATTCATATCGCTGAGCCTAAAGCTTTAATCGGCTTCGCAGGTCAACGCGTCATTGAGCAAACTATTCGTGAAAAGCTTCCAGAAGGTTTCCGTTTAAGTGAGTTTTGGCTTGAGCATGGTGCTATTGATATGATCGTCGATCGTCGCGATATGCGTGATAAAGTATCTTCTTTAGCTGCTAAAATGTTAAAAGTTGAACAGCCTGCAGCTTAAATGATTCCAACGAGATTTTAATCCTTGTCAACTACTGACAATCCTTTAGAGTTTTCACATCTTAATCAGTGGCTTGCTTGGTTAGAGCAAGCCCACTCGATTCATAACATTGAGCTTGGATTAGAGCGAGCATCAAGTGTTGCTGCCGCTATGGATCTTTCCAATCCATCAGCAAAGGTTATTACCGTGGCAGGTACTAATGGTAAAGGCTCAACGGTTGCTGCTGTAGAGTCCTTAGCTATAAGCCATAAGCTCTCTGTTGCTAGCTACACATCGCCCCACCTTATTGCCTTTAATGAGCGCATCAAAATCAATGGCGAAAACTGCCACGATGAACTTATCTGTGCCGGCTTCAAAGCCGTGTATCAGGCCAAGCAAGATACCCAGCTTACTTACTTTGAGTTTACAACTCTCGTTGCGCTATGGATCTTTAAGCAGCAGAACGTAGATCTCATAGTTCTTGAGGTGGGGTTGGGAGGGCGTTTGGATGCCGTTAATATTATTGACTGTGATGTTGCAGTGGTTACTTCGATTGGTTTAGACCATGAGGACTGGCTCGGCAGCGACCTTGGACAAATTGCGGTGGAAAAGGCTGGAGTAGCGCGTAGAGGCAAGCCATTGATAATTGCCGACAAAGATACTGAGGCGCTATTAATGCCACCTTGTGAGTCAGTAGGAGCGATCCCGTGGCTTGCAGATCGTGATTATAAAACAAGGGTTGATGCAAAGTATTGGAGCTACACTTCTACAGCTCTTGCTATCGATTTCTATGAGTTACCACTGAATGACCTGTATTTACAAAACTTAGCAGCAGCATTAACTGCCTTCGGATATTGCTTTCAGGAGCTACTAAATAAAGAAATTTCGTATGCTGCGACTTATAAAGCCTTTGAAACGCTTTCCGTTATGGGGCGTTTCCAAAAGTTATCAAACAATCCTTTGATAATTATTGATGTGGCACATAACCCTGATTCCGCAAGATTGCTGAACTCTAAGCTAGCCCAGTTAAAAGAGAAGGGGATAACACGCATTATTGCTTTGTGTGGCATGCTAAAAGATAAAGATACAGACAGTTGCTTGGAACTAATGACGCACGTTGACCAGTGGAACCTGATTGATTTACCTGAACCTCGGGGTAAAAAAGCTAGCGAACTGTTGCAAAGCCTACCTCAACTGTCGCAAAATAACGTTAAGTGTTATGCTTCATTAGAAGAATTTAACGAGTCCAGTCAACAAAGCCCGAGTCTATCCGATGCGGATGCTTTAGTGGTCTTTGGCTCATTCGTAACGGTTGGACTTTTCGTTGAGTATTGGAACAAAGAAGGTTTTGCGTGGATATAAAGCTTAAACATCGTTTAGTCGGTGCTTGTGTCATTTTAGCCTTAGCAGTTTTTTTCCTCCCTATGATTCTTGATAGTGAGAAATACCGTCAAGATATAGAAAGCCAAATTCCGACCGACTCGGTGCTACAAAATAACGTTAGTGATTCTGCCGAACAATCAAGTTCCGCACAATCCGGCTCTTTGACTATAGATTTGGATGAAGACGAGCCCGTTAAAGCTATTAAAAAGCCATCACAACATGCAAAAAATGTAGCGGAAAATGGTGGCAATGATTCGGAGTCTGAAAAGCCGGATCCTTTGAAGGTTGAGTCAGGCTTGGATGAAACCACTGCAAAAAGTCACGATAAGCCTGCGATTAAGGCGGTTGAACCAGCCACACCGGCTGCTATTGCCGACGACTCTCAGAGCAAGACTTCTAATGCTACTGAATCGGCCGATAAAACTAAGCAATCAGAACCAAAGACTACCGTTGCTAAGACTTCTGGCTCCAAAGCTTCGAAGAATTCTACAACTTTGACTTCAAAGAATAACCCTCAGAAAACTCAAGCAGTTGATACCGGCAATAAAAAAACATCCTTTGAAGAGACTGCCTGGGTCATCCAGATAGGCTCATTCTCAAATAAAGAAAATGCAACAGCTTTAGTGTCAGAGCTCAGAAACAAGGGGTATCGGGCTTACCAAAGAGATGCAGGCAAATATTCGAGAGTGTATGTTGGCCCTTATCCAGATAAGTCAGCAGCTGAGTCTAGGGTCAAACCCTTAGAAGATATTGTTGGCTCTGCGGTAAAAGTACTACAATTCGATCCCCAGGGGCACTAATGCCCAGGATCGACAAACCTCAAATCGCTTATTCCGCTGAGCGTCATGCTCTGGTAAAATGCCACCTTAATTCTATGAGGCATCCTCTTTAATGATTTGGGTTGATTGGGTCATTTTAGCGATTATCGGCGTTTCAGCGCTGATTAGTCTACTCCGTGGCTTTGTTCGTGAAGCCTTATCCTTAGCCGGCTGGATAGCAGCATTTTTCCTAGCAAAAATGTTCTATGAGCCAGTTTCAGAACTTCTTGTTGATCATATCGAGACCAATAGTATCCGTTTAGGAGTATCTTGGGTGGCGATATTTGTTGCAACGCTAGTTGTAGCGGGGATCATAAATTATCTTGTTGGGCGAATGGTCGATGCTGCAGGTATGAGTGGTACCGACCGTTTTTTAGGAATGTTTTTTGGAGCCCTAAGAGGTGTCTTGATCGTGGCTCTCATCGTTTTAGCACTAAAACAGTTTACACCTGTACCCAAAGATAAATGGTGGGATCAATCAAGTCTCCTACCTCATATGGAAATTGTTTCTGCTTGGTTTTACGAAAAACTAGGAGACGTTGTCCCCGAAATGAAAGACGAGTCAAACGATGACAAACAATCTGAATCTGTATTGAGTGATAACTCAGATCCTATCGGCGCATTGATTAAGATGAAGGGACTGGATAGCTCGGAAATGCCGATCAATGGAGATGACCCCCGAACAACGGAAGATGATGATTCATCTGACGCTAAATCTTCAACCAAAAACGACGAGCAAAATTAATATGTGTGGTATTGTTGGAATCGTAGGTAAAACACCTGTAAACCAAAGTATTTTTGACGCTTTAACGGTATTGCAGCACCGTGGTCAAGATGCAGCCGGTATAGTAACTAGTGACCAAGGGAAGCTGTATTTGCGCAAGGATAATGGTCTGGTTCGAGATGTGTTTCATACGCGTCACATGAGAAGACTGACTGGTAACTCTGGAATCGGTCACGTGAGATACCCAACTGCTGGGAGCTCAACATCAGCAGAGGCGCAACCACTTTATGTCAACTCACCTTACGGCATTACCCTAGCTCATAATGGTAACTTGACTAATTCAGACCATCTTAAAACAGAACTTTTCTCAACCGATCGTCGTCATTTAAACACCAATTCAGACTCAGAAGTTCTGCTTAATGTTTTAGCTCATGAGCTCCAAGCATTAAACAAAACACACCTAGAGCCAGAAGATATTTTTACTGCAGTTGGTGAGGTCTTTAGACGGTGTAAGGGTGCTTACGCAGGAGTAGCCTTAATTAGTGGGCACGGTCTTCTCTGTTTCCGTGACCCATACGGTATTCGTCCAGCGGTTTACGGTAAACGTGAAACCGAAACTGGGACCGAGTACATGGTTGCTTCTGAGTCTGTTGCGCTTGATGCTCTTGGCTTTGAGTTGATTGATGATATTGGTCCAGGTCACGCCGTATTTATCTCTGAAGATGGTGAGTTACACACAAAGAAATGTATTGAAGAAAACACCTTCGCTCCTTGTATTTTCGAGCACGTGTATTTAGCTCGTCCAGACTCGTTGATTGATAATGTTTCTGTATATAAAGCACGTCTTCGTATGGGTGAGAAACTGGCAGAGAAGATTTTAAGAGAATGGCCAGACCATGATATTGACGTTGTGATACCTATTCCTGACACGTCGACAACCTCTGCGATGCAACTAGCGAACGAGTTGAATTTAAAGATGCGTCACGGCTTCATTAAGAACCGTTATATTGGTCGAACATTTATTATGCCTGGCCAGCAATTACGTAAAAAAAGCGTACGCCAAAAGTTAAATGCTATTGATCTGGAATTTGGTGGAAAGAACGTACTTTTAGTGGATGACTCCATTGTTCGAGGCACTACTTCAGAGCAAATTATCGAGATGGCACGAGAAGCCGGAGCGAACAAAGTATACTTTGCGTCTGCAGCTCCTCCTGTTCGTTATCCAAACGTTTACGGTATTGATATGCCTGCTGCTGATGAGTTAATTGCACACAACCGTACTGAAGAAGAGGTTGGTGAAATTATTGGAGCAGACAAAATTATTTATCAAGACGTTGATGCTATGGTTGAAGCTGTTCAAGAAGGTAATCCCGATATAAAAGAGTTTGATTTGTCTGTCTTCACTGGAGAATACATTACAGGTGATATTGATAAAGACTATTTAACAGCTCTTGAACAAAAGCGAAATGACCTAGCTAAATCCTCGCAAGATTCTGAAGAAGTTGAAGTCTCAGCGATGGTCATGGACCTGCACAACCAATAAAAGATGGCTTAACCATGAAAACATTAATGAGAGCACTGTTAAAACTCTTTGGCTGGAAACAGGTTGGAGAACTCCCTGATTTCAAGAAGTGTGTAATCATTTTTGCGCCTCACACCTCTAACTGGGACTTCGTTTTAATGTTGATGGTTAGATTCTGTTTTAAAATGGATGTGGCTTTTCTAGGTAAGCATACTTTGTTTAAATCCCCCCTTGGCTGGTTTTTTAAGTGGCTTGGTGGTATACCTGTTGAACGCTCGTCTAAAAATAATGTAGTAAAGCAAGTGGTAGCTGAGATCAACTCAAGAGAGCGGGTCCAGTTAGCACTTGCACCAGAAGGCACGCGTAGTAAAAAGTCCCACTGGAAAAGTGGGTTTTACCATATAGCGGTACAGGCACAGGTACCGATAGTGTTTAGCTTTTTGGACTCTAAAACAAAGACGATTGGGATTGGAGGGTTTATCCAGCCTTCAGGCGAGATTAGACAGGATATGGATAAAATCAGGGACTTTTATAAAGATAAATTAGGAATAAAACCAGAGTTTGCCAGTGAAATTCATATCGAGGAATCGACCAAGCCTTAATCGTAGTTTTTGTAAGGCACTCTTATTATTGACCCATGTCTTTGCATTTTTTTGTGCAAGTCTATTATTCACTCCTGATGTTAAAGCTCTTCACAGTCTTAGCGATAGAGTTCGCTTCCATTCTATAACTATCGAGCATAACCTGAGCCAAAGCACAGTAAACAGTATCATAGAAGATAAACATGGCTATATGTGGTTCGGCACCCAGGATGGGCTAAATCGATACGATGGACGAGTTTTTAAGCATGTCATGTATAACCCGAAAGAGGACAATAGCCTTAGCTCACCGACTGTTATAGATTTATATTATGACACTAAAAATACTATCTGGGCGCTTACTACGCTAGGCATAGACAGTGTTGAGGTTGAAACACTTGAAGTGACGCAATGGGCAGAAAAGGTTATTGCGTTAGAAAGAGAAAGTGACCCAAATTTCGGCAGCATGCAAATACATGCGGTAACACCAACTGACAATCAGCAATTGCTTGTATTAACTGACGACTATATTGCTTCGATTGATAAAGCTAACAATAGAGTTATTCGTTTATCACAATTCGATCCTCTAATTTCAAACAACACGATTAAAAGCTTTACTTACCTTAAAGAGCGTTTGTACTTCCTCGAAGATAACTGCCTGGTTTTCGTCGATTTAGAGGGTAAGTCTAAGGCCTCAAAATGTTTATCAGCAGAGCTTCAGCTTGGTACTCTAAAAGTCGATGATGAAACCCAGAATAAAATTTTAATCAAGGGCAATAAGGGCTTTGCGGTTTTTAACTTAAACGATAGTGAGCTCATCTATCACCAGGTATATGATAAGCGTAAGTCCAAAAATGTTCTGGTGTTAGATGTTTTATCTCATAACGGTGGATACTGGCTAGCTACCTCTTCAGGACTAAAATTTTGGGACGCAACAACTCAATCCATAAGCCTTGAGTATTATGCAGAAATTAGTGATCCTTATTCAATTGGCAATGACTATGTACAATCCATAGCAAAAACTAAAGATGGAATATTTTGGATTGGTAGTTTATACGGGGTTAACTATTGGAGTTCCAAGCAAAACTTTATTCATCTTTTGCAAAAACAGGAAGTAATGCATTTAGGGAGGAATAATTATACGACTTCTCTGCTTAAAACACATAGTGATGAGTTGTTAATTGGTACCGATGCATCCGGTATTTACAAATATAGTTCAGACTTTTCAACGCTAACTAAGTATTCGCCCTTAAAAGTCGGAGAGGAGCTTATCTCGCCCGGTTATGTCGCAGGAATGATTGAGGATAGGAATCGTAACTTGTGGATAATCAGTAACGAAGGTTTATTTATTAAGCCCTACGATGAAGATAGCTTTAATTTCATAAAAGAAGCACAAGACATCAATGGTAAAACGATAAATCTACAGGATATGTCCACCATTATAGAGACTCGCGATGGAGATATTTGGATTGGTGGGGTGAATCAGTTTTTCCAGATAAAAGTCCGTCGAAATAGTGAAGCTTCTAAGACCTACAGCTTAGAGTTCACAAGTTATGCTGAATTGATACCTAAGAGTCTCATGGATACTAAATATGGAGTTTATACCATCTATGAAGATTTACAGGGATATATTTGGATGGGTTTTTCTGAAGGGTTAATACGGTTCAATCCTCTTAGTAAAAGAGTTGAGATATTTAAATCTGAACCTTCCAATCCGCAAACACTTTCCAACTCAGATGTGACCGTTATTTATGAAGACTTACTTGGCGTACTTTGGGTTGGAACTGTCTCTGGATTAAATCGCGTTCGGTATAACTCAAAAGGGAATGTGTATTTCCAAAGAGTGACTGAAGATGATGGCTTCGTTGATGATTTTATTTGCTCAATCTTAGCGGATGAGTCTGGTTATTTATGGGTTTCTACTTCAAATGGTCTTGTTAAATACCACCCAGATAAGGGAAGACCGATAAACTTTTCTTATAACGACGGTTTGCAATTTAACGAGTTTTTCACCAATGCTGACCTGGTTGATGATGAAGGTAACTTGTACTTTGGCGGCGTTAACGGTATTACCTTACTGACCCCTAACAAGGTTAGTATTGATAAAGTTAACAAAACATTAAAAGTCACATCGATCAAACAGAATGATGAAGTGGTTAGGGTTACTCAGCAAAAAGGTGAGTATTTCGCTAGAGTGCATGATGAAGGTGTAGTCACTATTGAGCTCTCTATTTTTGATTTTATCAACGGTATTCAATCTGAATATCGTTATAAAATTGATGCTTTTGGAGATGATTGGGTGAATTTAGATGGACCTACAATTAGACTTCATAACCTTGATCAAGCGCAATTGTTAATCACAGCCCAGGCTCGACAAAAAAATGGTCGGTGGGAAGAAAAAGAAGTGATTTTGCGATTAAGTGTTAATAAAGGCTTTTGGGCAAGCGCACAGGGATTTATGCTCTACCTTATCGCTTTAACGGTTGTCGTTCTCGGTACGGCTGTCTATCTGGCTAGGTACTTTTCTCGCCGTCTGACAGAGCAGGAAATCAAACTTGATGAGCGAAAGGCGCAGACACAATTGCTTTTGAGTGAGAAGAAAACCCTGCTTTATCAAGTTGAGGATTTACAATATTCGCTTTCTGAGCAGCGGTATTTATCAGAGCGGTTAGAAGAGAAGTTAGAGCGCCAATCCTTTACCGATCAAGTCACTGGTTTTAAAAGTAAGCATTATTTAAAGCAGCATATTGATAAAGAGCTTGCAAATATATCCCAAACTTGGCTCGAGAATGATGGTATTGCTGGAGTTTATCTTGGTGTTTTTGCTGTTGATATTGATAACCTTTCAATGATTAATAAAGAGCATGGACCGCTCTGCGGTAACGAAATATTAAAGCAAGCAGCCGAATGTCTGCGAACAATCAGTTACGGTACCGATACTCTAGTGCGGTGGCAGGGTGCCACACTGCTAATTTTAAGTCGTGGTATTGAAAAGCGTGAGCAGATGATTCTTGCTGAGAAAATCCGCTCAATCATAGCCTCTCGAAAATTTGATCTCGGCAATGGAGCGAGTATTGATGTTACTTGTAGCGTTGGTTTCGGGCGGTTCCCTTTCCTTGATAATCCTAAAGAAGTTATCACATGGGAGCAGCTGATTTACGTAATCAATAAGGCTCTTTCGGTCGCTAAAACAAATAGTCGTAACGCTTGGCTTGGGATTTATACCAATCAGTTCTCACACCCGCAAGAAATACGTACCCAGATTACAACAAATCTTAGTGGACTTTTAGCTAGTGGCCAATTGGAATATGTATCTTCAATTCCTAAGTCAAATAAAATTGACTGGGAATGTTAATAGCTAAAGCATAAGTCTCAAGCTTATGCTTTAGTGCAAGTGATGCAGTACTATCACAAGAACAGCAGCAATCAACAGACCTGAAACAAAATAGCCTTTGTGCTTTATAGAGCTTACAAACTGCTGCTCGGCTGCTTCCTCATGAGTATGCACATGAGGGTCCTTACTGTCGTGAGAGTGGCTGTGAGGGCGGTGAATAATGACGTGAAGCAAGGTACCGCTCACTACGGCTTGAAAAAAGTCAATGTAAGTGTTGTGAAGGCCAAAGAGTTGTTTCTCACCAATATAGTAGCCCAACACCGTAGCGACAATCATAGCGCCAAATACAATCATTGACTTTCGATTACCCCAAAGCGGATTCACGATCCACCAAAGGCTCAGTCCCACCACTAAGCGATGAAGGATAACTGCATAAGGAAGCATTTCGTTACCTTCAACGGTAACAACTGCAGCACCGTCGATAGCAGAGTGAGTCATTAAGCCTAAAATACCAAGAACTAGTGCTATGCTATGAGTTTTATGGGCGAATCGCCTGAAGGTAATTTCGACTAAAGCAGGCCCAAAAAAGCCAAGCAATAATAGCGGGAAAAGGGCGTAACCGATATTACTCCAAAGAACTGGCAGGACATCAAAAATTAATAATGAGCCGACAGAGACCAGCACAAAAGGAAATAAAAAGTCATCCATTCGCCTATTGTGGCCAATCACCTTCAAGGCTATTGGGCCAATTAAGATGGCAATGATGCTTAGTGTTAGGAGTATCAAATTAACTTCCCAGGGTTCATTATATTGTTAGGGTCAAAAACGGCTTTTATGCCCTTCATATAAGCAATTTCAGCGTCTGAGCGACTATAGTTTAAGTATGGCTTTTTCAATAGACCAACGCCGTGCTCAGCCGAAATACTGCCCCCCAAATCTTTAAGAACATCGAAAATCATAGGGTTTACCTTCTCACAAGCGGTTGTAAACTCACTATAACTCATACTTTCAGGGGCTAAGATATTGAGGTGTAGATTGCCGTCACCAATATGCCCAAACCAAATGACTTCAAAGTCTGGGTATTGTTCACTGACAATGCCGTCTACTTTAGTCAAGAATTCAGAGACTTTGTCAGGAGTGACTGAAATATCATTTTTGTAGGGCTTTCTAGCGGAAATAGTTTCAGAAATATATTCTCTGTACTTCCACAGTTCTTCCGCTTGTTGCTGGCTTTGACTCATGACACCGTCCTGAATCAATTCCTGCTCTAAACATGCTTCGAAACACTCTAACGCCTTTTCAAGACGATCTTCTGAGTCTACATCAAACTCTAGTAAACAGTAAAAAGCCGCTTGAGTTTCAACCGGACGTGGCAGCTTGTGATGCGCCATCACTTTTTGTAGCGCTTCTTCTGAGAAGAATTCAAATGCTGTTAAGTCAACTTCTTTTTGGAACAGGTTCAACAGCTCGGTTACCTTCGTCATATCCTCGATGGCAAGTAGTAATACGGTAAGGTTGTTAGGCGGTCGCGTGAACTTTATAGTCGCTTCAGTAATTAGTCCTAAGGTGCCTTCACTACCGATGAAAAGGTGACGAAGATCGTAACCTGTGGCGTTTTTTACAAGACCTGAATTAAGTTCCAAGATCTCGCCCTTACCAGTAACTACGGTTAACCCCATGACCCAGTCACGTGTAAGTCCATAGCGGATAACTTTAATACCACCGGCATTGGTTGCAATATTGCCACCTATTTGTGATGAACCGCTTGATGCAAAATCAACAGGGTAGTAAAGCTCATTGTCAGTGGCGAATTGCTGCAACTGCTCAGTAATGACTCCTGCTTGGCATTTGGCTTGTTGGGTTGTTTTTTCGAAGTCTAGAATTTTGTTCATCTTGTCTAGAGCTACAACTAGTTCTCCATTGCTGGCTACTGCGCCACCGCTAAGCCCTGTACGGCCACCTGAGGGGACGATAGCGATATTGTTATCATTAGCCCACTTTACGATTTTTGCAACCTGTTCAGTGGTTCTAGGCAGTGCAATGGCCATTGGCTTGACAGGGTATTGGTTCGTCCAGTCTTTTCCGTACTGTTTGAGTGAATCGTCATCAGTCAGAATGCAGTCAGCATCAAGGATTTTGCTTAGTGAATCTAGCGAAGGTTGCACAAAGAGCTCCGTTGTTCTTTGAATTCAAAAGGCTAGGACGTATTTTGCCAGAGCTTTTGATTAATTGAAATGAGTTGTTTGTTCTCAGCAAAAAAATATCTTGCCAAAACACCAGCCGAAATCGCATACAGGTAAATATCGTAGGCAAAAAAAAACCTCTGAAAGATTCAGAGGTTTAAAATAATTCAATCTAAAAGGGTATGGAAAGTGGTGGGTGGTACTGGGCTCGAACCAGTGACCCTCGCCTTGTAAGGGCGATGCTCTCCCAACTGAGCTAACCACCCACATTCCAGAGTTCAATTTAAGGAAGTTCATCTCTTGGATGTGTTCCTCAAGAACGGGGCGCATTCTATGGCTGTATGAGTTTTAGGTCAACTGTTTTTTTTATAAATAGTTATAAAAAGTTAAAAAAAGTGACTTCTTGTCGAATTATTGTGCGAAGTGAGTGTTTATTGAACATAGTAGTCCTTTTTATGGTATTGATTTATCGTTGGGCTCTAGTCAATGGTTCCTTAATAGAGGAGTTTAGGAGGCGACTCGATGATGAATTGATTAGTTTAGCGTTTGAAGTTATCTAGTTATCAAATAGTTGCGAACACTTTAACCTGCACTCAGTGAGCAAAATAGGTTTTGTAAATAGTTAGGCCTTGATAGAATAGGCGCAACTTTTACTAATCGTTAACATTATGACCGTTAAAACACGTTTTGCACCGAGTCCTACAGGTTATTTGCACCTTGGTGGCGCTAGAACCGCGCTTTACAGTTGGTTGTTTGCTAAAAAGTATCAAGGCCAGTTTGTTTTACGTATCGAAGACACTGACCGTGAACGCTCTACGGAAGAGTCTGTACAGGCTATCTTTGATGGTATGGAGTGGATGACGTTAAACCATGATGAGGGCCCATATTATCAGACGCAACGTTTTGATCGATACAAAGAGCAAATTGAGAAAATGCTGGAGTCTGGTCAGGCTTACCGCTGTTATTGCTCTAAAGAGCGTTTGGAAAAACTGCGCGAAAGCCAGCAAGAGGCGAAACAAAACATCGGTTATGACGGCCACTGTCGTAATTTAAGTGTTGATGAGCAGGATCAGAGCCAGCCCCACGTAATCCGCTTTAAAAACCCAGAAGAGGGTAAAGTTGTCTTTAACGATCTGATTAAAGGTGAAATTACGGTTAGTAACTCTGAGCTTGATGATTTAATCATTGCGCGTACTGATGGCACCCCAACCTATAACTTCACCGTGGTTGTTGATGATTTGGATATGGGGATTTCCCATGTTATCCGTGGTGACGATCACGTCAATAATACGCCACGTCAAATCAACATGATCAAAGCATTAGGCGCCGAGCCACCGTTTTACGCACATGTGCCTATGATTTTAGGTGATGATGGCAAACGTCTTTCTAAACGTCATGGTGCTGTAAGTGTTATGCAATATCGTGATATGGGCTACTTGCCACAGGCAATGCTGAACTACCTTGTACGATTGGGCTGGTCACATGGCGATCAGGAAATTTTCTCTGTTGATGAAATGATTGAGCTGTTTGATTTGAAGGATGTTAACCGAGCGCCTTCGGCTTTTAATACCGAAAAATTGAACTGGTTGAATCAGCATTATATGAAAGAATTGCCGGCGGATGAGGTCTTGCCACATCTGCAATGGCATATTGATCAAGCTGGTCTTGATTTGACCAATGGACCTGATATTAAGCGCTTGATTCCGTTAATGGCTGAGCGTGTTAAAACGTTGAGCGAATTAGCTGAATCGGTTAGTTATTTCTATCAAGACTATGACGAGTTTGATGCTAAAGCTGCGAAAAAGCACCTGCGTCCAGTAGCGAAGCAACCTCTTGAAGTAGTGCAGAACAAGCTAAAAGAGCAACTAGACTGGTCAGCAGACGTATTACACGACTTGGTTAGTTCAGCGGCCGAAGAATTAGAGCTAGGTATGGGTAAAGTAGGGATGCCATTACGTGTAGCCGTTACTGGTTCAGGTATGTCCCCCGATTTAGGTATCACTCTAGAGTTGATTGGTAAAGAGCGTGTATTACAGCGAATCGATAAAGCCTTAGCCTTTATCGCAGAGCGTGAAGCACAAAGCTAGATTGCTTTGCTACCAATTATCGAGAATAAAAAAAGCCTGCAAATCGCAGGCTTTTTTTGTTAGGGGGGAGATATTACTTGCTTACTGAGTGACTTACTGAGTAACAGAAGGCTTAACTTTGATACTTTTGATTGCTTTTAAAACATCTTTTGCATGAATGCCTTTTAAATCGTCAACGCCAGCAGTTAGCGTGTATTTCATACCACCAACATGGAAGTCAGCAGCCATTACCGAACGCCAGTTAGATAAAGGGAATACTTGGTAACATTTCGTGTCTGTCTGGCAAGAGTGTTGCGTATAGCCACCAGCTTTGTGGTTGTCACTTATATCAATGTAGTTTTTACGTTTAGACTTCGAACCAGTGCGATAAAGGATAGTAACGCTGGCTAAATCTTTTTTACTTTTGTTGACGTTGAACTCAGTTCGATTGGCTTTGTAGCCAGTCAATACAGTGTGAACATCTTTACTTTTCAGTGTGTAGCTAACATAGCCTTTTGGCATAATATTTTGCTTAACCTTCCAGGTAGAAGGGACTGTCATATAATTATTAGCGCCGATATGTATATCATTATAGGTCTTTACCGGTTTTGGCGGTGGCGTTGGCTTTGTAGGCTCAACAGGCTTTGGGGCTGCACATGCCCATAATAGTAGTGAACCTGCAACGATTGTACCGAGATTTTTCAAACTAGATTTTGTCATGTAATGTCACCTAACGAATGATTATTTAAAACTTAACTGTAATGTGAAAATCTAAGCCCAATGTTCGTCATAAGCTTTGCTGTCAGCGGCTTTAAAACGACTCCCCGGGGCTAAAATATGCATTTGTAAACCAAACAGCGAGATATAATCGCCACTCCCAGCTGTGCCCATAGATGAATATTGCAAATTACTTGGGTCGATCAAGGTTGCCGAGCCAACACCAAATATTTGTAACTCATCTTTAGGGCTTATAAATAAAGCCGATCCTTCATCAATCCCAATACCGATAGTAAAAGGGTTATAGGACAGGGCAGTTAATAGTCGTCCTAATCTACCCGGTTGCTCGAAGTGATAATCGAGCATAAAACGGTTAGTTAAACCCAAACCTGGAGCCATTGTCACGCCGTCTTGCTTGGGTGCAACAGACTCATCACCACCTGCTATCATGTGCTCACTCAATAAAGCTGCAGCGCCGTAGCTTCCGACTACATGGACACCGTCCGCGTTTAATTTCCTTATTTGTTTAGCGACCGGAGTTCCGCCAATGATGGTCGAAATTTGTAGTGGCTTCTCACCAAGGATAATAATCAGTTCTTTGTCGCTCATCCTCTCAAGATGCTTGGGGTTATTAGCATCTTGGCGACTGTTAATACTTATCTCAACGCATTCTTCAAAGCCATTATTTGTTAGCACTTTATCTAACTGATGCTCAATAGAAGAAGGGCCTACGTTCACGATAACCGCTGAAGCTGATGCACTTAAACAGATACTTCGGATTTGCTCAGCGACAATATCATCCAGTTGGTGCTTACACCCCCCTATGGAAATAATATAACCTCGATCGAACTTTCCACTACCTAGTGATGGCATTTATTGTTACTCCAAGTTTTGTATCGCTATCGGTACCAGCACTAACAGCGAGTAA
The DNA here is from genome assembly GCF_039523535.1 of Kangiella japonica. NCBI lineage: Bacteria > Pseudomonadati > Pseudomonadota > Gammaproteobacteria > Kangiellales > Kangiellaceae > Kangiella > Kangiella japonica. Next base: position 260,131 of record NZ_BAAAFM010000008.1, on the reverse strand, counting down.
TACTATCATCAACCTATAGCCAAAAGTGTGGCAGAGTTGGTGCTATTCGTAAAAAAATCTGACACTTGCTTGCGGTCTTATTTAACTTGTTTCCGTAAGCCATTGTTATACCGCTTTATATATCGTTAAGTCTAAAATTTAACCAGTAGCCTATCCCTCTGATATGACCTATGATTCCATGCTTTAAGGATCTACAATAAAGCCACTTTAAGTAAGACGCTTTGCTTTACTTAAATTTTTATAATTGGTTAAATATCAAACTTCTACGATAAAAGAGAAAAGTAATGAAGACAAGTTATAAGTATTTACTGTTGGCAGCGGCCTTTAGCTTAGCTGCTTGTCAGCAAGAGTCAGAAGATACCAAGTCTAGTAAAGAGACGGTTAAACAAGAACAAGCTGTCGACAAGGGCGAAGTGAAAGGCGCTGAAGCTAAACACACGGAAACCACGCGTGTAGATGAGCATTCTTACGGAAACCTTGATGAAGTCGAGCTTAAGCATTTAGATTTAGAGTTAAATGTTAACTTCGAGGCGAGGTCGCTTGAAGGGTTCGTCGACATTACTTTTGATCGTTTAAAAGACGGTGTGTCTACTTTAGTTTTAGACACCAGAGATATCGATATTCAGAAAGCTCAGTATATGACCGACGCGGGTTGGGTCGATACTGAATTTGACTTGGCTGACAAAAATCCTGTACTAGGTTCAAAGTTAACCGTTGAGCTAGACGATAACACGACTAAAGCACGTGTTTATTACCGCACTCAGCCGCAAGCAAGCGGCTTACAGTGGTTAACGCCTGAGCAAACAGCTGGCAAAAAACACCCGTTCGTTTACAGCCAGGCGCAAGCCATTCATGCGCGTAGCTTTATTCCTATTCAAGATTCGCCAGCGGTTCGCGTAACTTACAAGGCAAACCTGAAAACGCCGAAAGATTTATTGGCTGTGATGAGCGCTTTCAACGAGCCTGATACTGAGCTTGATGGTGACTATCATTTCGAAATGCCACAGGCTATCCCTCCATATCTGATCGCGCTTGGCGTTGGTAACCTTGAGTTTAAAGCGATGAGCGACAGAACCGGTGTTTATGCTGAGCCAGGTTTACTCGATGCTTCAGTGGCTGAATTCAACGACACTGAAGAGATGGTTAAGGTTACTGAAGAAATGTTTGGCCCTTATCGTTGGGGGCGTTATGATTTATTAATCTTACCACCTAGCTTCCCATTCGGTGGTATGGAAAATCCGCGTTTATCATTTATTACGCCAACGGTTATCGCTGGCGATAAAAGTTTAGTTAACCTAATCGCACACGAACTAGCGCACTCATGGTCCGGTAACCTTGTGACTAACGCTACATGGCGTGACTTCTGGTTAAACGAAGGTTTCACCAGCTATGTTGAAAACCGCATCATGGAAGAGCTGTACGGTAAGAAGCGTGCCACTATGGAGCGTGCGCTTGATGTACAAGGTTTGCGCCAAGAGGTTGAAGCTTTACCGAAGGGCGACACTATCTTAAACGTTAATCTAGATGGTCGTGATCCTGATGATGCTTTCTCAGGTGTTCCTTACACTAAAGGTCAAATGTTCCTGACTTACCTTGAAAATAAGTTTGGCCGCGAAGTTTTTGATGAGTTCTTGGTGGAGTATTTCAATAGTCACGCGTTCCAAAGCTTAACCACAGAAGAGTTTAAAAAGTATTTAAATGAAAACCTTCTGGAAAAGCACCCTGGTGTTGTGAGCATGGACGAGATTAACGTTTGGATCCATGAGCCAATGCTTCCAGAAATGATGCCAAACCCAACCTCTGACGCTTTTACTACTATCGACTCAAAAACGAAAGCATGGCTAGGCGGCGAAACACAGTTGTCTGAAATGGGCTCTGCTGAGTGGACTGTTCACGAGTGGCTGCACTTTATTAATAATTTGCCGGAAGATTTAAAGCTAGAGCAAATGAAGCAGCTAGACCAAGCGTTTAGTTTGACGGATTCTACCAACAATGAAATTGCTCATGCTTGGTTAATGTTGGCAGTTAAAACTAACTATGATGTAGTGATGCCACGCCTAGAAACATATTTAGTTTCAATTGGCCGTCGCAAGCTTATCGTTCCTTTGTATCGTGAGCTAATGAACACGGACGAAGGCGCTAAGTTCGCAAAACGTGTTTATAAAGTTGCACGTCCTGGCTACCATCCTTTAGCACAAGGAACGATTGATGAAATCGTAGGTAAGTAAGGTTTAAGCGATGTTCAAAAAGGCTTTCTTAGGAAGGCCTTTTTTTATATCTGATGAATTTAGCCTTGACCGTTATAGCTGACATTTGGACTTGCCAATTTATCGCAGGAGTTTAGTATAGTATCCTTCTTTGAACACAAGGGGATTTTAATGAAAATAAAAATGGTTAAAGGATTTGTTGCTCTTGCCTCAGCAGCGCTTATGATGGTTGCTTGCACTAGTACTGAAAGGGCGGGCACGAAGCAAGGAATGACAAGCGACGTTAAAGAGCAAAAGGATAGTTCCAGTTTCGCCATCCCCTACGATAAATACACACTGGATAACGGTTTAAAAGTTATTCTCCATCAAGATAAATCAGATCCAATTGTTGCTATTGCAACTATTTTCCATGTGGGCTCCAGTAGTGAAGAACTTGGTAAAACAGGCTTTGCTCATTTCTTTGAGCACATGGCTTTCAACAACTCTGAGAACGTACCTTTAGGCGCAAATCGTAAAATGATTGGTGAACTAGGTGGCACTCGTAATGGCGGTACTTGGAACGATGGCACTATTTATTATGAAGTTGTGCCGAAGGATGCTTTTGAAAAGCTGCTTTGGATCGATTCAGATCGAATGGGCTATATGATTAACACTGTAACTAAAGACGCGCTAGAACGTGAGAAACAGGTGGTTAAAAACGAAAAACGTCAAAGAGTTGATAATAGACCCTATGGCCACACTGGCGGTGTTATATCGAGTCACTTATACCCAAAAGATCATCCTTATAACTGGCCAGTTATTGGTAGCCTTGAGGATTTGCAAAACGCGAGTCTTGAAGACGTAAAAGAATTCTATGCGAAATACTATGGTCCAAATAATGCGACCCTAGTAATTGCTGGTGATATTGATATTGAAGAAACCAAGCGATTAGTTAAGAAATGGTTTGGTGAAATCAAGAAAGGGCAGCCAGTTGAAAAGCTAGAGCCTCGTCCTGTAACGCTCGAGAAAACTATTTCATTATCGCATGAGGACAACTTTGCTAAGCTCCCTGAGCTGCGTTTAGTGTTCCCAACCATCGAAGAGTATCACAAAGACTCTTATGCCTTGGATGCGCTAGGCGAGATTCTATCTCGTGGTAAGCGAGCGCCGTTGTATAAGGTTATCGTTGAAGACAAAAAGTTAGCACCTAGCGTCAGCGCGTATAATAGCTCTAGAGAAATCGCAGGAGAGTTTACTATTCGTGTTCGAGCTAATGCTGGTGTGGATCTTGATGATGTCAAAGTTGCTATCGAAGAAGCTTTGCAAAAATTTGAAAAAGAAGGTTTTTCAGATAAAGACTTACAGCGAATCAAAGTACGCCAAGAAACTCAGTTTTATAACAGTATTTCAAGCGTCCTCAATAAAGCCTTTAATTTAGCGACCTATAACGAGTACGCGGGGTCACCGGATTATTTACAAAAAGATATAGCTTCGATTAAGGCTGTTACTAAAGACGATATCTTAGCTGCATACGACAAATATATTAAAAATCATCACTATGTGATGACCAGCTTTGTGCCTAAAGGGCAAATTGAGCTTGCTGTGGAAGGGGCGCAAGACGCCGGTGTTGTTGAAGAAGAAATTGTACAAGGTGCGGAAGAAGAGGTTGTGTTATCTGACACCGAAGACTTCCCACGAACGCCTTCAAGTTTCCCACGCACTGAGCCACCACTTGGTGAAGCGCCACTGTTGACACCGCCTACGGTGTGGCGAGACGAGCTCGCCAATGGCTTAAAAGTATTAGGTATTGAGCATAACGAGTTGCCGCTAGTGCAATTTAGCTTAGACATTGATGGTGGGCATTACTTGGATCAGCCTGATAAATCGGGCGTGGCTTATATACTGGCTGAGCTTATGATGGAAGGAACTCAGCGTAAGACCGCTGAAGAGCTGGAGGATGCGATCGGTCTGATAGGCGCAGATATTTATATCTCTGCCGACGATGAGTCGATGACCATTAGTGCTAACACTTTGAGTCGTAACTACAAGCAAACACTAGCCCTAGTTGAAGAAATGCTGTTAGAGCCTCGTTTTGATGAGGAAGAATTTGAGCGTATTAAAAAACGACTTTTGACTTACCTGAAGCAACGGGAAGGGGACGCCCAGTCCGTAGCTTCAGTGGTTAGCCGTAAGTTACTCTATGGTGATGGCCATATCTTAGCAACTCCAATAAGTGGCACCAGTGAAACCGTCTCCAGGATCACATTGGACGACGTTAAAGACTTTTACTATAAAAACGTCTCACCAAGTGTGGCTGCTTACCACATCGTCGGTGACGTTAATCAAAATACCGTATTAGAGGCTCTTGCGTCGTTAGAGCGCTCGTGGAAAGCAAAGGATGTTACTTGGCCTAGCTATGAGACAAAAGGTACCGATAGCGAGCCACAGCTGTATTTCATTGATATCCCAAATGCTAAACAGTCTGTCATAGCGGCAGGACAGTTAGTTTTCCCTGGCGGGCATGAAGACTACAATAATTTGGTCTATGCCAATAACCGTCTTGGTTCAGGTTCCAGTGCGCGCTTGTTCCAATTGTTGAGAATTCAAAAAGGTTACACCTATGGTGCTTACTCTTATGTTTCTCGCCGCAAATCCATGAGCAGTTTTAGGGCTCAAACTAGCGTTCGCGCGAATGTTACTAAAGAGTCACTGGAGCTCTTGATTAATGAAATTGAGCGTTATAAAGATAGCTTCACACAAGAAGACTTAGAAACTACTAAAAATATTATTTTGAAGCGTCAAACACTTGAGTTTGAAACTCTGAGTAATATGCTGGGGATATTATCCAATATCAGTAGTTATGATTTGCCTCTAAATTATTTGCAGTTAGAGCAGGACGAACTAACAGAGCTAACGCTGACAGACTTCAAGCAAACCATTGAGACGTACATGAGCCCCGAAAAAATGGATTACTTGATTGTAGGTGATGCTAAGACCCAGCTAAAACGCTTAGAAGAGCTAGAAATGGGCAAACCAATCGTATTGGATATTCATGGCAATATCCTTTTAGGAAAGCAACTGTAGAGGATATTGATATGGCATTTTTAGAGCCACTGGATAAAGATTTACACCCTGATTTAGCCGAAGATTTTGCTATTTTCGAGAAAATCTTAGGCTTTGTTCCTAATAGTTTACTGACGATGCAGCGTCGTCCAGAAATCGTCAAAGGCTTTGGTGTTTTAACCAAAGCCGTGATGGCGGAAGACGGCGAGGTTGATTTAGGCTTTAAGAGGCTTCTGGCTCATTTCGCCAGTCGAGCCGCAGGCTGTCAATATTGTGAGGCACATTCGCTAGTAGCCGCTCAGATCCATGGCATTAGCGAAGAAAAGCTAGAGGCCATTTGGGACTATCAAACAAGTCCGCTCTATTCAGACGCTGAGCGTGTAGCGCTTGATTATGCGCTAGCCGCTGGCTCTGTACCTAACGATGTCGATCAGCCCCTCATGGATCGAATGCAGAACCATTGGAGCGATGACCAAATCGTAGAAATCCTTGGAGCTATTTGTCTCTACGGTTTCTTAAATCGCTGGAATGACTCTATGGCTACCGAATTAGAGGAAGTTCCAACCCAGATGGGTGAAAAAGTGTTAAAGCAGGGTGGCTGGGACGGCAAGCGCCATAAATAAACTGTCTAACGGTAGACCTTGCCTTTATAAATAATTTGGCCACCATCACGGCGTCCTTGTGGGTCGTGATGGGTCCAATGTATCACGCCTCCCTTACTGTTCCACTCATACTGACCTGTGACTTTAATCCACTCACCCGCTTTTATAGATTTAACTCGTGGTGCTAAATCAGTGTTGTGTGTTACTAGAACTGTTAAATTGTTATCAAGCTTTATAATAAAGCGCTGATGACGAGGAGGATGAAGGTCGTCCCGTAAGACCTTGGTTATTTTAGCGTTAATGGTAATCATTTTTCCTGAGACCTTTTTATCAAAATAGCCCTGAAGGGTTTTGTGTGCATTCGAGTTTTGTTCCTCTGAGTGATTGAGTTCTCCTTTATGGCTGTCGCCAATCCCTCCGAGGCTTCCTTCTGCTAGATAAAAAACTACTGCCAGAATAGCTAAAAAAAGCACTGCAAGACGTTTGTTTTTTGGATGAGTCAATGTGGGGCCTTTTGTTTACACTCTATGGGCATTACTCGATTATGAGTTAATCTAATCCGAGAGCACAACAAAATGTTTAATGTTCTATTAAAAATCACGCTAAATGCTTGAGTTTTTAGATTAAATGAGTAAGTATTTGTGATTAGGAGGCTGATTGAACTCAGTCAAGTTAACAAAGTGAGGTAATAAGAATGGCGGGAAAATTCGTAATTTCAAAGGGTAATGATGGTAAAAGCTACTTTGTTTTAAAAGCTGGAAACGGTGAAGTGATTTTACAAAGTCAGGGTTACTCTTCTCAATCAGCTTGTGAAAATGGCATTGAATCAGTTCGAAAGAATTCTCAAGATGAAGGACGGTTTGAAAAGAAAACAGCAAAAGATGGCCGCTTTTATTTCGGCTTAAATGCTACAAACGGTCAGCAAATTGGTAAAAGCCAAATGTATAAGTCAGAAAGTGGCCGCAATAACGGTATCAGCTCTGTGGCGCGTAATGCACCTGATGCAAAAGTTGTTGAAGAATAGTCGCTCTCGAGTTATTTGCCTGTAAAGAAAGCCCCGTCTGATACGGGGCTTTTTATTTCTATCAATACAGCTCTGGAATAGTTCACTCCATTAGTGGTTATTGCCACTTTTCGAAGTTAAGTAATCCATGACTGAAAATAGTAATCCAGAAATTACGAATACACCGTGAATAAACAACTTCCATTGCACAATTTCGAGGCTAATGGTGCTGTCGTTATCAAGCTGCATGTAAGTTCTTAGTAGGTCAATACCCGATATTGCTACGATTGAGCTGATGAGCTTAACTTTTAACGTAGAGAATCCTACTTTACCCATCCAGCCGGGCTTGTCTTCGTGATTTGAGATATCAAGTTTTGAAACAAAACTCTCATACCCACTAAAGATTATGATAATCAACAGGTTAGCAAGTAATGTCATATCGACTAACGCCAGTATCCCGAGAATAGTGTCTGTCTCACTAAGCGTCTTAAAATGGGTTAGTAAATGCCATAATTCTCTGGCAAAACCACTAAGAAGTACGAAAATAGAACAAATAAGGCCTATAAAGAAAGGCGCTAGCACCCATCGGCTATTGAAAATTCCAGCTTCGACTATGTGTTCAATCTTTTTCATTTAATTCCTAGTTTCAATTTATTTAAAATTCAGAATATTGTAATTTAAAAACAGTCTCTGTAAATGTTTTATTCATAAATTATGTAACTATTTATATTGTAACTGAAGTTAAATGGCCAGGGAGCTAATGTCGCAGAGTGCTCTTGTAAAGATTCTAAAGTAACTCGCTTGAACTCCTTCCAAATGCCCTCATTAATAGCCATAATAGAAATGTAAAGCCATTAACCGGCAAGTATTAGCCAAATATGAGTAACGAAGAGAAATTTAACGAAGATAAAGATCAAGGATTGGCGGTTGCGGAAGCAAGACCGAAACTAAAAAAACCGCCAATGTATAAGGTTATGATCTTAAATGACGATTATACGCCGATGGACTTCGTCATTGAGGTGTTGCGTAAGTTTTTTTCCATGGATCAGGAGAAAGCTACCCGAGTTATGCTTCAAGTACATAACGAGGGGCAGGGTGTGTGTGGTATTTATACGCCTGATATTGCTGAAACTAAAGTAGTTCAGGTCAATGAGTTTTCACGTTCAAACGAACATCCGCTGTTGTGCGTGATGGAACCTGAAGACGCGTAAAGCCGCACCCATTAACTCGGCAATGAGCCATTATGGCTTCTAAGTAGAGGTTTATATGCTTGATAAAGAATTAGAGCAGTCGCTAAATAAAGCATTTCATCGAGCTCGTGAATATCGTCACGAATTCATAACTATTGAACATTTGATGTTGGCATTGTTGGATAACAAAGATGCTATCGAAGTGCTGAAAGCTTGTTCAGTAGACTTATCAACGCTACGTGAAGATTTGGAAAACTTTATCGGTAAAACAACACCGCAGTTTTCTGAAGATAATGAAGACTATGAAATTCAGCCAACTATCGGCTTTCAGCGTGTTTTGCAGCGAGCCGTGTTTCATGTTCAGTCATCTGGCAAAGAATCGGTCAGTGGGGCTAATGTCTTAGTTGCCATGTTTAGTGAGCCTGAGTCACAGGCGGTGTACTTATTGTCAAAACAAGACGTTTCCAGGCTCGATGTGGTTAATTTCATTTCTCACGGTGTTGCTGAAGATGATTTTGAGTCCACAGAAATAGAAGATGAAGTTCAACCCGAGGACGCTCCTGAGGCTAAGCCTTTGGACCAATATGCCATTAACCTTAATAAAATGGCGGAAGAGGGTAAGATTGATCCCTTAATCGGTAGAACGCACGAAGTTGAAAGAGTGGTTCAAATCTTATGCCGCAGACGTAAGAATAACCCGTTACTTGTTGGTGATGCCGGGGTCGGTAAAACCGCCATCGCTGAAGGTCTCGCAAAGAGGATTGTTGATGGCGAAGTCCCAGAAGTTATCTCTGACGCTGTGGTTCACTCCTTAGATTTAGGAGTGCTGCTCGCTGGGACTAAATATCGAGGTGATTTTGAAAAGCGTTTAAAAGCGGTTTTAGCTCAGCTTAAAAAAGAACGTCACGCGATTCTATTTATCGATGAAATCCATACCATTATTGGAGCTGGTGCCGCTTCGGGGGGCACTATGGATGCCTCAAACTTGATTAAACCTGTACTTGCCAATGGTGAGTTACGCTGCATCGGTTCTACAACTTTCCAAGAGTACCGAGGTATTTTTGAGAAAGACCATGCTTTAGCTAGACGCTTCCAGAAAGTCGATATCAACGAGCCGAGTGTTAAAGAAACGGTTTCTATCCTGGAAGGCCTGAAAGAACGTTACGAGCAACATCATCAGGTTAAGTACACGGCTTCGGCTTTGAAAACCGCCGCAGAACTTTCTGCGAAATACATTAATGATCGTCAATTACCTGACAAAGCCATTGATGTCATTGATGAAGCTGGTGCACGTCAAAGAATTCAGTCCGAAGAAAACCGTAAGAAAGTCATCGAGTCTGTGGATATTGAGCAAGTTATTGCAAAAATTGCTCGAATTCCTGAAAAAACAGTGTCTTCCTCAGATAAGAAGCTGTTACAGAACTTAGATCGAAACCTGAAAATGGTGGTCTTTGGTCAAGATAAAGCCATTGATACTTTGTCTGAGGCTATTAAGCTGTCTCGAGCTGGATTGGGACAGGAGGGCCGCCCTGTAGGTTCATTCCTATTTGCAGGCCCGACAGGGGTTGGTAAAACAGAGGTCACAAAACAACTGGCGAAACTAATGGGCGTAGAATTGATTCGCTTCGATATGTCGGAATATATGGAGCGACATACAGTTTCAAGGCTCATTGGCGCACCTCCTGGCTATGTTGGCTATGACAAAGGTGGCTTGTTAACTGAGTCTGTGAATAAAAATCCTCATGCCGTTGTGTTACTTGATGAGATTGAAAAAGCTCACCCTGATGTCTTTAACTTGTTATTACAGGTTATGGATCACGGTACTTTGACCGATAACAACGGTCGTAGGGCTGACTTCCGCAATGTGGTGTTAGTGATGACCAGTAACGCTGGAGCGCAGGATTTAGTTAAGCAGACGATTGGCTTCAAAGATCAAGATTTATCGCGTAACAGTGAAGAAGCGATCAATAAAACCTTCTCTCCTGAGTTCAGAAACAGACTCGATGCGACGGTTTGGTTTAATGCGCTACCGAAGAAGGTGATTTTATCTATCGTTGATAAATTCCTTACCGAAGTTCAAGGTCAACTTGATGCGAAGCAGGTCAATCTTCATGTTGACGATGATGCCCGTGAGTGGTTTGCCGAACATGGCTACGATGTGAATATGGGGGCTCGACCTATGGCTCGCTTGATTAGCGATAAAGTACGAAAACCTTTGGCTAATGAAATTCTATTTGGTGAATTGGTTGACGGTGGCGATGTATATGTCTCGCTAAAAGGTAAGGCACTTGATATTCGTATAGAGCCTCTTCAAAAGAGAATAGCCCAGAGCGAAGAAGCAGAATAGTCGTATTTCGCCCCAACTTAAGGCTAGGTCTAACAAAAAAGGTGTTACTGATTTCAGTAACACCTTTTTTATGTTCAACGACAAGTTGTTAATTAACGCGAACGGAAGGTGATTCTACCTTTTGATAGATCATAAGGGCTGATTTCTACTGTCACTTTATCGCCAGTCAAAATACGGATGTAGTTCTTACGCATTTTGCCTGAAATGTGAGCAGTAACAACGTGACCATTTTCAAGTTCTACTCGAAACATGGTATTTGGTAGGGTGTCCAGAACTTTACCTTCTAGTTCAATTACGTCTTCTTTTGCCATTCGGCCTCTCTCTCCTGTGGAATACAATTAACAAGATGTCTAAAAATTGGGCGTATAATGCACTATTTGGCGCACAATCGCAAAAATATTTTAACACTTTTTGATAAGGCGGTATCTCTAAAGTGCATAAAATTATGAGCTATTCGTTATTTTTGGGTTTATTCACGAATTAATTTTACTTATCAATGGCTTAAGGCACAAAATGATAGATAAGCTTGTCATACAGTGGAATAAGCGAATTTTTGATTTAGCGATTAGGCGACGACAATTTATGAAATTTGCTTCTGATGAGCTAGGGAATCTTTGTTTAAGGTGTTTTTTCGATGCTAGTTTTTTAGAAACGAATATTTAATGGTCTTATTTACTCTCTAGTATCTAACTTGAGCCAGCGTTTATCTTTGAAAACTTGAGCCGGTCCATACTTAATTTTATAGTCCATCTTTTGGCATCCTTTTACATAATAACCTAGGTAACAATACGGCAAGTTCATGGCTTTGCAGAACTCGATAGACTTTAAAATGACAAAAACACCAAGGCTTTTGTAGTTAGTTGAGGTATCGAAAAAAGAATAAACCGCAGATAGTCCGTCATCTAGTACATCAAGGCATATCACGGCGATCAAGCGCCCCTTATCCCTTACTCTTAGTAACACCGTATCGCACCAGTCAGAAAACAAAAAATCAGAGTATTGTTGTTTCGAAGGAGGGTACATATCGCCATCCTTATGGCGCTTGCTTATGTATTGCTGATAGAGCTCATAATCCTCTGCATAGCAGTCTGCAGTTTCGAGGGATACTTCAAAGTGGTTGTTATTTTTTAACACTCGACGCTGACTTTTCGATGGCTTGAATTTCTCAACAATTACTCGGTATGCCCAGCATGCAGAGCACCCCTGACAGTGGGGGCGATAAACATGCTCACCACTGCGTCTAAAGCCCTGGCGGCTTAATTCAGAATATAAATCGTTATTCAATAGCAAGCTTGGATCTGCAAATACAGATACTGCTATTTTGTTCTCTAGGTATCCGCAGGCATGCTCAGGGCCCTTGAATAACCGAATGTGTTGTGTTGGTTTTTCCTTTTGAGTCATAGTGTTAGGTTACTACTCTCAACTAACATTTTCCACAAACTTTAGCGCCAATCTACGAGTTGTTTTGGTTGCCAGAGGCCGCTTGGCTGTTGCCAGTCTGAGTGCTTATCTAGTAACTCTAAAAAGTTTTCTCTAGTGATATCCACAGCGCCCATGCTGTATAGGTGCGGATTGCCAACCTGGCTATCGAGCAAGATAAAATCATTTTTAAGAAGATAGTTTGTAAGATAGATTAGCGCGAATTTTGAAGCGTTTTTTGCGTGACTAAACATCGACTCGCCAAAGAAAAAGCGACCTAAACTCACGCCATATAAACCACCTACTAACTCATCGTCATTCCAAACTTCAATAGAGTGAGCGACACTTTGTGAATGCAGCTCTTGGTAGGCGCTTTTCATTTCAGGTAAAATCCATGTTTCAGGCTCCTTGGCTCTTGGCGCAGCACATCCATCAACGACAGCTTCAAAGTTTTTATTGATAGTAATTTTATAGGGTGATTTATTTAACTCACGTTTCATCGAACGTGAAATATGAATGCCATCTAACAAAAACACACAACGTGGATCCGGTGACCACCACAAAATCGGCTCGCCTTCACAAAACCACGGGAAGATGCCACTTTTATAAGCTTCGATTAACCGTTCAACGGATAAGTCGCCACCAACCGCGAGTAAACCGTTGGGGCTTTCTTGAGCCAGGTTGGCAGGCGGAAATATAGGCGATTGATCTAATAAAAATATATCGTTGCTCATGAAGTTTGTTTTTAGCGTTGATTGGTTTTAATGCTGACTATAGTAGCTAACTTATCCACTAAAGTAATCTTCTCGGTGCTTACAATCACTGCCTTGAAGTGCTTAAAGCTGTTTACCTAGGTTACTTTATTTGGATAATATCGCTCCAGCGACTGGTGTAGTGAGGCGAGCGAGCATTAGCACGCATGGCCCATCGCTTTTCAAAACCGAGACTACCAAACTTGATTGTATCCTTACCGTATTTTGAGTTAATGGTATCGAGGCTTTCCATAAGTTCTGGGCGCTGCTTTGAGTTATTAAAGATATCAGACTGATAACCGTTGCTAGGCACTATGCCATAAAGAGTGATCCCCGCTTTTTTGTAGGTCTGATGGCTTTGAAATATGTTGTCCAGCCCCTGATTAACGGCTTGCAAAAATAAACCCGTATCGTCGCTAGGCTCGACTAAAGATAAATTTGTGCTGAGTTGTTGTCTGTCTTTTGTATATAGGTGGACTTCGATATTACTTGCTAGAGACTGCTGCTGACGCAGTTTTTCACAGCACCGAGTGGTGTGGTAAGCCAATGCTTCCTTGAGATCTGCCTTATTACTAATAGGAGTGCCGAATGAACGCGAGTTCAAAATCGACTGCTTGGCAACGGGGTGTTGGTTAAGCTCAAGGCAGGGCTGGCCTCGCAACTCGAGAATGGTGCGTTCCATGTTGACGGAAAACATGCGTTGTAGGGTTTTATAGTCTGCGTTATGCAATTGCCAAGCATTGCTGATTCCCTGAAACCTCAGCTTTTGCGCAAGGCGCCGACCAATCCCCCAGATATCTTCAACCTCGAGGTGCTGAAGTGCCCATTTGCGATGATGAACATTCCGTAAATCTACGACTCCTGTGCTGGATTTTTTATGTTTCTTAGCATAGTAGTTGGCGACCTTTGCCAGAGTTTTAGTAGGGCCAAGCCCAATACAGACTGGCAGCGACAAGCATTGCAGTAGCGTTTTTCGTAATTTCTGGCTGCGTTCGATGAGGTCCTCTTCAAAACCTTGAAATAAAAGGAATGACTCATCCACAGAGTAAGGCGCAACGTGATCTGTAAAACGTTGCAGTATCTGGTTAAAGCGCTGGGAGATATTGCCATATAAGCCATAGTTTGAAGAGAACCAAGTAATATTATGCTTTTCTATTAAGGGCTTTATCTGAAAGTAGGGCGCCCCCATCTTTATGCCAATGGATTTGCAGTAGTCACACATGGCTATAGCACAACCATCGTTGTTGCTGAGCACTAAAACAGGCTTGCCTATTAAGTCCGGGCGAAATAGCCGTTCACAGGCGACGTAAAAACTATTTACGTCGCATAAGGCGTAGGTTGCTTCATGCTTTGGAAGCATTAACGGAAATTCCTTGCTAAACCAGTGACCACGCCCCAGATAACCAGCTCATGCTCTCCTGTAATTGGGATATCGGCATAATTGGGATTTTCAGCTTTTAAACATAAGCCATCTCGGGTTTTTAGACGCTTAACCGTAAACTCATTATCAAGTAGCGCTACCACGATATCGTTTTCTTTTGCGGATACTGAACGATCGACAATTAGTATGTCACTCTGAAAAATCCCAGCCCCCGTCATCGAATCCCCCTCAACACGAGCAAAGAAGGTCGTTTCAGGGTGCTTTATCAAAAGCTGATCAAGACTTAGGGTGTCTTCCATGTGCTCGTCAACAACGCCTGGAAAGCCTGCTGAAACACGTCCCGAATAAAAAGGAAGTGAAGAATGACTGCTGCCTGGCGTGAAAATGGAAACTTTACTCATACTGCATCCGGAGGACAAGAAGGCGAAAACAAATGGAGCTTATAGATTACCATAATTGAAAGTTACGACATAACTCCACGATAATAAAATAGGCTCGAATACAGTTGTTGTTAAAATAATTAATGCAAGTCATTAATTAAATTGAGCTTTTGCTTCTCAAACGATAAATATTTTATTAGTATTGGATTGCCGGAGGGTTTTCTGGCTGGAATAAAAATAAACTAGGGGAGATTTAAAACAATGACAAAGCAAAACATTATCGCGAAAGCGGTAAAGTTGGCGCTTTTTGCTACAGCCTCAGTTGCATTCTCTGCAACGGCTTATGCCGCGGAAGAGGATAATGATGATGAGCAGCAGGAAGAAGCCAAAGTAGACACCGTAACTGTTGTGGGTTCTCGCTTGAAGCGAAACCATGTAGAAGGTGCCTCGCCAGTATTGATTATTACTGGTGATGATATGAAAAAACAAGGCCATACAACAGTTTTTGATGCCTTGAACGATTTAACCATAAACAACGGTATTCAAATCGAAGGTCCTGAATTTTCAGGTGGCTTCACTCCAGATATCCGCACATTGAACATTCGTGGTTTTGGTGTGGGTAACTCTCTAACTCTGATTAACGGACGTCGTGTTGCAAACTATCCAGCTGCCTACCAAGGTAGCAGCTCTGCTGTAAACTTTGGTGCTATTCCTCAGGCTGCGATTGAGAGAATTGAAGTACTTAGTGGTGGTGGTTCTTCAATCTACGGTTCTGATGCAGTTGCAGGCGTAGTTAATATTGTTCTAAAAGAAAATGTTGATGAAACAACTGTTAACGTAATTTATGGCCGCCCAGTTGAGGCTGAAGGAAACGATTACAGAGTTGATTTAACAACTGGAACGGTAACTGAGAACGGAAACTTCACAGTCGGGGTTTCTTATCGTAAGACTGATCCTATCAGCGCTGGTGATTACGATAAGTATGATTCAAATGATGATTACCCTTATGCAGATATAGAGTCTCCAACGCTTAACTTCGACACTTATGTATTAGATCGTAACTCGTTTACATTAGTAGATCCGGGTAACCAGTGTGAAAACTTTGGCTCAGAGAGGTTCTTATTCTCTGAATCTTTAGGTTATTTGTGTGGTCGTGACAATATTGCGCTAACAAACTTCCGAAATGAGCGCGAGCAATTATCTGTTTTCGCAAATGGTACATATGACCTTGGGGACGTAGAACTTTTCGGGGAACTTTTATACAACTCAAGTGAATCATCGGTAGACCGCTATAGTATTTTCATTCAAGAGCGTATCTTTAACGTTAATAATGGTGATTACTATACAGTCTTAAGAAGTTTCTATGAGTCAGACCTTCAGCGCTCACTAGATTCAAAATTCGAAGACAACTCTTACAACGCATCATTTGGTGCTAGAGGTTACTTTGGTGATCACGAATGGGAAGCTTCCGTTTATAGAAGTGAGTACGAGCTAGAAAGTAGCCGTGTACGCTTTAAAGCACAAGAAGCCATTGACGTTTTCTTTGGTGACTTCTTAGGTTATGCGGGTGCAACACCTGTATTCCAAGGTAATGGTACTTTCGGATTGTGGGATAACTTGTTTGCTCAGGTTGATGACTCAAACCGAGATCTGGTAAATAGCGCTCTAGGCACTCAAACTTACGGTAACGAAACATCATCTACTGGCGCGCAATTCATGTTGCGTGGTGATCTGTGGGATATGGAAGCAGGTCCGGTTTCTTACGCTGCAGTTCTTGAATATGAAAAACAGGAACTCAAGTTCAACCCTGACGAATTAATTAAGCAAACACCTCCTTTCCCTTACACTAGTGGATCTGGTTGGTTAGGCTTAACAGGTTATGATGGTCAAGGCGATAGAACGCGTACCGCACTTGGAATGGAGATGAACATCCCATTCCATGAAACATTTGACTTAAACATAGCTGCTCGTGCGGATAAATACGACAAAGACTCATCATCTATCGGTACACGAGTTACCCCATCGGTGAAGTTTGAGTGGCGTCCGGCTGATAACTTCTTATTCCGTGGTGGCTACTCAGAATCCTTCCGAGCTCCTGATCTAGTTCAAGTTTATAGCCGCACAGGGTTCTACACTACAGTAACTGATTTATATTCTTGCTGGCAGGGGCTAGGTGAGCCAGGCTCATTTGACGCTGTTGAAGATTGTACTGGAACACAAATCTTTGCTCGTCGATTAGGTCCTGGTGAAGTTGGTAATGAGCCACTTAAAGATGAAACTGGTGATACACGTTGGGCAGGTTTTGTCTACGATATTACTGATGACTTGACCTTCCAACTAGATTGGCAAAAAGTTACTCTTGAAGATCGAGTAGCTCAGCTATCTTCAAGCTCATTATTGTTCCGTGAGTTCGAATGCTTAACTAATGGCTCTGTACAAGTAACAGGCTCAAGACCATCGCAAGACTTATCAGACATTAGCTGTGATCAGGTTTCTAACCTAATTACACGTGTATACAACCCTGATGACGATGTTGATGAGATTAATTCTTTTAACGTTACTCCGCGTAACATTTCAGAAGAGTCTGTTGAGTCTCTAGATGCTCGCTTAATGTATGGTTTCGATATTGACTATGGTCGTTTTGATTTTGTAGTTAACTATTCTCATTTATTAAGTCACGAATTTGATGGTGTTGAGTTACGTGATGACCCAATTCTGGGTGGCTGGGAGCCTCGCTCTAACATTAATGCTACCGCAGCATATAGTTATAATGACTTCGGAATTGCATTAACAATGTTACGCCGTGGTTCTACAACAGTTTATGACCCAGGCCATCCGCTTGTATTGGATGGAACTCTAAGCGATAGAGTGCCACCACACTTCCGTTATAACTTAACAACATCCTATAACTGGACTTCAGACTTTCGAACTCGTTTAACGATTCGTGATTTGTTTGATAATGGTGCACCTAGAGATAGAACAATTGGTCCTAACGCATTCCCATGGTACAACAACTTTGTATACGGTGGTGCAGGTATCGGCCGAGAGGTTTATCTTGAAGCAACATACGTATTCTAATCTGTTTAGATACGAAATGAAGCCTCGCATATGCGGGGCTTTTTTTAATACTAATAAAAACAGTACAATCCGTTACAAATGGAATCAATATGAAAAAATTTAAGTGCATTATACTTCTCTTGCTTGCTATCCCCTTTGGGTTAGAAGCAAAAATGACGGTGGAAGATTTCTTCAAGTATCCACAGGCAGACAGTTTAAAATTATCACCGGATGGTAAGTTTTTAGCTGTTAGAGGTGAGGCTTCTGGTAAAAAGGAAGTATATATTTTAGACAGAAAGACAAAAAAGATAAAACAGAGGTTTTTCTTTCCTAAAGATTACGAAGCGGGTCAGTTTTATTGGGTTTCTAATAAACGCTTAGTTGTATCACGGAATAAAAAAGTAGGTCCTTTAGATCTACCGGCACGTACAGGATATTACTTTGCTGGTGATGTAGACGGCTCGAAAAAGTATCAAATCTGGCCACCACGGAATAAAGCCGGTGCATCCTCTTCTATTCCTAAAGGTTTTAGGGTAGTTGATACCCTAGATGGAGATGACGAGAAAGTTCTAGCAGTAATGTATGAAAGAGGCTATCCAGGACTTTATGAGTTTGATGTTTATTCTAGTCGTTACAAAAAACTTGAGACTGGAGCTGTGAAAGGCGGAAGCTTATTAATTGGTGAGAATAATAAAGCATATGTCAGTATTGGTGTGGACGACGATGACCAAAACCTAATTTTGCTCTATCTAAAGAATAAAGAGGGGGAGTGGGAGAAGTTTGCAGAGTTTAAACGTGAAGATGGCATGATTAGTCCTCTACAAGTTTATGATAATGATAGTAAGTTACTAGTTTTTTCTAATGTTGATGAAGGAAAGTCTGGGCTTTACTCAATTGACTTAAAGACTAAAGAGAAAAGATTGGTGTATCTTTTAGAGGGTGATGCTGACATCGAAGGTTATGTATACGAGTTTAAGTATGATGACCCTAAGATAATTGGTGTAGAACGCCAGCCAAATTATCCGGAGGTTACAATTTTTGATAAAACATCAAAAGCTTACAAGATTCAGTCAATGTTAGAAAGCGCATTTCCGGACAAAGTTGTGGACATAGGACATCCGACTAAGGATAACCGGTTTGCTATTGTTAAAGTATCAAATGACCAAGACCCTGGCTCATTTTATTTATATGATTCTGAAAAGAATAAACTTTCGTTTGAAATGAAAAGCTTGCCTTGGATTAAAACCGAAGAGCTTGGCTTGAGACACCCTGTTTCTTTTAAAGCTAGAGATGGTCTCGAAATTCGTGGTTACTTGACATTACCTAAGGGGCAAGAAAAGAATCTGCCTATGGTAGTGCTAGTTCACGGCGGTCCCTATGGTCCTTATGATCGTTGGTATTATGACCCTGAAGCTCATTTCTATGCCTATAATGGCTATGCAGTGCTTCAAGTAAACTATCGAGGTTCTGGAGGACGAGGAAGAAGCTTTCAGTTCGACCATTACAAAAAGATGGGGCGCGAGATGCAGGATGATTTAACTGATGCAACGCTATGGGCTGTTGAGCAAGGTTTTGCTGATAAAAATCGAATCTGTATTGCCGGTGCAAGTTATGGTGCCTACGCTGCTTTGATGGGGGTAGTTAAAGAGCCTGATTTGTACCAGTGTGCTATTGGTTATGCTGGTGCATATGATATTAAGGTCTTTAAGTATTCAGATATTTATGAGCGAGAAAGTGGTCGTGAGTTTTTAAATGATGCTTGGGGTTATGACAGTGAGGAGTTTGCTTATGAGCGTTCACCGGTGAACTTTGTAGATAAAATTAAAGCCGATCTATTGATTGTTCATGGTACTGGTGATCGAAGAACACCAATAGAGCATTATGAGGTTCTTACAGAAAAGCTTGAAGAAGCCAACATCCCATACGATTCATTGGTTAAACCAAATGAGGGACATGGCTTTGCTGATGAAGACAATCGTGTAGAGGCTTATACGAAGATGCTACAGTTCTTAAATAGAAACTTAAAAACGAGAGTAACCAGCGCCCGAGTGAACTAACAAAAAAGCCGCGTTAAGCGGCTTTTTTTATACCCTATGTTCCGTCCTGAAATAAATTAACACTCCAGCCAGATAACCATTATTATGAAGTCAGGTGTTTGCTATGAAACTCCAAGTGGTCTTCAATAAAGCTACTGATAAAGTAGTAGCTGTGGTCATAGCCTTCGTGCTCTCGGTAAGTTAACGGGAAGTTCTTTTCGCTAGCTACAGAGACGAAGTTTTGCGGCTTTAGTTGCTCAGCGAGGAAGTTATCGGATAAGCCTTGGTCGATGAGAAGAGGGAAGCTGACATCACTCTTTCTAAGGAGTTCAGTCGAGTCATACTCTTTCCATAAGGTTTTATCTGTTCCTAGGTATGCAGTAAATGCTTTTTCGCCCCAAGGACTTTTAACAGGGTTCATTATAGGACTAAAGGCCGATACGGATGTATATTTCCCCGGGTTACGTAGAGCCATCATGATGGCGCCGTGGCCACCCATCGAATGTCCAGAGATTGCCCATTTATCGCTAACTGGGAATGTTTGCTTAATCACTTCAGGGAGTTCATCATTGATGTAGTCATACATACGATAATGCTTGTCCCAAGGGGCTTGAGTGGCATTGAGATAAAACCCAGCGCCTTGCCCTAAGTCATAAGCGTCATCGTTAGCCACATCATCACCACGCGGACTGGTATCTGGTGCGACGATAGCAATACCGAGCTCGGCAGCCATTTTATGGGCGCCAGCTTTTTGCATGAAGTTTTCGTCGGTGCAGGTCAAGCCTGATAGCCAGTATAAAACTGGCACAGGGGTTGATTCACTCGCTTGCGGCGGTAAATAGATAGCAAACTGCATAGAGCAACCGAGCGATTTGGACTGATGGCTATATTGTTTATGCCAGCCACCAAATGATTTATTGGCGCTCACATTTTCAAGATTCATAAATATCTCCTAAGTGAAAACTATCTTAATAGTGAATAACAGTACGGATGCTTTTTCCTTCGTGCATCAGATCAAAGGCTTCGTTAATATCTTCTAACTTCATGGTGTGTGTAATGAAGTCATTCAATTTAAACTCACCCTTCATATAACGCTCGACGTATTCAGGTAGCTCTGAGCGTCCTTTTACGCCACCAAACGCAGAACCTTTCCAAACGCGACCGGTTACTAGCTGGAAGGGACGGGTAGAGATTTCTTGACCAGCGCCTGCAACACCAATAATGATCGATTCGCCCCAGCCTTTGTGGCAACATTCTAGCGCTGAGCGCATTAAGTTAACGTTACCAACGCATTCGAAAGAATAGTCGACGCCACCATCGGTTAGCTCAACGATAACCTCTTGGATTGGTTTGTCGTAGTCTTTTGGGTTAATAAAATCTGTCGCACCAAGCTTTTTGGCTAGGTCAAACTTACTTTCGTTAATATCAATCGCAATGATTCGTGATGCTTTAGCCATTGTCGCACCAATAATTGCTGATAGGCCGATACCACCAAGACCGAAGATAGCGACGGTTGCGCCTTCTTCAACTTTAGCTGTATTCATCACTGCGCCCATACCAGTTGTTACGCCGCAACCTAGCAAGCAAACTTCTTCTAGAGGCGCTTCTTTATTAACTTTGGCTAATGAGATTTCTGGTAATACTGTGTACTCTGAGAACGTTGAGCAGCCCATGTAGTGGTAAATTGGCTTACCGTCTTTGTAGAAGCGAGTTGTACCGTCTGGCATCAAGCCTTTGCCTTGTGTTTCGCGAATTTTCTGACATAGGTTGGTCTTGCCCGAAAGACAGAACTTACATTCGCCACACTCAGGTGTGTAAAGTGGAATCACGTGATCACCAACTTCAACGCTGGTTACGCCTTCGCCCACCTGTTCGACAATACCGCCACCTTCGTGGCCTAGAATACTCGGGAATACGCCTTCGGGATCATCGCCTGATAGAGTAAAAGCATCGGTATGACATACGCCTGTAGCTGTAATGCGAACTAAAACTTCGCCAGCTTTTGGTAGCATGACATCAACTTCTTCGATGGATAGTGGCTTGCCAGCTTCCCAGGCAACGGCTGCTTTTGATTTAATAAATTCTTGTGACATGAGTTCTTCCTCTGGTTTTAACGATGAAGCTATTATATTTGTTTATTAAATAATGATAATATCTAATTTAGCAATTCACTATTACTATATGGTAACAATATGCAGTGGCAGGGTGTTAATGAGTTTGTGGCGGTAGCGGAGGAGGGAAGCTTTACGGCAGCTGCCAAAAAGCTCGATTTATCGACGGCACAAGTGAGCCGACAAATAAGCCAGCTCGAAAGTCGTTTAGGGGTAAAGCTACTTTATAGAACGACTCGTACGGTGACTATTACCCAAGAAGGAAGCATCTATTATCAGCATTGCCGTGCGGTGCTTGATGGTTTACAGCATGCCGAAGACGAGTTGCTGAACCTGCAAAGTAAGCCTCAAGGTAAAATCAAGCTGACCGCGACGGTAACTTATGGCGAACAGATTGTCTTACCCTTAATAAATAAGTTTGTGATGCGGTATCCAGACATTGAGGTAGAAGCTTATCTGACTAACAAAAGGGTTGATTTAGTCGAAGAGAATTATGACCTAGCCATTCGGATTGGCGATTTAGAAGATTCTACCATGATGGCGCGTAAACTGAGCAAGCGTTCGAATTATGTGTGCGCAGCACCAGAATACCTACATAAGTACGGTACGCCACATACAATTTCAGAACTTTCGAATCACAACTGTTTATTAGGGACTCTTGACCACTGGCGCTTCGTTGTCGAAGGCAAAGAGAAGAGTGTCAGAGTAAATGGTAATCTGCGTTACAACAGTGGATTTGGTCTAACCCGAGCAGCACTAAAAGGTATTGGGATCGTACAGTTACCCGATTACTATACGCAGGAGTATATTGATCATGGCTTGTTAATTCCGATATTGGAGAGTTACCGAATACCTGTTGAAGGTATTTGGGCTGTCTATCCACAAAATCGATTTATGTCGCCAAAACTCAGAGTGCTGATTGATTTCTTAGTAGAAAATATTCAATGAACTATTTATCTTTAATGGCTAATCCCTATAATTAATTTATCGATAATTATGTCTAAAGTCCCCATCGATTAACTGGATAAATCATGGGCCTCCTAAGCCTAAGCTCCAGGTTCGAGTCCTGGTGGGGACGCCATTTCTTGCAATTTATATTGTTAACAACAATGAATTTCAAATACATGCACCACTTTGAAGGAACAGGAGAGCATCATGTCTTTAAAGAAAGTTTTAATAATTACTGCATTAACCCTACTGACGATAGCATGTCGAGATGATGGGATAGTCAAAGAGACGACCGACTTACCTAAAGACTTTACTCTGCAGGCAGGTGAAAAAATTTTAGTTAATGACGTTGAGTTTGAATTCGAACGTGTAAAGCAAGACTCACGTTGTCCCAAAGGTGCTCAATGTATTCATCAAGGTAGTGCTGATGTGGTGGTCAATTACACGTTAAAGAACACGCCTGTACAAAAAGTGCTGAGTCTTGGTCCTGATGCAACTGATACACTTGTTGTCGAAAATATGATCTTTAAGTTAGGTTATTTAAAGCCATACCCAGCGGTCAATCAAAAGATAGATCCTGACGGTTACAGGGCGCATTTTATAGCGTTTGCAGAAGGTGATTTTAAAAGGGCGAAAGTGTTGGATGTGCGCACGGATGAAGAGTTTAAGACTGGTCACTACAGTGATGCAGTCCATATACCATTTGATGAAATTCCGAGTAGGGCTTCTGAGTTAGAGGTTGATAAAGACGAGCTAGTAGTGGTTTATTGTCGTAGCGGTAATCGTGCTGCCAAGGCGAAAGCTAGCCTTGAAAAACTAGGATATACCAACGTCATTAACGCTGTAGATCAAGGTGTTACTGAAAGTCTAATGAGTAATGAATAAGGGCGGCTTATGGGAAAGGTAGTTGGAGTTGGCGGTATTTTCTTTAAATCGAAAAAACGTGATGAATTAGGGCGCTGGTATCAAGATACATTAGGTTTTAATATCGACCCTAGTTATGGAGGTTCGCACTTTTCTCAAGAAGATGCGCCTAAGAATGCCTGTACTGTATGGGGGCCTTTTAAAGAAGATACGGATTACTTTGAACCGTCTAAAAAAGAGTTTATGATCAACTTTATCGTTGATGATATTCACCAATGCTTGAAGCAAGTTCAAGAAGCAGGTGGTATCTTGGTCGGTGAACCTTGTGAAGATGAAATGGGTACTTTTGCTTGGTTTTTAGATCCTGAGGGAAACAAGATCGAACTGTGGCAATTAAAATAACGACAGTTTTAATAATCCTGTTTCGTTAAATTTAGAGCCATGCGTTTTTGGCATGGCTCTAGTGTTTTACGGCTAATTGTTAAGTCAAAGTTGTGTAATTCGGTGATAGTGATCAGGACGGCGATCTCTAAACAATCCCCAGCATGCTCTTTGTTTGGCAAGTAACTCTAAGTCGAACTCTTGCGTAATAACGCCTTTAGACGTCTTGTCCATTTCTTTGACCTTTTCACCAAAATTATCCGTGATAAATGACGAGCCATAGAAGCTGATCTCACAGCTTTCGCCTTGCTCAGTTCCAATTCTATTCGAGGCAATCACTGGCACCATGTTAGCGCCACTATGACCTTGCATAACTCTTTGCCAATGACGGCGCGAGTCCCAGTTTGGATCTTGTGGCTCTGTGCCTATTGCTGTCGGATAAAAAATTACCTCAGCGCCCTGTAATGCTAAAATTCGAGCAGTTTCAGGAAACCATTGATCCCAACAGATAGCCGCTCCGAATGTTCCGTATTGTGTTTGCCATACCTTAAAGCCAGTATCGCCCGGACTGAAGTAAAACTTTTCCTGATAGCCGGGGCCGTCTGGAATATGCATTTTGCGATAGTTGTCCAAGATGGTTCCGTCTGCATCGATCATAGCAAGTGAGTTGAAGTGGGCATTACCAGACTTCTCAAAGTAACTGATCGGAAGCACTACTTTTAACTCTTTGGCAAGGGCTGAAAAGTGTTGTAAAACCTTGCTAGTGTCGTAGGGCTCAGCCCAGTCAAAATACTTTGGATCTTGATCTTTGCACCAGTAATAGCCAGCAAACAATTCCTGTAACAAAATCGCTTGAGCGCCTTCAGCCGCTGCTTCTCTAACCAGAGATTCGCCAAGACTTAAGTTTTCATCAAAATCACTGCTCACAGCAAACTGTGTCGCGGAAAAGGTTACGTTTCTCATCTAATTATCTCACTTTACCAACTTTAGATTAGCGGTTGTTGCATGGTAATGCAGTGAATACCGCCACCGCCAACGAGGATTTCGTTTGCATCTATTTGCTTCACTTGTCTTGAAGGGTATAAATCCTTCATTACCGAAAAGGCTTGCTCATCTTGCTTACAGCCGAACGAAGGTAGCACAACTAAGTCATTAGCTATGTAATAGTTTATATACGATAAGGGCACGCGAACACCATCGCTAAAGCGTGGTTCTGGCTCCGCTATTTCAATAAGCTCAAGACCACAGCCTTTGATGATGGCTTTATTGTCTGCATAAATAGTATGGTTTTCGCTATGAGTATCTGCTGTAGACTGAGTGATGATAGTCTTCTCATCCACAAAACAAGCAATATTGTCGATGTGCCCATCAGTATCTACGTCGCCAGCTAAACCATTTTTAAGCCAGATGACATCCTTTGCACCAAAAGCTTGTAGCAACCGTTCTTCGATAGTGTTCTTGTCGAGCTTTGGATTACGGTTTTGATGAAGCAGGCATTCTTCAGTAGTCAGTAGCGTACCCGCGCCATTACCATGAATTGCGCCACCTTCAAGCACAAAGTCGTGCGCCTCTCGCTTAGTTTGAGTGAGCTGAGTAATATGATCAGCGACTTTGGCGTCATGTGCGTAAGGGGTAAACTTATTACCCCAAGCATTAAACAGAAAGTCGAGGGCTAACGGTTTGCTAGAAGAGCTTTTACCATCGTTCAAAGCTTCATCAATCCAAAGCGGGGCGATATCACGTGCCCAGCTGTCATCAAGCGCATAAAAATGTAGCTCAATGTCAGAACTTAGTAGCTTTTGCGCAACGGCAGCATCCTCCGCACGTATCAGCATATGGACTGGCTCGAATTCGGAAATGGTGTTGGCAACCTCAGCAAAAGCATGCTGAGCTTTTTCAATACCATGTGTCCAAATTTCTTGGCGACAAGGCCAAGCCATCCACGTCGCCTTGTGCTGTTCCCATTCCGCACGCCAGCGACGGTTTGTTTGATTCTTCATATCACTCTTCTAAATAACTGTAGCCATATATACCTTCTCTTAACTCAGCAAGGTATTGGCGTTGTTGGGTTAATTCTAAATCACTGCTTTTAAGCTGGCGACGATACGACTCTAGTAAAGACTTGGCATCAAAGTCAACATACTCCAAAAGTTCGTCCACACCAGCGCCATAGTTAGTGCCATTGATATCGAGTTCACCAGCTTGGTTAAGGCTTAAGTCGATAGTGTGAGTATCACCAAACAGGTTATGCATGTCTCCAAGAATTTCCTGATAAGCACCCACCAAGAAGAAACCTAAAAGATATTCTTCACCATGCTGGTACTGAGGTAATTGGATGGTTGAGGTAATGCCATGATTGTTGACATATTGCTCCAACAAGCCATCGCTATCGCAAGTAATGTCCTGAATAATAGCACTTTCAGTTGGCTCCTGATCTAAGCCTTTAAGTGGCATTACAGGGAAAATTTGATCAATTGCCCAAGCGTCCGGTAAGGATTGGAAAATTGAAAAGTTCACAAAGTACTTGCTCGCCAGTTGCTCATTCAGGTTCGCTAAAATGCTTTCCTGCTCTAGTGTTTCTGGAGTCAATTTTTGCTTGATAGTTAACAAAATCTGGCGATGCAAACGCTCTGCAACAGCGCGTTCAGCAAGGCTGAGAACTTGATGGCTAAACATACCTTGTGCTTCATTAAGGTAATAGCCGGTATCGTGCAAGGCCTGGATGAGCTTTGCATTATCAGCATCTTGAATATCTTGGTAAATATTCCAGAAGTTTTGCAAAATTGCAGAAGCGTTTTCTTCTGGTTGCTCTACTTTGTGCTGAATCGGCGACTCAGAATCAATCACGTTCGCAATTAAAACGGCGTGGTGTGCCGTTAAGGCGCGACCTGATTCCGTAATAATATTAGGGTGTGGTAAATCACTAGACTCAGCAACTTCATGGAATGCATTAACCACGTTATAAGCATACTCTTCGAGCGTATAGTTCATCGAACAGTGGCTTTGGCTGTGTGTCCCTTCATAATCAACACCAAGACCGCCACCAACGTCTACTGTCGTGATTGGAACGCCGAGTGTATGCAATTCAGCATAAAAACGTGCGCACTCTTTGAGCGCGTTACGGATATCCTGAATAGAGGTAATTTGTGAGCCTAGGTGGAAGTGCAGCAGTTGGAAAATATCCAGCTGGTCCTGTTCCTGTAAAATTTCGACTAAGCGCAAAATCTGGCTAGCCGATAACCCAAACTTAGAGTGATCACCGCCAGAAGTTTGCCACTTGGATTCACCTTTAGAAGCTAAGCGGGCTCTAACGCCTATGGATGGTTTAATCCCCATTTGCTTGGCTTCATCAAGTAATAACTCAAGTTCAGAGAGTTTTTCGATAACGATATAAACCTTATGGCCTAGCTGAGAACCAATAAGCGCTGAACGTAAATACTCACGGTCTTTATAGCCGTTACAGACGATCGTTGAGTTAGTGTCTTCAGACATAGCCAGAACCGCCATAAGCTCAGGCTTACTGCCGGCTTCAAGGCCGATTTGTTTATGTTCTTTATCGATTTTTGATTGGCTTTTTACGATGCCTTCAACAACACGACGCTGCTGATTAACCTTAATCGGGTAACAGACGGTGTATTTGCTCTGATAATTGAGTTCTGTGATCGCTTGGTTAAAAGCTTGGCATAAGCTATTTACACGGTGATGCAGAATATCACCAAAGCGAAGTAGAGCAGGTAATTGAAATCCACGCTTTTGCACTTCTTTGCAGACTGATGATAACGAAAAAGACAAGTCTGGGCGGTCCTTATCAGGAGACACCGTTAACTCACCTTTATTATTAAGGTCGAAAAAACCATCGCTCCAATAAGCAAGGTTATAGAATGAGCGTGCTTGCTCAATTGACCAATCGTTTGTTGTAACAGTCATTACTGTTGTTTCTCCAATCAATGCTAGCCTTAGTATTAAGACTATCTATGAATCAGTAGGTTAGTATAAAGGCTGTCCTATCTTTTAAACAGGGGAGCCGAAACTTTTCGTGCTACTCGACATTGAGTCACAAAAAAGGCGGTGCTAATTAGCCCGCCTTGTTTTTCCGTTCGTATGAAGGTTACTTTAAAACATCAACCACATACTGGGGTAGCGCAAAGCTGGCGACATGAAGCTCAGGCGTGTAATACCTGGTCTTGATGTTGCTCTTCGTAAATCGCTCGCGAATCTCTTGCGCAGACTGTTGGCGCAGTGACTCATCATCCGTTCCCCACGCTAGTGTCATAATGCCGCCGATATAAGTTGGCACTGGAGCGCTGTAAAACCAGCGATCCGCGAACAAGCCTTCAAAACGGTTGTAAGTTGTGACAACTTCATCAATCTGCATGAAGCTAACACCGTTCTGAGTGGCTAAGACACCGCCTTCATTAAGGCTGTTTTTGCAACCTTCATAAAAGCGTGAGCTAAATAACACTTCACCGGGGCCTTCAGGATCGGTCGAGTCAGAAATAATAACATCGAACTTGTCGGTATTGTTGACAATAAATTCAACGCCATCATTAATAACAAGATTAACTCGCGGGTCATCAAAGGCGCCATCCGAGTGAGCAGGAAAGTGTTTTTTACACATATCAACCACAGCCTGGTCAATCTCAACCATAGTCACATGCTCAACTTCGGGATGACGTAGAACTTCGCGCAGGATACCGCCATCACCACCGCCGATAATTAACACACGTTTAGCATTACCATGAGCGAATAAAGGCACATGGGTTAGCATCTCATGGTAAATGAATTCGTCTTTTTCGGTGGTTTGGATAACGCCGTCTAAAGCCATAACTCGACCAAATTGCTCATTTTTAAAAATGATTAAATGTTGATGGTCGGTTTTGCTTTCAAACAAAATCTCGTCGATGACAAAACTTTGGCCATAAGTTTTGTAAAGCGTTTCTATAAAACGTTTGCTCATTGTCTTATTTAACTTCTCTTAACTTTAGCTTTGTTAGCTGTGCACTTCGCCGCGTAAAATTTCTTTTACCGATAACTCCGACGGTAAAAAGGCTTTACGCAGGATTTCAGCTGCTTTATGCGGCTCAGCATCACCACACATGAATACATCAAACGCGGCATAGTCGCGTTCTGGCCAAGTGTGGACACTTATGTGAGATTCTGCAAGTACTGCGACACCAGAAATACCGCCATTTGGCGTAAAATGGTGCATGTGGATATGGAGCAGGGTAGCACCACACTCTTTCACAGCTTCACGAAAGGCTTGCTCCATAACTTGTAAATTATCAAGTTTAGAAGCGCCCCATAAATCAATGATTAGGTGCGTACCGGCATACTGCTTGCCATCACGTTGTATGAAATGATCGTTTCGCTCATCGTTCTCATTGACGTTCTTGAAAGAAGGCCACTGAGTGTCTGTTGCGTCAGTAGGATCAATCTCTTGGTTATAGTCGAAGTCTTTATACACTTCTGTAATCTCCTATAGATTTGGGAGCCATAAGCAAGTTAGAGCCAAAATTGATAATGAAAGCTCTAAATTTATACATTCTGGGGGCGTAACGATAGAAACTTCCCAGACCTACTGAGCAGGCTAAAATACAATAAAATCAAATAGTTATCATATAATCTGTTTAAATTAATGGAATTCAATAAAAACAGCTTTAACCAGCACAATTTAGACTGTGCTTTATACGCTTTTTTGTTCAAATTGCAATACTTTTTCATACTTTTTTGTATGAAAAACAATCAAAGCTATTTGGCGACAAAGGTAGATTGGACTGTAGTAATTAAATCCAAACAAAAAAATGTCAAATAAACTAGCCATAAACATAAGTTTGAGATATATTTCGTTTTTGCACAAAAAAGTGTCAGAGATTTTTACACTTAGTTGCTAGCTTAAGTCATGCATATATGAAATTTAGTAAAACTATAAGTATTTATGAGACCTTCGAATTCTTGTATGTTTAGCTAAATGGGACGATTTATCTCTCAAAACCGCATATTATTCAATAAATATCGCAAAAAAATATGTGAGGTAAATCAAGGATTGTGCAATAATGACTTGATAAATGCAGATTTGCTTTTAGTGGAGAGAACCGTGAATAAGACATTATCTCGTAAAGAGTTATCACTTATAGGCCGTGAGGGAGAACGCATTAAGAATGGGTTAGCTAACCTAGTAGAGGATTTCCCAAACCATGCCAAAACCATTACGGGGATGTCTAAATGGTTAGCGGCAAATAAATCGACTTGTCAGAGAATGGTCGAAACTATTAATAAGGCGGTGGATGGGCTTGAGGTTATAGAGACCTTACCAGGGCCTGCTGGTCTAAAAGGTTTTATTGACCTTGCTCAAGAAAAGAGTATTAACCCGAAGCTAATAGAAGACGCTCGTTCAGCAGTTCAGCGCTTTGAAAATTTAATTTATGAATACTCTCGTAGTCATTCAGCATTGAAGAAACTTGTTAAAGAGTCGAGTTCTTCGGGTTCTGATGCTACAACCTCAAAGAAAGATGCACGCCAAGCTTTATACGAGGCTGCTAAGATGGTTACTGGCGAATCGATGGACACTTCGTTCTTCGCTTGTATCATAAAAGAAAGTAGCCAAGATGCGAAATATCTCCAACAGTTCACGCTCAGCTACTATGAAGGCTGCCGAACGACTGAGAATTCAAGACCTATCATGGTTCCTATTGTACCGGGCGAAAATTCGATAGAGGTTAACAAACCAGAATTGGTGTCTAATACCGATAAGCTTGGTGATGATTTAAACTCAGTATCTGTGATCAAAGAACTTACCAGTCCTTCTATATCGAATCGCATTAATGACTTTAGCCAAGGTGACAACTGGATGGTTGTGCCAACTGAAAACGCTAGTAATGAAGAGCAGAACATCGGGGTGATAAAGAATTACCCACAAGAGCAGCTAGGTCCATTTCATGGTGGTAAGAACGCAAGCTGTGTAGGTGCTCATACTCGTTACCCTACGAAATCCTTGTATTTAATTTGCTTTTTGGATAAAAAGTACGCAATGCGAAGTGTCGCAAACGCAGGTATTTACTCGAGTGGAGCTCAGCTTAGTAATATTATTACAAGTCCTGACTCGCTGTGGTTTGACCGTTTCCATGATGAAGCTGACTTAGGCCTTTGTGGTCCAAATGAAGACTTTAGTGAAAAACTGGACTATCCAATGGCCAATGAGTTAGTGGACGATCTTTTCTCAATGTCCAAGTGTAGCCGAGATGACTATACGTGCTTCTTGATGAAGGTTGAGTTCCCCGTCTGGTCAACGGCTTATCGTATATACTTCCAGTATGCTATCGATTAAGACAATAGACTTTTTATTCGGGTCAAAAAAAAGCGAGCATTAAGCTCGCTTTTTTATTATGTAAAAAGCTTATTTCTTGGCTTCTGCAACACGTTTACGTGCTAATTCATCAGCAATAACGTTCGTTGGGCGGCCTTCAGCTTTAGAAGCATCGAATACTTCGGTAAGAGTACCGTAAATTTCGTCGACTTTCTTTAGAGCTGCATCACGATTATAGTTCTCTTCGAACGATACATTGATGATACCACCAGCGTTAATAACGTAATCCGGCGCGTATAGAATACCTTTTTCCATAAGAATATCGCCGTGACGATCTTCTGCTAATTGATTGTTAGCGGCGCCAGCAATCACTGAAGCGCGGATTTTAGGAATTGTATTATCATTGATCGTTGCGCCTAGTGCACATGGTGCGTAAACATCAACGTCTTGATGGTAAATTTCGTCAGTATCTACAGCAGTAGCACCAAACTCGTCAACAACGCGATCAACGCTTTCTTTGTTGATGTCGGTAACAATTAGCTTTGCGCCTTGTTCGTGTAAGTGACGACATAGGTAGTAACCCACGTGGCCTAAACCTTGAACAGAAACTTTTAAACCGTCCAAGTCGCTACGGCCTAGTCTATGATTTACAGCAGCTCTTAATCCGGTAAATACACCGTAAGCAGTTACTGGCGAAGGGTCACCTGATTTTCCTTCAAGACCAAGAACGTGATTGGTTTCTTTGTTCACGATAGCCATGTCTTGTGGGTTGATACCTACATCTTCAGCTGTGATGTATTTACCACTTAATTTGTCCACGAATCGACCGAAGGCACGGAATAGCTCTTCAGATTTCATGGTTTTTGAGTTACCAATGATGACAGATTTACCGCCACCCATCTGTAGGCCAGCCATAGCATTTTTATAAGTCATGCCTCGGGATAGACGAAGTGCGTCGATTAATGCGCCTTCATCTGAATTATAGTCCCACATACGACAGCCACCAACGGCTGGTCCTAGGTTTGTGTTGTGCACACAAATTATTGCTTTAAGTCCGGACTCTACGTCACGGCAAAATACGATTTGTTCGTGATCATCATAAGCACGAAGGTTAAAAACCGCCATATAAAACTCCTATTAAAAGGAAAACAACAAAAGCCACAACTCTAGGTGTGGCATCAATAAAAAAACAGATTAACCCAGGTCGAATTTAATACCCTGGGCGAGAACTGGAGTGTCACCCCAGAAAATAGTATTCGTCTGACGTCGCATATATGCTTTCCAAGCATCTGAGCCTGCTTCACGCCCGCCGCCAGTTTCTTTCTCACCACCAAAAGCACCGCCAATCTCAGCACCAGAAGTGCCGATATTGACGTTGGCGATACCACAATCAGAACCTATAGCTGATAGGAATCGCTCAGCATTTTTTATATCACGTGTGAAAATTGCTGAGGATAGACCTGCTTTGGAATGATTTTGCATCGCAATCGCTTCATCAATGGTTTCATAAGTCATCACATACAGAATTGGGGCAAAGGTTTCAGTCTGAACAATGTCCCAGTGATTTTCAGCACGAATAAAGGTTGGTTCTACAAAGTGACCAGGACCTTCAATACGGCTACCACCAGCGAGGACTTCGCCGCCAGCTTCTTTAGCTTTAGCCACCGTATTTTCGAAATTTTTTACTGCCTTTTCGTCGATTAGAGGCCCCATTAGCGTATCGCTATCGAGAGGGTTGCCAACTTTTACCTGCTTGTAGGCTTTTGTTATCGCTGGAATAACTTCATCAGCTACGTTTTTATGAACGATCAAGCGACGAGTCGATGTGCAGCGCTGGCCAGCAGTCCCAACTGCACCAAACACCACTGCAGGAACGGCTAAATCAAGATCCGCGGTTTCATCGAGAATCAAGGCGTTGTTGCCCGATAACTCAAGCAGTGATTTGCCCATACGCTCCGCGACTTTCATGCCAACCATGCGGCCGATTTCACTTGAGCCAGTAAACGACATCTTCTTTACGCGCTTATCTTCTATAAACTTTTGAGATAATGCGTTTTCTTCAGTATCGATAAATAAACAGAAAATACCTTTATAACCGTTTTTCTCTAAAACCTTGTTACAGATATTTTGTACGGCAACGCCCGTTAGGGGAGTTTTTGGTGATGGCTTCCACACTACCGTATTACCGCAAACAGCTGCGATAAATGCATTCCATGACCAAACCGCTACAGGGAAGTTAAAAGCGGAGATAACGCCGGTAACACCAAGAGGGTGCCACTGCTCATACATACGATGCTCAGGGCGCTCAGAGTGCATGGTTTTGCCATAGAGCATGCGAGATTGACCGACTGCGAAATCTGCCATATCGATCATTTCTTGAACTTCACCATCGCCTTCGGCCTTGATTTTCCCCATTTCGGCACTTACCAAGCTGCCTAAGGCATCTTTATGTTGACGCAAAGCGTCTGCCATTTGACGAATTAATTCGCCACGGACAGGCGCTGGGACCATGCGCCACTCAGCAAACGCTTCTTCAGCTTGCTGCATAACTCTGTTGTAATCTTCTTCTGAGGTTGCATTTACTTTTGCAATTAACTCGCCTGTGGCTGGATTGAATGACTCAATCACACCAGCGTTTTGAGTATCAGTATAACCCTGGCCCCAACTCGCAGATTGGTTGACCGCTTGAATACCTAACTCTTGCAAGAATTCCATAAATGCCCCTTACTTAATTTATACTGAAAAGCAAAAATTCTGCTTTCTTGTATCTCAAATTTGCGGAGCAACCTTACCACTCAAGACCCGTTTTCGCCAGTAAATTTTGGGCTTGCTGGTTAAAGTTTGAACAAGTTTAATTCTGGTCGGACAAGTCTGAAAAGATATCTCTATGGATAGGATGCTATTTATTAGTAATTCTTATCAAAATCAATCTTTTGCACTCAGTCTTAGCTTAAGGTTCAGGATTAAAATAGTATCTATAAATTAGGGGAGGTAATTACAGAGAATCTGTATAAGGCGAGTTTTTTACGAATAGGGGGGTATATGGCTCTAGGCAGAGCCATAAATCTTACAAGAAACCCTGATGATGTCACTTAATATTCCCACCAACAGGTCTTCCACCATTCTAAAAACTCATCAAACTCAATATAACCGCTGCCATCGGTGTCAATCAGCGAAAAACCTTTTTGAGCCTGTGTCTGTGTAGACTCTGGTGATAGCACTTTCAGCAACTCGGCAAACTCTTCGAGGTCGATTGCGCCATTGTTATCACGATCGAAAAAGCTAAAATGCTCTTTGATGCCTTCGATTTGTTTATCGTTGAGTGTTTTCATAAGGCTCCTTCATCTTGAGTGGGCTTTTAGTCTAAATTATTAACTTCCAGACGGTAGCGGACCTTTCGCTCTTCCATATAGTCGATCACTGTTTTACAACAGTCGGTATGCCCGCCGATATGCTCTGGTGCATAGACCCCGACCTTGTCAAATTTTTCCTTAAGGATCAAGTTGACTACTGCATTAGCTGCAAAGCCGGTAGTTCGTGCCATCGAGGTTTCTTCTTTGATGGTGTCATACTCATCGAACAGGTCGTACACATATTCTTTACGCTTGCCACTCTCAAGTCCGCTGATTCTGACACGCATGATGGTGTATTCAGGCTCTTTACGTTTAAGCTTCCATTCATTGATGAGTACTTTAGAAGTGAACTCTAAAGGACTGATTTCCATTCCATTGACAGTTACTGGCTCGGTATCGAAAAATCCACTTTGCTTGAGTGTGCGTATTGCTTCGACATGGCCGGGATAGCGGAGAGTCTTTTCCTTCATGTTTGGGATATGACTCATAGTATATATTAAGCTACGTAATCCATCTGTGTTAAAAGCTTCGAGCGTTCCAACGCGATCAAACTCTACTAGCTCGCGATCGGTTAATGGTTCTTTAACCAGTTCGCGTCCGTTTTCAAAATAGTGCACTGGGCGGGTATATTCAGCAATGACATCGATCGGTGAGAAGGGGGCTTTATACTCGAAAGGTTTAGAGCGTATTTTAGGTAAACCACCGACGTAACACTCGAAGTCGGTTACCTCCATTTTAGTATTTAAAAAGCCAAGCAATAGGTTATCCATGCCAGGTGCTACACCGCAATCAATAACTGCGGTTACCTCATGCTTTTTCGCGAGATAGTCCAGCTCGAGGCAGTTTTCAGCGGCGAAAGAGATATCCACCACACTTTTACCACACTCAATCACGTTTTTTAGAGTATTAAAGCCTAAGTTCCCTGGGACTGCTGAGATAACAATATCAAAGGGTTCTAATATGTCCTTTAATGCATCGTAATTGAGTACATCAGCCTCTATCGTGTTAATGGATGGTAAACGCTTTTTAACAAGCTTCAGTGTTTGTGTATTATTGTCGACAACCGATACTTCGTGCTTCTCGGACATATCTCGTGCGATAACACTCCCAACCATACCGGCACCAAGTACAACAACATTACTCATACAGCTTCCTTTTATTTAAAACGATGGTTAGTTTAAAGATTCTTGCTCTTCGAGACTCGCTTGATAGGGAGTCACTTTAACCAAAAGTCCCATAGTTGGGTGATCGATATAATACAGTTTTCCCAGTTTAACTTTTATTGATTCAGACATTTCAAAAAAGCCACCCAACTGATCGGGCATTTGTATGTCTTGCACCATGAGTTCTTCTTTTTCGTTACTTTCCTCAGGCTGCTGCTCGGAATCCGTCGCAAAAGGGAGATCTAATAATTCAACATCATCAGACGTTTCAGAAGTCTCTATTTCTAAAGGAAGGCTCTCGGCGACTTCTTTATAACCAACAGTGCGACTTTCTAGTAACAAGCCTTTATTTCTGCTGAGTCGTATTACTCCCTCAAACCCTTCTAATCCCTCTTGCTCAGGTTCATCCTGTAGACTAAAAGTAAGCCATGGCGTTTCGTTTTTATCTTTGAGTTCTTGGCGCCAACCGATATGAAGCATAGGACGCATCTCTGGACTAGAGCGTAAGCGACGATAAACACCCTCAAGAGTTCTTTCGTTACGAGCTAATAGGGCATAGCCTTCAGGTAAAGTGTTTTCGGCATCAGCTAAAAGGTACTCACTAACTTCTGTCTCGTCCAGAGTAATAGGCTCTTGTTGTCCTGTGAAATGGAGGTCGCCAATGCGTTTAAAGAAAACCATTTCCACGTCAAACACAGTTTGAGCATTTAGGTTTAAAGCTGATAACGCTAGCAAAAAAGTTGTAAGTATCTGTATTAGTTTGTTTTTCATCAGTCTAAATAGTTGTTTTATCGCCCCGTCTGGAGCAATGAGTTTAACACGAAAATGGTTTATGCCTAGTCTTAGTTATCCTCACTTGAGCTTTTCAAATACTAAGCGTATTGCTTTAAGCAAGGGCTTAAGCTCTTCCTCTTCAGTTAGGATTTTAAGAATGACGTTTTGTTCAAAACGATAAAATGCTGGGTTCATTTGTATCAATTTAATGATTTTTGTCGGATCAATCGGACTGTCCTGATTAAAGCGAATACGAACGCCTGAGTGTACCAGATCAATTTTATTGATACCCAACGGAACCGCTTCAAGAATCAGCTCATTAATGGCAAACAAGTTTTTAAGCTCTGGTGGCAAGATACCGAAGCGGTCGATAAACTCAACTTGTAAGCGATCTAGCTCGTCTATAGTCTTGGCGCTAGCAATACGCTTATACAAGGAGAGTCGAGTTGCGACGTCACCAATATAGTCGTCTGGAATAATCGCTGAAACGCCGAGCTCGACTTCTGTTTTTTGGCTAAGGCTTTGCTGCAAACTTGGTTCTTTGCCTTCTTTAATATCTTTGATGGCTTGCTCTAGCATATCCATAAATAGGGTAAAGCCAACTGCCTGCATTTGCCCAGACTGTTCTTCACCCAGTAACTCGCCAGCACCACGAATTTCTAAATCGTGAGTGGCTAGGGTAAATCCTGCGCCTAAATCCTCTAACGATGCGATTGCGTCTAAGCGTTTTTCAGCATCGCGTGTAATCTTTCTCTCGGCAGGCGTAAGCAGGTAGGCGTAGGCCTGGTGATGCGAGCGACCAACGCGTCCGCGCAATTGATGCAGCTGTGCTAAGCCAAATTTATCAGCTCGATCAATAATCATTGTATTGGCATTAGGGTTATCGATACCGGTTTCGACAATCGTTGTGCAGACTAAAAGGTTAAAGCGCTGATGGTAGAAATCGCGCATGACTTGCTCAAGCTCGCGTTCGCGCATTTGACCATGCGCAAAGTGTATTCGCGCTTCTGGCAACAGCTCTTCTAGTTCTCGCACCGTGCGTTCGATACTTTCTACACTATTGTGCAGGAAATAAACCTGTCCACCACGAAGGATTTCACGCAGTACAGCCTCTCGGATAAGAGCTTTATTGTGCTCGCGAACGAAGGTTTTTACCGACAAACGCTTGGCCGGTGGCGTGGCGATAATCGATAAGTCACGCATGCCTGACATCGACATGTTTAACGTTCTTGGTATCGGTGTTGCGGTTAGCGTTAAAATATCCACTTCAGAACGGTATTTTTTTAGCTGCTCTTTTTGTCGCACACCAAAACGGTGCTCTTCATCAATGATCAACAAGCCTAAACGTTTGAATTTGACGTCTTGTTGAATGATTTTATGTGTGCCGACTACGATATCGACGGTGCCATCTGCTAAACCCTTAAGAGTTTCTTTGACTTCCTTGGCAGTGGCGAACCTTGAAAGTGCTGCAACCTTAATCGGCCAATCGGCAAATCGATCGTTAAAGTTTTCGAGATGCTGCTGTGCAAGTAGGGTAGTAGGCACCAAGACCGCTACTTGTTTACCAGCGTGGGCAGCGATAAAAGCCGCACGAAGAGCAACTTCAGTTTTACCAAAGCCAACATCGCCACAAACTAAGCGATCCATTGGCTGTGGCGCAGTCATATCTCTAATGACGGAGTTAATAGCAGTGACTTGATCGGGTGTTTCATCGAAACGGAACTCGCTACTAAAGCGATTATATTCAGCTTCATCAAGTGGGTAAGCAAAGCCTTTCTTGGCTTCACGGCGCGCATAAACATCAAGCAACTCGGCAGCTACGTCGCGTGCTCTTTCTGCGGCTTTGGTTTTCGCTTTATCCCAACTTTCTGTACCCAGTTTATGCCATGGAGCTAATTCAGGGTTAGTGCCTGAGTAGCGGCTAATAAGATGGAGAGACTGAACGGGGATATAGAGTTTGTCGCCACCAGAGTATTCGATCATTAAATACTCAGCTTCCAAGTCACCACTCGTGAGCTTCTCAAGACCACGGTAGCGGCCAATTCCTTGCTCGACATGAACCACCGGATCACCTTCCTTAAGCTCAGCTAAGTTGCGTATGACATCTTCAGCTTGAATGGAGGGTTTTTGATCCCGCTCAACGGTACGACG
Source organism: Kangiella japonica (assembly GCF_039523535.1). Classification (NCBI taxonomy): domain Bacteria; kingdom Pseudomonadati; phylum Pseudomonadota; class Gammaproteobacteria; order Kangiellales; family Kangiellaceae; genus Kangiella; species Kangiella japonica. The sequence goes on along the minus strand of NZ_BAAAFM010000008.1, from coordinate 221,667 downwards.
CTGAATGGCTTGCTCGCCGAACAGCTCCATTTCTGTAATAACGGCTAGTTTGCCAACGACAAATCCTTGAGTTAATGGAGCAACTCCAACTTCAACTCGGTTTTCGGTAATCGTACTGCTTGAGGCCTCCCAGCTCTTCGAAACTTGGGTATGGATATCATGTCGCTCAAGCAAGTCTTTTAACGCCTCACGGCGGCCTGGTGATTCTGTGGCAATTAATGTTTGGCCTTGCCAGTGACTTAAGAAATTACGCAGATGGTGCGCTGGATCTTCCGCTTTATGCTCGATTGGCATTTGCGGCACTGGGGCGGTTAATGCTTTCTGTTCGGGCGATGAAGGCTCTAATCGAATACGAATGCTATTTTTAAGCAGGCCATTAAGCTGGTCTTTTTCTAAATATAGTTCTTTGGGTTCTAGAATAGGTCTTTCGATATCATGGCGTCTTTGTTGATATCGTTCGTCAATTTCATCCCAATAACTGTTTATAGCCTCATCATGAACGCCTAGCGAGCAGATAATCGAGCTTTCAGGCAAATATTCAAAAAGAGTTTCGAGGCCATTTTCATCGAGTTGATTAAAAAACAGAGGCAGGTAATACTCGATCCCTGCAGGCGCGTTACCTTTACTGACTTCTTGGTAGAGCCATACTTTTTGTAAATCCACATCGAAAGCACTTCTAAAGTTCTGACGAAAGGTTTCAATTCCTTCTTTATCTAAAGGGAATTCTTTGGCAGGGAGTAGCTCGAAATTGTTGATGGTTTCTTCGGATAGCTGGCTTTCCGGATCGAAATAGCGAATGGTATCAATTTCATCATCAAAAAAGTCGATTCTAAGTGGCTGGTCACAGCCCATTGGAAATACATCTAGAATAGAGCCGCGAACCGCAAATTCACCATGTGAATAGACTTGGTTTACGGCATGGTAACCGTGTTGCTCAAACAAGCCCCGCACCTCATGCATATCAAGCTCTTGGCCCGTTCGCATGATTAAACTGTTTTGTTCGATGTATTGGCGTGGCGGCAGCTTCAACAGTAGGGTGCTAATGCTGATTAAGACAATACCTTGTTTTAAGCGAGGAAGCTGATAGAGCGTTAGCAGTCGCTGTGAGACGATATCTTGATGTGGGCTAAAGTTATCATAGGGCAGCGTTTCCCAATCTGGGAAACTGAAAACCGGAAGTTTGGCTTCAGTTTCAGCATTTTTGCCGAGGAAATACTCTATTTCGAGCTGCAAATGCCACACCTGAGACGCTTCATTACAAATTACAACCAGCGGGCGATCTGATTGCTTGGCTTGCTCCACAATAGCAAGCGCACGGCTCGAGCCAGCAAAGCCTTGCCAGTGGTTAATAAAGTTCTTTTTGTTTTGTAATGTGGGCAGAGGTAATAGCATGAACAGCCTTTTGAATCGTTGCTTTTGGTTTTTGTCGCTGGCGAATTATAGCGATCTTAGACAAGCGTGAACAGTAATTGAACAAGTATTTGCACAAAACCCGCATTCTGGATAAGGTATTGGAATCAATCACCTATACCTAGCTTATTAATAAAAAGCTATGAGCAACCACTTAGGCCAGTATGAATATTAGTTTTGAACACGCCAAGGACTTTTCGATAACACCAGCTCTATTTATAGCGGGCTGGAAGGTATGGTTTAAACGATTTTCAGAGCATCCACAGCAGTGGAAATACGCAATAATGCCACTTGGGCAGAGCGATGATAGCCTCAGCGAGCTAATTCGTCAGCGGAGCCGTTTTAGTTTAGAGGTGCTCGCGCGAATGATGGTGCCGTGGGCATATCGTAATAGCTCACAGGTAAGTACTGAATTTATCCGGCAATATTCAAAGTGGTTGGAGATAACTTCAACCACTGATGATAATGGCAAAGAGGTCGAAGCCGCTTGTTTAACGGAGCGCGCGGTCGAGTACTGGGATAGCCTAGCTTTTGCTGTTCAAGACGACTTTATGAATTACGCGGAAGCGCGTGTCCAAGCAGATATCGAAGCTCCATCGAGTGACCCCGTGGTTCTAGATGATCAGGGAATTGAGCTGATCGGTGAAGATACCTATCCGCCCTATGTACCATCTGCGGATGCTAGTGATGAAGAGTTCATAAAAGCCTTAGTGCAATGGATCGACGATGCTCCGCATCAACCTGTTTATCTGAAAAAACCGGTTGGAGATGCTGTAGCAGGTTGGAATGAACGGTTGCTACGATTCTTTTGGCCTAAGCCTAGAATTGGTTATGGTCTCTACGAAGCCACTATTGACCCTCTGTATTATCGCGCTACTGAATTAGCTAAAAGTGTTGATAGTGCTGAGCCAGTTGAGGGGAAAACACCTTGGGATAAAGAGTGGCGACACATGGCCGTTAAAACTGCTGTCGAGTTATTTGATGTCAGTGGAACTCCTCAAAAAGACGTCACGCTAGAAAATGTGTATAAGGTTATTAAGGCAGCTTTAAATCAAGATGAAAACTCTACGGCAAAAATGAACTCTGGTTGGTCATTCCTCGCTTCTGCGGCTACATCCTATTTGGATTATGAAGAAGGGCGATTGCCGATGGTTTGGTGGTGCAGTCGCGTTGCTAGCTCTATTATTTCACGTTTAGATTTTTTACTTGCAGAAGCGGGTATTACTGAACTAGGCGAACGCTTTAAAAACATAGGAACTGTTCCAGGCTATGGTGGCACACGCCCACGTCAATACACTCTTGAGTGGCCAGCTGGTTACCGCTCATGGAAAACCCAAGTTGCAGGAAGCAAACTAGCAAATCAGATTGTGCATATTCTGAATACAGAAACCAAAGCTAACGGTGAAAAACGTTATGCTCCAATGCCACTAGCTGGTGGTGGAGAAGGGCCTTGGACTATTACAGGTGTGCAACGTGTTTTGTTTTCAGATGGCTATTAATGGATCGTCGAAATAATTGATCGTCTAAAATACTCCCTTATTATTATTTTGCTTGTACAAATAGTATGACAAAAAGGATTAGATAGAACCTAGATCTGGTTGTTTTTCATACATATTTAGTTTTTTTGCGGTGGACTTGCGTACATAGACTGTTATTATGGTCTTAGGCCATAAAGATTAGAATAATTATGCAGAAAAAGTTTCTCACCATAAATAACTTAATGTCTATTGTGCTGATTGGGTTCGCCATCATTTACAGCTCAACAACGAATGCTTTTGCTGAAGAGAGTACTATAACGGCAAACTCTGAGCAGCCTCTAGAAGAGGCTGTTACTTTAGTAGAGCTAGAAAAGTTAGAAGCCTACCCAGATGCATATCAGGCCATGTCACCAGAAGCTCGTATCGACTGGTTAAATTCCCAAGTAGAACAAACTCATGACGCGGTTGAGTTATACCGATTTAGACGCTCCTTAGCTTTTGAGTACTTTTCTCATTTCCAAAGTGCAGAGGCGGATAAATATTGTCAGTCGAACGCACCATTGTCCTTTGATTTAGTCTACCGCTATCTATGCGCTATGGCGGCTGATGAATCTTATGAGACGACCATTGATACTTATTTAAAACTGTATGAGGATGCGACTGAGGTAGGGGACGAGGTAATTATAGCCCAGGTTTTAATGACTTTAGGTTGGGAGCAGTCTGGAAATGGTGATATTAAACAAGCTTTTGAAAGTTATAACGAAGCCTTATCACTTGGAGAACACCTTGATTTTTACGCACTGAATGATGCAATGGCAAATCTTGCTTCACTTTATGTGATCCATGGTGACGAACATTATGTGAACAAAGGGATTGAATTACATAAAAAAACGATAAAAAGACTCCAACAAAAAATTCAAGATGAGCCAGGTGAAGCTACCTATCTTAAATCAAGCCTTGTAGTAGCCCGCTTTAATACTGGAGTGGCCTATGCACTCCATTTACGCGATTATGAGGAGGCGCTGAAGTGGTTTAAGTTAGTCAATTCCTCAGACATCAGTCTTCCCAATGTAAAGTTATCCTCACTGCTGTTTTCATCTATGTCTGCGGCCTATCTCGATGAGATTGTCGAAGCCGAGCAATACTTAGCCGAGTCTTATAAGCAGCCTGAAGTCGACAGTACAGAGTTTTACTATTTGTATTGTTATCGGGAGTTAGTGAGGCATAAGATAGGCAAGGATGCAAATATGAATGCGTGCTTACCTTTACACGACAACACGCCTTTAGAAGTTAAAATTGATGTTTATAAAAGAATTTCAGAATTAGACGACGAATCCCTTCGTAGTCAGGGGCAGGAGCATTTCTATCAATTGTTCATTGATAAGCTTGAAAAACGCCTTAAACAGTCATCTTCGCCAGTTGCTTCAACATCGGAGCTTTATCGTAAACAGCAGGAAGATCGATTAAAAAACGAGCTTCTTGAAAAAGAAGTCGCTCTTAAAACAGCACAACAAAAACAAATCGAGGGACAATATCGCCTAGTCGTAGCCATGTCTTTTATTCTGATACTTCTAATGCTGTTGATTTATATTCGATTTAGCCAGAAGCGACGTTTAGCAAGGCAGTATAAAGAGCTTAGTATTATTGATACCTTAACTGGCTTAAAGAACAGACGTTTCCTCGAGCAGAATATCGAGCGAGAGCTGGGCTATATTAAGCGTACCCAAGGAACAAAAGATAGTAATGAACTCGGTATCTTTCTGATTGATATTGATCATTTCAAGGAAGTTAATGACACTTATGGCCATGCCGCCGGTGATAAGGTCCTTATCGAGTTTGCTCGGCGTATTAATTCAGCGATCCGCGATGTTGATTTGTTTGTGCGCTGGGGAGGTGAGGAGTTTATTTTAGTAGCCCGTTTAGAACATGGTCAAGAAAGCATGGTGACTTTGGCTAACAGACTTTCTGAAGCTGTTAAGCAAGCACCGTATCAGGTTGATGAGAATATTGAGATTGACATCACTTGTACTATTGGTGCTGTGTTGTATCCGTGTGGAGCAAACACTTTAAAGGACATGACTTGGAATAAGCTGGTTAAGTTATCTGATATGGCTTTATACTATGGGAAGTATAAGCAGAGAGACTGCTGGGTTTGTATTGAGTCGGTCATTGAACCTGAAAGCTGGGATTCTCTTTTTGCACAGGATTTTGAGTATTTAATTGAGAAGAACCAAGTGTCTATAAGTTCTTCAATAGAACTTCCTAACCAATAAAGTATTGGTTTAGAGATCCTGACATAATAGTCAGTCTACTTCATAGTGTTTAACAGCTTGTAAGTGAAAGCGATAAGAGAAAAAAGAGACCAATAGGGAGTACTATTGGTCTGGTTATCTTAAATGTATAGGTTAAACACTAATCGTCATCAATGCTTTTTTCTTTATCGGCTAGGGTCTTTAGTTTCTTCTGCCCTTTGTTGGCAGGGTTATCGCTAGGAATGTTCTTTTTATTATCAGGATCATGAACTAGTGCGATAATTTTAGTGCCACTGTCTATATTTTTCCCCGTTTCTGATGAAAAGACCTGTAACGAACCACTTTTATCAATCATAAACAACGCAATATGGTTCTTATTGTCAGTTCGATACTGTTCGTAGCTGTAGTTTTCTGTGATGTTTGTTGTCTTAATTTTAGCGTTGTTGGCGATCATACTGGCTAACTTACCATAGCTCACCTCTTCACCGAACAACCAAGCTGATTGCCAATAATCGGTACGCTCTTGGCGGTTATTCTTCTTTTCACCATTTTGCTTGTTTTTGCCATTGCTCTTCGAGCGATCATCGTTGAATTTCAAGCGATAAATGTTTTTCTTACCGAAGTCGTGACGGTAATTAATCTCACACAAGGTGTTAAGCTCGCGATCCATACTCATGGCAAAAAGGTGACCAAAGCCTATCAGATCTAAATTTCGATCAGCATGATCGGAGACGGGATTGCCAAAGTAAGTTTTTACGCCTTCCATACGTGCGCGAGAGATGTTGGTATAATTGTTGTGCGCCATGATGACATCAAAGCCAGAATCTCGTAGCGATTGAGCAACTTTCAAAGCAACAGGATTACTACCAATAATTAAAACACCGTTGTCAGACGCTTCACGGACACCAAGAAGGTTTCCTATCGGCTTTGCGCCAAGGCTCTGGATGAGTACTGTACCGATTATGATGACGAAGACCAACGGTACTAAATACTCTGTTCCAGCAAGATTATATTCTTCAAGCTTGATGGCGAATAAGGATGAGATTGCAGCCGCCACAATACCGCGAGGCCCAATCCAGCTAATCATCAACTTTTCATTGACCTTGAGCTTAGAGCCTATGCTAGAAGCCCAAACAGAAATAGGTCGCGCCACAAACATCACTACGGCTAGAAGTATTAAGCTTGGAATTCCAATTGAAAGTAAACTCTCGAGGTCCAAACGTGCTGCTAGAACGATAAATAGCACCGAAATTAGGAGTAGGGATAGAGACTCTTTAAAATCAAGTAGGTCATCTTTCTCAAACTTTGGCCAGTTAGCTAAGGCGACACCCATGATGGTTACGGTTAATAGTCCTGACTCATGTTCGATGTGATTCGAAATTGAGAATAACAACAAGACAAAAGCTAGCGCGAATACGTTTCGTAAGTACTCTGGAATCAAGTGCTTTTTAAATAAGACGGCTAAAACATAGGCACCAATCATCCCGATCAAACTACTGATGAGTAATATCTCACCGAATACCAATAGTGCGTGATCGCCAGAACCACCCGAAATGATGTACTCGTATACCAATACTACTGCGATAGCGCCAATAGGGTCGATGATAATACCTTCCCAGCGAAGAATATTACTGATGTTCTTGTTGGGTCTAACGCTGCGTAAAATGGGCACAATTACAGTGGGGCCTGTGACACAGACCAATGCACCGAAAAGTATCGCAATCTTAGGGTCCATTTCGAATAAGAAATAGGCGACTAAGGACACTATAGTGATCGTAATTAGCACCCCAACGGACACCAGCATTTGAACAACCCGACCGTGGCTTTTAACCTCATGAAACTCGAGGGTTAGAGAGCCTTCAAATAATATGACCGCTACCCCAAGAGATATAAAAGGGAACAATAAATCACCTAAGGCTTGATCAGGATCAAAAAAGCCAAAGACTGGGCCGATCACAATACCGATCAGCAACAATAATAAAATTGAAGGTTGTTTTAAATACCAAGATAACCATTGGGCACCGATGCCCAGTGCCAAAATTCCAGATAATATAAGGGCAAGATCGAGTGTAAGCATAATGTTGGTCAATTAAGTCCGTTATGGGTTGGGTATATACAACGTACGACTTGTTTTAAAGTGTTATATGATGATGGAGTAAAAGCAATGTGTCCAGTAAAAGCTTATAAGTTATGTCTGAAGCAAACAGTTATAATCTTGCGATAAGTTAGCACTGGTGGGTGGTTTGGATGTATTGGCGCATATCAAAACCCATAGCGCCATCAGGAAGAGAAACCGCAATTTTATAAATATTACCCTCGGCATCTTTCGGCTGTTTACGCAAATCAATAATGATTGAGCGCTTGAGTTTACCATCCTTATTTTGTACCAGTTCTACCTTTGGCAGCAACTTATGTTGGCGATGAGTTGAAGTGACGATGCCAATTTCACCATTAGTCATGCGCACTAAACTACCAGGGGGATAGATGCCCAACATTTTGATAAACTTTTCGACTAGTGCCCCATCAAACTGCTTGTCTCTTTGGTCGAAAAGAATTTTTAACGCTTCTCGTGGTGATTTGCTTAGCTTGTATGGGCTTTCACTGGTCATAGCATCATAGGCGTCAATGATACTGATGATTTTGCAATATTGGCTTAAAGGAGTCTGCACCTGGCTTTTTGGATAACCATTGCCATTAACGTGGATATGATGATTTTTAATCACATCCTTAATGGCTGCGTGAATCTCGCTATCATGAATGACTAGCTCGTGTCCGAGTATGGTGTGCTTTTGCATCACTCGATACTCGGCTTCATTCAATGGACCTGGTTTATTGACGATATCATTAGGGATTTGTGTCTGACCTAAGTCATGGAGCAACCCACAAAGTCCTAATAACTCCAGTTCTGCTTTTTTAAAACCAAGATATTTTCCGAATGCAATCGCTAACACAGAAACGCGCAAGCTATGCTCCGCGGTGTGTTGCGTCCTATCTTTAATTCTAGTGAGCCAGAAGAGGGCATTTGCGTTAGAAAGGATGCTGATCATACAGCTGTTCACAACGCTCTTGCTATGTTTAATATCTACTGTAAGCCCAAGTTTTGCCGATTCGAATAGCTCGATGGCGAATTCTCTCGCAGCTTGAAAGGTAGAGAAGGCGCGTGGTAGCTCGTGATGTATTGGAGTATTTTCAGGTAAGGTACTACTTGAAGTGTATTCGGAAAGTTCTTGTTTTTTCTTTTCCCACAGGAAAGCATCAATCTCAATATAGACGTACTTGCAGTACTCTTGAAGGATTTTAAGTTCTCGTTCCGTGGTAATTTGAAATTTCTGGAAGGCTATAGGAACATCTGTCCACGGCCTGTCGAGTTCAACGACAAACATACCGATATCAATAGATTCAGTAGGCACTTTGGCCTTGATTAATGCCATGGATAGCTCGTTATATGGTGGTTGTAGCTTCCCCACACTGCAATTTTTTTGCAGTAATTATTGTTAACTATATCACAAACCTTATGTGAATCAATAGCTTGCTTATTACGGCTCATGCTTTATTTGACGAGGGTTGGACGAGGATTCTTCTAGTATTTTTTCGATAAAAATGAATACTTGGAAGGATACTGGCAAATTGGCTGTAAATTCTGCATAATTGCGCCAATCTCGCTTTAATTGTTTTTATGACTATGGACTTTTCAAGACTTGTAGATACTTTAACTCCTGACATGATCGATCGTTTCACCAATGCTGTTGAAACTGGGAAGTGGCCTGATGGTAGCAAGCTGACCGAGCAGCAAAAAGAAACCTGCATGCAGGCGATTATGCTCTATAAAGCGAAGAATTCATGTGATGATGAGGAAGAGCCTTTTACGGTGACTAAAGAAGGAAATATGGTTACTGGGAAGAAAATGAGAGCCGAGTACCCAGGTCAATCTTCGAATGAGCGCGAATCAGCAGAGTCTTTTTTTGTGGACCCGAATTTAATCATTCCGAACACAAACAAACATTAATAAGATAAACTTCACTGAGAAATAAAAAAGGCGTCACTTTATCGTTTCGCCTTTTAAAGTTTCAATAGACGGATACTAGTTTAATAGCCTTAATTAGTCAGCTCTCCACGCAAACTAACAACTATATAATCACGAATTGTATCCACATCAATCCCACGGCTGAAAAGGTAATAAAGCTTTGCCAATGCCGCTTCTGTGGTCATATCAAACCCTGAAGTAACCCCTGCATCCATGAGTACCCGCCCAGTTTCATAGGTACTCATATTTACCGACCCCTTCAAACACTGTGTACAGTTGACGATAACCATTCCTTGGCTTGTGGCATTCTCTATGGCTTGCATTAGTGGTTTATTGTTGACTGGTGCATTACCGGAACCAAAGCTTTGCAAGACCACTCCGTCTAAGTCCTGAGCTAAAAAGTCACGTACTAATTCATCAGAAATTCCTGGGAAAAGGGTCAGTATAGCGATTTTTGGCGATGCAAAGCGCCTGACTGTCAGTTCTTTGCTTTTGTGCTGCCACAACAAATGGTCGCGAACTTTAATGGTGCTGCCGATGCTGGCTAACGGCGGCATGTTTGGTGAACTAAAAGCAGCAAAACCATCCGCATCCGTTTTTCTTGTGCGATTCCCACGGTGTAAATGATCGTGGAAAAACAAGCTGACTTCAGGAATAGGGTAGTTTGCGGCCAGGTACATGGCATTAATGATGTTGTCCCGCGCATCCGTTCTTAACTGAGTTAAAGGAATCTGCGAGCCTGTGAATATAACCGGCTTTTGTAACCCTTCAAGCATGAATGATAGTGCTGATGCGGTGTAGGCCATGGTGTCTGTACCATGCAGCACCACAAAGCCATCGTATTGCTCATAATTACGCTCGATATCCTCAGCAATTTTGTGCCAGTCTTCCGGCGACATATTGGCCGAGTCGATAGGCTCTGCGTAATCGTGAATGGTAATCTCCGGCATATCAGGGTGCTGGAATTCAGGGAAGCTTTGTAGCGTCGCTCCGAGAAAGCCTTTTTGAGGCACAAACCCTTTAGCACTAGGCTTCATACCAATGGTGCCACCGGTATAAGCGATATAGACCTTCTTTTTTGCCATGTCTTACATACCAATCATTAATTAACGAAAATATCTGGTGGGGAGTATAGCGGTAAGCAGGAAAGATAAAAAGGGCATAACTTTGATGTATGCCCCTTTTGTGTTTGCCTTTTTTCTGATTATCGAGCGTTGGCTTGCATATAATCGATAGCGAGTTGTGACAAAGCTTCCACACCTAATTTCATACCGGATTCATCAATAAAAAAGTCTGGTGTGTGGTGTGGCGCCGCTTTAGTGGCTGGCAAGTCTTTGGGTTTCCCGCCAAGGAAAAAGAATATTCCAGGGACTTTCTGCGCGTAAAAAGAGAAATCCTCAGCGCCTGTAATTGGATCAATGATTTGCACATTTTCAGCGCCAGCTACAGCTTCAAGCGTTGGTAGCATCTTATCCGTCAGCTCAGGATCGTTATAAGTCACGGGGTATGCGGAAGAAAAGGGTAAGTCCACTTCGACTTTAGCGCCCATAGTCTCGCCAATTAAAGTCGCTTTCTTGCGCACTAACTCATGGATCTGCTGACGGTCGTATTCGCTTAAGGTTCTGATGGTGCCCAACATTTCAACTTTTTCGGGGATAATGTTGGAGCGCACGCCGCCATGAATAGAGCCAACGGTTACGACAGATGCCTGTTGCGTTAGAGGCATGTGGCGACTAACAATGGTTTGTAGGCTGTTAATGATTTGCGAAGCGGTAACGATAGGATCGACCGAGTCCCAAGGTGTCGAGCCATGAGCTTGTTTGCCGTGAATGGTAATCTTGAAATCGTCTGAGCTAGCCATAATGCCGCGTTTGCGGACATTAATAGTGCCGACGTCTGTGCCAGCTGCAATGTGTAAGCCAAATATCACATCAACGTCAGGATTCTTGAGTACACCTTCTTTCACCATTAACTCAGCGCCACCTTCTTCACCGGGTGGTGGGCCTTCCTCGGCAGGCTGGAATATAAACTTAACCGTGCCAGGCAGCTCAGACTTCATGTTGGTTAGGATTTCAGCCACGCCCATCAATATGGCGACATGAGTATCGTGACCACAAGCATGCATAACCGGCACTTCTTTACCCATGTATTCGCTAGTTGCGGTAGAAGCGAAGGGTAAATCGACACGCTCTTTGACCGGTAGAGCATCCATATCGGCGCGAAGAGCAACGACTGGGCCTGGCTTGCCACCTTTTAACACAGCGACAACGCCTGTGTGAGCAACGCCTGTTTTTACTTCTAAGCCCAGTGATTTAAGGTGTGCGGCGATATACTGACTAGTTTTAAACTCACGATTACCGAGTTCTGGGTTTTGATGCAAATGGCGACGCCATTCGATAACTTTGTGTTCGATTGCCGCTGCGCCAGTCTGTATTTGTTTATGAGGATTTGCCTGACTGACAGGGTGCGCTATTGCTAATGCTAATAAGCCAAAGATAAGGGTCTTCATAGTCGCTCTCCGTTTTTTATTACTTTTACAGCCTTTGCTAAAAAAATGCAAACTGGTTCACACTTGCAAAAAATTGTCACAGGCCATAGATTGCAATCATCTATCCTCACTGTGCACATAAAATTAATAGAGAGCTAGCATGCTTCCACTTTTATACAACGGACAATACGCCATATTTGCGATTGTACTTTTTGTTATTATCTTCTCGCTAACGCTACACGAGTTTGGCCACGCATATTCCGCCAAACTTCTTGGCGATGACACCGCCGAAAAAATGGGCCGATTAAACCTAAACCCCATCAACCACATCGATCCTGTGGGCTTAATCGCCGTTGTTTTAATTGGTTTCGGTTATGCCAAGCCCGTTCCCGTAACGCACCGCAAGCTTAGAACTAACTGGGCGAGCGCCGCCGTAGCAGCCGCGGGACCACTGATGAACTTCCTTATCGCTTTAGTAGCCGTTAATTTACAAGCTGCGGCCTGGGTGTTTGATATAGGCGCACTACAGTCACAAGTCGCGCAAACCTCACTCACGTTCCTCGCCCTAATCAACATCCTACTGATGCTATTTAATTTATTACCGATAGGTCCTCTCGACGGACACTACGTTATGGAGTGGTTATTACCGAAGTCGTTAAAATATAAATACCACCAACTAAACGGCAAATACGGCACCATGTTCTTCATGGCCTTAATTGTGCTCAGTATATTAGGTGTACCAATTTTTAGTTTCTTATGGAGTGCCGCGCAGACTATGTCGGGGTGGATTAATTTTTTTGTTTGATACTTCATTTCACTATTGTATTTCGCTCTTTCAGCGAGTTACTTTCTCTTACGTGGTTAAGAGAAAGTAACCAAAGAGAAGACCACCCTATATTGAGGTCATGCAAGCATGACTTCCTAGCTTCCTCTCAAAATATTCAACGCACCAGAGTTTACAGCACTTCCCTGTGCTGAAAACTCTTATTAAAATCATCCAGATTTTAATTGCTATATTTTGATATGAATCTAGCTCAATATAAGGGCAGTAAGTTGCTTGAAAGTTCATTATTTCCCCTTGGAGTTAGCTGAGTGATAAAAAGTTATAGCGCAAATTTTGCTGTGACCAGCGGAAATCCCTTTAGGGAGACAGCTAAATTTAGTCAAAACGAATAGGTGACTTTATGGAATCCTCCGAAGGGGAATGTTGAGTTTGACGGCGCGTTAGTAACTTTTGTTAACGAAGGAAGCCTGAAAGGCCTAACGACGGGGTGGCATTCTTTTGGTTCCTTTTCTTAGCCATTTAAGAAAAGGAACTCGATAAAAATCGAAAACTGAGGTAGAAGAAATAACGAATAAAAAAAGCCGCTTACTTTTCAGTAAACGGCGTTTGCACGTCTTCGCGAAGGAGCGAAGCGACTGTGGCGATCACTTGCTATCTAGAGATTGCCTCGACTACCTTGTGGTCTCGGCAACTGCTCCTGCGTTGCTCTACCTCCTGCATCCTTGCAGTCGTCGCAATGACTGAAACATTAAACCTGTGAGTCGTGATGCTTCATTTCTTCAGGGCTGAAATCATCGACGTTGATAATCTCTAAGCGTGCTTCTTCGGCATCGATAACTAGCTGATACTCGTCTTGAGTAATGTGGCCAGCCTCGAGTGCTTCCTTGGCGAACGGAACCACTTGGTGGTTACCTGCACGTTTGCCGAGTGCTTTCGAGAATTTCTTGACGATAGGCTCCATTTCAAGCTGTAAGCGCAGTGCTTTATCCACTTTCCATAGGTTGCTGTATTCGGACTCTGATTTGTAAGCACCGTGAGTGAGCTCTTCACGCATAGCGCCTGGTTCTTGTAACTGGCGCGCGAGTTTACGCTGTAGCTTGTCTGATGGTGGCGAAAGCGGTAATCCCAGTGGGAAAACGACGAGTCTTAGGACTTTTCCTAACCAGCCAATCGGGAAGTTCTTTAAGACGCCATCAGCCGCCATTTGTGTTTCGTATAAGCAGTGCTCTAAAGACCACTGAACGATTTCTTTATCGTGCTCAGGGCGGCCCTTGTCGTGGTAGAACTTCAACACAGAGCTTGCGATATAGAGGTTACTTAGCATGTCACCTAAACGGCCAGAGATCATTTCGCGACGTTTAAGTTCGCCACCTAACACGCCCATGGTGACATCTGACAAGAAGGCTAGGGCGCTTGAGAAGCGAGTGATGCGCTGATAATAGCGACCTGTGAAGTCAGATTGTGGCTTCTTCACTAGTAAGCTGGCGCTTAATCCTAACCAGAAGGTACGGACTTTATTACTCATGGCAAAACCCAGGTGACCGAATAAGGCCTTGTCGAAGTCTTTAACGGCTTCTTTACGGTTTTCGTTTTGAGTCGCTTGAATTTCTTTTAAAACATAAGGGTGGCAACGAATTGAGCCTTGGCCGTAGATAATTAAGCTACGAGTTAGGATGTTAGCACCTTCCACCGTGATCGAGATTGGCGCGCCTTGATAGGCTCGTGCTGCGTAGTTCTTAGGCCCCATCATAACGGCCTTACCACCATGAATATCAACACCATCGCAGGCGATTTCGCGCGCCATGCCTGTGGTGTGACATTTCACAATCGCTGAGGCAACTGATGGCTTTTCACCACTGTCGATACCGGCTGCTGTGAAGGTACGAACGGCGTCGATAAGGTAGGTTTTACCCGCAATTCGCGCTAAGGCTTCCATCACACCTTCCATGTAACCGACAGGCACGTTGAATTGGCGACGGATTCGAGCGTAAGCGCCTGTAGTGTAGGCAATCGTTTTTGAGCCGCCGGTTGCGCTTGAAGGCAATGAAATGGCGCGGCCTGCTGATAAGCAATCGACCAGCATTCTCCAACCAAGACCTGCGTTTTTAGGGCCACCGATAATGTAGTCTAGAGGCACAAACACATCTTTACCGGTAGTCGGGCCGTTTTGGAATGGCGTGCTCATTGGATAGTGTCGATGACCAATTTCGACACCGTCAGTATCTGTTGGGATTAAGGCACAAGTAATGCCAAGCTCTTCTTTGTCACCAAGCAAACCTTCAGGATCATAAAGTTTAAAGGCTAAGCCAAGCAGGGAAGCAACCGGTGCTAGCGTGATATAACGCTTATCCCAAGTCAGTTTCATACCAATAACTTCTTCGCCATTCCACTGACCTTTGCAGATAACACCTTTATCAGGAATACCGCCAGCATCTGAACCAGCTTCTGGTGCTGTTAGTGCGAAACATGGTACTTCTTGACCTTTGGCTAACCGAGGTAAGTAATAGTCGCATTGTTCTTGCGTACCATAGTGCATTAAAAGTTCAGCAGGGCCTAACGAGTTAGGAACTGAAACGATACTGCCTGCTGTGGCGCTTAGCGAGTTAATTTTGGTTAGAACTTGCGACTGGGCATAAGAGGAGAAGCCTAGTCCGCCGTATTCTTTAGGGATAATGAAACTGAAGAAACCGTTGTTTTTAATGTATTCCCAAACTTCTGGCGGTAAATCACGATCAATGTGCGTGATCTGCCAGTCGTTAATCATGCTACACAGTTCTTCAACGGGGCCATCTAAGAATTCTTGCTCATCCTTAGTCAGCTTAGCTTTCTCAAAGCTATGGAAACGTTTCCAGTTCGGTTTACCACCGAAAACTTCAGCTTCCCACCACACAGTACCAGCGTCGAGTGCTTCCTGTTCCGTATCAGAAATTCGTGGCATGATACCTTTGAACACATCAAGCAATTTAGCTGACGCTTTTCGGCGAATAGGGCTTAGATTTAGTGGTAAGAAAATAATAAGGAAGATGGCCCAATGTACGTACGGGATACCGTCGTATAGGCTCCAAGCCACCAAAATACCAGCTAGAATTAAGCTCGTTATTTTTAGACTTGCGCGATGATAGAGCGCTATCATCAAGGTTAGAAGTAATATTATAGTTAACATAGCAACCTCTTGGATATTAAACTTCTTTCAGTCTAACATAACTGCTCGTACCAGTTGAAGTGAATTTTTAGGGATATGCTAATTGTGTTAAAGCGAATGTAAAGACTTGATGTTAAACAAGTTTTATAAGACTATGGCAAAGTTTTATAAAGGTTAATGGGGTAACTAGCGAATGAAACGTTTGGCAGTGGTGATCGTCCACGGGATTGGCTCAGAAAATAAGCATTACTCAACGGAGTTCAAGCACCGTGTTGTTGAACGTTATTTAAAGGGAAACGGGCATGATCGACGTGAAGACGACTTGTTGTTTCATGAAATCTATTGGGGCGATTTGTTGCAGCACGACAACGATGACCTGCTGGATAGCCTCGATTATCGCAAAGAACTGACCTATACGGCATTTCGTCAGTTGTTTATAGACTCCATGAGCTTGGGCTTGGCCTATAACCGGCATGACGAGCAGGGGCTTTATCAGCTTATCCATAACCGAATCGCCGAAAGCATGAAAAAACTGGCTTCACATCGACATGTAGATCCAGACAATACCCCTGTGGTGCTTTTAGCGCATTCCTTCGCTTCAGTTATCATGTCGCACTACATTCAAGACATCAACCAAGCTAAAGGTAATGAGAAGATTAGCCAGTTGAGTCATCTCGAGAGTTTCAGAACCTTGGCTGGTATTATCACCTGCGGTAGCCCTTTAGCGATTTATGACAGTTTGACTCAGCGCTTACCGAGCCCTATCGATAAAGTGGGTAGCGAAACTGACCCTGCGCTAATTGATCGTGTGAAGTGGCTAAATTTTTATGACAAAGACGATGTAGTCGCTTATCCTATGAAGAATATCAGCGACGAATACCAACGAGTGGTTAGCGAAGACTTAGAAATTAATGTCGGTAGCGCCAGAACATCCTGGAACCCAGCTTGCCATACTGGTTACTGGGAAGATAAAGACTTTTATCGTCCCGTTGCTGACTACTTGGGTGAATTAAGGGCTGTAAAAGAATTTTGGGATTCGCCTGACAATTAAATATAATTACTCTAAAAGATACAATCTATTATATTTTTGGAAAGAGTTTTGTCTGTTAAGAGTTCTGTTTGAAAAGAGTTCTGTCAAAGAGAGTTAAATTTAAAGAGAATTATGTCTGAAAAGAATTCGGCTATCGATCTGAAGGATTGCTTATTAAGCGATCTATCCAATATCAAAAACCTTCAGAAAGCCATTAAAAAGCGCACCCAACAACAGCTACCAGCGACTAAGCTCGAAGAAAAGCTTAGTAAGCTAATGCATGATTCGTCGAAACTCGTGCGCCAGCGCGACGCCATTATCCCCAAAAACATTGAGTATGATGATGGCTTGCCCGTCTCTCAATCCAGAGAAAAAGTTGCACAACTCATTAAAGAGAACCAAGTCGTGGTCATCGCCGGCGAAACGGGCTCGGGTAAAACAACTCAGCTGCCTAAAATCTGTCTTGAGCTAGGCTTGGGCCGAAGAGGGCGTATCGGTCATACCCAGCCGCGACGTGTGGCTGCCACCAGCGTTTCTCGTCGTATCGCTGAAGAGCTTAAGAGTGAGATTGGTCAGGTCATTGGTTACAACATTCGCTTTAATGATCAAACCAACGCCGTCACTCCTGTAAAAGTTATGACTGACGGTGTTTTATTGAATGAAATTATTCATGATCCGTTACTATTGCAGTACGACGCCATCATTATCGATGAAGCTCACGAGCGCAGTCTCAATATCGACTTTTTATTGGGTTATCTAAGGCAGCTTATCGAAAAGCGCTCAGACATTAAAATCATTATTACTTCAGCGACTATTGATGTTGAACGTTTTTCCGAGCACTTCAAAACGAATGGTAAACCAGCACCAGTGCTGGAAATTAGTGGCCGCACTTATCCTGTAGATGTTTGGTATCGACCTAATGATGAAGAAAATCCGCTACCACAAACTGATCATGTTGGTCATGCGGTAGAAGAAATTATGGCGCATGGGCCAGGCGATATTTTGATATTCCTGCCAGGAGAGGCCGATATTCGTGATACCGCAAAACACCTGCGCAAAGAAGCTTTTAAGAACTGCGAAGTATTACCACTATATGCTCGGCTATCTATGTCTGAGCAAGAGCGTATTTTTAAACCTTCTGGCGGAAAGCGGCGCATCGTACTTGCGACTAACGTCGCCGAGACTTCATTAACCGTACCTGGGATTCGCTATGTCATTGACCCAGGTTTGGCCCGTATTAGTCGTTACTCGGTTCGCAGTAAAATTCAGCGCTTACCGATTGAAAAAATATCCCAAGCTAGCGCAAACCAGCGTAAAGGTCGTTGTGGCCGTGTGGCTGAAGGTATCTGTATTCGACTTTATAGCGAAGAAGATTTTAATGAGCGCAAAGAGTTTACCGACGCAGAAATTTTAAGAACAAACTTAGCTGCGGTAATCTTGCAGATGAAGCAACTGAAGCTTGGTGATATAGAAGCGTTTCCGTTTATTGATCCGCCGGCGGATAGGCAAGTTAGCGATGGTCTTAACCTACTGAATGAGCTGCAAGCCATCAGCAAAGATAAAGAGCTGACTCATATTGGGCGACAAATGGCGCGATTGCCGATTGAGCCACGTTTAGCTCGCATTTTGCTGGAAAGTGAAGAAAAGAATTATTTAAGCTATGCGCTTGTTTTAGCAGCATTTTTATCCGTAAAAGACCCACGAGAGTGGCCATTCGATAAAAAAGAGCTAGCTCAACAAAGGCACGCAAAGTATAAGCATAAGACTTCTGATTTTATCGCCATTATCAATTTGTGGAACCACCTGCATGAGCAGCAGGCCGAGCTCAGCAATAGTCAATTCCGCCGTTATTGTGGCGAACAGCTAATTAACTTTAATGCGTATCGTGAATGGAAAAGTACGTATCGTCAGCTAAAAAGCCTGATGCAACAGACAAAATCCCACAAAAAGCTAACGCCTAAAGAGTGGCAGACTGCGGAGTTTGAGCAAGAAGACCCAGTGTTTTACCAAAACCTGCATCAAGTATTACTCAGTGGCTTGCTCAGCTTTATTGGCCAAAAAGACTTAGAAAAAGGCTATCAAGGCACGCGCCAAAGTAAGTTCATGGTGCATCCACAGTCAACCAACTTTAAAAAACAGCCAGCTTGGCTGGTGACTTTCGAGATTGTGGAAACGACCCAAGCTTATGCGCGGATGACGGCGGCTATCGAACCTCAATGGTTAGAGCAGATCGCTAAGCACCTCATTAAAACCCACTATTATGATGCGCACTGGAGTAAGAATCGGGGCGCAGTCGTTGCTGAAATGCAGCAAACCTTGCTTGGCCTGAAAATTGTTACCAATCGAACTGTTAATTACAGTGCTATTGAACCTGAGCTTTGCCGTGAATTATTTATCCTGCATGCGCTAGTTCGACAAGATTTTGAGTCGAAACAGCCTTTTCATAAACATAATGTACAGGTTAAGAAAGAGGTTGAGCAGGAAGTTGCTAAAGCTCGTCAAGCAGACCTATGGGCTGATGAAACCACTATCGCGCAATGGTTTGAGAATAAGCTACCAGAGCACATTAATAGCGTAAAAAGCCTCAATAATTGGCTCAAAAAAGATCCCAAAAAACACAATGCACTCATTAGTCTTTCGGCTGATGTTTTACTGCCACAAGCACAAGAAGAGGACAAAGGACTTTATCCAGAGTTTATTAAAGCAAAGGGTGTGGAGTTACCACTAAAGTATCACTTTGAACCCGGTCATGAAAAAGATGGCGTCACAGTACGCCTGCCGCAATCCCTTGTTGGGCAGTTTAGCGATGGGGATTTTGAGCGCTTAGTTCCAGGCTTGTTAGAAGAGAAAATAGAGTTTTTAATTCGCTCACTACCAAAACGCTTTCGTAAAAACTTTGTGCCAGTACCAACCTTCGCTAAAGCCTGTTATGAAAAGGTTTTAGAGAGCAAAGGGCGCTTGGTGGATATTATCACCAAACACTTATTCACCATGACGGGCGTGATTTTACCGCAAGAGGCATGGTCTGAATTAAATCTTCCTGAGCACTTTTTGATGCGCTTTGAAGTAGTTAATGATGCCGGAAAGTTGCTGTATAGCTCGCGAAGCTTAGAAGCTAAACCTCGTAAGGTGGAAAAGGCTAAGACGAAACCCTCGAAAAATATTAAGAATGTAACTTATACCTCTTGGCCAGAGGAATTTGTCCAGAAAGGCACTATGCAGGAAGCGGGGACTGATATTCCTATTTTTAACGCGATTGAGGATGCTAAAGATAAAGTTAGAATCATACCAGTCGTTAATCAGCGCCAAGCTGAGAAAACACACATTCGTGGCGTTTGTCGCTTAATGGCTTTGTCCGAAAGTAAAACCTTTAGTTATTTACAGAAAAAGTACCACAATCGACAACAACTTATGCTTGCCTGCGCTTCGTTATATTCGCCGGAGGATTTGATAAACGATGTCATGATGTCAGTGATAAAAGACCATGTATCTCGCAAGGTTCCTTATGATAAAGCTGGCTATGATAGTGTTTTGAAAGAGGTGCAAGAGAACATTGTGCCAGACTCTAACAAGATCTTAGATCAACTTGTTGGCACTTTAAAACAACGGAACGCCTGCTTGGCCGATGCCAAAGCTTTAGGAAAAAATTTCACAGCTGCTTATGTCGACATTAAGCAGCAGCTCGAATTTCTGTTTCAGCCAGGCTTTTGTTATCGTTTCGGGGCGGAACATGTTCGAGACTATGCACGTTATTTAAAAGCCATACAGCTTAGGCTGGAGCGTATTCAACATAATCCGCTCAAGGATTTGCAGATTATGCAGCAATACCAACCTTGGTTAGAGCAAGTAGAAGAGCTGGAGCAGAACCAGAAAATTCCGCAGTTCGAGGTTGATGAGTATGGTTGGATGTTGCAGGAATATCGAATTTCGTTATTTGCACAAGGCCAAAAGACACGCTTTCCAATATCGAGTAAAAGGCTACAAAAGTTTATCGATAACTTAAACCGTGAGTATATCTAGCGAGTCATTCTAAGTGGTTCTTTGCTTTCAATGACTCGATTTCGGCCGGTTTCTTTCGCTCGGTATAAGGCTTTATCAGCATCTTCGATCATATCGTTCAAGTTGTACTTAATGCTTGAACTGATGCCAATGCTAACCGTGACCTGTAGCTTATGATCTTCGGCATCTATTATTGCGTCGCTTATTTTTTCTCTAAGGTTATCAAAGTATTCCATCGAATTCTTCGAGGACATACCATTCATGTAAAGGCAGAACTCTTCACCGCCAAATCGCGCTACCACATCGGACTTACGTATTGATGTTTTTATAATTTGCGCCACTTCTCGTAATACAGCATCACCAACGGAATGACCATAAGTATCATTAACCGCTTTAAACTTATCAATATCGATCATGGCACAGGTAACAGCAGTCTCATGTCGCCAGGCTGACTCGTGCATTGCTTCGACCACTTCAAAGAAGTGACGACGGTTAGGTACATTGGTTAAGTAATCGAAGCTTGCTGCTGTGGCAAGTTTCTGGAAGGTGTTAAGACTATCGAGGTAAGAGTTTATGCGAAGATAAAACTCTTCGGCTAAAAAGGATTGCTTAATAATAAAATCATCAGCACCGTGTTTAAGGAAGTTAGCCGCCATAATAGTTTGCCCAGCACCAGACATCCCTAAAATGGCAAGCTCTTGCTTGCTGTAGATACGACGTAAACGTCGTGTTAGCTCACAACCATCCATACCCGGCATCTGATAGTCGGTGATGACCATCTTCACATCCGGGTGATATTTTACATACTCAAAAGCTTCTTTGGGATTGGTAAAATGGAGGACTTCGTATTTATGGACTCGTAGCAGAATTTGTAACAGCTTAGCTGACGTACGTGAATCTTCAACGATAACAATTTTATTGTCAGGGTTACGCTCAAGTCGAGTGAGCGTCTCGACGATTTCATTGATCACATAGCGATCGTTTTTAATGACATAGTCGACAACCTTTAATCGCCAGAAGCGAGAACGTAGAGAGGCTGTAATATCACTGATTAAGACAATCGTTGGAATATCCTGCTTCCTGAAGAGTTCTACTGCTTCGCCTTTTAGCGCATCGCGCAAGCGATAACTGACTAAGCAAGCATGGATAGTCTCAGGGTCAAGGTGTGACAATAGGGTAGATGCTTCTTTAAGAGTGCTACAACTAATAACACCAAAAGACGTGTGCTCTATAATCTGCTTTTCTACGATCGCGCAAAAAAACTTACTGTCGTCAACAACTATAACTTTCTTCATTACTTCCTTTTCCAGTATGGATATTCCTGCCGAGAATGATTATAGACAATCCCTGTCCAATTAATAGGCAATCTGTCTTATTTTATGTAGGTTGAGCGATAGTTCTCATACCAAAGTTTGGTAGCACCACAAACAGCCGCAGGCATAACCAACAGGTTTAGAATTGGAACCATGGTGCATAACATCACCAGACTACCAAAACCGAGCGTACCACTTCGTGATGTTTGTAAGGTTTTGAGCATATCGTTGAAAGATATTTTGTGGTTATCCATCGGATAATCAATATATTGAACTGACATCATCCAGGCGTTAAATACGAACCAAATGATGGGAAAGGCGATAGCACCAAGAATTGGTATAAAGAGTACTAAAAGGCACACCAATGCTCGGGGGATATAATATTTGAGCTTGGTCCATTCGCGTTTAAGCAGTCTTGGCGTGTCCTTAATGAGGTCTTTGAATCCCTGGTCTTCAATGGGAGCACCTTGATTGCCATGTTCAGCATGTAATTTTCGCTCGACCGCTTCAGCTAAGAGGCCATTGAAGGGCGCAGCAATCCAGTTCGCAATCATCGAGAAGAAAAAGAATATGAATAGAACTGCGCCAATGATGACCAGTGGCCACACGAGCCAAGCAAGGGCTGTGCCGAGCCATTCCCAAGCGCCCCAATTAGTAATAGTATTCTCTATCCAACTAGCCCACGAAGATATTTGATTTACAAGGTAAATCAATGCGATAGTTAGCAGAATTAAATTAATGCCTAAAGGGATAAAAACGTATCTTTTGATGCCTTTTTGGAGCAACATTCTGAAGCCGCTGGCTAAATAATGAGCACCTTCGAAACTATTTTGTGCCATAAAATGATTTTTTACACTTACTATGTGCTAAATGATTCAAAATAATTTACACTTAAACGCTTTAGAAGGTAACCCTAAAATTGTTACAGACCCTTACAGAAGTCTCTATTTAAGAGACAAATAAGAGAATACGTAAGAGAATAAATGCGATTAAAACAAATAAAATTAGCAGGATTTAAATCATTCGTTGACCCAACGACCGTATCGTTCCCAAGTAATATGACTGCTGTGGTAGGCCCAAACGGCTGTGGTAAGTCTAACTTGATTGATGCAGTGCGCTGGGTAATGGGGGAATCATCGGCAAAAAACCTTCGTGGTGATGCTATGACCGACGTGATTTTTAATGGTTCTACTGGGCGTAAACCTGTCGGGCAGGCAAGTATTGAGTTGGTATTTGACAATACAGATGGCACGGTTAAAGGTGAGTACGCCAACTATAATGAAATATCCGTCCGTCGGATGGTTAATCGCGAAGCCCAATCCAGTTACTTCCTGAATGGTACCCGTTGTCGCCGTAAAGATATTACCGACATTTTCCTTGGTACCGGCCTTGGCCCAAGAAGTTATGCCATTATCGAACAGGGCATGATCTCGAAACTTATCGAGTCAAAACCTCATGAACTACGTGTTTTCCTCGAAGAAGCCGCCGGCATTTCAAAATATAAAGAACGACGCCGCGAAACGGAAAACCGAATTCGTCATACTCGAGACAACCTAGATCGCCTGAACGACTTACGCGAAGAGCTAGGGAAACAACTGTCTCACTTGAAACGCCAAGCGACGTCCGCCGAGCGCTATAAAGAATATAAAGCTGAAGAGCGTGAGCTTAAAGCGCAGCTAGCTGCTATTCGTTGGCAGCAATACAACATTAAAATTGAGGCGTTGGACGAAGCCATTTTGAAGATGGAGACTGAGGTCGAGTCTAAAATTGCCGATCAACGTCATTCTGATAGTGAAATTGAGAAGTCTCGCGAACTGCATGTTGAATTAACAGACGTGCACAATGAAGTTCAAGGGCGCTTTTACGGAATTGCGGCTGATATTGCCAGACTTGAGCAGGCTATCGAACATTCGCGTCAACAGAAATCACAATTACTCGAAGACAAGGCTCAGGTTGAATCGTCTTTAGATAAGCTTCGCGATCAATTAAAATTCGATGAGTCTAAACTCGAAGAGATGATGACTGAGCTTTTACAGGCAGAGCCTGAGCTCGAAATGAACTCTGAGCAGGTAGAAGAGCAGCAACAGCAACTCACCGACTTAGAAGAAGATATGCGCATTTGGCAGCAAGATTGGGATGTTTTCAACCAGCAAGCCAGCGCTAACGCACAAAAAGCTGAAGTTGAAAAAACTAGAATTCAGCATCTAGAGTCGCATTTGTCGCGTCACCAAAAACGTTTAGAAGAAATTAAAGAGGAAGTGGGGCAGCAACAGTCTGGCTCAATGGAATCTGAACTAACCAAAGTTGCGCAAGAACTAGGCATCGCTGAAGAGCAGGCAGAGAGGCTTGAATATGATGTCCAAGATGCCGTTGAGAAAATCAATCAGTCACGCCAAGAACAGCGCACCCATAATCAAAAGTTAGAAGAAACGCGTAAAGAGCTACGTGTTTTAGAGTCACGTAAAGTCTCTTTAGAGGCACTACAAAGTGCGGCTCTCGGCTCGGATAACGAACAGGCGGTAAAATGGCTGGAGTCGAATAGACTTGATAGTCAGGCTCGCTTAGCGCAAAACTTGAAGGTTGATGCTGGTTGGGAAATTGCCGCTGAAACTGTTCTAGGACAATACCTAGAAGCCGTTGTTGTGGACTCCCCGGAGAGTTACGCCAGTAGTTTGTCAGAGTTGGCCTCTGGCTCAATTTTATTGGTCGATGGTGAATCAAGTGCAGGCGCTGAATCAGGTCGCTTATCCGATAAGGTCAAAGGTGCCTCAGCCTTAAACGGTACTTTAAATCACGTTCTTGTTGCCGAAGACTTGTCTGAAGCTTTATCAAAGCGCAACGACCTCGCTGAGCATGAGTCAATCATTACTAAAGATGGCGTTTGGCTTGGTAAGCATTGGTTGAGAGTCACTCGTGCTAGTAATAATGAAGCTGGAATCTTAGAGCGTGAAGCTGAACTAAAAGATATTTACCACAAAATTGAGCAGCAGGAAGCTATTTTAGAGCAGCTGGAAGAAACCAAAGAACAACTTTCTGAGCAGTTAAGTAATTACGAAGAAACCTGGCAGACTAAACAATCTCAGCTGGCTCAAGCGAATAAAAAGCATAGTGAACTTAGAGCCAAAGTTGGTTCTCAGCAAGCAAAGCTAGAGCAAACGCAAGGGCGTCTAGAGCGATTAAAAAGAGAGCAACAAAATATCGTTGAGCAGGTTCATGATGATGAGGCAGCCTTAGCGAAAAGTCGTCAGCTTATTGAGCAACTACTTGATTCGATGGAGCAAGATAGCGAGAAGCGTGAGCAGTTAATGGCAGAGCGTGAAGAGCGTCGCCAACAATTGGAAACTCGCCGTACTCAGGCTCGTGAAGCTAAAGAAGTAGAGCAAAGGTTAGCCATAAGAGTGAGTGCTTTAAAAGCTGAAGTGAACTCGACTCGTTCAGGGTTTGAGCGCGTTAACTCTCAAATTGGTGAGCTAACATCACGCAAGGTCGAGCTTGAAAATCGTTTAAGCAGCGATAGTGATCCGACTGAAGAGTATCAGATGGAGCTTGAAGAGGCCCTAGAGAAACGCCTAGTGGTCGAAGAGGAAATGAAGCAGGCACGTAATAAGCTAAGCGAAGTTGACGAAAAAATGCGCAAGCTGGAACGATTGCGCCATGAAGCTGAGCAAGGTGCACAAGGTGTTCGTTCACGATTAGAAAAGTTGCGAATGGATTGGCAGGAAGCAAAGACCCGACAAAACACGCAGGCGGAGATCTTAAAAGATGCCAAGCGTGAGGTTGAGGAAGTATTAGAATCACTACCAGAAAATGCTTCGGAAAGTGATTGGCTTGAACAAATTGAGCAAGTTACAGGGCGCATTCAACGCTTAGGTGCGATTAACTTAGCAGCTATTGAAGAGTTTAAAGCAGCCGAAGAGCGGAAAGTTTACTTAGATGCACAGAACGATGATCTTGAGGAAGCTCTAGAAACTTTAGAGAGTGCCATCCGTAAGATTGATCATGAAACTCGTACACGATTCAAAGAAACTTTCGACAAAGTTAACAAAGGTGTTCAGGAGCTATTCCCTAAAGTATTTGGTGGTGGTCATGCGTATCTTGAGTTAACGGGAGAGAACTTGTTAGATACTGGTGTAGCTGTTATGGCACGTCCTCCTGGTAAGCGTAACTCGACAATTCACCTATTATCAGGTGGAGAAAAAGCATTAACGGCAATTTCATTAGTCTTCTCAATTTTCCAGCTAAACCCTGCACCATTCTGCATGCTGGATGAGGTTGATGCTCCACTCGATGATGCTAACGTTGGGCGTTATGCGAATTTGGTTAAAGAAATGAGCCAGCACTTGCAGTTTATTGCAATTACTCACAATAAAATTGCAATGGAAATGGCGGAAACTTTGCTTGGGGTTACAATGAGTGAACCTGGTGTTTCTCGTGTGGTCTCAGTAGATGTCGATGAAGCTGCGGCTTTAGCAGCTTCTTAAATAATAAATCTGGTTAAAGGTGATTTAATGGAGTGGCAACTGGCGATTTTGCTGGCTTTAGTAAGCCTAGTCATTATTGGCTTTATTTATTTTGATGCAAAAAGACGAACAAGAGTCAGACGCGAAAGAGTAGAGCGTGAGCTTTATCAGGAGCGACTAGAAAAAAGCCGCGATATGAAAGGCTTTGATGATGATGGCGTTGGGCAGGTACGAGTTATTGGTGACGACAAAAAGTCTAATAACAATGATTCTAACGAGGCCGCTTCAGAACCTGTCGTTGATTCCAGTTCACTATCAAACGCCTCAGAACCATCACTAAAGACTGCAGATGAAGTAAGTTATAAAACGGCTACTAGTGCTTCAAATGAAACACCTACCGCTGTCCCTCATAAAGATCTCGAGTCTTCTGTTGTCAATTCAGACAAAGAGCTATTGGAGCCTACTATTTCTGAGGCAGAAGTTCCGGTACTCGATGATGCTTTGTTTGAGTTTACCAAAGAGAGCTTAAAAAAAGATCAGTCTATTCTGTCAGAAGCTCAAATCTCAGAGACTAAAAAAGAACCAAAAGTGTCACAGCCACAGCAAACAACATTATTTGATGATCCAAACGATGTGGTTGATGAAGAGCCTACAATTGAGACTGAGCCTGAATTAATATTCTCGTTGTTCGTGGTAGCGGAGCAAGAGCGTCCTTTTAAAGGCCCAGAACTGGTTCAGTCACTGGTTGAGCAGGGCATGCGCCATGGTGAAATGGATATTTTCCATCGCCATGCACAAGCAAACGGTCGTGGCGCAGTTCAATTTAGTTTAGCCAACGCGTTGGAACCAGGAATTTTTAATTTAAAGAAAATTGATGAGCTTGAAACTCGTGGGCTTGCCTTGTTTATGACATTGCCTGGCCCTAAAAAGCCGATGAAGGCTTATGACTTGATGGTAAAAACTGCGCAAGGCATTACCAAAGAATTAGGTGGATACGTTCTAGATGCGACAAAGAGTAACTTCAGTAAACAAATTGAGTCGCATCATCGTGAACAAATTAGCGAGTTTGAACGTAAGCAGCTACTGCAAAAATAAAACACCTCAAAATACCTTACGATTATGACTAATAAAGCCGACAACCTAGTGCAAGAGTTGGAGCGGTTACGCTCCCTTATTAATAATTATAACTATCAATACTATGTACTAGATGATCCTTCTGTGCCTGATGCAGAGTATGATCGACTGTACCGTGAGTTATCGAAACTAGAGTATGAAAACCCAGACCTAATCACCGAGGATTCGCCTACTCAACGGGTAGGGGCAAAACCTGATGCAGGCTTTGGCGAAGTCGTTCATGAGCTTCCGATGTTGTCGCTTGACAACGCCATGGACTCTGACGAAATGCGGAGTTTTAATCGACGCGTGCAAGAGCGATTAGCTCAGTCAAATGATATCGAATATGTTTGCGAGCCAAAACTCGATGGCCTTGCGATTAGTTTGCTGTATGAAAATGGTTTACTAACTAGAGCTGCTACTCGCGGGGATGGTTCCCAGGGAGAGAATATTACTTTAAACGCCAGAACTATTCGCTCCATTCCACTTAAACTTAGAACGGATACTCCGCCGCAACGCTTAGAAGTTCGCGGTGAAGTCTTTATGCTTAAAAGTTCGTTTGAGGCGATTAATGATGAAGCTCGTAAAAGCGGTGCTAAACTTTTTGCTAATCCACGTAACGCGGCTGCGGGCAGTTTAAGACAACTCGATCCTCAAATAACGGCGAAGCGAAACTTATCATTTTATGCATATTCTATGGGCTTAGTCTCTGATGACTTTAAATTAGCAGACAAACATTATGAGCGCTTAGAGCAAATCATGGAACTTGGCTTGCCAGTGTCCAGCGAGGTTAAAGTTGTTACGGGTATCTCAGGCTGTCTTGAATATTACGAGGATATTGCTGAGCGGCGCGATTCTTTGGAGTATGAAATTGACGGAGTCGTCAATAAAGTTAATAGCATAGAGTTACAGGAACGCTTGGGATTTGTCGCCAGAGCACCACGTTGGGCAATTGCCCACAAATTCCCAGCACAAGAAGAAATTACTCAATTGTTAGGTGTAGATTTCCAAGTAGGGCGCACGGGCGCTTTAACCCCAGTAGCACGCTTAGAGCCAGTTTCGGTCGGCGGGGTTACTGTGAGTAATGCGACGTTACACAATATGGATGAAATTGCTCGACTTGGTGTGAAAGTCAAAGACTCGGTGGTTATTCGTCGTGCGGGTGATGTAATACCTCAGGTGGTTAGTGTGCTTATAGATAGGCGCCCTGATAATGCTGAGGCAATCGAGATGCCAAAAGAATGCCCAGTATGCGGCTCTGCTGTTGAACGCACTGAAGGCGAAGCAGTCATTCGCTGCACAGGGGGGCTTGTTTGTTCGTCTCAGCGTAATGAAGCTATTAAGCACTTTGCATCGCGCAAAGCTATGGACATTGATGGTTTGGGTGACAAACTTGTGGAGATTTTTACGGAGAAGGGCTTCGTCAAGTCAATTAGCGATCTCTATCGTCTAACAAAGGAGCAAATTGCTGGGCTGGATCGTATGGGTGAGAAGTCAGCAGAAAATCTTCTAACAGCTTTAGAAATAAGCAAAAAGACTACACTCCCCAAGTTTTTATACGCTCTTGGTATTCGTGAAGTTGGTGAAGTAACCGCTAAGAACCTAGCCAATCATTTTTTCACCATTGATGCGGTAATGAACGCAGACATTCAAGATTTAGAAGCTGTTTCTGATGTAGGCCCTATTGTCGCACAGCACGTCAAAGTTTTTTTCGAAAACCCCGATAATAGGCAACAAGTCAAAGAGCTGATTGAACTGGGTGTAAACTGGCCAGAGATAGAAGCAAAGTCTGAAGATGAGCTACCACTAAAAGACAAAACATATGTCATAACAGGTAGCTTTGAAGGTATTAGCCGAGCAGAAATTAAAGACAAACTTGAGTCATTAGGGGCCAAGGTTGCAGGCTCAGTCTCTAAAAAAACCACAGCTTTAATTGCTGGCGAAAAGGCGGGCAGTAAACTAACTAAAGCTGAATCACTAGGAATTCAAGTTCTTGATATTAGCTTTGTGGAAAGCTTAGAGGCTTAAATACAAACGATCTTATTATAACGAAAACAGGTTTTCTTTATGTAGCAAGATTGACTTGGTTTTTTCCATGCTCTTTTGAGACATATAGAGCCTTATCGGCTTCTCTAATCATTTGTAGTTTATCTTTTGTAGTGTCCTTTAGAGCTGAAATTCCGATACTAATTGTGTATTGGCATTTCTGACTCTCTATGATCATGGGTATTATTTTTGCACTAACGATTTCTAGGTAACGCTTAGCTTCTAACTTGCTAACCTCAGGCAGTACTATTAAGAATTCATCACCACCATAGCGACCTACGGTACTGTTACTCGGTAGTTCATCCAGTAACAGTTTTGCTAAATTTCTCAAGCAGCGATCGCCCGCCTCATGTCCAAAAGTGTCATTGATCTCTTTAAAATCATCAACATCTACAAAAGCAATAGATAGCTCATGATTGCTACGTAAGGCTTTCATAAACTGTAATTCTAGACGCTCTAGAATTGCGTTTCGGTTTAGTAGTTGAGTTAATCCATCAGTCTCAGCTTTAGATTGTATTAAACGCAGACTCTTGACGTTTAATAAGCAGCGAATAAGCTCTGTTGCATAATGCTGTAAAAAATCCAGCATAGATTCAGTAGGTTCAAACTCGTCATGAACCTCTAAAATGATACAGCTCCACTCATGACTTCGCATAGTTACCGGTATGATGAACATATTGTCATAGAGAACTTCAGATTGGAGCTTTTGTGGAGTATCCAAGTCACAAATTCGTTTGATTTGAAGTGAGCTGTCATTGATTAACTGTTGGAACTTTTGACGTTCAGGTTCTGATCTTGTGTAAAGTGATAGCCGTGTATCCATCTGATATACAGCTGCACCGCCAATAAAGTTTACTCTCTTAGCTAACTCTTTTAAAAAGATTCTAACGACCACAGCTTCATAATCTCGAGCTTTTGTTTTATGGAGCTTTTGGTTGATGTTATTGAGAAGTGTCGAGAATTCTTTTTGTAATTCGTAGGCTTGTGATCGTTCGAGAGACTCTTTTTGGGCATCATCTCTTTGTGCCTTAATTTGTAGCACTCTATCTGCTAAGCCTAGCGTGAAGATTGTCGCTTCCAGTAACGAGGCAATTGAAAAACCATATGCAGTGATAAAGTTAAGTGGCAATACCCCAAATATAGCAAGAACCCTAAGAACTCCCGAAGTCGTCAATAATGCGAAGGCTAGGGCAAAGAAGAAAGCCTGCCTATTACCTTTTCGCAAAAGTTTAAAAACAACCCAAATATATAAAGGAAAAGCTAAAACTAACGTTGAATTGGTCACATTAACCACTATTTGTGGAACTGGGTGGATCACTAAACCTATAACCAAGTAGCTCAGCATAGCTACACGGAAACCATTAAGAAGCTTATGTTCCACGGGAGCTAAATTTTTGGTGGACAAGAATGCTTGTGTGAAAGTGAACAAAGCGTACATGCTCAAGCACAAAAACAAAAATTGTGTATTTCGGCTGTCAGCCAGAAAGGATATTGCGGGAAACTGGTAAATGTAGCCAGTTGTTCCCATTAGAAATACTAGGAATGTCGAGTTATAAAAGATATACAACAAGTATTCACGGCGTCTTATAATCAGATAGAAAAAAGCATTCACTAAAATAAGTAAAAGTATGCCGAAGATAATTGCGGTGAATAATTGGTTATATTGGTTATCGACACGGTTGAAAGTTTTGTAATCCCAAATTTCAACTATGGGCTCGACACTGCTCTTATGGCTTACGAACAGATAACGTTCGTTACTTGACTCCCTATTCAGGTCGTAAGAATGCTGGTAAGCCATAAACTCAGGCGCGCTCTCAAAGTCAAAACGAAACTTTTTACTGACTAATGATAACTCTTGGCCATTAAGTTCATATAAGGCTGTTAGGGATAAATGACCTGGATTAATAATAAGTATAGGGAAGTCAGTATCGATTTTCTTCGGTAGTTTATAAAGAATATTGGTCAAGTTATTGTTATCACGACCTAGAACATCTGATTCAATGTTACTGATATTATGTAAACCACTTAAAGGACCGTGGTGATGGTTTAAGTTGTAGCTGTCGAAAGATGCATGAATAGGGGCGAAGTTTTTGTTAGCAACAATTGTTGAGACACCAACAAGCAAAGCCACCAACAAAATGCTGATGGCTATTGTTGCGTAGTGTAGCCTGCCTATCATTTGATTTTAATGTCTCCAATATGTCGTAACTCTGGACAATGCTGAAGCAAATCGCCAGGTGTAACAAACATTGAAGATTGAGCTTGAAGTATAGCGATACCTTGTTTTGAATCGGCTTTATCGAGATCAACCTGCTGACTTACTCCATGCAACACTTTTGCAAAGTCATGAATGGCTTCCAGTAACTCATCCGCAACTGTGCCGGTAGCGAGCAATGTTTCGTTATTCATTGCTTCAAACAATTCTTTAGCGAGCTCTTCATCACTAGCTTGCTCAGATTCTAGTGAATCTATTTGGCTAGTTTGGGGCTTATACTTAAAAGCTTTATGTAATAGGCTGGTGCGAGTGCTATCGCTTTGTAGATTTCCACTTCTTATCGTTAACTGAAATGCTTTGCCTGCTTCTTGATAGCATTCAAATACAAATTGTGAGCAAACCATAGGATGCTTATCAGGATACTTATGCTGATTGATCGCATTCAACAGCCTTCCAGTAAGTCGCTTAAGGATTCGCATTATGATTTTTTGTGCCGTATCGCTCGGGGTGAACTTTTTATAAAGCAGTAAAATCCCTAATAAATATAGGTTGTTAGTGGCATAGGGCGCCTCTCCATTAAGATACTGGGCAGCCACATCCATCACCGGCTTAAAATCATCAATGGGTTTGTTTAGGCGCATGACGTGTACCGTTCGCCCGGGGAATCGCATAGTGGCTTCTGCAACACGCACAGCAGGCGGTGTTTCTTCTATCATCTTGGTTGGGATTTGGTAGGTCATGGCCGCGTGGCTGACAGGGGCATCGGTTAGCCAGGTGATTGCTTTTGAAATCCAGCTACCTTCTTCAGCGGAGAATAGGAGAACATCTCCGGCTTGTAAGTCTCTAACGTGCATCGTAACTCCCTCTTTTTGCAGTTAATATAACGATTTACCGCAAAAAAGTATAGTAATTGTAAATGTCTAGCCATATAGATTAGCATAGGGTGTCAAGCACATACATTTGCTAAGGAGAACTTATGCGCTTTTTAACGGCTATCATAGCCACAGCTACTTTGACTTTAATCGATACCTCGGCGCAAGCTGCGGGGGAGGTTAATGGTTGCAAAGACTATGATGTCTTTATCTTGCGTCACCTCGAGAAAGATACCGATGGGACTAAAGACCCTGGTTTAAGCCAGCTAGGAAAAGTAAATGCTAAAAAATTGGCTGAGTTATCGGTGTTTAATAACATTAATCATGCGTTCTATACTCCCTATAAAAGAACTTATGAAACACTAGAGTTTATTGATGCCGAAAAAAGTGTTTATGATCCTAGCGAACCGCAGCAGCTAGTTAGGACGGTCAAAGATAAGCATTGCGGAGAAACTGTAGTTATAGCTGGTCATTCAAACACAGTACCAGAACTAGTGACGGCTTTTGGTGGCTCTTTTACAGTAAGCTATGCAGGACAAAATTTAAGTTACTCACCGAGCGTTAGTCTTGACGAAAACGATTATGGAAGTGTTTTCAGGGTGACGTTCCACAACGAGAGGTTGCATCAACAGTTGTATCAATTAAATCCTAAAGGTAAAAGCAAGATGCAGCTTAGGAAGTAACTCTCGACTATTTAGTTAACTTTTTAGATGATCTAAACGTAATAAGTTACTCAGATTATAAATCTCTAGTAAAAAAAATCCCACGACTAATCGTGGGATTTTTTAGTTAAGCGCCTACTAAGAGCTTGTTTTTGCTGCCTGAGACGAACTCTGCTCACGCGACGAGTCGCTAGCTGATTGCGTTACCTTGTTGTCAAAACTATAAGGTTTTGGCTTAAAGGCAATTGGCTCAATAGCTTCTAGCGTTACGGCTTTCTTGGCTGGTGCACTTGCTTGAAGCTCAACCTTCTTGGCAACGGTTTTTTCAACGAGCTCTGATTTAGTTTCGCTCGCTTTGTTACTAGTAGCTTCGCTATTGGTTGTCTCCGTCACAACAGCTGTTTCTTCTTTTGTTTCTTGGTAAGTCTTTTCGCTTGTTACTTGAGAACTGGTTTCAGGTTCTTTTGTGGTCTCCAATGGAGCTGAAATTTGCTCTTCAGTAGTTGTAGCTTCATCTTTAGATTGTACTTTCTCAACGTTAGATTGAGCTTGTTTGCTAGTTTGCTCAGGTTCTGCTGTTTGCTCGGCAGGAGCTTCCTGCTTAGCTTCTGGCTTTGGCTCTGCTTTTGCCTGAGGCTCTACAGAAGCTTGTTGAGAGGTATTGCTTTGATTGTTTGCAGCTACAGCGCTTTCAGAAACCTCTGGCAACTTTTCATTTTCCAACACTTCGGACAAAGTGCGCTCTAGAGATTTATGAGCTTTATAAACCATAATGTCTTCTGGTTTTGCTTTAGAGCGGCTCTGTTGTTTCTCTTGAGTTTGTGGCTTTTGAGTTTTTGCCTGTTCCTCTTGAGGTTTTGTTGTCTGAGTAGCTTGCTGTGGCTTAGCCTGCGATTGCTTGCTTTCAACCTTGGCTTGCTCAACTGGCTTTTGTACTGACGCTAAACGCTCGGCACGAGACTTACGTGGAGGACGTTGCTCTATTGGCTGCTTAGCTTGTTGTTGTGGCTTTTGCTGACCGCGACTATTTTGAGTGCGGTTCTCTTGAGACTGAGCCTGTGTTTGGCCGTGAGTCTGCTGACGATTGCCACCTTTATTTTGCGGACCTCTGTTTTGCTGCCCTTGCTTTTGCTGACGATTGTCTTGCTTACGCTGGTCCTGACCTTTGTTACGGTTGTCCTGTTGACGCTTTTCTTGAGAGCGATTGTCTTGAGAACGGCTATCTTGGCGTTCTTCATTACGACGGCGATTGCCTTTGTAATTTGAATTGCCACGACGGTTGTTCTTATTCTGACGATTTTCTTGACGACCTTTGCCCTTATAATTTTTGCTATGTTTTTTGTTACCTTTGCCTTTTTGTTTCTGCTTGTCATCACCAAAGAGGGCAGTCCACAAACGTTTGAATAAGCCTGGCTTCTTCTTTTTAGCTTGCTTCTGTTTCTTTTTAGGTTTTTTGCTTGGCTCTGGCGGTGGCGCGCTATGCTTTAATCCCTTTAGGGCCGGTTCATCTAAAGGCTGAACGGGTTGCATAGTGCTTTTTACCAACTCAGTTTCAGGAGGTTTTCCAATGAGGCTGTAACTATTATCTTCTAGAGTTTCACCACCTTTGACACGTAACACATCGTAATGTGGTGTTTCCATGTGTGGGTTTGGAACTACTACTAAGCGTACTTTTTGACGTTTTTCGATCTGTTCAATTTTACGGCGCTTTTCATTTAATAGGAAAGTAGCTACTTCAACAGGTAGTACAGCTTGGACTTCCGCTGTTGATTCCTTCATGGCTTCATCTTCCATCAAACGTAAGATAGAAAGACCTAGTGAGTCAGTACCACGAATAACACCAGAACCACTACAACGTGGGCATACGTGCTGGCTTGATTCTTCTAGCGAAGGGCGCAAGCGCTGGCGTGACATTTCGAGTAAACCGAAGCGTGAAATACGGCCGATTTGGATACGAGCACGATCTCGCGCGACAGAGTTCTTGAGAACTTTTTCTACTTCGCGTTGATTGCGAGGAGGGCCCATATCGATAAAGTCGATAACAATAAGGCCGCCGATATCACGAAGGCGTAATTGGCGAGCGATTTCTTCAGCAGCTTCTTTGTTGGTGTGAAGAGCAGTTTCTTCAATATCACCACCTTTGGTCGCTTTTGCTGAGTTGATGTCGATGGATAATAAGGCCTCCGTTTGGTCGAAGACTACTGAGCCGCCTGATGGTAAGCGTACTTCACG
The DNA here is from genome assembly GCF_039523535.1 of Kangiella japonica. Taxonomy (NCBI): domain Bacteria; kingdom Pseudomonadati; phylum Pseudomonadota; class Gammaproteobacteria; order Kangiellales; family Kangiellaceae; genus Kangiella; species Kangiella japonica. The sequence goes on along the minus strand of NZ_BAAAFM010000008.1, from coordinate 186,147 downwards.
TTGGAAGGCACTTTCAATTTGGCTCTCTACTTGGTAACGGTTAAATAAAGGGATTTCGTCTTTATAAAACTTAACTTTTTGCACGAAATCAGGACGCTGATATTGAAGTTCAGTCTTAATTCGATCATAAACTTCTTTGCGATCGACAATGATTTCGCCAATATCTGGGCGTAAATAATCACGGATAGCACGTGTGATAACGTCAGATTCTTGGGTAATTAGGAAAGGAGCAGGGCGACTATTCCCAACTTCTTTGATGTTTTTCCAGAACTCTAGCAAATACTTGAAATCATAATTGATTTCTTCAAGGCTCTTGCCAACACCAGCAGTACGGACGATACAGCCCATACCTTTTGGTGTTTGCAGCTGGCCCATGATTTGCTTGAGCTCTGTACGTTCTTCACCTTCGATGCGACGAGAAATACCGCCAGCGCGAGGGTTGTTCGGCATTAAAACTAAGTAGCTACCGGCCAAACTAACAGAGGTGGTCAAGGCTGCGCCTTTGTTGCCACGCTCTTCTTTGTCAATTTGAACGATGATTTCTTGGCCTTCTTTTAAGGCATCTTTGATGGTAGGGCGGCCTTTGCTAGGCGGGTTGTGCATGTACTCGCGGGCAACTTCCTTTAAAGGTAGGAAGCCATGCCTTTCGGCACCATAATCAACAAAAGCTGCTTCAAGGCTTGGTTCGATACGAGTTACTTTGCCTTTATAGATATTGCCTTTCTTTTGTTCTCTTCCCGCTAATTCGATATCTAAATCATATAAACGTTGGCCATCGACCATCGCAACACGCAACTCTTCGTTATGATTAGTTGCGTTTATTAACATACGTCTCATTGTATAAAAACTCTCTTTTTAAACCGCGAACACAGTGAGAGTGAGAACAGAAATCTTAGGAATGGGCTTAGGTTTACCGTCTAACTTGTTGTTTAGACAATAGTTTCCTTGCTTAATTGTGACAAACTTCTTGCGACTAAAAAGTCTTTCATTACAGTCTTTCCACGCTTAAAATTAACCAGTTATTTCCCGTTTGGCTATTTTATGTCTTACCGCTTTTGTGCATAAAAGAAGCCAAACCAACCGAGTCTTAGAATAATTTCAGACTCTACTATTCTGTTACTTCACCGTGTTCGGTGTTATTACATAAATTCTTTTGGGGTGTCGGTATAACCATGCGTTTTTAACAATTTGTTTACGCTGTCTGGGTTTACATCCTTCACCAAAGGTTGAGGCACTATTCATGATTGGCTCTTTAACCAATTGCCTCACTTATCATCGGAACCCTATTTAGTTCCGTGCAAGCATTATAAACAGATAATTCTTATCCTACAATCTTTTATAGGTTTAAGTTCTTGATTTGTTTTTATTATCATCCGGTTCTAGTTGCGCTAGGCGGTTGTTTTAAGGTGTTGTTATTGTGCGTTTTAGGGTATAGTTCCGCCGATGAGTAATGATTCCCGCCCGAAAGTTAGATTTGTTGAAATCAATGCCGAAGAAGAAGGGCAGCGCATTGATAATTATCTAGTAAAAACGCTAAAAGGCGTTCCTAAGTCACGCATATATAAAATGCTGCGTAAAGGTGAGGTACGCGTCAATAAAGGGCGTGTAAAAGCTGAATATAAGATTGAAGCTGGTGATTCAGTAAGAATCCCTCCGGTGCAAACTGCACAGCGAGAACAAGAAGTTCCGGTCAAATTAAACGTCGTGCAGTCGCTTGAAGATGCGATTATATATGAAGATGACCGCGTTCTTGTGATCAACAAACCGTCAGGTATGGCGGTTCATGGTGGTAGTGGGATGAGCTTTGGGGTTATTGAGGCGCTTCGCGCACTTCGACCCACAGCACCATTTCTTGAGCTAGTTCATCGTCTAGATCGTGATACATCTGGCTGCTTAATGATCGCAAAGCGTCGTAGTACTTTGCGCTTTATTCATAAGCAGCTACAAGAAAAAACGATTACCAAGCGCTATTGGGCGTTAGTCCAAGGTCACTGGCCAGCCAAACAGAAGTTTGTCGACGCGCCGCTCAGAAAATTCCAAGTGAAGTCAGGAGAGCGTCTGGTTCGCGTTAGTGATGATGGTAAAGCTTGTTTAACCAGCTTTCGAGTGGTTGAACGCTTTAAAGACTTAACCTTAGTGTCGGCGGAACCTATTACGGGGCGTACTCACCAAATTCGTGTGCATGCGCAGTCTGTTGGTTGTAGCTTGATTGGTGATGACAAATATGGCGATGATGCTCTAAACCAACAATTTAAGCGTCAGGGCTTGTGTGAACGCTTGTTCTTACACGCTTATTCGCTTCAGTTCAAAGTGCGACCTGACGATAAGGAGCGGATAAAGGTTGAGGCTCCGTTACCAGATGACCTCCAAAGTACAGTCGATCAGCTCAGGAAGCAGGCATAATCTATGTTAACGCTTGAAACGCCCCTTATAGTCTTTGATTGGGATGGAACCCTGATGGATTCCACGGGACGGATCGTTTCAGCCATGCAGGCAACTGCTAGAAACCTAAAATTACCAGTACCCAGTGACGATGAAGTACGCTCGATTATTGGCTTGAGCTTGAGCAATTGTTATCGTCAGTTATTTCCAGAAGTGGATGACCACGACTGGATCACAGAGGAATATCGTTATCAGTATGTTGATGGCGATAAAACACCTAGTCCAGTTTTTGAGGGTGTCGAAGAAGTGTTGGCCTCGCTAAAAGAGCAGGGGTATTACTTAACAGTTGCGACAGGTAAAGCACGTCACGGCTTAGATCGTGTGTTGGATGAGTCGAAACTCAGACATTATTTTGACAAGACAATTGCCAGCGATGAGTCGAATAGTAAGCCCGATCCGGCAATGTTACATACATTAATGAAACATTTTGCGCTAAGGCCAGAGCAAACGGTGATGGTTGGCGATACGACCCATGATCTCAAGATGGCGCAAAATGCGGGTACTCATGGTGTCGCTGTAACTTACGGGGCGCATAGCGTTGATTCTCTAAAAAAACACGCCCCGATTGCGATTATTGACGATATCCGTCAATTAATACAATAGAAGCCTATCCCGCTAATTCCTTTTGCAGCGATTTAAGCTTTTCTAAAACTTCATCGGCGTGAGTGTCAGGATCAACATCTCCATAGTGATACACAATATTGCCACTAGGGTCGATAATAAAGGTTTCGCGCGAAGCGTATTCCATCGGGCCAAATCCAGCCAACACTTTATAAGCCGTACTAGCTTCTTGCTCGACATCCGCTAGGATGGTGAAAGGCAACTTGTAAGCGCTTGAGAAATCTTTGTGCGAGCTGACATCGTCTAAGGAAATGCCAACGATTTCTGCGTTTAACGCTTGGTACTCTTGATATTTATCCCTAAAGTTTTTTGCTTCGGTTGTGCAACCCGGGGTATCGTCTTTCGGGTAAAAATACAGCACTAGCCATTGCCCTTTAAAGTCTTCTAGGCTTTTACTGTCGCCATTTTGATCATCCAATGTGAAATCTGGAGCTAGTGCTCCGAGCCAGTTAGAGCTAGCAGCGACATTGAATGATAAAACTAAGCTTAAAACTAAAAATATAATGCGTGACATACGGTTACCATTTTTTAGAAAGGTGTATTGGTGTAGGATAACAAAATATCATCAATTTTGTGTGAATAAAGCCATTCTACTAAGGACTCCTTAATGGACTTATTTGATGTAATTAAGATCCCTGTTCTACAAACCGAACGCCTAGTTCTTAGGTCTTATCAAGAAAGCGACTTAGAACCTTATTACGAGATGATGGCCGATCCTAATATCACCCGATATTTGGTGCCTGGTATTCCTATGTCTCAACGTGAAGCATGGCGCAGCATCGCTGGTATGGCGGGGCACTGGGTTATTCGAGGCCATGGCCAATGGGCAATCGAAGAGAAAGAAACCGGTGACTTTGTCGGTCGCTGTGGCATTATCGAGCCCGAAGGCTGGCCTGGAAAAGAGCTTGGCTGGGTCTTGCATCCCAAAGCGTGGGGCAAGGGTTACGCTACTGAAGCAGCTAAAGCCGCGCTTGACCATGCTTTTAAAATAATGCGACTTGAGAAAATTATCAGTTTAATTCAACCGGGTAATGATGCTTCGGTTGCTGTCGCCAATCGGATTGGTGAAAAACTAGAAGAACGAATCACGGTTTTTGAGAAAGAAGCTGATGTTTATTCGATTACGGCGAAAGAATATTACTCTGACTAGACGATTTAACGGGTGCAGAGGCGAATATGAAACTGGATTCTGGTGACATTACTCAATTGACAGTTGACGCCATAGTAAACGCTGCTAATAGGTCTTTGCTTGGAGGCGGTGGCGTTGATGGCGCTATTCATAGAGCCGCTGGGCCCCTGTTACTCAAAGAGTGTCAATCTCTTGGAGGCTGTGAAACTGGTCAAGCCAAGATCACGAAAGGCTATGATTTACCCGCGAAATACGTTATCCATACGGTCGGCCCCATCTGGAAAGGCGGTGAAGCTCGTGAAAAAGAGCTTCTCGCTAGCTGTTATAGCGAGTCTTTAAAGCTCGCCGACTCTCACGATATCAACGCTATCGCGTTTCCTTGTATTAGCACCGGTATCTTTGGTTTTCCTAAGCAATTGGCCGCCGAAATCGCAATTTCTACCTGTAAATCATACCATGAAGATACGGGCTCTGAGATTGAAATCATTTTTTGTTGTTTTGGCGCTGAGGATACCGATATTTATAAAAAGTTACTAAGTAGTTCGTTATGACGTTTATCAAAAGGAATAGCTCTCCTTATAAAGATCAGCTGATTAAGGAAGCAGAAGGACTTGAGTTACTTAGAGAAACGATTGAGTCCAACAATATCAATATTCGGGTGCCAAGGGTTTTAAGCGTTGATGATAAAAAATTAGAGCTTGAGGCTATTGATTCGGTAAGCCCTAGCGATAAGCAAATGATGCAGTTGGGTAAAGAATTAGCCAAGTTACACAGCATCAAGTATGAGCGCTATGGTTATGATACTAATAACTTTATTGGCCTTAATCCTCAAGCAAACGCATCCAGCACCAACTGGGGGACTTTCTTTTACGAGAAACGACTTAGCTATCAGGTAAGTATGATAGCTTCTGCCCAAGTACGAGAGTATTTCCAAGCGATTTTAAGTGAGCAAAAAGACGTTTTAATCAAATGGTTAAATAAACACTGTGAATTCCCAAGTCTTGCCCATGGCGACTTATGGTCTGGAAATGTCATGTTTGACGAGCAGAACGTTTGGTTGATTGACCCAGCCGTTTATTATGCTGATAGAGAGGTTGATTTAGGCATGACAGAAATGTTTGGCGGCTTTAACCATCATTTTTATCATGCCTACGACGACATATTACCTCGTAGTGTGGCATATAATACAAAGAAGGTGATTTATAATCTCTATCACTATTTAAACCATTATAACTTGTTTGGCGAAGGGTATTTATCCGCTTGTCAGCGGGGGATGGATTTTATAAAAACATTATAAGCTTTGTATAAATAATACAAATAAGGAATCGAAGCGGTGAGTATGACCACAAAAGAAAAGGCTTTTTTATCTATTTTTTGCTTGTTGGCATGGTCTGGTGTGTTTTTACAGCTCTATTTATCTATAGCAACTTCATTAGAAAACGACAAAACATTAATTCACGGTGTCATTATGTATACCGGCTACTTCACCGTTCTGACGAATATTTTTATCGATGTGCTGGTAACACTGAGGGTTACTGGTGTCTCAACAAATAATTCAGTAAGGGGGTGTGCAACGACTGCAATTCTTCTTGTTGGAATCGTTTACCATTTTGTACTTAAAGATATTTGGGAGCCTACAGGTGCTCAATGGTTGGCTGACGTCATGCTGCACTATGTCACGCCAATTTTGTCATTGATTTACTGGATTGCTTATCCGCCAGCTAATAAAGTTTCAATTACAGAGCTTTTTAAGTGGCTTTTATACCCTTTGGCTTATCTTCTATATGTTTTAATTCGAGGTGAAATCGTTAATTTATATCCTTATCCATTTATTGATCTAATGGTGCTAGAGGGTGCGCAGGTTTTTGTAAACAGCTTGGGCATCAGCCTTAGCTTCATAGTTATAGGGACCGCGGTGACATTATTAGCTAACTGGCGTAGGAATTCTTAATAGTTCCTACGCACAGGGCATAAGCCCGCTTATATTAGTTGTATATTGAGTTTCCTTAAACTTTCAGCCAAGGTTATTAAGGGTAACCCAATTAGAGCGGTTGGGTCTTTTGAAGATAAAGATTCAAATAGCGCGATCCCAAGACCTTCTGCTTTAAAGGAGCCAGCACAGTCTAGGGGCTGTTCTCTGTCCACATAGCGTTCAATTTCGTTCTGAGCTAAGTCCCTAAATTTGACTTCTGTAACCACAACACTCAGGTCTTGACCTTCTTTGCCAGACTTCATTACACATAGCGATGTGTAGAAATTGATGGTTTTACCACTACAGGCTGCTAGCTGTTCGATAGCTTTTTCTCGCGTATGCGGTTTGCCAAGAATCTTGCCTTCAAGTACACACACTTGATCTGAGCCGATTACAACACTCTGCGGATGGTTCAGCGACACCGTCAATGCTTTTTGCTCAGCCAAGCGAGCCACATGCTCCACAGGCTCTTCATCAGGAAAAGGTGTTTCGTCGATATCAGGCGACTCGGTTTTAAACTCGGTTAGAATACGACTCAGTAGCTCTTTCCGGTAAGGGGAAGAGGAGGCGAGTACTATATTTTTAGTTTGTGTCATAAGCGTTATCTATTTATTAAGGCGCTGAAACCAGCTATTAGCGACCAAACTAAGTGTCCACGGCACAGCTGATTAAGGAAAATAATTTAAGTGAAACTGAAAGGTTTTATGTGGTAAAATCAGCTCCAATTACAAGCAGTTAACCCACATTTTGTGTGAATTTGCTAAGAAATCAACCAAATAATCGATTAATCGTCAAATAAACGCTAAAAGTTGTGGGATTACTTTGACTAAAACCCTTTATATCTGTATTATTGCGCGCCTATGTCAAGTCGCAGATTACCGGCGTCTGTTGATCCCTACAAGTTTGCGGATCAAGAGAAAGAAATAAACGCCACACTCGATCTGGAATACTTGAGCAGGTTTCGCCAGGAATTAGCTTCCGACAAAGGCGAAATTGCTTGTAGTATTAAAGGAGCTAGAGTTGAAGATACTCGTATCACTTTACTTGAGCTAAGTCTCAAGGGTGAAGTCGAATTGATTTGTCAGGGCTGTTTAGAGCCTTTTCCATATCAAGTCGATCACGAAGTTATCATCTATCCGGTTTACTCAGAAGAGCGGATGGAAACAGTACCTGACGACGGTGACCCAGTTTTAGTCGATGACGACGGTTTAAATTTAAAGTCAGTTGTCGAAGATGAATTGATTTTATCGTTGCCTCCTGTAGCGTTATACGGCGAGTGCAAGGACATGGATGCTTTCGAAATTGGAGAGCTTCCGGAAGAAAGTATAGAGCAGGCGAAAAAAGATAATCCTTTTAACGCCTTAAAAGATTTAAAGTTTGATTAAGCAGGAGATTTAAAATGGCTGTACAGAAGAATCGCAAGACTCGCTCAACGCGTGGTATGCGTCGCTCGCACGACTCTTTGACTGCACCTACGTTGTCAGTAGAGAACGAAACAGGTGAAATCCATCGTCGTCACCACGTGACTAAAGATGGTTACTACAAAGGTCGTAAAGTAGTTTAATAGTTCTCTATTAAATTTACTGGTTTTTGAACAAGCGGATCTTCCGTGACAAAAACATTAGCGATTGATTGCATGGGGGGCGATTACGGCCCCTCTGTTATTATTCCAGCAGCAATTTCTGCGCTGCAACAACATTCTGATCTCAAAATATATCTTGTTGGCCCCCAACAAGAGCTTCAGCAACACCTAAAACAATCCCCAGATTTTGGTAATAGGCTCCATATTCAGGACGCGTGTGAAGTTATTGGCATGTCAGAAAAGCCCTCAACGGCTTTACGACGCAAGCCAAACTCATCGATGCGTAAAAGTCTTGAACTTGTTCGAGATGGTCATGCTGACGCTTGTGTGAGTTCTGGCAATACGGGTGCTTTAATGGCCTTGGCGACGGTGTTACTCGGTACTTTGCCTGGTATAGAGCGTCCAGCCATTACTGCAGAGCTACCAAATCGCAAAGGCACAGTAACCAATATGCTTGATTTAGGCGCCAATATTGACGCCAGCGCCGAGCAGTTGACCAGTTTTGCTATAATGGGGCATGTTTTCAGTCAATTAGCTGATGATGTAGAGCACCCAAGGGTAGCTTTGCTGAATATTGGTGAAGAAGCGGTGAAAGGGCGCGACAGTATTAAATTGGCGAGTGATATTCTCTCTAATCAAAGTCAAATTGATTATGTGGGTTACATCGAAGCTAATCAAATATATGATGGTAATGTTGATGTTATTGTGTGTGATGGCTTTACCGGCAACAATGTTCTCAAGGCCTGCGAAGGCATTACCCGATTCTTGTATGATCAATTAAAGACTGAGTTCACCAGTAATTGGTGGAGTAAAGCGGTCTCAGCCATGGTTTGGCCAATTCTTAGGCGTTTTCAGCGACGCATCAACCCCGACCAGTATAATGGCGCAAGTCTGTTAGGATTACGGGAAATTGTCATCAAAAGCCACGGTTCTGCTGATAGTAAAGCGACTTTGTTCGCAATTAACAAGGCTATCACAGAAATTGAAAGACAAGTGCCTCAGGCTATCCAAGACCAAGTGGCTCAGCTATTATTGAATACTGATAATGAAGATGAAGAGTAAGACTCTGATTTGAAGATTTAAGAGACGATTAATTAAAGGTAGTTAGTGTGAAACATTCTCGAATTTTAGGCATGGGAAGTTATTTACCAGAGAAGGTATTAACCAACGCCGATTTAGAAAAAATAGTAGAAACTACAGATCAGTGGATTACTGAACGTACAGGTATTAAAACTCGCCATATCGCTGCTGATGACCAATCAGCATCACATCTTGGCGTTGAAGCTGCCAAAAAAGCAATTGAAGATGCTGGTATTGATGCTAAAGATATCGACATGATTGTTGTTGGTACGGCGACACCGGACAAAATGTTTCCTAGCTCGGCCTGTTATATTGGACATGAGCTGGGTATTGGTGGCGTTCCTGCTTTTGATATAACGACAGCGTGCCCAGGCTTTGTTTATGGCTTGAGCATTGCCGATCAATTTATTAAAACTGGTCACCGCAAAAACGTACTAGTGGTTGGAACAGAAGTTCTTTCGCGCCTTGTAAACTGGGAAGATCGTACAACCTGCGTTATTTTTGGTGATGGTGCTGGTGCAGCAGTGGTAACGAGTTCAGATGAACCAGGTATTTTATCAACTCATATCCATGCTGACGGCGGTTATGCGGACTTATTGTACTGCAACAATGGTCTTCGCGATCAATTAGGTGACTTCCCTGAGCCACAAATTGTCATGCGTGGAAATGAAGTGTTCAAAGTCGCGGTGAAAACTCTAAGTAGCATCGTTGATGAAACGCTTGAAGCGAACAATATGACTAAAGACGATATCGACTGGTTAATCCCACACCAAGCTAATATCCGCATTATTCAAGCAACGGCCAAGAAGCTAGGCGCTGGCATGGATAAAGTAGTAGTAACCGTTGATAAACACGGTAACACTTCAAGCGCATCTATCCCACTAGCCATGTGCGAAGCGATTAAAGATGGTCGTATTAAGCGTGGTGATATTTGTCTTCTAGAAAGCTTTGGGGGCGGGTTTACGTGGGGTTCTGCCTTAATTAAATACTAGTCAAAAGAGCTAATACTTCGCTGAGGCTTTGTTATCAGGCTTTGAAATATTCGTTATTTAATAGACTAAACGCCTCATATTTCAAAGTCTTCTACCGCGCCTCAGCATTGTCTAGCTCTTTTTCGATCTTTTTATAGTTAAAAGATCACTTTAATAGATAATATTAACTTATTGATATAAAACAAAATAGATTTTTAAGTTGAGCAGTATTATGAGTAAAACAGCATTTATATTTCCGGGGCAAGGTTCGCAGGCATTGGGTATGTTATCGGATGTTGCGACTTCGTCTCCTCTAATCGAATTAACCTTTGCTGAAGCAAGCGAAGGCCTAGGTTATAACTTGTGGGATTTGGTTCAAAATGATCAAGAGAAACTGAACCAGACTCAGTATACCCAACCAGCATTGCTAACAGCGAGTATTGCACTATGGCGTTTATGGCTGGAAAAGGGCGGCGAAAAGCCATCTTTCCTAGCAGGCCATAGCTTAGGTGAATACAGCGCTTTAGTTGCGTCAGGTGTTTTGTCGCTGAAAGATGCAGCGGTTTTAGTGCAAGCTCGAGGCGAATTTATGCAGGCCGCAGTTCCAGCGGGTACTGGCAAAATGGCGGCAATTATCGGATTAGACGATGACAAGGTTCGTCAAGCCTGTGCCGATAGTGCTGGCGGCGAAGTTGTTGAAGCCGTGAACTATAACTCACCCGGCCAGGTAGTTATCGCTGGTAGCGCTGCGGCTGTTGAGCGCGCGATGGAAGCTTGTAAGGAAGCGGGTGCTAAAAGAGCGTTGCCACTTCCAGTTAGCGTTCCTTCACACTGTGCTTTGATGAAGCCTGCGGCCGAGAAACTGGCAGAGAAGCTTGAGTCGATCTCATTGAACAATCCTGACATTCCAGTCATCAACAATGTTGACGTGTCTGCAGAAGCAACTGCGGACGCGATAAAAGACGCGCTTGTTCGACAGCTATACAACCCTGTACGTTGGACAGAAACAGTAGAACGTTTAAAAGCCGAGGGTGTTGAAACTTTGTACGAATGTGGTCCAGGTAATGTTTTATGTGGTCTAGCTAAGCGTATCGACCGTAGCTTAACAGGTAAGCCGCTAGGTACTCTGGACAAGTTTGAAGCCGCATTAGAAGGCTAAAATACAGTTAATGTAAAAATAACGAAGATTGTAGGTAGGTATAGAAGAATATGAGTATTGAAGGAAAAATAGCACTAGTAACAGGCGCTAGCCGTGGAATCGGGCAGGCGATTGCCCATAACTTGTCGCAGTCTGGGGCAGTAGTTTACGGCACCGCAACGTCAGAGTCTGGCGCTGAACGCATTTCTGAAAACTTTAAGGCTGCAGGCTTAAACGGTAAAGGCTTATGCCTTAACGTGACTGACGCCGACAGTGTTAAAGCGGTATTAGATGGTATTAAAGATGAGCAGGGAAGAACTCCTGATATCTTAGTTAATAATGCAGGCATCACACGTGATAATCTTCTAATGCGCATGAAAGACGACGAATGGGATAGTATTCTAGAAACGAATCTAACTTCAATTTTCCGCCTTTCTAAAGCTTGCTTACGTGGCATGATGAAAGCCAAATGGGGACGAATCATTACTATCGGCTCAGTCGTTGGCACTATGGGCAATGCTGGTCAAGCAAACTATTCAGCGGCTAAAGCTGGCTTAATTGGCTTCTCTAAGTCGCTTGCCCGCGAAGTTGGTTCGCGCGGCATTACCGTTAATGTTGTCGCTCCAGGCTTTATCGACACAGATATGACGAAAGCACTAAATGATGATCAGCGCCAGGCAATGTTTGATCAAATCCCAATGGCACGCTTAGGTCAGCCAGAAGAAATCGCCAATGCGGTTGGTTTTTTGGCGTCTGATCAAGCGGGCTATATTACGGGTGAAACGATTAACGTCAATGGCGGGATGCACATGATCTAAAGCGACTACTTTGCTCGCTGACTTCGTTGCGCTGATTAAATTTTATCAGTCATGGATTAACCATCCACTCCTGAACAATGTAATCAGCAAGCCTTGCCAGCAAACAAAATCTTCGGCTTTAGAACTTCGTGTTAAGTAAGTTTAAAGGGATTATTTTGTGGGGTGCTTAAGTTGTTAAGCATTTAAAAACAAGGTCTCTAAAGTGTGATTAATGCTATTTACGTCAATTGATGTATTAAGTTTTCAACATAACTGTCAGTTTTTTAAGTAAATATTTTGTGACGAGTAGGTAATATTTGTTATTATCTGCTTTAGATTTTTAGCTTAAAGTTGTATAAGGTGTGTGGTCTGACCTTTTTAGAAAAAGGTAATTTACACTTGCAACTTTGGTTCAGTTAACTAAACTACCCACGCAGTGTAATACTGTGGAAATTAACGAGGAATTTATACAGATGAGTACTATCGAAGAACGCGTAAAAGGTATCGTTGTTGAACAACTAGGTGTTAAAGAAGACGAAGTAACTGCTGAAGCTTCTTTTGTTGACGATCTAGGTGCTGATTCATTGGATACAGTTGAGCTAGTTATGGCTCTTGAAGAAGAGTTTGACACTGAAATCCCAGACGAAGAAGCTGAAAAGATCAACACTGTTCAAGCAGCTATTGATTACATCAAGGCTAATGTTGACGCGTAAGCCAACTCGTCTGTAATCATTTCGAAAACTATATATACAACTTTTGTAATAGTTAGCGAATATAATGGGTAAAATACATATGTGTTTTGCCCATTTTTTTTATAGATAGTAAAGTCATTATCTAGTGCGGGATTTATCGTATTTGGCTTAAAAGACTTCACAAAGTCATACATCATTCGCATTTTAATGACCCATTAGACATAGAACGAGAGGTGTTCCTTGAGTAAGCGTAGAGTTGTGGTAACTGGCCTAGGGATGTTGAGCCCATTGGGTAATAATATTCAAGATTCTTGGGAAGGTATTCTTGCTGGTCGTAGTGGCGCAGGTCCAATCGAGGACTTTGACGTAAGTGACTTTAGTACTAAGTTTGCTTGTTCAGTTAAAAACTTTGACTCCGAGCCGGCTGTATCGAAGCGTGATGCACGTCGTATGGATAAGTTTATTCAGTATGGTATCGTTGCAGGAGCGCAAGCTTGGGAAGACTCAGGACTTGAAGTCACTCCGGAAAACGAACGCCGTATCGGTGCTTGTGTTGGTGCGGGCATTGGTGGTTTGGAAACCATTGAGAAAAACACGCTGCTATGGAATAAGTCTGGGCCACGTAAGATTTCACCTTTTTTCGTTCCTGGCTCAATCATTAACATGATTTCAGGTCATTTATCGATTAATTATGGTCTTAAAGGTCCTAATATTGCGATTGTGACTGCCTGTACTACAGGTGTTCATACGATTGGCCATGCCGCTCGTATGATCGCTTATGGCGACGCTGACGCTATGCTAGCCGGCGGCGCTGAAAAAGCAAGCACACCAACGGCACTAGGCGGATTTGGTTCGGCAAAAGCATTGTCTACGCGTAATGATAACCCGCATGCTGCGAGTCGTCCTTGGGATCAAGATCGTGACGGTTTTGTCATGGGCGATGGCGCCGGTGTGATGATGCTTGAAGAGTATGAGCACGCTAAAGCTCGTGGCGCCAAGATTTACGCTGAATTAACAGGCTTTGGCATGAGTGCTGATGCTTACCACATGACTTCACCTGCGCCTGGTGGCGAAGGTGCAGCCTCTGCTATGGAAAATGCTCTTAATGACGCACAGCTTAATGCTACAGACATTCAGTACATTAACGCTCACGGTACCTCGACTCCTGCTGGCGATATTGCTGAAACCGATGCGATTAAGTCAGTGTTTGGTGACCACGCCAAAAAAGTGATGGTAAGCTCGACAAAGTCTATGACGGGTCACTTATTAGGTGCAGCTGGTGCGGTTGAGTCAATTTTCAGTGTTATGGCGTTGGTTGATCAGGTCGCGCCACCAACGGTGAACCTAGATAATCCTGGGGAAGGTTGTGACTTAGATTATGTACCACACACAGCACGCCAAGCTGAGCTAAAGCATGTTTTATGTAACTCTTTTGGGTTTGGCGGAACTAACGGTTCATTACTGTTTACAAAGGTTTAAGCCTTTAAAGCTGACCTTTAAAAGAGAACACTTTAAAAAGCGACGTAATGTCGCTTTTTTTATTGGCTCGTGTTTGAGTAAATCTTTAATCAATGGGTGGGTTTTTCAGCCTTCTTTTTAGTTCATAAGTAAGTTATATTTGTTTATCAATAGTTTAGCGTAACGACTTCATAAGGTGTCTAAATCAATGGCGACCATTTATATTAATGGGCAAGAATCATCAAGCGTCTCAGCCTCAGATCGAGGACTGTTATACGGCGATGGTTTTTTTACCACGATGAAGGTTCGTCATAACCAAGTCGAGCACTGGCCGTTACATATTGAGCGTATAAGCTTTAGCGCTACTAGGCTTAAGTTCCCAGCGATTGATATCCAGCTTCTCGAACATGACATAGCTCACTTTATTGACTCACAAGCTGAGTCCAATGGGGTTATCAGGCTGACGATTACCCGTGGGACTGGCTCAAGAGGTTACCGTGCCCCAAAGAACCCTGTGATTAAGCGCATCCTTAGTTGGTCAGACTTTGCACCGAGCTTTGATGATGTTAAATCAGGCGTCGAGTTAATAGTCTGCGAAACACCTTATAGTGTTAATTCGGCACTGGCGGGTGTTAAGCACCTCAACCGATTAGAGCAAGTATTGGCACAGGAAGAAGTAGCAGAAAGCTGTTTTGATGGTATTATGTTGGCCAAGGATCTGATTGTTGGTGGAACAAAAACCAATATATATTTTTATCGTGAGGGTGTTTGGCTCACGCCAAAACTGCATGATGCTGGGGTGGATGGTACCCTTAGACGCTGGCTCTTAGCGACGCACTCGGACTTTAACCAGGCTAACCTGGGCTTAGATATTCTTAGCGATGCTAAGCATTGCATGGTCAGCAACGCCTTACATGGCTTGGTTCCAGTGACTAAGATTGGTCACCATCGATACGCTAAATATCCGAAGTTAAAAGAATTACGAAACAGCTACGAACACAGTAGTTTGACATAACAAAGCACATTCAAATTTAATGAAAAAAATATTACTTTTTATACTCGTTGTACTCATAGCTTTTGCTGGCGCAACGGCTTTTCTATGGAACGGTTACAAAGACTTTGTTAATAAACCCTTAGGTTTATCGCAAGAGTTATCGGTTGAAAAAGGCCAAAGTGCTTTCGGCTTAGGTCAGCGTTGGCATGATAAAGGCTTAATCGATAATTTTTATTACTACCAAATTCTTATGCGCCTAGATCCAGATTTAAGACACATCAAGGCTGGTGATTACGAAATCACCCCTGATATGACAGCTGTTGATGTGCTGAAAAAACTTGTGGCAGGGGATGTCATAAGCTACCAAGTGACTTTGGTTGAAGGTGCTAATATCTACGAACTACTTGCAGCTTTAGCGAAAAATGAAGACTTGGTTCATACCATCGATAGCAAGCAGGACTTTGAGCGCGTTTGGCAACAGCTCAGTTTTACAAGTAAAGACTATCCTGAAGGCTTGTTTTTTGCTGATACTTACCAGTTCACTAAAGGCGATACCGACCTCGATATCCTAAAACGTGCACACAAGCGTTTAAACAAAGTTCTAGACGAGGAGTGGGCAGGAAGAGCTCAAGATTTACCCTACGAACAGCCGTATCAAGCGCTAATCATGGCCTCTATTATTGAAAAAGAGACTGCGGTCCCATCAGAGCGTAGCCAAATCTCCGGAGTCTTCGTTCGTCGTCTAAAGCGCGGCATGTTGTTACAGACTGACCCCACCATAATTTATGGCTTATTGCCAGACTTCGACGGCAATATTCGTCGTCGAGATATTCGCAACCCACATCAGTGGAACACTTATGTGCATAAAGGGCTTCCACCAACACCCATTGCGATTGTAGGGCGTGACGCAATTCATGCAGCCTTGCACCCCGCGCCAGGCGATACGTTATACTTCGTAGCCAAGGGCGATGGTAGTCATTATTTTAGTAAGAGCTTGGCTGAACACAATCGAGCTGTACGAAAATACCAGTTAAAGCGTTAAGGTTGATTTATGACAGCTAATAAAACAGGCCGTTTTATCACCGTAGAAGGGACGGAAGGTGTCGGTAAGTCTACTAACATGGCTTTTGTTAAGCAGTGGTTAGAGGCAAAAGGACATGACGTCATCCATACTCGAGAACCAGGTGGCACGCCTTTGGCGGAAGAAATTCGTGAGCTTTTGCTGGCTAAGCGTGATGAGTCGGTAGATAGTCATACCGAACTTTTATTGATGTTTGCAGCTCGTTGCCAACATGTTTATAGCAAAATTAAGCCGGCACTTGAGCAAGGTACTTGGGTTCTATGCGATCGCTTTACTGACGCTAGCTACGCTTATCAAGGTGCAGGCAGGGGACTTGGTTTTGATAAACTCAAAGAGCTTGAAACTTGGGCGCTTAGAGGCTTTAAGCCCGATTTAACGTTAATGTTGGATTTGCCCATAGAGCTTGGCCTAGAGCGAGCACAAAAGCGTGGCCCTGTGGATCGCTTTGAGGAAGAGAAAATCGAGTTCTTTAGTAAAGTTCGCCAAGGTTATCTTGATATTGCAGCGTCTGAACCAGAGCGGATGAAAGTGATTGATGCAAGGGGAAGAATTGATGAGGTTCAAAAGCAAATTGAGCAAACCCTTGAGCAGTTTTATCAGCAGGTTGCATCATGAGTTTATTTGATGAAGAACGCCTAACACCTTGGCAAAAAGAACCTTTCGCACAAATTACTTCGCAATTTCAACAAGGAAAGTTACCGCATTCGATATTGATGTTAGGTGAAGATGGCGTCGGACGAGAGGATTTTTGCGAGTTTGTGGCACAGTGGATGCTGTGCGTTGCCGTAGATAAAACTAGTGGTGCTTGCGGTCAGTGCAAAAGCTGTCAGTTGTTTGAAGCTGAAACCCACCCTGACTACCATAAGTTAGCGGTTGAAGAGGGTAAGACGCAAATATCAGTTGCTCAAGTTCGCGAGCTGATTGAGCACATGCAGGAGTCATCGCACCAAGCGGGCTGGAAACTGGCCAACATCACCAATGTCCATGCACTCAACGCCAGTTCGTTTAACGCACTACTAAAGACTTTAGAAGAGCCGCAGCCACAAACATTGCTTATTATTCAGGCAGAGCAGCTACAAGGAGTACCTGCAACCATTAAAAGCAGGGCGCAAATCCGTAAGGTCGGCGTAACCGATGTTAGTATGACTCGCGAATGGCTTAATCAGCGCCACAAATTTATTGAGCAGGATATGGAAACCGCGATTCAGTTGTTTCCTGGCGCTCCTTACAAGGTTGAGGCTTTTGTTGAGCAGGGTGAAGCTTTTAAAAGCTCTGAGTTTATTTTTGACTTTGCTGATGTGATTCAAGAACAGCAATCGCCAATGGACGTTGCTGATAAATGGCTTGAAGAATTGCCAAACGCGATATTTTGGTGCCAGTTGATGTTCCGAGATGTGCTGTTTGTACAACAAGGAGCTGGGCAAAGTGAGGTGCAGCTGAAGCAGCAGCATGAAGCGGTTGAGCTGATCGCTAATAACATATCTGCAAAAGGTATCATGTTACTGCTCAATAAAATTATTGAGCTTCAACGGTTGATTAAGCTGAAAAGTCCCGCTAATCTAGGAGCATCATGGCAGAGCTTGCTGATTTACAGCGCTCAAATTGCTAAAAAATACAAATCATTAGCACAATAACTTAAAGCACTTTACCCATTTAAAGGAAATCTTGGATGAGAATAGAAAGAACAGGCCCAGGAATTTTGACGATTCATGTTGAAGACAAAGAAGATTTGTATTCATCCTACATGCCTTTTGTTACTAACGGTGGTCTTTTCATTCAAACCAATAAGCAATATGACTTAGGTGATGAAGTATTTATGTTATTGGCCTTGGTCGATGAACCTGAGAAGCTACCTATCGCTGGTAAAGTTGTATGGGTCACGCCGATTGGAGCGCAAGGTAACCGCCGCGCGGGTATTGGCATCCAGTTTAGCGATCAAGACAAGGGTAAGGCTAGAAACGTTATTGAAACAATATTAGCCGGTAAACTGCAGTCCGATAAGCCAACTCACACCATGTAAATTCACTCCAGCCCATATCACTTTATGGGCTCTCGTGTTACCCTAGCCAGTTGAATTTTGGCTTCCTTATTGATTTCAAATTATGTTGATTGATTCCCACTGTCATTTAGACCGTCTTGACTTAGAACCTTTTGATGGCCAATTAGACGGTGCATTAAGCCATGCACGAGAGCAGGGCGTAAAACACATGTTATGTGTGTGTATTTCTATGGATAAGTTTCAAGATGTTCTATCCATAGCCGAGCAATATGACGATATTTCTTGCTCGGTTGGTGTCCATCCCTTGTATGATGGCGTTAAGGATACGGATGTTGAGGATCTTGTTACAAAATCACTGCACCCGAAAGTCGTGGCGATTGGTGAAACAGGCCTTGATTACTTTTATAACAAAGAACCTGAAAACCATATTCTCCAGCAACAAAGCTTTCGCAAGCATATTCAAGCCGCCAACCAAGCGAATCTGCCAATAATTGTTCATACTCGTGATGCGCGTGAAGATACTATCGCGATACTCAAGGAAGAAAATGCTGAGAAATGCGGCGGTGTTTTACACTGTTTCACCGAAAGCTTAGAAATGGCTGAAGCAGCTATGGAACTAGGATTTTATATTTCGTTCTCAGGCATCGTGACATTTAAGAACGCAGAAGAACTTCGTGACGTGTGCCGAAAGGTTCCTTTGGATAAAATTTTAATTGAAACGGATTCGCCGTATTTAGCACCAGTACCACATCGTGGTAAATCAAATCTCCCTGGTTTTGTAAAAGACGTGGGCCAATTCGTTGCTGATTTGCATGGTATCAGCTACCAAGAGTTGTGCGAGATTACCTCAACCAACTACCAGCGCCTATTCTCAAAGTCTAAAATCAGCTAGTTAGCTCTATAGCATCCAGAGCTTGTCTGGGTGCTATGCGCATCTTTTATTAGGGGTTTTCCCCGATATAAATTCTATTTTGCTTTCTCCATAGTGGTTAGCGTTAATTAAATAACGATAGGACCTAACTATGAAAACAAAATTTAAATTGCTATCAGCCTGTGTTTTAACAGCAATAGCTGGGGGTGCCCAAGCCGACGCAATTATTGGCCCAGATCTGCAAGATATGTTGCCAAACTTGCTAGAAAGCAAAAAAGTCATTATCACGACTCACGATAAAAGCGACCTTGATTCAGTAATGTTACAAGTAAGCGCACCTTACTTAAGCATGCAGGCCTTGCCTATGGCTGGTGCATCGTTAAACAAATTACAGATTATGAATTTGGCCAACGATGATCGTGTTAAAAGTATTTACTACGATAAGCCTCTTAAATATTTCAACTACACGTCAGGTGAAATTACTGGTGGACACTACGTTCATGATGTTGAGGGTGTTACAGGTCAAGGTGTAACAGTTGCGGTACTTGATTCAGGTGTTGACGCAACTCACCCAGATTTACCAATGAACTCTAAGGTTATCGAAAACGTCAAAATTTTGGGTGACTTGGACTTACTAGGCGGTAGCAACTACTTCTTAGAAGGTATCCCAAACACTGATACTAGTTCAGGCCATGGTACTCACGTTGCTGGTACTGTAGCTGGAACAGGTGCAGCTTCAGCTACGGATGCGCGTCGTGCAAACTATCACGATGGTATTGCCCCAAATGCAAACATTGTTGGTTTAGGTGCTGGTGAAGCAATTTCTATCTTGTTCTCTCTTGGTGGTTTTGATTATGCGATTGCTAACCGTGAACGCTTAGGAATCGATATTATCACAAACAGCTGGGGTTCAAGCGGCGGCGCTGCTTTTGATCCAAATAACCCGATTAACCAAGCATCTTATGAAGCATATAAGAAAGGCATGGTTGTAGCCTTTGCAGCAGGCAACGACGGTCCGGATGACGATACAGTTAACCCATACGGGTTGGCACCTTGGGTAATTAATGTTGGTGCTGGTGACCCAGACAAAGAACTAACAGGCTTTTCTAGCCGTGGTGTTGAAGGTGATACCTTCAAGCACGTTGACATCGTAGCTCCAGGTAGCGGTATTATTTCTACTCGCGCAGCAGGTACTCCATTACCAGCTCTGAGCCCTGTTATTGAGCCAGACTATCCTGATTATCATCTTTATTATGCAGGTATGAGCGGTACTTCGATGGCGACTCCATTTATTGCTGGTGTTGCAGCGTTATTGTTAGAAGTTAATCCAGACCTTTCGCCTGATCAGGTTGAGAGTATTATCCGTGAAACAGCTGACGACATGCCTGGTTATAAGTTCCACCAAGTGGGTGATGGCTATGTAAACGTTAAAGCCGCTGTTGAGCTTGCGCGTAACACCGTAGGTAACCGTCGTGACTTCTTAAACGGTCAAACGGCATGGTCTAGCCAAGGTTACTGGAGAGATATTGATCAGTCTGATTCAAATATCGACTACACCTCTCGTTGGAAGCTTGTAAACTCTAGCGATAGCTTTGGTGGTTCATACCTTCAAACTAAAAAGCGTGGTTCAAAAGCCGTATTTGATTTTGTTGGCGAAAGTCTTCAACTAGTATACCAGGCTAACGACACAGGCGGCCGCGGTGAGTTGTTCGTAGATGGTCGCAGTCAGGGTATCGTAGACTTCTACAGCCAAACTCCTGAAACACGCACTTTTGCTGTTCGCGACTTATCTGCACGTGACATCCACTCAGTAGAACTTCGCCATGTGGAAGGTAAAATCAACCTAGACGCGCTGAAAGTTGATGGTGAGCTTTTGGATAACGGCATGACAGTAGTAAACGAAGAGTTCTACGTAGAAGGTACTATTGGACCATCGGCTGAGAACATTCAAACTCAAGATTTCCGTTTTTACGCAGATGATACTGTTTCGTTTATCGATTCTGACTTGAGTTGGGATGGTGTTGCAGATTTGGACTATGAACTCCTAGATCCAAACGGTGACTCTGTAGCTTCAAGTGCAAGCTTAGGCAATCCTGAAGTGATTGGCTACGCTCCAACTGAAGCTGGTTACTACACATTACGCGTAAACGGTTATGCTAGTGTATTAACCAACTACCGTATAAACACAACTCTTACAAAGTTAGTGAGCAACTAATTTAGTAAAACAGTGAATAAAAAAGGCTCCTCTTTAGGAGCCTTTTTTGTGATCAAGTTCGCACTCTGTGGTGCTTTGGGGAAAATGTCACCCCTTATATAGGGGATAACCCTTATTCCATTTGTATCTGCAATCGGGTTGAATGAAGTCAGCTAATAACAAAGATAATTTTTATTAATTGATTCGGAGTTTTGAGTATGAAAAATCCAGTAACCAAGCTTGCGCTATCAGCGGCATTAGCCGGCTTTAGTTTAAACGCAGCTGCCGACGCTGTTATCGGCAGTCAGCTAAAGCAAGACCTATTAAGTTTAAACCCAACAGATTCAGTGATGGCGGTTGTTACCTTTGACCAGATGGACAAAGTTAACAGCAACCAAATGCAACAATTACTGAACCTAGGTTTGACCGAAGGCGTTCAATTCCAATCGTTGCCAGTTGTTGGTGTGAAAGCAACACCAGCACAAATCGACGCAATTAGTAAACTTGATGGTGTACGTTCAGTTTTCGCTAACAGAAGCCTTCAATATTATAACGCAGAGTCACGTGTTATTACGGGTGTCGATCGTGTTCAAAGTAATGAATTCAGAGCAGCAAACGGCAAAACCTTTACGGGTAAGGGCGTTACTGTAATGGTAAATGATTCTGGTATTGATGCAACTTTGGATGATTTGAAGTTTGGTTCAAAAGTTGTTCAAAACGTGCAGGCTGTAACTCATGCTCAAGCACTAACTTTAACACCAGTACGTGGTACCTGGATTGAAGATCAATTAAATACGGATCTAAACGTAGGCCACGGTACTCACTGTGCAGGCACAATTGCAGGTACTGGTGCTCATTCTAACGGTAAGCACAAAGGTGCTGCACCAGGTGCTGACCTAGTTGGTTACGGTTCAGGTGCTGGTCTATCTATCCTAGACGCACTTGGTGGTTACGATTACGCGTTAACTCACCTATATGATTTCAACAGCCCAATTCGCATCATGAGTAACTCTTGGGGTTCAAGTGGTAAATTTGATCCTGCTGGACCTATCGCTGTTTCGTCTTATGTTGCATACAGAAATGGCTTGTTATCAGTATTTGCTGCGGGTAACTCAGGTCCAGGCGAAGATACTCATAACCCATATGCTCAAATCCCTTGGGGCATGTCAGTAGGTGCAGGCACGAAGAGCGGCACATTAATTGACTTCTCTTCTCGTGGTAAAAATGGTGAAGAAGGTTCGTTCTCTATGCCAGACGGTAGTGAGTGGACTTATAAAAACGAAGTTTCAATCGTAGCACCAGGCGTAGACATCATTTCTACACGTGCTAAAACAAACGCTGTATCGAACGGCGGCGCGGATGATGTTGATGCTATTGAAGCTGAGTACCTTCCTTATTACACCATGATTTCTGGTACGTCGATGGCAACGCCTCACGTTGCTGGTATCGCCGCTGTTATGTTGGAAGCAAACCCAAATCTTTCGCCGCTAGATATTAAGAAATTGATAATGGAAACTGCAACCAATATTCCTGGTTACGAGAAATGGGAAGTAGGTGCGGGTTACGTTAATGCAGAAGCAGCTGTTGCAGCCGCTCTAAACTACGACGGCAACTACGATGTTACTGTTAACAACCTGAATGAGTTCAACGCAAATGCAATTTTAATCCCTGCGGATGAGCCAATTCCATTTACAGTAAACTACATTCCAGTTGGAAACCCAGACGAGTATGAGTTTTATGTTGGTAAAGAAGTAGCATTTGTAACTGCTGCAGCTGATAACTTGGCTAATACTACTAAGCTTAAATTAACAGCTCCAGACGGTACGGAATACTACGGTAACTTAACGCTACCGGTATTAGAGACAGGCATGCGTGTATCTGCTCCTGGTCAGCAAGGTATCTGGAGTATTGAAGGTTACGGCTTAACGTCACTTTCAGGTGTAGAGCCAGATCCACTAGGTATTACTAACGGCCCAGGTCTTCCTGACGTTATTTCTGGTGAGATTACTCTTATCGAGTCAGGCGGTTATGAAGGCCTAAGCGATATCAACGGCCACCCAGCACAAGGCGCCATTGAGTTTGCAGTTAGCGAGCGTTTAGTGGACGGTTTTGAAAACGGTTCATTCCAACCAAATGCAGACTTAACCAAAGGCGACTTATCTAAGTACTTAGTTATGGGTGCAGCGGTTCGTCAATATCGTGACCTATTAAACCAGCCAAGTGTGAGCTTTGACGATGTTACTGGTAGCGATGCAGCATTTGCGGAAGCAGTTAGTGTGCCAGCGGGTGCTCTAAAAGATGCAAAGCGCACTCAAGACCCTGTGGTTAGAACTACAGGCACTAACTTTGATGCGGACGCGAGCGTTAGTCGTGCTGATTTAGCTTACTCTCTAGTGCAGACTTTAGGGCTACAGGCTGAAGCAGAGCAATATACTGGCGACATTACTGTGCAGTATAATGGTCAAGTAGTACCGGTTGTTGACCAAGACAGCATTCCAGCTGAGCTTCGAGGCCATGTACAAGCAGCGTTAAACCTATCACTACTAAGTGTTGAGTTTGATGTAGAGCAAGGTCCGTATGACTTAGAGCCAACGTTAGTGGCACGTTTTAAGCCATCAGAGACGGTAACTCGCGGTGAGTACGCAGTTATCATTTCTAGAACTTACGACAGCTATTACAAGTAAGTTATTGAAAGGTACGTTAAGGCAGGGTGTAAACCCTGCTTTACACCTACCAAAAGGTAATAAATCTTGCAATAGACGATAAATGTCAGTATTTTGAAGATGCGCCACTTATTACTGGATGTAATCTTTCGGCGATTTGTAAGACTGTAAACACACTGGAGAAATATGATGACGAAATTCCTTAGCCGTTTAGTGGTTACCATTTCTGCGCTTTGCTTTTTTGCTAGTGCGCAGGGTTCACCTGTAGAGTTGACTGTCAATGGAGGGGATAAGATTGAAGCAGTGATTGAGTTGGCTGGCGGTATAGAAGCGGACTTCACTATTTCTTTCGAAAATGTCATCGGTTTGAACGAAGAAAGTATTGGTCTTTCTGCCGAAGTGGTGGATATTACTGATATAAACATCCTTGACCGACTTCCATCGGTTTTAGATACCAATTTATTATCGGCATTTCCTATGCTGATTACCGTAGAGCCACTATCTTCACAAGGCTTGGCCTTCGAAGGTCTTGTTACAGTAGATATTCATACACACAATCTTGAGTATACAGCTGGTACACCTCTACGCTTATTCAAAGCACCTCTAGGTGGCGAGTTCAGAGATATCACCATGACAATGGGCTCTGGGAGTTACCGCGCAAGGGGTACGACTGGTAAATTTTCACAATTTTTAATTCTTGCTGATCTTAGGCTTCCAACAACTGTTGTGAATACTAAGATGAATAACCTGACAACGAATTTGAGTAACTTCTCAACACAAATGTCAGCAGCAACTTATACCGCATTAAGTGCAAAACTCAATGAAGTGCAGCAGTTGATCGCCGTTCAAAACTACACTCAGGCGAGCGATAAGCTTAACGAGTTCAAGCAAATCGTTGAGGCAGCTAGAGGCATGGACATCCCAGATGTTTGGCGGTCGAGCCGCGACATTGATAATGTTGCAGGTGAGCTAATGGCACTTGCAAATACTCTTCGCTTTAGTTTGCGTCTGATTAATTAATAGAGGTTCACGTTATGCCAGCCAGAATAACTGCTTGTTATCCTGATAAGCCGGCTAAGGAAAGCTTACTTTTCGAAGATTTGCAGTACCAAGTAGGGAGAGACTTAGACTGCGAAGTTAGACTTAATCATCCCAGTGTTTCACGCAAGCATGCGCGCGTGATCACCAAAGGTGATCAGTGGTACCTCAAAGATGCTGAAAGTTCTAACGGTGTAAAAGTTAACGGTAAATCAATTAGTGATCACTTGTTGTCTGCTAACGATGTAATCTCGTTAGGTGACATCGAGTGTTTATTTGAATTGAAAACTAAGCAACAGTTAGACGCTATTGATGCACATAACCAGTGGCGCATACAGCAGTCTCGAAAAAATTATAATGAGCTAGCTCGTAAGTCCTTGTTAGAGGCGCTAGATGAGCAGTTATACTCGTTATTAAATCTAACAGGCACTCAACGTGGCTTGGTCATGCTTGGCAATTCACCTGAGTCTTTGATGGTTTGTGCATCCAAAGGGATGACCCGCAAAGAGTTCCATGAAAAATCATTTGAGGGTAGCGTAGGAGCTATGCAGCAAGCTTTGAAACAAAGAAGCCCTGTGTTAGCGATGGACGTTAAACTTGATCATAATTTGGCAGCGCGCGAAAGTATTCAGCGTAAGCAAATTGCTGCTCTAGCGTGCATTCCACTTCTAGCTAATAACAATTTAGTCGGTATCGTTTATACCGATAGCAAAGAAGCGAATAAGGTTTTAACCGAATTAGATCTTGAGATTTTAAATCTAATATCCGATCAAATTAAAATTAATTCAGAAGCTATTGTTTTACAAAATGAAATATCTGCTATATTAAATAATATTCCAGAACATATATTTGCTGAACAAAAACTAATCAAAGAGCAAATATTAGCCGTACACTAGATTTTAGCGGTACATTCTGAAACCTATTATTTTGGCTATTAGCCACAGGAGCAGTGATTAATGGGGCATGATGACTTAGATAAAAATACTAAGTCCGGTTCGTTAAAAGAAACGCAGATATTATCTCAATTTGCGACGTTAGAAACTAATACTGTGTTAGTGGGTCGCTTTAAAGTTTTATCTCTACAGGGTTGTGGCCGTTTTGGTTGTGTTTATAAGGCGAAAGACCTACAGCTAGATTCAGACGTAGCAATTAAAGTGCTTCACCAGCACTTAGTGTCTGATGTGTCCTTGCGTAATTTCAAGAACGAGATACTAACACTACGCCAGCTTTCCCACCCGAACATTGTCCGAGTTCATGAGTATTATGAAAGTGATGACTGTCACTTCATTACTATGGACTGGATCGAAGGGGATACTCTGAGCGATTGGCTAAAGAAACATCACCCATTAACTAAAGCCACTGTTTCTCACCTCATTGAACAGTTAATTCAAGCACTAACTATAACTGAGTCTAAAGGGATAAATCATAAAGATCTTAAGCCTGAAAATATCTTAATCGATGAACAGCAGCAACTGTACATTGCCGATTTTGGTATCGCTAGTGCTATTGGCGAAAAAGCTTCTTCAATTATCTCTGGCACACCTCTATATTCACCTCCTGAATATTTAGAGTCTGGAAAAGTCACAGAATCCATAGATATATATGCTTTTGGTGTGATTTTGCATGAGTTGGTCAAAGGCGAAACGCCTTATCAGGCTCAAACCCATGAGGAATTAATTAAAGAAAAATACAAGCAACATAAATTTCAATTAACAAAAGAATTTTCTGAGTACGCACAGGTCATTCAAGCTTGTACTGCACCTATTGATACGGCTAGACCACAGAGTGTTGAAAACGTTAGAGAGTTATTATCTGCGGGTGACAATGATAATAATAAGAGTCGAACAAGCTTAAAGCCTATATTTGCTTTAGTTGTATTATTAGTTGTAGGCATTCTGGGGTATATATTTTATGACTCTAGTGCCGATAAAGGATTAAACGATATAGTTTCAGAGGGAGCAGTCAACGCTATATCACTAACCATCTTACCATTTGAAACAGAAGCATCTAATGCAGAGCCTTGGCTAACTAACGGTTTACCTATATTCATCTCTAATGAACTGTCTGATGCCCCTAACTTACGGGTTATAGGGTATGAGCGCTCAAAGGAAACCTTAGACTTATTGGGTTATAGTCAGCCACTTGATGATGCCAAAGTTAAAGTCATTAGCGAACTCACACAGAGTCCTTACCTTTTACATACAAAAGTTATTGCTATCAGCCCTAATAAATATCAGGTCAGCGCTAATTTAATTGAGGTATCTGGTCGAAGTATACAAAACACTCCGTTACTCAGCTTTCAATCCAACAAGGATGAAATCGCTCAAAGCTTCAGTCATCTTCCAAAAGTTATTAGTAAACGATTAGGTGTGACGCGGATTGACGATACTGAAAATTTGCCGGAAAACATCAATTTAAAAGTATTATCTAAAATTGAGTTTTTGTTAGGGAAAGGTGAAATCAGCTTAGCTAAAACAGAGTTGTCGCAGTTACTAAAAAATACACCAAACTACGCAAGAGGTTGGCTCCAGTTAGGACGGTTAGAAGCATCAGAAGGGAATATTTTATCGGCAGAGTCTTCTTTACAAAAGGCTCTCGAGAAGTCAAGTAAGAACTCTCTTATCAGAAGTATGACTCAGGCAGAACTTCAATTACTGAGTGAAAACATTGATGGTGCAATTAAAACCTATCAAGACATACTTAAAGAGCTTCCTAATAATCATGAAATTCGGTTTAACCTAGCTCAGTTGTTGATCGAGCAGCAGTCTTTCGAGGAAGCGGAAATTGAGCTAAATGTTATTGTAAAGAACGATGAGAACCATCCACAGGCTTGGTATGAGCTTGCAAAAGTTTCAATCTGGCAAGGAAACACGCAGGAAGCCGTAGATAACTATTTAGTCAAAGCTTTGGTAACTGCAAAAAAATTAAAAGATAAGCAGCTTGAAGGTGATGTATTAAATGCCTTTGGTGTCGCTTATCATCGATTAGGGCAACTCGAAGATTCTTTAGATTATTATCAGCAAGGATTAGGTTATCGTGAAGCCGTTAACGATGCTCGTGGCGTAGTAACAAGCTTATCCAACTTAGCTGCTGTCTACGCTGTTAAAGGTGAGTATGAGCTTGCAGAAGAAAGTTTATTAAAAGCTCTAGAAGTTAATAAAATTCGTAACGACGCGGTTAAACAGGCCGATCTATACAACGAGTTAGGAATTATTGCCGAAGAGCAGGGTGATTATAAAAAAGCACTTGACCATTTCAGGGCTTCATTAAGTATTCGTATGAAGCTTGAGGATGACTGGCTCAAGGCTGAGAGTCTGAATAATGTTGCTTACATTTTCTTTTTGTTATCGGATGAAGAGAAGGCGACCATTTACTGGGAGCAAGCTAAAGCCTACTATGAAAAGGTAGATGACCCAGTAGGGATTGTACGAGTTAACGAAAACATGGCGCAGCTTGAGTTGCAAAAGGGGAATTGGCAAAAAGCCTATCAAATGTATAAGTCAGCGCTGGATAAGGCGAATGAGCTTAACCTGTTAGAAGAAGCGATCGTCTCGAAAGCTTACCTAGCTAAAATAGCCTTTTTACAAAGTAATTTTGAGCAGCCGCTTCAAGAGCTACTCCAAATTAAAGAAGAACTAAAAGAGAGGCAAGATGTTCGTGGCCAAGTAGAGTTTAGTCTATGGTTAGCGGATTGGTCTTTATTTAGCGGCAACTACGAACAGGCTACGGCTGTTTTAAAGGATATGGCGCCCTTAATGGAGCAGGAGAATAACCGCTCCCAGCAACTGATTTATGATACACATAATGATAGATTGGGGCTATACAGCGGGCGAGATCTTGCTCCTCCCGAAGATAAAAGCCTCAACAACATCACTTCAAAAGCTGCGTTAGAGCATCTTATCTATAAGCTTGAGTACGCGGTGTTAAGTGCTGGTTCAGAAAAAGATAAACAAACAGCATTCGACACAGCAAGTCAACAGTTTGAGTCATACGATCTGGATTTACACAAGTTTTATCGTCTTAGGAAGTTAATACTTGCGGGGTTCTACTATGCGCAACACAATGATGTTGGGGCGTTAGAAAGTAATTTGAACCAACTGGTTCTTTTAAACCGGGGGATGGGCACTTATTGGAGGAGCTATCAAATTGACCGGTTGCAAAGTATATACTATGAGATGAATAATAAGAAAGATGAAGCGATTAATAGCTCAAAAAGTGCTATAAATAAATTATTAGAACTACAAAAACAATTACCAGAGAAACAACAGCAACACTTTATTTCATTGCAAGGACGTTACTTTAAAAACGATAAAATGATGGAGCAGCTCGATGACAAACAGTAATGAAATCAGCAGAATGTTAGATGCTTTGAGTATGAAGCAAAGCCAGATCGCCGAGAATTTAGCATCTGGGAATACCCAAATGCGAAGTCTTGCAAAGCGTGTTTGGCGTGTACAGGAAGATGAGCGTAAGCATATAGCAAGAGAGTTACATGACGGTGTTGGGCAATTGTTGACAGCACTCATTAACCAGCTTGAAATGACCTCTCAAGATGGCATTACCGAGGAAATTCATGCCTCTCTACAGGATAGTTTAGATTTGGCTCGACAAGCTTTGAGTGACACTCGAAAAATATCGCGTCTAATGCGACCTAGAATACTGGATGATTTGGGTCTTGAGCCAGCATTAAAGTGGCTGACACGAGTTATGAAAGAGGAAGAAAAAACAGATATTGTTTTGCAAACGCAGCTTGAAGAAGAACTGGACGGAGAGACCCAAACTCTTGTTTTTCGTATCATTCAAGAGTCCATAAACAATGCGGTTAAACATGCACAAGCAAACCTTATAAAAGTGCAGGTGGTTGCTCAACCCAGTCTTCTTATGGTTAATGTGACTGATGATGGCGTTGGTATGGATACCGAAAAAGCACTTGGACCTGATGGTTTTGGACTGTCAGCCATGCAAGACCGTGTCGCAGCTTTTGGTGGACAATTGATGATTCAATCCAAACTAGGTGAAGGAAGTGAAATTAAAATGATACTGATGGGGAATTACAATTGATGATTCGAGTTTTATTAGCTGATGACCATACGATCTTGCGCCAAGGCCTCGTTAGTATTTTGGCTAAGGACGATGAATGCATTGTTGTAGGTGAGGCATCAAATGGACTAGAAGCTGTAGAAAAAGCTTTCGAATTAGAGCCTCAGATTGCTGTCATTGACATTAGCATGCCTGAACTCAACGGTATGGAGGTTGTAAAGCGAATCCATAAAAAGCTCCCTGATTGTCGAATTTTGGTCCTTACCATGCACGAAGAAGAAGAGTACGTGATACACATGGTGAGAGCTGGAGCTTCTGGCTACTTGTTAAAGGACAGTGCTAGCGAAGAATTAATCAAAGCGGTTAAGACTTTAGCTAATGGGAAAAGTTATTACAGCCAATACGCCGCTCAAGTGTTAGCGAATCAATACACGCAACCTGATAAGTGGAATGACCCGTATAAGAATCTAACAAAGCGTGAGCGCGAAGTATTCCATTTGGTGGTAGACGGTAGAACAACAAAAGAAATAGCCAAAACACTCGATATTAGTGTTAAAACAGCAGAAAACCATCGTGGCAAAGTTATGGATAAATTAAAGGTGGCTAATTCCGCTGAACTTGTAAAGTATGCGGCTCAACATAAGCTCTTGATTTAAAAAAAAAGGTCTTACCACCTGTAACTTGTTGAAAACTTACTAATTAGGTAGCAAATCAAATAAAAAGTAGGGGATTTCCCCGATACCTCTCATATCTAGTTTCATGTCATGCTCATTGCGTAATCACTAAATGGGTAAGTAAAACATGAAAAAGTCATCAGTTTTTAATTCTAAACCACTACATGCAGCGCTATTAGCCGCTGGTCTTGGCGTTAGTTCTTTAGGCTTGTCAGCAAAATCTCTTGGACCACAATTAAGCGAAATGCTTCCTGTGGCTTCCGACTCTCAAGTATTCGAAGTTATCGTAACTTTTGAAGGTGATGGAGCTGCAACTCCACTACAGCTAGATGCACTTGAGCAACTCGGCGTTAACACTGGTGTTAGCCTACAAAACTTGCCAATCGTTGGTATGTTAGCAACAAAGTCTCAAATTGAAGCAATTTATGAGCGTGACGATGTTCGTTCTGTATGGCACAACTCTGAATTGAGCTATGAAAACCAAGGCGCAACTCAAATTACAGGCGTCGATCGTTTGCGTGAAGACCGCAGCTTACGTAGCCAAGGTATGCCGTTCTCTGGCCGTGGTATCGGTGTTGTTGTTAATGATTCAGGTGTTGATGGTACTCACCCTGATTTGAAATTCCCTAATCACGTCGTTCAAAACGTATTAGCGCAAACAAATTTACGCTCTTTCAGCGACTTAGCTCCAATCACATATCAAGAAAACATCCCTAATACCGATATTGGTGGCGGCCACGGTACTCACGTAGCAGGTACTATCGGCGGTAACGGTAGTATGTCTAGCGGTGAGCAAGAAGGCGTTGCACCAGGTGCCAAAATTATTGGTTATGGTTCAGGCGCTGGTCTATTTATTCTAGATACTCTGGGTGGTTTTGATTATGCATTAAGCCATCAGTATGAATACAATATTCGCGTTATTTCTAACTCGTTCGGTAGCACTAGTGACGTAGGTTCTGATTTCAACCCAGACCACCCAACTAACGTTGCAACGAAAAAACTTAGTGATAACGGCGTTATTGTTGTTTTCTCTGCGGGTAACTCTGGTAACGGCGAAAGCACTATTACTGGTAACTTCAAAAAAGCTCCTTGGGTTGTAACTGTTGCCGCTGGCGACAAAGACGGCAACCTTGCTGACTTCAGTTCACGCGGTGTTAAAGGCAAAGGCGGAACAGTTGAAGTTGACGGTGAGACTTTTGAATGGGTAGATCGTCCAACAATCACAGCACCAGGTGTTGATATTGCTTCAGCCCGTGCTTCTTTAGGTAGTACTTCTTGGTTAAGTATTACTGACGATGTTGACTTGTTGCCAGCAGCTCAAGTTCCTTACTACACACACTCTAGCGGTACATCAATGTCAGCGCCGCATATTTCTGGTGTTGTAGCCCTAATGTTAGAAGCGAATCCATCGCTAAACTGGCGTGATGTTAAGCGTATCTTAGAAGATACTGCGACGAATATGCCTGGTCTAGAGCCATGGGAAGCGGGTGCTGGTTATGTTAACGCATACGCTGCAGTTAAAGCGGTTCTTGATGAAAGTCAAAACTTCGGCCAAACCACTAAAGTTAACCGCGATTTTAACGCTGCTTCATTAACATCGTTAGCGCGTGATTTTCCAACTAGTGTTCCTTACTCTCCGGTAGGCGATAACCCTGGTACGACATTTAACGTAGCTGATGACATTTCATTAGTTATGGCGAGCGCTAAGGTTTCAGACAACACTGTTGCACTGACCCTAACAAGCCCTTCAGGTAAGCGTTATGGTTCAAGCATCGCATTACCAGTACTTGGTGAAAACATCGCAGTTGTAGCTCCTGGTGAAGCGGGTGAGTGGGTTATTAAAGCCGGTGGTATAGGTTCAGTTTCAGGTGTACCACTAGACCCAGCAGGCGTTACAAATGGTTATGCAGCTCCAGGCACGATTCAAGCAAACATCAAAATGATTCGCACTGATGGTTTTGAAGGTCTTGATGATGTTGTTGGTCATCCTGCACAAGGTTTCATCGAGCACGCAGTTAGCGAGCAACTAGTTGATGGTACTGCTACAGGGTTTAAGCCAGACCGTTTAATT
This sequence comes from Kangiella japonica, assembly GCF_039523535.1. Classification (NCBI taxonomy): domain Bacteria; kingdom Pseudomonadati; phylum Pseudomonadota; class Gammaproteobacteria; order Kangiellales; family Kangiellaceae; genus Kangiella; species Kangiella japonica. The sequence continues at coordinate 153,640 of NZ_BAAAFM010000008.1, read as the reverse complement.
ACACGCGCAGAAATGGCTGAGTACTTAACATTGGGCGCGGGTATCCGTCAGTCTAACAGTGCTGCTGACCAGGTTTTCGTTGACGTAAAAGCAAAAGACGCAGCAAGCATCAATGCAGTGACGCAAACTGGTAGTGCACTAAAAGACCGCGTTCAAGAGCAAGCTCCAGTAATGACTGGCAGTGGCTCATCTTTCGACCCTAAAGGCAAAGTGAGCAAGCTTGACGTTGCTTATTCATTAATGCAGTCGCTAGGTCTTGAAGGTGTTGATTCAAGCTATGACGGGACTAACTTAACAGCTGCCTTCGGCGACGAGCGCGTTGTAGTTGCTGACCAAGACATGATTCCAGAAGGTCTTAAGCACTATGTACAACATGCGATTGACCGTGGTGTGTTAGGCGTAAGCTTCAGCGTTGAGCAAGGTCCATTTGACCTAGAGCCAACAATTGTAGCTCACTTCTCGCCACAAGAATTAATGAGCCGTGCTGACTTCGCTGTAGCAATGAGCCGTTATTACTTATCGCAAAACTAGGAAGAGTTCAGAGTTTTAAATCTCCAGTGGGAGACTTTATCCAGGGACGGACTTTTTATTCCTACATTGGCCAGCTTTCGAGCTGGTCTTTTCTTTTCAGGAGCTTATGTAAACAGCCTCATCAGACCAGTGTATAGGGGCTGGTGATATCTGTTAAGATTGCGTATATTCCATTCAACATTCCTTAGAACTAAAACGAATATGTCTAAAGCCTTACTAGAACATTGGGATGATATCCTACTACTTGACGAGCAGTTGACTGAAGAAGAGCGACTGATTCGCGATACGGCAAGAGATTATTGCCAAAACAAATTAATGCCTCGTGTCTTAGAAGCAAACCGCCACGAAATCTTCCACCGTGAAATTATGAGCGAGCTAGGTGAACTAGGTTTATTGGGCTCTACAATTGATGGCTATGGTTGCGCTGGCGCATCGTACGTTGCTTACGGTCTGGTTGCGCGCGAAGTTGAACGTGTTGATTCAGGCTATCGTTCGGCGCTCTCTGTGCAGTCGAGTTTAGTAATGCACCCGATTAATGAATACGGCACCGACGCCCAGAAAGAAAAGTACTTGCCAAAGCTAGCTACAGGTGAGTGGGTAGGGTGCTTTGGTCTTACTGAGCCAGACTCGGGCTCAGATCCGGCGAGCATGAAAACTCGTGCTAAAAAAGTCGATGGTGGTTATATCATCAGCGGTACAAAAATGTGGATTACCAACTCACCGATCGCTGATGTGTTTGTTGTTTGGGGCAAAGATGATAACGACGATATCCGAGGTTTTGTACTAGAAAAAGGCATGGAAGGACTTTCAGCACCAAAGATCGAAGGCAAGTTTTCATTAAGAGCCTCGATCACGGGTGAAATCGTCATGGACGAGGTTTTTGTCCCTGAAGAAAACATGTTCCCAGAAGTTAAAGGTTTGCGCGGACCATTTGGCTGCTTGAACCGCGCTCGATACGGCATCGCTTGGGGTGCTATGGGGGCTGCTGAATTCTGTTGGCATGCATCACGCCAATATGGACTAGACCGTAAACAGTTTAATAAACCATTAGCATCGATGCAGCTATTCCAAAAGAAGCTAGCGGATATGCAAACGGAGATCACTATAGGCCTTCAAGCAGCGCTACGCGTAGGGCGTTTGATTGATGAAAAGCGCTTTGCACCAGAGATGATATCTTTAGTAAAGCGTAACTCTTGCGGTAAAGCACTTGATATTGCACGAATGGCTCGCGATATGCACGGCGGTAATGGGATTTGCGACGAATTCCATGTGATTCGTCATGCAATGAACCTAGAAGCGGTCAACACCTACGAAGGTACGCATGATATTCATGCATTAATTCTAGGGCGCTCACAAACGGGTTTACAAGCTTTTATGTAGAACACCATCGAAAGTGTTTGATTATTATACAACAAAGGGGCTTTCGCCCCTTTTTTTCGCTCTGAGTTTATTGAATCACACTTTTTAACACTCTAAGGCTTGTATTTTACGTAAATTTACGCAACCTTAAGAGGGTAAGGCAGTCTATCTAGAGACGATAAAAATTAACGAAAGGTTATTGAATGATTGATAAAAAATGGCTACTAGCTGTAGTGTTAGGATTATCTTTTGGGGCATCCGCCGATACTGGCGTTCAAAAATCGCCTAAAAAGTTTGACAAGGAATTACACCAAGAGGTCTATTCGCTGCCGGCACCTGCTAGCTTGAATATGGAGCCTGAAGTAAAGTTTGGTGAAACAGGTCGCTTGGTAGCATTTTTACTAATGCAAAGCCATTACTCACACCCAAAGTTTGACGATGAATTATCCGAAGAAGCATTCAGACAGTTAGTCAAGTCATTCGACCCTAATCGCAGTTACTTTTACAAAAGTGACATCGAGCAGCTTAAGATTTTCGAGGACAAGTTTGATGATGCGTTAAGAACTGGCAAGATTGAATTGGCTTACACTTTCTTTGAAGTCTTTGAAAACCGATTCCGTGAACGCTATGAGTATGCTTTAAAACTACTCGAAGAGCCTATGGACTTTAGTGTTGACGAAAGTTTTGCTTATGATCGGACAGAAGCCGAGTGGGCAAAAAACGAAAAAGAGCTCAATGAAATATGGCGCAAGCGTGTTAAGAATGATGCACTAAACCTAAAATTAGCGGAACAATCGGACGCTGAAATTAAAGAGAAACTAACTAGTCGCTACCGTTCAGCGATTCGTCGACTGTCACAAACTAAAAGTGAAGACGTCTTTGGATACTTCATGAATGCTGTAAGCTCAGCAATCGATCCGCATACGACTTATTACACTCCACGCCGTTTCGAGAATTTTGCGATTAACATGAGCCTTAAACTTCAAGGCATTGGCGCTGTGCTAACGCAGGAAGATCAGTTTACTAAGATTGTATCTGTGGTTAATAAGGGACCTGCTCAAAAATCTGGCCAGATCCATAAGAATGATAAAATCATTGGTGTTGCCCAAGGCGATAAGGGTGAAATGGTTGACGTAATTGGTTGGAGAAATGACGATGTCGTAGACCTTATTCGCGGTGAAGCTGGCACTGTCGTTAGATTACAAATTATTCCTTATACCGATGCTGGTGATGGAATGCCAAAAATCGTTCGCATTGTTCGTGAAGAGATTAAGCTGGAAGATCAGGCTGCTAAATCAAATACTATCGAAGTTGAGCAGGATGGAGAAAAGCTTAATTTAGGAATTATTGAACTACCATCTTTTTACTCTGAGGCCGCTGCTCGAAATAAAGAAAAAGGTGATGAAGTTAGTAGTACGACTAAAGATGTTGAACGCTTAATCACAGAACTTAAAAAAGAGTCTATTGACGGCTTAATTATCGATTTGCGAAACAATGGCGGTGGATCTTTAAGCGAAGTTGTCGATTTAGTTGGACTCTTTATTGATAAAGGTCCAGTTGTTCAAGGTCAAAGAATTGGTGGAGAACTTCGTGTACTTAAAGATAAGAAGGGCGGTACCATTTATGACGGTCCATTAGCTGTGATGGTCAATGGCTCGAGTGCCTCAGCTTCTGAAATTTTCGCTGGTGCGATTCAAGACTACGGTCGCGGAATTGTCATTGGTGAGAATACTTTTGGAAAAGGTACCGTGCAAAGTATTGCAGATTTAAATCGTTATTTAAGAAATCCTGAGCTTAATGTAGGTGCTTTAAAGTTGACTATCGAGAAGTATTACCGCATTACTGGGGAAAGTACACAAAACAAAGGCGTGCAGCCAGACATTATGTTCCCGTCGATTTATGACGCAAAAAAGTACGGTGAGAGTTCTTATGATAATGCTCTTGCTTGGGACACCATTGAGCAGGCTGACTTTAATAAAACAGGCAGTTTGAAAGAGTTTATGCCGTACCTTCAATACCGTCATGAAAAGCGCAGAGAGACAAATGAAGAGTTTGCATTCTTTGTAGACGATGTTGAACGTGCAAAAACGGAGAGAGATAACAAGGTTGTGTCCTTAAATTACGATACGCGTTTGGCTAAGCAACAAGAAAACGATAAGTTACGCTTACAGCGTGAGAATATAAAGCGAAAGCTACAAGGACTTGAGCCACTGGCTGAGCTTGCAAAAGAAGTCGACGAGGTTGATGATTCAACTGATGAAGAAGAAAAAGCTGACGAGCCTGATGTTTTATTAAAGGAGGCAGCTAATATACTCGCCGATTTAATCGCGATTAAGGCTAAACCTGAATTAATCGCTTCTTTTGAGAAAGATGCTAAAGATCACTAATTATCTAAATAGATAACGACAAAACAAAAGCCTTAACAAACAACTGGTTAAGGCTTTTTTATTGTTTAATGAAACTTATTAATCTATGATGGAACTATTCACACTTAGCGGCTTCTTTCGATGCAAAAGTTATTAACAAAACCCTTATTTTCAATCGGTGAAAACTTTGACGTTAATGCATCACAGATCTTGCTGGCAATTCTGTTTGTTATCTTGGCAGCTTTATTTAGCCACTATATTTCAAAAATTTTAACTCGAAAAGTTCTAGCAAAATTTAAACTTGCGGAAGACGATTTAGTCGTTTTTAAACGGCTTCTGTTCTTCATCTTTCTCGGCGTTATTACCGTAACCACTTTGTCGTTTTTTAATATTCCTCTCACCGCTTTTGCATTTATTTCAGGTGCTATAGCCATTGGTGCCGGATTTGCTTCGAAAACAGTAATTGATAACTTTATAAGCGGCTGGATATTGATGTCCGAACGACCGGTTAGAATTAAAGATATTATTGAATATGAAGGGCATTTAGGTCGCGTAATTGAAGTTGGCAATCGTTCAACTCTGATTCGTCGGATAGACGGTGCCCATATGGTTATCCCTAACAACAGTTTATTACAAGCAAACTTGATTAACTGGACGCTTGTTGACCCAAACATCCGAACCTCTGTAAAGGTTGGGGTCTCGTATGGCAGTGATGTAGTTAGGGTTAAAGAGTTGCTCCAAGAGATCCTTCAAGAGCATAAGTTTGTGATTGACGATCCGGCTCCATCGATAATTTTTGAGGACTTTGGTGATAGTGCCTTAATCTTTGAAGTTTGGTTTTGGGCTAGCGTAACAGAAGTTAGGGATCTTAGAACCATTAGAAGTGATATACGTTTTAACATCCATGAGCAGTTTAATAAGGAGGGTATTGTTATTGCATATCCTCAAAGAGATCTGCATTTTAAATTTGACGAAGAACAAACGGCTTTCCCTATAGTAATGAGTAAGAACGTGAATAAGGACGAATAATCAAGGGCACATTACAATGCAAATTTACGACATTTCAAATCAAGGTAGTATTATTACTGAAGAGCATGACTCCCCAAGAGCTTACCGCTGGTATCAGATGAATTATAGCCAAGAGGCTGACTGCCAGTGGTTGGAAGAATACCCTGGTTTGAACAATCTTTTTAAAGAACAGCTTCTTAAAGTTGATATACGTCCGGTTGTTTATCAAAACGAGGAGTCAATATTGCTCTGTTTGAGAGGTGTTAATTTAAATGCAGGCTCTGATCCAGAGGACATGATCTCCATCAGGTTATGGATTAACAACAATACAGTCATTACAAGTAGTAATCGCCCTAGTTTGTCACTTGAAGATATTTTAAAAAGCCTACAAAACTCTATAGGGCCTAAGAGTCCTGGGGAATTTCTAACAACCCTGATCGAGCGTTTGGCTATAAGAATTGAAGACTTTTTTGAAACCTTTGAAAACCAACTAGATATTCAAGAAGACAACATAGAAACGTCTGACAGCCGAGAGATGGGAATAGAGTTAGGCAGCCTGCGCCGCCAGGCAGCCACTGTTAAACGCTATTTAATGCCACAGAGAGATGCTTTAGAAAAGCTTGCTAAAACAGAAAGCAAGCTACTTACGCCACAGTTGTTAGAGGAAATGAAGGATGACCGCGATAAGTTTGCTAGGCTCCTAGAGGACTTAGAATTGTCACGAGAACGCTCAATGGCGTTGCAAGAACAATTGCTCTCAAAGTTCGGGTACGAACAAAATAAAAGACTTTACGTTCTGTCTATTATTTCAGCTGTTTTCCTGCCTCTGACATTTTTATCAGGACTCTTAGGGATGAACGTAGCAGGGTTGCCTGGCACGGAATATAGCAATGCCTTTTGGTTGGTATCAGCCTTATGTCTTGTTATTGCGATAGGGTTAATGATTTGGTTTAAAATTAAAAAGTGGTATTAACTACAAACGACACACTTGGGGTCTTTAGTAACTTTATAGGTTTTAAACTCGCTGTGTAAACTACGGTAGTTAACCATAAAACTGGAGGATTGATCATTAAGCTCCAGTATGATTTTCAGCGCCTCCGTAGCTTGCAATGCCCCCATCGTTCCAACAACAGGCGAGAGAATCCCTTGAGCTGAGCAGTCTCCCTCTGGCAGGTCATTATTACTGTATAAGCACTGGTAGCATGCGTGTTCAGGCGCTAAATTGAACACAGCCAGTTGTCCCGAAAATGCCACGGCAGTTGCTGAAATCAATGGAGTTTTAGTTCTGACCGAAGCTTTATTTATTATAAAACGTGTTTCGAAATTATCAGTACAGTCCAGCACAGCATTAAAACTTTCAGTGCACAACAACTCATCCAGAAGCTCTAAAGAGGCTCTTGCTTCAATGGCCCGAATATCAACATTTGGATTTATGTTGTTCAAACTTTCTTTGGCGGAAACCACTTTGGGCAATTTAAGCGCGCCTATTCTATGAATAATTTGACGCTGTAGATTCGAACGTTCCACATGATCATCATCGACTAGCGTTAACCTCCCAACACCTGCGGCAGCAAGATACATTGCTGCCGGTGAGCCAAGACCACCAGCCCCAATAATTAAAACATGGCTATTTTTTATACGCTCCTGACCTTCAAGATCAATTTCAGGAAGGATAATATGGCGACTGTATTGGAGGAGTTCTTCTTGTGTAAGCATAGATGTTTTACATGAGTTAACTGTTGTGATTATTGCATAGCCTTTGGGGTATAGACAAATAGCTCTGTAAAATTGCACTGTGCTGTGGCTACTGTTAATCTTATGGCATTAAAATTAATAACCGTGATGATTATGTCTAAGATTGGAACGCCTCTATCTAATACCGCTAAAAAAGTTATGCTGCTAGGCTCTGGTGAGCTTGGAAAAGAAGTCGCTATTGAGCTACAGCGCTATGGCGTCGAAGTTATTGCAGTCGATCGTTATTCAAACGCTCCTGCGATGCAAGTGGCTCATAAAAGCTTTACTATAAACATGCTAGATGGTGATGCTTTGCGACAATTAGCGATAAAAGAAAAGCCGGATTTAATCGTCCCGGAAATCGAAGCTATTGCAACGGCCACTCTTTTAGAGCTCGAAAGCGAAGGTTTTACGGTTATTCCGACCGCAAGAGCTACTAATCTTACTATGGATAGAGAAGGCATCCGACGATTGGCGGCAGAAGCCTTAGGACTTAAAACATCACCGTATCAGTTTGCCGATACTTATGAAGAATATAAGGCAGCTGTAGAAAGTGTGGGGATTCCGTGTGTTGTAAAGCCTGTAATGAGCAGCTCGGGCAAAGGGCAGTCAACAGTTATGTCCGAAGCGGATATTGATAGCGCTTGGAAATATTCACAAGAAGGTGGACGCTCAGGCGAGGGCAGGGTAATTGTTGAGGGTTTTGTAGATTTTGACTATGAAATCACACTACTAACTGTCAGAGCCGTTAATGGCACTCAATTTTGCCAACCGATAGGACATACACAAGAGGACGGTGATTATCGTGAGTCGTGGCAGCCGCAAGCTATGACGCCGAAGGCATTACAAAAAGCGCAAGCAATGGCAAAAGCCGTAACGGATGAATTAGGAGGGCTAGGGATTTTTGGTGTAGAAATCTTTATTAAAGGCGATGAAGCTATTTTTAGTGAAGTGTCGCCGCGTCCGCACGATACAGGGTTAGTAACTTTAGTGTCTCAAGACCTTTCAGAATTTGCTTTGCACGCCCGTGCAATATTAGGTTTACCAATTCCAGTAATTCGACAGAATGGACCATCAGCTTCATCAGTTATATTGGTAGAAGGAAAGTCTAATCAAGTGTGCTTTAGCAATTTAGAAGAAGCCTTAGAGCAGGAAGATACGCATTTACGCCTTTTTGGAAAGCCTGAAGTTAGTGGGAAGCGCCGCATGGGTGTGGCTTTAGCCAAAGCTGAATCTATCGAAAAAGCTCGTTCTAAAGCCACCAAGGTTTCAAGCTCAATTAAAGTTGAACTCTAAGGCTAAATAAGGTGACTAGGGGAGTGGAATAAACTCCTCTTCATCGCCAGGCACTTTAGGGAAACGTCCTTCACGCCAGTCATCTTTGGCTTTTTCTATGCGCTCTTTGGAACTTGAAACGAAGTTCCATTCGATGTAACGCTTGCCTAAATTTTCACCGCCAATAAATGCAATGCGAGAATCGTCCGACGTTTTGACGCTAACTTCTCGGTCTGTTTTTAGAACAGCCATGTTGTATCGTTCTAAGGTTACGCCATCTACTTCGACTTCGCCACCGGCAACATAAATTGCGCATTCCTCAGCCTGTGGAGCCTTTAACGTTTGCCCCTTAGTGAGCTTTGCCTCGACGTATAAGGTCTCAGAAAAGGTTTTGACAGGTGAGGTTTTGCCATAAGCGCTACCAATCATAACTCGCACCGCGACTCCATCAACTTCTGTTGCGGGAATCTCTGCATCTTCATAATGGTGGAACGCTGGTTCTGTTTCTTCATGTTCTTCCGGAAGAGCCATCCATAACTGCAAGCCATGTAGATTTCGCTCGCTTTCCATGACTTCTGGGCGCTCTCGTTCGGAGTGGGTAATACCCTTACCAGCAACCATGAGATTAATATCACCTGGTGTAATTGTTTGGTAGCTACCTAAAGAGTCGCGATGAAGAATTTCACCCTCAAATAAATAAGTTACAGTACAAAGGTTGATATGAGGATGAGGTCTTACGTTGATTCCAATTCCAGGGTCGAACGTCGCAGGCCCCATATGATCGAAAAAGACCCAAGGGCCAACTTGTTTTCTATCTTTTGTTGGGAAAAGGCGTCGTACAGAGAAGCCGCCTAGATCTTTTTCTTTAGGGTTTATTAGTTGTTCGATGGCGGAACAGGGTTTTTCAGTACATTCTGCTTCTTGTCTATTTTCTAAGAAATTACTCATGATTCTTATCCGTTAATAATTCATTATTAAAAGTTACCTATAATTGCGACTATATACAAATTCAGAATTAACATAATGGATATGACCAACGTCTATCAATATTGCTAATTAATTTAGCTCAATAAATATTCATTTTATGCCTAAAAATGTGCAGTTTTTAAGCTAGTTAAAAAATCAACAAAACAGCTCAAAGCTTGCTAGTTATTGGGATAGGCGTTTTGTCCACAGGCTTGTTCACAGATTTTGTGGAAATAAGAATTTATTGTAAATATAGGAAAATAAACTTTTAATTTATCCCCTAGATTTGCCTAAAGACGTAAGCTGGAATAGAATAAAAACAATTATTGCTAATTAAGACAGCATTCAAGAAAGCATGAGTATTAGAGTTATTAAAACTATATTGTTGTTGACGCTACTATCTGTAGTGGGACAACTTATGGCTCTAAACCCTCATTGCGATATGTCAATGACAGCCCCGTCAGTGGGCATGATAGACACAGCAAAGCACAAAGGTATGGACCATAGTGTTCATTTAAAAGCTAATAAAGCAGAACCGATGATTGAGATGCCTTGTTGTGATATCTCTAGCGGTTGCGATATGGCGAGCTGCGTCGTTCCAATGGTGCAAACATCGGTCGAACAGTTCGAATATTTTAATACCTCTAGCCAAGTAAGCCTTTATTTGGCGATTTCTCATTCTTTAATACCCGAATCTCTCTATAAGCCACCAATCCTAAGCTAACACAGGACAGATCTGTCCGCTTAATGTTGGTGAGCATTTATAGCATCTCTTTACTACCTATAGATCGCTCAACTTAGCCTAATTTGGCGTTCAATTCGCCAAGAAATGTTAACCATTTAGAGACAAGGTTATGAGTGCGCTTAAAGTCACACTATTTTCGATACTAATTTCATCACAGCTTTGCTTGAGTTTGAGAGCTCAAGAAGATGTTCGATTCCACGATAGCGAGTCAGGTTATAGTTATTCGCTCGAATCGATAGTCATCATGGCGATTGAGAATGACCCATGGTTGAAGAAGAGTCAGTACAAAGAACAATCACTATTAGCACAGGCTGAGTCGCAATCGACGTTGCCTGATCCTATGGTTTCTTTGAAGTTAGCCAATTTGCCAGTTGATAGCTTTAGCTTGAACCAAGAAGGTATGACCCAGCTATCCTTAGGTGTTAGCCAAACGCTAGCAAGAGGCGATTCACTTGATATCAAAAGAAAACTTAATAAATTAGAAGCTAAAATCGAGCCGAACTTAAGAGTTAATCGAAAAAATCAGCTGATTATGTCGGTTGGAACTTTGTGGCTAGATGTTTATAAAGCCCAACAGAGTATCCAGTTACTTAACCAATTAGGTTCAATACTAGAGGAATTAAAAGAAGCTGCTGAAATTCAATACAACACAGCCCTATCTTCAACAGGGCAAGAGGATATTATTCGTGCTCAGCTTGAGCTAGCAAAGCTTGATGACCAATTAACGGTTTATCAAGATAAGTTACACGCTTCAATTAATCAGTTAAGCCAGTACGTAACACTTCCTCAAGGATATTTGTTTAGTACACAAAATTCCGATTATCACTTTGTTAGCAAAACCTTGCCGAGTATTCAATTACCGAAAAGTTCAAACAAGCTTCAACGTCACCCGCTAGTCTTGGCAGCTGATAACACTATTCACTTATCAGCAAAGAACGTAGAGCTAAGGAAACAAAGCTATAAACCTCAATTCACCTTGAATGGTAGTTATGCACTTCGAGATGACGCACCAAATGGTATGAAGCGTCCCGACTTCTTTAGTGTTGGAATTACATTTGATGTGCCTTTATTTACTGAAAATAAACAAGATCTTGATGTTAAAAGTGCTATCTATACTAAAGAAGCGAAGCGAGAAGAAAAGGCTTTGTTACTGAGACAGCTTCGCTCAGCTTACAACACCCAACTATCTCGCCTAAGCCGTTTAGAGCAACGCAAAGAACTGTATAAAAGCACGATTGCGCCACAGTCCAGTCAGCAATCGGAAAGCTTAATGAAAGCCTATAGCAATAACAAAGGAGACTTCGCGGAGTTAGCGAGGGCTCGTGTCGAAGAGATTAATGTCCAGCTCACGATACTCGATATAGAGGTAGAAATCGCTAAAAGCAAATTAGCAGCAAACTATTACCTGTCGGAAACGAGTACAGAGTATCTGTCTCGCATAGGTCCCATTAATAACACTTCAGCTTATAAAGCTTTAAGTGGAGAAAGTCATGAATAAAAAATCAGTAGTTTTTAGTTTAGTAGGTTTCGTTTTAGGAGCCTTAGCGGTTTGGTTATTACTAAGCTTTGGCACAGAACAGGGGGCGGAAGGTAGTTCAGATTCAAAGAGTAAAAAAGCTAAAGAGCCTCTGTATTGGGTTGCGCCTATGGACGCTAACTATCGACGTGATAACCCCGGGAAATCGCCAATGGGTATGGACCTTGTACCCGTCTATGAAGAGGGCGCTGGGGCGGATGATAGCCCAGGCACTGTCAAAATAGATCCTAATGTTATAAATAATCTCAGTGTTAAAACTGGTGTTGCTAGAAAAGGCTCCCTTGTAAACAACGTCAAAACAGTCGGTTACGTGACTTACGATGAGACAAAAATCACTCGAGTGCATACGCGAACCGATGGTTGGATTGAAAAGTTGTTTGTTAATCACAGCGGTCAACGTATTGAGGCGGGGCAGCCTTTGTTCACAATGTATTCACCGGCATTGGTTAATGCACAGCAAGAATACTTATTAGCAAAAAAACGCAATAATAATAGCCTATTAATGGCGGCAAAGCAGCGACTAGACTCGTTAAGTTTTGACGCAAAGGAATTAAAGAAATTAAACCAACGGGGCAAACCGCTTCAAAATGTTACTTTCTACGCTAAATCAAGTGGGCTTGTTGAACAGCTTGATGTTAGAGAAGGTGCATTTTTACAGCCTGGGACTCGCTTAATGACGATTGGCAACCTAGACACTGTCTGGGTTGAAGTAGAGCTTTTTGAGCGTCAGTTGCCTTACATCAAGGTTGGGCAAGATGCTTCGATTGCTTTGGATTATTTACCGGCGAAATCCTGGCAAGGAACTGTGGATTATATTTATCCTATCGTGAATCCGAATAACCGTACGGCTAAAGTTCGATTAGAGGTTCAGAACCCGCAGCATGAGCTTAAAGCTAATATGTTCGCTGAAGTTTCGATAGACACCGCGACAACTGAGCAAGTATTACAAGTACCGAAGCAAGCGGTTATTCGAACAGAAGACAATAATCGAGTAGTTCTTGCGCTAGGCGAAGGCAAGTTTAAATCCGTTGGAGTCACACTAGGGCGCACAACCAATGATAATATCGAGGTTTTAGATGGTTTGGTTGAGGGCGATGAGGTTGTATTAAGTGGCCAGTTCCTGATCGACTCCGAGTCGAGTATCGAGTCAGATTTTAAGCGGTTCGCCGAGCAGCACGATCACGGGAATGATCATGGGCATGATATGAAAATGTCAATACCATCTGCACGAGTCTCTGGACTTATCAATTCTGTGGATGTTGATAGCAATACCGTCAATATTTCACGCGGTGCTATTGAAAAATGGAACCGTGAGCCTATGACCATGGACTTTGAGCTTGACTCTTCCTTGTCTATAGATTTATTTGTTGTTGGTGAAAATATCGATTTTACTTTTGAAATACGCGATGAAGGTTTCTTTATTACTGAAGTACATTCGAGTCTAATGGAGCATGACCATGATTAACAACATCATAAAATGGTCCATAAAAAATCGTTTCTTAGTATTATTGGCGACAGTGATCATTGCTGGATTGGGCGTTTACTCTCTGAAGAAAACCCCAATTGATGCTTTACCAGACTTGTCTGATGTCCAGGTCATTGTAAAAACTAGCTATCCGGGCCAAGCGCCTCAGGTTGTTCAAGATCAGGTGACTTATCCACTAACCACAGCCATGCTTTCAGTGCCCGGCGCACAGACGGTGAGAGGTTTTTCATTCTTTGGTGATTCTTATGTCTATGTGATTTTTGATGAAAGCACTGATATTTATTGGGCCAGAAGTCGTGTACTAGAATATTTAAGCCAAGTTGCGCCTAATCTTCCGGCAACGGCGAAACCACAGCTTGGGCCCGATGCTACAGGTGTAGGCTGGGTCTATCTGTATGCTTTGATGGATAAAACCGGAAAACACGACCTAAGTGAACTTAGGTCTATTCAAGACTGGTTCTTGAAGTATGAGTTGCAAACGGTTCCAGGCGTTTCAGAAGTCGCACCTGTTGGCGGCATGGTGAAACAATACCAAGTTAAAGTGGATCCCGAAAAGCTAAAGGCGCTGAATATTCCACTCGACTTGATCAAAGTTGCCATCCAGCAAAGTAACCAAGAAGTAGGCGCTTCAGTGGTGGAATTAGCAGAAGCCGAGTATATGGTTCGCGTTAGTGGCTACGTACAAAGTACTAAAGATCTAGAAAATATACCGCTAGGCATGAACCTAAAAGGTACGCCTTTGTTATTAGGCGAGGTCGCCGAAATTACTACGGGGCCACAAATGCGTCGTGGAATCGCTGACTTCAACGGGCAGGGTGAAGTCGTCGGCGGCATTGTCGTCATGCGTTATGGCGAAAATGCACAGGCAACTATCAATGGCGTTAAATCAAAGCTTGAAGACCTTAAAAAAGGGCTCCCTGAAGGCGTAGAAATTGTTACGGTATACGATCGTTCTGGATTGATTGAAGATGCAGTTTCTAATCTGTGGTTTAAATTACTCGAAGAGTTTGCCATCGTTGCGCTTGTTTGTATCTTTTTCCTATTCCATATCCGCTCTTCTTTAGTAGCAATTATCAGCTTACCCATTGGTATTTTGGTTGCTTTCATCATCATGAATATTCAAGGGCTAAACGCCAACATCATGTCCCTAGGGGGGATCGCTATTGCCATCGGTGCTATGGTCGATGGGGCCATCGTGATGATAGAAAATATGCACAAGCACATGGAGCGAACACCTTTAACATCGCAAAACCGATGGGAAATTGTGCATAACTCCGCTAAAGAAGTTGGCCCAGCACTTTTCTTTAGCTTGCTCATTATTACCGTGAGTTTTGTACCGGTATTCACCCTAGAGGCGCAAGAAGGTCGAATGTTTTCGCCACTGGCTTTTACCAAGACCTATGCTATGGCAGCTGCTGCGATTCTAGCGATTACACTTGTTCCTGTCCTTATGGGGTATTTTGTAAGGGGCAGAGTACGTCCTGAACATAAGAACCCAGTAAATCGTGGTTTAACCTATATTTATAAACCGGCCCTTAATACTGTATTGAGGTTCCCCAAGACTACTTTGTTAAGTGCACTGGTTGTCTTAGCCATTGGCTTTTGGCCTGTAAATAAAATCGGTTCTGAGTTTATTCCTCCGCTAGATGAAGGGGATTTGATGTATATGCCGACTACTTACCCGAGTCTGTCGATAGGAGAAGCACGAGAGATACTGCAGAAAACCGATCGTCTTATTAAGACAGTGCCAGAAGTTGATACTGTCTTCGGCAAGATTGGGCGTGCCGAATCGGCTACTGACCCGGCGCCTTTGACGATGATAGAAACCTTTATTCAGTTTAAGCCTAAGTCTGAGTGGCGAGAAGGGGTTACGACGGACTCTATTAAAGATGAGCTTAATGCCTTAGTTAAATTCCCAGGGCTTACTAACGCTTGGGTGATGCCAATTAAAACTCGTATCGATATGCTTTCAACTGGTATTAAAACCCCTGTAGGAATAAAAGTAGCAGGGCCTGACTTAGCTGTAATTGAAGACATTGGAAAGCAACTGGAATCTATTTTAAAAGATATCCCTGGTACCAGCTCGGTCTATTCGGAGAGGGTCGCTGGTGGTCGTTATATTGATATTGATATTGATCGAGTTCGAGCCGCTCGATATGGGCTTACTATTCAGCAGATCCAAAGTGTTATTGGCGCCGCGATAGGGGGGATGAATGTCTCTTATACGGTAGAAGGTCTAGAACGCTACCCTATTAACTTACGTTACCCGCAGGAGTATCGTGATTCTCCTGAAAAAATTGCAGAGCTACCGATTGTCACTGCCAACAAACAGCGTGTAATGCTTGGTGATGTTGCTGATATTTCGGTCAAGGATGGTCCTCCAGGGATTAAAAGCGAAAACGCGCGTTTGAACGGCTGGACCTTGGTCGATATTGATGATGTTGATTTAGGCAGCTATGTCGAAGAAGCACAACAAATTGTCTCAGAGCAACTGGTGCTTCCGGCGGGCTATTCTATCAATTGGTCAGGGCAATATGAGTACATGTTAAGAGCCAAAGAAAAGCTGAACTATGTTATCCCACTAACTTTGGCAATTATCGTGCTGCTTCTTTACCTGAATTTCAAAAGCTTTACTGAAGTCGCCATCATTATGGGCAGCTTACCTCTGGCGATGGTCGGAAGTATTTGGCTTATGTATCTACAGGGCTTTAACTTCTCAGTAGCCGTTGGTGTGGGCTTTATTGCTTTGGCAGGAGTGGCCGTGGAAATTGGCGTCATCATGTTGGTTTACCTGAACCAAGCCTATAAAGAGATGCTGGATAAGTGCCAAGAAAATAACCGAAGTCCAAACTTAGAGTTATTAATTGACGTCGTTAAAACGGGCGCGGGACTGCGTGTACGCCCAGTTATGATGACCGCCATGTCCATTATTGTAGGTCTCTTACCAATTTTATACGGTTCAGGCACAGGCTCTGAAGTTATGAGCCGAATTGCTGCTCCTATGGTGGGTGGCATGGCTAGCGCGGTTGTTTTAACACTACTTGTTATCCCTGCCGTATTCTTCTTGTGGAAAAAGAAATTATTAAAACTATGAGGTTGTTTATGAAAAAATTACTTTACATTACTACTAAGACAGGGAATTCCCAGCCGCCACCTTCGCTACTAAACACCCAGCCGTTAGCCATGTGAGTCCAAGCTGCACCCAATAAGATTGGTAAGCTCAATAAAGCAACGATTCGTGTATGAAAGCCAACGATCATGGCTGCGCCACCTAGGACTTCACCCCAAATCGTCAAATGGGCTATAATTGCTGGATAGCCAATGCTTTCAAAATAACCGACTGTACCTGGAATAGTGAAAATCATAATTTTCATTAAACCGTGTGCTAATAAAATAACACCTAACGATAGTCGTTATAAAAAAGCTGCGTGGTTGTGTGCGTTTAAGTTGTTCATAATATCTCTCCTAAAAAGTTAATTGGTTGGTTCGTTAACCGTTGAAGCTATCTTAACTCAGCAACCCAAAGTTGATAATCCCCGATTTTGTAATATAATTGTTTCCATATCGGACTTAATCGGGTGAGCAGTATCAATTCCTTATCAAGAATAGAAATTTTTATCGAAGTCGCCAGAGAGAACAGTTTTTCAGGCGCTGCGAGGAACTTAGGGCTAACGGGCTCGGCTGTTTCTAAACAAATTCAGCATTTAGAAGACGAGTTAAAAGTTAAGCTATTCACAAGAACCACGCGCAAGGTCAGCCTAACCGAGGAGGGTGCCATATACTTCGAAAGGGCTAGTTTTGCCATTGATGAGCTAAAAGAAGCCGCCGACGTGATCCATGAACTTCGCGATACACCGCGCGGAAACCTAAAGGTCAGTATTCCTACCAGTTTAGGCACTCACTATCTAAAGAAGCCCATTGCAGAATTTGCTAAAGAATATCCAGACGTTACTTTAGACGTGTCGTTTGACGACCGCATGGTGGATATAACGGAAGAGCGGTTCGATTTAGTTCTAAGAATTGGTGCTCTTCAAGATTCAAGTTTAGTCGCAAGACGATTAGCCCCAGCGCCAATACAAGTCTTTTGTAGTCCAGAATATGTCGAGCAACACGGTCAACCCAAGACTCCCGAAGACTTAACGTCGCATAATGTCGTTGCCTATACACGCAATAAAGGTGCCCAAGAGTGGCGCTATCAGGGTCCTGATGGCAAAGAAGGCGTCGTTGCGCTATCAAGCACCTTCAAAACTGACTTTGCTGAGATGATGATTGAGGCTGCTTGTCAAAAAATTGGTATCATTATTTGCCCAGCAATTTTCGTTAAAAAAGAATTAAAAAGTGGCGAGCTTGTACAAATCCTTCCTGATTACCGCTCCTATCCCGAAAGAAATCTTTACGCTGTGTTCCCAACTAGGCAATATATATCGACCCGTTTACGCTTATTCATTGACAAGATTAAAGCCTTTTGTGATGACAATTTTTAAGCAGAGTTAATCATGGATTTGCTCGTTGATTACGGCTATATAGGGCTTTTTATAGCTTCTTTTCTTGCCGCAACAATATTGCCCTTAAGCTCAGAGTTAGTTCTCGGTGCATTAATTATCAATGGGTTATCGCCACAACTTCTAGTGATAGTTGCAACCGTCGGCAATGTACTTGGTTCGCTAACAAACTATGCGCTCGGCTATTGGGCAAGTAAAACAGTTCTACAAAAATGGCTCAAAATGTCGGAATCAGACTTTGTTAAAGCTGAAGAGAAGTTCAATAAATATGGCTTACCCGTTTTACTCTTTGCTTGGGTTCCTGTGATTGGCGATCCTTTGACTGTCATCGCTGGAGTCATGCGTGTGCGTCTAGTTTGGTTTCTGATTTTAGTTAGTATCGGTAAGATTTTGCGTTATTATGTGCTTGCAAACTTGCTCTTAGCTTAATCGTAAAGAATACAAAAACTTCACCGAATAGGTTTTATCATACGTAGATCTCAAGCCCTAAATACAGTATTTTAAAAAGCAATAAAGACAGCAATAAAAACAATGAACAGGGGTTTTAATGAAGGTTTTCGCATTTTGTGCAAGCAATAGCAGCAAGTCTATCAATAAAGTATTACTCAAAGAATGTGTGGCGCATCTTAACGATAACGATTTCACTTTTAAAACTATGGCCGACTTTGACCTTCCTGTGTTTAGCCAGGATCTAGAGGGTGATGACCAGCCATACCCAGCTGCGGCGCTAGAATTTTTACAACACGTACAAGATAGTGATGCTATCATTCTCGCTACTCCCGAGCACAATAGCTCAATGCCCGCGGCTTTTAAAAACCTTGTCGACTGGTGCTCCCGTTACCCAGAGCTTGGGAAAAACAAAGTCTTTCACAACAAACCTCTTTGCTTATTGAGTACATCACCGGGCAAAAGAGGTGGCATGAACAATCTCGAACATTTAACATCCATCATGCCTTGGTGGGGCGCTGATATAAAAAACACCCTAAGCGTACCGTCATATTATGAGCATTTTGACAAAGATAGTGGGCGACTTGATGAGGAAATTTCAGCTAAAGTAAAAGCACTAGTAGCTGAGTTCTTAGAATCGATTTAATTAAAGACCTAAATGTCTGACGATTAAAGTTAGCCAACAACAAGCATTAAATTAAGTAGATAAAGAGGGCCTCGTGGAATTTAACTTTAATCATATGGAGTTAATGTTTCTCCAAGCGCTACTGTTAATAGTAGTGTCATGTGTATTTGTACCTGTCTTTAAACGAAGTGGGCTTGGTGCAATTCTTGGTTTTTTAGTCTCAGGGATTACGGTCAACCTGCTGTTCTCCGGCAAGTTTGCCGAACACCCAGAAGAGTTGCTGCACTTTTCAGAGTTCGGTGTGGTGCTCTTTTTATTCGTCATTGGACTGGAGCTGAAACCCTCAGAGCTATGGAATATGCGCAAAGACATCTTCGGCTTAGGGCTGTTTCAGGTACTCGGTTGTGGCCTTGTCATAGGTGGTGTGTGTTTAGTGCTTGGCTATAGTATTCCCGTATCGCTCGTCATTGGCCTCGGTATGGCGCTATCCTCAACAGCAATGGTGATGAGCCAGCTTGAAGAAAGTGGTGAGAAAAACACGGCTCATGGCAAAAAATCCTTCAGTATACTGCTGTTTCAAGATCTAGCGATTGTGCCGCTACTACTTATGGTGACGTTGCTATCACCATCAGGCGAAAGCATCGATACCCAGCAAAGCTTAATCAACTTAGGCTTGGCGCTCAGCGCTATTGGCGTGTTAATTTTAGTAGGGAAATATTTATTAGACCCGCTGTTTAAACTTCTCGCTAAAACCCGAACTCAAGAAATCATGACCGCTAGCGCCCTTGGCGTGGTGATTTTCGCGGCCATGCTAATGGATGCGGTGGGTATGTCCTATGCAATGGGATCCTTTATTGCGGGCGTGATGCTGGCTGAATCTTCCTATCGACACGAAGTAGAAGCCAACATTGAACCTTTCCGAGGCCTTTTCCTAGGCTTGTTCTTTATTGCTGTTGGTTTATCGATAGACTTACAAATAGTCGTACAAAACTGGTCCATCATTTTGTTGGCAGCACCTGCTGTGATGCTAGTAAAAGCTATAACAATTTACACAATTGCCAGACTTTTCGGCAATGCTCACAATAACAGCGTTCGAACCTCCTTCGGACTGGCTCAGCTAGGCGAGTATGGCTTTGTCCTTTTCGGCGCGGCCGTTGTTGCTGGCGTCTTTAATTCAGAGCTTTCATCAATTTTAATCGCCATTGTTTCAGTCTCTATGGCGATTTCACCACTGTTTGAAAAGTTGGCACCACTGGCTCTATCTAAAGCTCCCGAAGATATTATCGACGAGGACTTTAATGATACAAAAGGCGAAGTTCTGATTATAGGTTTTGGACGATTTGGACAAGTAGTATCGCAGCCACTATTTTCTAAAGGCTACGATATTACTATTCTAGATAATGACGCGGATCGCGTAAGAGATGCCGCTACATTTGGATTTAGAATTCACTTTGGCGATGGCAGAAGACGAGACATTCTTAAAGCCGCTGGCATCTCACGCTTCAATGCCGTGATTATCTGTACCGATGCGCCGTCTACCACAAACCATATTATTGAAAAAATCCAAGCTTCAAACCCAAATGCGAAGATTTTTGCACGCTCTTATGATCGTATTCACTCAGTCGAGCTTTACTCAAAAGACATTAGCTTTTCAGTAAGAGAAACTTTCGACTCAGCGTTAGAACTAAGCAAACAAGTATTGATCGGGGTTGGTGTAGATGAGAACGAAGCACTTGATCATATCAATGATATTCGCCGAAGAGATAAAGAGCGACTAATGGAACAGGTCAAAGGCGATCGTTACTCAGGCAAGGATCGAGTTCATATTAAAGCGGTAAAACCCGAACCTTTATAAAATCAGTTTAATAGCCAGCCTCGGGCGCTGCATATATCGTCCGAGGCGACTCTTCTAATATCCAACGCTAGGTAAGACAAAAAGGGGCAACTATAGCTACGTTGCAAGTCGCCAAATCTTATGGAAAGATAGGTGTAAACCAATTCAACACTCGCTAATTATGTCTGATATAAAAATTTCTAAAGAGCTAAATGGTGATAAAGGTGGTCGATACGTTGCCCGTATCGATGGTCGCGAAGGTGAAGGAGAAATAACCTTTACCCTACGAAGTGAAGGAGTTATTAGCGCCGATCACACAGGAGTCCCTAAAAGCATGTCAGGGCAGGGCGTCGCCAAAGCTTTACTTAATTTCATGCTTGAAGATGCTAAAAAAGAAAACTTCAAAATAATTCCGATTTGTCCCTTCGTCAGAGCGCAGTATGCACGACACCCAGAATGGAGTGATCTTTTTACAACAGAGCCCGGTGAGACTCCAAAACTATAAAGAAGATTAAGATTCCTTATAGGAAATAGTATGAAAAAAGTCCAAACGATACATAGAGGTAGAGAAATGCATTGGGTAGGCGATGGTTTCGCTGTCCAATCACTCTTTTCTTATCAAAATTATAGTGAGCTACTTAGCCCATTCCTATTACTAGACTATGCTGAACCTCGCGAGTTTTCCCCAACCGATAAAAGAAGAGGAGTAGGGAAGCACCCACACAGAGGATTTGAAACAGTCACTATCGCTTATGAAGGCGAAATATCACATAAAGACTCCACTGGAGCCGGTGGAACCATTGGCCCTGGTGATGTTCAGTGGATGACGGCGGGCTCTGGCGTGATTCATGAAGAGTATCATTCTGAGGACTTTTCGAAAACTGGTGGCACTATGGAAATGGTGCAGTTATGGGTTAATTTACCTAAGAAAGATAAAATGACCAAGCCCGGCTACCAGGGAATTGTCCGAGCCGATATTCCTTCGGTTGAGCTCGACAATAATAGCACTTTAAGTGTTATAGCAGGTAGCTATGAGGGTGTTGAAGGGCCAGCGAAGGTACACAGCCCAATCAATATGTGGGACCTGATCCTCAGCACAGGCGAGTACGAGTTCAAGATACCCGAAGGACATAACTGTCTCATTCTGAGCCGCTCAGGTTCAGTTCAAATTAACGACTCAGACATTTTACGTCAGGGCCAAGTTGCTGTATTTCACCGTGAAGGCGATACAGTAAAATTAGAAGCCAATGATAATGTTAAGTTACTTATGCTAACCGGCGAGCCACTGAATGAACCTGTCGTAGGTTATGGTCCATTTGTCATGAATAGTGACGAAGAGATTAAAGAAGCGTTCGAAGACTTTAATAATGGAACATTTATAAGGTAACTTTACAGTAATAAGTTTTATAGACGATAGAGTTTATTAGTAAGCGTAAGGTGCGTCGCGACGCACCTCTGAATTATGGGCTTACCCCAATGCCAGCCAGGTACCGACTGCGATCATTAAGCTACCTGAGAGTCGATTAATCAGTCGAACATTGTCACTGCGTTGTAACAAACGCCTTAAAGTCTTTCCGCCAGTAGCGTATATCATCAAAAACATAAACTCACTGAGCAATATAATCACCACAAGGGCGGCCAGTTGTGGTGGCATAGCTAGACTAGGGTTTATAAATGAGGGTAATAAAGATACGGTAAAAGCCCAGCCCTTAGGGTTAGCGATTGCGGTAACGAAACCTTGCATCGCCAATTGCCTTCCAGACACAGACTTGGGGCTGTGTTCATCAAGGCTAATCGCCATTTTGCCACGCGAACGCCACATTTGGATACCTAGGTAGACAAGGTAAGCGCCGCCAGCATATTTTAAGACGAAAAAAGCCGAGGGATAATTCAGCATGATGCTAGCAACACCAACAACAGCCAACACTGAAACCATGGCCACACCAATTAATTCTCCCCACATCATGTACATTGTACGACGAACGCCAATGCTCATGCCTAGCGTCAGCGCCAAAGTCATACACATCCCAGGGGTAGCAGAAATCACTAGGAATGTGGGAATAAAAAGCAATAGTAAAGTGGTATCTAGCATGCTATCTGTCTTACTTGTTTAATGCTGTAATACAAATGAGGTCGAGAAGCTTATCATATGTAGTTTCAGATACCACTTAATTAGCTAAACCATTGACGTTTATATTAAAAACTATCGGGGCAGTATTAGCCTAGCCTATACACCTAATTACAGAGTATTTGCATAGTTATGCACTGAAAAGGCTGAAATTTTCCACTCACCTTTGTGTTTATTAACAAAGTAGGTGGCGCCAACCTTGTTATGAATGTCACCATTAATCAAGTACCGCACTGCGATATTACTCACAACCGCAAGATTAGTGTCTAGAATTTGTATATTAGTAGACTCCCACTGTACGTTATTTACACCTTGAGCCTTCAAGGAATCAAGAAAAACTTTAACTTGCTTATATAAATTATCTGAACTCAATGTGTTTGAGCCGTTGCTATTTGAAACGATCATTACATTATCATGATACAAGTCTGGCTCTTTGTTGAATTCGCTATGAGATAAGTAATGATTGTACTTAGCCATATAATTTTCAAATAGAGTGTTAATCAACTTTATGTCATTACCAGATTCTTTAGGGGCGGCTTTTGAGTTCGTGGATACTAAGCAAATAAATAGTAGAGCCATTATCCATTGAAAAGTTTTTATCATTGTTATCTCTATGTTTACTATGAAGAAATCTTATTAGCGTTTGAGTCTATCAGCAGATAATTTGAGTGTCATGAACTTTTTTGTCAGGAAGAGTAAAGCAAACCTATTACTAGGGTGGAGCATATCTAAGCGCCTAGATGTACAAACATTTGAATCATAACCAATGTGCACTTTCAAACAAACAATTAATTTAACATAATATAAGTTATGCGAATATTAATGTAAAAGTAGAGAAGATGAGAGGTATATAAAAAACGGCCTATATAGACCGTTCTTTCGTGATCTGTGTTAATTACTCGAGTCTATGTACCGTTTATCATTATATGCACCCAGATACTTGCGACGTAACCTAGCGCAATCACTGGTGTCCATTTCAGATGCGTCATGAATGTGTAATGTCCACGAGCTTGTCCCATCAGTGCGATACCTGCAGCTGAGCCGATGGATAATAAGCTTCCGCCTACACCAGCGGTTAATGTCACAAGCAACCACTGCCAATGTGGCATGTCTGGATGCATCGTTAGAACGGCGAACATTACTGGGATGTTATCGACCAATGATGATAAGACGCCAACGAGTATATTCGCTGGTGTTGCGCCTAATTCCCCATAAAGGTAACTCGAAGCCATACCTAAGTAGCCTAAGAAGCCTAGCCCTCCGACTGCTAATATGACACCGTAGAAGAAAAATAAAGTGTCCCATTCTGATTGTGCGATTCGATCGAAGATATCGTAGGGTCTACGCGCAGATACGCTAGTTGGGTTTTCTTCAGTAACTTTCTTTTCCTTCTGGCGCAGGAAAAAACCATAAACTTTTAAAAATCCAAGGCCAAGCATCATGCCCATCGCTGGTGGTAAACCTAGGAAATTCTGGAAAGCTATAGCTGTAACTGTGGTTACTAAGAAGAGGCCAACGATAATCAAACCACCCTCTTTAACTTTAGCTTGAGCACCCTCTTCTGTTGCCTTTGGTTGCCCTGTTGTGAGTGCTAATTGGAATATCAGTGCTGGAATTAAGAAGTTCACTACGGAAGGTATAAATAAGGCGAAAAACTCTGAAAACTCTACGATTCCTTTTTGCCAGACCATCAGGGTCGTGATGTCCCCAAATGGGCTGAAAGCACCGCCAGAGTTCGCTGCAACGACAATATTAATACAGCTAATACCTATAAACCTTGGGTTGTCTTTCCCAACTGCTAGAATCACCGAACACATAATTAAAGCAGTAGTTAAGTTGTTTGCAATGGTTGATATAAAGAACGCAAAAATTCCTGTCATCCAAAAAAGTTGTTTGTAGCTAAAGCCTTTATTAACTAGCCAGTCTCTCAACAAGTCGAAAACATCTCGCTCAATCATGGCATTAATGTATGTCATGGCTACGAGCAAGAAGAAAAAGAGTTCAGCATACTCAAGGAAGTTGTGCCTCACTGCATCCGCTGCTACTTCAGATAAACCATATTGCTTATAAACAATACCAATAACGAGCCATATTAAGCCTGCGGAGACCAAAATAGGCTTAGATTTCCTAAGGTGAAGTTTTTCCTCAAAAATCACTAGTGAGTACGACAATGCAAAAATGCCTATCGCTAAAAAACCTATCCAATGGTGAGTCAGATTAATGGTAAGGTTACTTGAGGTTTCCGAGGCAACTAATTGAAAAGGAATAACTAAAATCAGAAATGCTATAAATATTTTTAGAGGATTCAACGTTTAATAGTCCATATAAACCATGATGTGGCTTAATTATAGTGAGCAATTATGTTGCATAACAGGATTTAATTTCTATTTAACACTATGTTTTCTAATGCAATTTAATTAGATTAATTAATACCTCGAATGAATGTTCTTACATGAGTCAAATGCTATTAAGAATTAAAAATTCTGTTAAATATAATCAGAATAGCGGAACTTAAGGGTATACTTTTTAGGTGATTCTATTTTCACCTTTTTTGGGGCCTAGTTTGAATTGTGATTATTTGCGCTAATGTTTAATTTTTCATCAAAACGCAAAATCACATTACTTTGCTTAACTTCAATAAGGCGTTGTTGATTACTAATCCTTATGCAGTCATGGCAAATTTGCTTTGTCAGTTTGTTACGGTTAGGGTTACACCCTTATTTTCACTGAGGAATAAGACATGACTAAATTTCTATCGGGCTTATCTGTATTGATGCTGGGTAGTTTAATGGCTTTCCCCTGCGAGTCCTTCGCCAATGATGATGAAACTGAAGTCAATATTGGTGGCGCTGTTCGTTTAAACTATGGTTGGAAAGATTATGACAACGATAGTGATGGCGCTTTTGATTTTGAACTTTTCGCTGTCGATGTAGATATCACTAAGGGCAAATGGTTCGTAGATTCACAGTTTCGCTTTTATCAAACATTTAATGCCATTCACCACGCAGAAGTTGGCTATAACTTCGACGATGAAAATCGTTTAGCGGTTGGTGTTTCACAGGTTCCTTTTGGTATTAGCCCCTACGCTTCTCACGGTTTTTGGTTCGGCGGCACTTACTATTTGGGCTTCGAAGATGATTATGACACCGGCATAAAGTGGACAAAAACATCCGGTGACTGGACTTTCGATACGGCTTACTTTTTCAATAGTGAGTACGATGACTCGGCACGTTACGGGCGCTACTCATTCGATATTGCGAGTACTGATGTTAGCGATAACAAAGAAGATGGCCAAGCCAACTTCCGTGCCCAGTATCAGTGGGGAGATCATGTTGTAGGTGCATCATTGCAAGCTGGTAAGTTCCGTAATCGCACAACAAATGCACAAGGTAACCATGCCGCCGCTGCTGTTCATTTCGATGGAAACTTCGATAGTTGGAACATTCAATTACAGCATATTTATTACGATTATGAAGATGCTCCTGAGCTACAAACAGACAATAATCGTATTGCAATGTCAGCCTTCGATTTCCCTTTCGAAGTCGCTACCGAAGCTAACGTTACTAGTTTCAACGTAGCAAAGACCTTTAAGGTCGGTAATGACTTTTTAGATAAAGTCGTCTGTTATAACGACTTCACCTATACCGCTACTAATAATAAACCAGGTTTAACGGATTCCATCCAAAACGTTACAGGCTGTACTTTAATCAAAGATGGACTCTACACCTATGTAGATTGGATCGCGGGCAAGAACATGTGGTTCGCTGGGGGCCCTGGTATCGGTATCTACAATGGTCCAGAAAAATGGCGTTCACGTTTAAATATTAATATTGGTTACTACTTCTAGGAGGACTTATGAGCGTCTCTGATAAAGAGTCGAGCGAAAAACAGAATCCACTGCATGAAAAGTATGATGCCGACCATGAAGTTGGCGAAAATAATGTTGAGTTGCTGGGGATGGATCTTCATAACCCAGTATTCTTCACTTCATCATTCTTTGTAATATTCTTTGTCATATTAACGTTACTATTCCCCGAAAAATCGAGCGATTATTATGAAGCGGCCAAAAACTGGTCGATCAGTAATTTTGACTGGCTGTTCATGATCGGCGGTAACGTTTTTGTTTTATTTTGTGTATTTTTGCTGCTTTCACCCTACGGAAAAATTCGTATAGGAGGCAAAAGGGCTAAACCTGACTTTAGCATACTGTCCTGGCTAGCCATGTTATTTGCAGCTGGTATGGGAATTGGTTTGATGTTCTGGAGTGTAGCAGAGCCAGTTGGTTACTTCACAAACTGGTTCGGAACACCTTTTAATGTCGAAGCGGGAACTCCTGAAGCAAAAGAGTTGGCGATGGGAGCGACAATGTTCCACTGGGGACTTCACCCATGGGCAATCTATGCTGTGGTCGGCTTATCATTAGCTTTCTTTGCTTATAATTGTAATATGCCTCTCACCATTCGCTCTAGCTTCTACCCTATTTTTGGCGACCGCGTATGGGGCTTTACTGGTAATGTGATTGATACGATAGCTGTTCTAGCGACTATCTTCGGTTTAGCGACATCGCTCGGGTTTGGTGCGCAGCAAGCCGCTGGTGGTATTCACTACCTGTTTGAGGATATCCCAAACAACATAACAACCCAGCTTGCGATTATATTTGGTGTAACTGTTGTTGCCCTATTCTCCGTCATTAGAGGCTTAGAGGGTGGCGTAAAAGTATTGAGTAATATCAATATGTCGATCGCTGCACTATTGATGATTTTCGTGATCATAGCAGGCTCAACCGTAGCTATTTTGAACGGAGTTGGTACAACATTACTCACTTACGCGGAAAATATAATCCCTCTGAGTAACTGGATTGGTCGTGAAGATCAGACATTCTATAGTGGTTGGACGATATTCTACTGGGCTTGGTGGATTTCATGGTCACCATTTGTCGGTATGTTTATTGCTCGCGTGTCTAAAGGTCGAACAGTAAGACAGTTTGTAGCCGCTGTACTGATTGTTCCTACACTTTTAAGCGCCGTGTGGATGACTACTTTCGGTACAACTGGCCTAGATCAGGTTGAGCAAGGTGTTGGTGAGTTGGCGCAAGGCATAACGGATGAGTCTCTTGCCCTTTTCCAAATGCTTGAAAACTTGCCATTTGGTTACATTACTTCAGTTGCAGCGATAGTTTTAGTCTTAGTATTTTTCATCACATCCTCTGACTCTGGATCGTTAGTAATCGACAGCATCACGGCAGGCGGTAAAATTGATGCACCAGTAACTCAAAGAGTATTTTGGGCTGTAATGGAAGGTGTTATTGCAGCAGTGCTGTTATATGGAGGTGGTAAGGAAGCGCTTGGAGCCCTGCAAGCCGCAGCAGTAACGGTTGGACTGCCATTCACCGTGATACTACTATTGATGTGCGTAAGCTTATTCTTAGGATTACGATCCGCTTACAATCTCAATTACAAAGGTAAGCCTTTAAAATAAACCAAAAAAGCCCCTTTCGGGGCTTTTTTATTGTTTAAGCTAATGGTCAAAACCTTAATTCACACAGGCATACTTAATGTCTAAGTAGTCGCTGATTCCATATTTAGATCCTTCACGCCCCATGCCTGATTCTTTGACGCCACCAAAAGGCGCCATTTCGTTTGAAAGCATACCTGTATTGATCCCAACCATGCCATATTCAAGCTCACGAACGAGTCGCTTAATGCGCTTTCTGTCTTCTGTATAAGCGTAAGACGCAAGGCCTGCGCTTGTGTTATTAGCCGCTGCGATAACTTCATCGTCATCGCTGAACGGGATTAGCGCGATAACGGGGCCGAATATTTCTTCGCTAACAATATCCATATCCTGAGTGACGTTGGAGAGAATCGTCGGTTGTATGATATTTTTAAACTCTTTACTTTGACTGCCACCAACTAAGATTTCTGCACCAGACTCAGTAGCCTGTTGGATTAATCTTAAAACTTTATCGATTCCCTTTTGATTAATCAGCGCGGTAATTTTAACGCCTTCAGACAAGCCGTTACCCAGTTTTAATTCGTTAACTTTATTTCCAAGAAGCTTGATGTACTCTTGATAAAGATTCTCGTGAACAAAAACGCGGTTAGCACAAACACAGGTTTGCCCAGAGTTTCTAAATTTACTCGCCATCAAGCCATATATAGCCGCATCGATATCGGCATCATCAAAAACAATAAAAGGAGCGTTACCTCCAAGTTCCATGGTAACTTTTTGCACATTTTCGGCCGATTGGGCGATCAGCTTTTTACCAACAGGAGTTGAACCAGTGAACGAAATTTTTCGAACCAGTGGACTTGAGGTAAGGGCTTGCCCTACTTCGCTTGATGAAGTGCTAGGAACTACATTTACGACACCTTTAGGGATACCAGCTTGATCCGCAAGCTCAGCCATGGCTAACGCAGAGAGCGGTGTTTCCGATGCCGGTTTTATCACAACAGTACAACCCGCAGCCAGCGCAGGGGCCACTTTTCTAGCGATCATTGCTTGTGGGAAATTCCATGGTGTAATAATTCCAACGACGCCAACTGGGTATTTGTGAATCTCAATTTGCTTTTCACCATCTGGCGAAGGAATCAGGTCGCCATTTACACGAAGAGCTTCTTCGGCAAACCATTTAATGTACGAAGCGCCATATAAAATCTCGCCTTTTGCTTCTGCTAGCGGCTTACCTTGCTCAATGGTTAATAACTCAGCTAAATCATCAGCGTTATCGGTGATTAGCGAGTACCACTTGTGCAATAAATTTGAACGGTCTTTAGCAGTGCTTTTCGACCAAGTTTTGAAGGCGGCGTTAGCCGACTCTATTGCCTGCTCGACCTGCTCTACGCTACAGTCAGCGACCGAGGCTATAATTCCGTTATCGAAAGGATTGTCTACATCAAAAGTCTTATCAGCAGACACCCATTGTCCGTCAATATAAGCACGTTCTTTCAGTAGTTCTTTATTCATAATAATGTTCATCCAAAAAAAATGGCTCCGTGATAGAGCCATCTTAACGAACATCAATTTTTTTTCAAAAGATCCATTCGGTATATTTATAATTCTTTACATGCGTTCAAGCGTTTCAATGCCAAGTAGCTCTAAGCCCACTTCTAATTGATTTAGACAGATTGAAGAAAGTTTCAATAGGCTAGCCCGCTTCGCTGTATCGGCTTCTTTGAGTATGTGTTGTTTCTGATAGAAAGAGCTAAACTCTTGCGCAAGATTGTATAAATGCTCACACAAAAAGTGTGGAGCCCGCTTTTCAACAGTTTTGTTTAAAGCTGAGTTAAACTCCAGTAACTTAAAGGTCAAAGCTCTTTCGTTATCAGAGGTTTCTAGTAATTCACCAGGCTCGGCACCAATTTCTTTTGCTTTACGCAGAATCGATTTAATACGAGCAACTTGCATCAACAAGTAAGGACCAGTTTTACCTTCAAACTCACTGAACTTCTCTAAGTCGAAAATGTAATCTTTAATACGGAAGTTTCTCAAGTCGGCAAACTTAAGCGTTGAAATAGCGACTTTATGGGCTATTTCTTCTTTTTCAGCTTCATCAAAATCGACGCCAAAGTTTGATTCAGCCAATTTTTTTCGAGCTTCTTCTTTAGCCATCTGGATTAAGTCATGAAGCTTCATAACGCCACCAGAGCGAGTTTTAAATGGTTTACCATCTTTACCGTTCACGGTGCCGAAATAGGTGTGCTCATAAGTACAAACTTTGTCCATGCCCATCAGATCTGCTGTCGCGAAGACCTGCTTGAAGTGTTGCTGCTGGCGACCGTCAACCACATATAAAACAATATCGGCTTTGTCTTCATGGATACGCTCGTATAGCGTTGCGATATCAGTAGTCCCGTACATCACAGCTCCGTCTGACTTACGTAGAATAAGCGGAGGCATGACCTTCTCGCCCTCATCGTCCGTAATCGGCACAATTAGTGCGCCTTGATCTTTAACAGAGATGTTTTTCTCTTCAAGCTCTTTTAAGACTAAAGGGATAAAAGGATCTGCATCACTTTCACCTTTCCACAAATCAAAAGTAACACCTAGCTCACCATAGTCACGCTTCAAAGTCGCGATTGACACTTCTACGAAATGTTTCCACAAAGCACGGTAACCTGGGCGACCATTTTGCAGCTCTAACGTCGCTTGACGTGCTTTTTCAGCCGCTTCTTCATCAGTTTTGCAGAGTCCTGACTCTTCTGGATATATGGTTTCCAAATCCTGAATCGTTACTGGCGACTCTTTCGGGTATTCGCCCTCAAAATTTTCATCGAAATAAGGCAAATCTGGTTGACGCTTTTTTAAGCCTTCAATCAACATACCCATCTGTGTTCCCCAGTCACCTAGGTGCGCATCGGAAACAACTTCGTAGCCTTTAAAGCGGAAAATACGTTGTAGTGAATCACCAATAATCGCTGTTCTTAGGTGACCCACGTGCATCGATTTAGCAACGTTTGGCCCACCAAAGTCAATCATAACCTTAGTGTTAGATAAGTCTTCGGCACTGCCGAAAGTGTTGTCTTTACTGAAAGTAGTCAGCTTATTGGCTAGATACTCTTCATTGACAAAGATATTGATAAAGCCAGGGCGAACCACTTCGATATTTTTGATAATGTCGTTATCAGCAAGCGAAGCAACAACCTTCTCCGCTGCAACAAAAGGGTTGCCAGCGCCCTGCTTAGCCGCCGCCATCGCACCGTTACACTGAAAGTCGCCTAACTCTGGTCGAGTACAGCGCACTGTAGCGCCGAAATCGAAAGATAAGTCGTTGTCTGCAAATGCTTGACCAAATAGTTGGCTTAAATCGTGTTCAATGGTGGTTAACATGCTTTATATTCTTAAGGTTGATTAAAAGATAAGTCGTATAAACTGCGCGCATTATACTAAAAGAACTCTGTTAATTGCTATGTTCGAACGGCCTATTGCCATAAATAAAATGTGCTTTGCTGGGTGCTGTATCAGACACTTGATTATGTTCTATTGAGTTCTTTTTTAACGAACTCTACAAGATTATCGCTCGCCACTTCAATCATGTTCAGTACGTCTGCGAATCCCTTAGCGCCACCATAATAGGGATCTGGCACTTCCTCGATACCCAGTTCAGGTGCAAAGTCTCGTATAAATAACTTTAACTTGTTCTCATATCCATTTGTTTTTAATAGAGATAAGTTGTGGTAGTTTTCAAGATCCATCGCGAGCACCAAGTCGAAATCTACGAAATCTTTGGCTTCTGCTTTTCGTGAACGAATGTAGGACAAGTCGTAACCCGCTTTCTTAGCTTCTTGCACGGAGCGTTCGTCAGGTGACTCGCCGACATGAAAAGAACTGGTTCCGGCTGAATCCACTTTAACGAGTTCGCCGAGGTTTGCTTCATTAACTTTATGTTGGAAAACCCCTTCCGCCGTTGGTGAACGGCAAATATTACCTAAGCATACAAATAAGACGGAATACTGATACATAGGATCCTCGATAGTTAATGATACTTTTGTACTTAGCTTTAATTAGAGCTGGTGTTGGCGATAATAAGTATTAGCCGCTTGTAAATCTTCTTCAGTATCAACCCCAAGACCAGGTTCTTCCTGCGCTGTTTCAACATGAATATTGAAGCCATTAGCCAATACACGAAGTTGTTCTAGCGACTCTAGCTGCTCTATTTTGGCAGGTTTCAGAGTAACATATTTATGAAGAAAGCCTGCACGGTAAGCATAAATCCCAATATGTCTTTGGCAACAGTTGGTGATTTCTACTTCTTTATTCTCGAAACTCCCGCGTTGCCAAGGAATCGGCGCGCGTGAAAAATATAAAGCCTTGCCATCGTCAGCCGCAACCACTTTAACCACATTGGGATTAAACACTTCTTCGTCGCTATTTATATCGGTGCTTAAAGTCGACATAACGCAATCCTGATGCTGCGCTAGGTTATTCGCAACTTGGCTGATGTTCTCTGATGAAATAAACGGCTCATCGCCTTGCACATTAACGATGATGTCCTTTTCCGCAATACCTTCTATCGTACAAACTTCCGCTAGTCGATCGCTGCCCGAAACATGATCATCGCGAGTCATGCAAACTTTGCCATTAAAAGCTTCAACGGCTTCGACGACGCGCTGATCGTCAGTCGCAACGATGACTTGCTTTGCGCCTGACAACATGGCTCTTTCATAGACGTGCTGAACCATAGGCTTATCGCCGATAAGCGCCAAAGGCTTACCAGGCAGTCTTGTGGATGCATACCTAGCAGGAATAACTACGACAAAGTCTGTCTTACCGGCTACCGTCATTAATCTAATTCCTCAGCAGCCACCTTTCTCGCCTCTTCCTCTAACATCACAGGAATATCATCGCGGATGGGGTAAGCCAATTTATCGAAGCGACAAATTAATTCTTGATCATCTTTTTTGTACAGTAGTTCTCCCTTGCACAAAGGGCAAACTAAGATATCTAACAAATTATGGTCCATAGTTCTTCTCACTTTTTAAGCTTGCGTCGCCATTAAGGCTGTTATTTTCTGCTTTAACAGAGAGTCTAAAGCAGCTTCTAACTCTGTGCTTACCGGCAAATAATACATTCTATCATCAGCAAACCGCTGACATTTAACAGCATCTTTCTCAGTCATTACAATTGGGCCATCTAAAGCAGCAAAGTCGTCACGAGTATATTGATGATGGTCTGGAAAAGCCATTGGTGACGGCTTGTACCCTAAGTTTTCTAGCGTATCAAAAAAGCGCTGAGGATTTCCAATAGCCGCTACAGCGTTAACCTTTTTGCTAACCAACTCTTTATCGTGGCCTAACGCAGTTATCTTGCCTGGCTTCAGACGCATGGTATCGCCGTTAATCACCGCTAAATCTGTAGACTTAAGACGTGACTTAGGCTCTCTAAGTGGTCCCATCGGCATTAACCAACCATTTCCTAACTGACGCTTGCCGTCAATCACCACAAGCTCAAGATCACGTTCTAATGCGTAATGCTGTAAGCCATCATCACAAATGATAATATCGCAACCAAGCTCAATGAGCTTTTGACCGCCTCGAGATCTGACCGGATCGACAGCGACTAACGCACCGGTGCGCTGATGAATAAGAAAAGGTTCATCGCCAGTAACTGAAGGCTCTAGAGAATCTTGATTGTTTTTCCCACCTAAAACTAGAGGGAAATTGGTAGCAGAGCCACCGTAACCGCGTGTGACTAATCCTGGGTTATG
Source organism: Kangiella japonica (assembly GCF_039523535.1). Taxonomy (NCBI): domain Bacteria; kingdom Pseudomonadati; phylum Pseudomonadota; class Gammaproteobacteria; order Kangiellales; family Kangiellaceae; genus Kangiella; species Kangiella japonica. The sequence continues at coordinate 119,891 of NZ_BAAAFM010000008.1, read as the reverse complement.
ACCTTCCGCCTGCAACCACTCTAAAATATAAATGGCTAAGGGTGTTTTACCGGTTCCGCCAACTGTGATGTTACCGATAACAACCACAGGCTTTGTTAGTCGGGTGGATTTAAATAGACCTAAGGCGTATAGCTTGCGACGAGTAAACACAACAAGCCTGAGCAATAATTGTAATGGCAAAAATAACCACAGCCACCAGGCGGTTGGACGATACCAAAGACGTTCGAAAAATTGCTGAGTGGCTGAAACGGCCATGATGTCTACTCGCTAAACTGCATTTGCTGCAAGCGAGTGTATTCCCCGTTTTGCGCCATCAATTCTTTGTGCGAGCCTGCCTCGACAATACGCCCTTTGTTGACCACTAATATCTTATCAGCACTTTCAATAGTCGATAAACGATGCGCCACGACAATGGTGGTTCTCCCTACCATTAACGCTTCTAGCGCTTTTTGGATATGGCGCTCAGACTCTGTATCAAGCGCAGAAGTCGCTTCGTCCAAAATCAAAATTGGCGCATCTTTAAGCATCGCGCGAGCAATCGCTAGACGTTGACGCTGGCCACCAGAAAGTAATAAACCGTTATCGCCAACTTGTGTATCAAGCTGTTGTGGCAGTTGCTCGATAAACTCCCACGCATAAGCATCTTTAGCCGCCTTAATAATTTCTTCGTCAGTTGCGTCTTCTAATCGTCCATAAGCAATATTGTGACGAATGGTGTTATTAAAGAGCACTACATTCTGCGAGACAGTGGCGATTTGTTGTCTTAATGAGGATAAAGTCAGCTCATCAATTTCAATATCGTCGACTAAAATTTTTCCTGAGTCGGGATTATAAAAACGCTGAATTAAACTGGCGATGGTGCTTTTGCCACTACCAGAGCGACCGACAAGCGCAATGGTTTGTCCAGGCTCTGCTATAAAGGATACATCGTGTAAGATGGCCTTATCAGACTCATAAGCAAAACCAACTTTATTAAACTCTATCTTACCTTGGGCACGTTCGATAACTTTAGTACCGTTATCTGGCTCGTCAGGAAGATCTAGAATCTCAAAAACACTTTGCGCGCCAGCGATACCGCGCTGAAGGTGGGTATTAACGTTACTGATATCACGCATAGGTTTTAGAATCACGCCCATCATTGTGATAAATGTAATCAGCTCCCCATCGGTCATACGCCCTGCGAGTAGCTCCAAACTACCAAAATACATGATGGCGGCAAATCCAAAGCCTGCGACAATTTGAATTACAGGAGAGGCAATCCCTTTAGTCGCGATAAGCTTCATATCCTGCTGGCGATTTCGGTTTGCTTTGTTCTTAAAGTTGTTAATCTCGCGTTCTGCACCGCCAAAAATCTTAATAACCTGATTACCTTTAATCGTCTCTTCGGCCGTTTTAGTCACGTCGCCGACCACATTTTGGATATTACCACTGACCTTTTTAAGCCTTTTAGCACTGACGTTAATAATCCAAGCGATGACTGGAACGACAAGAAATAAAAACAGGGTTAATCGCCAGCTTATTAAGGTTAAATAAACCATGACGAATAAAATGGTGCCGCCGGTGCGAATTAATAAGGTAATCGCATCAGAGCTAGCTACTGCAACTTGCTCAGTGTTAAAGGTCATAGTCGACAATAAATTGCCTGGTGCTTTTTGCGAAAAGAATTGCGCGGGTTGGCGAATGTATTTTTCGTAGAGGCTTTCGCGGAAGTCTTGAACCACTTTACGCCCGACCCAGCCCATACAGTAAGTTGAAACGAAATTACAGATCCCGCGTAGAAAGATCGCGCCGATGATAAACACAGGTGTCTGAACTAATAAAAAGAATTTATCGCGCTCTTTGAGCCCGTCATCTATAAGATATTGAATGGCGTTTACAAAAGAGGCTTCGATCAAAGCGAAGCCTATATTGGCCAGAACCCCTATAAAGAACACCCACTTGTAGCGCTTGGTGTACCCTAGTAATCGTTTATATATGGCTGTATTTTTTTCTGATTGTTTATCTGACATTAATAATTTCAAACACTAGTTGTCTTCAGCTTCAGGCCTTAGCGTCGGTAGCGTCAGGTTTTTAAACCCTGCCTGCCCCGCTGCATCCATCACTGTAATCACAGCTTGATAGGGTGCGGCCGCATCTGCGCTGATTATAACAGGTGTTTGATTGTCTGTGGACGATTGTTTTATGGCTTCTATGATAGTGTTTAGTTCTCGGTTTACGAGACCATTGCCATTAACAAATATGTCTCCCGATTTGGATATTGCGACTTCAATCGACTCGGCTGGAGATTCCATCTGTTCGCCATTGGCTTGAGGCAACTCGATGCTAACTTTAGTTTCCTTTTTAAAACTGGTCGAAACCATAAAAAAGATAAGCAACAGGAAAACAACGTCAATCAATGGCGTGAGGTTGATTTGGACATCTTCTTTTTTCTTTTTTAACCACATAATGAAAAGGCTCTTGTGATCTTATTCAGCTGCAGTAGACGTGAAAATCTCACGCTCGCCATGTAAAACATCCACCATCTTCAAAGCTTCTTGCTCCATATCCGTTACTAACTCCTCGACGCGACGGATAAAGTGACGGTGCATAACAAGCGCAGGAATCGCCACAGCCATACCTGCCGCTGTAGTCACTAGCGCCTCAGAGATACCGCCTGCTAATGCATCCGCATTTCCTACACCTTCGACTCGCATGACGGTAAATACCTTAATCATGCCGATAACGGTGCCTAAAAGCCCTAGTAATGGCGCTACTAGTGCGATTGAACCTAAGGTATTAAGGTAACGCTCTAAGCGTACCACAACAGCCCTGCCCGCTTCGTCTATACTAGCTTTCATTGCCTCTCGACCATATTGATGGTTTAGCAAACCTGCTGTTAAAACCTCGCCTAATTCAGAGCTATTTTTAAGGTCGCGCATTTTACTTTTATCAAAACGCCCGTTTTTAATCCATGACCAAACTTGTGCAACAAGATGCTTGGGTAAAATTCGTTCACGCTTCAGAGCCCATAAGCGCTCCGCAATGATGCCCATGGCGATAAGTGAACAGATTGCAATCGGGATCATTGTCCAGCCACCCGCTTTGAATAAGTCAAACAAGGTGCCCGTCGAAGTTGCCAATAATGGTGTCGCAGTTGCTGAGAGTGAAATTACCATGTTCCCCAATACCTCAATGCTTTTAAATACTTATTATGCGCCCTTACAAAGGCCAAAAAAGAGTTGTTTATTAGTCAGTTATTATCGATTTAATCAAATTATTGTGCAGTAGCATTAAAATAAGAGCAAGCCTTGATTACAAGCAAGTGTGAACGAGTCCCCTACTTTGCTTTAATTTGAGCGTTAATTGTTCAGTGTTCCCCTGAGCTAAACCTGCTATTTAAAGTCTTATAGTTTATCGATTGTACAACTTTGCTTGCGCCAAATATGCTGATTTTGGCGCTCGTAGATATAGCTATTGTGGATGAGGTCTATAGTAATTTGTCCTAAGCAGCCGGTATGTATTTGCGCTATCCCAAAGTCATGGTAACGCTTAATCACTTTGTGGTGTGGCAGTCTGTATCGACTGTAGCGCTCGGTTGAATATATGGTGAGTTTTGGATCAACCATTTTTAAAAATGGATAAGTCGAGGAGCTATTACTGCCGTGGTGAGGCGCTATTAATATACTGGATTGTAGCTGCTTGCCTAACCTTTCAGCCAGTATATACTCAGCCTCTTTTTCGATATCCCCGGTGAGCAAGAGGGAGAAATCGAGTGCTGGGTCAGAACTTTGAGCCATAATCACGCATGAGTCATTATTTGAGCCCTCATTGGAACTGTCTGGGTATGTAGCTGAAATACGAAAAGCGCCGATCTCTTGAGCAAACCCCGACTCACAAACCTGAGTATTTTCACTGCCCCATGTGTTTTGCGCCCAACGCCCAACGATCAATTGCTTAACCGCTATCAAAGTTGCCACTTTTGCTACGCCCCCAGAGTGGTCGTTATCTTTATGACTCAGGATTAAAGCGTCAAGGTGATTAACACCGAGCTTTTTGAGGCTAGGATAAATGTAACTTTCAAAGGCACTGCCCTCGCTCGTGGCATATCCCGTATCGTAAAGAATATGGTGCTGACCATCCGTTAGCAAAATCGCCAAGCCATGGCTGACATCAAACACAATGGCCTTTGGTTGTTTTTGATAATTAGGTATAAATCCTTGCAACATTAACAAACAAGCTAAAGGTAATAACGGAATTCTTAGTCGTCCCAAGGGCAACAGCAACAATAAAAAGATAATAAACAGGCTTATCAATAGCCAAGGTTCAAAATAGCCATCGAGTAATAACAGGCTGCTCATGGGCTCAAGCGAATTATGGGCCCATTCGAGAGTATGAGTAATAAAGCCGTCAATAAAGAGTAGAAGCCAATCCAAACTAACAAGACTGAGCATGACTGCTAGAATAATGGCCGGTAGTAACAACACACTGAACACTGGAATCACGACAATGTTAACCAGCAAACCCGATAAATTAGCTTCTCCAAATATCAATAGACTGGGTAAAATCAAAACAAACGTTATACCAAACTGTAATTTAAACAGCTGGAAGAAAGTTCCTTGCCAACGCTTTAGGCCTTGAGTTTGATGCTTTACTCGTCCAACAAGCATAAAACTAATTACCGCCACGGCGGTAAAGCTCATCCAAAAGCCTGGCGAAAGGACACTTAAAGGATCAACCAGCAGAATAAGGAATAGAGCTAGTTTTAACCCCGAAAGTAATGCGCCTTGACGCTGATTCACTGCTAACAATGCAACGCAACACCACATGATTAATGCTCTGACTGTGGGTAAAGAAAAATCCGCTAAAGCGCAATAAATTGCAGCTAACGCACAACTCATCAAAAGCGAACAACGGTATGGCTCGATAACGCTTAGGCGTGTGACTCGCACAATAAAGCCTAATAATTTATAGACGAGCCAGAAACCAAGTCCCGCAATAATAGAAATATGTAATCCAGAAATTGCAATAAGGTGACTTAGCCCTAACTGCCGCAATAACACTTTTTCCTGATTAGGTATTCCAGACTTTTCACCAATCACTAATGCCTGTAGTAACCCATAGTTTGTATAGGGTTGAAGCTTCTCGAAAAGCGTTTGCCGCAACCGATTGATTGAGTAAGGATACGAGGGTTCTAAAAACTCGGAGCTTTTAATGTAGCCTTTCCCGTCCAAGCCGCTTTGAAAAATATAGCGCTCATAATCAAAACCGCCCTGATTGACAGGCCCATAAATAGGCTTCAGCTTTACCTGCATAGACCACTTATCACCTAATCGATAGGCGCACTGTCTAGAATAATCTTTAAGTAGGAGTTGTTTATTTTGAAGTTTCTTACTGTCAGATTGGTTAACTTTTGCGCGAAACTGACAGTATTCAGGATAAATAGCTGGTAATGAATCGATCACTGCTTCTATAATGTGCACGCTATTATTTTCTGGCGCCGGGATTTGCGCTGATAGACGCCATGAGGCGTGAGTTAATGACCAGCCAAGACCGAATATAAAGCCACTGAATAGTAGTAAGAAAGCTTGCAATAAAGGTTTGTCAGCCCTTTTCAATAGATAGAGAAAGGCGAACGAGATGGCTAATAAGCCAAACAAAACAAGTTTAGATGGTAGAGTCGGCAAAAACATGAGCGAAGAGCAGCCGACCATTAAGCCAAAAATCCATTTGAACATTCAGGGATAATCCTTATCCAAGCTTAATACATATGTAGTACTATAGATCATAGTACAGCTAATTCATTAAGAGTGTAACCGCGAAACTCTATGGCACGCAAGTTCCTAAAAAAAATCACGCCAGACCCAAAGAAAGTAACTGAAAATCGCTTTCTTAAGATTTTTGGTAAGTTAATCCATGACCCTGGACTATGGCACCTAAACCGTTACAGCGCATCGGGCGCATTTGCGGTGGGTTTATTTATGTGCTTTATGCCAATCCCTTTTCAAATGGTTGTGGCAGCTGGCCTAGCGATTTGGTTTAGAGTAAACCTACCCTTATCCCTGATTGTGTGCTGGGTAACCAACCCCATTACCATTCCACCTATGTTCTACTTTGCATATTTGGTGGGAACTTGGGTTTTGTCATGGCCACCCAGCGAGTTTGACTTTGAATTGAGCTTTGAGTGGTTAGGTAATGAGCTTGTTCATATTTGGCAACCTTTTCTTTTAGGCTGCTTTATTTGCGCTACTGTGGCTTCATTTATTGGTTACCATGCAATTAGCTTATCTTGGCGCTATCACGTGGTGATGGCTTGGAAAGCACGTCAACAAAAGTGGAAAGAAAAACTACTACACACGTTGCACCTCGATCATGACTGCGACAAAGAATCCGCCCCCAAGGGACAGTCAGAACAAAAAAAAGGCTCAGAACAATAATTCTGAGCCTTTACATTTAATGCTACTCTAAAAAGATTACACAGCTTGTAACTTACCATCTTCCAAATGTAATTGACGCTGCATCTTTCCAGCCAATTCTAAATCATGCGTCACCGTTATAAATGTCGTGCCCATTTCTCGGTTTAACTCACACATCAATTCATACACTTGATTCGCCGTTCCGTGGTCTAAGTTGCCGGTTGGTTCATCTGCCAAAACGCAGTCAGGCTCGGTTACAAGAGCGCGAGCGAAAGCGATTCGCTGACGTTCACCGCCAGAAAGCTCTGATGGTTTATGCGTTTTACGGCTTTCCAGCCCAACTCTAGCAATCAGTTTATTGGCGATTTTATGAGCTTCTTGGCGCTTCATGCCGCGAATTATCAGCGGCATGGCGACATTGTCTTGCGCCTCAAACTCAGGTAGCAAGTGATGAAATTGGTAAACAAAACCTATATGTTGATTACGAAAAGCACCTTGTTCTTTTGCTGATAAGCTATGAATATTGGTGCCATCGATAGTCACTTTGCCCTTAGTCGGCTTGTCGAGGCCGCCGATAAGGTGCAACAAAGTACTTTTTCCGGAGCCTGAAGAACCGACGATGGCAAGCTGCTCGCCCTTCTCTACAGTTAGATCAAGCTCGGTTAACACCTGTACATCACTAGCGCCATCACTGTAAACACGGCTTAGTTGCTCAATTTGAATGATTGGACTACTCACCTTAGGGCTATTCATAACGAAGCGCCTCCGCCGGTTGGGTTCGCGACGCCTTCCACGATGGATAAAGGGTCGCTAATACGCTAATACCAAAGGCTGATAAGGCAATCTTATAAACATCATCCCAAATCAATTCTGTAGGCAAGAAATTGACAAAATAAACATTCTTAGGGAAGACATTTGTTTCAAAGGTAACTTCAATCCAGCTCACAATATCCGGCAGGTTTAAAGCCAGCAGCACCCCAAGAATTACGCCTGCACCAGTACCAATAAGGCCGTTAATAATACCGCTAGTCATAAAGATTCGAAGTATCGAGCCGGGGCTTGCACCAAGAGTTCGCAAAATAGCAATATCGGCCTGTTTTTCATTAACCAACATCACCAAAGAGGTAACGATATTGAAGGCCGCCACGGCGATAATAAAGGTCAGAAGAATAAACATAATCTTCTTCTCCATATCAATCGCGTTAAATAGCGTCTGATGCTGGCGCGTCCAGTTGGTTACGTAATATTCATAACCCAAGTTTTGGCTAATATCCGTAGTTACATTGTGAACCTTCATCACGTCGACAGTTTTAAGCTGCAATGCTGAAACCCCGTCACGTTGGTGGGTCACTGCCGCTAAATCATCGAGGTGCACAAAAGCTAAGGATTTATCAGCCTCTGAGCGAGTTTCGAAAATACCTGTCACGGTAAACCGCTTGGCTCTTGGCTGAATGCCTGCGATCGACATCCGAGTTTGCTTTAAGAATAAGGAAGTTACTTTGTCACCAACATTTGCGCCAAGGCTTCGAGCTAGGCTAGAGCCTAAGATAATGTTATAGCTACCGTCAGTCAGCGTATCAAAAGAGCCGTTACGCATATTATCTTTGACAATGGTCACTTCCCCTATCTTCTCAGGTAAAACACCTTGGATCATACCGAACTGATCGGAGCCTAGATGCTTAAACATAGTTTCTGAGCTGATATAAGGCGATGCGCCGATGATGCTAGGGTTTTGCTTGACGGTTTTCTCTAACTCTTGCCAATTTTCGATATTCCCGTCATATTTACTGATCAGAACGTGCGGAGCCATACCAAGGATTCGGTCGCGTAACTCGCGCTCAAAGCCGTTCATCACCGACATAACGGTAATTAATACCATAACGCCCAAGGCAATCCCGATCATGGAGATTAAAGATATAAACGAAATAAAGTGATCGCGACGCTTCGCACGTGTGTAACGAAGGCCTACAAATAGCGAAAAAGGCAGCTTCATGGAGCTTTCTAATTTAATTAAATTGGCGTCATATTGAATGGTTCACAATTTGTAGTCAAGTTATGCAGTAGAATTAATCGTAATTATGATTAGGATTTAACGCTAATTTTTTGATATTCTTAGGATTACACAATGTTTGAGGAGTCAACATCATGAAAACAATAACAGCGGCAGTATGCGCTTTATCGCTCAGCTTCGGTGCGGGGATTGGCCTAAACACAGCCAAAGCCGAAGAAGTCAAAGTTCCAGTTGCACAGCAAGGTAAGAAAAATATTCAAGTACCAAAGCGAGGCGTTAGCAAAGCTTACGTTGAAAAGAAATTCGGTACTCCTACCAACGTTGAAGGCCCAGTCGGTGATCCACCAATTACTAAGTGGGTTTATAACGGTTATACGGTCTACTTTGAATATGACCACGTGATCCACGCTGTGGTACATCATGGTTAAAGAAAAGTTTTCTTTATTAGTATTAGTCATATTTTTCCTTTTAGGTTTAGAGGCAGTATATGCTACCGATACTAAAAGTGATGTTGACAATTTAAACGTCGCTGACCTTTTCAATAAGGTAAAAGAAGCTGAAGCAAAAGAAAAGGAAAAACCAACGGTTGATTACTATTATCAAGCGGGCCTAGCTAACATAACAAACGGAATGTATAAGACTGATGTCTTACAAATACTGGAAGGTACAAATCAAGAGTGGGTTGTAGCTGATTCAGGCTCACTCATTGAGTTATATAGACCTGTTAGTTTAAGTTCAGGAGAACCTATGAACGTTAGCTTATTTATAGGGTTCAACAAAGATAGACAAGTTATCTTTAGGGGTGAGAGGTACTTACAAGACACGGCCAAATAGCCGTGTCTCCTCATCCACAACTTCTATTTTTTGAGTTGCGATAAAATATACGGTGCGACCACCACTGTCCAAAACTCAGTTTCAGGTTTGCAGTTCGCTTTTACAAATTCCATCGGCATACGCTGAATCTTTTCTGAGTCGATCAAAGGTTTTATTTCTTCTGCGTTATCCAAGGACAAATCTGCGGCACAGTTAATCAAGTCAACGCTTTGGTCGATTAGTAGCAAATTTCCTTTGGCAAAAAAGCGCTCAATCTCTTTCCAAGCAACAATAGCCGTTTCGCCGTTGAGCTTAGCGACCAGTTCCTCCCGTGGCGTTAGCTGTGTGAAACTATCTGTTTTTTGATCAGTTAATTCTTCAATCTTCTTATCGTTAGACATATTAAACCTAATACTTTCAATGCGTTAATATATTAATTTAAACTAAATTATCAAGCTGTAGATCGTTCTGTAGCTGTAACCAATTATCGCTTTGGCGAACTTTAGTCAGCGAATAATTAAGCGACTGCCCTTTCATCTTAGCTAGCCTTGCGCTTGATTTGGGGTCCGTCTCAAAGTCGAATGATTCCATTAACTCACGGCCTTCTATCGGGTGATTACAGACCAAAACCATATCGCAGCCCGCGCTTACCGCGGCTTTTGCTCGCTCGTAATAACCACCTACAACTTCCGCACCTTTCATGCTTAAGTCGTCGCTGAAAATAACACCATTGAAGTTTAACTGGTTACGTAAAATGTCCTGTAGCCAAAGTTCTGAAAAGCCTGCAGGTTGTTTATCGACACTAGGGTAAATAACGTGCGCTGGCATGACCGCTTGATAATGGTCTGCTAATTCTGCAAATACACGCATATCTTGGCTGATGATCTGTTCACGCGGACGATCGTCCACTGGAATATCAACATGTGAGTCGGCTTCGACTGAGCCATGCCCTGGGAAATGCTTAGCCGTAGCTGCCATGCCAAAATCATTCATGCCCTTAATAAACTCACGACCTAGCTCGATGACTTCGTCTACTTTCGTCGAAAAGGCTCTGTCGCCAATAACTCGGCTAATTTCATTGCCTAAATCCAATACTGGCGCAAAGCTAAAGTCGATACCGACCGCTTGGACTTCTATAGCAATTAAACTGCCCCAGCGATACGCTGAGCGCTTGGCATCATCAAAGTTATTGGACTCAGCTAAGATAGTCGCCATCGCCGGAACCGCAGTAAACCCTTCTCTAAAGCGTTGAACCCGCCCTCCTTCGTGATCCACCGCAATCAATACGTCTTCCCCAGCAGTTTCACGCACAGCTTGAGAAAGCTCTGCAATCTGCTGTGGGCTGGCGTAGTTACGGCTGAAGAAAATGATGCCACCGAGCAAAGGGTTTTGTAGCATATCCTTCTCAGCAGCAGTTATCTCTAAACCTTCTAAGTCCAGCATTAAAGGGCCAATCGCCATAAAGTGTCCTATATTTGAAATTTAGCTATCATTCCTGCAGCACGAGAAATGATTGATTAACAGTTCGTGGAACACACTCCACTAAATTAAGCCGTATGATAACCGATCATCGAAATAACGACCATGCTGAATTCCAATTCTTAATTTGATTTCTCAATTCCAAACAAGTCGCTATAATGAGTCGCGACTATGAAACGATAATGATTATTATCAACTTAAACAATAAAAGGTAACTCTATGATAACGCTTAAAAAAGCCGTCAGTACCGCAGTATTGGTTGGCGCTTTATTAGGACAGCCGGTTATTGCTGACGATCACAAACAAAAGGTCACCGCTGAAGATGCGGCTGCTTTTGTAGCTGATGCGGAAAAGCAATTAACGGAAATCGCAGAATATGCAGCTCGTATTGCCTGGGTTAACGCAAACTTCGTTACTCATGACACCACGGCACTCAATGCACAAGTTGGCGAAGAGTACACAAAGCTTGGCGTTGAACTTGCTAACAAAGCTAAAAAATACAACGGCCTAGACCTTCCTTACGATGTTAATCGTAAGATTGAAATGATTAAGCTTGGTTTAACACTGCCAGCACCAGCTGACGCAGAAAAAACTAAAAAACTGGCGCAAATCACTTCTAAGTTAGACAGCATTTACGCTAAAGGTAAAAGCCCAGACGGCCGTAGCCTAGGCGAGTTAAGCCAAGTATTGCGTGAATCACGCGACGCTGATGAGCAGTTAAAGGCTTGGACAGGTTGGCGCGAAATTTCTAAAGAAATGCGTCCTCTGTATCAGCAAATGGTCGAAATCGCTAACGAAGGTTCGAAAGAACTCGGTTACGCCGACACAGGCACTATGTGGCGTTCAAAGTACGACATGCCAGCTGACGACTTTGCGACAGAAATGGATCGTCTTTGGGGCCAAGTAGAGCCACTATACACTGCCCTTCACTGCCACGTACGTGCTGAATTAAACGAAGAATATGGTGACGACGTTGTTGCAACGGACAAACCAATTCCAGCGCACCTTTTAGGCAATATGTGGGCACAACAATGGGGCAACATCTACGATATCGCAGGTCCAAAAAATGCCGGTAAAGGAATCGATATTGACCCTATCCTACGTAAACACTATGGGGTTGATAAAGACGAGGTAAGCCACGAAGAAAAAGAAGTAGCGGTTAAGAAAATGGTTAAAACTGCTGAAAACTTCTTCTCTTCTCTTGGTTTCGCACCACTACCAGAAACTTTCTGGGAGCGTTCGTTATTCGTAAAACCACGTGATCGTGATGTTCAGTGTCACGCTAGCGCATGGGATATCGATAACGAAGAAGATATTCGTATTAAAATGTGTACGGAAATCAACGGTGAAGATTTCCAAACTGTACACCACGAGCTAGGCCACAACTACTATCAGCGCGCTTATAAAGATCAGTCTATCTTCTATAAAGGCAGCGCGAACGACGGTTTCCATGAAGCTATCGGTGACACTGTGGCTCTATCAATTACACCAAAATACTTGAAGCAAATTGGCCTAATCGACAAAGAGCCAGACGCGAGCGCTGATATTGCGCTACTCATGCGCTCTGCGCTTGATAAAGTCGCTTTCTTACCATTCGGCTTGATGGTTGATCAGTGGCGCTGGAAAGTATTCAACGGTGAAATCTCGCCAGAAGAATACAACCAAGGCTGGTGGGAACTGCGTGAAAAATACCAAGGTATCGAAGCTCCAGTAGCACGTACTGAAGATCACTTCGACCCAGGTGCGAAATACCACATTCCAGGCAACACGCCTTATTCACGTTACTTCCTAGCACATATCCTACAGTTCCAGTTCTACCGTGAGATGTGTGACATGGCTGGTAACGAAGGTCCACTTCACCGTTGTTCGTTCTATGGCAACAAAGAAGTTGGCGACAAGCTAATCAAGATGTTAGAAATGGGCTCATCACGTCCATGGCCTGACGCGCTTGAAGCTATGACGGGTAGTCGTGAAATGGATGCGACAGCAGTACTTGAGTACTACGCACCACTTAAAACATGGTTAGACGAGCAAAACAAAGACCGCAACTGTGGTTGGTAAGTTTTGACTTTAGTCATACCGTTATAAAGAAAGGCGCCAATTGGCGCCTTTTTGGTAAGAAATATCAAAAATTGTACTCTAACCCCGATTGCTATTGACCAACCAAGCGGTGCGTTATAACGCACCCTACACTTTCTTTAAGATGTTGGTAGGGAGTCATCAGACTCTAACTTCATTAATTCCCGGTTAGAAATCATCGAAGGCGTTTAATTGCTGTTTTTTCTTCCATGCTTCAACAAATCCCGAATTAATAGGGTCAGAATTAATAGGGTCAGAGTACATTTATTTTACATAAAGGCCAAGAGTACCCGTAGCCTCGATTAGCGAATGCGTACCACGGGGACTTCCTACGGTCGTAATCGAGGGAAAAATTAACCATCAACAAGAAACCTCGAAATCACTGACGTTCTTTTCCCTAAAGGGATTCCCAAGGTCACAGGCTACACTTGCTTAAGGTATTAACCGTAAAGAAATAGGTTCCACCTTTTACTCGACTCCTTCGATAATTTGGCAATCCTTGCCTCCTTTAATTTCAATGGTGCGTCTAGACGCAGGGTCTGCCTCACTGGGTACCCTACAGGAACGTTAATAAACGTATAAATAAATCCCCAGGAAGTGACACACGGCGCCGCCGAGGACAAAGAGGTGCCAGATGGCGTGGTTGTAGGGGATTTTACGATCTGCGGCGTAGAATAAAGTTCCTAAAGTAAACGTAGGGTGCGTCGTGACGCACCTTATTCTCCGAACACTCCATCATAATTACCCACACCGCCCCAATCAAGTGAGTATAAACCTCGTTTTACATCTCTATGAAAGGTCGAATAGGGCCAGTCGATAACTTTTTTAACATGTCCATGTTTAACGGGATTTATGTAACAATAATCGATATGTCGACGGTAATCATCGCTACCCCGTATTTGATGCTCCCAAAACCGTCTTTGCCACACCAACTGTTCCTTACGATTAAGACGAGACTTATGGTTAGCGTTCGGACTATTGAACTTAATCCGCTTTGTGAATTCACTTTTCGTTAAACGAATTATTGTAGAAAAATCTTCGGAGTTTTGAGGAAGCGTCATCACCATATGGAAGTGATAGGGTAAAATAACCAAAGCATCCAAGTGGTAAGGATGCCTACTTTTTACACTTCTGAAAGCCTCTCTCAAAGCATCAATATGTCGAGTTAACAGCTGTTTCTGACGACTTAAGGTATTAACCGTAAAGAAATAGGTTCCACCTTCAACTCGACTCCTTCGATAATTTGGCAATCCTTGCCTCCTTTAATGATAATGGTGCGTCTAGACGCACCCTACGAGAACTTTCGAGGCTACACTTACTTAATAAACGTATAAATATATCCCAAGGAAGTGACACACGGCGCCGCCGAGGACAAAGAGGTGCCAGATGGCGTGGTTGTAGGGGATTTTACGATCTGCGGCGTAGAATACAGTTCCTAAAGTGTAGGATAAACCACCTGCAAGAAGTAACCATAAGGCGCCTGGGGCTACTTTATCGAGCATTTCTGGTGCTGCGACGACAATAACCCAGCCCATTAAGATATACGTAATTAATGAGACTCTTGGGAAGCGTTGTTTAAACTTTACTTTGAAAGTAACGCCGAACACGGCTAACGCCCAAATCACACCGAATAACGACCAGCCCCAGATTCCGTTTAGGCTAATTAACACAAACGGTGTATAAGTACCGGCGATTAAAAAATAAATCGCGCAGTGATCCAACGTTTGAAAAGTCTTCTTAATATTTTCAGGTTGAAAACTGTGGTACAGCGTAGAAGTGGTAAAGAGCATGACTAAGCTCAGTCCATACACAATTCCACTGCCCAGTTTCCAGCCGTCGAACGGATCGAGCGAGCTCATGATCATCATCGTCATGGCGGCGACACTGAGTAACGCTCCGATAGCATGGCTCATGGCATTGGCGATTTCTTCACCAATGCTATAAGTATGCTCTGTTAGCTCAACGTCTAGATGCGCTCTGGCGTGAGGTGTGTTGCTTTCTGGTTGATTCATGGTGTCCAAAATACCTATTTTATACTTCTCAAATTTATATGCTTAAGGCTAACTCTGTACCTTGTTTAATCGCGCGCTTCGCGTCTAACTCCGCTGCTACATCGGCGCCACCAATTAAGTGTACTTTCTGTCCTTTTGCTTCTAATTGCTCTGCTAATGTTCGATTCGGAACCTGACCGGCACAAATTACAATGTTGTCCACAGCCAAGGTTTCTGTTTTGCCTGAAGATTTATGTTCAATAACCAAACCTTCGTCATTAATTTCTTTATAGTCAACACCCGACACCATCTGGACCTGTTTGTGTCTTAAGCTGGTGCGGTGGATCCATCCGGTTGTTTTGCCTAGCCCTTTGCCCATTTTAGTTTCTTTACGTTGCAACATAGTTACTTGGCGAGCTGGAGGCGTAATTTCGGCTTCATCAAGCAAGCCACCCTCTTCTTGATACATTCGATCGATGCCCCACTCTTTTAGCCACTCGTCGAGGTTCAATGTCGGCGACTCGCCTTCGTGGACTAAGTATTCAGACACATCAAAACCAATACCACCAGCACCAATTACAGCAACTTTCTCACCAACCGGCTTTTTATGTAAAAGCACATCAATATACGACAATACTTTTTCATGCTCGATGCCTGGGATCGCAGGAGTTCTCGGCGTAACACCTGCAGCAATAATCACTTCATCAAACTTAACTTTGGCATTATCGCCAGTTAAGCTTTCTACTGTCGCTTCTGTTTCTAAGTGGAGGTTCACGCCTGTTTCTTCAAGCAAATGCTTAAAATAACGTAGTGTTTCGTAAAACTCTTCTTTGCCTGGAATTTGATTGGCAATGTTTAACTGGCCACCTATACGGTTGGCTTTATCGAATAAATGAACTTCGTGGCCACGTTTTGCTGCTTCAGTCGAGAAGGCTAATCCTGCTGGACCTGAGCCGATTACGGCTATCTTCTTTTTGAAATTCAACGGCTGTGGAACTAACTCAGTTTCATAGCACGCTTTTGGGTTAACTAAACAGGTTGCGCGTTTTTGTTTAAACACATGATCTAAACAGGCCTGGTTGCAGGCAATACAAGTATTAATTAAGTCACGCTGATCGTTTTCTGCTTTTACTACAAAGTCTGGATCGGCCAACAATGGACGCGCCATTGATACCATATCGGCACAATCGTCAGCTAGAACCTGCTCAGCGACTTCCGGCATATTAATTCGGTTCGAAGTAATCAATGGAACCTTAACTTCTTCACGTAACTTCTTGGTTACCCAAGTAAAAGCACGACGAGGGACTGACGTGGTAATCGTTGGAACACGAGCTTCGTGCCAACCAATACCCGTGTTGATGATTGTGACACCGGCTTTTTCTACTTCTTTTGCTAGCTGTACAACTTCCTGCCAGTTACTACCGCCCTTTACTAAGTCGATCATTGATAAGCGATAAATGGTAATAAAGTCATCACCCACCGCTTCTTTGACCGCTTTTATAATTTCTAGCGGGAAGCGAATACGGTTTTCATAAGAGCCACCCCATCGATCGGTACGTTTATTAGTTCGAGTGACAATGAATTGATTAATCAAATAGCCTTCAGAGCCCATGATTTCTACACCATCATAACCGGCTTCCTTGGCTAAGCGCGCACAACGAGCATAGTGCTTGATGGTTTTCTTAATCATGCGCTCGGACATTTCTTTTGGCGTAAATGGTGAAATTGGCGCTTTAATTTTTGACGCTGAAACCGACAATGGATGGTAGGCATAACGACCAGCATGCAGAATCTGTAGGGCAATTTTACCCCCTGCTTGATGCACAGCGTCGGTCACAATCTTGTGCTTTTTAACGTGTCGGCGACTGCTCAACTGCGACGAATGTGGCGCTAAGCGGCCACGAAAGTTTGGGGAAATACCGCCAGTCACCATCAATGCCACACCGCCTCGTGCACGCGCCGCATAGAATTCAGCCATTTTTTCAAAGCCACCCTTTTTTTCCTCGAGCCCAGTATGCATCGAGCCCATGAGCACGCGGTTTTTGAGTTGGGTAAAGCCAAGATCAAGAGGTTCTAGTAATTTTGGGTATTTCACAGTCTTAGTTATCACTAATTAAAAAGCCGTGCTCCAAGTCTACTGGTATAACCAGTCTTGTGCAATATTTCACGCCTCCGAAAACAAGGAAATTCAACAGCCAAAAAACCCGCGAAAACAACGGGTTATTATTTGGTTACATTTCTTTAGTAGTCATAAAT
The DNA here is from genome assembly GCF_039523535.1 of Kangiella japonica. Lineage (NCBI taxonomy): Bacteria > Pseudomonadati > Pseudomonadota > Gammaproteobacteria > Kangiellales > Kangiellaceae > Kangiella > Kangiella japonica. The sequence continues at coordinate 102,870 of NZ_BAAAFM010000008.1, read as the reverse complement.
CAAGCAAATTGGTTAGAATTAGCTCAACTTCGTAAAATTTAACTTGTAAAAGAAGGAATTAATCGTGTCGAAACCCAATTCAATGATTGGTAGATTTTTTTACCGCATTTGGAAAACAGTTGATGTTGCTGGTCGTTTGCTGATCGGACTTATCGCAATCACCATTTTGGTATTTATGGTTCGTGGCTGCGTTAGCGGTCCAGATTTACCGAAAGTTTCCGATGGTTCAGCCCTAGTATTAAACCCAGCTGGTACTTTAGTTGAGCAAACAACTTATATGGACCCTATTGAGGAAGTTATTGCCGACGCACAGGGTACTAAAAGCCCTGAAACATCGATGTATGATCTTTTGGATGCCATTGAGTATGCCAAGAATGATGACAGCATTAGCGTACTTGTTCTTCAAACCAACAACTTAACTGGCGCTTATGGCGGTATCAGCAAGTATCAAGACTTGCGTGAAGCGATTGAAGACTTCAAAACAACCGGTAAAAAAGTCATTGCTGTTGGTGACTGGTATTCGCAAGGCCAATATTACCTAGCCTCTTCTGCCGATGAGATTTATATGAATCCACAAGGTAGCATGATGTTTGAAGGTATGGCACGCACAGGCACCTACTTCAAATCAGCTTTAGACAAATTGGGCGTAAACGTTCATGTATTCCGAGTTGGTACCTTCAAGTCTGCGGTAGAGCCATTTATTCGTGACGATATGTCGGAAGCAGCAAAAGAAGCCAATATCGAATGGCTTGGCGATTTGTGGCAAAGCATGAAGAAAGATATCGCAGCTTCACGCGATATGACCACTGCTGAAATGGATAACTTCATTGAGAACTATTTAGAAATTCTAAAAGCCAATAATGGTAATGGTGCAAAAGCGGCCGTTGAGAGTGGATTTATTGATAAACTCATTAGCCGTGCTGAATTCCGCGATCTTATGATTAATCAAGTGGGCTTAAACGATAAGCAAGATTCTTACAAAGCTATTGGCTTTAAAGACTACCTAAAAGCGCGTCGCCCTCTTATTGATATGCCAAGCGCCAAAGATAAAGTAGCAGTTATCATTGCCAAAGGCGAAATCGTAGATGGTCGTCGCAAGGAAGGAACAATTGGTGGCGACAGTACAGCTCAACTTATCCGTAAGGCACGATTAGACAATTCAGTGAAAGCGATTGTTATGCGCGTTGATAGCCCTGGTGGTAGTGCTTTTGCATCAGAAGTTATTCGTAGCGAACTTGTGCAGGCGCAAAAAGAAGGCAAAATTGTTGTGACTTCTATGGCGGGTATGGCAGCTTCTGGCGGTTACTGGATTTCAGCAACTTCTGACGAAATTTGGGCGCACCCTACTACGATCACAGGCTCAATTGGAATCTTTGGTATGGTTCCTACATTTGAAGAGCCTCTAAACAAAATGGGCATTCACCGTGATGGTGTTGGCACCACAAAATGGGCGCGTTCATTCGATGTTATGTCTGGCATCTCTGACGACCTAAAAGAAGTGGTTCAGACCAATATCGAGAAAGGATATGACGATTTCCTAAGCCTAGTTGCCGAAGGTCGAGGTATGACAAAGGCTGAGGTTGATGCCATCGCACAGGGGCGTGTCTGGTCTGGTGAAGATGCTCACCGTCTAGGCTTGGTTGATAAGCTAGGTGACTTGGATGATGCGATTGACTCTGCTGCTAAGCTGGCTAATATCAGCGACTACGAAGTGCGCTTTGTAGAGCGTGAAATTTCGCCGACTGAGCAAATGATCCGTGAAATCATGCAAAACACAGAAGCACAAGCAAGTATGCAGTCTGCAAGCCATATTTCAGCTAAGACAAACCCGGTGATTCACGCTCTGGGTCAGCAGTTAAAAGAAGTATATAACTTGATTAACAACTATAACGACCCTAATCATGCTTACCTTCACTGCATGTGTGAAGTAAAGTAGTATTACACGCATAGAAACACTAAAGGCAGCTTCGGCTGCCTTTTTTTATATCTTCAAAGTTGTACTTACGATTTCAAACGATGCCTAAGAATAGCTAGCTTTAACCCTAAGTCAGAATCACATTCGAGCATACAGCTATGCAGATACTATAAATGCGGCGTAAATAACCCCCTAAAGAGTACCAGTATTAAGAGTTAGTCTATTACGGGCATCCCAAGCGACAGCATTTTATAAAGTCACAAAAAAGCCGAGGAAGAGTCCTCGGCTAAATGACTAACTAACAGTTCGAACTAATTTTAGAATTGCGCAGTAAGACCGATAGTGTAAGTGTCGATATCAAAACCGCTGTCATCTTGTGATGAGTAAACGCCGTATAGCGAAATGTTTTGATCGAAGAAGTGTCTAGCACCAATTTCATACAAATCGTTGTCGTCTAGAGACGCGAATACTGAAGTTGCTTTGCTGAAGTAGTAGCTAGCACCTAAAGACCAGTAGTTGTCCGCGTCTGTGTCTACGATCGAGAACTCAGCAGCTAAGTAGTTGTCATCGCCAAGGTCCGTGAAGTACTTAGAAGACAAAGAAACAACGTCAGTGTCGTCATCAGTCGCTAAAGTGAAACCAATGTAATCAGTAGCGTTGATTTGGTGGTTGTAAGCAGCTGAGATGTTGTAAACCGTGTCACCTTCTTCAGGATCTACAGCGTCAACACGAACTAAGAAGTTATCGCTGAACAAGTAACCTAAAGTGAAGTCTGTTGGGTTATTACCAAACTTGTCATCAGATAAACCAAGGCCTAGTAGGAAGTTGTTAACAAAGAACTCACCAGAAGCTTGTGTAACGTAGTAGTCACCTAAGCCAATGTTGCTGTATGAAGCATCAATGTTGCTAACTTTGTTAATGTACTCAAATTCGTTGTAAGGACCTAAAGCTTTCTTGTTATCAAAGAAGTATTGACCTTCTAGCGTTAAAGCGTCAAAAGACTCACCACTAACGTCGATATTGCTGTAAGACAACTCTGAGAACCATTGGTATTCGTTTGCTGAAACTGACATTGAAGTCGATAGGATTGCAGCCACTGTAAGTAATTTAAATTTCACCTTATAAATCTCCATGTGTGTAGGTGTGTAGATAAGTGGCGCGGATTCTAATCAAAAGATTTTCACCGGTCAACAAAACAATTAAATATCGCTCAGATAAATTTCACATATTAGATTTTAAGCGATTTCCTATAAAAATGAATTAGTTATTTTTATAGTAACTACGATAAACAAAGACTAAAGAACAAAAGCAACGCCGAAAAGAATACGATTATCTAAGAAATGAAACTCGCTATTTAAATAGAAAGGCACGGCCTTGAGGCGGTAGTAAAAGTGTATCAGACAAATAAGCAATAAAAGAATAAAGAGAAAATTTAGCCACAAATAACATTGATATAAAAAAGTACAGACAAAAATAGCAGACATAAAAAAAGCAGCCATAAGGCTGCTTTTAAAATAGTGGCGGAGCGGACGGGACTATCAATAACGTCCATGTTATTGACCACTTCGTGGCCATCGTCGCAGTGCTCCGATGTTCAAAATCATTCCGGATGATTTTGTCGAACACCGCTCGCGGGTTCTCGCCCCGTTATTAACTGACAACAAATCTACAGGCATAAAAAAAGCAGCCATAAGGCTGCTTTTTGAATAGTGGCGGAGCGGACGGGACTCGAACCCGCGACCCCCGGCGTGACAGGCCGGTATTCTAACCAACTGAACTACCGCTCCACTTTCTCTAGCATGTCACTGAAACTAAGTTGCTAGAGCTTTTTTGTGTTGGCCTCATCGGTCAACGAGGCGCATATTACTGGCCTTCTTAGATCTCGTCAACTCTTTTTTTCATTTTTATTTATTTTTTTTTAAAAATGTATAAAACACGAACAAAAAGGCTAATTATCAATCAGTTATAGCAATCCACTGGATAATCCGATCTTCAATTTCTTCTTCATGAACATGACGCTGACTAACCAACTTTCCACGTAAACTGTGCCCTTCTTTATGAATTAACTGATGATCCCCACAAACTAGGTGATGCCAGCTTGGTAGATCCTCACCTCGCGCAACAATTTTGTAAGAGCAGCTCTTCGGTAGCCAATAATAATCTTTTAGAGTTTGCGGTGTTATTTGTACACAGTCTGGCACCTTGCTCAATCGATTAGCGTAATCCGTACAACGTAGGCTATCTATGTCTAGTAATCGACATGCGACATCCGTTTGCATTAGCATTGTGTCTGTTTCATCCAAGTACTGTATACGGCAACACTTGCCACAGCCATCGCATAAAGATTCCCACTGCTCTAGGCTCATTTCATGCAATGGCGTGTCTAGCCAGAACTTTTTGTTAGTATTAATCAAAACAGAACTCGCGATTAACGAGATATAGGGGCTTTAGTATTAGCTTCGACTAAGCTGGCTAGCTCCTCTTGAGTCGGAGGCATTTGCAAGAAATAGCCCTCTTCTTCAAGCTGCGCCTTAAGCTCACTAATATCAACCAGCGCAAGCTTGTCTCGCTTATCTAAATCAATATGCATTACAAGTTCAGGTTCACCCCAAACTGTTCGCAAACCTTCCGGAAGCTCATCAAACTCATTGCCATAAGGAATATACAAATAGGTATCAGGCTTTTTCGCGCTCTTATAAACACTGCACATCATAACGGTATATTGACTCTTTAATTAATTATGAAAACTCTGCGAGGCGCTCTTCAAAACGGTCTTGAAGTAACTCGCGACGCCATTGGTTCCAGAACTGATTCGATCGTACATCTAGATCTTGATAAGTCTGGATTACATATTCTAACAGACGCTTATTGCTTAAGGCTTCTTCAGGGATATCTTGCTCTTTTGCAACGTTGCTGGCCTCTTCCTTTAAAGCTTTGAGCTTTGCTTTCGACCCAGGTAGTTTATGGAATGCGAGAACCTGCTGGGGCCAATTGGAGCTATCTTCTTTATCCGCTTCAGTAATCAAATTTAAAAGCTCTGTGCCATATTTTCGAATACTACCGCGATTACAGCCAAGCTTAAGAAGTAAGTCCGTTGTTGGGTTTTGCGTTTGACACACCTCAAGTAAGTGGTGATCTCTGAAAATAAAGGTTTTGGGAATATTTGTTTTCCTTGCTAAAGCCTCACGCCACGAAGTCACTTTCCTTAACCGATTGAGTTGCTGCTGATTTAGTCGAAAGGCACCCTTAACTTTTAAATATGCCTTATCAAAGTCTTCTAAGTTGGCCACAGCTTGATAAATAGACTCAGTGTCTTCAATAACGAATCCATAGTGCCCTTTTTCTAACAATCGTTCTCTTAAGCGATAAAAACAAGGCAACAAGAATTGAACATCTTGTGCAGCATAGATCTTTTGTTCTTCGCTTAAGGGACGTTTCAGCCAATCGGTTTTTGTGTGTTCTTTATCGAGAGTAAGCCCCAAGAAGATATCAACCATATTGCCATAGCCTAGCATCGAGCCAACGCCTGCAATAGAAGCGGCAATCTGTGTATCGAATACAGCTCTTATAGGGAAGCCGTAACTATTGTGCAAAGCTTCTAAATCTTCGCTACAACTGTGTAAAACCTTTAGTACCTTGTCCGAAGATAAGACTTCGCCAAACGAATCAAGGCATTTCACTTCCAACGGATCGATGAGATAAACTTCACTACCATCGAATACCTGAATTAAAGCTAAGTTATGAAAAAATGTATTGGTGCGGTCAAACTCAGTGTCTATGGCTAAAACCTCGTGTTTTAACCATAGCTGAGACAACTCGTGTAGTCTGGACCCATCAGTTACTAACTCAACAGCAACTAATTCTGAGTGGTGGTCTAATTCAAATCGATTCAATATAACCTACTTACGTAATTCCTTACGCAATATTTTTCCAACGTTAGATTTAGGAAGTTCTTCTCTAAACTCCACGACTTTCGGGATTTTATAGCCTGTTAAATGCTTACGGCAATGCTCTATCAGGGTTTCTTCGTTAATAGACTGGTCTTTTTTAACTACTACAATTTTGACCACTTCACCTTTCACATCATCAGGCTCACCAATAGCGGCTACTTCAAGAACACCTGGGTGTAGCGCTACAATATCTTCAATTTCATTCGGATAGACGTTGAAACCAGAAACTAAAATCATGTCTTTTTTCCGATCAACGATGCGTAGATAACCCTCTTCATCGATTGTCGCCATATCTCCTGTGGCTAGCCAACCGTCTTGTAAAACTTCATCAGTTTCATTAGGTCGGCCAAGATATTGAACCATGACTTGTGGGCCTTTAACCCATAACTCTCCAGGCTCATTGTTGCCAAGCTCTTTACCATCCTCATCACGAATCTGAACATCTGTGGAAGGCAAAGGCAAACCAATGGTTCCATTGTATGATTTAGAGTCCAGTGGATTCATACTAACAACAGGTGAGGTTTCAGTTAAGCCGTAGCCTTCTAATAAAGGCGTCCCCGTCAACTCTTGCCACCTTTCTGCAACAGCCTTCTGCACAGCCATACCGCCACCGACTGAAATTTTCAGCTTTGAAAAATCCAATTTGCGGAAACGCTCCTGATTTAAGAGGCCGTTAAATAAGGTGTTTACACCGGTTAAAGCCGTAAACGGGTATTTTTCCAATGTATTACAAAAATCCTTCATATCACGAGGGTTAGTGACATAAATGTTATGCCCCGCAGCTTTAGTAAAGAGCAGACAGTTCACGCAAAGCGAGAAAATATGATACAGCGGCAGTGCCGTAATAATGGTTTCATTACCCTCATCAAGGAAGGGTCCCATCCAAGCGTAGGTTTGCAGAACGTTTGCTACCATATTCTTATGGCTCAAGACTGCGCCTTTAGCTACTCCAGTGGTGCCACCGGTATACTGCAAAAATGCAGTGTCTGAGTTTGAAATCTCAACCGTTTTAAACTTCTTTTCCGCACCTTTAGCTAAAGCGCTGATAAAAGTATCGGTTTTCGGTAGATTTGCTTTTGGCACCATTTTCTTAAAGTACTTAACGACAAAATTCACTATAAAGCGCTTTGGCTGAGGACAAACATCGCCAACTTGAGTCACGATAATATTATCCAGCTGAACATCTTTTAAAGATGCTTCAAGGGTATCTGCAAAATTTGCAAGGATAACAAGTGTCTTAGCACCACTATCGTTTAGTTGATGCGAGAGTTCACGCGGTGTATATAAAGGGTTTACATTGACCACCGCTAAACCGGCTTTTAAAGCACCAAACAGAGCAATTGGATATTGCAGTAAATTCGGCATCATCAAAGCCAACTTATCACCTTTGCTTAGCCCAAGGTCATTTTGCAAATATGACGCAAAATCGGTCGCTTTTTGATTTAACTCCGCATAAGTTAATGTGACGCCAAGGTTAGTCACCGCAGGCTTTGTGCCATAATTGGCGACAGTTTCATCCAGAATTTCATTAAGATTCGCATACTGCTCGACATCTATCGTATGTTTGACGTTTTCGGGATAATTTTTTAACCAGACTTTTTCCATGAACTAACCTACTTTATATGCGGATCTGTTATTAAGTGTTGGACAAGAAAATTACATGATTCCAAGCCACAAGGCAACTATTCCGACCAGTTACCGACACTTTGTTTCATTCAATTAGCAATTCGACCAAAAATTGATTATTTCTTCGGCAACACTATCTGCAAACTGCATGTGCAAATGGTGCCCACCATCGAGATCGACACGCTTAACCGACTGTAAATATTCAAAGCGCTTTTCAATTTCTGGATATTCTTCATACAGCCCTTCTTTCGCCATAATGACTAATACAGGGCAAGTAATAGTTTCCATAATGACTTTCATCTGCGCTTCCGTCAATCTCAACCATGATAGATGTTTTAAACGAGAGTCACTCGACCATTGATAACCATCTTCACACAGCGTCACGCCCCGCTCTATTAATGGCAGGAGGATATCCACCGGTAATTCGCTAACTTGGGCGCGCGCCTTGGCTGCGGTCTCTAAGTCTTTAAAATAGCGTTTACGACCACGCTTTGCTTGTCGCTGCTCTAGCGCTTTCGCTAATTGCTTAATGGTGTCTTCTGGCGAAGTTACTAGAGCCCCAAGCGCATCAATTGAAACGATGCTATCAACCCTATCTGGGAAAACTCCCGCATAGATAGTTGATAAAGCCGCACCCATTGAATGAGCCAATAGCTTTGGCTTCTCCAGCTTTAAAATATTAATGACTGAGTCGATGATGGAAATGCCAGAAATGAACTGATAGTCAGCTGCAGGATGGAGATGCTCTGACTGGCCATGACCTGGGAACTCTATCGCGATTAGACGGTAGTTAGTATTTTTAGTTAATAATGGTGCTAGAAAGTGGAATGTCGCCGCGTTATCAAGCCAGCCATGCAAACAGAGTACAGGCTCGCCCTCTGGGTTACCCCATTCAACAACACTAATTTTGTTTTTCTGGATCTCTAATTGGTACTCACGGTCAAATGTAAAGTGCATGATGTTTTCTGACTAAATATTCTACTAAACAAGGAATAGCGTCATGATAACATTTTATCGATTGTTTTGAGTGATTTGATGGGAGCAATTGTCGTTGAAAGCCGAACTCTAAAATACCAACAACTGCGGTTCTATCCGCATAGTTTATAAACTAAAAGCATTAAACATAAAAAACGGGCCATTTGTGATGGCCCGGTATGAGAATTTACTCATCAAAGAGAAGTGACAATGACAACCAAGTCAACAAACAGGCAAGTGTTTAAAGCTGTGCATATTTGCTACTTGTATATTCTTTGAACACTTCTTTAGAAAATAGTTCCCAAAAAGTAGATAGAATTGCAGACAAAAATCTAGCGCTTAATCTTTAACTCAGCATCACTAAAATAACAATGGGTTACAATACCTTTCTATCAACATACTTTAATGGATTATCAGCAAAATATTTACCTTTTTCATTGATTCCAACGTCTGATAAAGCGACTTCTGGGTCGTGGGTGAAGAACACTTTGCCTTTACGCTCCTTCAAAGAGTCTAACAAGTGTTTTTTCTCATCAATCAAATTCTCAGGAAAACGATCGTAGCCCATGGTAATTGGTAAATGCATCCAAGGAGCGCCAGGAATAAGATCTGCAGCAAAAACAACTGGCCCACTTTTTGTAGAAACCTCGGTTATTAACATTCCAGGTGTGTGGCCATTTGAAATATGAAAGCTATAATCTGGGCCAAGATGTTCGCACTCATCTAGCGTGCCATCGTTACTGGATTTGATGATATGTAAGCGGCCAGTTTCAATTAGCAAATCCGTCAGACCAGGTATGAAAGAAGCTCTGTCCCTAGGGTGTGGCTTTAATGCTCTCTGCCAAGCTTCTTGACCTACTACAAACTGGGCATTGGGAAATAATAATTCAGGGGCTTTATCTTCTTGCCACCTGGTAAGCAATCCCCCGACATGATCAAAATGCATGTGTGAAAGCACCACAATATCGATGTCTTCGTGACTAAAACCCGCTTCTTTTAGGGAATCGAGTAAAACATGATGCGACTCTTGGACTCCATAGCGATCCTTATATTTTGGCTCAAAAAACGCACCAATTCCCGCTTCAAACAAAATGGTCTTGTCACCATCTTTTACTAACATGGCACGACACACTAAATTAATACGGTTTAGCTCATCAACCTCCACCCAGCGCTGCCACAGGGCTTTTGGCGCATTGCCAAACATGGCTCCACCATCAAGTTTCTGGCTATTGCCATTAATCGAGTAGAAAGTTTTTGTACTAGGAGAATGTGACATAGAAAACCTAAAATAACCTGTCTAATGTGTGATTAGTTATAGTGTATCTGTTCAACAGCAAAAACCAAGTCTGAGGCAGACTTTCCGCGTCTAAGGGATATAGGTAGGTGCCCCGCTGTTGTCTGTATCATACTCCAAGTTGGATCAACGCCACGCCATTGTCCATCAATCAGCACCTCAACCCATTCATGGCCGCCAAACTGTTGTTCTTGATCACCTAAATAAATATAGCCAACAACTGAACGCGCCGGTATTTTGGCGACATTCAAAAGCGCGAGCATCAACTGAGTATACTCAGTGCAATCGCCATACCCATTATCAATAACTTCATCAATACTAAAGTTAGTCGGTGTCGCTTTGTAATATAAGTAATTGTGAGTAAAAGTTAGCAGTTGCTTGACTGTTTGTGCCCTATTTTGGGCTTTTGTCACCGCAGGCATTAGTGCTCTAACCTTTTCACTGACCGGACTAAACTTCCAGTCACTGATTAAATTTAGTTCAGCTTTGTAGGCCGAAGCTCGTTGAGTGGTTATGATATTCCCTTCTAATGACGCACTGGGATGAACCTGGAGCCAGTCAGTTGTGCTAGGTTGCATAGAGAGTTTAAGCTCTCTTATCGCCTCAAGCTCACCAATCGGTTGCAACACCTTTAAGCCATTACTGGCATACAAGTCTGTTTGCATTTCGGGGTTAAAACTTGGTTTTTTATTACTTGCTATTAACTCAATACCGCGACCTCTTGAACGCTTTAGAGCATTCCCAGCGACGTCGTAAGTTAACCCTAGTAGTTCTGACTCTGATGCTTGGTTAGTCAATAGATAACGCTTATGTCTATGATTTGGAACCGCTAACACAGAAAAAGTGGCCTGAGTTATATCTAAAGAGTGTGGGTCGAGTTTAGCGTAGCGGACTGAACTGCCCTTATTTGGTTGTGACTCGATAAACTGCCTGCGCGCTAGCAGATTAGACAGTGTGTAATTGATAGGCTTTTCTATATAGATATTCCGACGTTCATTGCGTTGTTGAGTAATGGTTAATTGATCACCATTCTCAAAATGCGTAGTCATGATCAGTCCTGGCTCTTTAAGCACAGCATTTCCCTGCAAAATTCTGTAAGGAGATTGCTTTGAGAACTCCCAGCTGTATTGATAGGAGAACTTCATACGTTTCCCCCGTACTCGGCCCTCAAAGTGCTCTTCGTGGCTAATGACGTAATGTGAAGGGGTTTCGTCAAAAGAAAATTTCGACCAACCAACGACCTGCCCTTGCCAGTTAATCTGAAACCATTCAGTAAAGGGTTTTAAGGTATCAACTTGCCAAAAACGCTGAAACGGTAGGAAAGAAGTGGTAGCTAGGAAGCATGCTGCTAAAAAACTGAGTTTTAGCAGCATGGTTAAAAGACTATTCGCTTGCTTCATCGCCTTCAATTGGACTAATTTTGAAGTTGAACAAAGCATAGATAAACGATACAAATGGCGTTATTAGATTGAAGTAACAGTATATCCAATAAGCGCCAGTGGCAACGCCTAATGTTCCAGCCATATATGCACCACAAGTGTTCCATGGAATGAGTGGCGAAGTAATGGTTGCTGAGTCTTCTAACGTTCTGGACAGGTTTTTAGCATCAAGTCCACGACGTTTAAATTCCGCCTTGTACATACGACCAGGTAAAACAATCGAGATATACTGATCAGCAGTAATCACGTTCATACCAATACAAGTCGCTAGGACTGAGCCGATCAAAGCGCCAGTAGATTTCGCTACGCCAATAACGGTTTTAATCAATTTGTGTAGTAGCCCAGTGACTTCCATAGCCGCACCAAAGCTCATAGCGGTAATAATCAAGAACATCGTGTTTAGCATACTCGTCATACCGCCACGCGATAATAACTCGTCATATACTTCATTACCTGTACTCACCGAAAAGCCTGAGAAGAGCGATGTCCAAACACCCTTCAAGTAAACTAAGCCTGTTTGTAATTCCGGCTCATTTACAAAAGTAACAATCACATCGGATTGAAAAATAATGGCGAATACTGATGCAAGTAATGCACCAACCAATATTGTTGCTATCGCAGGTACTTTCTTAAAGGCTAAGACAAACACAACTAGCATTGGCACCAAAGTCCAAAGAGAAATATTGAAGTTGTCGTTCAATAACTGCAGGGTATCTTCTAGCACAAGCACCTGCTCGTTAGCGTCTGAGTTAAAGCCAATAACTGCGAAAATAACCAACGATATGATGAGGGCTGGAGTTGTAGTCCACATCATATGTCGAATATGAGTGAACAGATCCGTACCGGTGACGGCTGGTGCCAAATTTGTCGTATCAGACAAAGGAGACATCTTGTCACCAAAATAGGCGCCCGAAATAATCGCACCAGCAGTAATTTCCATCGAAAGACCTAAGCCCTGCGATACACCAATTAAACCGATACCCACGGTTCCTGCAGTGGTCCAAGAGCTACCAATACTTAGAGCGACAATGGCACAAATAGCACAAGTCGCTACATAAAAGTATTCAGGCGATAGAATTTGTAGACCATAATAAATCATGGTCGGTACAGTACCGGCTAGAATCCAAGAACCAATTAAGGCTCCGACCATTAATAGAATCAGTAAAGCACCGAGCGCAATGCTGATGCCATCGACCACACCTTTTTCAAGTTCTCGCCAGGTCTGCCCGTTCTTCAACCCCACTAATAAGGCAACAGCAGCACATATAATCAATGCAATTTGATTGGCGCCATAGGACGAGTCACTACCATATAGGTATACAGAAAATGCTAATAAAATTACTAACAGCCCTATGGGTAATAGGGCTTGGAGCATACTGGGTTGGCGGGTCGATGAATCAGCCATGTAAACCTCTTATTTTCGGTAGAAAGTGTTGTTATCAGTGCTAATGTCTTTGTAGCGTTGTTCTAAACGCTTAGCACGAGAAGACAAGTCTTGTACTTTACCATCAATAATGACGGTATCAGCATAGGTCGTCACTTCAAACGGGTCTCCCGTCCACAGGACTAACTCAGCTTTAAAACCAGGCATTAATTTACCGTAATTACTGGCGCCACCGAAAACTTTAGCAGGAACACTGGTCATTGCCGCAAGCGCTTTATCGTAAGGCATGCCATACGCTACAGCGTTACCTGCTGCTTGGCGAACGTTATCAGCATTGTGCGTAGAGCTCGAAAACATTACTTTCACACCTGCTTTATTCAACAGACCGGCATTTTCGTAACGCTTACCTAACGACTCGAAGCTGCTGGGAATATTATCCATTGGGTCAACAATGACTGGTACGCCCGCTTTAGCGATTTTATCAGAAACTTTCCAGCCTTCAGCAACTCCTGAAAGCACTAACGATATATTGTGACTTTTAGCGAATTCAAGAATGGTCAAAATATCGTTAGCTCGATTAACACTAACTACAAGCGGTATTTCTTTGGAAAGAACGCGATTTAATGCTTCTAAATCAGCAAAGCTGTAATCAAGCTGGCGATATTCACCACGTTTAATCGCCTCTTTATTTGCAGCGTATTCTTTCGCTTGAGCAAAAGATTTCTTTAATTCTTGCAGTGCGCTAGCGCGTGAACCACCGGATAAATAAGCAGCGTGCTCGCCATAAGTGGCAAAAATAGCAACGTCGCTCAGGATAAGCGAGTCATAATCACCTGTCATATCCATGATCGCACCATAACCAGCAAAAACAGACTTACCGTTATAAGGCTTAATCAGAGTACGGGTAACACCGCCTTCGCGGTTCATTGGGATCAGTGTCGACTTGGCATTAAATACATCGCTAACTCTGAACGATGCGCCACTGTCTTCAAGCTCTGTGCCTGAGTCACGCGTGCCTTCAATCGCACCAATCTCAACCAAACCGATTTGGTTCTCTAGCGCAAAAATACCTGATGTAACGACCTTACCTTTGCCATCTAGTATTTTAGCGCCACTGGCAGAGATACCATCGCCAATGTTACGAATAAGGCCATCTTCAATAAGTACATCAGCGTTCTCGAGAGTCCCCGCCGATGTCATGGTGTAAACTTTAGCACCTTTAATAAGGATGCTTTCTGCCTGTGCTTGGTTGTGGCTGCCTGCTCCAACAACCAGTGCCATAATGGCTAAGCTTTTTAATAACTTGCTCATAATAAACTCTCCTGGTTAGTTAGATTCAGTATCAATTGTGGTCAGCTTGAAATCGCTAACTGGCTGAAAGTGCTCGTTATTGCGATCAAACATTAAAGCACCATCGACGTAGACTTTTTCAGCTTTGGTGTAGACGCTGAAAGGGTTACCGTCCCAAAGAACGATATCCGCCATCTTGCCCTCTTCTAGCGAGCCGGTTTTTTCTTCCACACCAATCGCTTTAGCAGCATTAATCGTGATCCACTTAATAGCGTGCTCTGGCTTGATATCCATTCCCAGACGATTGCCCGAAGTCATAGCCTTAGCCGCTTCTTTATTCAAATGCTGAATTACAGTAGCAGAGTCTGAGTGAACAACTGCGCATGCACCGGCTTTATCGACCAGTGCAACGTTAGATTCAACCATGTCGTAAGCTTCTTGCTTAAAGCCCCACCAATCTGACCATAGCGCAGAACAAACGTCATTTTCGGCTAATTTATCTGCGATCTTGTAAGCTTCGACGCCGTGATGGAAAGTTGTTACTTTGAAATCGAATTCTTTAGCAATTTCCATCATTACCAACATTTCGTCAGCACGGTAACAGTGGTTTTGAATAAGGATTTCACCACGAAGTACACCAGCTAAGCTTTCTAAGCGCAGGTCACGTTTTGGCGGCTTGCCATTACCTAAACCAGACTCGTACTCATCCCACTTTTCCATGTAGTCTTTAGCAGCGATCCAGGATTTACGATATCCAGCGACATTGCCCATGCGCGTCATCGGCGCCTGACCTTTGCTACCATAAACACGCTTAGGGTTTTCACCACAGGCCATTTTTAAACCGTATGGCGCTTCAGGGAATTTCATTTCCATGACCGAGCGACCTGGAACATTCTTTAAAGTCACACCGCGACCACCAACTAAGTTGGCAGAACCCGGTAAGATTTGTAATGACGTAACGCCACCTGCTAGGGCTAGCTGAAACTGTGGATCTTGTGGCCAAACCGAATGCTCAGCCCAAACGTTAGCCGTTACTGGAGCTGTCATTTCATTACCATCAGCACTCGACTGAACACCCGGTGCAGGATAAACCCCAAGGTGCGAGTGTACATCGATAAGGCCAGGAGTAACCCACTTTCCTTCGGCGTCAATCACTTCCAGGTCATCATCGCTTGGCGGCTCTATATCTGTACCAACAGCAACAATTTCACCCTCTGAAAACAAAACGCTACCGTTTTCGATTTTTTCACCTGTCGCGGTAAGAATGGTCGCGTTTTTGATTAAAACAGGGTGATACTCCCTTACTTCATATTGCGAAATAAAGGCCTGGCTTTCAGAATCCTTCGGATGAGTTGCTGGCTCTTCTTCGCCACACCCAACCAAAAAAGCAGCCCCGACAAAGGCTGCTAAGAAGGATTTTGAGAATTGCATTACTTTCATAAACATAATCCCAAAACTAAAGTGAATTAAAAGACTTGGATTCCAAAGAATCTCTCTAAAACAGTTATTATTGTAATAGTCCCTAAAATTAGAGGACAGAAAATCATTACTGCAAAGTTAATGTAGTTCAATAACCACTTGCTTTGTGTGGCGCGCCCTTCCATCAATTCTGCATTTAAATTGTGTTTCTTCCAAACATAGGCAGTAAAGATAGCAATCATGGTTCCGCCTAATGGTAAGAAGGTATCGCTCGCTATCAGCTCCACGAAATCCATGAAAGATGCGTTAGCTTCTTGGCCGTCTTTATAAAGTGTCATAAAGCTCGACAACCAATCAACTGCACCATGACCAAGTAACGAAGGAATACCTAGCAAGAAGATAAAGCTCGCTGTTCCCCAAACTGCTACCGGTCGTTTAATTTTTTTCTCATCAACCAGATAGGCAACTGGGACTTCCAGCAATGATACTGTTGAAGTTAAAGCAGCAAAAGATAGTAATAAAAAGAAAACAGCACCAATAATTTTACCTAATAACGGTCCTAAGCTCTCGAAAACGCCAGGAAGCGTCATGAAAATTAAGCCAGCACCGCCAGATACGTCATCCATGTTTCCTGAACTTAGGAAAGCCACGAAAGGGAAAATCATGAGGCCTGCTAAGAATGCAACGGACACATCAGTAATGGTAATTAAAGCTGCCGAGCGAACTATGTCTTGCTTGCGTGAAACGTAAGAACCGTAGGTAATTAATGCGCCCATACCTAGAGATAAAGAAAAGAATGCTTGCCCTAATGCAGAGTAAATGACCTCACCTGTAATCGCTGAGAAGTCTGGCACCAGATAGTACTTAATGCCATCCATAGCGTTATCAAGCGTAAACGCATAAAGCATTAAGCCAATTATCATGGCGAATAAGCTTGGCATCAAAATTTTAGCTGCTTTTTCAATCCCGCCTTTAATACCGCGAGACACGATAAAAGCGGTCACCGCCATAAAGACTAATCCATAAAGGAAAATGTGATGCCAGTCTGCAATAAATGCCCCAAATTTTTCAGGTGACTGGAAATCGAAGTTGCCTTGCGCCATTTCAAGGAAATAACCAAAAGCCCAACCAGCAACAACGTTATAGAAAGATAGAATGAATACACCGGCAAGAATCCCTAGCAGTCCGATCCAAGCCCAGTTTTTATGGCCAAGTTTTTTAAAAGCACCAACGGCGTTAAGCTGAGTTTTCCGACCAATAGCAATTTCGGAAATCATTACCGGGAAGCACAGCAAGAAGCAGAATGCCAAGTAGATAACTACGAAAGCGGCACCGCCACCGTCACCTACTTCGAATGGGAATTTCCAGATGTTGCCAAGACCTACAGCCGAACCAGCCGCAGCTAATACAAACCCTAAGCGAGAGTTAAATTGACCTCTACTATTTGTCGCCATTGTGCCTACCGTTTAATTGTATTTTGTAAGATCAGTTACTCACTCTATTAACACTCTTGATGCCAAAGATAGCAGCAATGAGCTAACGAAAATAAAGCCACAATGAATCTTTGCAATCAATGACGAACATACAGATGCACGGCACCTAGACAAGACTCGAAATATTGAGCTTAACTATCGCTTATAGTCATAGAACCACTATTAAACAACTCTTTTATAACCCGCTTCATTAGCGAGAATTTTTTATACAGTGGGTAACAGATCTTTGTTATAACCTGATCCTAGCCGCTAATAACACCATATTTAGACTTATCACTCAAGTGGTGCGAGATAAATCCTAGTAATTTTTGCTATTATTCAAGTTGTTAGGTTAATTCTTGTTCAGAAATCAAGCCCAACGCAACAAGATAGCACAAAAAAGCCCCACGTGAGTGAGGCTTTTGGAGTGTTATCGGTAAGCGTTTATCAATTAAAGTTCGCTTTCAATGCTCGCTTTAAGGCCTAGAGTTCGCGGTAATACCCTTTTGAAGAAAAAGTCTGACTGTTCATCGAGCCCGCCATTTGCAGCAACCTCCATCTTTAACCAAAGATAGGCGTAGGTCACAAGCGCTACATAGTGCAAGTAGTCGCAAGCAATTAACTGTGGCATATCTGGCTTGTCGGCGCTTTTAGTAATGATCGTCGTCGAAAGTTCTTTAAGCTCGCTTAAATGCTTAATGACTTTGTCTTTGCGATCTGATGCTGGCAACCCCTCTAAATCCTTATTGATTTCCGATAAGAAGGTATCTAAAAACTCACCTTTACTGCCAATAAGCTTTCGACCGACTAAATCTAAAGCTTGAATACCGTTAGTGCCTTCGTAGATTTGAGCAATTCGACAGTCGCGAACGTGCTGCTCCATGCCCCACTCTCTAACATAACCATGGCCACCAAAGACTTGCTGCCCAATGGTACAGGTTTCATAGCCAGCGTCGGTAAAATAGGCCTTGGCGATAGGTGTTAACCAGGCCGACATCACATCGGCAACCTTAACCGCTTCTTTGTCTTCGCTATGGAAGGCGACATCTAAATAACTTCCTAACCAAACACCAAGCGCACGACCGCCTTTATTAAAGGATTCCATAGTATTCAACATACGCTGTACATCGCCGTGCTTGATCAATGGTGCCGGAGCTTCACCGTCAGTCGCCTTACCTTGCAAGCGTTCGTTTGCATACGTATTGGCCTGCTGATACGACATTTCGCCAAGGCCGATGCCTTGAATACCGATAGATAAGCGTTCGAGGTTCATCATGGTAAACATACAAGCCAGACCGCGATGTGGCGGGCCAATTAACCACCCTTTAGCGTTATCCATATTCATGACACAGGTGGATGAAGCTTTAATGCCCATTTTATGTTCAATCGAACCACAAACAATGCCGTTTCGCTCGCCTAGAGAACCATCATCGTTGACGAAAAACTTCGGTACTAAGAATAAACTGATGCCTTTTGGTCCCTCAGGGGCATCCGGCAAGCGCGCTAACACTAAATGGATGATATTTTCTGACATATCATGCTCTCCACCAGTAATAAAAATCTTAGAACCCTCAATGGAGTAGCTACCATCATCATTCGGCTCTGCTTTGGTTTTGAGCAGTCCCAGATCTGAGCCAGCGTGTGCTTCGGTTAAACACATAGAACCTGACCATTGGCCGCTGATTAAATTGGGTAAGTATTTTTCTTTAGTCGCATCATCGGCATGAGCTTGTAGCAATTGGGTCGCGCCACCAGTTAAACTGCCGTAAAGGCAGAATGAAGTATTTGCCGAATAGAACATTTCTTCGATAAGAACGTGTAGCGCTTTAGGTAAGCCCTGGCCACCATAATTAGGATCAGCAGTAATCGACTGCCAGCCACCTTCGACATAAGCTTGATAGGCTTCTTTAAAGCCTTTAGGCGTAGTTACAACCCCATCCTCAAAGTGACACCCTTCTTCATCACCAGATCGATTTATTGGTTGCAACACGCCAGTGGCAAACTTCCCCGCCTCTTCTAGAATGGCGTGATATAAGTCCTCGTCAAAGTCTGAAAAGTCAGCAATATGGCCTAATCGTTTAGTGAGTGAGAAGACGTCTCTAACAAGAAACATCATGTCATCTACAGGGGCTTGATATTGCATACTTTCTCCTACTATTGCGGGTTATAAAAATTGAAGATAGAGCATAGCTCGGCTATGGTCTGACCAGCTTAGTATAGGAAATATAATTTACCCTTGTCTAGCCTAGATTAAGAATAAATAACAATGCATAAAAAAAGCCCTGAACAATGCCAGGGCTTTTATACAACGTTTAGAAAGTCTATTTAGGATTTTCCTTACGAAAATCTGCCCAATATTCTTTGACCGTATTCTTCATATCTTTATGCAACAACATGATTCCTATCAAGTTCGGAATCGTCATCATTACAATAGCCACGTTAGCCAACGCCCAAACTACTGTAGTATCAACAACCGCAGCTAGAGCAAACATAGCTACGTAGAAAACGCGATAAATATGAACACCTTTGGAGCCAAAGAGATAGGTTACCGCTCTATCGCCGTAATATGACCAAGCGATTGCGGTTGTAAACGCGAAGAGTAAAAGACCCAGAGAAACAATGTATTTACCATTCTCACCTAGGAAGCCTTTTGTGAATGCCTCAGCTGTTAGGCTCGCAGAGTGAATCAATGATTTACCCTCGACAACAATATCTGGGTTTTCTAGGCGACCATTTTTGACTGTGATCTCACCTGTAATAGGCTGAGATTTTAAACTACCCTCTTCACGCTGACTATAAGTCACATCCTCAGCGATAGAGCGTGCATTTATCAAAGTGTACCCGTCTGAGATTGCTTCACCATTTTGGATAGAAATACTGCCATCAAAACGTTGTACTTTCGACTCTTTCTCAGTTTTTCGATCTAAGAATATTTGCAACTGCTTGACGTCACTCTCATTTGAGTCAGAGTATTCCCCAACAACAAAAATCATGTCATTTCTATCAAAGGTGTTTTGGTGCTTATCTTTCCACACTCCTGATGAAAGAATCACTAATGCAGTTAAGGTACAAATAATCAGCGTATCGATAAATGGCTCTAACAGTGACACCATACCTTCTGACGCTGGCTCTTTACCTCTTGCTGCCGAGTGCGCAATAGCTGCTGAACCTTGACCCGCTTCGTTTGAGAATAAGCCACGGTTTACACCACGCTGCATGGCGTAAGCAAAGCTAGCCCCTAAGAAACCACCAACCGCCGCTGAGCCGGAGAAAACACTGCCGATAATCGCTGAGAAAGAAGGAAGGATGTTTTGATAGTTATAGATAATAACCAGCAATGCACCGATAACGTAAAGAACCGCCATGAAAGGTACGACTCTTTCCGCCACTTTAGCAATACGTTTAATACCACCAATAATCACCATCGCTAGCAAAATCGCAAGAACCACACCAGTGATCCAATTTGGGATCAAGAAAGTATCGTTCATTACTTGAGCAATGTTATTGATTTGAGGCATGTTACCCGTACCAAAGGAACTAATAATCGTCGCTAGCGCGAATATCACCGCTAACCACTTCATATTCAGTTTCTTTTCCATGTAGTACATCGGGCCGCCAGCCATGGTGCCGTCTTCTGTTTTTTCACGGTATTTGTGAGATAAGGTAACCTCTACAAACTTCGTGGTCATGCCTAAAAACGCAGTAACCCACATCCAGAAAATCGCCGCAGGACCACCCATAAAGATAGCCAGTGCAACGCCACCGATATTACCCGTACCAACGGTGCCTGATAGCGCTGTTGATAAGGCGGCGAAGTGAGACGTATCGCCTGGATCTGAGCTCTTGCTGTATTTACCTTTAACGATTCTAACTGCTTGCCCGAAATAACGAACTTGCGGTAAACCTAGGTAAATAGTGAAAAATAAACCGACGCCAATTAATAGAAACGGAAAGTAATCCGCCGAACCAAGAAATCCATCGAGATAATCCAGTCCGTTCTTAATTGTTTCAATAATGTCCAAAAATCTTCCCCATGCAGCTTATAAGTTAAAATTATCGGCTAACCTTACCACTATGAGAAAAGCTTGGCTAGTGACTTTCTTCATCAATTTCATCATCAAAAGCACCGTCCAAGTATTCCAGAGGCAACTGCACAAAGTGAGTAGACTCGGCGTTTTGGAAGCGAACTCCCACCCCTAATAACCGAACCGATTTCTCTCTTCGGTGAAACCCTTCGTCCATTAACTCATAGAACAACTCATCATTCACTCCAAAGCTTGTTCTCTCGACAGTCGTAGCCGTAAAGTCGCTAAACTTCAATTTAACAAACATTTTATTCACCGGCGCATCCACTTTCGATCGAGCCAAACGTTGTTTTAATGTTGAGAGCAACTTAGGTATCTCAGATTGACATTCCTCGAGCGTGTATAAATCTTTATCGTAGGTATTTTCAACGCTTAGCGACTTACGTGGGTAATGCGTAATCACAGCTCGGTTATCAATTCCGCGCGATAAATAATACAAACTTCGACCAAAAGCACCAAACTTCCGCGTAAGTTCCAATAACTCAAGCGTTTGCAAATCCTTACAAGTATAAATACCCATGTTATGAAGCTTTTCTGCGGTTTTCTTGCCAACCCCAGGGATTTTCTTTACCTCCAAGTCGAGCATAAAGGAGTCGACTGTCGAGGGCTCTATAACAAACTGTCCATTCGGCTTTTTCCAATCAGATGCCACTTTAGCCAAGAATTTATTCGGCGCAATGCCCGCCGAAGCCGTTAACTCAAGTTCTTGATATATATCATGACGAATTGCCTGCGCTATATAAGTCGCACTTCCCTTATAGTGCGAAGATTCAGTCACATCCAAAAAGGCTTCGTCTAAAGAGAGGGGCTCAATAAGCGGTGTATACTTGGCAAAAATAGAGCGAATCACCTTGGAGTCATGGCGATACTTGTCAAAGTTCGGCGGCACTATAATCAGATTTGGACATAGCCGCTTGGCGTGGGCCGAAGCCATTGCGGAGTGAATGCCATAGCTTCGAGCTTCATAATTACAAGTGGCAATCACCCCACGTTTGTCTGGCGATCCACCTACCGCAACCGCTGCACCGCGTAATAATGGATCATCCCTCATCTCAATGGCTGCATAAAAACAGTCCATATCCACGTGGATGATTTTTCGATTTATTGGGGTGTCAGACAAAGGCTCAGGCATGGCCTTATTTTATGACGGAACTATAGCCTTGTCATGGAATGAAATGATAGTAGCCCCGAAAATACTCGAGGCTACTAGATATTACTTACCCCACATACGTGGAATAACACTTGTTTTATCGCTCTTTTGACGCCAAACCGCCATCATGATATGTCCCACAATTAGCGCTAGTAAAATCCAACCGAGAGTGCTGTGGAAGTCACTGCCTAAGTCAATCATCCAACGAATTTTCTCACCCTCAAAGCCAGAAAATACAGGAATGCCAAAAGGATCAAAACTTCTACCTGCGCCATATTGACGGAACAAAGCCACCACAGGAACAGCGAATAATAGGAGATACATACTTACATGGCCTAGCTTTGCTAGAAGGTTTACCGACTCCGGTCTTCTCTTCACATTCACCAAAGCCCAAACAAGACGCAACACCATCAACACAAGAATTAAAAACCCAACAGGCTTATGCGTTGGCCAGAAAAATGCCTCAATGGAAGTATCTTCAAAGAAAAAACGAGCAGACGCACTTAAAAACTGCCAAATTATTAACAAGGCCAAGCCCCAATGAAGTAAACGGCTCACATTACCGTAACGCTGTTTATTATCAGTTATTGCCATACGTTATAGCTAACCTCTTTTAAGGAAAAAAGAAAAAATACTACACCAGGCTATTTTTAATTACCATAACGCTTTTTGGGTTGAGACTTAAAAAGTAAAGAATAACTAGTCAGGGGCTAAATGTTTTCTACATCTTTTATATTATCAATTTCATGTATAACGGAGACTCCCTTACCACTTTGTTTCGCCTGATACATTAACCTATCGGTTATTTCTATTATCTCAACAAGCTCTATGTTTTCAGCCTTATGAGTTATAATCGCACCGATGCTTGCGCCTATCCTAAAAGATTTTCCTTGTATTTCATTAACCGCAGATATTTGTTGAATCAGATTATTTAATAATTTGCGTAATTGGTTAAGATCGCCAATATCATATAGACATAAAACAAATTCATCGCCACCAAACCGCGCTAAAATATCACTTTCCCTGATATGCTTGCTAAGAAGTCGAGCAACCTTACATATAACTTTATCCCCAAACCGATGACCATATTTATCATTTACGGACTTAAAATTATCTAAATCAATGAAAGCTACTGACAGGGATTTTTTCTCACGTATGGCAAGCTTCCTTAACTTCTGACTATATTCATCAAAAGATTTTCGGTTAGCTAACCCTGTTAAAGGGTCATTAGAATTTGAGGGTTTAATTATTTTGTTAGTCGTTTCGATTAAAGAAATTAAAATAAGCTTATTGTTCAGTGGTGTTAAACCGATCTGCAAGTGAATTTCCACCCCATCTTTTTTAAGGCCGAGTAACACTCGCCCCCCAGCCATTGCTGTATCCGTTGGGCTTGCTGTGTAAATTTCTCTCAGTTTTTTATGTGAGTTTCGATAACCTTCAGGGATAAGCTCTTCAATACAGCGGTTAGTCATCCCTCCTGGGCGATAACCGAATATATCCTCAGCTTTACAATTCGCATATACAATTTCTCCGTCATGGGTCGCTACACAAATGCCAATGGGCAAAGAATTTGTAATTGCAGTTGCAAGATCACTTGTAAGTTCTAAAGTAGGCATTAAAGATATAGTCCCAAGCTAGCGAAGCAACTAAGTTATCCCCTCTTCCCTCTAATGAGATTAAGAATTTTGTAAATACATTAAGATTAGATTACAGATAATTGTACTGGAGGTCTACAAGCAATAGTATGGGAGTACAACCAAGGTTAATAACATACTGTGGAGCATGGAGCTAGCTCTCGTATCGAAAGGTAAGAATTAAGTTAATAAAAACAAGCCTGTCAGCTTCAGTTTATTTGAAACTCAACTTCATCAATGCTCCACCAAGTTTACTTTTATCTATATCGATCTGACCTTGGTAAGCAGCAACAATTTCTTTAACCACGGACATACCAATTCCCTGTCCCTCAACCGTTTCGTCTAGACGTTTGCCTCGCGATAAGATAGCGAGCCTGACTTTTTCAGGGATTCCAGGACCGTCATCTTCAACGCTAATAACAACCATTCCATTGACCCTTTCGCCCCGTATACGAACTTTTGTTTTTGTCCATTTACAGGCGTTGTCGAGAACATTACCGAATACCTCATAGAAGTCGCCTTCATCAAGGGCAACTGAAAGGCCTTCCGCAATATCAACGTCTATAGTTAAGCGCTTCTCATGATAGACTTTCGATAAGCTTGTTGTGATTTTTTGCATTGCCGGCTCAACTTCCATAGAGCGCATCATTACCTGTGGGCCGCTAGTAGCTCTCTGTAATTGATAAGCTACAATCTGATCCATTCTCGAAATTTGCTCGGAGCAAATATTAGAAAGCTCTTCTGCATCATGGCTTTTATTTTGCAAAGCCGTGTGCATTACCGCGAGTGGCGTTTTTAGGCTATGAGCAAGATTACCTAACGTTTCTTTATAACGCTTACTTTGGTGGCGTTCATTTTGAATAAAGCGGTTAATACTTTCGGTTAAAGTTTGTAATTCTTGGGGGTATCGATCAGAAAGAGTATTTAACAATCCTTTTTCAATCTGACGCAATTCTTTAACTGCACGGCGAATTGGTCTTAACGTCCAGCGCATGACCGCAAACAGTATGACCAACAATGATAACGCCATAATCGATAGCCAAAACCAAAGTTGGTTGCGATAAGCTGAAATGACTTGATTGAAAGGTCTTTTATTCTCAAGAATCACAAAGTGATACAAGGAAACAGCTCCTTCTGGTGACTCCCACTCTGCAATGTAATGGAATCTGAAGTACTCAGTTTCTTCCATAGTAATTTCAGCCAAGGTTCCTTCACCAGGCAAACTTAACGGAAGTGGAACCTTGTGTTGCTCTTGATCATAGCGTGCGGATAAAGATTTCCATATAAGGCTTTCCGTTTCATCATAAACCAACGCCGAAAGCCCACTATTGTATTGGTTAAAGCGTTTATCGCTTGGGATTTCTTCGGGGATAAAAAGGTCTCCGGCTTCAATTTCTTCTGCATAGGAAAGCAAACTGTAAAACTGTGCGTAAAGACGTTCAAAAGTAGCCTGACGGATTCCGGCTTTGTAAGAGTCCAAAAGCACAAAACTCATGGCAGCAATAAAAAATACCAGCACAGCACTGGTATTTAATAGCAATCGTCGCTGTAGCGAATAATGCGATTTATCTACACTGGACTTACTTTCAGACTTTTCAGCCACGTCACTTCCTAACGGTTAATTACGATTTATCCAAATCACTATTTAATCTATAACCACGGCCTCTTAAGGTTTCAATGGGCTTTAAGCTACCGTCTGGATCAATTTTCTTGCGCAATCTCCCAACGAACACTTCGAGAACATTCGAGTCACGATCATAATCTTGCGCATAAAGATGCTCGGTCAGTTCAGTTTTTGAAACGACTTTGTCCGGATTCAGCATTAAATATTCAAGAACTTTGTATTCGTAGGCGGTTAAGTCCATCGCTTCGCCATGAACTTTAACTTCTTGTTTAAGACTATTAAGACTTATCGGCCCCTTCTCAATCTCAGGTTTGGCATAACCTGAGGCACGTCTTAACAGCGCATTAACTCGGGCAAGTAACTCTTCAATTTGAAAGGGTTTAACCAAATAATCATCTGCACCAGCCGCTAATCCATCAACCTTATCTTGCCAATGACCACGCGCTGTTAAAATTAACACTGGGAAATCGACGTCTTCGGCTCGCAAACTCTCAATAACCTCAATACCAGAAATATCAGGCAAGCCTAAATCAAAGATTCCCAAGTCGAAAGAAAATTCACGCCCTAAATAAAGTCCCTCTTCACCATTTGGTGCTTGCTCAACAACATAACTTTGCTTTTCTAGAGCGGTTACTAGTTGTTGACGCAACGCATCATCATCTTCCATCAAGAGTATTTTCATTGTTATTAACCCCTAATTAAATTCTTAAGTTACCGTCCTTAACAGTAACTCATTATTATCATCGCCCGGAACAAGCATTCACGTAAATATGACGAACTCGCCCCGACTTTGTTAAAACTTTGACGCGATAGACTGGAGGACGCGCACGCATATTTAGGCTCGCTGATAAAACTTTGCCATCAGCTCTGCGCGCGGCGATACTCATTGCAGCACCTTTTCCAATTGGTGTGCAGGCTGTTTTTTCTCGAAGCTCTGGGGTTGGCAACACTTTTTGCTTGGTCGCACCGTATGTATTAGGTGCAAACAATAGTGTTGCCATCATTAAAGCTAAAAGAGTTATTTTTTTGATCATTACAATCTCTTACTGGTTATTACTATTAAACTTGATCTTAACGGCGATGTTTTCTTGGACGTGGCACTTCAATCCAACGACCTGGTCGATACTCAGTAAAAGTATTGTAATAGCGACCTTTATACTTATATTCCACATCATAACCGACTAAACGGCGATCTTCATAGCGTGTTTCGTAACGAGTCTCGCAGTGAGCATCTCTATCACGAGAGCTGTTTTTTGCTACAGAAGCACCAATCACCGCCCCGGCAACAGCACCTATACGTTTATGACGAGGTTTATCACCAACTTGATAGCCGATAACACCTCCAATTACGCTTCCTAGCAGAGCTTTTCCACGACGGTCATTTGCATCATAACGCGATCTTTCTGAATAACAAGTTCTGATTGGCTCTTGATAGCGACGGCCTCTTTCAAAAATAGGCTCGACATCAACTACCTTAGCTTTTACATAACGATAGCTATGACGATCATCATAATGGGAATGCCTGTGGTCACGGTGATCCGCACTCACAGTTAGAGGTAATAACAGCGCTGTGAACGCCAAAGTCGATATAATAAGAGGTTTTTTAATTTTCATAATCTGTCTCCTGATGCCAATCCAAGCTTTTTATAAGCGGGGGCTAGTTTCAGGAGACAGTTTACTGCGGCTCAACTGAATAAAAGATGAACCGAGAGATGGTCATTGAGATTATGGCTTTCTGAAGGTTCTATAGAGTAGCAAGATGATAATCGCACCACCAGTAGCGGTTAAAAGAGTAGGAATGTTAAAACCTGTAGCTTCACCACCTAAACCTAGTAAGCCACCCACAAAGCCACCAACAAATGCACCTACGATACCTAGAACGATTGTTAGAATCCAACCACCGCCGTCAGGTCCTGGCATGATTAATTTTGCTAATGCTCCGGCTACTAAGCCAACTACAATCCAAGTTAAAATACCCATGTCATTTCTCCTTAATCAAGTTGATTATAGACCATCTACAGTATGCCATATCAAGCAATAGAATTAAGAAAATGAACGTAAAATACTGTTAACTTTCAATAAGTTTCAGCCAAGTAGCTCACACTTTATTAACCCCAAACCACCAAACTCTCTGACTTCATGTATTTATCAATCTTTGGCTTATAGTGAGCCTCTATACTTTGTCGGCGAATTTTTAAGGTTGGTGTTATCAAGCCGTTTTCAGGACTCCACTCTTCGTTGACCAGTATTAGCTTTGCCAACTTCTCATGAGCTTCTAGATTATTATTAACCTTCATTAGAAGCTGCTTAGCCTCTTCTAAATAGCCATCTTTATCACTGAAATCCTTGTTGTAAATAGAGGCAATAGCGATAGGTGCAGGCAAACCATCTCCAATTACACACAAGTGCTCGACGCCGAGTTCAGGCTCTAATGTTGCCTCTATTGGAACTGGAGTGACATACTTCCCTTTAGAGGTTTTAAAGATATCTTTGACACGACCGGTAATGAATAAGAAACCATCCTCATCAATACGTCCTAAATCGCCTGTATGGAAATAACCTTCCTCATCAATAACCTCTTGTGTTTTAAGTGGCTCCTTGTAATAACCCTGCATCAAGCAGGGACTACGGAGTAACACTTCGCCAGACTCAGCAATTTTAGCTTCAGCAGTTGGCATGGCGACACCAACTGAGCCTAACTTCCAGTATTCCGGAGATGACGCATGAGAGAATGCCATAGTTTCTGTGAGACCATAAGCTTCGCAAATAGGCAAGCCTATAGACTTAAAAAACTTCGATGTTGCAGCCGGCAATGCAGCCGCACCGGACAAACAAATCTTGGCCTGATCGAGCCCAAGACCAGTCAGTATTTTCTTTTTAATCAAACGGTTAAGTAATGGTATCTTAAGTAAAATCTTAAGTTTTGTTTTACCCACCTTCTCTTCGATTCCTTGCTGAAACTTTAACCAAATTCGCGGTACACCAAAGAAAATTGTAGGTCTAACGGACTGAATATTGTCTTGGAAACGATCGAGAGATTCAGTAAAAGAAATACAGCTACCAGTGTGGATACTAATGATTTCTGTGAGTTCTCTTTCTGCGCAGTGCGCTAATGGTAAATATGAAAAGCAACGCTCTTCTTCTAAATCAATAAACGCTGCAGCCGCTGCTGCGCCGTTTGACAAGACTCGATGGTTAATTAATACACCTTTAGGAATACCTGTGGTGCCTGAGGTGTAAACAATAGTCGCTAACTCATCGAAACTAGGCACAGGCGACTCGGGATAAGGCTCTTCACCCGCAATGATTTCATTCCAATCCTTTAAGCCCTCGTGGTCTTGATGACAACCGAGAACCCTCATGCCTTCTGGGATGGCGCCTGATTTTTTACCCCAATCAGGAAGCTTTCCTACGAATACTAACTTAGACTCACTGTGTTCAAGAATCGTCGTAACCGTATCCGAACCCGCACTCGGATAAATAGGCACACTCACGTGTCCTGCGAGCATGATCGCCAAATCAGCCATAACCCAATGCGCACAGTTATAAGAGAATATGGCTACTTTACTATTCGCAGGTAGCTCTCGCTTGAGATAAGTTGCCATCTTTCGAATTTGCTGACCAACTTCCTTCCAGCTGTATTCCTGCCAATCATTTCCATACGGCTGACGCAAAAATGGTTGCTCAGATTTCGCTTTTTCCCAGCGGTAAAAGGCGGCTAAGGTATTTTCTAATTGTAACGGTGTATCCAACGACTGGCTCATGAATAAATTTCCTAGTTCTTATTTTAAATATTGGTCTTGTTACGATTCGTATCGGTACACCATAAGAAAATGAGGTCCGATACTGTCAATCATAAACTCTTCTCCTTTTATATCAAAATTGAGCTTACGATAAAATGGTACCGCACTAGTTCGAGCGTTACACCATAATAACTCTGCTCCACGTAGCCGGCACTGTCTTATACCTTCTTCTAGCAAGTTTCTGCCAATACCTTGCCCACGAATCGAAGATACTGTCGCCATACCACGCAGTCTATAACTAGCTGCAGAATCAATCCCAACGCACTCTTCTGGATAAAATGACCCTATACCGACAATTGTGTTGTCATTTTCCGCCACCAAATGAAACACCCCATCAAAATCATCTTCTGGATAATGACAGGATGACATCGGCTGCCCCGGCCTTAGTACCTCGCTTCTAAGTGGATACACCTCTTCAAGTTCAGCCAAACGAACTTTTATCCCCATAATAATATTCACCAGTATCAGACATAAAAAAAGCCACTTGCGCTAACAAGTGGCTTTCGAGTTACTTCAGAGTACGATTAGTGATCGCCTTCTGCTTCTTGTTCAAGCTCTTCTTTCGCTTCTTCAAGCTCTCTTTCGGCTTCAGCCAAAGCTTTTTCAGACTCAGCTTTTGCTTCTTCCAAAGATTGCTCGGCATCATCAAGCATTTCTTGAGCTTCTTCTTTCGTTGCATCATAAGCATCAACTGTTGCTTCTTTCACATCTTGCGCAGCTTCTTTTGTGGCATCAGCAGCGTCAGATGCTAACTCCTGGGTCTTATCAACCGCAGTTGCTGTTGCTTCTTTTGTCTCTTTCCAAGCTTCACTGCTTGCGTCTTTCATCGACTCAACTGCTTCGTTGGTTTCTTCTTTAACGTCTTCTTGACTTTCATCACTACAAGCAACCATTAAAGTTGAAGCCAAAAGTGCGATAGCTAATTTTTTCATCGAGTTAACCTCCTAATTTATTTATCAATTTCCTGAATCACGCATATAAGTATGCCACGCAGTTACACAATCACAAAGTAAAATTCCTTAAAGTGTGAATTAGGAAATTTCAGCTCCAAACACTAGTAATAGAGGTTGTTGGCAAGCACAGTGTGAAAAACAGTGGTTAATGCAAGTTGCCTATCTTGATTTTCCCCAGACACTTCAAGTATAAAAAAAGCGGTGTTTGAGACACCGCTTTTTTGATTACCACTGCTAGCTACAACAGCTAGGAGTTATGACTTTTTACCCAAGAAAAGCCAAGTTTCTAGCACGGTATCAGGGTTAAGAGAAACACTATCGATACCCTGCTCCATTAGCCATTTTGCGAAGTCTGGATGGTCCGAAGGGCCCTGCCCACATATACCAATGTACTTATTCGCTTTTTTACATGCCTTAATAGCATTAGCTAACAGTACTTTTACCGTCGGGTCTCGCTCATCAAACAAGTGCGAAATAATGCCTGAGTCACGATCTAAGCCTAAAGAAAGCTGCGTTAAATCGTTTGAGCCAATGGAGAAGCCATCAAAATACTTCAAGAACTCTTGTGCTAGCACGGCATTGGAAGGCAGTTCACACATCATAATAACCCGTAAGCCGTTGTCTCCACGTTTAAGACCGTTTTCTTCCAGTAACTCAATGACGCGCTTCGCTTCACCTAGAGTACGCACGAATGGGATCATGATTTCAACATTGTTGAAGCCCATTTTGTTACGAACACGCTTAATCGCTTCACACTCTAGCTCAAAGCAATCACGGAAATCTTCAGAGATATAACGCGCGGCACCACGGAATCCAATCATTGGGTTCTCTTCGTGAGGCTCGTAAAGACTACCACCAATCAAGTTCGCATATTCATTCGACTTGAAGTCAGACATACGCACGATAACCTTTTCTGGCGCAAAGGCACAGGCAATAGTCGAAATACCTTCTACCAACTTACTGATGTAAAACTCTTTCGGATTTGCGTAACCAGACATTTGCATCGCAATCGTCTTTTTCAGGTTATCATCTTCAAGCTTGTCATAATTCAACAAGGCTTTCGGGTGAACCCCAATCATGCGGTTAATAATAAACTCTAAACGCGCTAAACCTACGCCTGCGTTTGGTAATTGACCAAAATCAAAGGCGCGATCTGGGTTACCCACGTTCATCATGATTTTGAATGGAAGCTCAGGCATGTCTTTTACCGAGCTCTTGTTGACTTCAAAATCTAACAAACCTTTATAAATATTACCGGTATCGCCTTCTGAGCAGCTCACAGTAACTTCTGCGCCGTCTTTAATGCGGTCAGTTGCGTCACCGCAACCCACAACAGCTGGAATACCCAGCTCACGCGCAATAATCGCTGCGTGACAAGTACGGCCACCACGGTTGGTGACGATTGCAGCAGCGCGCTTCATGACTGGCTCCCAATCTGGATCCGTCATATCTGTTACTAAAACGTCGCCTTTCTGAACCGTTTTCATGTCATCAATCGAATTAACAACACGCGCCTTACCTTTACCAATACGCTGGCCAATTGCACGCCCTGTCGCCACAAGTTCAGACTTATTCTTTAACTGATAACGCTCGATAACGTTTTTATCGGCGCGGCTTTTAACGGTTTCAGGACGAGCCTGAACAATATATAACTTACCGTCAGCACCGTCTTTAGCCCACTCGATGTCCATTGGACGCTTATAGTGCTTCTCGATGATCATGGCTTGTTTGGCAAGCTCCTGTACTTCTGCATTATTAATACAGAAGTTCATGCGTTCGTTGTGTTCAACGCTTACCGTTTCAATGCTCTTATCGTGCTCATTGTTATCGGTATAAACCATCTTGATGGCTTTGCCACCCAATGTTTTACGCACGATAGCTTGACGTCCTTGCTCTAAGGTCGGTTTATAAACATAGAATTCATCAGGGTTTACAGCACCTTGCACCACTGTTTCACCAAGACCGTAAGCTCCTGTGATAAAGACAACGTCTTCAAAGCCAGACTCCGTATCCATAGTGAACATAACACCACTAGAAGCGATATCACTGCGTACCATTTTCTGTACACCCGCAGACAAAGCCACTAACTTGTGCTCAAAACCTTGGTGGACACGGTACGAAATCGCGCGGTCATTAAATAAAGACGCAAATACTTCTTTCAGCGCCTTCATCACATTGTCTAAACCGCGGACGTTAAGAAAAGTTTCTTGTTGACCTGCGAAAGAAGCATCAGGTAAATCTTCAGCGGTAGCTGAAGAGCGTACAGCAACAGCGAATTCTTCGTTCGAATCGCCTTTTAGTTTGTTATAAGCGTCGGTGATGGCCATTTCCATTTCTGGGATAAACGGCGTATCCATGATCCAGCCACGAATCTTCGCACCAACTTCTGCCAGCTTCTCAACGTCATCAACGTCTAATCCATCTAGCTCATTATTAATTTTTTCGTTTAGGCCGCTTTGCTCAAGGAAAGCTCTAAAAGCATCAGCTGTAGTGGCGAAACCGCCAGGTACACTAACACCCATATTGCTTAGGTTACTAATCATCTCGCCTAAAGACGCGTTTTTACCACCAACGCGCTCGACGTCACCCATGCCTAACTCTTCATACCAAAGTACGTACTTATCCAAAGTATTTCTCCCGTTGTGGTCTGCAAATTAAAGAAAATCGCCCTCTATCCCAGCGGCTACTTGCTGAAAACAGGCGTAAATGCTTAAATTCACACACTCATTGGTCATTAAAGGTCGCCATTTTACTGGTTATTGCACAAATATGAAACGTACAGTCTTCTTTATTTCAGATCGAACAGGTATTACCGCAGAGCTACTAGGGCAGTCCTTGACCGCACAATTCGAAGATGATGTGGAATTTATGTACCACACCATCCCCTTCGTAGACGATGAAGAGAAAGCCTTAGCGGCGGTCACCCGAATCAATCAAACCGCCATTCGAGACGGTGTTGCGCCCTTGGTTTTCGAAACCATTGTACGCCCTGAGATTCGACAAATTATTCTCGGCTCAGAAGCCATTCTGCTCGACTTTTTCCATACTTACATTGGCCCACTAGAAAAAGAACTTGGCGTAAAAAGCTCATTCAGTGTTGGTAAATCGCACTCTACCGATGATTTGCAGGCTTATGATACTCGCATGAGCGCGGTAAACTTTGCGCTTAATAACGACGATGGCGCAACCACCAAGCAATACGACAAAGCAGATATCATCCTTGTTGGCCCATCGCGCTGCGGTAAAACACCAACATCGCTTTATTTAGCGATGCAATTCGGTATTTTCGCCGCCAATTACCCTTTTACCGACGAAGACCTGCCTAATATTAAGTTAAACGAAGGATTAGCCAAAAATAAACATAAGCTTTATGGCCTCAGCATCGACCCTATGCGACTGCATGAAATTCGAACCGGTCGCCGCCCAGACAGCAAATACTCATCATTCCAGCAATGTATGTATGAAGCTCGTGAAGTTGAATCACTTTACAGAAAAGAAAAGATACCGTTTATTAACACCACTTCGCGCTCAGTCGAAGAGTTAGCGGTAAAGATTATGAATGATACAGGAATTGAAAGAAGGATTTTTTAACTAAACAAACTCTATCTTGCTATAAATATCACTTCCAATCGCTAAAGATATGAAGCTCTTATTACCCCGTAAAAGTTAGCCTCAAGTGTCAATATCACCGAGTAAATTGGGCAGGACAGCCCAATTTAGTCAAAACGAAACAGGGATGTTTCGTTTGACGGCTCGAATAGTGATATTCGACGCTTGAGGGAAGTCCTTCGGACCTAACTTTTGGGGCGATTTTTTTGGTTCGTTTTTTGCTCGTGCAAAAAATGAACGTAAATATAAGGTCTTACAGAGGTTAGCCTTTAAGAGACGAACAATAAGTGTGATTAAAAATTCAATCACCTACTAAACCTCTTCTACCACCAATGCCATTCGCTGACCAATAGGCACATTATTGTTCGGGAATACGATTGCTTCGCCATCGCTCTCAACGACATATGGCTTTTCTGGATCACTTAAAAGCTCAAAGCCTTTCTCGAAACTTGAAAAGTTAGCGAGCCCATCGTCAACATTCAGGTGCGAATCATCGCTGACGCGTAATAACTCACGCTTGACCTTAAACAGACGCTGGCCATTGGCTTTATAGCGTGTGGTATGGTCAAAGTTATAGCTTGCTTCGACCAATTGGCGGAGCGTTTTCTCGGCAGCGGCAAAATCTTCACGGTCGTTTTCACCAAAAGGTTTAACTTTACCCAATTCGACGGTAATGCTGTCCGCCTTGTAGTTATGGCTAGAATGGTACGAGAACACGGTACTTGGTTTGTGATAAAGCAAAATAGTGTTAACGCCGCAGTCTTGCATCACATTGAATACAGCTGGGTTATGTTCACGGCTATCTAAATACGGATAAATGGCAAATTTTTGATATTTAGAAGCTCGGATGGCGGTATGTAAGTCCAGATGAGTGCGCGTATCGTTAGCGCAACTTTTCGAGAAAAAGTCATTAACCGCCTCTTCCAAGCGCTTGGCGCGCTCAACTTCGCAAATTTCATCGCGTCGCTCCCAGTACTTTTTCCATTCACCGTTAAACATACGGTTTAGATTAAAGTCGATGAAACGATTTTCCTCAAGCATCGCTTTGGGATGACCGATTAGAACCAGCAAGTGACAGCGAAGCTCTAGCTTACCGTTTAATAAGTCATGCACCATATCTGACACTATTTCCATCGGAGCAGTTTCGTTACCATGCACACCTGCCGATAGTACCAAGTATTGCTGCGACTCTGCTTTTGGCTTAAATTCTAAAATGCCGACATCATGAAAAGTCACCACGAAGTCTTCAAGCGCCATAGTAAAGGGTTTGTGTCCGTCTAAATTTTCACGAACAAAGTCCAATAAATTAAAAGTCTTACAAAATTCTTGTGTATTCATAGGTACAGTTATCTTATTTATCCTGTTCGAATGGAGGAACTAATAGCTGCGGATCTAATCGCGAATCAAACCAGTTAATGCGCCAATCTAAGTGTGGTCCTGTGGCGCGACCTGTCGCCCCAATAGTGGCAATCTTTTGACCTTGCTTTACTGTTTGTCCAGCTTCTACATCAATAGAGTGCAAGTGGATAAAAGTCGATGAAACGCCATAACCGTGATCAACGATTAAGGTTCCGCCTGAGTAAAACATATCATCATAAGCAAGGCGCACGATACCATCGGCTGGCGCTACGACTTCAGTGCCGGTTGGGGCAGCCACATCAACACCATAGTGTGGTCGTTTTGGTTCACCATTTAATACGCGCTGGCTTCCGTAAAAACCACTCAAACGACCTTTGGCAGGCCAGATAAAATCCTGCATAAAGAATTCGTCTTTGCTGGTTTTTGCGCGTGCCTTTGACACTAAAGCGCCCTCTTTACGAATACGCTTTAAAACTTCTGGCTTCATCGGGTTCACTTTTGAAGGTGGTAAGCCATCTATACGCTCAATATTATAGTCGCGCTTGCGTACAAACAGTTTCTGGACTTCTTTTTGATCGCCTTTCAGGACCGTTAAGGTCGCAGTTTCAGGCATGTCACGATGAAAACCGAACACAAAATAGCCATTAGGCGTTAGTTCTAATTGCTTGTCTTCAAAGGTCACTTCAGAGCCTTTAACGGCTTGACCAATCACTAAACCACCTTGGGTTAAGTCGCCTTTAAGCGATAGCAATAACGGCTCTTGGGCTTTAGGCGCCAAGCTAAAAACACTTAACAATAAAGCTATAACAGTATTTCTAAACATCAATAATTCCTAATCTATTAAGATTGATGACCAATACCAATTGGATCATCGTCATCATCTTCATCTTGTAATTCAACCTGCTCGATTTGATCGAAACGGCGTGTGATCTTATCGGCAGTTGTATCTATATCTTTAGCGCTCTTAGTTAGGCGATCAATATGGGTATTGAGCTTGCCCCAGCGATCTTTAAAGCGACCGAATTCAACCGATAGCTTACCTAAATGCTCCTGAATAATGTGCACTTGTTTACGCGTCGCTTCGTCTTTTAAAACCGCGCTTGCCGTAGTCAAAAGCGCCATCATAGTGGTTGGCGATACCATCCAAACTTTGTTCTGCTGAGCAAACTCAACCAACTCAGGATGGTGCGCATGAATTTCCGCAAACACAGCCTCAGCTGGAATAAACATCACAGCGCCAGTAGCGGTTTCGCCATCAATAATATACTTGCTAGCAATATCTTTAACGTGTTTTTTAATATCCTGCACAAAGGCACGGTGCGAGGCGTCACGCTCTGGCTTCGACAATTCCACGTCCACCATCTTCTGGTAGTTTTCTAGCGGGAATTTAGCGTCCACACCGATCACACCAGTCGGCTCTGGT
Organism: Kangiella japonica; assembly: GCF_039523535.1. Lineage (NCBI taxonomy): Bacteria > Pseudomonadati > Pseudomonadota > Gammaproteobacteria > Kangiellales > Kangiellaceae > Kangiella > Kangiella japonica. The sequence continues at coordinate 66,466 of NZ_BAAAFM010000008.1, read as the reverse complement.
AAGAACAAGGCGCAGTCCACGATCTTGCCATTGTTAAACGTATGCTGGAATTTGTAGTGACTGGTCGGCATCACGTTAGACACTAACGATTCCAGCTGTACCTCACCAAAAGCCCCGCGCGAACGCTTGTCCGATAATATTTCCTGCAGACTGACTACGTTGCTCGATAGTTCCGTAATTTTCTTCTGCGCATCATCAATTAACGCTAAACGCTTTAAAACATCTTGGAAGGTTTTTGTGGTTTTCTCAAAGCCATCAGCCAAACGCTTTTCGACCTGCCCACTGATCTCTTTTAGACGCTCATCAGTGGACTGAGTGAGACCTTTCATGTTCTTTTCAAAAGTCTCGCCATGGAACTTTAAATTTTGTGTCAGTTCTTCACGCACATCCTTGATGCCGCGTCTAAACTGCTCATGAAGCTGCGCTTGGGATTCTTTCTGATTGAGCTCAATCTGTTCTTTGAGCTTAAAAATATCCTTTTGTAGATTGTCCTTAAAACCTGACAAGTCCTTCTGCAATTGTCTTTGGAAAGATTGGAATGACTCACCGAGCTTTATTTGGTTGCCCTGCAATTTTTCAATAAAGTTTTCAGAGGAACGCTGGCTCAACTCAGTCATTCGATGCAAGTCAGATTTAGCATACTCAAATGCCATGGCTTGCTTTTGTTCTAATGCTTTAATGGCGTCATAGGCCCCAGCGTGAGTCTCGGCTATAGTTTTTATCGTTTTGTTCTGACGCAAGACAATAATGATAAGCACCAGCCCTAGGGCTAGGATAGTTCCAAGAATCACTAAGAGCGGTAAATTGTTGGCAAAAAAGTTAGCGGAATCCATTAAGTTTATCTTTAGTCACTTTTGGCCACTAGTTTAACAAACTCTATTAAAAATAGCAGAGTCATTTTTTGGATGATTATCGTACAAACCACTGTACAAAACGCTGTTAAATCAGAAACATAGCCAAATACTACTAAACGATAAGAAGTTTAAATCCCTAAAATTTGACCGCCTTGGACCCTACTTTCTACCTTGATTCATCTCAACAAATTAAAAATTTAGTTAAGTTGCACAGTCATTTACAGCAAATTCACTCTGTAAAGGTTATTCTCAGTGAATAGCAATCTCTGTATTCCAAATATTAAGGAGCAGTAATGAAAACAGCAGCATATGCAGCACAATCCGAAGATTCCGATTTAGGCCCGATAGAAATTGAGCGTCGCGATGTCCAAGCGGACGACGTGCAAATCGCCATCGAATACTGCGGGGTTTGTCATAGCGACATTCACACCGCCCATAATGACTGGGGTGGCACCGTTTACCCTGTTGTCCCGGGTCATGAAATTGTTGGCCGAGTGGTAAAGGTCGGTTCGAACGTTTCAAACTTTAAAGAAGGTCAATTGGTAGGCGTTGGCTGTATGGTTGATTCTTGCCAGTCTTGTAGCGCTTGCGATGAAGATCTAGAGCAATACTGTGAGAAAGGCGCTGTCATGACTTATGGAAGCGACGATCCCATCTCAGGTGGTCGCACTCATGGTGGCTACTCAAATCAAATAGTCGTGGACCAAAAGTTTGTACTAAATGTCTCTGAGAAACTCTATACAAAAGCTGTCGCGCCATTGCTATGCGCCGGAATTACAACCTACTCCCCACTGCGTCAATGGAACGTTAAGAAAGGCGATAAAGTTGGCGTCGTTGGTCTAGGTGGCCTAGGCCACATGGGCGTAAAGCTTGCTAATGCTATGGGCGCAGAAGTAGTTATGATTACAACCTCCCCCGAAAAAGGTGCTGACGCTAAGCGCCTTGGTGCTAGTGAGGTCTTAGTGTCCAAAGACGAAGATGCGATGAAGGCACAAGCAGGTAGCTTTGACTTTATTTTAAATACAGTACCAGTGGCTCATGATTTAAACCCTTATGTCAGCTTACTAAAACGCGATGCCACAATGGTTCTTGTAGGCGCATTAAACCCCCTACCAGACTTAAATGGTGCGGGTTTAATTTTAGGGCGTAAACGAATCGCTGGCTCACTTATTGGCGGAATCGCCGAAACGCAAGAAATGCTAGACTTTTGTGCGGAACATGACATCGTCTCTGATGTCGAAATGATAGACATGAAAGATATCAACACAGCATACAAGCGAGTCATGGACTCTGACGTGAAGTACCGATTCGTTATTGATATGAAATCACTATAAGCTCAAGGAGAACAAAGTATGAAAAAGCCAAATGAAATAGCCTACACCGCAAAGGCTACAGCAACCGGCGGCCGTGCAGGCTCAGCGAAATCTGATGATGGAAAGCTTGATGTAAAACTATCAACGCCAAAAGAGCTCGGTGGCGCTGGTGGCGATGGCACCAATCCTGAGCAAATGTTTGCTGCCGGCTACTCAGCCTGCTTTATTGGCGCCATGCAGCACGTTGCTGGTCAGCAAAAAGTAAAGTTGCCAGAAGACACGACAGTAACTGGTGTTGTTGGTATCGGCCCGACTGACGGCGGCTTTGCCATTGACGTGGAGTTACAGGTGTCAATACCAGGCATGGACAAGGCTGATGCTGAAGATCTTGTTAGCAAAGCCCACCAAGTCTGCCCATACTCAAACGCAACCCGCGGTGGCGTTAATGTGAAACTAAAAGTCGTTTAACACTAGTCGAAAAGTAAAAAAAGCCCAGTTAATCACTGGGCTTTGTTCTATTAAGATAGTTATTTCTATGATCAGTTAATGCATTTCCAATAGCAACTCTTAGTTTACGTAAGGGTAAATACTCAACATTGTAGCTAGATCGATATCTTTTGGCGCTAATTAATTCAGTGCTTGCTGGCTTGGAAATCACTAACCCATCAAAGTCTTCCCAAATCAAATAAATCGTTTCAGGTAATTCACTTTTAGACTTGTAAACAACATCCCCGCGGTGCTCTTCTGTTTCGTATATCGAAACTACGTTTATTAAATAGTCAGAGTTATCGCACTGTTTAACTTTATGAGCGGCAGTTAATGTTGCCTGATCATTTGAAACTTTGGTCATTGTGTATGTATGACAAGTAATATGTGTCGCCGAATTTATAGAGCCGTTATCTTTCAATTTGAAGATAACTAGCCCTGCACATACAGCGATAATTAGGATTAGAAACGGGTTAATAAACTTCTTCATAAATTATTATCTGTTATTCCTTTAAAAAAACAGACTAATAAAGGGAAGTGTAAAAGTCCACAAAGAGGTAAAACTTACTGGATTCGAGTGAAATGAGTTGATTAACTTGGCGATATCACTCGGGATATCTTAACATTTCCTAAAACACAACGAAAAAAGGCTTCCAATTTCTTGGAAGCCTTTTTCGGATAATGGCGCGCGTGGAAGGATTCGAACCTCCGACCGCCTGGTTCGTAGCCAGGTACTCTATCCAACTGAGCTACACGCGCTTCGTAAGTGGGGCGTATTATGCCACCAGACTCTGATATGTCAACGCCCTTTTTTAATTTTTTATCAATTTTATTAAAAAAACTTCTAAGCGTCTGTTTTTTAAACAGATATTGCTTAAAGATTGATCGTGTAGTGCGTTTTTTGAACTAACAAATACATTGGTTCTTAAGCTCGAATACACAACAAAAGACTCTTTATCGCTGATGACCTTTCTTATCCTCAAACATGGCCACATCAGAGATGCTTAACAATTCATCTAAGTCTTTTGAGTCCGCTGGGAACCGAGCATAACCTGCACTTAAACTAACCTCTAAGTCATGCCCTTTAAAATGAAACACTCGACTATCAATAGAGTTTTTCAACTTCTTTATAATTTTATCAAGATTTTCAGTTTTGTATTGTCCTGCAAGAAGTATCAAAAATTCATCCCCTCCGAGCCTAAAAACAAAATCAGAGCCTCTCACACAAGAGACTAATGTTTTCGATATTTCTTGCAATACATAGTCACCGGCTTCGTGACCATGATGATCATTAATATATTTAAATCGATTCAAATCAACAGAAACTAGACTAAAACGGGCATGGTCTCTCCGATTAATGAACTTTTCAATAATCTCCATAGCATAGCGCCTATTCGCTAAGCCGGTTAATTCGTCTCGGTAAGAAATTTTAGTCGCCACTCTATACGCCCTAAAGAGCAAAATAATTGATATAAGGAGCCCAAGTGATGTCAGATAGCAAACAAGCCTTATAACTAACGGCAGGGTTAATAAAGGCGCGTTACTACTTTCTTTTAACTTTCCAGCTAAACGCCAAGTACCCGCAAGAATGTCGAACGAAAACTCAACATCAGGTTGTTCAAAAAAACTGGTCTCCCCAAAAAACAAACCATCATCATCATTAACAATGGTCGAGCTTTTGATAGCAATATCATAACGCTCGCTTAATTCGATAAGGCCTGAGTCTTTGAAGAGTTCGTCAACATCAAAAACGACACTAACGAGCCCCCAGTACTCTTCATTACTCGGGTAATCAGTAAAAATTGGATAACGTGCGATAAGCCCATTTCCACCTTGAACTAAGGGTAAGGGTCCTGCTAAAACAACTTCCTGCTCAACACGAGCTTGCTCTACTGTTTGGAATTGTGACGGAGACGTTCTGTAATCAAACCCCTTCGCTTTTTCGTTGCCGGCATAAGGGTAGACTAAAATAATAGTATAGTCCTTTGCGACAGCAATATTTCTAACGTAATTTGCCTTCGATTTTAAGGTGCTGGCTATAGAGCCGAATCTAGAAACGCCTAAGGTTTGGTCGGCGGTAAGAACTGTCGCCAAACTATTAGCGATATAAACGTCAGAGTAAATTGAGGACTCAATATTAGCCCGCACCAGTGAGGCTTCATTTAAGAGCTCAGACCTGGCTTCTTCACTTTGCTCTGATGTCACTGCATTAACTAATATTTCAGTAATATAGATACAGATAGTGACATACAAAATACAAAGTAAAATAAATGTATTTTTGATATACCAGTTACTTTTCATCGAACCCCGCGACTAGGTTTGTACGACTAATAATCGCCCAAAGAAGGTATAATTGCAAACAACTTTGTCTAAGTAAATCATTTAGTTACACGCGCTAAAGTCATTCTAAAAGTGTTAAACTCATATAATGAAGACTCTTTTGTGAATAAATCATCAATTACAAATCTATTACGGTTCTTTCTGGAAAGTAACTATACCGATTAAAATAATAACAGCATTTAAGATATTGAGGCTTTTTGAGCAAAAACTAGTAGGTATAGTTTTATATCAGTGGCATTACACAATCCTTGTTTAGAGTTAAAGCTGCTCGGCTCGAACCCAAGGCTTCTCACCCTCCCCCCTGACTTTTAAGCCAGGCATAAAAAAACCTGCTAGAAGCAGGTTTTAAAATTTAGCGTCAACTTTCTTTGTCATTACCATTAACATTAAAAAAGAATAATGGCGGTGAGGGAGGGATTCGAACCCTCGATACCGGATTAGGGTATACTCCCTTAGCAGGGGAGCGCCTTCAGCCGCTCGGCCACCTCACCGTTGACGCGGACGGAATGTTACCTTATTCAGGATAAATTGCAACACTCCAATCCATTTTTTTTTAATAATTATAGTCGTCGTCTGAATTATTACCTGGTTGATTTGGTTGATAATTCTCCATTTGCTTCTCATGCTGGATTCGCATATAGATTTCTTCACGGTGAACAGCGACTTCTTTCGGTGCATTGATACCAATGCGAACCTGATTTCCTTTAACACCTAATACAGTAACAGTGATTTCATCACCAATCATCAGCGTTTCGCCGACACGTCTCGTTAAAATTAACATTCCAATCTCCTCTATCCTAGAGAGCATTCCTGACTATATCCAAGTCGCTCTCAACTATCTACAAATTTAATCTACTAACTACAAATACTAGTACAACTTAATACGAACTTAGTGAAAAAAAAGTCGACACTTACGTCGAAAGCCGCGAATTTTAACAATAAATTGTATCCAAAACTATCTTTTTGTGTCTCCTGTCACAAATATACTTTCTGTTACAAGGAAACTTTGTTCCATATCATGAGTATATCGCACTTTCTTAAGAAAGTTTCTCTATTACCCATGGTTTTACAGAGTTTAACGCCGCAGGAAGCGCCTCTGCATCTTTACCACCTGCTTGTGCCATGTCTGGGCGGCCTCCGCCTTTACCGCCAACCTGCTCCGCAACCATCTTGATCAAGTCTCCAGCTTTCACTTTAGACGTTAGGTCTTTGCTCACGCCGGCGATTAGACTAACTTTATCATCACTCGCAATCCCCAGTACCACAATACTAGAGCCAAGCTTATTCTTTAATTGATCCTGCAAGTCACGCAGAGCTTTAGGCTCTACACCCTCAAGCTTCGACACTAATAGCTTTACGCCATTAATATCTTCAGCATCAGAGGCTAAATCGCTTCCCTGGCTAGACGCTAGCTTGCTTTGAAGTTGCTGAATCTGCTTTTCCAGTTGCTTAGACTTATCAAGCAACTGCTCAACTTTCTCAACCGACTGAGCAGGTTCACTTTTCAAAAGTTTACCCAAGTGGTGTAGCTTCTCTTCAGACTGCTGCATCCAAGCTACTGCACGCTCGCCCGTTATCGCCTCAATGCGTCGAATACCGGCCGCAATACCTGTCTCAGAAACGATTTTTAAAGGGCCTATGTCACCAGTGCGTTTAACGTGAGTACCGCCACACAGCTCAACTGAAAACGGCGACATGGTCAGTACGCGAACTTCATCACCATACTTCTCGCCAAACAAGGCCATTGCACCCTGCTCTTTAGCTTCATCCATCGACATCACTGCCGCTTCGACTGGATGATTCTCAAAAATCTTTTCATTTACCATGCGCTCCACGGTCGCTAAATCTTCTCGTGAAACCGCTTCAGGGTTCGAGAAGTCGAAACGAAGCCGCTCAGGATCGTTCAAAGAGCCTTTCTGCTGGACGTGCGAGCCTAAAACCTCTCGGAGTGCCGCATGAAGCAAGTGCGTCGCTGAGTGGTTCCTCATGGTGCTTTGACGTAAACCGCCATCCACATTTGCATTTAACTCAGAATCACTGCTGATGCTACCTTTATCCATATAGCCAATATGCGCGATGGCATCACCAATGTTCTGCGTGTCTTCGACCACAAAGTTCGCACCACAGCCGTATAAATAACCTTTATCACCAACCTGACCACCAGACTCTGCATAAAAAGGGGTCTTTTCTAGGATTACGATACCCTTATCACCTTCTTCTAGAGTGTCTACGGCCTGGTCGCCTTTAAGCAATTTGATGACTTTAACCTGTTGGCTTAAGTAGTCATAACCGGTGAACTTCGACACTTCTTCAAGTTTCAAAGAATCATTGTAATCAACGCCAAAGTTACTCGATGCACGCGCACGCTGACGCTGCTCTTCCATCGCTTTCTCGAAACCATCCCAGTCGATCTCTAAACCTTTTTCACGCGCGATGTCTGCGGTTAAATCTTGAGGAAAACCATAGGTATCATAAAGCTTGAACACTGTTTCGCCGGATATGGTCTTATCGCTAACATTCGCCATATCAGCTTCTAAAATCTGCATACCTTTGTCTAAAGTTTTGGCAAAAGCAGCTTCTTCTTTCGCTAACACGCCTTCAATAATTGATTGTTGTTCTTTAAGCGCAGGATAAGCATCGCCCATGGTATCGACCAATGCTTGAACCAATTTCGAGAAGAACTCACCTTTGGCACCAAGTTGATGCCCATGACGAATCGCGCGACGCGTAATACGACGCAAAACGTAACCACGTCCTTCATTGCTCGGCACTATGCCATCAAGGATTAAGAAGCTACATGAACGGATATGATCAGCAATAACGCGCAACGACTTATTGTCTAAATCTTTAACTTCTAGCAAGTCTGCGGTTTGTTTAATTAGGTATTGGAACGTGTCGATTTCATAATTGCTGTGAACGCCCTGTAAAATTGCAGAAATACGCTCTAAGCCCATGCCCGTATCGACCGACGGCTTCGGTAATGGCTCCATGGTGCCGTCTTTGTGACGGTTGTATTGCATGAATACTAAGTTCCAGATTTCGATAAAACGGTCGCCATCTTCTTCAGGCGTTCCTGGAGGGCCACCCCAGATGTGCTCACCGTGATCATAAAATACTTCAGAACAAGGCCCACATGGCCCCGTATCGCCCATCGCCCAGAAGTTATCAGAGGCATAACGCTCGCCTTTATTGTCTCCAATACGGCTGATGCGGTCTTCTGGGAAACCAATGTCTTTAGCCCAGATGTCATATGCTTCATCGTCTTCGGCGTAGACCGTAACCCAAAGCTTTTCTTTCGGCAGTTTAAAGACTTCGGTTAGAAGCTCCCAACAATAGCCAATGGCTTCTTTTTTGAAGTAATCACCAAAGCTGAAATTACCCAACATTTCAAAGAAAGTGTGATGACGCGCGGTGTAACCAACATTTTCTAAATCGTTATGTTTTCCGCCTGCTCGGACGCAGGTTTGTGAGCTTGTAGCTCGCGTGTAAGAACGTTGCTCGGTACCTAAAAAGCAATCTTTAAAAGGCACCATTCCTGCGTTGGTGAATAATAAAGTCGGATCGTTGGCCGGAATTAATGGCGCACTATCCACTATTTTGTGGCCCTTCTGTTCGAAGAACTCTAAAAAGGTTTTGCGTATGTCGTTTGTCGTCATTGGCTTAGTTGTCGTGCTCACTTTTAATTAACCTTTTACTTTACTATTCATGTTTAATTCATTGTTAAACAATGATTTTTAAGACAACCCAAAGTCATCGTCAAAATTATAATCATCGTTTTCCGATATGGGACCAGCGTGTATAGCATGATTGATCATTTCAAAATCAAAGCCTCGATATTGTAAGAATCGGGTTTGCTTTGCTCTTAGTTTCAAGTCGGAACCTGGTGCTTGATTGTACTTTTTACGCCACGCGCGAACGGCGACTTGATACCAATCAATCGCCATACTGTCGAAATGGTGACTAATGGCCGAATCTTCAATCCCCTTCTTGCGTAATTCTTGGCGAATACGCAAAGGTCCATAACCATTTAATGATCGCTGTCTGATAAAGCTTTCAGCAAATCGTTGGTCGCTTTGAAGACCTCGTTCGGCTAAGCGATCTAAATAATCTTCGACCTCTTGCCCTTCGAACTCTCGAAGTTTTAATTTATCAATAAGTTCACGCCGGGAATGTTCCCGGCGTGCTAATAGATCCATCGCAATTATTTTATAGTCGCGTGGCGGCTTTTTAAAGCCCATAGATTAACCCGTTATAGATAAACCGATTAAAGCATTAAGCTTCTTCAGGAGCTTCTTCTTCGTCGTCGGCGGGTTTAGCCGTTACCAATAACTTACTTCTTAACGTGCCTTCGACTTCTTCTTTAATCTCAGGGTTTTCTTTTAAGAACTTAATGACGTTCTGCTTACCCTGACCAATTTTGTTGCCGTTGTATGAGTACCAAGCGCCAGACTTCTCAACCAAGCCTTCTTTTACACCCCAGTCAAGAATCTCGCCCTCTAGCGAAGAACCTTCACCATAAAGGATTTGGAACTCAGCTTGCTTAAACGGTGGCGCCACTTTGTTTTTAACAACCTTAACGCGAGTTTCGTTACCAACAATCTCGTCGCCCTGCTTAATTTGACCAATTCGACGGATATCTAGGCGAACTGACGCGTAGAACTTAAGCGCGTTACCACCAGTAGTCGTTTCTGGCGAGCCAAACATAACACCGATTTTCATACGAATTTGGTTAATGAAGATACACAAAGTGTTCGAACGCTTAATGTTAGCCGTTAACTTACGCAATGCTTGCGACATCAAACGAGCTTGAAGACCCATGTGCGAATCACCCATCTCGCCTTCAATCTCAGCTTTAGGCGTTAGAGCCGCAACTGAGTCAACTACCAAGATATCAACCGCGCCAGAGCGCACTAACATATCGGTAATTTCTAATGCTTGCTCACCTGTGTCTGGCTGAGAAACGATAAGGTCGTCTAGGTTTACACCAAGCTTTTCAGCGTAGATTGGGTCTAATGCATGCTCTGCATCAACAAATGCAGCAGTTCCGCCTGCTGCCTGACAGCTAGCGATAGCCTGTAATGCTAACGTTGTTTTACCAGATGACTCAGGGCCATAAATTTCAGCGATACGCCCTTTAGGCAGACCACCAATACCAAGCGCAATGTCTAAGCCTAATGAACCGGTTGAAATAGCTTCGATGCCTCTGGCGGCAGAACCGTCGCCAAGACGCATAATAGAACCTTTACCGAATTGACGCTCGATTTGACCTAAAGCAGCGCCGAGCGCCTTCTTTTTGTTGTCATCCATCAAAAATACCTACTGACTGAAATGTTTATAAGAATGTAAAAATTAGTCTGATTATTCCACAAAAGCCCCTGAAAAGTAACCAGTGATTTCCCGATCTCCCTTAAGATAATAGCCCTTATAGCGGTAAGCTATTGATGATCGGCTAAAGCTGGTTAATATTCGTACAGAGCTGATTTGGCTAAGCCAAACTTTCGATAAAATCACGGATACCGTTTAGCAACATCTGGGTTGCAAGAATGATCAATATCATCCCCATTAAGCGTTCCAGCGCTCGCGAGCCTCTCTGACCAATAACACTCAAGATTCTCGGAGATAGCACTAATAAAATAGTGGTTACAACCCATGAAAGGAATAATGCAATGCTCCACTCGGTAATTTGGTCTGGCTGATTTGAACTTAAGAGTAAAAGCACCGCAATGGTCGAAGGCCCAGCAATCATTGGCATGGCGAGTGGTACAATAAACGGCTCTTCTTCCTCGACATCATCCACAGAGCCGCGTCGGCCAGGGAAAATCATGCGCAATGAAATAATGAATAAAAGAACACCGCCAGCGATATTAAGTGACGATTGAGTCAGCCCTAAAAACGATAAAATAGAATTACCTGCGAAAAGGAAACCAAGCAAAATAAATAACGCAATCACCAGTTCCCTTGCTACTATTTTAGAGCGACGCTTTGGCTCAATATTAGACAGGATCGCGTTAAAAATAGGGACATTGCCCAACGGATCCATAATTAAAAACAGCGTTACCGCAGCGGTCGCTATATCACCCCAATTCATAATTCCCCACCAAAAACAAAATCAATGTGCTACATAGTAATTTTAATGCAACTATCCTGCAACACATTGACTCAGTAAACATCCATTAAAACATGGTGCTCACAATGGCTTATGAAACTTTAAGCGAGGTGCTTTACGCCCATATAGATAGACATGGCGATCATCATCAAGTTTTCGGTCAGGGAGATAAAACCAAGTGGCACATTATTCCCACCACCGACACAGGCACATTTCAACTCGCGCTTGTCGATATACACCGCCTTAAACACTGACACTGCACCGATACTACCGATAAACAAGGCTACTGGCGCAGAGAGCCAAGTTAAGGTGCCTGCCACCATCAGGACACCAGCGGCTCCTTCAGCAAAAGGATAAATGTAACCATAAGGCACCCAACGCTTGGCGAGGAGATCATAGTTTAAAAACATGGTTGAGAACTTTTCGACGTCTTGTAGCTTCAACATCGCTAATAAAACCATGGCAAAGCTCACAAACCACTCGGCCGTTTTAATCGTAAACGCATCGCCTGTGCTGGCAAAACTCATCGCAAACGCCGTCAAAGCCGCCATAATGAATAAAACAATAACCGGACGATAAGTTTTCTTATTCGGATCTTTAACCTTCTTCCCCAAAAAGCGACGAAGGTCTTCGTAACCACCAACGCGCTCACCATCGATAAAGGTCTGGGGCGTAGTTTCTACGTCATGCTTAGCTTTAAAAGCATCGGTTTGCTCACGATCCGCTAGAATGTGGTCCTCAACCTCAAAACCCTCACGCTTCAGCAGATCTTTAGATTTAAGCCCGAAAGGACAAGTGTGTTTGTCCGTCGACATACGGTACAGTTTTGCAGTTTTCTTATCGTTGGCACTCATGAACTAAGTACTCCTTCATTCAATATGAATTGTGCGTATAGCTTGATTAAAACAATAAGCGCATTATAAACTCTGTACTATGGTACGGAGTCAAGTACTCTGTTTCAAATACGAACCTTAAACTTAAGTAAAACTTAGAGCTTAATCATGTTAACAATCGGCAAATTAGCCAAAGAAGTGAATATCGGCGTCGAAACCGTCCGCTACTATCAGCGTAAAGGCTTAATCCAAATCCCACAAAAAACCGAAGGCTTTAGAAAATACAGCGAAGAAGACTTACGCCGCCTAAAATTTATCAAAGAAGCACAAAAAGCAGGTTTCACGCTTAACGAAATCAAAGAGCTACTAGCTCTAGACACCAGCCACGACCATGAACGAGCTCAACAACTCGCCAGCGCCAGAATTCAAGAACTTGATGAAAAGATAAAAGAAATGCAACAAGCACGCGACCGCCTAAAAACCCTGTTTCATCAATGTGAGACTGGAGGAGCCCATAAGCCATGTGCAATTTTAAAGGCGTTTGAGGTTTAGAAGTGTTGTAATTAAGCAGAAAACACCGTCATTACGAGGAGCAAAGCGACGAAGTAATCTCTCAAAGATATTGCCCCCAAAGGTATTCCCCTAAAGGGACTTCCGCTGATCGCCTACAGCCAACGAAACGGCTTTCATAAAGCCTCGCATAACAGGTTATGTAAGTTTAAGCTAAACCGGCTGAGTATATTGAAGACGCTGACTTAGTCACCCTAGCCTACGGGTACTTTTGTTTGGTTAACTCTACAAGTTTTTTTAAATTTTCAGCAGAGATATCACTTCTTGCATCACAACCTTTGCTTGAACACGACAATGAGTATGAAGAAATTGAGTTTCTAACCTCTGGTTCTATTGGTTCTTCGCACTTTAAACAGTGAAGTACAAGGTTAGCGATTTTTTGCACTTGATTAGTTGTCTTATGATGTCGCGAACCATTTCTTCCTGATGGCCTATGAATCTTTTTATATTCACCTGCTACTACGAAAAATTTCTTTTCAAATTCGTCTATTGTATCCATGAAATTACCTTGAACGCTTTCAAATATTTTAGTGGTAACAATAGGTTACTCCATGATCTTCCATAGTGCCAATGCTGGCTTTTAGAGAATATTTCCTATAGTTTAATGGTGATCTCTTTAACTATGTTTGTCGAACGTAAGTAAGCGTGTGGTACGCATGAGGCAAACCCTAAGTCGTGACGCATAGTAACTAGATAAATTTGCCTTAAGCTTTATGAGATTGCCGCGTCGCAGTAATACTGCTCCTCGCAATGACGGGTTATTTAGCAAACGTAGCCTCGAAGGAGCGTTAGCGTCTTCGAGGTTTTTAATAAAGAAAGGTACTCCATGAGGCAGCCCCTGCGTTGTGACGTAATATTTATCTATTTATTGTTTGAGGTGGGCCAAGGCCCAGCCTACTGATTGCTTTACTGTTTCTTGGCGAATTTCGGCTCTTGAACCATTAAGCTGTAGTAATTTACTGTTTACGCCTTTGTCATCGGCGTAGCCAATCCAAACGGTGCCAACGGGTTTATCTGGTGTGCCGCCGTCGGGGCCTGCAATACCGCTTACGGAGATGGCGACTCGATTGTTCCTGCCTACTTTCTTAACTGCACCAGCTGCCATGGCTTCGACGACTTCTTTTGAAACAGCGCCGTGTTGTTCGATAAGCTTCATTGGTACATCGACCATATCGTGCTTCGCTTGGTTGGTGTAGGTGATGTAAGCGCGATCAAACCATTGCGAGCTACCAGGAATTTCTGTGCAGGTGGCGGCAATAAGCCCACCGGTGCAAGATTCGGCAGTTACGAGCATTAAATTCTTTTTTATTAATAGCTTAGAGAGTTCTTTTAATAAGGTTTCCAGCTCTGATGTATGTGTTTCTTTTTGTAATTCAGGCAATCTTCGTCTACCTCTTTTGACTCAAATCCGTTAAGCTATGGGCTATAAATTTGTAGCCGGCGCTAGCCAATATTAGAACTAAGAATAGGCGCTAACCGTCACTAACGCAACCTAATAACGAATCACTCAAGCATGTCTAAAGCTGAAATTATTAACGAAGAAGCATTGCAACACCACACTCCAATGATGCGCCAATATTGGCGTTTAAAGCAGGCTCATAAAGAATACATTCTGTTTTATCGAATGGGCGACTTTTATGAGCTGTTTTATGACGATGCCAAGCGCGCAGCAGAGTTATTAGACATTACGCTAACCAAGCGCGGTTCTTCAGCAGGCGAGCCGATCCCAATGGCAGGCGTGCCCTTTCATGCAGTAGATTCGTATTTAGCTCGAATCGTAAAGCTCGGCGAGTCGGTGGCGATTTGTGAGCAAGTAGGCGATCCTGCGACCAGCAAAGGGCCTGTCGAGCGTAAAGTGGTTCGAATTGTGACGCCTGGTACGCTTTATGATGAAAACCTACTCGATGCGCTCTCTGAGAACATTCTTGCCTCAGTTTATAAGAAGAATAACCATTTTGGACTCGCCTGCTTAGACATGGCGAGTGGTCGCTTTTGGCTATCGGAGTTCGAGAATGAACTGGGGTTACAGGCAGAATTACATCGCGTCAAACCAGCGGAACTGTTATTAGCGGATAATCAACAAAACCTTAGCCATTTAGTGAAAAGTTCGATTCAGTGGCAACCCGACTGGGAGTTTGATTACGAGCAGAATCTTACCAAGCTTCTCGAACACTTTAAGGTTAAAAGCTTAGCGTCATTCGGTTGTGAAGATTATCGGTTAGCGGTATCTGCCGCTGGCGTCGTATTGGATTATGCCAAGAAAACCCAGCTTAACGCCCTGCCCCATATTCGAATGTTGCAGCGCCTTTCGGACACGGATCACTTGGTGCTCGATCCTGCGACTCGAAAAAACCTTGAGTTAACGGAAAATATCCAAGGCCAGCAGCATAATACTTTGTTTGAAGTCATGAACAGCACCAAGACGGTGATGGGTGGTCGTTTATTAAAGCGCTGGTTGCACAGTCCGCTTAGTAAAAAAGCCTCTGTTGAGAAGCGACAGGAAGCAGTTTCCGCGCTTAAAACAGACTTAATTTTTAGCGAGCTGCAAACAAGTCTTAGCGAAATTGCTGATATCGAGCGCATCGTTACTCGCCTAGCACTGGGTAGCGCGAATCCTCGAGATTTAAAGCGTCTTCAGATTGGACTAGGTAAATCTGCCGAGATTAAAGACTATTTAAGTCAGCAAAACGTGTCTTTATCGTTGCTCGATTCGATTGAACCTTTACCAGATGTGCAACAGTTACTAAGCAAAGCCATTATCGAACAACCGCCAATGGTGATTCGTGATGGTGGTGTTATCGCCGAAGGTTATCATCAAGAGCTCGACGAACTGAGAAACCTCGCCAATGATGCTAGCGACTTTATGTTGCAGCTTGAGCAACGTGAAAAAGAACGCAGTGGTATTAATACACTCAAAGTTGGCTACAACCGTGTGCATGGCTTTTATATTGAAATTTCACGCGCACAAAGCGATATGGCGCCTGCGGAATACATTCGCCGTCAGACCTTAAAAAACGCGGAACGCTTTATTACACCAGAGCTTAAAGAATACGAAGAAAAGGTACTGAGCAGTAAAACTCGTGCGCTAACGTTAGAAAAACGTCTTTACGAAGAGTTGATTCAACAGCTCCAAGAGTTCGTGCCGAGTATTCAAAACACAGCAGCCGCCATTGCCGAGCTCGATGTGCTCGCCTGTTTCGCCGAACGCGCTGAAAACTTAAATCTATCGCGCCCGACTTTTAGCGACAAGCCAGGAATTAAAATTACAGCCGGGCGTCATCCAGTCGTCGAATACCACAGCAAAGAGCCTTTTATTCCGAACAACTTAGAATTATCACCACAGCGTCGCTCGTTAATTATTACAGGCCCGAACATGGGCGGTAAATCGACCTATATGCGCCAAGCCGCGTTAATTACCTTACTCGCTTATACTGGGGCTTTTGTACCGGCGGACTCAGCTGAGCTAGGGCCTATCGATCGGATTTTTACACGAATCGGGGCTTCGGATGATCTTGCTAGCGGCCGCTCGACCTTTATGGTGGAAATGTCGGAAACGGCTAATATTCTGAATAACGCTACCGCCAACAGTTTAGTCTTGCTCGACGAAATTGGACGAGGCACTAGTACCTTTGATGGCCTTGCCCTCGCCTCGGCTACCATGCGCTATATTCATGAAAAGCTTAATTCGCTGACATTGTTCGCGACTCACTACTTTGAGCTGACACAACAGATTCAAGAGTGGACCGACTGCGCTAATGTACATTTTGGTGCAAGCGAGTTCGAATCTAAACAAACTGGCGCTACCAAGCTGGTGTTCTCACACCAAGTCGCTGAAGGCCCAGCCAGCCAAAGCTACGGTATTCAGGTGGCACAGCTTGCGGGATTACCTAAAGCGGTTATCCATAATGCAAAAGCCCTGCTGAGTTATTTTGAGCAAAACGGTACTCATGAAACCTCAAGTTCAAAAAACAATGATGTTATGCCACAGCTTGATTTACTGGATGTAGAAGAGCCTGAACCAGCCTCTAACGAAGCATTAGAACTGTTAGAATCGATAACTCCCGACGATTTATCGCCTCGCGAAGCGTTGGAGCTATTGTATAAGTTAAAAGAATCGCTAAAATAACGCTGCTACTGATATTCTGATATCAAGTTATCAGCAAGAATCGCAATTTAGGAGAGACTCATGGCGTTCGTAGTTACCGAAAACTGCATTAAATGTAAATACACCGACTGCGTGGAAGTTTGTCCTGTGGACTGCTTTTATGAAGGGCCAAACTTTTTGGTAATTAACCCTGACGAGTGTATTGATTGCGCATTATGCGAACCCGAGTGTCCTGCCGAAGCGATTTATGAAGAAGATGATGTTCCCGCTGGCATGGAAAACTTCATCGAACTAAACGCTGAACTCTCTGAAGAGTGGCCTAATATCACTGAACAAAAAGATCCATTCCCTGATGCCGCTGAGTGGGATGGCAAAAAAGGTAAGCTTCAATATCTCGAAAAGTAAGCTTTATAATCTCTTCAAATACCCAATTCAAATATACTATTCAAAAGCCCTCGACTTGAGGGCTTTTTTGATGGTGCAAACCTTTTATCAGCTTAAGAGCTAGAAAGCTCGCTTGATGATTGTTTTGGAATCAGTAGCGACAACAAAGCAGCCACAACAATAAAAACCGCCGAGACAATTAGGCATAAGACTAAGCCGTACGCTTGGTAAACCCAGCCGGATAATACAGTTCCTAGCAATCTTCCCATGGCGTTCGCCATATAGTAAAAGCCTACATCGAGCGACACGCCGTCTTCGCGCGCCATCTGAACGATGAGAAAGCTGTGAAGCGATGAATTAATAGCAAAGATGATGCCGAAGATTAACAGCCCACTGACCAATGCTAACTGGGGCGAAAAGTCGAAGTACAGGGCACCTGCAATAATTAATGGCGTGACTGCAAGAATTAACGCCCAAGCGAAAGCCGTGTTTCCCGTTGGTGGCGCAGATGATTTTCGGGCTGTAATTTTCGGTGCCAAGGTTTGAATAACACCATATCCGATTATCCAAAGTGCCAGAAAAGCGCCAACATAGGTATGCGACCAACCGAACTGACTCGATAAATACACCGGTAAAGCAACCACAAACCAAACGTCACGAGCGCCGAACAGAAATAATCGTGCCGCTGATAAGTAATTTATAGCCGAACTTTTTGAGAAGACGTGTGAAAACTTTGGTTTTGATTTGCTGCGCCCTAAGTCTTGCTTTAGCTTAATCAAACTAAAGCCCCAAACCGCCAGTAACATTAGAGCCATCGCCAGAATAGCGCCTTTAAATCCCACTAGCGCCAGTAATAAACCACCTAGGAAAAAGCCCACGCCTTTTAAGGTGTTTTTGGAGCCAGTTAAAAGTGCCACCCAGCGGTATAACTGGTTAGTTTGATCTTTGGCAACCAAGGTTTTTATGGCGCTTTTAGCGCTCATCTTATTAAGATCTTTGGCAACCCCAGAAATCGCTTGCGCCATCATCACCCAAGGAACCGTGAGCATGGCGGTTGGAACTAACAAAAGCCCTAAGGCTAAAATTTGTAGCCCTAAGCCGATGTTCATGGTTTTATTCAAACCAATTCTCGCGCCTAACCAACCGCCAATTAAATTCGTCACCACACCGAAAAATTCGTACAACAAAAACAACATGGCGATTTGAAGAGGACTGTAACCCAGTTGGTGGAAATACAGCACCACCAGCATTCGCAAAGCCCCATCAGTTAAAGTGAAAGCCCAGTAGTTACCAGTAATCACCATGTACTGTCGAACTTGTGGCGATAGGTTTTTTAGCATTCCTGTTAAGGAGCTCATCGGTTAATCCACGCCCTTCTCTATAACCAGTTTAACTAACTCGGCAGTACGATTTGCGTAGCCCCACTCGTTGTCATACCACAAGTAAAGCTTTACCTGAGTGCCATTGACCACCATAGTCGACAGCGCATCAACAATGGTCGAACGCGGATCAGTTTTATAGTCGATCGATACAAGCGGGCGCTCTTCATAGCCTAAAATATCCTTGAGTTCACCCTCGGATGCTTTTTTAAACAAGGCGTTGACTTCTTCGGCGCTCGTTTCTTTTTCGACCTCAAACACACAGTCTGTAATCGATGCGTTAGCCAAAGGAACCCTTATCGCGTGCCCATTAAGCCGACCTTTTAATTCAGGGAAAATATGCGTAATAGCGGTCGCTGAGCCAGTTGTCGTAGGAATCAAACTCATGCCACAGGCTCGCGCACGGCGTAAATCTTTATGCGCTGCATCGAGAATCGTCTGTGTATTGGTGATGTCATGAATGGTAGTCATGCTGCCATGTTTAATCCCAAGGTTTTCATGAATTACCTTTACCGCTGGCGCTAAGCAGTTAGTGGTACAAGAAGCTGCTGTAACAATCGGGGATTTTGACTTGTCGTATAAGTCATCATTAACGCCCATGACGACATTCAGCACGCCCTCTTCTTTGACTGGCGCCGTGACCACGACACGTTTAACACCTTGGTTTAAATACTCTTGTAATGATTCTTGGGATTTAAATTTACCCGAAGCCTCGATGACTAAATCACAACCTGACCAGTTTGTTTCTTGTAACGATCGGTTTTGGTTAAATTCAATCTTAGAGTCACCGATAACAATATCATCATTAGATTCTTCCGCTTCATATTCCCAGCGACCATGTACCGAGTCAAAATTCAGCAAATGTGCAAAGGTTTTAGCATCACCCGCCGGATCATTGATAAGGCAAACGTCAATGTTTGGTGTGCCCCAAAGCGCGCGCAGGGTTAATCGTCCCATACGACCAAAGCCATTAATACCTACTTTTATTGGCATCTCTTTTTCCTCACGAAAATTGTTTAATCACAGCAACTTGGACGATTCTCCATCGCCGTCAAGTTGTCTAAATAAGGTTGAATCATGTTTGTCTGAGCATTCACAGTCACATCTAATACCGACAATGCCCAATCGGACAGTTCTTGATTAAGTCGATAATAAATCCACTGATGTTGTCTTCTAGTAGCGACTATGCCCATACTCTTTAGCTGCGCTAAGTGACGTGAAACTTTAGGCTGAGACTCTTGAAGCGCCTCGGTCAGCTCACAAACGCACAGTTCTTTTTCATGACGTATGAGCAGTAGCGTCTTTAGGCGCGTTTCGTCAGATAGGCATTTAAATAACTCAGTTGGTTTAATCATAATTTGATATGCACAGCATGGTTACATATGAATATACGGATAATCATATATAAGAATTCTAGTCATGTAAATAGCTTTCATTAAATCGTCATGATTCTTACATAAAAAAACACCGGCGAGTGCCGGTGTTTAAACAGAAGGTTAATCTAATTATTTAAGCTCGAAATCAATCGAATCAACAAACGGCTTAATGCCTATCGCTTGATATATATCATCAGGCTTATAAATTCGTTGCACCTTAATAACTAATGAAATATTACGCAGATTGCTGACATCTTCTAAAGGGTTGCCATCGACAAACACCAAGTCTGCTTGTTTGCCTTCTTTGATTGAGCCCACATTCTCAGCGTTTCCGACCACTTCAGCGGAGCCAAGGGTTGCGAGCTTTAGGACATCAGCGTTAGAGATGCCTGCATCTGCATAGAGTTCTAGCTCACGATGCAAAGTGAATCCTGCTATAGCATCAGTTCCAGGAACCACTGTCACACCACTATCGTGTAGCTTCTTCACCATTGCTGACATCGCCTTCATCGACGCATCGTAAGCTGGGCGCTGCTCGGCGCTAATATCCATCACAGGTTTTGTAAACTGACGTGCTACATTGGCAGGAAGATGTTCATATACCGCTTCAATCTCAGGATCGATAACACCGCCTTTTCTAAAGAGACTGTTAAATGTCGACACCGTTGGGTCGACTTCAACCCCCTTCTCCTTAAGCTTGGCTAAAAAATCATTCACTTCTTTGCTGTTAAGATCTAGCTCATGAGCTTTTTCACCCACCATCGAAAAGCGCAGACGCTTACGTGTATCGACACCTTTACCTAAGAAGTTTAAAAACAGCATGTTGATGTGCTGAATCTCATCAAAGCCCGCATCAACCGCTTCTTCCGCAGTCATAAAGGCTGGAATATGACCACTCAAGCGCATACCTTTACTGTGCACATGCACGGCCAGTGGCTTAACCCACTCTGGCTCCATAGAGCTGTAAGTTTTGATCTGAATGTAACCGCGCTCAGCGTACCAATCGACTGCTTTTTTCGCTTCTTCTAGCGAGGAAACTGTTTTTCCCATCTTCATGGCGTAAGGGCTTTCGCGATCCATAAAACCAGCCCGATATACATCACCACCAATTATTTCGGCGCTTTCGGCTAACTGCTCTACTGCAACAATATTGTCATGAGTATTGCCCATATCGCGAACGTTGGTAACGCCCGCAGGAATGTTTAACAAGCCATCGCCTTTACTCAAGTGACCATGCATATCCCATAAGCCTGGAATTAATGTTTTGCCGGTTGCGTCAATGACGGTGTGTTCATCACTTGGTTTTATCGCATCAGACTCAACAATTTTATCGATCTTGCCATCAACCACGACAATCGTTTTATTCTCGACTAAGTTGCCACTTTCCACATCAACATAATTAGCGTTGGTAACTAGAATCGGCTTTTCTGAAACATGAGTTAGTTTCTGGGATAAGTCTCTAAGGTATTGATTATCTGCTTCTTTTTGTCTTGCCTGAAGCTTTTCAAGGTTCTTTCGCCCCCAGCCTTTCGCAATCACCCCAAACCATCCACCATCATCGGAGGCAAAGAAATTATTATCTTCATCGTACCAAGCAAAATCAGGCGTTAAACCAAGTCCAACGACCCCTATTAAGCGCACCGTTTTTTGCTCTTCGCCTTTTGTTAGCGTGACAGTGTCTAGCTCGATTAACGACGCAGTACCGCTTGGTAGCAATTCGATTTTATTATCTTCGTCATTGAGTAAAGCTTTTACGAGGAAGTTTGATGATACGCCTGTGCCGTCACTAGGAATATAAAATTTACTCTCTTTAACTTGTCCACTACCTTGCTCATTAAGACTTTTCCACTGAGCATTACCATCTTTTAAGCTGAAAGATTCTTCAATCGGCGCACCAAAAGCAGAGATACCTTCAATATTTTGACTGATAATATAACCATCTTCGCCAACGACCACTGTTTCGTTGATGTTAACGCGTCTATTATTCCAGCCTAGTTCAAGGTTAGATTTAACGGTTTGGCCTTCCTGCTCCACGGTTAAGGTTCCCGCTGTGTCTTCTTTGTTATAAATATTGAAGACTAAAGGTGGCTCTATGACGGCATCGTTTTTCACGCTCTCCTCTTGCGTACTTTCAGTTTGAGTCGCCTCAGCAACATCCGTGCTAGTTTGGCTAGAACTTTGAGCTTGTGACTGCTCTACGGTAGCGCTTCCGGTTACCTCTTCGTTTTTATCAGAAGAGTCACAGCCCGTAAGCGCCAAAGCAACACACAGCGCAACCCCTGTTAGAGAGCTTGTTTTAAAGGTCATATGTAAATCCTTGTCATTTTGTTTGTAGACAGCTTATAACTGCTTTTATGAGGTGTCTATATATCAATCAGTTTTTTTGACGATTAGCCACAAGCTACTGGCTGACACTGTTATCTGAGTAATTGCTTTTACTAGCTATTAGGTCGCCTTATTCTTCCTGCCTCTTGCCCTAGCACAGACTCCTAACAGAGATTGCCGCGGCCACTTCGCGGCCTCGCAAAGACGAAGGGGTTGAACAAACCCTGTCCTCGCGAAGGAGCATTAGCGACATCGGCGATCTCGCTCTTCAATAAGCCACCTCAATCAATTAACACAATGATTAACTCCTCCTACGTCATCGCAAATCAATTCAGTAGCAATAGCCATACTCGTAAGTGTATTTAGGAGATTGCCGCGGCCACTTCGTGGCCTCGCAAAGACGAAGGGGTTGTACAAACCCTGTCCTCGCGAAGGAGCGATAGCGACTGTGGCGATCTCGCTCTTCAATAAGCCACCTCAATCAATTACACAGTGTTTACCCCCTACTTTGTAATCGCAAAGCAATTCAGTAGCGAAAGCCATACTCGTAAGTGTGTTTAGGAGATTGCCGCGGCCACTTCGTGACCTCGCAAAGACGAAGGGGTTGAACAAACCCCGTCATCGCGAAGGAGTATTACCGACTGTGGAAAACTCGCTCATCAATAAGCCACCTCAATCAATTACACAGTGGTTAGCCCCTACTTCGTAATCGCAAAGCAATTCAGTAGCGAATGCCATACTCGTAAGTGTGTTTAGGAGATTGCCGCGGCCACTTCGTGACCTCGCAAAGACGAAGGGGTTGAACAAACCCCGTCATCGCGAAGGAGCATTAG
>NZ_BAAAFM010000008.1:0-43552 GCF_039523535.1 Kangiella japonica | reverse complement strand
CCCTACTTCGTAATCGCAAAGCAATTCAGTAGCGAATGCCATACTCGTAAGTGTGTTTAGGAGATTGCCGCGGCCACTTCGTGACCTCGCAAAGACGAAGTATTAACAAAACTCGTCATCGCGAAGGAGCATTAGCGACTGTGGCTATCTCGCTCTATAATAAGCCACCTTAACCAGTTAATCGGTGATTAACTGGTAATCGTCAAACTTAGCAAAAGCTTTGACTAGCTCGCTTTCTTTGAGATCGATATTTTTGACCAAATGACACAGATTCTCAGCTTGCTTTTCGAGCGCTTCTCCACGAGCTTCAAACTGCTGCTCCATTTCTTCGCCAAATTTCTCCATGCGTTGCTCAAAAGCTTTAACTTTGTCTTCGTTACCACCTAAAGCTGCTGCAATAATTTCGCCTACATTGTTTTCCATAAAGTCAGCCACGGCACTTTTGACTAGTGCTTCGAACTCAGCTTCGAAGTTTGAGCTTTCAATATATTCCACGATACCCTCAGGGCGAAGGTGGTTCTGGCTAATGTGTTGTCTTAGGCCAGCTGAAAGCTTTTCGACTTTAGCCCTGAACTCTTCGGCTTTATCAGGATTGTCATGTAGCAAAGCAGAGGTCACGCTAGCCACAGCATCCACTGCAATCGCGCTTGCCTCGTTGGCTACTGCAGCAGCCTGAGGTAAGAGTTGTCGAATTTGTTGGTTGTACTCTTTTAACAAAGTTTGCTGCTCGGCGTTAAGGGCTTGTTTATTACCATCAAGATACAGTTCTTGTACAGGAGTTGCCTCTTTCCCCAAGATTAAAACCTTCTGTTGTCCCTGAGTGGAAAAGCTTAGCTCGTTATTTTTAACATCAATGTTATAAGCAAAGTCTGCATCACAAACTAAATCATTAGAGTGTGCCATGCCGCTAGCACTGCCAAGAGTTAACATAATGCCGAAAAGGCTGGTCGTTAATAGGTGTTTCATGCTGGGTTCCTCATCAATAAAGTGGTTAGTACACTATTTAAGATGAGGCAATGTGGGGAAAAGGTTTAGCGAATTAATGTGTAAAAAGGCGGTTTAGGGTAACAAATTGTAAATGGCTCGCTTTATTTTAAGCAATGCGAGCCATGATATTTATTGTAAAATCAATCAGATACCGATATTACTTAAACTATTTGAAATCCTACGGATAAAACTGCTTAGAGAGGGGTATTCGCGTTCAAAGTTATATAAACGCTCCTGAAAACGCTCGATCAAATACTCTTCAGGGTTTTCTTCAGCATCTTGCTTGAAGAGCCGAGACTCAATGATGAGCTCTAGCTTAGCTAAAGTTAATGTTTCCTCTTTAGATAATTCCTTTTGCTTTTCAATAAGTAAGAGTAAATCGTTCGCTTTTTCTACTATTTGTGTCTTAGTGACTTCTGAATTGCTCATATTCTGTTACCTTTGAAACATTTTATTACCCATTCTAAGTGATAGACACATAAAATTCATTGGTCAATTACCTTCCATAGCATATAATTTGCACTGGTCTGCTGGGCTTTGCCATTTACTTTTGGTGGCAAGACGCATTAGATACCAGTAAAACGAATCGCAAAGCATTAACAGGCCACCAACACAACTACTACACAGAAGGATTAGCATGAAAAAACTACTAATAATTATTGTAATAGCTGTTGCTATTGCAGCAGGGGTATATATCTTTAAGGGAGGAAAAGTCGATCTATTGGGTGGCAATTCTTTACCTAGCGAAAATGCCGTATTGGAATATGTACCAGCTGACACCGTGTTCTTTGCAGGAAGCGTAGAGCCACTAGATTTTGCTAAAACATTAGAAATGAGCAGCAAAATGGGCTTCGACACCTCTGCATTGATGGGCTCAGGTATTAACGAAATTAAATCAGACCTTGGCGATGCTCCAGACGCAGGTCGTATCTTGATTGGTTTATATGATAAATACCTAACCGCAGTTAAAAACAAATCTGTCAAAGAACTTGGCTTACGCAACGAAGTCAACATGGCGATCTACACTGTAGGTGTACTTCCTGTTGCGCGTATGGAATTAGACGGTTCTGACACTTTTGCTAAGGTTATCTCGTCACTTGAAAAAGAATACTCTGTAAACGCTAAAGTGAACACTGTTAATGGTGTTGAGTACCGCGAGTACCGCTTAGACAACCATGACGAGCAAGTTCCAACTATGGTTATCGCTATTAACGACAACCAAGCAATCATGACAGTTAACACTGCGCTTGAAGATGCTAAAGACTTACAAGTGACTCTTAGCGAGAAGCCTGCTACGAATATCCTAGAAGGTGGTGCTTTGAATGAACTAGCTTCTGACAATGGTTACTTAGGTTACTCGATCTTTATGATGGACAACCTTGCGATTGTTGACGGTCTAACTAACCCAAGCGCAAATGCTTTTGGTAAAAGCTTACAAGACCTTCAAGTAGCTTATGGCGCTGGTAACGATATGCAGGACATCCAGACTCCAGCTTGTAACGCAGAATTTACAGCTTTGACTGGTAACTGGCCTATCCTTTCTGCTGGCTATACTAAGTTTGACAGCAACAACGCTAGCTACAAAATGGTTCTTAAAGGCGCTAACGGTGACCTTTTAGACACATTAGGCCAAATGCGTGGTCATATTTCTGACAACGTTGCTAAAGATGACTATGTTATGAGCTTTGGTCTTGGTCTTGATATGGATCAGCTTGTTCCAACAATCACAACCGTTTGGGAAAGCTTAACGAAAGAAGACTTCACGTGTCCTCCACTAGCAGAAATGCAAGCGGGCTTACGTCAGTCTAACCCAATGATGCTTGGCATGATGTCTGGTATGTTTGCTGGTATCAAAGGTGTTGGTTTCAGCATTGTAGACATGAAAGAAGACGCTTTGGCTAACATGGAGCGTAACCCAATGGCGTTTATGCAAGATAGCCAAATGTTAATTACGGTTACAGCTGCAAAGCCAAAGAACCTACTTCAGTCTATGGGTATGTATGCTCCAGAGCTAGCTCAATTACAACTTGAAGACGGTGGCGAGCCACAATCAATTCAAGCTGGTATGGGTGCAGACGCTAAAGTTGCTCTACGCGGTAACGACCTAGTGTTACTAATGGGTAATACTGATGGCTTAATCGACAACGTCGAAAGCAACGGTAGTCTAGAGAAAAACGGCATCATGTCATTCTCTATGGACTTTAAAAAGTACATGGGTCTACTTGAGCAAATGATGGCTTCAGCTGCTGATAACGCTTACGGCAGCGAAAAAGAAATGATTGAACAGCAAAAAGAAGTTTTTTCTGAGATGAAAAATGTTGATGGCGTTATAAAAAGCAGCTTCGACATCACAAAAGAAGGTGTAGTTATCGACAGCAGTTTCCAAGCAAAATAAGCTTGTAACGCTAGATAAAACGTACAAAAAAGCCCAGCTGATGCTGGGCTTTTTTATTACTCAATATTTTTTATAATTCAATATTTGTTGCCAAAGGATCAATGCTTTTAAAATTTAAAATCACTAAGCAACTTTAATCTTCATTCTTTTAAGCGCCTGTTCAAGATCTGCAATGATGTCGTCATGATGCTCAAGACCTACAGAGATTCTGATTAAAGTCTCACTAATACCAGCTTCTGCCCTTTCTTCTGGCGTATACGTCGAGTGCGTCATAGAAGCTGGGTGCTGAATTAAGGTTTCTGCGTCGCCCAAACTCACTGCAATGTGGCATAGATCTAATTGATTCATGAAACGCACAGCGTCATCAAACCCACCTTTAACCTCAAAAGCAATAACGCCACCGGCACGCTTCATCTGCGTACCAATCAAGTAATGTGCTGGGTGGTCTTTTAGACCTGGGTAATAGACTTGCTCGATATCCGAGTGAGTCGCCAAATAGTCGGCAACCTTTTCCGCGTTATCGCAATGACGCTCTACGCGCACAGACAAAGTTTTTAAGCCACGAGTAATCAACCAAGCGTCGTTAGGGCTCATAGTCGCCCCCATGTCTTTTTGAGTCGTCATTTTTATATGGCCAATCTGCTCTTCGCTTCCACAAACGATACCGCCAATGACATCACCATGACCGTTTAAATACTTAGTCGCACTATGAATAATCAAGTCCATATCAAAGTCGCTAGGCTGCTGTAATACAGGTGACATAAAGGTATTGTCCATAATCGTAAGTAGGTTATGACGCTTAGCGATAGCGCTTATCTTTGCCATATCAACACAAACTAAATTTGGGTTGATCGGTGTTTCGAAATAAATCAGTTTCGTGTTTTCTTGAATCGCTTTTTCAACTTCCTGCTCATCGGTGATATCAACAAAAGTTACCTCAATACCAAAGTCTGGGAACTTGTGATTAATTAGCGCGAAGCTACAGCCATATAGCGCTGAAGAAGCGACAAGGTGGTCTCCCTGCTTTAAATTCGCCAACAAAGTCGCTGAAACCGCACCCATGCCAGAGCCGAATGCTGCCGCGTCCTCGGTATTTTCGAGCGCTGCCATTTTTTGCTCAAGCTCTCTTACCGTAGGATTCCCTAAACGGCTATAGATATACCCCTGCTCTTCACCAGCAAAACGGTTTGCACCCTGCTCGACATTATCAAATATAAAAGTTGATGTTTGGTGGATAGGCGTAGCTAAAGAACCAAAACTTGGATCGCCCACACGACCAGAGTGGATTGCGCGAGTTTCTAAATGCTTCAACTGTTTATTCGACGACTTCATAGACTCATAAACCTCTTAGAGTAATTTATAAAGCTATTCCGCGAGGATGATGGCGCTGGTATTTTTGACTTCCTTTAAAACCAAGCTAGTGTGAACTCTAGCGATCCCTTCTAACGGAATCATCTTCTGCGAAACAAAACTTTCTAAAGCCCTAGTGTTTTCGACCGCAACTTTTAACAGATAGTCATACTCACCCGTTACGTTGTGACACTCGAGTACCTCAGGCCAAGATTTTACGGTGGCTAAGATGGCTTGGATTTGTTCAGAGCTGTGCAGTTGTAAGCTAAACTCAACAAAACAGAGGTTGTCGAAGCCTAAACGCTCGCGATCAACTAAGGCGGCATATTGCCTAATGAACCCTTCTTGCTCTAACCTCTTAACTCGCGCATGGCTCGCCGGTGGCGAAAGATTAACCCGCTTAGCTAACTCGGAGTTACTTAAACGGCCCTCTTGCTGCAGCAAGTTAAGAATTTTTTTATCCATAGCATCTAGCTTATCTGGTGACGATTTTAGCATTTAAATACCTAATAGCTGAACGATATTCACCGATAATAACATAAATACGAATATTTTAGTCATATTAGATACCTGTAATTAATATTATTAACATTTAAGTCAATTTGTTATCGCTTTGACGAATAAAACCAAGCTGATACACTGACGTCTGACCAGATGCATTGATAAGGGACTGAAACTATTGGAAAAAGAGGCGGTTATACTGATTCATGGCATGGGGCGAAGTAGTCGCTCGATGAAAAGTCTTGAGCGTTATCTCAAGACTAAAGGCTACCTCACCTATAATCAAAGTTATCCATCCACCGTTTCTCAGGTCGAACGCTCTTCGATTCATTACATTAATTCTGCGCTTGCTAATATCCCTCATTCAATTTCCAAGATTCACTTCGTCACTCATAGCCTTGGCGGTATTTTGGTTCGCTACTACCTCTCAAAACACAGCATTAGAAAGCTCGGTAGGATTGTGATGCTAGCGCCACCCAACCAGGGATCTGACGTAGCCGAAAAATACAGAGCACACTTTTGGTACAAGTGGACAACGGGAGTGCCGGGACAGCAACTGCATAAAACGGACAATGAACTATTGGAAAAGCTGAAACCAATCTCTACTGAAGTTGGTATTATTGCGGGAACAAGTTCATCAGATCCTTGGTTTAATCACGTTTTTAAATCTGAGCACGATGGCAAGGTTTCTGTAGAAAATACGAAATTGCCTGAGATGAAAGATATGATCACTGTGAACCATGGCCATACATTTATTATGAACAAAAGAAAGGTTAAGCAATATATTTTAAACTTCTTAACCAGCGGCAACTTCTATCGACATAAGAAGGCCGTCTAAATAAGTCCACTCAATAGACAGCGGTTATCATTCTGAATATCGACGTCTTTATAATCAGCATTAAGCTGATTTATTACCCAGCCCTTTAAGAACACCCATTGCTTCTGCTGCTTTATCGGCAGGTACAAACACATGGTCATGATGGTAGGCCGCGACGACGTTAGCGCTAATATTAGCTTTGGTTAAAGCTGTAGAAACAGCGGCTATTAACCCGACCGCTTCCAGGCTCGAGTACACCGATAGCGTTATCTTTCTGAAAATGCCTTCGTATGCCAACCCCGATGCTTCAGCCTCTTCTTTCTGACAAATTAAACTGATGCCTTCGCCTTCTCTAAATGTTGCTAGCGGGTTAAGGCCATCTGGAACAGCAACCGCCGTGCAAAAAACATAGTCATGCTCATCCAAAATTGGCTGCAAGTTCACCAGTAAGGCTTTTAAATCCTTAATTGCCATAGTTCTATGCTCATGTTTGATTTGCCCAATAAAAAAACTCCACAATACTATCATAACGACACTATTGCGGAGTTTATTGAAAACATAAAGACAAGTGGCTAATAAGGATAATTAGCCACATAAAAGTCATGTCTTATTTATCAGTCGCTTTCTCAGACTGCTCTGCCTCTAACTTCTTCTCGTGCTTTAAGTCATAAGAAGGCGGTTCACCACCATCACCTTTAAGGTAGTGATCCATCCAGCGAACAAGTCGCAATGAATAATCGTATTGCGCTGCCGCTTTACGGTTACCATGACCTTCGCCTGGGTATAAAACTAAGCGAACAGGTGCCTGACCTAATGTTTTAATATAACGGTAAAGCTCCATTGATTGTGACGGATGAACACGCGTATCCGAGTCACCGTGCATAATCAACAATGGTGTTTTAGCGTTTTTCACGTGATAAATCGGGCTTGTTTCCAACATCCACTGATAATCGTCCCAAGGCCACGCGCGAGCGTGAACAGCGTGCATTTCGTTAGGAATGTCTGTGGTACCGAACTTAGACAGCTGGTTAGAGATTCCGACAAACATGACGCCTGCTGCATAATGCTCTGAAAGCTTAGTCGCAGACCATGCCGTTGCGTAACCGCCGTATGAACCACCCGTGATACCGACTTTATCGCCATCAACCATGCCTTTTTCAACTAAGGCAAACTTACCGTCTAAAATGTCGGTAAACTCTGGGTCAGCGTAAGCGTGCTGATCTAAACGAGCAAACTCGTCGCCGCGACCGGTGCTACCACGATAGTTAGGGATAAAGGCGAAATAACCTTTAGCCGCTACAGCTTGAATTGGATCGGCATAGCGCGTGTTCCAACCGTTTGAGCGGTGCGCTTCAGGGCCACCGTGAATGAAGGCAATCATTGGATAACGCTTACCATTCTTATAATTCAGTGGGTAAACGAGAACGCCTTGAATTTTTAAGCCATCGCGCGCTTCATACTCAAAACCTTCTTGCTTAGCTAACTGAACATCGTCTAACCAAGGATTGGTGTTTGTTAAACGCTGCATACCAGCCGCTGTAATCGCGAACAATTCACGCGGATGCTTCGCTGTATCGGCTAAAACATACACAGCGCCATTGTTGGCCACCGACAAGCTGCGCTGAATACCATTGCCATAATCTACTAACGGCATTGATGCAATGCGGCGCATGAAAGCAGCTTTAACCACGCGACTTTCTAGGCCTTTGTGTTCGATATAAATAATATCGTCATTGTGCCAAGCGAGATCCATCACGTGGCTTTCATCATTACTCACACGCTTAGAGACAGTCTTATCTTTTACGTTCGCGACGTATAAAGCACCTGCTGTTGGGTCGTTGTAGTCATTAGCGCCAAGGAATGCAACGTGCTGACCGTCCGTTGACCAGATGGCTTTGCCTTGTTTACCTTCAGTTTTGAATTTGGCAACCACATTACCTTTTAGATCAACAACTTGAAGGGTCTTCTTCATGTAAACATCATCGATACGCGGTGATGGTGACGTTTGAACTAAAAGCTGATCATTGACTGGGCTAAACTTTGCGCTGATAACAGCACCATCGATATCAAGCTTCTTTGGCTCTGCTTCTTTGTCGTTAAGGTTGACTAACCAAGCTTTAACATCAGCAACATCTTCTTCGTAAACTTTTGCTTGAAAACCTTTTTGGACAAGTTTTTCAGTGTGTTCTGGAGCTGCGTCACGAGCAATAAAGACCAGTTTGTCGCTGTCTTTATTCAAGGTATAGCTCATGATGTTGCTCTTGATACTAACGACCTTCTGCGACTCACCACCGTCAACTGGAATACTGTAAACACCAGCAAAAGTATCCGCATTGCGCATGGCGATGTAATAAATATGGCTACTATCACTCGACCAACGAACCGAACCAATATTCACTTCGCCTACGATAAAAGGCTTAGCTTCTTTGCCAACAGGCTTTACATACAACTCTGACCAAGCAGGACCGTCATCATCAATATAAGGTTTACGCTTTTTACTTTGTGTATAAGCGATCCACTTACCGTCTGGTGAAACTTGGGCCGAAGTTACGGATTCTATCTTTGCGATATCTTCAAGGGATAAGCCTTTGTTTTTAGCCGCATGACTGGTGCCAGTCCCAACGGATGCAAACAAAGCCAAACCCATGAAAAACAGTATATTTTTCATACAATTACTCTGAGTTAAAAATTTAAGTTAGGATAGTAAAAAATGTGACCTAGGTCTAGTTGGGATAATCCATCGATTTGGTAAATGTACGTCACGATTGTTACAAACCGTTACAATTGGCGTCTAGCATAAAAATTTCGGCTGATTTAAAGTACGCATGAGCATAACGGTTAACTACCCCCTAACCGTATGCTCGCATCTCAAAATATCTCCTTCTCATTTTGAGACGCAATTTTTAGCCCCCTATCTTAGGGGGCTTTTTTATATATTCTCTAAAATATCAATCAGTTAGCTGGATTCTCACACAGGCGTCAAATATTGGCTGATAAATCGACTGTAACTCTTCTAGTGTAAAATGGTCGCCATGACGTTGGTGTAACTGAGCCACAACCTCTCTTTCCCTCTCAGGAACCCGAACGGCTACGCCCTGCTCCTGCTTTAGCTTTATTAAAGAGTTAACTAATTCAGCTCTTTGTTCGATTAACTGAACGATCTGCTCATCCAATTGGTCAATCTTCTTTCTCACGGCTTCAATTGAATCCATAGTGCGCCTTACTTTCGAATAAATCATGGTAACCTGTTCTTATTATAGTAGAATTACGCTTTTGGTGTAGAGCAACTAAGCAACTAGCTGACTAATATGAGCAAATCAGACAATATCTATGCAACGCCGCTTGAAGAAGTAAGTTCTTTTAGCTTCGATCACAAGGTCGTCGAAGTCTTTCCTGACATGATAAAACGCTCGGTGCCCGGTTACACGGCTATTATTGATGGCATCGGTCAAATTGCCAAAAAGTATGTTCTACCAAATACCAATATTTATGACCTCGGTTGTTCTTTAGGAGCCGCAACACTAGCCATTCGCCAGTCAGTGAACGACTCCAGCTGTAAGGTAATTGCCGTCGATAACTCGAGCGCCATGATCGAACGCTGTCGGCTGATACAGTCTGGCTATAACTTTGATATGCCTGTTGACGTGATGGAAGCTGATATTAATGATCTGACATTCGAAAACGCGAGTTTGGTTGTGCTGAACTTCACCTTACAGTTTCTGCCTCGCGGTCAACGCTTACAACTTCTTCAGAAGATTTACCAAGGGCTAAATAACAATGGTGTACTTGTTCTTTCAGAGAAGCTCACCATGAGCTCTGATGAACTGGATGCCCATATAATTGATATTCACCATGACTTTAAGAAACAAAATGGTTACAGCGACATGGAGATTGCACAAAAGCGTGCTGCTTTAGAAAATGTCCTGATTCCTGACACGCGCGAGCAACATTACACGCGCTTCCAAAAGTCTGGATTTAGCCAATACGATACTTGGTTTCAACATTATAACTTCGCTTCCTTTATAGCCGTAAAATAGATTTGAGAACTTATGTTTAGTTTTAATGATACTTACGATGCCATAGCCAATACACGACTACACCCTTGGGTTGATGGTTTTAAAAAAGCCGTTCATAAACGTATGGCGGATTACACCCACGGCAATATTTCCCAGTGGATAGAGCTTATAAAGCAACTACCTGATATTACTCCTGATCAAATCGACATTACGAATAAGGTTTCGATAGGTAGTCGCTCACAGTTGTCGGATACGGAGTTTGAACAACTAGAGCATTTGTTAAAGCAATTCCATCCTTGGAGAAAAGGCCCCTATCACTTATTCGGCCAGCATATCGACACCGAATGGCGCTCGGACTGGAAGTGGGATCGCATCAAAAACCATATTAGTCCGCTAGATGACAAAATCGTATTAGACGTAGGCTGTGGCAATGGCTACCACTGCTGGCGCATGGCAGCCCAAAACCCGAAACTGGTGCTTGGAATTGACCCTTCGCAACTGTTTCTCATGCAGTTTGCGGTCATGCAAAAGTACTTATCTGATTACCCAGTACATTACTTACCAATTGGCTTAGAATACATGCCTCAAAATCTTGATAAACAAGGTTTTGATACCATTTTTTCTATGGGTGTTTTATACCACAGACGTTCCCCAATCGATCATATATTGCACCTTAAAAATCTGCTAAAACCTGGTGGTGAGCTGGTTCTCGAAACACTAGTTGTTGATGGCGACGACGACCAGTGTTTAATTCCGAAAGATCGTTATGCACAAATGAACAATGTTTGGTTTATTCCAACCACGGGAATGCTTAAAAACTGGATGCGTAAATGTGGCCTAGACGACGTGCAAGTTGCCAACGTCTCCACTACCAGCACAGAAGAGCAACGCGCGACAGACTGGATGACCTTCCAATCACTAGAGCATTACCTCGATCCTCAGGATAAAAGCCTGACAATCGAAGGCTATCCTGCTCCTAAGCGCGCCTTTATGGTTGCGCGAAAGCCATCGCAGAAAAAGGCATAACATGTCCAACAAAGACTACCATATTGTCCCTTTTTGCGCGGCGCCAGTTCGGATCATCAAGCCTAATAAGAATTTCTTATTTGTTGCAAAGCCTGCTGGTTTACTAACCATTCCAGGCCGCCACGAAGAAAATAAAGACTGCCTCATTACAAGACTGCAACAACATCCAAAGTCCAATACTGCCACAGTGGTTCACCGTCTCGATATGGCCACTTCAGGCGTTATGGTTGTCGCCTTAAGCAAAGCCGCACATCGTGAAATAAGCCGACAATTCGAACATCGTGAAACTCAGAAACATTACATTGCAGTAGTTGATGGCATTGTTGAAGACGATAACGGTATTATCGACAAACCGATGATTGCAGATTGGCCGAACAGACCTAAGCAAAAAATTGACTTTGAAGACGGCAAAAAAGCCATAACCGAATGGCAAGTGCTAAGCCGCGACCTAGAAAAACAGCAAACCAGACTAAAGCTCACCCCCATAACAGGGCGAAGTCACCAACTGCGTCTTCATTGCCTAGAGCTTGGACATCCTATTCTTGGTTGTAATTTATATTCGAAAGATGGCTCCGAAAGCAAAGCCCCACGGTTGTTACTGCATGCTGAATCATTAACCATAAAAGATCCCAAGACTGGGCAGGCTGTAACAGCAAAGGCACCCTGCGCTTTTTAGCTTGATTAAGAAAGAAAGACTTGTCAAAATACCGCGCTTTTAGCGGCTTCGACAAAATGTTGCAATAGTAAACTTGTTTCAGGCAAGATTTACAAAACATAGCACCCGTAGCTGGGTCTGCCCCTTCTCCGCAGGAGATAGGGTACAGTTGGATTGGAGCGAAGCTCCCAGAGCCCGCAAGCAAGCAGAGGCTCAAGTAGTTAGTAAAATTTTAAAACAAAGCACCCGTAGCTCAGTTGGATAGAGCGTCGCCCTCCGGAGGCGAAGGCCACAGGTTCGACTCCTGTCGGGTGCGCCATTTCTTATTTAAGAAGAGCCAATATTTGTATACAGTGGTTCTTTGGCTTTTGAAAACTTTTCAACGGTTGTATCAACCGCCTTTTTAATCTCTTCCTGGTGTTCAACTTCGATCTTATTCATTTCAAGCGTATATGCCATTTTTTGACGTTTCTCTAATTTACCCCATGCTTCATGGGTCGGGATATGCGATGTTTTATCATAAACCGTGTAGAAAACTTCAAAAGGCTTGCGATTGACCTCATCCAATCTCAACTGATCGATTAAAACTTTTAGGCGTATACAGCCTTCAATCGTTGGGCATTGCTCTTGCTGCATGGCTTTAGAAATAGAGACAATGCTATCGACAACTGAAGCGATCTGCTCACTATGATTTAAGCTAAAATCGTTTTGTTTCAACCCCAATAGTTTTTTCTGGCGCCTCAACTGAATAAGCAAAAAAGCTGCATAAACGGCTAATATAATGATGATTGCCGAAGCTATATAGTAAAAAATGGTCATTATTTCCTCAAAATTTCAGTTCAAAGTTGTTTCAATAGGGTTGACTCAGCCTACTTAGATACAACGATAAAATTGTTATGCGATACACCTTGTTAGCCCCAATTTATACCTCAATACGCAGGGTCTAGCTCATATTTCAGGATAAGACAGTGTTAAGTTTTCTTCCTTTGGCAAACCATTCTGTTTATAAATAGTTCCACCCTTCACGACTAAGTCTACGTGTTGCAATAGGTTAATATACTTCAAGGCATCCCCTTTAACAGCAATGATATCGGCATACTTGCCTGGCACAACTGTTCCTAAGTCTTGGTCAGTCCCCATGAATTTCGCTGGCCAATAGGTCGCCGCTTGGATAGCCTCCATCACGGGAACGTCGAACTCGTCTACCCAAACCTGGAGCTCATGCCACGTGGACTGACAGTGAAATTTCATCGGAATACCACTGTCTGTCCCCACTAATAAAATAGCTCCACTGTTGCGAAGCTGGTTAAACTTTTTCTTAAGTGTAGGCTTTCTCTTTGGGGTTAGCTGCATATAGCCTAGTCGCTCAGGGTGTTGAATAGACTGCTTAATATCTTCAACTGTCTCTTTACTTAAACCTCTCGTCCAGCATTTATTATCAAGCTCTTCAGAGTTTTTTCGAACATATTCGTAGTTCCACAACCCTTCCACTGTAGGCGTCCAGTACAGAGGGCCCCCACTGATGCGGCCTTTCGCCGTTCTTTCCTTAAGCATTGTCATAATATCCTCAGGGTATTCAGGCGCCGTTGTTAGCCCTGTATGCTCGAAGTTATCGATACCTATCTCTAAACCCACTCTAATTTCATCGGGCTTATGTGAATGCCCGACTACCCTCATACCAAGCTTATGCGCTTCATCAACAACGGCTTTAGCATGCGATAAAGGCATAACATCATGGTCAATAAGCTTGACCACATCCATACCCGCTTCTTTAAGCTTACGAACTTTATTCCGCGCATCACGTTCGCTAGAAATCCCCCAACGAAACGCTTCAGTACCAGGGTATGGCTTATGCTGCAAAAATGGGCCAGACATAAACATTCTTGGGCCGCTTAACTGGCCACCATTAATCGCTTCTTTAATTTGCTGCGACTCTTTCAATGGTGCCCCCAAATCCCTAGCGCTCGTAACTCCAGCTAATAATAATTGCTCTGCAGAAGCAGGCATAACTTCACTTCCTAGCTTGTTAATGTAGGCTTTGTCCCAGTATTTATAATCGGAATGTCCATTGATCATCAGGTGCACATGCATATCCCACAAGCCCGGTAAAACAGTCATCCCTTCTGTCGAAATGACTTGGTAATCTTCTGGGACTGGCAATTCTTTCTCAGTGCCGACGGCTACAATACGTTCGCCTTTAACCAAAATTACGCTGTCATGAATAATCTTGCCTCCAGTACCATCGACCAGCATCCCCCCAACAAAGGCTTTAAGCTCTTGCCCGTTGGACGCTGACGTCATTAATAGCATTAGAATTAATGTGAATAATATTTTTATACGCATGATGACCTCATATTATGGCTCTTTTGTAGTGGTTATAATTGTTGTTAGTCGTCTTTACTTTTGCTGTTATCATTTTTAGTAGGTAGTGATTCACCAGTAATAGATTGTAGCGGCAATGAACTGGAATCTTTGTCGCCATCTTTAACTATATTAAGGTGAACATCGCGCTGTGGAAAAGGAATATCAATACCGTATTTTTTAAGAGCGGTATCCAACTCCCACATGTAAATACTTTTAATTCGCGTCGGTCTGCGAACGCCAAAGTGAGCGACCCAAACTAGTAGCAAGAAGTTAATGCTATTATCACCAAATTCTGTAAGCCAAACTTCAGGTTCTTTGCCTGGAACGTTTCGGAGGGTGTATTGAACGTTAGTGGCAGCTTCCAACGCCGCTTTTTTAACAATATCTTTGTCAGTTCCGTAAGCAACACCAAATGGAATTTTTACGCGTCTAGTAGACTCTTTTAAGGTCCAGTTGGTAACAATATTGGTGACCATGTAAGAGTTGGGAATAATCACATCAATATTGTCATTAGTGTTAATTCGTGTGCTTCGCGTTTTAATTTCTTTAACTTGTCCAGTAGTACCGTCTTCTAGCTCGATATAATCACCAACCTTTAATGTTTTTTCAAACATGATGGTTAAGCCAGAAACAAAGTTACTCACTAAGTTCTGTAAACCAAAACCAATACCAACGGATAAAGCACCAGCAATCAAGGTCAGGTTACTTAAGTTTAGCCCCAGAGCACTAAAACCAGCCACCGCTGCTATAAAAATAATTAAGTAGTGAATTAGACGGTGAAGTAAGTACAGTCCTGAACTATTTTTTATTTTATGGCGTTTCTCAAAACGATAAACAATGAAGCTCACTAACTTTGAAACCAAATACCCCACTAGAATAATAAAGCACAGCTGGATTAACGGGAGTAAGGTAATCGGGCGTTCATTAATACTGAAAAGTGGCTTATTGGCAAACTGAACAGTGGTATCCCACGCATCAGCAGTAAACTCTTTTACTGAATCCCATGTCTTATTGAGCCCAGTCTGTTGTTTATCTTCAATATCAGTCAGCATTGCTAGTATTAACTGATTATCGCTAATAGTTGCCCGAACATCCGATATCGCCCGTAAGATATGCTGAGCTTTTTGGCGCCTTTGATCTGACAGTTTTTGCAGTTTCTTTATATCCTTGGTGGATTGCTGACGTAATGCAATGTCAGACGATAATAAGGTATCTCTTGCTAAGGTCTCTGCTTTAACAATTTCAGCTTCCGCTAAACGAATCGCTTCTTCCGAATCGGCAATTGCCAATTTAACCTCATCAAGATCTGCATCTTTAGGAGACTCTAAAGCTGCGATTTTAGCAAGTTTCTCCTGGTCGTTTGCACGCTCCAACTTTAACAAGACTTCATTATATGCAAGCAAAGTTAATGCTAAATCAAGCTTTAGAATTTCATAACTAGTAAAACCAATACTGGTTTCCGAAATATCGCGGCTAAGCTTAAGGTTTAGCTGCTTGAGGTCATCGTCCAATTCATCTTTCTCAGCTATTAGCTCTTTACGCGCACCCTCTGGGTACGGTTCAATGGCAAGTCGCTGTTTGGCAGATCCAAGCGTCTCACTGAGACTCAATAATTCTTGATTAAGTTTATCTTCTCTGGCTTCGTGGTTTTTCAGAAGTTCTTCTTCAATAACCTTACTTAATTGACTGTTAACCCAATTCAAGACAACGCCGAGCTGCTCAATGCTTCCTGTAACGCTGTTAAGATAAGAAACCTTTAAAACATCAATCGTTTCTGAGGTTTGCTCTATACTCTCTCTAACTCGAGAAGTTTCATCTTGAGTTTGACTCAGCAAGTACTCTACTTGCTGGATTAACTGGTTAATCTCTAAATACTCTTCCACGGAGTATGTCTCTTTTAATACCAGCTCCCCTGGGATATCCGAGCTTTCTTTCTTTTGATAACGAAGCTTTTTGTATTCTTGTGCTAAGTTTCGGATTATGGCAACTCTTTCAAGTAACTCGCTGCGCTCTTCACCCTCAACCTCTGTAACTGCTTTTTCTAACTTATCAACAAACTTTGCAAATTCACTCTCAAACTTTTTTGGATCTTCTATCTCTTGATACTGGTTCCACCAACGATTGCTCATATCTTTAAAGCTTGGCACAGTATCTTCTTCACTGTCTTTTTCTTGGTTTAATAAGTTCAGCGGGTCATTTGAGCTAGCAGCATGAGAATTCGTTACTGCGATAACAAGGGAAAGCAGCAGAGCTAGAGTAACAATTAGTCTTTGAAACACTATTTTAAAAGTATTCATTGATTCCTTAATCTATAAGGTCATGTGTCAGAGATACAATCTAATTAAAAGCTTTTTGATTGAAACAGTCTACCATTAGTCTTAACGAAATATTCCCATACTAAAGAAAAACTTTGCAGTTCTTAGCTATTTAGCGCTAAACAGACATAAAAAAAGCTGCACGAGGCAGCTTGTTATTTTAATCTAAATAAGGCTTTAGAACCTCAGGAATATCAATAGAACCGTCTTCTTTCTGATAATTTTCGAGAATTGCTACGAGAGTCCTACCAACCGCTAGACCAGAGCCATTTAGTGTATGCAGAAGCTCTGGCTTGCCTGTTTCAGGGTTTCTCCAGCGAGCTTGCATCCGACGCGCTTGGAAGTCTCCAGTATTACTGCATGAAGAAATTTCGCGATACGTATTTTGGCTCGGCAACCACACTTCAATGTCATAAGTCTTAGTCGCGCCGAAACCGATGTCACCTGAACACAGATTGACGACACGATAAGGGAGCTCTAATAACTGTAATACTTTTTCGGCATGGCCAACCAAATCTTCTAAAGCTTGCATCGAATCATCTGGCTTAGTCATTTTAACCAGCTCGACTTTTTCAAACTGGTGCAAACGAATCAATCCACGAACGTCACGGCCGTAAGATCCTGCTTCGCTTCTGAAGCAAGGTGTATGAGCCGTAAACTTCATCGGTAAGGCATCAGCCTCTACAATTTCATCACGCACCATGTTTGTGACAGGGACTTCAGCCGTTGGAATCATATAAAGCTGTTTACCATCTTGATTTTTACCCTGCGCTTTAAATAGATCTTCCTCAAACTTAGGCAGCTGACCAGTGCCTGTTAAACTTTCAGCGTTCACCATGTAAGGCACGTAAATCTCTTCGTAGCCATG
The DNA here is from genome assembly GCF_039523535.1 of Kangiella japonica. Taxonomy (NCBI): domain Bacteria; kingdom Pseudomonadati; phylum Pseudomonadota; class Gammaproteobacteria; order Kangiellales; family Kangiellaceae; genus Kangiella; species Kangiella japonica. The sequence continues at coordinate 26,258 of NZ_BAAAFM010000008.1, read as the reverse complement.
CTCTTTACTATGAAGATCTAACATGAACTGGATTAATGCACGATGTAATTTAGCGACAATCCCCTTCTTAACCACAAAGCGACTCGCTGAAATCTTAGCCGCGCTAGCGAAATCGATACCACCAAGACCTTCGCCAATTTCGACGTGATCCTTTGGTTCAAAAGAAAACTCTTTCGGCGTGCCCCAGCGACGAACTTCAACGTTATCATCCTCGTCTTTACCAAAAGGCACTGACTCATCTAGAATATTAGGGATGCCGGCCAGCATATCATCCAGCTCAGTCATCACTTCGCTTAAGCGCTCTTTTGCGCTATCAAGCTTTTTGCCTAAGTCGGCAACTTGATCTAGTAAAGGCTGAATATCTTCGCCACGGGCTTTTGCTTGTCCAATGGACTTGGAGCGTGTGTTACGCTCATTTTGTAATTCTTGAGTGTCTACCTGGAGCTTTTTACGCTCGCCTTCCAGTTTTTGGTAAGTAGCAACGTCCAATTCAAACCCACGTTTAGCAAGGTTTGCTGCTACAGCTTCAATGTCATTACGTAATAATTTTGGATCAAGCATTAGAATTTATGAGTTTAGTCAAGATTTAGCTCGACATTCTACCACCAAGCCAAGCGCCAACAAACACGAAAAGCAAGCAAAGTACTAAATTTCCTAGAATATTTACGCCAGCTTTGAGCCAAAACTGCTGTTGAAGGAGTGTCATGGTTTCCACAGAAAAGCTTGAGAAGGTTGTCAAAGCACCTAAAAAACCGATAAGAACGCCCTCTTTTAAAGTCATGGAGACTTGTCCACTCTGCCAATAACTGATCAAAAACCCAGCCATAAAGCAGCCGATAACATTAGCGATAAAGGTTCCGTACAGAAAATAATCACCAAACAACCATTCAGACAAATCACGAATTTTAAAGCGCGCAATGGCTCCAAGTGCACCACCGGCACCAATAGCACCAATCACAAACCAGTTCATGCTATCTCCTTCTCCGCGCTTCGTCAGTTCGTTGCTGTAGCCAAGCCATTTTTTCGGCAATCTTTTTTTCCAGACCTCTTGGAACTGGCTGATAATAATCAACTGGGCGTTTTTGCTCAGGGAAGTACTCTTGGCCCGCTGAAAAAGCATCCGGTTCGTTATGGTCATAACGATAGCCAGTGCCATACTCAAGATCTTTCATCAGACTCGTCGGAGCATTTCGAATATGCATCGGCACCTCATAGCTTGGTTCATTGCTAACGTCTTTTCGCGCCTGATTATAAGCGTTATATACTGCGTTACTTTTAGGAGCGCAGGCTAAATATAGAATGGCTTGTGCAATGGTTAATTCACCTTCGGGGCTTCCTAAGCGTTCTTGGACATCCCACGCATTGAGCGCCAGAGTCAAACCGCGTGGATCAGCATTTCCAATATCTTCACTCGCCATGCGCACCACTCTTCGCGCGACGTACAAGGGATCGCAACCGCCATCTAGCATACGGCAATACCAATAAAGCGCGGCGTTAGGATCGCTACCACGAACTGACTTATGTAAGGCGGAAATCTGATCATAAAAATGCTCACCACCTTTATCAAATCGGCGCAAAGATTGAGTGAGCGTTTCCTCAAGAATTTTATGATTAATCTTTGGCGCCAGCTCATTGTCCGCTAAAGCGAGTTCAGAGGACAATTCAAGGATATTAAGTAGACGCCTGCCATCACCGTCAGCAGCTTGAATCAGAATGTCTGCGGACTCGAGCTCAATGCTCAGGTTTAGATTACCCAAACCATGCTCTTTATCACTTATCGCTCGGTCTAGTAACTGTTTTAAAGCTTCATTGGATAGATTTTTAAGGACAAAAACACGAGCGCGAGACAATAATGCGTTGTTTAGCTCAAACGATGGGTTCTCAGTGGTAGCGCCAATAAAAGTCACGGTTCCGTTTTCGACATAGGGTAAGAATGCATCTTGCTGCGCTTTATTAAAACGGTGAACCTCATCGACAAACAGTAAGGTTTGCTTGCCTTGTGCTTGGTATTGCTTAGCTTCCTCAACTGCAGCACGAATATCCTTAACGCCCGCCAATACGGCCGAAATGGTTATAAAATGCGCGTTAGAAGTGTTCGCTATCAAACGAGCCAAGGTTGTTTTACCGGTTCCGGGCGGCCCCCAGAAGATCATAGAAAAAGGCTTTTGAGCCTCTATTGCTTGAAATAGAGGTTTGCCTTTCGAAAGAAGGTGCTCTTGGCCGACATAATCCTCAATACGTTGAGGACGCATACGATCGGCCAGAGGTGCATAGACTTGTGAGTCGTCAAACAGTTGATTTTGTTCGCTCATTGACGTTAATAAACATTGCTTGATTAGTTATCAGCATTGTCCGCCACTTCCTTGCGATTATCAATGACATCGACGCCTTGTGGTACGACAAAGGTAAAGTGGTCATCAGCGAACTCTGGTTCTAAATCTACATCTGAGAACTCGATCGAAGTACTTTGACCAAGGTTATCACTAACCTGTAAAGCGACTAAATCATCACCATTGAACTCTATTAATAATCTTTCAAACAAAGCATCTTCAGCTTTAGAGCTTAACTGAAAGATTGAGGTACTGGGCGTGTCAGAAGCTATTTCAGCAACATTATAATCATCGACGATATCGACCTTGTCTTTGGTCAAAATAGCGGCAGGTGTCGTGTCTAAGCTAGCACCTAGACCCGATACATTAATCTGTTCAATATCACGGTCGAACTGCCACAAATTCACTCCATCAGCGACAATCTCCTGCTCATAAGGATCTTTCACCACCCAACGAAACTGTTTTGGACGTTGTAATTCAAAGTAACCGTTCGAGGAATCCAAAACGATGTTAAATTCATCTCGTATTTCTTGCGTGAAAGTCGCTTTATAACTACTGATATTGTCGAGTTTTTCTTGTAATTTATGCGCTGCATCGGCCTGTACACTTAAGCTTGCAAACAGCAAACTAAAGCCAAGAGTCAAAATACGCAGCGACTGTTCAAATAAAAATTTCATAGTTTACCCTTACAAAAGGCTTTTAATTGTTTACTGTTATACAGCCCCAAGGCTGAATAATGACTTAATAAGCGAACCTATTTACAACTGGAGGAAGCTTCTGAGTTCCAGCAGGGGGATTTGTACTCACGGCTCAGAATGACCTTACTTATGAGCTCACGACACTGTTGGCTTATAAAACACGCCTATTATAAAAACCATTCGGCGTTAATGGTTACAACCTTAATATTACTATACTAAGACTTTGAGCGTTAACGGTGATGTTAAGACAAGGCATCAAATAATTAAATTGCGGAGTTTAGTGAACTAAATGAGCAAAATTTAATTATTTTATAACGCCGTATTAACGAATAAGTTAGCTCATAGGTCATCTTTTGGTGGGGGCGGTGCCAACACTTCTCTAGCCCCATTGCTCCCCATCTCTGACACAATACCAGCAGCTTCCATCGCTTCAACCATTCTAGCGGCACGGTTATAGCCAATTTTCAAACGACGCTGGATTCCAGAAATTGAGGCACGACGACTTTCGGTGACAATGGCAACCGCTTGGTCAAACAGTTCATCTTGCTCGCTATCTTCGCCTTCCATGCCAGGAATTCCAGGCACAGGCACTTCGCTAGTGCCACTAATCACTTCTTCGATGTAATCAGGTTCGCCCCGCTGTTTCCAGTCTTCCACAACACGGTGAACTTCATCGTCATCCACAAAAGCACCGTGCACACGTGTCGGAATATTGCTACCACCAGGTAGGTATAACATATCCCCCATACCGAGCAACTGCTCCGCACCTGTTTGGTCGAGCACTGTTCTTGAATCGATTTTGGACGATACTTGGAATCCAATTCGAGATGGAATATTTGCTTTGATAAGACCGGTAATAACGTCCACAGATGGTCTCTGGGTTGCTAGGATTAAGTGAATCCCTGCAGCGCGAGCCTTTTGTGCAATACGAGCGATCAACTCTTCAACTTTTTTACCAACAATCATCATCATATCGGCTAACTCGTCGATGACGATTACAATCGAAGGCAACTTATCTAAAATTGGAGGCTCTTCTTCAAGGCCGTCCGTTGGTTGCCATAATGGATCTTTAATGGGCTCGCCTGCTTTAATGGCGTCTTTAACTTTTTTGTTATAACCCGCTAAATTACGAACGCCTAGGGCAGACATCAAGCGATAACGTCGCTCCATTTCACCGACCGACCATCGTAGTGCATTTGCGGCGTCTTTCATGTCAGTCACCACCTCGCACAAAAGATGAGGAATCCCCTCATATACGCTAAGCTCTAGCATCTTGGGATCAATCATGATCATGCGCAAGTCTTCAGGAGGCGACTTATAAAGCATACTAATAATCATGGCGTTGACACCGACCGACTTACCCGAGCCCGTCGTACCGGCGACTAATAAGTGTGGCATTTTAGCCATGTTAACCACCACCGGATTACCGGCAATATCTTTACCTAAAGCCATGCTGAGTGGTGACTTTGACTTTTCAAACTCGTCACAAGCAAGAACTTCACGCAAGCGTACAATTTCACGCGTTTCGTTGGGTATTTCGATCCCAACGTAAGTTTTTCCTGGGATAACCTCGACCACACGAACCGAGATAGTTGACAATGAACGGGCTAAGTCTTTGGCTAAGTTAGAAATCTTGCTGACCTTTACGCCAGGCGCTAACTCTAGTTCAAATCGTGTAATCACAGGGCCTGGGTGAACTTCCATTACCTCAGCATCCACATTGAAGTCTTTTAACTTTAATTCTACTAAACGGGACATCGCCTCAAGCGATTCTTCAGAGTAATGATTTTTTGGTGGTTCAGGCTCGTCGAGCAATTCCATACGCGGGAATGGACCTTCGCCAGCGCCCTCGAACAATGGCTTTTGGCGTGTCTTTTTTTCCACTTTAGCACTCGGTGGTACAGAGGCTACCTTAGGTTCAATTTTGACAGGCTTGCGTTTTTCGCGCTTAGTTTTGTCCTGTTTAATCGCTTCTTTGCGCTTAACCACAACCTGCTTGACGTCTTTTTCTTCTTGTCTTTTCTCTTTAAAACTGGCGTACCATTCCTTAAATCTCGAAATACTATTGAGGGTCCAGCTACCGACTGAATCCATTATTTTTAACCATGATATACCCGTAAATAGCGTAACGCCGGACAAGAACAAAGCCAAAAGGATTAAGGTAGTACCATAAATCCCCAATGAACCAATTATAGCGCTGACGATGGCTTTACCTAATATACCGCCTGAAAAGTAGACGATCTCTATTTGCTGTAGGCAAACTTCTAAACCAGCGACACAGCGATCAGCAAAGTGTTGATATAACAAACCGGCTCCAGCAATGATAGCGATTACCAGTCCGATGCTCTTAATGATCCAAAAACTCTTTGGGTGACTCGCTTCTTCTCTGCGCTCGCTGTAAACCAAATAGCCGAAATAAGCCACGACAAGTGGTATTAAATAAGCGAGATAACCAAATAGGTGCAAGAAGAAGTCCGCAAACCATGCCCCGCCCTTACCTGCAGCATTACGCACAGGGTCGCCGTTACCATTAGTAAAGGAACCAGGATCGTTAGGGTTATAGCTCAACAAAGCCAATAATAGAAACAGAGCAATAGTGACGAGAATAATCATTCCGCCCTCACTAAGTCTTTTACGAAGAATTGCTCTTGAATCTAACTGAATATCTTTCTTTTTTGTTGCAGCTTGTTTTGTTTTAGTTGTGCTCAAAGTAATATCCTAATTTATCTCTGCTACCATTCTAGTCGAAGTTTCAGCTATCTCAAGCAGGTTAATGCAAAAACGCCAATAGTTAAACAAATCCTTTAAATACTTAATCACTAGAGTTTTTTGTAGAAATCGGCAACACGCTGGTTTCTTTAACCTCCTCCATCACCATGTAAGAACGCGAGGCTCTTACCCCAGGCAATGTTAAAAGGGTTTCGCCTAATAGCGTTCGGTATGCCTGCATATCACCAACCCGCGCTTTGAGTAGGTAATCGAAATCCCCTGATACCAAGTGACACTCGAGTATTTCTGGAATTTTAGAAACCGCCTCTTTAAACTCAGTAAACATATGAGGCGAAGTATTGATCAGTCTAATTTCAGCAAAGACCAATAGAGAGAAAGATAATTTCTTGGGGTTTAGTTTCGCAGAATAACCCTCGATAAAGCCGTCTTTTTCTAGCCGTTTAACTCTTTCGAGACAGGGTGTTGCGCTTAAGCCGACAAGCTTAGCAAGCTCCACGTTCGAGATCCGACCGTTTGCCTGCAATTCCATAAGAATTCTATGGTCGATTCGATCAAGAATTTGCTTACTACCACTTTTAACTTTCATAGAATTTTTCTGTTATTTTTCGAGAAAATATAGTTATTTATACTACGAAATGGCAAACTTTAGCAAATAAAACTGTATAAACAACACTATAATAGCGATTTTTACCGCCCCCAAAAAGGGTTCAACTTAACCGTCAATTTGGAGCTATATTATGTTGATCGGTGTACCTAAAGAAATCAAAAACCATGAATACCGTGCTGGCATGGTTCCTGGTAGTGTTCGTGAAGTAATTGCCCATGGCCATCAAGTGGTTGTTGAGACAAATGCTGGTGCTGGTATCGGTTTTACCGATGAAGACTACATCGAAGCTGGTGCAACCATTTTAGATACCCCTGAAGAAGTATTTGCCCAGGCAGATATGATCGTTAAGGTTAAAGAACCTTTGGCGGAAGAGCGAAAGCTCCTGCGTAAAGACCAAATCTTATTTACCTATTTACACCTTGCTCCGGATCAGCCTCAAACTGAGGACTTAGTAAAATCTGGCGCCGTTTGTATTGCCTATGAAACAGTGACAGGCAGAAATGGTGGCTTGCCATTATTAGCACCTATGTCAGAAGTGGCTGGTCGTATGTCGATCCAAGCTGGTGCTCAATGCTTAGAAAAATCACGTGGTGGTTTAGGCATGTTACTTGGTGGCGTACCAGGCGTATCACCAGCAAAATGTGTCGTGATTGGCGCAGGTATGGTTGGTAGTAACGCTATTCGTATGGCTGTGGGTTTAGGCGCTCGTGTTGTCGTCTTAGATCGAAGCGTTGACGCTTTACGTCGTGTAAACGCAGAATTTGGTTCACGTGTTGAAACTTTATTCTCAAGCCAAGAGTCTTTAGAAAGTGAAGTAATAACTGCAGACTTGGTTATCGGTGGCGTCCTAATCCCAGGCGCGGCAGCACCTAAATTAGTAACCGAAGAAATGGTAAAGAAAATGAAGCCTGGCGCGGTACTTGTGGATGTTGCTATTGACCAAGGTGGTTGTTTTGCGACATCAAAAGCCACTACGCACGCTGAGCCAACCTTCATTAAGCATGACGTTGTACACTACTGTGTAGCTAACATGCCTGGCGCGGTTCCACGCACCTCAACCTTTGCTTTGAATAACGTAACGCTTCCATACATTATTCAAATTGCAAACAAAGGTTACCGTGAAGCGCTAGCTAGCGATCCACACCTATTAAATGGCTTAAACGTCTATAAGGGCCAAGTAACTGAACGCTCTGTTGCCGATAACTTAGGCTACGACTATGTCGATCCTAAAGACGCATTAGAAATCAGCTACGATACTTTATAATAAGAACCTTATAATAATCGTGTTATAAAAAAAGCCGCTCTTAAGCGGCTTTTTTTACATCTTTAAGAAAGCAGCTAAAACAAGGAGCAGAAATATCAAAAACATGCTGGCACTGAGTACCGTGTTACTTGAGTGACTTGGATCTTGTTGTTGCGGAACAGAAAACTCATCGTCATCCTTAAACAACTCTGCATCCTCTTCATCGACAAACGATGCGTTACCCCAGTTTTCAATAATAACTTTTGCTTCAGCTAGGTCTTCATCCTTTACCCAAACATTAACGTTTCCCATAGCAGCGGCCTCTCCGACCGCGCCCTGCATTCCAGCTCCTCTAACTTGCGCAAAGATACCACCGTTATTTAGCAGATCTGAAATTAACTGTGCATCAAGGGCATCATCCGCATGGTATGCAATTTTCATAATGTAGAATTCCTTTAATTTTTGCGGATAGGTTAACTTATTTTATCTGGGCTGCCCAGACAGAATGAACTCAACATACTCTAAGCAATTAAAAAAGCCGCTCCTAGGAGCGGCTTAAACACTTACTGAGAGTTGCTTGAAATTACTTATCAATTGTTAAGCTGTAATTACCTGACCCGCTGTAAGAGTTGACCCTTACGGTGTAATAAGCAGCACCAGCCTGATAATTAATACTTTCAGATGAATATGGTGTGGTAGACGCAGCAACTGAGTACCAGCGACCATTAATCCATTTCCACAAGGCTAAGTCAAAATCAACGTTAGACGGGCCTGTTAAGGATAGATCAATAGTACCGCCGTTATAGTAGAAATAGCTGCCATCAGGTTCAAAAGCCTGCGCCCCATGATCTAAGTAACCTGTGTAGGTATCACCACCACCTGGTGGCTCATCAGAAACACCATAGTTGTATACATTAGTCCAAGCGCAATAACGTTGTCCATTACGCTCTAACCAAAAATAGTTACAATCACTGTCATAACTATTGCGACCTGCATCAACTTTATAACCGGACAATTTAACGCCATCTAAGTGGTAATATTGGCCATTTTTCTTGAGCGAGAAATGTAAATGTGGGCCTGTGGATTGCCCACCATTACACAAGGCTTGGCCTCTCGTATCGGCATAATTAGCGATTCGTGTATTACGATCAACCGTAGCATTGGTGCCATACTGGATGTTTTCTAAGTGATAATAGGTTGTAGACCAGCCACTTTCGTGAATAACTTCCATAAAGCATGATGAATGGTATTTCACCGTTCCTGGCGCTGCTGCCGTTACCCAAATATGTCTTAGGTTATCACCCCAGCGACCGCCATCATTAAAGTCTAGCGACGACTGAGGGTAGCTACCACTACCATTGTTTGTATGGGTTCCACCATTTCGCCAGGTTTCACCAACCAAGTAAGGTAGTTGAAAATAATCATCAATATTTGAGATCTTTTGCTGGGTCTCAGAGTTCGACTTGACCTTAGAATCGGCATCGCCAAATAATTTGTTGTAGGTTTGTCCTACGGATATTACTGCTTTAGCATGCGCGGTTTGAGAGAACTTCATAGCACTATCGGCATTAGAACTGTACTTAGGTGCCAAAATTGCTTTGATAGCTTTTACAGCGTCAAGATCTGTAGTTTGCTTCTCGTTGACGCCTGTTTGCGCGTAGGAATGCCCTTTATAGAACTCCATCGCAAGTCTTGAGCTAATATCTTCAACTTGCTCTCTAAAGCCTGCTTTGCTAGAAAGAATGCCAAATGGTCTTGCTGTGTTGCTGCTAGCTTTCGATGAACTAATTAAGCCACTTTCCTGCTCCATTAAAGCAATTAATAGCTTAGGGCTTATTGATGAATAACCCGCGTAGTGTGAAATGATTTCTGCTTTATCCGCGAGATGCGGAGCATTTTCTGCAAGGTATTCTTGCACATCAAAGCTCAGCATCTCATCATAGTCATAGACAACTTGTTGCTTTGTCAGCGCGTTATCGACCTGCTGCGAGATCTGCGTTTTAGCCACTGATGCTTGGCTTGAACTATTATCTTCAGCGGCATGCACCGTCAAGTTCATACTGGTAGCGACAAAAAGTCCAACTACCCCTAATGATTTATAAAATTGCAATTTATTCATACACTCCCCCTAAAACTGTATGTCGCACAGAAACCGAATAATCTTGTGTCGTGGCAGGCAAAAACTCACCGACAACACACCTCCTAGATTAATCATAAATAAATATATATCTGTGTCAGGCATTCATTTTGTACAGATTGATACTAAATTCATACAAAACCGATACAAAAGGATTGATGGGTATCTGAAAGTTCTAGGTGTTATTTGAAGAAATAAAGAAAAGCCATGAAGGGATTATATATTAGTTCTAGTAGCAAGAAATAAGAGAAAAGCAGGATCAAAAAAGCCGCTCAATTGAGCGGCTTTTTTATAAAACGCTTAAAGTATAATTATACTTTAGTAACGTTAGCAGCTTGAGCGCCTTTAGGGCCTTGCTCGATTTCGAACTCAACTTGTTGGCCTTCTGCTAAAGTTTTGAAACCGTCACCTTGAATAGCGCGGAAGTGTACAAATACGTCTTCGCCTGCTTCTTGCTCGATGAAACCAAAACCTTTTGACTCGTTGAACCACTTAACTGTACCAGTTACTTTTGACATGTTATTTCTCCAAAGCTAATTTGCTTAAAATTAATGTTTGCGCTGTAAACCCCTTATGGGTTACTTACGCAGGTGTTACTGAGATAAAAACGGCACTAACTTAGATAACAAATAGCGAGGGTACGAATTAAGCAAGTCAAAGAAGTGATTCTTTAGCGAACTTTGGTGTAGCATCGAACATATGTATCTTTCGTAATAGCTGTTATTTTAACCAGCCGGCTTAGAATACTATATACTGACGGGATGTAAAGTATTATTTTATAAATTCATGTAACTTTTACGATTTAGCTATGACCACAAAACTCTTTTATTTTCATGACCCTATGTGCAGTTGGTGCTGGGGTTTTACCCCGACATGGAGTCAACTCCAACAACAATTAAAACTGGAGTTTGGAACTAAGCTTGAAACTCAGTATGTTTTAGGTGGATTAGCTCCCGATAGCGACGTTCCTATGCCCCAAGAGCTACAGGATACTTTACAACAATATTGGAAACGCATACACAATCTTCTGGGCACGACGTTTAACTTTGATTTTTGGCAACAATGCACTCCTCGTCGCTCGACCTACCCTGCGTGCAGGGCTGTTATCGCCGCTTCGAACCAAGGAAAAGAAATCGCAATGATTGATGGATTGCAGCGCGCATACTATTTACGAGCCCTTAACCCTTCGGACACTAGCACGCATATACAGTTAGCCGAGGAGTTAGGACTAGACTTAGACGCTTTTCATGACGATATAATATCTTCTGAAACTGAACAAGAACTACAAAACCAAATTCAGCTCTATAAAGAGCTATCCGCTAATGGCTTTCCTTCACTAACTTTGCAGAATAACAATACTTTAACCCAGATACCCGTCGACTATAAAAATGCTAGCGCTATGCTGGACTTAATAAAGCAGGCACTCTCCCCTTCTTCACAAGGACAAAACTATGGCTAAAAAAGAGAACAAAACTCAACCAACTGGAAAATCTGTTATTGAGTTCTTAAATCAAGTTGAACCTGAGCAAAAAAGAAAAGATTCCTTCGAACTATTAGAAATGATGCAACAACAAACAGGGTTTGAAGCTAAAATGTGGGGCGATAGCATGGTTGGGTTCGGAGAATATCACTATAAATATGCAAGTGGTCACGAAGGTGATATTTTCCTTGTTGGTTTTTCCCCGAGAAAGCAAAACTTAACCTTGTACGTAATGGCTGGGATTCATCAATTCCCTGAATTATTTGAACGTCTTGGTAAGCATAAAACCAGTAAAGCTTGCTTATATATCAATAAGCTTGCCGATGTGGATACTGACATTTTACAGGAAATTATCAAAAAGTCGGCGGAGTACTCTGCTAAACAGCAATCAGCCTGCTAACCTAATAAAATAGTTAATGAGCCTGTCTTTCCAGTTCATTATCAGCAACTTGACGCAATAATGCATCGAGCCAGATTTCTTTAACTTTTTCCGCATCTAGGCCATACAAACAGATATCGCTGGCAACCTGTTGAATCACCTGATCAATGTCCTTTTCACTATCCTGATGATTGCTGTCTCTTTCTGTGTTCATAATTTATACAAATGATGAATGTAGATTTAGAGTAACCCGTATTTGCATTACTCGCAATGCGAATACGCATTAACTGACACATAAACACCTTTTATTACTTGAAGTTAGGGCTCTATGACTCCATAGACTATGGTAATCAATTAAAGGTTTATTTATTGCTTACAAATACCTACAATTTAGGCACAAACTGTAGGAAAAACTAAAGAACTTCGGAGAATTTGATCAATGAGCGACACTCGCCATATTAAATGTTTAATTCTAGGCTCAGGCCCAGCCGGTTATAGCGCCGCTGTTTATGCCGCTCGAGCAAACTTAGAGCCAGCCATCATCACAGGTCTTCAACAAGGTGGACAATTAACCACCACCACAGACGTCGATAATTGGCCTGGTGATAACGAAGGTGTTCAAGGTCCAGACCTTATGATCCGTATGCAAAAGCACGCAGAGCGCTTTGGTACAGAGATGATCTTTGATCACATCAATGAGGTCGATCTAAAAAACAAACCATTTACGCTGAAAGGCGATAGTGGCACTTACACTTGTGATGCGCTGATTATCTGTACTGGCGCTTCCGCAAAATACTTGGGCTTACCGTCTGAAGAAGCCTTTATGGGTAAAGGTGTTTCCGCTTGTGCAACATGCGATGGATTCTTCTATAAACAGCAAAAAGTCGCTGTTGTAGGCGGTGGTAATACGGCAGTCGAAGAAGCACTATACCTTTCGAATATCGCTAGTGAGGTTCACCTTATCCACCGTCGTGACGAACTTCGCTCGGAGAAAATCCTTCAGGACAAGCTATTCGAAAAAGCTAAAAATGGTAATGTCGTCTTACACTGGCACCGCACGCTTGAAGAAGTTACTGGTGATGAGATGGGTGTTACAGGTCTTCGCATGAAAAGCACGCAGGACGACTCCATTGAAGAACTCGAAGTACAAGGTGTCTTCATTGCTATCGGTCATAAGCCAAACACGGATATCTTCAAAGGTCAGTTAGAAATGAAAGATGGCTACATCCAGGTTAAGAGTGGCTTACAAGGTAACGCTACTGCGACATCCGTCGAAGGTGTGTTTGCTGCAGGTGACGTTTCTGATAATGTCTATCGTCAAGCAGTGACTTCAGCCGGTACAGGCTGTATGGCTGCTCTAGATGCAGAGAAGTATTTAGATCAGTAACTGTACTGACCTCTAAATCAAAAAGCCCAGCAATAGCTGGGCTTTTTATTAACACTTATTATTCTAAAACTCTGATTAAGCGTACTGCTTAGCTAACTTCATCCAGTTTAGCTTTTGCTCTTCTAGCTTCAGCTTGAACTGTTCGTAGTTTTCAATCAAATGAGCTTTCTCTTCAGCTATTTCATGCGCCAAGTCTGCTTTTTTAGACTCAAGCCACACTTTCTTAGCTTCGTAGAACTCAGAAATGTGCGTAACAAGTTGATCATATTCGTGATGTAATTTTTGCAAGATCTCTTCCGCATTAGGCATAAGAGCGGCTTTTTGCTTTGCTCTTAATAATAAAGTTTCAGCACGAGCCTTTTCAATTTTCTCGTTACTTACCACTTTAAGATTCTTAGTCACACCAATCCAGCTCAGCGCTTTAATCCACCATTTTGAAGGGTCAAAATGCCACCAGCTGATGCCATTACGGTAGTCAGACTGGAATTTATGATGGTAATTGTGATAGCCCTCACCACCAGTCAACACTGCTAAAATAAAGTTATCACGAGCAGAGTTTTCTTCGGTATAAGGACGTGAACCCCAGATGTGCGCTAACGAGTTTATGAAAAACGTTAAGTGATGTGACCATACTAAGCGGAACACACCAGCTACCAACATCATTTCCCAGAATAAGCCGTAAGCTAAACCTAGGATTGCTGGAATCAATACATTCGCGCCAACGCTTAATAACCAGTAGTACTTATGCTGGAACATGACAATCGGGTCGCGCTTTAAATCAGGACAACGAGCATACTGCTCATCATAACGTGTTTCATTACGACGCTTTAGAATCCAACCGATATGTGAATGCCAAAAACCTAAACTCGCTGAATAGGGGTCTTTTTCATCATGATCCACATGCTTGTGGTGGATGCGGTGATCAGATGACCAATGCAACGCACTGTTTTGCAACGCTAAGCAACCACCAAAGGCCAATATTCCGCGCAAAAAGCCGTTAGCCTCAAAAGCTCGGTGTGACCATAGTCGGTGATAACCCATTGAAATTGAGGTGCTTGAGAATAGCCACAGACCTACTGCCCATAGCCAAGTAGACCAATGAAATCCGTACTCGAAGCCGTACCATGGCACGACGGTGGCAGCAATTAGAAAACTGATACCAAAAAATAATATGTTAGTCCAAATGTAACGCCCTTTTTTTTGTGGCTGTTGTTCGTGGACTTGTGCTTCTGACATTTATATACCTCTTTAAAACAGCGTACACATGTACGCTTAAATCTGAGCACAGTATAACTTCTGAATTAGTCAATTGCAATTCAGCGTACAACTGTACACTTAAGGTATTGTTTTCTATACTAGGAGGATATTACAACTATAAAGATTTGACACAATGCTAGGCACACGTGCGTTACAGAAAGAAAAAACCCGACAGGCCATAATTCAGGCCGCGCTCGCGCACCTGTCTGCTGATCAAAGCTTTTCAATGATGAGTCTTCGAGAAGTTGCACGTGAGGCTGGCATCGCCCCGACCTCTTTTTATCGCCACTTCGACGATATGGAAGCTTTAGGCCTAACCTTAGTCGATGAGTCCGGCATTACCCTGCGTGAACTGATGCGTAAAGCCCGTAGCCGTATTGAGAAAAAAGGTAGCGTGATTCAAACCTCTGTCGATACGTTTATGGAGTTTGTGGAAACAAACCCTAATATTTTCAGATTGTTGTTGCGTGAAAGAACAGGAATATCGCCAGCCTTTAGAGATGCCGTCGCTCGAGAAATTCGTCATTTTAAAGAAGAATTAAGTGATTACTTGGCCCAAGAGGCGGATTATAGCCCTCTAGAGGCTTATACCCTAGCAGAAGGCTTGGTTACTCTTGTTTTCAATGCTGGTGCCGACTCACTAGATTTAGAGGCTTCTGAGAGAGAAGCCTTAAAACAACGCACCATTATGCAATTACGCTACTTAACGCTAGGTGCAAAAATGATGCATTTAGATAGTTCTAACGGCGTGAATTAAAAAATGATTTAACTTGCTGGCAGACAAAGTCTAACTGATCGCTAGAAACGTCAAGATGCATAACCCAACGCATGGATTCGCTCGGAATAATAATAATCCCCTTCTCTGTTAGAAAGTCCGCAAGCTGTTGCGCTGTTTCTAATTTCGTTTTTATAAAAACCATATTCGTCTGCACTAATTCTGGCTTCACATCTAGCTCGTCAAACTGAGACAAGCGCTCGGCTAACACTTTTGCTTTAGCATGGTCTTTAGCTAAACGATCTACATGATGATCCAGCGCATAAATACCAGCTGCGGCTAAAACGCCCGCTTGACGCATACCGCCACCGACCATCTTTCTCCAACGACGCGCCCACTTGATTGTATCTTTATCGCCACATAAGACTGAGCCTACTGGAGCTCCTAGACCTTTAGATAAGCATATTGATATTGAGTCGGAATACTGCGCCAAATCTTTGAGTTCACAGCCCAATGCAACCGTCGCGTTAAAGGCCCTGGCACCGTCTAAATGTAGCCCAAGTCCTTTTGATTGTGCAAAGTCATACGCTTTTTTCATGTACTCAAGCGATATCACCTTACCGTTATGAGTATTTTCAAGACACAGCAGCTTAGTTCTAGCGAAATGATAGTCATCCTTTTTAATAACCGACTCGACTTTGCCTAAATCCAAACTACCATCGGGCTCGACTGATATCGGTTGCGGCACCACGCTGCCTAAAACCGGCGCACCGCCCGCTTCATACAGATAAGTATGATAATCTTGACCAACGATATACTCTTCACCTCGTTGACAGTGAGCTAAAAGAGCTACTAAATTCGACATAGTTCCAGAAGGCACAAATAACGCGTCAGCCTTCCCCGACATCTCAGCCATCTTTTCTTCGAGCTTATTAATGGTCGGATCGTCCTGAAACACATCATCTCCAACAGATGCCTTCGCCATAACCTTACGCATGGCCTCTGTCGGCTGGGTTACCGTATCACTTCGTAAATCAATCATCATGCCTATCAACGATTAGTCCAAAAAAACACCAGTATAATTAATCAAGTACAAAAGTACATCTTTGTACTAACCAACTTTATAAGCACTTAAGAGTTTCTTAGGATAATTGTTCTTGCCACAAAAAAAGGCGCCTTTCGGCGCCTTCAATCAGAACAGTCTGAATTAGCTAATTAGCTCAAGTGCTTTATTTAAAGTTGCACTTGGACGCATAGCATCAGCTGCAAGCTTTTCATCAGTAAAGTAATAACCACCGATGTCCATAGCTTGGCCTTGAACTTTATTCAGTTCGTCAACAATGGTTTGTTCATTGCTAGAAAGCTCTTCAGCAAGCTTGCCAAAGTGTGCCTTAAGCTCTGCATCTGCGTCTTGCTTAGCAAGCTCTTGTGCCCAATACATTGCTAAATAGAAGTGGCTACCACGGTTATCAAGCTCGTTCACTTTACGCGATGGAGATTTACCGTTAAGCAATAACGCTTCAGTCGCTACATCTAATGCTTCGGCTAAAACTTTAGCTTTTTCGTTGCCATTCTTTTCATACATGTGTTCAAGCGACACACCTAACGCAAGAAACTCACCAAGCGAATCCCAACGTAAGTGGTTTTCTTTCATGAACTGCTGAACGTGCTTAGGCGCAGAACCGCCAGCGCCTGTTTCAAACAAGCCGCCACCATTCATTAACGGCACGATCGATAGCATTTTCGCACTTGTTCCTAACTCTAAGATTGGGAACAAATCTGTTAGGTAATCACGAAGTACGTTACCCGTAACAGAAATCGTATCTTTACCCTCTTTTACGCGCTTTAAAGTAAACTCAGTCGCTTCAATTGGCGACATGATGTGTAGCTCTAAGCCGTCTGTATCGTGATCTTTCAAGTAAGTTTCAACTTTCTTGATTAACTCTGCATCGTGAGCGCGATCTTTGTCTAGCCAGAATACAGCAGGAGTGTCTGATAAACGAGCGCGGTTAACCGCCAGTTTCACCCAGTCTTGAATTGGGGCATCTTTAACCTGGCACATTCTCCAGATATCGCCTTCTTCTACTTTGTGCTCTAGCAATGTTGTGCCATTCGCATCAACAACTCGAACCGAACCATTAGCAGGAATTTCAAAGGTCTTATCGTGTGAACCATACTCTTCTGCTTTTTGCGCCATCAAGCCAACGTTAGGAACAGTACCCATTGTTGTTGGGTCGAAAGCACCGTGCTCTTTACAGAAATCGATAGTCGCTTTATAAACACCAGAATAGCTGCTATCAGGGATTACCGCTTTGGTATCTTTAGGGTTGCCATCTGGGCCCCACATTTGACCTGAGTTACGAATCATTGCAGGCATAGAAGCATCAATGATCACATCACTTGGAACGTGTAAGTTCGTGATGCCGTTATCTGAATCAACCATCGCAAGTTCAGGGTTTTGCTCATAAACTGCTTTAATATCTGCTTCGATGGCTTCACGTGTATCTTGAGGTATCTTATCTAAGTTACTGATTAAATTGCCAAAACCGTTATTAACATTAACGCCAGCTTGCTCTAAAGCAGGAGCGTGCTTTGCGAAAACATCTTTAAAGAATACTTTAACGGCATGACCAAAAATAATAGGGTCTGAGACCTTCATCATGGTCGCTTTCATGTGCAATGAGAACAAGACGTCTTGCTCTTTAGCTTCAGCGACCTGCTCTGCCAAGAAGTCCATCAAAGCTTTTTTGCTCATGACAGAAGAGTCAATAACTTCGCCAGCTAATAATGGGAAAGCAGGCTTTAATTCAGTAATGTCGCCATTGTCATCAACAAACTCAATTTTCACTTCAGTTGCAGCGTCTAAAGTAGTCGATTTTTCCGTCGAGCGGAAATCGCCAGAAGTCATGCTTGCAACGTGTGATTTAGAATCTTTCGACCAAGCCCCCATCTTGTGCGGGTTCTTTTTTGCAAAGTTTTTAACCGCCTTCGGCGCACGACGATCTGAGTTACCTTCACGCAATACTGGGTTTACAGCACTGCCTTTGATCTTGTCGTAACGGCTACGAATATCGCGCTCTTCATCAGTCGAAGGGCTGTCTGGGTAATCTGGAAGTGCATAACCCTTACCCTGCAACTCTTTAATAGTCGCTTTAAGCTGTGGGATAGAAGCACTAATGTTCGGTAACTTGATGATGTTAGCGTCTGGCTTTTTCACCATTTCGCCTAATTGCGCTAACGCATCAGGAATACGCTGCTCTTCCTTAAGATATTCTGGGAAGCTCGCAATCACACGGCCAGCTAATGAAATGTCGCTAGTTTCGACACTGATACCGGCAGCCTTTGTAAATGCTTCAATAATAGGTAAGAAAGACTTAGTCGCCAAAGCTGGCGCTTCATCAGTGTGAGTATAGATAATCTTTGATGTTGTCATACAGTTTCCTAAGAGTCTTTGCAATCCAAACAGATTTTTCGACACGCCATATCGACCTTGGCCATGTCTTTATGAATGAAGTGCGCGACATTATACGCGAAAACAATAAATCCTGCATTCCCAATACTGCATCTTTATTTCTGATTTCCATGAAACTGTTTCTATAGTCCGTTACAATAGTTCATCATATTCAAATCGTACATTTATTAATCACTGCATGAGTCAGCTTGTACTTTTCAATAAACCCTTCAATACTTTGTGCCAGTTTACTGGAGAGCCAGGCGATTCTACGTTGGCTGACTATATTGATATTCCGAAAGTCTACCCAGCTGGGCGATTGGATAAAGATTCCGAAGGCTTACTACTGCTAACCGATGATGGCCAGCTCCAGCACCAAATCGCTAATCCCAAAAATAAAATGGCGAAAACTTACTGGGTCCAAGTAGAAGGTGCACCTACCGATGACGATTTAGAGCCTCTTCGCCACGGTGTAACGATTCAAAAGTACAAAACCAAACCGGCAAAAGCTGAAATCATGCAAGCTCCTAGCGTATGGCCACGCAACCCTCCTGTGAGGGAACGCAAAAACGTACCTGACACTTGGCTAAAATTGACCATCAGGGAAGGTAAAAACAGGCAGGTTCGTCGCATGACAGCGGCGATTGGCTTCCCTACTCTGCGCTTAATACGAGCCCAAATAGGTCCATGGTCACTGGACGATCTTAGTCCAGGCGAATATCAGGTCATTGAAGTCGAGAGTCCGAAGAGCCAAAGGCATCATTCTGCGAAGTTTAAAGGCGGTAAAAGGTTCAGTAAAAGCCACAAATAAGCTATGATACGCGATTATTCGAATCAGGGTTTCAATATGCTTCCAATCCATGTCACTGTTGCAGCTGTGATTGAATCACAGGGCAAATTCTTAATGGTTGAAGAACATACTTCAAACGGCGGAATTGCGTTTAACCAACCCGCTGGACACCTTGATCCAGACGAAAGCATTGAGCAAGCGATCATTCGAGAAGTCAAAGAAGAAACTGGGCTAGACTTTGAACCAGAAGGCTTGGTGGGAATCTACACTTTAAACCCCGCCAGTAACGGGAACTACTACCAACGCTTTTGTTTTACTGGTTCTATTAATGGAAACCTTGAAACTGAGCCACAAGACCCCGATATTATCGCCGCGCACTGGATGGACTTGCAAGAAATTACCGAGTGCATTAATGCCCATAGAAGTGGCTTAATCGTCAAGTGCTTACAAGACTACTTGAATGGCTACCGCTTCCCTTTAAACGCCCTGCATTACAGCGGTGATGAAGATTTATTACAGCAGCAAAGCTTAAACTTTCTGTACGACCAGCTATAAATATTATGAATAGACACGATAAAGCCCCCCAAGACACCAAAGTCATCGTCGGCATGTCTGGTGGCGTTGACTCCTCAGTCTCTGCATACCTTCTTAAACAACAAGGCTATCAAGTTGAAGGCTTGTTTATGAAGAACTGGGAAGAAGATGATGATACCGAGTATTGCTCTGCGGCTGAGGACTTAGCCGACGCTCAGGCTGTTTGCGATAAACTTGATATTAAGCTGCGCACCATAAACTTTGCTGCCGAGTACTGGGATAATGTGTTTGAGCACTTTTTGGCTGAGTATAAAGCTGGGCGCACACCAAACCCTGATATTATGTGTAATAAAGAAATCAAATTTAAAGCATTTCTTGATTACGCTAAATTACTTGGTGCCGATTATATCGCCACTGGACACTATGTACGTCGTGGTCAAAAAGATGGCAAAGCGACTCTTTTGCGCGGCGTAGATAACAACAAAGATCAGTCTTACTTCCTCTACGCGGTTGGTCATGAAGAGATTGGACGCACACTATTCCCAGTTGGGGAGTTAGAAAAACCAGAAGTAAGACGAATCGCTGAAGAGCAAGGTTTAGTCACTGCTGAGAAAAAAGATAGTACTGGAATTTGCTTCATTGGTGAGCGCAAATTTACCGACTTCCTACAACAGTATTTGCCTGCCCAGCCAGGAGATATCGAAACTCCAGAAGGTGAAATGATTGGACGACATAATGGACTTATGTACCACACACTAGGACAGCGCAAAGGCTTGGGCATTGGAGGCTTGAAGGATGCGCCGGAAGAACCATGGTTTGCGGCTAAAAAGGATTTAGAAAGAAATGTCCTTATCGTAGCTCAAGGTCACGAGCACCCGCTTTTAATGAGTAAGTCGCTAACAGCAAAGCAACTAGACTGGGTAGCAAGAGAAGCTCCAGCTGATACATTCAGCTGCACAGCTAAGACTCGCTACCGTCAAGCAGACGTTAGCTGTACAGTTAGCCGTCAAGGAGATGACGAGTGGCTGGTTACATTTAACGAAAAACAACGAGCTGTCACCCCTGGTCAATCTGTCGTTTTTTACGACGGTGATATTTGCCTAGGTGGCGGCATAATAGAAAGCACACAGAAATAATATGACTCACTATAATTTTTCAGACTCAGTAATAGCGTTGGCGGGGGTTTGTCAGGCTATCAACTGCGTAAAAGACATATCAAGAACCGGCCAAACCGATCCTGTCGATATGGAAACCATGCTTGTTAGCATCTTAAAAACAGAAGCGGATAGCACCGAGGCTGTATATGGAAGCCATAAATATCTAAATACTGGCTTTCAAACCTTAATTGATCTATTGTCAGGCCCTCGCACAGATGCCGATTTGAGTCGCTACTTAGTTTCAGTAATTAGTTTACAAAAACGATTTTTAGCAGACTCTAATATGAAACAGGTGATGGCATCTAGAGTAAGCCAAGCAAATCGACTTTATGAGTATCAAGAAAAAATCGATCACGATCTGATTGAGCAGCTAGCGCATATTTATAAAGATACTATTTCAACTTACCCAACAAAAATTCAAGTGACCGGTAGTAGCCAGTACTTACAGCAGGCGGGCAACCAGTCAAAAATTCGTGCCCTGCTCCTGTCAGCTATTAGAAGCGCAGTTTTATGGCAACAGGTGGGTGGGAAAAAGCGACATTTTTTATTCTCTAAGAATAAAATTATCGACACAGCAAAAGCATTTCTTGCATAGAGAGCTTCTAGAAAACTACGGCTATTAATAAAGAGTGCTCTTAGTCTAAGGAGCACTCGTAGTCTTCTACTTTCCAGACCATCGGCTCCCAGTATTCACCATTTCGCGTTTTCCAACGTTTAGTACGATCAAATTTCGAAGCCAAATAGTATCTTTTATTAGGTTCAACATTAACTACAAATGTTTTACCAATTTTATAAGATCTACGCTTTCGGAAGTCTGAAACTACCTTATCTGACGGAATCTTGTCATACAGTTTAAAGGAATGAGAACCAGCCTTTAATTTAAAAATTACTTTGCTGGAGATAATGTTATCTCCGTCAAGCTGGCTTGCCTCGACATTGTAAATGTCCTCAGATATACGGGGCGTTAGTAATAACGTAACAACACCACATGCAGAGTCAGGATATTCAGGGTCTCTTTCAACCAAAAACCTCCACGCAGGTAGCGCATTCGATTTAGCTTGTGTTGTTAAGCTTATCAACTGGCCGTCTCGCTCAACACTAACATCTAGATTGTCGCCATCGATAAGGGTTAATTGGGAAACATTTTTCACGCTTTTGCCATTGACCTTGATATTTTTTATCAAATCTCCTGGCTGAAGCTTTAGCGAATCGGCATTACTACCTTCATCCACCCGTATGACCTGGCTAGTAGTGCGGTCAATAGTGACTCCGAAGCGAGTCTCATGCTTAGTTCGCTGAGATAAATCTAAATGAAAGTCGGGGTTATCGGACTCAGCTTCTAAGCGTTGGATATCACTGAGCATTGAATTAATACGGCCTTGCAGTTTTTTCAAAATGCTAATTGAAGCTGCAGACTGTAACTGTTGAGTCTTTATCTGATTATTTTCAGCATCGAGAAAACTGTTATGAGGGCTAGCGAATAACTGCCAATGCGGCGTAACTTCATGACGAATAATTGTATCAAGCTCAATTTCTTTATCCCCCCTTTTTACTAAAGCAGTGACTTTGTCACCTCCACTGGCTTTAAGCTCTTGAAGATTATTTTTGTAGGAAGTTCCATTTATCGACATGCTATAAAGTATATCCCCGACCTTTAGATCTAAGGTAGAACCGAGTCCATGGGATGATACAGAAAGGACAGTTTTAGAAGATGGCTCAAGAATAATTCCTAGTGAAATATAACTATCCTCAGGCTTTCTAAGTAACACAGTCCAATCACTGCGTTCAATATCCATAACACGAGACAGAGAGTCGTTAATATCCATGCGAATATCAGCCAGCAATGCCTGGCTTTTTGGATTTGATAACTCAGACGCTTGAGCGTTAAGCACGTGTAGTGATATAAAAACGAAAAGTAAAAAGCTTTTTTTCATACTAGATCCTAGCCATAACATACTGATTTGTATAAAGACCTTTAAGGTATCTCGCCAATTCTAGTCTTTTATGCCACAGCGCCTGAATATCATCATTTGGAGACGTAAGACCTGACTGGTAAAGTTGGTTAATCGCTTTATCTAACTCGACAATATCTTCTCGAACTTTCAAAATTTCAATATGGTGCAATGGATTATTATGGTTAGACTCTATATTTGCTATCTCTATCTCTAAGTGATTAGAAGCCGCTATAAGCTCAGGTATGGACATTTCATTATTGGAGCTAATGTCGCTATTACTAACTTGACTTGTACCGATATAATTTTGACCAATGATCGCTGCAAAACCAATAACTATCAAAAGCATGACTGCGATATACCAAGGGTGCTTAACTCTAGAAGTTTTAGTTGAGCCATTATTAGACAAGCGAGCTAAGTTTTCTTGAAAAATAGCATCCTGTTCAGAGCTAGGTTGATAAATATTAGAACTTGATAGCTCCGACTTTAACGTACTTCTAAGTTGTTGCTCTGTATGCTCACTCATTTCTGGCACCTGCTCTACTATTCGTTACCTCTTGCTCTCTAACCAATTGTTTCAAAGACCTCATGGCTCTACTATAAATCACACGGGAGTTTTGCTCTGTAATGCCAATTTTTTTAGATAATTCTTTATGGCTATAGCCTTCAACAGCGTAAAGCCAAACAACAAGCCTTTCCCGCTCGTCTAGAACGTCAAGATAATATTCTAAGTCCCAGTGATCGCTATTGATAATGGATAGGGACTCTTTCGCGGAATAGTCAAATACAACATCATCAGATACAGTATCAAAGCGCTGATTTGCCCTTATAATGTCAATAATCGAGTTATAACAGACTCGCTTCATCCAACCATTCAGTTTATTACTATCAGATAGAGATACGATACTATCGATCATCTTCAGCATCACTGTTTGTAGCACATCATTAGCTCTATGTTCATCTCTTAACATCTGAAATGCCAAATTAAAGATCGGTTGCTTATAGCAGTGATAGATTTGCGTTAAAGCAAATTTATCACCACTCTGAGCCCTTTTAATGACCTTTTTAGAACAGTTCTGATGAAATGACAAAATAATTCCACTTTATCCTTTTTTAAATAGACGTAAAGAATTAAGAATATGTGACATAAAAAAAGTATATTATTGGTTTCAATTAAAGGGATAACTCGCTGCACCGCGTAAAATAATCTGTGTCGGGAGCTTTAAGCCAGCTTGAATGTTCACCTGCTGCAACAGCTACATCATAGATCAGACTTTGATGTTCATTAGTAATCAAACAATGCTTGCCTTCAGAGCCTGTATTTTTAAGAGCGATATAGTGGATACCCTGTGACATTTTTATGAGCAACTGATAACCCTCTTGTAAAAAATGACTCTTAACATACGGTTCTAGCTCCCACTCCGCACATACAAAACTTAAATCCCCGAACATAAAACCTATATTTTTAACTTCTGTAATCTCCTTGCTCAAAGCATATAAAGAGTTAGCTTTCACTCCACCTATAAAATTGTCACATTTAATGGTGTAATTACTATCATTATAAAGCCGTCCTTTCCATAGGTTACATGAGCCACCGGTCGCATAAGAATAGCCAACATATCTTTCTGTCTTGAAAGGCGCGCTTTTTTTACACACACTTCCATCTTCTGAGGCAACCCTTTGATCATCCACCGGCATTAAAAATGGATCTGAACAGGCCACAAGACTAAGTAGGAGTAAAGTGGTTATAACTTCCTTTATTCTTCCCATAATTCACGCGATAGGATGTTCATTTGAAAGGGATATAATTACTTAAGGCCAAAACCAGCAAAAAGTCGCAGCAGTTACAACAGAGTAAATAACCGAGTCGATAAGGTACTTGATAGTGACAAGCCAGGGATGGCCAAACCAAATACTATAAGGGATAGAGGCCCATCCATAACAAATAAAGCCAGTAACAAAAAGTAATTTAAATATCTCTAACGTAGTTGCACCAGGAGCTAACCCAATCGTACCAATATAACCTATCAAGAAACTACCAATAACAAAATACAAAAATTGAAGAGATAAAAGCTTCCCCATCGGAGGTAAACCCTTTTCAAAAATAGTAACAATCGCAACTGGACCTTTTTTAAATCTTGCCTGAACTGCAGGATCATTCATTTCATTAAAATCTGCGCAATGAGGCAATGTATAAAGACCGGCCTTATCTGCAGACTTTGATAAAGAGTCTGAGACAGCATTCTCATCACTCAACCGCTTATAGTCAGAATTGTGATACTTAATAACCATGTGAATTATTGCGCTTGCAATCCAAGCAAATAAACCACTCAATATAATAGCTAACCAAAGATCAAAAATGGAAATACTCATGGACATAACCCCTCATTTAGATAAAGTCTAAATATAGCATAAAAATCAATAATCTATCCGTTACAATTCTTTATCTAGAAGCACAATTAACTGATATAAGCTTAAAATGACAAACTGTAATAAATTACAGGCATAAAAAAACCCAACCTTTCGGCTGGGGTTTTGGTATAAGCTCTCACGTGCACTTTAGGGTATGGCGAGAGTCTGCCCCCTTGCGTATGACCTATAATGATGCACGACATCCTGTCGCTCACCCTTCAGGCGGGCCAAAGTCCAACCAAATTTACTCGACGCAACTTTGTCACACGACCACCAGGGATGGTGGAAGTGCTAGATATTACCAGGAGTAATATCAGCGAGAGCCCAAGTAATATGATATTAGCTTTTCGAAAAGGCATAAAAAAAAACCCAACCATCGCCTGGGGTTTTGGTATAAGCGCTCACGTGCCCTTTAGGGTATGGCGACAGTCTGCCCCATAGGGTATGACCTATAATGATGCACGACATCCTGTCACTAAGCCTTCAGGCGGGCCAAAGTCCAACCAAATTTACTCCAGACAAATTTATCACACGCCCAGCGGAAGTGCCCGTGGTACGACCACCAGGGATGGTGGAAGTGCTAGATATTGCAGGAGTAATATCAGCGAGAGCCCAAGTAATATGGTATTAGCTTTTCGAACAAGTAACAAAAAAGCCCTAGCATTGCTGCTAGGGCTTTGGTGTTAAGCGCTTGGCGATGACCTACTCTCACATGGGGAAGCCCCACACTACCATCGGCGATGAGTCGTTTCACTTCTGAGTTCGGCATGGGATCAGGTGGTTCCAACTCTCTATGGTCGCCAAGCAAAAACTTTTGGATACGACCTCCACAGAGGGAGGAAGTGCATAACATTGTCAGGAACAATGTTAAGCTTGACCTGCTTCCGCTAGGAAGCGACAAGTCTTAATAATTTGGCAGAAGAAGTATAAATCTGTAAGTAAGATGTTTGCAGTATTCAGCACGCTTTTCTTTCTATGTTTGTTTGCTGACTTGTCCGC
>NZ_BAAAFM010000007.1:0-5175 GCF_039523535.1 Kangiella japonica | reverse complement strand
AAGTCTTAATAATTTGGCAGAAGAAGTATAAATCTGTAAGTAAGATGTTTGCAGTATTCAGCACGCTTTTCTTTCTATGTTTGTTTGCTGACTTGTCCGCCCAATTTCTTGGGGTTATATAGTCAAGCCTCACGAGCAATTAGTACAAGTTAGCTTAACGCCTCTCAACGCTTCCACACCTTGCCTATCAACGTCGTAGTCTACAACGGCTCTTCAGGAAACTTAAAGTTTCAGTGAGATCTCATCTTGGAGGGGGCTTCCCGCTTAGATGCTTTCAGCGGTTATCCTGTCCGAACATAGCTACCCGGCAATGCCACTGGCGTGACAACCGGAACACCAGAGGTTCGTCCACTCCGGTCCTCTCGTACTAGGAGCAGCTCTCCTCAAATCTCAAACGCCCACGGCAGATAGGGACCGAACTGTCTCACGACGTTCTGAACCCAGCTCGCGTACCTCTTTAAATGGCGAACAGCCATACCCTTGGGACCGGCTACAGCCCCAGGATGAGATGAGCCGACATCGAGGTGCCAAACACTACCGTCGATATGAACTCTTGGGTAGTATCAGCCTGTTATCCCCGGAGTACCTTTTATCCGTTGAGCGATGGCCCTTCCATTCAGAACCACCGGATCACTATGACCTACTTTCGTACCTGCTCGACGTGTCTGTCTCGCAGTTAAGCTGGCTTGTGCCATTACACTAACCTCATGATTTCCGACCATGATTAGCCAACCTTCGTGCTCCTCCGTTACTCTTTGGGAGGAGACCGCCCCAGTCAAACTACCCACCACACACTGTCCTCGACCCGGATAACGGGCCTGAGTTAGAACTCAAAAACTACCAGGCTGGTATTTCAAGGACGACTCCACATCATCTAGCGACAATGCTTCAAAGTCTCCCAGCTATCCTACACAAGTAGGTTCTAAGTCCAGTGTGAAGCTATAGTAAAGGTTCACGGGGTCTTTCCGTCTAGCCGCGGGAACACTGCATCTTCACAGCGAGTTCAATTTCACTGAGTCTCGGGTGGAGACAGTGTGGCCGTCGTTACGCCATTCGTGCAGGTCGGAACTTACCCGACAAGGAATTTCGCTACCTTAGGACCGTTATAGTTACGGCCGCCGTTTACCGGGGCTTCGATCAAGAGCTTCTCCGAAGATAACCCCATCAATTAACCTTCCGGCACCGGGCAGGCGTCACACCCTATACGTCCACTTTCGTGTTTGCAGAGTGCTGTGTTTTTGATAAACAGTCGCAGCCACCTGGTATCTTCGACCAGCCTCAGCTTAGGGAGCAAGTCCCATCACCAAAGCCGGCGCACCTTCTCCCGAAGTTACGGTGCTATTTTGCCTAGTTCCTTCACCCGAGTTCTCTCAAGCGCCTTAGTATTCTCTACCTGACCACCAGTGTTGGTTTGGGGTACGGTCGGTATATATCTGAAGTTTAGAAGATTTTCCTGGAAGCATGGCATCAACCACTTCTCGCCCGTGGGCGATCGTCGTCAGCTCTCGGCCTTAAAGGAACCCGGATTTGCCTAAGTTCCAAGCCTACCACCTTAAACACAACACCATCTGTGTGCTGGCCTAGCCTTCTCCGTCTCTCCATCACAATATATACCGGTACAGGAATATTAACCTGTTTCCCATCGACTACGCATCTCTGCCTCGCCTTAGGGGCCGACTCACCCTGCTCCGATTAACGTCGAACAGGAACCCTTGGTCTTCCGGCGTGCGGGTTTTTCACCCGCATTAACGTTACTCATGTCAGCATTCGCACTTCTGATACCTCCAGCAAACTTCTCAGTTCACCTTCAGCGGCTTACAGAACGCTCCTCTACCGATTACACATAGTGTAATCCCGCAGCTTCGGTGTATAGCTTAGCCCCGTTAAATCTTCCGCGCAGACCGACTCGACTAGTGAGCTATTACGCTTTCTTTAAAGGATGGCTGCTTCTAAGCCAACCTCCTAGCTGTCTAAGCCTTTCCACATCGTTTCCCACTTAGCTATAACTTTGGGACCTTAGCTGGCGGTCTGGGTTGTTTCCCTTTCCACTACGGACGTTAGCACCCGCAGTGTGTCTCCCGCGCTGTACTCCTAGGTATTCGGAGTTTGCAAAGGGTTGGTAAGTCGGGATGACCCCCTAGCCTTAACAGTGCTCTACCCCCTAGGGTAATACGCGAGGCTCTACCTAAATAGATTTCGAGGAGAACCAGCTATCTCCCGGTTTGATTAGCCTTTCACTCCGATCCACAGTTCATCCCCTCATTTTGCAACATAAGTGGGTTCGGTCCTCCAGTTGGTGTTACCCAACCTTCAACCTGACCATGGATAGATCACCGGGTTTCGGGTCTACCTCCTGCAACTCATTCGCCCTATTAAGACTCGGTTTCCCTACGGCTCCCCTAAATGGTTAACCTCGCTACAGAAGAGTAAGTCGCTGACCCATTATACAAAAGGTACGCAGTCACCAGACTAAATCTGGCTCCCACTGCTTGTAAGCATGCGGTTTCAGGGTCTATTTCACTCCCCTCACTGGGGTTCTTTTCGCCTTTCCCTCACGGTACTGGTTCACTATCGGTCGACAGAGAGTATTTAGCCTTGGAGGATGGTCCCCCCATATTCAGTCAAGATAACACGTGTCCCGACCTACTCGATTTCACTTCTAATTCGCTTTCGTGTACAGGGCTATCACCTTGTATCGCGTCACTTTCCAGAGACTTCCACTAACTCAATAGAAGCTTAAGGGCTAATCCCCGTTCGCTCGCCGCTACTAGGGGAATCTCGTTTGATTTCTTTTCCTACGGGTACTTAGATGTTTCAGTTCCCCGCGTTCGCCTTGTACACCTATGTATTCAGTGCACAATAACCAGCTTATACTGGCTGGGTTTCCCCATTCGGAAATCCTCGGATATAACGTTTGTTGTCAACTCCCCGAGGCTTATCGCAGACTACCACGTCCTTCATCGCCTTCTGTCGCCAAGGCATCCACCGCATGCTCTTAGTCACTTGACTATATAACCCCAAAAATCTTGGAGCTACATCATCAGCAAACTAGATATCGTCAACCATCCGACTTCGATGATTAACTACGTTTTCTAACATGATGAATACTATTCGCTTACAAATTTTTACTCGCTTCTGCCAAATTGTTAAAGAACTTGTTCTGGTCAATATCCAGATGTATAAGTCTGCTTATACATCTAAATACTGAAATAGTGTCGTCCAATATATGGTGGAGCTAAGCGGGATCGAACCGCTGACCTCCTGCGTGCAAGGCAGGCGCTCTCCCAGCTGAGCTATAGCCCCATTTGATATCGGCAATTTCCAACATAATTGGTAGGTCTGGGCAGACTTGAACTGCCGACCTCACCCTTATCAGGGGTGCGCTCTAACCAGCTGAGCTACAGACCTATAAATCTGTCTTGTTACAGACGCTGTGGCCTGCACAACCGATCACTATTTCCAGATGATTTTAATAAGACAATTTGTGTGAACACTTATGACATGCGAAACACTGTCGTTAAGGAGGTGATCCAGCCGCAGGTTCCCCTACGGCTACCTTGTTACGACTTCACCCCAGTCATTGCCCACACCGTGGTAACCGCCCAATTTTAAGCTAGCTACTTCTGGTGCAAACAACTTCCATGGTGTGACGGGCGGTGTGTACAAGGCCCGGGAACGTATTCACCGTGGCATTCTGATCCACGATTACTAGCGATTCCGACTTCATGTTCTCGAGTTGCAGAGAACAATCCGGACTACGAACAGCTTTGTGAGATTAGCTCCCCCTCGCGGGTTGGCAACCCTCTGTACTGCCCATTGTAGCACGTGTGTAGCCCAGGTCGTAAGGGCCATGATGACTTGACGTCGTCCCCACCTTCCTCCGGTTTGTCACCGGCAGTCTCCTTAGAGTTCTCAACTTAATGTTAGCAACTAAGGACAAGGGTTGCGCTCGTTACGGGACTTAACCCAACATCTCACGACACGAGCTGACGACAGCCATGCAGCACCTGTCACAGAGTTCCCGAAGGCACCAATCCATCTCTGGAAAGTTCTCTGGATGTCAAGACCTGGTAAGGTTCTTCGCGTTGCATCGAATTAAACCACATGCTCCACCGCTTGTGCGGGCCCCCGTCAATTCATTTGAGTTTTAACCTTGCGGCCGTACTCCCCAGGCGGTCTATTTAAAGCGTTAGCTGCGTCACTAAGTATTTTAATATACCCAACAACTAATAGACATCGTTTACGGCGTGGACTACCAGGGTATCTAATCCTGTTCGCTACCCACGCTTTCGCACCTCAGCGTCAGTATCAGCCCAGGGGGTCGCCTTCGCCACTGATGTTCCTCCAGATATCTACGCATTTCACCGCTACACCTGAAATTCCACCCCCCTCTGCTGTACTCTAGATAACCAGTATCAAATGCAATTCCAAGGTTGAGCCCTGGGCTTTCACATCTGACTTAATTATCCGCCTACGCGCGCTTTACGCCCAGTAATTCCGATTAACGCTTGCACCCTCCGTATTACCGCGGCTGCTGGCACGGAGTTAGCCGGTGCTTCTTCTGCGAGTAACGTCAAGGCCAATGGGTATTAACCATTAGCTTTTCCTCCTCGCTGAAAGTGCTTTACAACCCGAAGGCCTTCTTCACACACGCGGTATTGCTGGATCAGGGTTGCCCCCATTGTCCAATATTCCCCACTGCTGCCTCCCGTAGGAGTCTGGGCCGTGTCTCAGTCCCAGTGTGGCTGATCATCCTCTCAGACCAGCTACAGATCGTCGCCTTGGTAGGCCATTACCCCACCAACTAGCTAATCTGACGCAGGCTCATCGAATAGTGAAAGCTTATAAATAGAGGCCCTCTTTACACCGTAGTGCACATGCGGTATTAATCCGGATTTCTCCGGGCTATCCCCCGCTACTCGGTAGATTCCCACGTGTTACTCACCCGTCCGCCACTCGTCATCAAACTAGCAAGCTAGTTCATGTTACCGTTCGACTTGCATGTGTTAAGCATACCGCCAGCGTTCAATCTGAGCCATGATCAAACTCTTCAGTTTAAAGTTTTTCGAAAGCCGAAGCTCTCTAATCTTTTGCTCGATGAATCACCAACTTATTAAAAAATAAATCAATCGAATAAATTTTTTGGGTGTTGGTCACTGCATCGTTGTTTGTATT
>NZ_BAAAFM010000006.1:0-26449 GCF_039523535.1 Kangiella japonica | reverse complement strand
ACGGCATTACCTACACCGAAGGTGACGGTAACTTGGTCGACAACGGTGACGGCACGTGGACCTTAACCATCCCAGCGGGCAATGAAATCCCGGACGGCACCTATGATGTGGTGGCGACTGTAACGGACGGTACCAACACCGCCTCTGACACAACCACAGACGAGCTGGTGGTTGATACTCAAATCACGCCGCCAACGGTGGACACGCAAGTCACGAACGATGACACGCCAGTGATTACGGGTACGGCTGACAGCGCGGATGATTTAAGCGTGACGGTCAACGGCATTACCTACACCGAAGGCGACGGTAACTTGGTCGACAACGGTGACGGCACGTGGACCTTAACCATCCCGGCGGGTAATGAAATCCCTGACGGCACTTACGATGTGGTAGCGACGGTGACCGACGGTGTTAATACGGCAGATGATGCTACATCAGGTGAGTTAGTCGTTGATACGCAAATTACGGTCCCAACAGTCGATGCTTTAACAACAACTGACGGTACACCAGTCATTACAGGTACAGCCGATAGCTCTGACGATCTGACTGTCACTGTGAACGGTATTACCTACACCGAAGGCGACGGTAACTTGGTTGATAATGGCGATGGCACTTGGACTCTAACGATTCCAGATGTGGATACTTTAACCGAAGGTACTTATGACGTCACAGCGACTGTTAGCGATGATGCAGGCAATACTGCGAACGATGCAACAACTGATGAACTGGTTATTGAATCATCTGAAAAGCCACAATTGCGTCTTGTTAAATCGGTAAGCACGGATCAAGTCCAGCTAGGCGACTTCGTGACATATACCGTAACAGTCGAGAACGTAGGAACAGTGGATGTGACGGATGTTCAAGTTATTGATACTCCGCCATTAGGCTTCAGCTATGTTGATAATAGCGGCAGCATCGATGATAGTAATGCTGGCAATAACCTAATCACACCATACAAACCATTACAGTTTGAGGGTGTAGACGTAGCAGAGGGCGAGACAGCGACAATCAAATACATGATGCGTGTTGGACCTTCGGCAGTAGGTAGCGAGCATATTAACAGCGTCACAGCTTATTACCTTGGCGAGAAGGCGAGTAATACAGCGACCGTGTCTGTTTACATGACTGCTGATCCAGACTTCGAGCAAGCTACGATTCTAGGTAAAGTCTTTAACGACCGCGATGGCGATGGCTGGCAGGATGATGCGACAGCGACGGGTATCAGCGTTAGCGGTGGTATTGATGAAAGCGCTTATGTCGCCAACTCTACCACGGTAGATCGTGGTAACGGACCGCAACCAGAAGCTGATGCGAGTGCGCCAATCAATCACGGTATTGAGTTAGGTTCGCTTCGTGGTAGAAACTCAGTTATGGATTCGCCAGAAAATCATAAAGTTGTGATTTCTCAGTTGATGAAAGAGCCTCGCTTCACGGATAACTTCGAGCTTACTACTGATGAAGGTACTAAGATTATCATGGATGCAGAAGGTAACACTCGTGTTGAGCACGATGGCGAAGTGGCGGATGGCTTATCAGCACAAGACATCCGTATTGAGCGTCATATTTCACGAGTAGGCGACAACTACCGTGTGGATTATGTGGTTACGAACTACGGTATCTACGAGCGCGGAATTCCGGGCGTGCGTATCGCAACGGTTGAAGGTTTAATTACTGAAACTGACGCTTATGGACGATTCCACTTGAACGCGCTTGATGTTGATAACTTCAGCCGCGGTAAGAACTTCATCATGAAAGTGGACCCAGCAACGCTTCCAGCGGGTAGCGAGTTCACTACAGAGAACCCAAGAGTACAGCGCCTAACGCAAGGTATGCCGACGGACTTTGACTTCGGTGTGAAATTGCCTGAACCAAAAGAGCCGCTGTTCGATAAATCGAAATCTCTTGAGATTGAGATGGGCACGGTTCTGTTTGATGATAATAGCGTTGAGATCAAAGAGAAATATCGTCCAGTGATAGAAGACATCGCTACTAAGATCAATCAGTCGAAAGGTGCAACCTTAACCATTAAAGGCTATGGCGGTGGCTTACCAATCGCCTTCGACCGCGCGACAGTCTTGCGTGATGCGCTTGTGACGATGATTGAGCCTGAAGTTAGCAAGCACCTGAAAGTGACGATTAAAGCTGAAGCGGCTGAGTTACAGCCGGGTCGCGATATCATCACTCTAGGCGAGAAAATCCAAATTGGACAGGTACTTTTTGAAACCGATAAACATACAGTGCTAGAGCAACATGAGCCGATTATTGAGTCTGTGGCTAAATACCTTGAGCAAAAAGGTGGCGGCGCTATTTGGGTGTCGGGACATGCCGATATCCGTGGTAGTTCAGACTATAACTATCGCTTAGGCTTAAAACGTGCCGATGCAGTTTTCAATGCACTGAAGAAGTATTTAGGAAAAGAGTTGATTAAAAACGTAAAAATTGAGGTCGAACAAGGACAGCATAAAGCTTCAACAGGAGGTGCGAGCCATGAATAAGCTAACACTTAAAAACATAGCGCATCCGATGTTTAGTTTTGGACTAAGTGCAATCCTATTCAGTGTTGCGCCAGAAGCTTTTAGTGCTGAAAAAGAAAAAGCGAAAGAAGGGTATCAGTGTGATCAGTCTGAATGTACTGCTGATGAAGGGTTAATATTCAGAGTGAAAAGTCAGGGTGAATCGACAGCCACTGCAACGGATCCTTCTGAAATGCAAAAAGATCGTCGCGTAGACGTTGGCTACCGTGGGATCTATACCCAAGATGAAGCAGGTTTCCAGCCTGACATGAAACGTGCTGATGTATCGGGTAATTTGCTGGTGCAATTACCTAACGGTGGCATCATGTGGGCTACCGAAGATCCTGCTTTAACACCGCCATCTTTGGGCATTAATGGAGCTTCTGTAGTAGCTTTTAAAGATGGCAAAGTTGTTGAGCCAGTGAACTTTAGCTACTACTCAAACTACGCTGCTTTTATCGACCGCTTAGAACTCAGTTTTTATGATGCAAACGATACGGATTTAGTAACGCCACTGGCAACACAATCTCTTGAAGTCACCAATAACGGCCGTTATTCATGGGAAGGCGAACTAACCTTAGATCGTCCACTAGTCGAAGGCGACCGACTGATTTACGTACTTCGAGCTTATGACAAAGAAGGGCGCCGTGACGAAACGGTTGCTAAAAGCCTTCTTTTAGTCACTCCTGAAGAAAAAGAAAAGAACATTGCCCAATTCGCTGATTTGGTTCGCCAAGGGCAGTCTGATGAAGAAATTTCCGATCAACAACTAGCCAACGAACTAATAGAAAGCGAAACCTTTGGACAGAACAATCTGCGCCAACAGAACATCCCAATCTATGGTTCGCGTGTGCGTATTTTTGGTCAGGATATTCCAGAAAACCAACCGTTAACCATTAATGGCGATGTTATTCCGGTAGATTTACAGCGCCGCTTTGTTGCTGAGTATTTATTACCAGTAGGCCAGCACAAATTTAATGTCGTGATTGGCAAAGAAGATGAAATCATTGCTAATGAAATGACGGTCGACGTTACCGGTGAGCACATGTTCATGGTGGCGTTAGCGGACTTAACCGCTTCTGAGAATAATGTTTCCGACAGTATTCAAGCGGTTGACCAAGCCGATCAGTTCCAAGACGATTTCTTACTAGAAGGGCGCTTAGCCTTTTACCTAAAAGGCAAAATTAAAGGTAAATACCTTATCACAGCGCAAGCGGATACCCAGGAGCGTGAGCTTGATAAAATGTTCAGTGGCTTCTTAGACAAAGATCCTCAGGATATATTCCGCCGCTTAGATCCGGATCGTTACTACCCAGTTTATGGCGACGACTCGACCACCTATCGCGACGTCGATACGCAAGGTCGATTCTACGTACGCGTCGATTGGGACAAGAGCCAAGCCTTGTGGGGTAACTACAATACCGGCATCACAGGTAACGAATTCGCACAATACTCGCGCTCGCTCTATGGTGCCGCGATTAACTGGCGCTCGATTGAAACGACTGAGCTTGGCGAAGCGAAAACTCAAGTAAAAGCCTTCGCCTCAGAAGCACAAACAGCGCTTGGCCATGTCGAGTTCTTAGGAACGGGCGGTAGTCTGTACTACCTAAAGCATACTGACATCTTGCCAGGCTCCGATAAAATCACCTTAGAAGTTCGTGATAACACTACTGGGCGCGTTGAAACTCGTGTCGATTTAAAACGTGGTGCCGATTATGAAATCGACGAGCTTCAAGGACGTATTATTCTAACCACGCCACTGTCGCAAATTTCGCGTCGTAACCTCGACACTATTATTCGCGATCAGCCACTCGATGGTTTTGATAACGTTTTACTGGTCGATTATGAATACCGTCCATCAGGTTTCGAAGCCGACAACCGCACAGTCGGTGGTCGCGCTAAAGTCTGGCTCGGCGAACACGTCGCCGTTGGCGGTACTTTCGTCGACGAAAACCGCTCCGGTGATGATTATC
This sequence comes from Kangiella japonica, assembly GCF_039523535.1. Lineage (NCBI taxonomy): Bacteria > Pseudomonadati > Pseudomonadota > Gammaproteobacteria > Kangiellales > Kangiellaceae > Kangiella > Kangiella japonica. The sequence continues at coordinate 21,963 of NZ_BAAAFM010000006.1, read as the reverse complement.
AGCTCGCTGGCGTGGACGTAACGCTACAAGCGGGTCGTGGTACTTATTTAAAAGTTGAGTCAGCGGACTCGGAAGCGAACCAAGCTGCGACCTTCTTCTCTGACAACGGTGGTTTCACCTTTGACGAAATCGTGCCGGATCCAAATGATGAAGTCACTGGTAAAGAAGGCGGAGCTTATTCGGTAGAAGCGCGAGCCAACTTTAAAGAGCTTGGCTGGAGTGAACACGAGTGGAAAGCAGGCGCTTGGCACCGTGAAACTGATGCAGGCTTCTCGGTAGCGCGACGCACCCTAAACGAAGAAACCACTGAAACTGGTGCAGAAGTTAACGGCTATGTGAATGACGACGTATCGATTACCACTCGTGCCAGTGATTATCAGCGTGGTAACGATAACCGCCTGAAACAAGCACAAGTAGGCGTCAACTATCAGATCACACCAAAGATTGATATTACCGCCGAAGTTCGCCAGCTCGAAGAAACGTTGGCCGGCAACAAAACGTCAGCCACTCTTGGCGCGGTGCAATATAACCATCGCATCGGTGAAACGTGGGATGTCTATGGTGTAGGTCAGTTCACGCTAGAAAATGATGGTGGCGATTACGACAACAACGACCTCGTAACTCTAGGTACCCGCTACCTGTTCGGCAACCGCTCATCAATCGGCGCTGAATACACCAGTGGACACCGTGGCGATGCCGCAAGCCTAACCGCGGACTACCAGATTAATAACGAACACAAAGTCTATGGTCGCTATACTTACTCAACCGATACCACGGACAATGTGTTCGGCAACAGAATCAACGACGGCATCGTGCTTGGTCAAAAGCTTCGCCTATCGAATCAAGTGACGATTTATAACGAAAGCCAACACTTCAAAGCGCCGCAAGAGTCGGGCCTAGTGCATACCTTCGGAATGGACTATTACCCATCGCAAGGCTGGACTATCGGCTTTAACCTACAAGACGGTAACCTCGACGCCATGTCTGGCCCAGTCGATCGCCAGGCTGCGACCGTAAGCGGTAGTTATCGATCTAAAGATGCCGACTGGACGTCGAAAATTGAATATCGTGAAGATAGCGGGGCGGAAGAGCGCGAACAATGGCTTACCACAAACCGTCTAACCTATCGTCTAACAGACGACTGGCGCTTAGCAGCTCGCATCAATTATGCCGATACAGAAGACCTCATCGACCCTGCGCAAAACGCAAAGTTTGTCGAAGGTAACTTAGGTTTCGCATATCGTCCAGTTGATAACAACCGTTGGGCAATGCTCGGTAAATATACTTACCTTTATGATCTAAGAACCTTGTCGCAGATTACGACAGGCGCCGATCAAAAATCGGACATCTACTCGTTCGAAGGAACTTATAACTTCAACCCACGCTGGAAACTCGCCGCCAAAGTCGCGCACCGTCGTGGACAAGTTCGCGAAAACCGAGGCTCAGGCGCATGGTTTAAAAGCACCGCGAACCTATACGCCGCCCAAACTCGCTACCATATAATTAGCGAATGGGACGCCTTGTTAGAGTATCGTTGGTTAGAGCTTAAAGAAAGTGACGACCAGCGCGAAGGTTGGTTAATCGGCGCCGATTACCACATCAGCGATAACTTCAAAATTGGAGCAGGCTATAATTTCACCGAGTTTAGTGACAACCTAGCCAACCTAGACTTCAACTATGAAGGCTGGTTCATCAACTTTGTGGGTAAATATTAAACAAACTGTACAAAAGATAGGTAGATGCCTAAAAAAGTTATACTTTTCTGAAAAAAGGGCTTCCATCTAACCGATTGTTACGGTATTATTTCGCGCAAATCAGGAGAGGTGGCAGAGCGGCTGAATGCACCGGTCTTGAAAACCGGCAAGGGTTTGTAGCCCTTCGTGGGTTCAAATCCCACCCTCTCCGCCATTTTCAATAAAAAAAGACGTCAATCGACGTCTTTTTTTATGCCTGTAATTTGTCAAATAATACCGCCATTACGAACGAAGCGTTTCGGTGACCAGCAGCGAATACCAACCCCACAAGCAGTCATTGCTAAGACCGAAGTGTTTTGGTGACCATCGGGAATGCCCTTGGGCACAATCTCGCTTTTAATCTAAAACAGAGATTACCACGTCGTGCTCCGCACTTCTCGTAATGACGAGCCTATGGTTACTCATAGCGAACGAAGCGTTTCGGTGACCACCAGTGAATACCAACCCCATCTATCGTCTTTGCGAGGGAGCTTGCGACCGTGGCAATCTCGCTCTTTATCGAAATCAACAGAGATTACCGCGTTGTGCTTCGCGCTTATCGTAATTATAGGTCTTTGTCTGGTATTTACGAAACCGTCTAGATAGGAGTACATTGGACAGAAGGTAAAGTCGGTTAATCTTTATAGTGAAGCAGTGGTTTCGATAAGGTTGCACATAATACCCAAAAAGGGTATTGTCGTACCTATATTGGGTATTGTGGTGGTTTATGAGTAAAGAAACTGAAGCCTATAGTATTTCCGATGCTTTGTTTACTAAATCGCAGCAGTGCGTTTTAGGCATTCTTTTTGCGCAGAGCGAGTCTAGTTTTTATCTAAATGAAATCGTGCGTAAGGCGGGGATGGGGACTGGGGCGATCCAGCGAGAGTTGAATAAGTTGGTGTCTAGTGGTTTGGTTGTTATGCAAAAGCAAGGCAATCAAAATTATTATTCGGCCAATCATAAGTCGCCAGTTTATGCTGAGCTACGTTCTATTGCGATGAAGACGTTTGGTTTGGCGAATGTTTTATCCGAGTCTATTGCACCTATCATCGATGAGTTAGAGTTTGCCTTTATTTATGGCTCCGTGGCGAAGGGAAGAGACCATGCCTCGAGCGATGTTGATGTTTTATTGGTTGGTGCGGATTTAGGTTATAGCCAGGTGATGGAGCTATTTATTGACGCTGAGGATCGGCTGGCAAGGACGGTAAACTCTACGATTTTAAGTGTTGAGGAGTTTACTCAGCGTTTAGAGAGTAAACAAAATTTCATTACTAAAGTTATTGAGCAACCTAAAATTTGGCTGATGGGGAAAGAGTCTTTTGAGGCAATTGTTAGTTAAGAGAGTTGCCAATTAAGAGAGCTGTCAGTTTTAGTGGAGAGTTTACCTGCATTAGAGTGCTGAAATAATAAAGTAACAAATAAAAAAGCCCGCTTTAAAGTGCGGGCTTATTTATTTTTCAGTATTGCTCTTATTTTATTCGCTGGACTCTGAAGCGTTTGTTGAGGCCTTCGATTCCGAGAAGATAGCTGTTGAAAATACCTTTCTCAATCGAGATCTTTGGGTTTTCGACTTTGTAATAGGCGCTTCTGTGGTCGGTAATTTCCCAGACTTGGCCGTTTTCGAGTTTTACCTCTAATCCTTTTTCCCACATTTTGAATTTTCCAATGGCGCGAGAGTGAAGCTCGGTGACTTCTTTCTTGCTTGAGGACTTTATTTGCTCCTGACCAAAGCTGTCAGCCGGTTTTGCTTTTGGTGCTTGAGGCTCTGGCTGTGGTTCTTGCGCTTCTACTGGCTTGGTTGGCTTAACAGTGTCTTCAACTGTTAGTTTAGTTGATTCAGTTTGGGTGTTGTTTTTCTTTTGTAGGAAGTTGTCGTAGCACTGAAGTCGCTTTTCGTTGTCGGAGATTGCGGAGCAGTCTTCGATACTTGAGGCTGCGTTTAATCCGAAACTTAAAGTTAAAAGTGCGCCGAGCGCCAAAATACGTTTATTTATCATACTATCTTCTTAAACTTGTTAGGTTCTTGCTTGCTATCTTAACCTAATTTCATAATAATTGAACCGCTAAATTAAAGATCTGTTAGGGGGATTTGTGATAAAAGTTTTGCTAGTTGATGACCATGATTTGGTCCGTACTGGATTAAGTCGGCTTTTGTCAGATGCAGAAGGAATTGAGGTGATCGGCGAGGCAAAGTCTGGTGAAGAGGCTATCGCGCACCAGAAGAAAGAGCAACCTCATGTCGTTCTAATGGATGCTAATATGCCTGGGATCGGCGGTCTAGAAGCGACTCGTAGAATGTTACGTTTTGATCCTGACTTAAAGGTTATTGCGCTAACGGTTCACGGCGACGAGCCTTATCCCACCCAGTTTATAAATGCCGGTGCTATGGGGTATTTAACCAAGGGCACAGATATCGAAGAGATGGTCAAAGCCATTCATTCGGTAAATCGCGGTAAACTATATTTAGCAGCCGACGTGGCTCAGCAGATGGCGATCAGCCAGTTTTCCAAGCACGACGATAATCCTTTTTCTAAGCTTTCTGAGCGCGAGATGCAGATCATGTTGATGATTACTCGTGGTGAGAAAGTGCAAACCATTTCAGATTCACTGCATTTAAGCCCTAAAACGGTCAACAGTTACCGCTATCGTTTGTTCGAGAAACTAGGCGTTGAGAATGATGTAGGGCTTACTCACTTGGCGCTACGTTATAAAGTGATTGAGTCACTCTAGGGCGCGCCGCAGTATTTATGTCTGAGCCAGACGCCGACAACAGCATTAAGCCACATATCAAGAAGATCCTCGCTCATCTCAGCAACAAGCCTGGTGTTTACCAGATGTTGGATAAAGACGGTGAGACGCTGTATGTCGGTAAGGCGAAAAATCTTAATAATCGTGTAAAAAGCTATTTCGTTAAGAAACACCTGTCGCCTAAGACTGAGCTGTTAGTAACCTATATCGAGGATATTCACACCACGGTTACGGACACAGAAACCGAAGCTCTGTTGCTCGAAAACAACCTTATCAAGAAGTATAAACCACGCTTTAACGTGATTTTCCGCGATGATAAATCCTACCCATTTGTGTTTTTGTCGAGTGGGGACTTTCCGCGCTTGGCCTATCATCGTGGCGCGAAGAAGGAGAAGGGCGAGTACTTCGGGCCTTTTCCGAGCACATCGGCGGTGCGCCAAAGCTTGTCATTGATGCAAAAAGTGTTTCAGGTGCGTCAGTGTGAAGATAGCTACTTTGCTAACCGCTCGCGCCCTTGTTTGCAGTATCAGATTAAACGTTGCACAGCGCCTTGCGTGGATTATATTTCGAAAGAAGACTATGCCAAGGATGTGGACAATATTCGCCTGTTTTATCGCGGCAAAAGCGATAAGGTCATAGCGCGGTTACAAAAGAAGATGGATAAGGCGAGCGAAAATCTAGAGTTTGAGTTAGCGGCTCGTTATCGCGATCAGATTAAGCAAATGCGCCATGTCATGCAGCAACAAGTCATTAGTGGTACAGCGTCTGATCTGGACGTAGTCGGCGTGGCTTATGCCTCTGGCACTTGCTGTATTCTGTTGGTGTTTATTCGAAACGGCATGATCGTAGGGAATAAAACGTATTATCCAAAAGTGCCTAAGCACAGTGACTTGGATGAAATTATTAATTCTTTTTTGACGTTTTACTATCTTTCGGGTGCGGAAGTTCCGAAGCAGGTGTTTCTCGAGAAGCTGCCAGAAGATCATAAAACTATTGCCGTAGCGCTTTCGGAGCATAAGCAGTCCAAAGTTAGCCTTAAGGTGGCGAGTAGAGGGCAAACTAAGGAATGGCAAGAATTCGCCAATAAAAACGCCCAGCATTCGCTACGCGCGCGTTTGAACAGTAAATCGAACTTCACCAAGCGTTTGCTAGAATTGCAAAAGTCATTGCAGCTAGAGTCGATGCCGAAACACGTTGAATGCTTTGATATTAGCCATACTCAGGGCAATCAGACGGTTGGTTCTTGCGTAGTGTTCGATGAGAATGGTCCAAAAAAGTCGGATTATCGGATTTTTAATATTTCAGGGATTGAGCCTGGCGACGATTATGCGGCCATGGAGCAGGTTTTGACGAGACGCTATAAACGCCTTAAAGCCGATGAGAAGGCGATGCCCGACCTTGTGATTGTTGATGGTGGCAAAGGCCAGCTAGCCAAGGCTGAAGATGTCTTTAATCAGCTGGATATTACGAATATTCCGCTAATTGGCGTATCTAAGGGCTCAGATCGCAAGGTTGGCATGGAGCAGATTTGGTTTCCCGGCCAGCATCGACCGCTATTGTTGGATGAAGATTCTAAAGCGTTACACTTTATTCAGCATATTCGCGATGAGTCGCATCGTTTTGCAATAACCAAGCATCGTCATCGCCGTACTAAGTCGGGTACTAAGTCTTTGCTTGAAGAGATACCAGGAGTTGGCGCAAAGCGTCGACAGTCGCTTCTGAGGCATTTTGGCGGCTGGCAGGAGATTGAGAAGGCGAGCGCCAAGGATATCGCTAAAGCACCGGGGATTAGTTTATCTCTGGCTCAAAAAATCTACGATTATTTACACAGTTAGCAACATTTTGTGATTTCTTGATGTACAATAAATCACACAAAAAGTGCTACAAGACAACAAATCTGGGAACTGTATGTGGAACATACCCAACATCATTACTTCTTTTAGAATTATATTAATTCCTCTATTCGTCATCTTCTTCTTTATTGATGGCGTTGCCGCGCGATGGATAACGCTCGCCATCTTCTGTACTGCTGCTTGGACAGACTGGCTTGACGGCTTTTTAGCACGCAGAATGAACATCGAATCACCATTCGGGGCATTCCTCGATCCTGTCGCGGATAAGCTCATGGTCGCTATCACCTTGATTTTATTGATAGCGCGCGAAGGTTCGCCTTGGCTCGCTATCCCTGGCATGATTATTATTGGGCGCGAAATTACAGTTTCAGCACTTAGAGAGTGGATGGCGGAGCTGGGTAATCGTGCTGTGGTTGGAGTTTCCAGTATCGGAAAGATCAAAACCATGTGCCAACTATTAGCAATTTTCTTGCTTTTAATTGCATCTCCAGCGATTTTTGGGCTACCAAAGGTGTTCGGTTATGCCTTTATGTGGGTTGCAGCATTACTAACCCTGTGGTCAATGGTGGTTTATCTATTGGCAGCATGGCCATACTTGACAAGTGAGAAGAATGACGCATAATAACCATCTCTTACGGATAGCACCTTGATTTTGTTCGAAAAAACGACACTTTGTTCAAGCCTTAATCAATCGTAAGAAAAGTGCAAAAAAAGTGATTTTTCTTGTTGACACAAATCAAATTCACAGTAAAATGCACGCCATCAAAACGACGCGGGAATAGCTCAGCTGGTAGAGCACAACCTTGCCAAGGTTGGGGTCGCGAGTTCGAATCTCGTTTCCCGCTCCAAATTCTAAAAAACCTCGTGCTAAACAGTCCGAGGTTTTTTTATCAGAGTAGTCGGTTTTGGCTGAGTGGTAGAGTGGCTATACAGCGGATTGCAAATCCGTGGACGTCGGTTCGACTCCGGCCTCAGCCTCCATAATTGGACTCTGATACAAGTCATCTGCCCAGGTGGCGAAATTGGTAGACGCAAGGGACTTAAAATCCCTCGGTGGCGACACCGTGCCGGTTCGATTCCGGCCCTGGGCACCATTCTTTATCTTATAATAGAAAGTCTATAAAGAATCCAAAAGCCTTGCTTCCGCAAGGTTTTTTTGTTTCTGCATTTTTATTTCATTTTATCTGTACACTAAGCAGACTTCCCCCGTTCAATCCTACTTAAATAACTATTAAAAAGTTATTTTTTATTTGTTATCTAGATTGCATCTAAATAAGCTCTGCTATCTTCGGCAGCTACAAAGCGTTACAAAGCAATGCATTGCTGCATTAAATGTAAAATATACTTGGTTGCAATCTGGTTTAATCTCGTATTTATCAAAAAAAGTTGACTTGAAGGCTTCTACGATTAGAATTTAGGCGCGAAAAATAATCGTACAGCAATAATCTAGGAAATAATTAATAACACTGGGAGAAACCAAGTGGGGAACTTGTTTTTATCACTTAAAGTCATTGTGGCTTTTGTTATTTTGTTCGGCTTGTGTACTGAAGCATCATCAGAAATATGTTGGGAGCCCTACAGCGTAGAGGAACCAAGCTCAGGCGATGATGATAAGAATGGAAAGTCTCGCGGTAAAAAAGGAAAGCCTCCTGGTAAAGATAAGAAAGATAGCGGTTTTACTACAAGTTCTGGTCGCTGTGAAAACGATACCCCGACTCCCAAGCCTGGTCCAGCTGGAACTCCAAGTGTATCTGTAGCAAACAGTACTAGTGGGACTTACACTGTTTCATGGTCTGCATCCTCAAGCATGAAAACAAGTGGGCCGGAAGCCTCGGGTTATGAGCTTGCTGAATACAAGAATGGTAGTTATGTTAAAAAATATACTACATCCCCAACCACACGAACATATTCCATATCAAATAATCCTGATGGAAACTATCAATATAAAGTAAGGGGCTGTAACCTCGACTATAAAATGGGTGTCCTTGTTTGTGGTAATTATAGCTCATTGAGTTCAATTGCTTATGTACGACACAAGCCTTCGACTCCCGCGACGCCTACGATTAACGATACCACGGTGACTGGCAGTGTGACGGTTAGCTGGCAGAAGCCAAGCGGTAGTGTCAGTTTTTATCGCATCCAAAAGCGAAAAGGAAATGGTAGCTGGTCATGGGCGGACACGAACCATACCGGTACAAGTTTAACAGTGTCAGGTTTAACCGATGGTAGCTGGGATTTTAGAGTCCAAGCGTGTAATGGTTATACGTGGTCGTGCTCTGGTTTAAGTTCTGACTCTGCGAATACTACAGTTAGAGTTAGACCATCAATCCCCGCGACACCTACAATTAATGACACGACGGTGACCGGCAGTGTGACGGTTAGCTGGACTAAGCCGGGTGGTAGCGTTAGCTTTTATCGCATTCAACAACGCAAAAATAGCGGTAGCTGGACATGGGCTGATTCGAACCATACTAGTACAAGCCTAACGATTTCTGGCTTAACGGACGGTAGTTGGGATTTCCGAGTACAGGCCTGTAATCAATACTCTTGGGCATGCTCAAGCTTTAGCCTCGACTCTACTAATACAACGGTTAGAAACAAGCCTTCAAAGCCCTCCGCTCCAACATTGAGTGATGAGACTGTGAATAACGGCAGCACGACAGTTAGCTGGATCAAGCCAAGCGGAACAGTCACATTTTATCGCTTGGAAAAGCGTGTCAACAGTGGCTCATGGACTACTGCAATATCAAGCACTACTCAAACTAGTTTCACAGAAACCGGTATGAGTGATGGTAGTTGGCAGTATAGAGTACAGGCGTGTAACCAATACACTTGGGCTTGCTCAAGCCTCAGTAACATTTCAAGTACAGCAGTACTGCGCAAGTTACCTTCAACACCTTCTGCTCCATCTGTTACTAGCGCAACGTCTTCAGATGGCTCAATAGCAGTCTCTTGGAGCAAGCCCAGTGGTACTGTCACTAAGTATGATGTCATTGAATATCAATCTGGAGTCAGTGGTTATACTGTAGTCGCTGATAATACTTCCTCACTTTCTTTAAGTTTAACAGGTAGGGGCGATGGCAGTTACACTTATCGTGTGCGTGCATGTAATGAGTTTGACTGGTCATGCACAGCTTACAGTAGTCACAGCACATCAAAAAGCGTACTGCATAAACCCGGTGTGCCAGCTTCGATCAATGGCCCAACAACGATTGACGCTGATGGTAGTTTTAGCATTTCTTGGACAGCAGGTACTGGGCAAGTTGAGCGTTATGAGACTGCTCATCGTCATAAGCCTATCGGCGGTATTTTCGGTGGCTGGGTATATAAGAACAGAGGCGATGTTTTCAACTACAGTTACTCATCTTTAAGTGATGGAGAATGGGATTTTGCCGTAAAGGCCTGTAACTCCAGTGGCTGTAGTGGTTGGCGCTATATCTCTCCGCATGTTCAGGTTATTCATAAGCCTGGCGTTCCTGTGAGTATTTCAGGGCCAACCTTAACGGACGTCGATGGTTCTCACACGATCACATGGGGTGTGGCAAGTGGGCAAGTTGATTCTTATGAACTGCGCCAGCGTTTAAAGCCAAGAGGGGGAGCTTCTTTCGGTAGTTGGACTACGGTATACAATAGTACTGGCCGTACGAAAAGTTTCACATTACTAGACGATGGGGAGTATGACTACGCGGTCAGAGCGTGTAACGTTTCAGGCTGTAGTGGCTTTAAGTATATCTCACCTCATGTCACTGTGTTGAAGCCACCTTATAGCCCGAGTGTAAGTGTTAACTCGAGTAGTGATACTGGTAGTTACACAGTAACCTGGCAAAATGGCGGCGGTGTGGTTGATGAATACCATATTTCGGAAAGCCCTAACTATGATGATTGGACTTTAATGGGGACAAGCACCAGTCGTTTAATTTCTGGCAAAGGCGATGGTAGCTGGACGTATAAAGTTAAAGCATGTAATACCTCCGGATGTAGCCTTCATGGTACGAGTAATACTGTTACAGTAGAGCACCCCACACCAGATACACCTCCTAGTATTTCGGTACCATCTTTAGTCACTAAAGATAATTATAGTATCAGCTGGGGGGCTAGTTCTTCCAGTTATGTCGATGATTATCAAGTGTCACAAAAGCATCAATCTGGCAGCTGGTCTGGTTGGACGACGGTTTCAGGTACTAGTACGTTAGTGACTGTTAATGAGGGTGGTTTGTGGACGCATAAAGTCCGTGCGTGTAATAAGCTTCCTGATAATAGTCACAAGTGTAGTTCAGCTAAAGTCTCTAGTGAAGTTGACGTGAAATTACCACCTGAGTGGGGAAGAATTGGGGGTTCTGTACCTGATGCTCCATACTCTCCTAATTCTAACTTAACTACTGATCAAACCGTTGGAGCTGTCGAAGGAAGTGGAGGCGTTTCTGGCGGTGCTGCAAACTATCAGATACCAATTGTAATTCCTCCTGGTCGTAAGGGGATGCAACCTAATGTTAGCTTGGCTTACTCTTCTCGTTCAGGAAATGGAGTAGCAGGTGTCGGTTGGTCGTTATCGGCAGGAAGTGCTATTAGTCGTTGTGCTGCAACTCCAGCTCAAGACGTAACAGGAAGTGGCTTAACCTATGGCTCAAAGGATAAACTATGCTTAGATGGGCAAAGATTAATTGTTGTTAGTGGTCAATATGGCGCCTCTGGCTCAGAGTACCGAACCGAATTAGATACATTCGCCAAGATCGTTCAAAGCGAGTCAATGAACTCGTTAAGTTCATGGTTTACGGTTTATCATAAAAACAATACCAAGTCAGTTTATGGATCAACCTCTGGTTCAAAGCACATTGCTTCAGGGCGCAATGAAATATTAAGCTGGGCTATTGCTAATACTCAAGATCCTTCAGGCAATACGATTACTTACGATTATTATAATTACAGTAATGGTGAAAACTTACTAAAGGCCATCTATTACACTGGTAAAAATGGCTCTAATGGAGATCGTGAAGTACGATTAAACTATGAGTCGAGACCTGATGTTAGTCGTAGTTATTTGGCGGGGGGCTTAACAACAAATAGTAAGCGGCTAAAGAGTATACAAACGCTATATCAAGCAGCCGTTATTCGAGAATATAAGCTAACTTATGAGCTAAGTCCTTTCTCTGAACGATCGTTAATTAAAGAAATAACAGAATGTGCTGATAATGTGTGCTTGAAGCCAACGAAGGTAAGTAGTTACAAACCTAGTTATGGTTGGGAAAACACTGGCTCTAACAGCTCCGCAAATCGCGAGTTAGAAGAAATAGGAAGGATGGTCGAGCCTGGGGACAAGATATTCCACATTGATCTCAATGGAGACGGTGTCCTTGAAGTAATATATGTGCGTTTGGGTTTGATGCAAAATGATGATGAGCCTGTAAGGACAATAATCTTTGCAAGAAATGAATATGGTGATTACCAAGAGGTTGCTAACAATACTTTCGTGCCCCTTACGACTGGAGATATGAACTTAGATGGTATAATAGACCTCCTTTATGTGGATCAAGCAACTAATAAAATAGGTTATAAGCAGTATAACAATAACTTCCAAGTAGAGAGTTTCCTGACGGATATACCCGCTCCCAGCAACCTTTTTTATGCAAATGCTAAGCAATTGGATGTTAATAATGATGGTTACCCTGACCTGATCTATAGGGATTATACAAACAATGAAGTTAAATATTTTCTAAGAGCGCCCGACGGTAGTGTTAATTTTACTGGGCCTTTTATATTTACAACTATGCGTACGAGAAAACCTGTAGCACAGGCGCATATCAGAGAAGAAGCATCTTATATGGATGTTGATGGGGATGGCTATCTAGATGTGCTTAAAACCTACTTAAGTGATGATGCAGTTTTAGAAGTCAGCGTTTCATTTGGTAGCGTATCAAATAACCGTTGGGTTCCAACTAATAAGACTGCATCTCAGTTAGGTTTGCCCATAAATAACTTTACTAACCAATATTTCTTTGCTGATTTAAACGGTGACGGATTGCAAGATTTCGTCCGTCCGGTAAAAGTATCTACCAATAACTTTGATTGGAGAGTCCGTCTCAATAAAGGAGATAGAGCTTTTGATACGGAAAAATCTTTAGGTACTGGTCTTGGAATTCATGAGCATAAAACTAGATTTAAAGACAATGGGTTTGTAAACAAGATTCAATCTAAGTGGGGTGGAGCAACTTTTGCTGATTTTGATAATGATGGAAAGGATGAATTATTCACGCCAACATACTCTAGAGATAATTTATGTACAACTTTTACTGGTGTGCCGCCTAACCAGGCTAGCTGGGAACCATACAGCGTAGAGGTTTGTAATGATGATATGCATATTGAGGAGAAAATAACTTTAGATAGTCATTCGAATATAGATATATATATCGATTTCGGTCAATATGATATTAGACGCTTTAAATGGTCAATAGTTGACTTTAAAGATACTACTTCTGGATTAAAATACTCAAAAACTATACCTGATGTGGTTGAAGCTCCTATTACTGGCTTTAACTCGTTAGACAATAAGAAAAGTTGGAGCCCAATAGAATTAAAAGATTTAGATAACGATGGCTTTATAGATTTTAGTTATAGAACTGTTGAAAACTATTCTTATTCTCACTGTAATCCACCACCACAAGGAATAGCTAAACAGAACTGCTATCTTTACGTTGCTGGTCAGCCGTATCATCATGCGATCCTAGGAGTCGCTTTTAGAGAAGGAACTCCACCAATCAGTGGCGGCTATTTTGAACAGAAAAACCTTATCGTTAAAAACTCTAATGACGGGAAGCTTGCCGACACAGCTTATGAGATAGAAAACGGGTTAGGGGTTAAAGTCGGCTGGAGCTATGCTCACTTGTCAAAGCACTTATCAAGACCTAGCGACGCTAATCCTCTGTACTATGTTCCTGAGCCTGAAGTGCGTTATACAGCAGGCGATCCTATGCACTTTATGTTTACGTCCAGTATGTATGTAGTTTCAGACAGCTATCACTCTAATGGTGTTGGAAGTGAAAACCAAAGACGATATAGCTACCGTGAAGCAGTCTATAATCGTATGGGACGAGGCTTCCAAGGGTTTAGACAGATATCAGTTGATGAATTAAGCTCTGACTCTCGCTCAGTCTCAAATTTTCACCAGAAATTCCCGAAAGCGGGCAAATTAGAGTCTGCTCGAACTTGTTTAATTAGCGATGGGGACAGCGATTGCTCTTTGAGCCCTATTAGCCGTACTACTGTGGCCAACTACCATGTTAAAAACACGGCTAACTCAAGGGTTAAGTGGGTATTCCCTACCAGCTCGACTAAAGAGACTTTTAAGCTGAGCAACCGCTCTATCCGGTTAAGCAAAGAAGTGAAGACAATTGGAGCTTCGGATGTGGACAGTTTTGGTAACGTGTTAAAGTCAACTAAAACTCTCGATAATGGGTTTGATGAGATAAAAACGGTAGCCACAAAAGTTTATAGCGTTGATCAGCAAAACTGGTGGCTCAACAAAGTTACACAAAGTAGGACAGATGTGTCTAAGCTACGAGCTTCAGCAATAACGGGCTCTGCTGCTGGTAGTGATAACTCAAAGTGGACTAATACCACTTATAGTTATAATGCTCAGGGTGAGTTACACCGTATTCCGACAGGCACTGTGACCACAGCGAGCAGCAGCTCGCAAAACCATACGACCAGTATTGTACTGAATACTGACGGCTTACCGACGTCTGTGACCACTTCTGGATCACCGGGAGCATCGACTGGCACAGATTTAAATCGTACAGTTTCAACCGTTTATTCGGTGGATGGCTACTTCCCTAAAACTGTAACAAATCCCAAAGGCCATAAAGCGACAACTATTGTATCGCCAAAGCATGGTCAACCGACGTCTGTGACCGATGTTGATAACTCTATTACTGTATCTCATACCTATGACGTTTTTGGTCGACTCAAGTCGAGTTCAGTCCCAGGTGGTAAACTCATTGAGAAGGGATATCAGTGGTGCTTTAGTAGCTGCCCCTACGAAGCATCTAACGCCGAGTACTATGAGTTTACTCAGCAGGAAGGAAGTCCGACGGTAAAGGTTTACAAGGATAAATTTAACCGTACCCTCATGACGGAAACGCAAGGTTTTGGCGGCGACCCGATTTATACCCGTGTGAAGTACGATAACCTTGGTCGTAAAACGTTAGAAACTAAACCATCCTTCTATTCGTCAAGTGATATTGGTATTCGATACACTGCTTATGATGCTTTGGGACGTTTGACAAGCAAGGAAACGGATCAAGCTGATGGCAATATTATGTATACCACTTATCAGCATGATGGACACCGAACCGATATTGATGTCATAGATCGAGGAGTCTCTCTCTCCATGAGTCGGACTTACTCAACTGACGGTAAGTTAATGAAAACGACCGATGCTCTAGGAGGAGTTACTCGCTATGCTTATGACAGTATGGGGAACCCTATCACTCTAACGGATGCTAAAGGCAACTCGATTAATGCTTGGCATAATGGCTTTGGTCATAAATGGAAAGTTGACGATCCGAACATGGGTGTAAAAACTTTTGCCTATAATACTTATGGTGAAGTTGAATCTGAAACGGATGCCAATGACGATAAACTAACCATGCGCTATGATGAGCTCGGACGATTAGAGTATCGTTGGGTGAATGGCACAGAGCATGCGCACTATGTGTATGACAACCGAGTAAACGGTATCGGCATGCTTGGCACCGAAACTGGGCCAGGTATCGAAAAAGTATATAGTTATGACGATTTATCTCGTCCGAGTTCAGTAACTACAACTATTGGTGATAAGTCTTATACCTCGAGTACAAGTTACGATGGAAACTATGGACGCGTTAAAGCCTATACCTACGCTAGTGGCATAACCGTCGGTTATGACTATGATGACTATGGTTACCAAACAAAAGTTTATAACGCCAAGTCAGGTTATGAGTACCAGAAAGTTGAACAGCGGGATGCTCTGCTGAATATTACTGAGGCTTATAAAAACGCCAATAGCTTACGTGAAACACGAGTCTATTCTGAAGCCACAGGTCAACTGAGGAATATTTATACCCACACCAGCTCTGGTGAGCACTTAAAGCATAATTTGGGGTATGTCTACGGTAGCTTTGGTAATTTAAGCATACAAGAACAATGGAGCCCTAGCGGTGTTAGTACCGAGTCGTATGGTTATGACAAGTTACAACGCTTGATCAATAGTTCACGAAGTGGCTTTGCTTCTGATCAAGCTTCGATGACCTACGAATATGATGCTGTCGGTAATATTACTCATAAAAGTGATTATGCGACCACGTTGGATTATACCGGTAGTGGCGGACCAAACGCAGTATCTAGTATCACGAAGCTTGACGGCAGTGTTGTTAACTTCACTTACGATGCTAACGGCAATATGCGCATTGGTGATGGCAAGACGATAACTTACAATGCTTTTAATAAGCCTGTAACCATCAATGCGGGAGGCGTAACCAGCACCTTTAATTATGGCGCTGACCTAGCTCGATACAAGCAAGTCAAAGGTACTGAAACAACTATCTATATAGGCAAAGAAGTTGATATCACCCTAAAAGGTAATACCACCACGACTAAAACCTATATTGACGATATCGCTATTGTCAGTAAAAAAGAAACAGTTGGTAAGGTTGTTCCTGATCATGAAATTCGCTTCGTCCATCGAGATCGTCTCGGATCGGTCGTTACTTTGACAGACCATAATAATAATATTATGGAGCAAAGAAGCTATGACGCTTTTGGTAAACCACGTACTGGTGAAATGAAGGACCCATTAATTCCAACGCTACAAGGTGCCTTATCAGATACGCCTTATGCAATGGATGTGCTGACGGATATAGACCGCGGTTTTACCGACCACGAGCACCTTGATGATGCCCAGCTCATTCATATGAATGGACGCGCGTATGACTACAATCTTGGACGATTCCTCAGTGTAGACCCGTTTGTTCAAGCGCCTGGTAACAGCCAGTCGATGAATCCGTATTCCTACATAATGAATAATCCACTCGCGGGAACCGACCCGAGTGGGTATATCGCCAGTGCTTTAGGATCATTAAGTGTGCTTGGCCCTGCAAGCGAGGATCACTGTGCTTATAGGTGTGTTGCAAACCAAGTGTTAGCTGGCTTTACTATGGGAGGGGATAATGGAGGTAGGAGAGGTCAATCCAAAAAAGTGCTAGAGCGTGAAATTGCCACACTAGGTGGGCAGGAGCAGTTAGCTGTATATGATGATCTCCAAGCTCTTGACCGAAAACTTACTAATGTCGCAAATGCTCGAGTTAAACGTGCTGTCAGCGGGTATACAGAATATGATGGGGAAGCATCTAACGCAGAGATAAAAATTTATGAACTCGCTGGCAATGAGAGAGAGATTGTCAGCAATGATATTGATAGAGCTTTAAGCATGGTCAATGAAACAATAGAAAGTATGGATTCTGGTAACGAATACACTGCATTTCTTTTTGAACAGTGGACAGGACAGCCTATGTCACCAGAGGCAGATGCTTACAAGTCATGGAGGGGAAAGTTGGGCTTAATTAAGTTAAGGCTTGAGCAAATTCAGGATACCCCTGAAGAGTTTATAAGGATATATACAGGTGGTAAAGCGAGAGCATATGTAGATAAAAACTCATTCCCAGTGCATTTAAATAGGGACGTTTACTTTAACGGTACTGATCGTAATCGTTCACTTGTTATTTTTCATGAACTAGGTCATATCGAAAGAATGAGGCATAAGTTTTCTGGGTTTTCAAATGCGTCTAATTTGGCATATGATGCAAACTATACTCCTTCTCTGAATAACTTAAAATTGGCCAAGGAGAACTTGTATGGCTTACAGTTCTTTGTGGGTGGGGTTAACCCTGAAGATAGGTCATATGAATATTATGGAAACAACGGGTTTTAACGTAATGAAAATGCTTAGTATTTTGTTTATTAGTCTTTTATGTTCAAAATTTTGCTATGGTAGCGAGGAGATCGGGTACTATAAACAAAGAAAGTCTAAACTTATAGAGCTTAAAGCAAACTTAGCTCTTGAGTGTCGAAATTCAAATTACATAGCAGAGGTCAGTATATCAAACGTGTTGAAATATGATATTTTGATTAATGTTTATGAAGTTGGTTTAGTAACTCCTAGCCATGGCAGTGCATTTGAAGTCTCTAACGCTGAAGAGTCCAGCAAGGTTGTGCCGTATAAAGGTAAGTGGATTAATAAGGATGGAGTAGACATATCAGATGAATTAGTAACTATTAAAAGCGGTCATCGATTGAGTTTTAATTACAACTTATCAAGCGACTTTGAAATATCTCCTTTAGATAATTCGTCATATATTGTTCAGTACTCCGTTGGAGCGGAAAGCAAAGACAGCGATTATTTATTTTATATTTACTCAGATGAACTAACGGTTAATAGCGCTGTTTGCAGAAATATTAGTGTTGCGAAATAAAGTTCAAGCGTAGCCTCGACGAGCGTTAGCGACTCGAGGTTTCTTCTTGTTAGTTTTGGTTTCAATTTAAAAGGGACAGCCTCACGACTGATATGTTGTGAGGCTTCATACAACGTTAGTCCTCATTCTCGCTTTCCAGCTCTACTTTTGTCTCAAGAGCAATGGCCCACATTGCTTGAATAAAGTCTAACCCACTACAAAGGTGGGTATGCACTATCAAGTTGTCAGTTTCGTGGAATTCTCCATTGCCCATCAACTTATAAACCGTGTTTTTGGTTTGGACGATGTTTTGCTCCATATCCGTATAAATGATCGGGGTACTGCAGACCCAGAAACCCGGTTCGAAGGGCCTATTATAGTCTTCAACGATGATTCCTCTGACGACTTTGTATAAGACTTCTTCGCTGTTAAAAGTTACCAGCTCCCAATCTTTAATCACACAATCAACTTTACTCATAGCCAACCTCGTTTAATGTTATGTGCCGCTTATCCAGACTCAAAGCGTAGCAACAATTGTCGTTGGCTGTTTCTGTAAGAACGGCGGCTAAAGCGTAATTTCGGTGGTTAGAGAATATTGGAATCGGTGGCGAAGGCTAATTATTTTGCAAGCTAAAAGGCGTAATGCCATACAAATGTAGGGACTAATGAAACTAGCCAGCTGTATTAAAAAGATTTCGCACGACAATCTAATTAGCTCTAGCTGCTAAATTACCGTTTTTATCTGATTTTTTATTAATTTCTAGACTTTAGTGAAGGGCGTCACATTATCAGCAATTAATATCGAGTTCGGACTTAAAGGGGAAGCGACTTGGTGATTGTTCGCTTTGGTTGTTTTTATTTAACTTGGTAATAGTAATTGATAGCCTTGCCACTTAAGAAAAAACTAAAGAAATACAAATAAAATCAATCGACTTTGCTTTGCAATCACAGCTCTCTTAATCGTTACTATAATAGACATATAGCAGGATCACTTTTTAATTTAGTTGATTATTAATTTGAACTAAAAAATTATAAAAAGGTTTTGGCTAAAGCGTAATAATTCTGCTCAAATTTTTAGGTCGGCGCTGACTTTACTTCAATCAGTAAAAGGGGTAAGCATAAAGTCTTATACTTTTTTTGGAGTACGAAAAAATGGAGACTTAAATCAGAAAAAACCTCAACACATGTCGCATTGAGGTTTCTTAGTGTTAATAGGTTTGGCAGCCTACGTTTCTGAGTATCCTCCTTGCATTCTCAATTGTCAAGCGATTGCTTCGCCTGAATGGATAACTATTGCTAAAATATATAGGAGGCTGCTATGGCCCTTTCACCAGATGAAATACGTTCGTTGTTACGATACATTGCTAACACGAACTATTCGAATAATAAAATTGGCAAACTTTGCGGGTGCAGCAAAGATACAGTCAGTAAATACCGTCGAATTACTGCAGAGTTCAGCTTAAGCCTACCAGAAATCATCAATCAAACTGATGATAATCTTTTGAATTATTTTCAACACTCACGTTCACAAGAGCTGTCTAAACGACGACCCAACATAGACAAAATACTTAAGGAACTGCAGCGGAAAGGAATGACTCGAAAACTTCTTTACTTGGAGTATGTTGAAGAGGAACCCGTAACTTCCCTTTCCTATGCACAGTTTTGCAACTTAATTAGGGAAGCCGAGAGTAAGCTCAGTCCTGCCATGAGGCTAAAGCACTTTGCGGGCGAGGTTGTTCAGGTTGACTACTCGGGTAAAAAGGCTACTTATATTGATATTACAAAAGGTGAGGTTAGAAAGGCTGAAGTATTCGTAGGAATTATGGCTTGTTCTCAATACGTTTTCGCCTGTGCCACAAATACTCAAAATCTCTCTGATTGGATTCAAGCTCATAAAAAAATGTACGAGTTCTTCGGCGGAGTTGCAGCGGTGGAAGTTGTGGACAATCTGAAATCAGCTATTACTAAACCAGGGAAAAATTTTGTGGCGAACAAATCATTCGAGGAGTTCGCTAACCACTATAACTTTTCCATTGCTCCTGCTCGAATTTACAGGCCAAAGGATAAAGCACTGGTAGAAAGGAACGTTCGTCTAATTCAAGAAAGAATCTTGATGGCTTTGCGGCACAAGACCTTTTATTCTTTAGCTGAATTAAACGAAGCTATTCTAAAGCGATTAAAAGACATAAACGAGGCGACTTTCAAAAACTTCGATGCCTCTCGTAAGGAGTGGTTTGAACAATTCGATAAGCCGTTACTAAAATCATTACCAACTCATGAGTTTGAGTTCGGTGAATGGCTAGGCCCCCGAAAAGTCCCCCGCGACTACCATCTACTCGTTTATAAACATGCTTATTCTTTGCCGTGTTCTTTTATCGGAGAAAAGGTCACCACTAAAGTCACACCAAATCAGGTACTTTTCTTTAGCAAAAATAAGCAGATTGCTGTTCATAAGAGGAGCAGCAATGAGGGTGGCTTTACGACAGATATCAATCACATGCCATCAAATCACAGAGCATATGCCCAGCAATCAAAAGCTGATTTCATCGAGTGGGCCAAGCAGTATGGGATTTCCTGTATGCAATTAGTCGAAGAGCAATTCTCAACCCTAGAGGACTACTCCATTATCGCTAGGCAAAAGTGTAATCGCCTAAAATCGTTATCTAAGGACTTCCCGAAGGTAGAGTTTGTTAAAGCTTGTGATTATGCGGTTAAAGTGCACCTGATGACACCAACAAATCTTCAAAACATTCTCACACTCAAGCGTTATAACATGGAATATTCACCTCCAATGGACGTTCAATTTGAGCTTCCATTGCACGATACGCGAGGGGGAGATTATTATCAGCAAGGAGGTCAACAATGAGTTTCCAGCAGAATATTGAGCAGCTAAAGGAGCTGAGGTTGTCCGCCTTCTCTGAGCGCTATGACCATGACCAGGGAATCCCCGATAATCAGGCCTTAGGGTTCGATGAGCGTTTAAATTCTTATCTGGACGCTCAACTACATCATAACAGGCAGATGCGGTTTGAAAGATTGATGAGGCAATCAAAAATTAAGTACAAATCTGCTTGCAGGGAGCATGTAAAGTATACCTCTGCCCGTAACTTAGACAAGTCTACTTTTGACCCTTTATTCTTATGTGAATGGATTAAAAGAAGCCAAAACATAATTGTGTGCGGCCTAACTGGCACTGGGAAAACATATCTAGCCTGTGCTTTGGGCGTTGAAGCCATTCGACGCGATAATAAGGTGTTATTTATTAGATATCCTCTGTTAGTAGAAGAGATGGCTATGGCGCGAGCTGAAGGTACGATTGCTAAGTATCGAACCAAACTTTCAAAGTTTAAGGTGCTAGTGATTGACGATTGGGGTATCTCTCCTATTGAACCACTCGTGAGGCAGGACTTGCTTGAAATTATTGAAGCTGTGACCAATAACGGCTCTCTTATTATTACAAGCCAGCTTCCTATTTCGAGTTGGCACGATTCAATTGGTGAGAGCACTATTGCCGATGCCATTCTTGACCGCATTGTTCATCGCTCGCATAAGTTTGAGCTGGAAGGTGAATCAATGCGTAAACAAGGACAGGAGAATAAGCTATGAATACACACTTTAACGAACACTCAGTATCGCTACCAATACATCAGGTGATAAATGATATTGTTGAAGTCACTCCGTCCGAACATAATTAATGGGGTCAGAGTACATTTTTTAACCTTAATCCATAGCGCACAACAATGATGGTTAAGTTCTGATACCCTTTAAAAACGTTGGCTATATAATACAGCTAAACCCATAACCAAGATTATTCTTATGGCAAGGAAGCCACGATTAGATTTATCAGGATGTACCCAGCACATCATTCAGCGAGGCAATAACCGGCAGGTGTGTTTCGTTTCGGAAGAAGACTTTTCACTTTACGCTCATTATTTATACAAAGCATCAAAGAAGTTTGGTGTGGATATTCATGCTTGGGTTTTCATGACGAATCATGTTCACTTGCTAGTCACTCCTAAGGTGGCTGGTGCAGTATCAACAATGATGCAATCGGTAGGGCGTCGCTACGTGAGATACTTCAATCATACCTATCAACGAACAGGAACTTTATGGGAGGGGCGTTTTAAGTCCTGCTTGGTTGACTCAGAA
>NZ_BAAAFM010000005.1:0-2000 GCF_039523535.1 Kangiella japonica | reverse complement strand
TTCTGAGTCAACCAAGCAGGACTTAAAACGCCCCTCCCATAAAGTTCCTGTTCGTTGATAGGTATGATTGAAGTATCTCACGTAGCGACGCCCTACCGATAGCATCATTGTTGATACTGCACCAGCCACCTTAGGAGTGACTAGCAAGTGAACATGGTTCGTCATGAAAACCCAAGCATGAATATCCACACCAAACTTCTTTGATGCTTTGTATAAATAATGAGCGTAAAGTGAAAAGTCTTCTTCCGAAACGAAACACACCTGCCGGTTATTGCCTCGCTGAATGATGTGCTGGGTACATCCTGATAAATCTAATCGTGGCTTCCTTGCCATAAGAATAATCTTGGTTATGGGTTTAGCTGTATTATATAGCCCGAGTTTTTAATGAGTATCAGAACTTAACCATCATTGTTGTGCGCTATGGATTAAGGTTAAAAAATGTACTCTGACCCCATTAATTAGATATTTATATATGGGCTTACAATTCATTATTCATTCATGAAAAATTGCTATTAGAACCTTTACACAAACCAGAGTGGGCAGAAGAGTTTGCATCATTCAAAGACGGTAGCATTTACCCTCATTACTACCGTCCAACATATTTTATTTCAGACTCAAGAGACGTACTCAATTATTATCAAGATAAGTTCAATAGAGCAATTGATGGTTGGTACTCCGAAGGGTTAATAAAAAAGTCAGAAAAAGTGGGCCGCTTGTATCACTATACTTACGAAGAACTCAATTACTAAAGAGTCAATTGGGATAGCTTTCTGGTTTTCACTAGGAACTCAAATCAGCAGGCATTCGGATTTTTAGCGGTGTCAGCAACTACTGGCACCGCCCCCAATTCCGACCTCTGCTGTCCCCACTTCCGAGCCCAAACCAGACAGCCTTCCGAGGGCTGCTGGTAAAACTCCGAATCAATACTCCAAAATGAGGTGCGTCTCTGCGCACCCTACGTTTACTGCTCAACCTTAGAGCAATTCAGCCTTGAAATATCCCACCAAACATCTATCGGACATACGGACAGGACAATAACGTTACTCGTTTAGCAAACTTCGTGAATGATATACATCAACCTCGATATCAATGTCTTAATGCTGACTCCTCATACTCCCAGTAACCATCAAGCTCTCCCTTTTTCAATATCTCTTCAAATTTTTTATAGTTAGCACTTTCTGGAATGTCTATTGAAATTAATCCCAACGATTCTGCAAGTTCAGAAGTGCAGTTTAGGTCTTTCATTTTATTTCTTATATAGCTTATTTTTGATTCATCAAACATAATAACTCGAACAGTTGAGTTGCTCGATGCTGTAATGACCTTTTGAAAGACTAGCTCATTATCATTTTCTACCGCTTTAACAATATCCCCATTAGAAACTCCCTCCACAAAGAAAGGAGTATTATCAATTTTATATAGTTCATTCCCAAGAGGAAGAGCCCATAAATTTTCATAATTAACTGGCGGATACCCATCCTCATCTTGCTCCAATCTAAACAGTATTTTTTTATGACTCATAACTATCACCTCAATAAGTCGTCGTCGTTAGGTTTTGGTGGTTCTTTAGGCTTTGGCTTTTCATTAGGTTGCTTTGGAACTTTATCTGATTTTTTGATATTACATGAACGACATAATACCTGTCCATTTGATGGAATTAATGGGGTCAGAGTACATTTAATCCCAAATAATGTACTTACTTATCCTGAATAAGTATATGAATATACTGGGATCTATTACGGGAGTGCAAATCGATACTTTAAAGAGCTGAATGTATAAGATCGATGAATGGAATTTTTATATTAGCAGAAACAAAAAAGCCTTGCGGAAGCAAGGCTTTTGGAATTAATGGGGTCAGAGTAGATTTCGAACCTTTCGAGGTCTACCTGCTTCACGTGCTGCTAATTTTCTTGCCGTCAAGCCCTCAACTTGTTTTATAAAATCATCACGACCTAACACAAGTCCCTTTTGAGTGATTTTACGAATATCATCTACAATCT
>NZ_BAAAFM010000004.1:0-16171 GCF_039523535.1 Kangiella japonica | reverse complement strand
CGAAAGCCTGAGCTGAACCGCCGTATACTTTTGCTAATACTGTACAGATCGCCGCAGTCAACGTCGTTTTACCATGGTCTACGTGACCAATCGTACCAACGTTAACGTGTGGCTTATTACGTTCAAATTTCTCTTTAGCCATTTTTCAATTCCTCTAATTCTCTGGAACTATAAATTTAAAAGTTAAGAATTCTTGCTAATTACTTCTTCAGCAATGTTCATTGGAGCTTCAGCATAATGCGCGAACTCCATCGTAAAGCTTGCGCGGCCTTGTGACAAACTACGTACGTCTGTCGCATAACCAAACATTTCTGATAACGGTACTTCTGCGTCAATTACCTTACCAGTAGAGTTTTCACCCATACCTTTTACTAGTCCACGACGACGGTTAAGGTCACCCATAACGTCACCCATGTACTCTTCAGGAGTAACAACTTCTACTTTCATCATTGGCTCAAGTAACGCAGGGTTAGCTGTTGATGCTGCATTTTTAACCGCCAAACTACCAGCAATCTTAAACGCCATCTCGTTAGAGTCAACATCGTGGTAAGAACCATCATAAAGCGTTGCTTTAACGTCTAACACTGGGAAACCAGCGATGATACCGTTTTCAAGCTGCTCTTCGATACCTTTCTGTACAGCACCGATGTATTCTTTCGGTACCACACCACCAACGATCTCGTTCACGAACACAAAACCAGTGCCTGGCTCTTGTGGCTCAAGTTTCACCCAAACGTGACCATACTGACCGCGACCACCTGATTGACGAACGAATTTACCTTCGACTTCAACAGTGTTACGGATAGACTCACGATAAGCTACCTGAGGCGCACCAATGTTTGCTTCAACTTTGAACTCACGCTTCATACGGTCAACAAGAATGTCCAAGTGTAGCTCACCCATACCAGAAATAATGGTTTGGCCCGACTCTTCGTCAGTTTGTACACGGAATGATGGATCTTCTTGTGCCAACTTACCTAAAGCAATACCCATCTTTTCTTGGTCAGCTTTAGTTTTTGGCTCAACCGCAACCGAGATTACTGGCTCAGGGAACTCCATACGCTCAAGGATAATTTTGCTATCTAGAGCACATAAAGTATCACCAGTCGTTACGTCCTTAAGACCAACACCAGCAGCGATATCGCCTGCGCGAACTTCTTTAATTTCTTCACGGCTATTTGAGTGCATCTGTACAATACGACCGATACGCTCTTTCTTGTCTTTAACTGAGTTATATACGTGGTCACCCGAGTTAATAACACCTGAGTAAACACGGAAGAAAGTCAAAGTACCCACGAATGGATCAGTCGCAATTTTGAACGCTAATGCAGCAAATGGAGCATTGTCGTCAGCTTCACGAGTTTCGATTTCTTCACTATCAAGGTCAACAGTACCCTGAATTGCTTTTACTTCAGTTGGCGAAGGCATATATTCAATTGCTGCATCAAGAAGGGCTTGAACACCTTTGTTCTTAAATGCAGAACCGCCAAAGACAGGGATGATTTCGTTCGCTAATGTTCGCGTACGAATACCTTGCTTAATTTCTTCTTCAGTAAGCTCGCCACCTTCAAGATATTTTTCCATAATCTCTTCAGAAGCTTCAGCAGCGGTCTCAACCATGTATTCACGCATTTCTGCACACTTGTCAACAAGATCTGCAGGAATATCTTCGTACTTGAATGTTAAGCCGTTATCTTCTTCGTTCCAGATGATTGCTTTCATCTTAACTAAGTCAACAACACCTTTGAACTCGTCTTCTGAACCAATCGTCATTTGCATTGGTACAGCTGTAGCGCCTAGACGTTCACGAAGTTGTGAAACAACCATTTCAAAGTCTGCACCGGTACGGTCCATTTTGTTGACGAAAACCATACGAGGAACTTCGTATTTATTCGCCTGACGCCATACCGTTTCAGTCTGTGGTTGAACGCCTGACGAACCACAAAGTACAACTACAGCACCATCAAGTACACGTAAGGAACGTTCTACTTCAATCGTGAAGTCAACGTGTCCAGGTGTGTCAATGATGTTGATACGGTGCTCATCAAACTGAGCATCCATGCCGCGCCAGAAAGTAGTAGTAGCAGCCGAAGTAATGGTAATACCACGCTCCTGCTCCTGCTCCATCCAATCCATAGTCGCGGCGCCATCGTGTACTTCACCAATCTTGTGAGAAAGGCCAGTGTAAAAAAGGATACGCTCAGTTGTTGTCGTTTTACCGGCATCAACGTGCGCACAGATACCAATGTTACGGTATCTTTTGATCGGGGTTTTACGTGCCACAATAAACTCCTTGGATTACCAACGGAAATGCGAGAAAGCTTTGTTAGCTTCAGCCATACGGTGAACATCTTCACGCTTTCTGACTGCTGAACCACGGCTTTCAATTGCATCTAGAACTTCACCAGCTAAACGCTCACGCATAGATTTTTCACTACGGTTACGAGCAGCGTCTGTTAACCAACGCATAGCTAGCGCAGTCTGACGAGCAGGGCGAACTTCAACTGGTACTTGGTAGGTAGAACCACCAACACGGCGAGACTTAACCTCCACCATAGGGCGGATGTTTTCTAAGCCTTTTTCAAACATTTCGAGCGGTTCTTCACCTGATTTCTTTTCTGAAATGATATCTAGTGCACCATAAACGATTTTTTCTGCAACAGACTTTTTACCGTCAAGCATCAAAACGTTGATGAACTTAGTTAACAATTCACTACCGAATTTAGGATCAGGAAGGACTTCGCGTTTTGCGACAACACGTCTTCTTGGCATGTTAAATTTTCCTCATGCATGTGTAACTTCAGGACAATCCAGAATAAGCTGTTACGGAACTTATCTGGCCTTACTCACATAGTGAAATAGCTGATCGACTGATCAGCTACTAGACTACTCTCTAATTGTATGGCTCTAACATGTCATTAACGTTAAAGCCTATAGTCAGCGTTAACTGACTTTTAATTTACGAATGCCAAGCCGCTAAACAATAATTTAACTAGCCTAACAAAAGAAATTAACCTTTAGGTTTCTTAGCACCGTACTTAGAACGACCTTGCTTACGGTCTTTAACGCCGGCTAAATCTAAGCTACCGCGAACACAGTGATAACGTACACCTGGCAAATCCTTTACACGACCGCCACGTATCAATACAACACTGTGCTCTTGAAGGTTGTGACCTTCACCACCGATGTATGAAGAAACTTCATAACCGTTGGTTAAACGAACACGCGCAACTTTACGAAGTGCTGAGTTCGGCTTTTTAGGTGTTGTTGTGTATACACGAGTACATACACCACGTTTTTGAGGACAAGCTTCCAAAGCTGGAACGTTTGTCTTCTGAACCTGCTTAACGCGAGGTTTTCTTACAAGCTGATTAATAGTAGCCATTAATTCAATTCTCTATATCTGGTTCACGCTTTATACAGCGCGCCTTTATACGGACGTCCATTACGGACGAAGTACCTATGGGCGCGCTATTCTAAAGAGGTCCTAATGGGTTGTCAAGCCTGCTCAATGTTTAACCATCAAGCAGACACAAGCACTTAAGCCTCGCTATCTTCCATTGAGCTAAGTTCATCTGATAGAGCTTGCTCAACGTCATCTGCTGATGGACCTACAACATCTTCAATTTGTAGGTCAGCAGCACGTTTGCGACGACGATTCTCATGGTATGTCAAACCAGTACCAGCTGGAATTAGACGTCCCACAATTACGTTTTCTTTCAATCCGTTCAAGTCATCCATCTTACCGCTAACAGCCGCTTCGGTAAGAACACGAGTCGTTTCCTGGAATGATGCCGCCGAGATAAACGACTCAGTTGCTAAAGAAGCCTTAGTAATACCCATCAAGACTCTTTCGAACTTGATAGTTTCCTTGCCTTCTTCACGCAATTTGTCGTTTGCTTCAAGCACTCTTATGACTTCCATTTGATCACCTTTTAGGAAGCGAGAGTCACCTGGGTCCGTTACAGTACACTTGCGTAACATTTGACGGATTACAACTTCAATGTGCTTATCGTTAATACCTACACCTTGTAGACGATAAACTTCTTGAACTTCATTCACGATGTAACGCGCAAGCTCTGTAATTCCTTTAAGACGTAAAATATCATGAGGGTTATCTGCACCGTCAGATACAACCTCACCTTTTTCAACCTTCTCACCTTCAAAGATGTTCAGTTGACGCCATTTAGGAATTAATTCTTCATAAGTTTCATCGCTATCGTGAGGAGTAATCACTAAACGACGCTTACCTTTTGTTTCTTTACCAAAGCTCACGGTACCTGAAATTTCAGCAAGAATTGCTGACTCTTTAGGTTTACGAGCTTCAAACAGGTCGGCTACTCGAGGTAGACCACCCGTAATATCTTTTGTTTTTGAACTTTCTTGAGGAATACGAGCAATCGCATCACCAATACTTACTTCAGCACCATCTTCCAAGCTTACAATTGCGTTTGCTGGTAAGAAGTAAACCGCTGGCATATCCGTACCTGGGATGCACAACTCTTTTCCTTTCTTATCCAATAACTTAATTGCAGGTTTAACGTCTGTAGACTTACTACCTGTACGTTGCTTGTTTTCAGTTATAACAATTGAACTTAAGCCAGTTAATTCATCCGTCTGACGCTCAATGTTGACACCTTCAATCATGTCAATGAACTGAATCTTACCATCTAGCTCAGTTATAATTGGGTGAGTGTGCGGATCCCAGTTAGCAACGATGTCGCCACCTTTTGCCACTTCACCTTCTTTCTTCGCTAGGACAGTACCATAAGGAAGTTTATAACGCTCACGCTCACGGCCAAACTCATCAACAACGTTTAGTTCAGATGAACGTGAAACGATAACTTGCTTACCGTCTTTACGCTCAACCGTTTTAGCGTTATTTAGACGTAAAGTACCGTCATTTTTAATTTGAACGTTATTGTCTGCAGATGCTCTTGAAGCCGCACCACCAATGTGGAACGTACGCATCGTAAGCTGTGTACCCGGCTCACCAATAGATTGAGCTGCGATAACACCAACCGACTCACCGTGGTTAATAATGTGACCACGAGCCAAATCACGACCATAACATGCAGCACAAACACCGGTACGAGTTTCACACGTAATAACAGAGCGAACTTTAACTTCGTCGACCGAGTTCTGCTCAAGAATCTCTACCCATTTCTCATCCAGTAAAGTGCCAGCTTCTGCTAATACTTCGTCTGAACCTGGTACGTAGACATGATCAGCAACTACACGACCTAGTACACGCTCACGTAATGGCTCAACAACGTCCCCACCTTCAATCAGTGGCGTCATGAATAGACCATTTTCAGTACCACAATCATCCGTGGTAATCACCATATCTTGCGCAACGTCAACTAAACGACGAGTTAAGTAACCCGAGTTTGCTGTTTTCAGTGCAGTATCGGCCAAACCTTTACGAGCACCGTGCGTCGAAATAAAGTACTGAGTTACGTCCAGACCTTCACGGAAGTTTGCGGTAATTGGCATCTCAATAATCGAGCCATCCGGCTTAGCCATCAGACCACGCATACCAGCTAGCTGTCGAATCTGAGCGGCACTACCACGAGCACCTGAATCTGCCATCATAAAGATTGAGTTGAAAGATGGCTGTGTAACTGTTTCGCCGTCTTTTGTTACAACCTCATCATTACCGATGTGGTCCATCATCGCTTTCGCAACTTTTTCGTTGGTGTGAGACCAAATATCAACAACTTTGTTGTAACGCTCACCTTGAGTCACGAGACCCGAGTTGAACTGATCTTGAATCTCTGCAACTTCAGCTTCTGCTGCTTCGATAATTCCGGCTTTAACGTCTGGAATCGCCATGTCTTCGATACCAACCGAAGTACCTGAGCGAGTCGCATAAGAGAAGCCTGTGTACATCAATTGGTCAGCGAAAATAACTGTCGCTTTCAATCCACGCTCACGATAACAAGTGTTAACCAAACGAGAAATTGCTTTCTTGGTCATTGGTTGGTTCACTAATGTGAAACTAATGCCTTCTGGAACAATTCCCCATAATAGAGAGCGACCGACGGTTGTTTCAACAAGCTCTAGTGATTCTGTTCGGTTTTCATTTTCGTCGAAATCAACCATAGGTAGACGTACTTTCACTTTAGCGTGTAGATCTACAGCACCGTTAGCATAAGCACGTTGGACTTCGTCAGCATCAACGAAGACCATACCTTCACCTTTAGCGTTAACACGATCACGTGTTAAGTAGTACAAACCAAGTACAACGTCCTGAGTAGGAACGATAATTGGTTCACCGTTTGCTGGCGAAAGAATGTTGTTAGTCGACATCATCAACGCGCGTGACTCTAACTGAGCTTCAAGCGTTAATGGAACGTGAACCGCCATTTGGTCACCATCAAAGTCGGCGTTGTAAGCTGTACAGACTAACGGGTGAAGCTGAATCGCTTTACCTTCAATCAATACAGGTTCGAATGCCTGAATACCAAGACGGTGAAGTGTTGGTGCACGGTTTAGAAGAACTGGATGCTCACGAATCACTTCTTCTAGAATGTCCCAAACGATTGGCTCTTCACGCTCAACCATCTTCTTAGCAGCTTTGATAGTAGTCGCCAGACCACGAAGCTCAAGCTTGCTGTAGATGAATGGTTTAAATAATTCCAATGCCATCTTCTTAGGAAGACCACACTGATGCAATTTCAATGTTGGGCCTACTACGATCACCGAACGACCAGAGTAGTCAACACGCTTACCAAGAAGGTTCTGACGGAAACGACCTTGCTTACCTTTGATCATGTCTGCCAAAGATTTCAATGGACGTTTGTTAGAACCGGTAATGGCACGACCGCGACGACCGTTATCAAGTAGCGCATCCACCGACTCCTGTAACATACGCTTTTCGTTACGTACGATAATATCAGGAGCGTTTAAGTCTAATAGTCGCTTCAATCGGTTGTTACGGTTGATAACACGACGGTATAAATCGTTCAAATCAGATGTTGCAAAACGGCCACCATCAAGCGGTACTAATGGTCGCAAATCTGGTGGAAGAACAGGTAATACCTTCATGATCATCCATTGTGGATCGTTACCCGACTCAATGAATGCTTCTAATAATTTAAGACGCTTACTTAATTTCTTAAGCTTGGTCTCAGAATTCGTTGATGGAATTTCTTCTTCACGAATGCGGTGTGCTTCTTCTTTTAAATCAATATGATCAAGAAGATCACTTACAGCTTCGGCACCCATCTTAGCTTCGAAGTCATCACCAAACTCTTCTAACGCATCAAGATAGCCTTCTTCACTTAGAAGTTGGCCCGTCTCAAGGGTTGTCATGCCTGGGTCAGTAACAACAAACGCTTCGAAATAGAGTACGCGCTCGATATCACGTAGCGTCATATCCATCAGCATACCAATACGGCTTGGTAGTGATTTCAAGAACCAAATATGCGCCACTGGACACGCTAGGTCAATGTGACCCATACGCTCACGACGTACTTTGGTAAGCGTGACTTCAACACCACATTTCTCACAAATAATACCGCGGTGCTTTAGACGCTTATATTTACCACATAAACATTCGTAGTCTTTTACTGGGCCAAAGATTTTGGCACAGAACAAACCGTCACGTTCCGGTTTAAAGGTACGATAGTTAATGGTCTCAGGCTTTTTTACTTCACCGTAAGACCAAGAGCGGATTTGATCCGGTGACGCTAATCCAATACGGATAGCATCAAACTCTTCGGATTGACTCTGCTGCTTAACTAAATTTAATAAGTCTTTCACAATCGTTCTCCTGCTGGAGTTAAAACCTTTGTCCTAAATACCTCGGAGTTACTGATGTTACTCCGAGGCGATGGAGTATATTTTAGGCCTATGCCTTACTCGTCATGCTCGAGTTCAATATTGATAGCTAGAGACTTGATCTCTTTAGTCAATACGTTGAACGATTCTGGCATGCCTGGCTCCATATGATGATTACCATCAACGATATTTTTGTACATACGTGTACGACCGTTAACGTCATCAGACTTAACCGTTAGCATTTCTTGAAGTGTGTAAGCTGCGCCATAAGCTTCAAGTGCCCAAACTTCCATCTCACCAAAACGCTGACCACCGAACTGAGCTTTACCGCCCAATGGCTGTTGTGTAACAAGACTGTACGAACCGGTAGAACGAGCGTGCATTTTGTCATCAACTAAGTGGTTTAGTTTCAGCATGTACATGTAACCGACAGTCACTGGTCGCTCAAACTTATCACCAGTACGACCATCGTATAACCAAGTCTGACCCGATTTTGGTAGCTCAGCTAATTCGAACATTGCATGAATGTCTTTTTCGCCAGCCCCATCAAATACTGGTGTCGCCATTGGTACACCGGCACGTAGATTGTTGGCCATGTTCATCACTTCTTCATCAGTAAGCTCTGACAGATCAACTTTCTTATCGTCACGGTGGTTGTAGACTTTATTCAAGAACGACTTAACCGTTTTCGGTGCTTTACCGGTATCTAACAGTTCACCGATTTTTTCACCAACGCCTTTTGCCGCCCAACCAAGGTGAGTCTCAAGGACCTGACCAATATTCATTCGTGATGGTACACCCAGTGGGTTCAACACGATATCAACTGGCACACCCTTATCATCGTATGGCATGTCTTCAATCGGAACGATGTTAGAAATAACACCTTTGTTACCGTGACGACCAGCCATCTTATCACCAGGCTGAATGCGACGTTTAACAGCAAGATATACCTTAACGATTTTTTGGACGCCAGGCTGTAAATCATCACCTTGAGTGATTTTGATTTTTTGGATCTCAAACTGTTTATCGTATTCTTTACGCTGCTCTGCAAGATAGTTAGCAAGGTTCTCAAGCGCTTGCTGTTTTTCTTCAACGCGTAACTGAATGTCTAAGTACTGTTTTGGCTCTAATTCGTCCAAGTAGTCAGCAGTAATTTTGCTACCTTTCTTAAGACGGTTAGGACCTTTTTCAGCAACACAACCCATAACCAGGTTACGTGCACGCTGATAGATGCTTTCCGCCAAAATACGGAACTCATCGTTAATGTCTTTCTTGGCCGCAGCTACTTCGCTATTTTCAATTTCTTTCGCACGAGCATCCTTCTCGACACCGTCACGTGTAAAGACTTGAACGTCAATTACTGTACCGTGTGTTGAAGTACCTACGCGCAAAGAAGTATCTTTAACGTCTGAAGCTTTTTCACCAAAAATTGCTCTCAGAAGTTTTTCTTCTGGAGTCAATTGAGTTTCACCTTTAGGAGTTACTTTACCCACTAAGATGTCACCAGGCTTAACTTCTGCGCCAATATAAACAATACCTGACTCGTCAAGCTTGCTTAAAGCACTCTCACCTACGTTAGGAATGTCTGAAGTAATTTCTTCAGGGCCCAACTTAGTATCACGTGAAATACAGGTTAGTTCTTGAATATGAATACTGGTGAAACGGTCTTCCTGAACAACGTTCTCAGAAATTAGGATCGAATCCTCAAAGTTGTAACCATTCCAAGGCATGAATGCCACACGCATGTTTTGACCTAGCGCTAACTCACCTAAGTCAGTAGACGGGCCATCTGCCAAGACGTCACCACGCTCAACAATATCACCTTGCTTTACGATTGGACGTTGGTTAATACAAGTGTTCTGGTTAGAACGCGTGTACTTAGTAAAGTTGTAGATATCAACACCAGAGTCGTTATCTCCTACTTCATCTTCATGAGCACGGATAACCACACGGCTAGCGTCAACCTGATCAACAATACCACCACGCTTAGCTGCTACAACAACACCAGAGTCAACCGCTACGGCACGTTCCATACCAGTACCGACTAACGGCTTTTCAGCACGTAAAGTTGGAACAGCTTGACGTTGCATGTTTGAACCCATCAATGCACGGTTCGCATCATCGTGCTCAAGGAATGGAATCATACTTGCTGCAACAGACACGATCTGTTGAGGCGAAACGTCCATATACTCAACTTGATCAGGAGTCGCTAACATGAACTCGCCTTGATTACGAGATGGTACTAATTCATCGCTGAATTTACCGTCTTTATCCAAGTTGGCGTTTGCCTGTGCAATGATGAATTTACCTTCATCAATAGCCGATAAGTAATCAACGATATCCGTTGGCTTGCCGTCTTTAACACGACGATATGGTGTTTCTAAGAAACCATAATCGTTGGTTCGTGCATAGCATGCTAGAGAGTTGATCAAACCAATGTTTGGCCCCTCTGGAGTTTCAATCGGACAAACACGGCCATAGTGAGTTGGGTGTACGTCTCGAACCTCGAAGCCCGCACGCTCACGCGTTAAACCACCAGGACCTAATGCAGAAACACGACGCTTGTGCGTAATCTCTGACAATGGGTTATTTTGATCCATAAATTGCGACAGCTGGCTCGAACCGAAGAATTCTTTAACGGCTGCCGAAACAGGCTTAGCGTTAATTAAATCTTGTGGCATCAAGTTTTCGCTTTCTGCTTGTGATAAACGCTCTTTTACAGCGCGCTCTACACGTACTAAACCAACACGGAATTGGTTTTCAGCCATTTCACCAACACAACGAATACGACGGTTACCTAAATGGTCGATATCATCAACAGTACCGTTACCGTTACGGATATCGATCAAGGTTTTCATCACATCAATGATGTCTTGGTTAGATAGCGTACCTTCGCCTTCAATCTCATCACGTCCAACACGACGGTTGAACTTCATGCGCCCTACACGAGATAGGTCGTAACGCTCTTGATTGAAGAATAGGTTTTCGAATAAACCTTCTGCAGCTTCTTGCGTTGGTGGTTCACCAGGACGCATCATGCGGTAGATTTCTACTTTCGCTTCTAGCGCTGATTTGGTTGAGTCGATGCGTAAAGTATCCGACATGTACGGGCCATGATCTAAGTCATTGGTATACAATGTTGGCACGTCTGTAACGTTTGCATCGATTAATGCTTCTAATAACTCTTCTGTGATCTCAGAGTTAGCTTCTGCGATAACTTCACCAGAGTCTTTATCGATGATATCAGTAGCAAGGGCACGGCCATAGATGTACTCTGTTGGTACGTCTAGTTTTTTAACGCCGGCTTTTTCAAGTTGAGAAATATGACGTGGCGTAATGCGACGACCTTCTTCAACAATGACCTTGCCTTTAGCTTTAATATCAAAAGTAGCAGTTTCACCACGTAAACGAGTTGGCACTAATTCTAACTGAATGCCACCCTCTTTAGTGATGTAGAAGTTATTACGCTCGAAGAACATATCCAGCATATCTTGCGTTGAATACTCAAGGGCACGCAAAATAATTGACGCTGGTAATTTACGGCGACGGTCGATTCGCACGTATAGCATATCTTTTGGATCAAACTCGAAGTCCAACCAAGAACCACGGTAAGGAATTACACGAGCTTGGTAAAGTAGTTTACCTGAGCTGTGTGTTTTGCCTCGATCTGAGTCGAAGAAAACACCTGGACTACGGTGTAACTGAGAAACAATAACACGTTCTGTTCCGTTGATAACAAAAGTACCATTTCCTGTCATTAACGGTAACTCACCCATGAACACTTCTTGCTCACGGATGTCTTTAACTTTTTTCGTTTTAGAATCTTTATCGTAGATTACTAAACGGATTTTTACGCGCAACGGCGCAGAATAAGTAATGCCACGAATCTGACATTCCTTAACATTGAATACTGGCTCACCCATTGAGTAGCTTACGTACTCAAGAGCTGCATTACCTGAATAGCTTTCAATAGGGAAGATTGATTTGAACGCTGAGTCCAAACCTGAATCGTTATCGCCTTTTGGCTCAAGGAATTCACGGTATGAATCCAATTGAATTGCCAACAGATAAGGCACATCGAGAATATTTGAACGTCGACCAAAATCCTTGCGGATTCGTTTTTTCTCAGTGTAAGAATATGCCATTTGGGTTCCTCGGCTCGCTAACTTTAACTCGTTTAGTTTGTCTGCTAAGAGTGAATCTCTTGCGACAAAAGTGGTTCACACCACGTACCGTTTTTTAACGGCAAAAAGGCCGGTGACATTGTCACCAGCCATTTTGGATCATTCGCTGTCGTTAATTGACATCAAGTAATAACTGATTATTACTTAACTTCAACTTCCGCGCCAGCTTCTTCCAATTGCTTCTTAACGTCTTCAGCTTCGTCTTTCTCAACGCCTTCTTTAACAGCAACAGGAGCGCCTTCAACCATGTCTTTAGCTTCTTTTAAGCCAAGACCAGTGATGCCGCGGATAGCTTTAATTACTGCTACTTTGTTTGCGCCGAAGCTTTTCATTACTACGTCAAATTCAGTCTGCTCAGCTGCTGCTTCCGCACCGCCTGCTGCAGGACCAGCTACTGCAACTGCTGCTGCCGCTGATACGCCGAATTTTTCTTCCATTGCTTCAACAAGTTCAACAACGTCCATTACGCTCATTTCAGCAATAGCGTTTAAGATATCATCTTTAGATAGAGCCATTTTCAGTCTCCTGGGTAAATAATTTCAATTATAAATAAAAATTTAAACTACGATCTAACAGTATTCGTAGTGAAAATATTAAGCTGCTTCTTGCTTCTGATCGCGAACGGCTGCAACAGCACGAGTAACCTTGCTTGGTACTTCGTTGAAAGTACGAGCAAGTTTCGTGATAGGTGCAATCATTACGCTCATTAGCGACGCAAGCGCTTCGTCTCTTGTTGGCAATGCGGCAATCGCGTCTAAACGCTCAGGACCATGCATTTCACCAGCAATTGACAAACCAGTTACCTGTAGTAAATCATTCTCTTTTGCGAAGTCTTTGAAAAGACGTGCAGCCGCACCAGGTGCGTCAATCGAGAATGCATAAACTAGAGGACCAGTTAGTGCATCTTGCATACAAGCGAACTCTGTATCTTCAACAGCGCGACGAGCTAACGTGTTACGAACAACACGTACATATACGTTGCTTTCACGTGCTTTCACGCGAAGCGCAGTCATCTGCTCAACTGTTAAACCGCGGTACTCAGCAATAACGGCTGAAAGGGCTGTCTTTGCTACTTCGTTTACCTCAGTAACAATAGCCTTCTTGCCTTCTAGTCCAAGTGCCACTAGTTCACCTCCGATTGTTTCAAACCAGGCCGAAGCTAGGTCTGAGTTACAGTTTTGATAAGGCGAGCCTTATCCTTTGAGTCACGGTGAACGATTCCACTATAAAAGTTTCATCAAGGTTTCACCGTCTGCGTAGGCTCAAGATATAAAATACCTCATAGAATTAAACCAACTCATCGTTACTAAGACAGCTATTAATAAGCTTCATAGCTATCGACTCGTCAGTGCCTACGGTCTTTGACGGTTCCCTGAATTACTTTTAAAACCCAGGAAACCCAAAGCCCTTTAATTTAAATTAATCATAAAATGTTGATTAACTTAAAAGTTGGTTCAAATATTTTTAAAACTACCTAAACCGAATTCTTTCTTGGCTCAACAATCTGAGCCAAATTGCTAACAATATTAGTCTTTTAAAGAAATAGAAGACTTGTCTAGTGTTAAGCCAGGACCCATTGTTGAAGATAAAGAAATCTTCTTTAAATAAGTACCTTTTGATGACGCTGGTTTTGCTTTCTTAAGCGCAATTAAAAGTGACGTTAAGTTTTCTTCTAACTGCTCAGCGCCAAAGCTTACTTTACCGATTGCAGCGTGAACGATACCGTTCTTATCTGCACGGTATTGAACCTGACCTGCTTTAGCATTTTTCACTGCAGTAGCAACGTCTGGAGTTACCGTACCCACTTTAGGGTTAGGCATTAAGCCTTTAGGACCTAAGATTTGACCAAGCTGACCAACAACACGCATAGCGTCTGGGCTAGCAATTACTACGTCAAAGTCCATGTTGCCTTTTTTAACTTCTTCAGCTAAGTCTTCCATACCAACAACGTCAGCTCCGGCTTCTTTAGCAGCATCAGCGTTAGTTGTGAATACTGCAACGCGGACGTCTTTACCAGTCCCGTTAGGAAGAACTGTAGCACCACGTACAACCTGGTCTGATTTACGCGGGTCAATACCAAGGTTTACCGCAACTTCTACGCTTTCATCAAATTTAACGCTTGAAACGTCTTTTAATAAAGCAATAGCTTCAGCGGCTTGGAATACTGTGCGCTCACCAACTTTCTCATTGATTGCGCGAATACGTTTACTTTGCTTAGCCATGGTCTTATACCTCCGCGTCAACGCCCATAGAGCGCGCTGTACCAGCAATAGTGCGAACTGCAGCGTCCATATCAGCTGCTGTTAGATCTGGTTCTTTCATTTTTGCAATTTCTTCTAATTGCTCGCGAGTGATCTTGCCCACTTTCTTAGTGTTTGGCGTACCACTACCAGACTTAACACCAATCGCTTTAAGGATTAGTACTGCCGCAGGAGGAGTTTTAGTAACAAACGTAAAACTACGATCGTTATAAACTGTGATTACTACAGGAGTTGGAAGACCTTTTTCTAGCTTTTCTGTTTCCGCGTTGAACGCTTTACAGAATTCCATGATGTTAACACCGTGTTGACCTAATGCAGGACCAACTGGTGGACTTGGGTTTGCCATACCGGCACCAACTTGCAGCTTAATATAAGCTTCGACTTTCTTAGCCATGTTTCACCTCTTTATGGGTACAATCGCTATTGCTAGCTCCCCGTTTTGCAAAGACAAAAAAGCGCTCCCCAGAATAAGCTTACCAAATTGATAAACCAAACAGAGATCGCTTTATGTATAAATTTGTTGCCTAGCCTTTTTCGACTTGGCTAAATTCCAATTCTACAGGAGTTGAGCGTCCAAAGATAGATACTGACACCTGTAAACGGCTTTTTTCGTAGTTGACTGATTCAACTACACCGTTAAAGTCGGCAAATGGACCATCTGTAACACGAACCATTTCGCCTGCTTCAAACAATACTTTCGGTCTTGGCTTATCCGTACCATCTTCGAGACGGTTAAGAATAGCATCGGCCTCTTTTTTGGAAATTGGAGCTGGACGGTCTGATGTACCGCCGATAAAGCCCATTACACGCGGCGTGTTTCGCACCACTTGCCAAGCTTCTTCACTCATTTCCATTTCTACAAGGACGTAACCTGGAAAGAATTTACGTTCACTTTTACGCTTCTGACCTGCGCGCATCTCAACCACTTCCTCGGTTGGGACTAGCACTTCACCAAAGCTATCCTGCAAACCAGCAAGCTCTATACGCTCCTGAAGCAAGTTTTTAACTTTGTTTTCATAGCCTGAAAAGGCTTGAACTACGTACCAGCGTAATGCCATGTGACGTCTCCTAACCCAAGATTGGCTGTATTAAAAAGCTATTGATTAACCAATCTAACAACCACAAGAAAGCACCAAGGATGATAATCATGATGATAACCACAATTGTCATTCGAGTTGTCTCATTGGTTTTTGGCCAAATAACTTTGCGTAATTCAGTACGAGCGCCTTTAACAAACTGCCAAAGCGCTTTACCTTTAGCAGTCAGCATAGCAACTGCGATGGCAATTACAACTGCCGCAATAACGATACCAGCACGAATTAAGATCGATTGTTCAACTAGAACGTTAAAAGCATAAATACCACCAAATAAGATGGCAAAAGCTACGATCCACTTCACAGAGTCTAATTTTGATGGTTCCGTGTTTGCTTGTGCACTCATGAATAAAACCTTTATCAACAGCCACTTACTTTATTTTCGACTCCGAACAGTTGAAGTCTTATCGATTAGAAGTGGCAGGCCAGGAGGGACTCGAACCCCCAACTTTCGGTTTTGGAGACCGACGCTCTACCAATTGAACTACTGGCCTTTAAACTGATTGTCTAAAATAAGGCCGTGAATTATACAATGTCTCGCTTGAATTGCAATTCTTTATTACTAATTTATCTAAAGAATGTGCCATCTCAAGAAATCGTATAAAAAACGGTACTTTACGATCACTTCGCTTTATCACAAGTCAGTAAATCTCAATGCTGTATTTACCTGACTTAGGGTAAAACAAAACTAGTCAATTTCAGACCCTTTCATAATAAAGGGCACCGAAGTGCCCTTGATCGCCACGAATGGCGAGAATGCAGAAAATGCACGGATGCAATCTTCTGCTAAGCTTGTCGCTTATGTCGAACTAAAATCTTACTCGTGGATTTTAGATACAACACCCGC
>NZ_BAAAFM010000003.1:0-1181526 GCF_039523535.1 Kangiella japonica | reverse complement strand
CACACAAATTGTCTTATCAATCTGTTAAAGAACGTCTTGGTGAAGAACTCGCTTCACTCAAGTGGACGCGCATTATATGCCATCCAAACTTCCTGTCAACCGCTTTCGATAATCTTTTTAACGTTTATTTTTCAAAACCTTAAATCGCTTTATCGACCCCTCAAATCCCTGAGCGGCTTGCTCGAACTTTTCGTTCAGAGCGGCGCGCATTATATAGCGCCTCAACTTCCTGTCAACACTCTTTTTAAAACTTTTTAAATCGTCTTAAAAACCCACCCTTCCTGAGCTCCTTCTTGGCGAGCACTTGTTGTGTTTGCCTCGAAAGTGAAGCGCATTATAGAGACTAAATTGCACTCCGCAACCCTTTTTTGAAACTTTTATTAATTTATTTTCTAACCTTTACTTTTCGTTTAAAAGCTGCTCAAAACGATGATAAAACAATCAATTAAGTGTGGTTTTTCATCCATCTAAGAAAAAAGGCCACCGAGTGACCTTTCTCTATTAGCGACTTTCTTTATCAATAGCCTGAAGAAACACGCCCTTTACCATGCTCTGTGCTATTTCCATTACCAATAGCTCGTGTTCTCAACTCTTTTTCTAATTGCCCTACACTGATATTACCACCATGTTCGCTGATAATAAGTGCAGCGACCCCAGCAACGTGTGGTGATGCCATACTTGTTCCTGCATTCCAACTCCAACCGCCAGGACTTGTACTCAATACCATGTCGTACACATAACATGGTCGACCCGGTAATACTGGTCCATTACAGGGAGCCGCACCAAAATCAAAAAACACATCAAAGTCTCCACCTGGAGCTGATAAGTCGATACCTTTTCTACCGTAGTTTGAGTATGACGCTAATTCATCCAACGCTGTGGTGCTATCTAATCCCCATAGATATGGTGCTGTCGCAGAAACCGAAATCACATGATTCGCCTCAGCCGGTAACGCCATTATTGGACCGTCATGATTCATATCGCGTGCATCATTGCCTGCTGATGAGATTATGAGAGTGCCTTTATTTCTTACGTAATTCGTAACTTTGTTATAAGTACGGATTAATTCGCTACAGTCCTTAGCTGGGTAATGGGTCGAATCTCCCGTATTCGGATCTGTAAATGTGCAGTTCTTAGGAAAACCACCACTAATACCCAAGCTCATGTTAATAATATCGGCACCATTATCAGCAGCATAAATCATTCCTTGCCAAATACCCGAGGTGCTACCGCTTCCAGTGATCGCTGAGAGTACTTTAACTGATATAATTTCTGCCTCTGGAGCAACACCAATGGTACCAAATGCATTATCCGCAGCAGCAATGGTTCCTGATACGTGGGTACCATGACTTCCCGGAGGGTTATCAAAATCTTCACCGGCAACAAATGATGTGGACAAAGCCATGTTTAAGTTAGGCACTAAATCTGGGTGTGAAGAGTCAATGCCACTATCTAATACCGCCACTCGAACTCCTTGCCCTCGAACTCCAGCTTCCCAAGCCTCAGTAGCATTCACTGCATCGTGTCCCCACTGCAAATCAAAGAAGAAATCATCATCTCCGGTATTTGGTGGGCTCGTTGCCATTTCTTCAAAAGTTACTCCAAACTCTTCTGTGGGGTTCGGTGTTATATAGTTTAGAGTAAAATCTTTAAACGTTGATGCCACGCCAGACACCCCAGCCAGACGCTCTCGTATGTCCGGGTTATCTGTCTCTATTACTAATAATCCCACTTGAGGGATTTCTTGGGTGACAGTCGCGCCCATAGCCTCAACGCTATTCACTAAATTTTTATTAATCTTATTTTTGGCTACAACAACAAAAGACTCAGCATGACCTAATATAGGAAGACCCATGGCTGCGCCGATACACATCGTAAAAACGCCTTTCTTAAATATATTATCCATTATGTACTCCAGTGTTTTATAGAGCTACCCCATGTAGCTTTATAAATACTAATGAAAATACAAAATGGATGGTATGGCACAAACCAGAATATCTTAGGATATAACTCGAAAAATGGAGAGTTTTAACATGTCATTGTAAAGAAGGTGGACACTTTTTGTACAACGATAGTCGCTCCCATAAAAAAAGGCCACCCAAGTGACCTTTTTAATTGTTCCGATAATATCCGGTTTTATGACACATTAACGTAAGCAATCTTCTTTTTGCCTGCTTGCATTAAGTATTTGCCCGGTTTTACCATATAAGAAGGCTCGACAACTTCCCAATCCACTTTAACGCGCCCGTTTTTCAACATATCTTTCGCTTGGGCAGAGTTTGCAGCTAGGCCTGCTCTATTGATAACAGCTCCAATTGGAAACTCAGCAGCACCGTCCAGACTCACCTCTACTTCTGGTGTGCCCTCTGGAACCTCACCTTCTTTAACAATATTACCAGCACCTTTATGGGCATTTTGTGCCGCTTCTTTGCCGTGGAACCTCTCGATAATTTCCAAAGCAAAAGCTTTTTTAATTTCTTGTGGGTTTGTGCCAGCTTCTACATCTTTCTTCAATTGCTCCACTTCTTCGAGCGACTTAAAGGACAGTAGTTCATGGTAGCGCCACATCATATCGTCCGGTAACGACAAGAGCTTTTGATACATAACGCCTGGAGCTTCTGTGATCCCCACATAGTTATTCAAGGACTTGGACATTTTATTAACACCATCGAGTCCTTCTAATAAAGGCATCATCAAGACAGTTTGTGGCTTCTGCCCCTCTGACTTCTGTAATTCACGCCCCATTAATAGGTTAAAGCGCTGATCCGTTCCACCCAACTCAACG
The DNA here is from genome assembly GCF_039523535.1 of Kangiella japonica. Taxonomy (NCBI): domain Bacteria; kingdom Pseudomonadati; phylum Pseudomonadota; class Gammaproteobacteria; order Kangiellales; family Kangiellaceae; genus Kangiella; species Kangiella japonica. The sequence continues at coordinate 1,178,741 of NZ_BAAAFM010000003.1, read as the reverse complement.
TCAGCCTCCATCGCCACAGAGTCATACCCCTGAACTAAAGGGTATAAAAACTCATGGATCGCGATTGGCTGTTCGTTGTTATAGCGCTTTTTAAAATCATCTCGCTCTAACATACGGGCAACCGTTAAGTTAGATGCCAGCTTAATCATGCCGGCAGCACCTAGCTTTTCGCACCACTCTGAGTTAAAGCGGATCGTGGTCTTTTCTGGATCAAGGATTTTAAAGACCTGCTCTTTATAGGTTTCCGCATTTTTTAGGACATCTTCACGAGTCAGCGGTTTACGAGTAACATTTTTACCCGTTGGGTCGCCGATCATTCCTGTGAAGTCACCAATAAGGAATACAACATTATGCCCAAACTGCTGGAATTGGCGCATTTTATTAATTAATACGGTATGCCCAAGGTGCAGATCCGGTGCCGTGGGGTCAAAACCCGCTTTAATCGTAAGTGGGCGACCTTCTTTTAACTTTTCCAGTAACTCTTCTTCTGGCAAAATCTCATCAGCACCACGCTTGAGTTCCTCAAACATGGTTTCAAAGTCTTTCATAAGTGCGATACTCTCTTGTTTTGATGGCTCAAAGATACACGAATTGTCATACTATGCAACGGTTTCAGAGCAAAAAAGGCAACTGACAAAGCTACGACAAACCCAATTCAAAAGTGTAAAAAAACCTGACTCTTTCACATTTCCAAGTCAAATATGACCAAATTATGGATTTTAAGCTTTTTTACATTGACCAATAGCGGTCATAAGGTTATTGTTATTGCGCAAAAACTATTCAACTAATTTCTTAAGTAAACTATGATAAACCGTGATTATAAAAGGTTTAACAGAAGCAAGCCTCTGTTTTCCCGAAAGAAAAGCCGACGAAAGGGCGCGATCGTGACGATCTCAGCGTTATCAGTCGTATTTGCGGCAGTATCTTACTTAGCAATGACTCCAGGAGAAGAGTCTTCCACTCAAGAAAAACAACAAGAAATCCTTACACTACAATTATCAACGGACGACAATAATAGCTCAGACAATTCAGCCAGCTTAGACACAGAGTCTAACAGCTTGCCATTGACTGACGGTGTTCTTGAGCCAGCCAAGCAAAAACTGTCCACAAACGATCAAGCGCGCACAATAAATCCAAAAAACTCACAAGATCTTGAACAAGCGACAACCGCTATTAAAGAGTTTGTGAAAAAAACGACTAAGCCAAAATACGACTGGAAGACTATTAAAGTAGCCAAAGGCGAAAGCCTCTCGCGTATTTTCAATAAGTTAGGTTTCAGCTCGAAAGATCTGCACTATATTATGCAGTCTGGCGATCAAGTCGATATCTTAAAAAAGATTCGCCCTGGTCACACTCTTGAGTTTGCAGCCAATGAGAACAAAGGTTTCCAGGAGCTGCGTTACCCGTTCAACTCTAGCGACACGCTCGTTATTACTAAGTTGGCGGATAAAGAATTCGACGTTTCTTTAGACAAGAAGCCTATTGAATTCAAGCAACGCTTCGCCACTGCGACGATTACCAGCAGCTTCTATAATGCCGGTAAACAGGCAGGACTTCCTGATGGCGTGATTATGGAGCTAGCCGGCGTTTTCGAGTATGACATTGATTTTGCACTAGAGATACGCAAAAACGACAGCTTCTCGGTGCTTTACGAAGAAAAGTACATTGATGGCAAAAAAGCAGGTTATGGCAACATCTTATCGGCTGAGTTCTATAACATGGGCGAGCACTACGCTGCCGTTCGCTACACCGATACCAACGGTCGTACCGCCTATTACACGCCAGAAGGTAAGGCTTTACGCAAATCCTTCTTACGCGCGCCATTAAAGTTTAACTACGTGAGTTCAAACTTTAATCCGAAACGTTTCCACCCGATCCAAAAGCGTGTTAAAGCGCACCGTGGTACCGATTATCGTGCACCAATCGGCACTCCAGTTCGCGCCGCAGGCGATGGTCGTGTGGTTAAATCAGCATACAACCGCTTTAATGGTAACTATGTTTTCATCCAACACGGTGGAAACATCACGACTAAATACCTGCACTTCTCTAAGCGTGCGGTCAAAGCCGGTCAACGCGTAAAGCAAGGTCAGATCATTGGTTACGTCGGCTCTACAGGAATGTCACAAGCACCACACCTACACTATGAGTTTGTGGTCAATGGTGTTCATCGCAATCCGCGTACGGTGAAATTACCACACGCTGCGCCAGTGCCAAAAGCCGAGATGGCTCGCTTCCAAGAGCACTCTAAGCCTTTAGTGGCGCGCCTTGAAACAGAGCGCACGACCTACTTTGCTCGCCTAAATGATGAAAAATCAGCAGGTTCAGCAAGCAATAGTAAACTTCAAAAATAAACGGTCACAGAGCCTTAAGCTGTGGCCTTATTTATTGGACTTATCTCAGGGACGAGTGTTGATGCCATCGATGCTGTCCTCTGTGATATCCACAAGACTCCCAACCAATCCATAAAACTGCTTCATTCCCTAAGCTACCCCTACCCTGAGTCATTACAACAACAGTTGTTAGATTTTGGTAAATCCAATTATCAGGGGGATCCCATTGATCAGCTGGGTAAACTGGATCATCAAGTAGCGTTGCACTTTGTGCAAGCTGTACAACAACTTTTAGACCAGGCGAAATGCTCACCGGAAGATATTGTGGCGATTGGTAGTCACGGCCAAACGGTCCGTCACCGGCCTGATTCACGCTACCCTTTTACGCTGCAAATTGGCGATGGCAACATCGTCGCGGCCAAAACAGGGATTAAAACTGTAGCCGACTTTCGCCGCCGGGACATGGCGCATGGGGGCCAAGGTGCTCCTTTTGCACCCGCTTTCCACCAAGCGTTCTTTGCTGATGAAGAACACTCACGCGCAGTTGTAAACCTTGGTGGCATTGCTAATTTCACCTTGTTGCAACCTGGCCAAACGCCGGTTGGTTTTGACACTGGCCCAGCGAATACGCTTATGGACCATTGGATTTTCCAGCATCAGCAATTAAGTTATGACATAGATGGAAGGTGGGCATCAAGTGGTAAAGTGATACCTGAAGTATTAGAGCGGCTACTGGATGATCCATTTTTTAACATGTCAGCCCCTAAAAGTACCGGCTGTGAATACTTTAATCTTGACTGGTTACACCACATATCCGAACCATTAGAGCTTGCACAATATTTACCACAAGACGTACAGAGAACCTTACTCGAACTAACAGCGCACACGGTAGCGTCATCAATCTTGAGGTATATGGACCGAGGACAAGTGTACCTTTGCGGGGGCGGTGCTCACAATCCTGCGCTTCGAACTCGCCTGAAACAGCTCCTTCCATTGCATACAATCAACGATAGTTCTCAGCTCGGGATAGCTCCAGACTGGGTTGAGGCAATGACATTTGCTTGGTTCGCGTCGAAAACTATTGCACAAGAAGCTATTGCGTTAAGCAGTATCACCGGCGCTAGTCAAAACAGTATTTTAGGCGCCATCTACAGTAATTAGTCGTTAAAAGCTTCTAAACTGTACATTTTTAATGCATTTTTGCAATTGAGTTGGCATACTTTAAGTATGCAAATAATAAAAGACATAAGTACATCAAAACGGTGGGAGAATATTTTAACCGCTTCTATCGATAAAATTATTGTATTTCTCACTATTTGTGCTGTCCCTGCAACCATTGCATCAATTAGCCGTATTCCGATGTCTGGCCTTATGGTCTCTATGTTTCTACACGTCTTAATCTCACTGGCCTTAATTGCAACCACTATCTTCCGCAAAAGACTCGGCATCTTCTTCAAAATGAACTTCATCTTGATTATCACCAGCCTTGTCGCGATCGCTGGTGTATATAACTGGGGGTTGCTAGGTAATGGCATGTTATGGTCCATCCTGTCGATTATTTTTATTACCCTTTTCTATGGCATCAAAGTTGGTATCTATGCCAGCATCATATTTGGGATATATGTTTCTGTAATCGGTTATTTATACGTACACGGCATACTCGAAACTTCCGTAGACCCCGTCTCTTATCTTTCTTCTGTAAGTGGTTGGTTAACCGCCATATTGGGTTCATTAATTCCGCTAACGAGCTCAGTTCTGATCATTGGTAGCTTGTATCTGGCTGCTAAGCAAGCCCTGCTACAGCTTGACCGCCAACGGGTTGAAATCACTATTCTTGCTGAGCAGGACGAACTCACGGGGATTTACAATTCCCGTGTCTTTCATAGCTTACTTGAACAGTCGATCGAGCGGGCTAAAAGGCATAATGGTTGGATCTACCTAATCAATATAGATTTAGACAACTTTAAAAGCATCAATGATAACTACGGCCACCATGCCGGTGATGAGGTTTTAAAGTTTACGGCGAAACAACTGCTGGAAGTGACCCGCGACGAAGACACAATATGCCGAATTGGCGGTGATGAATTTTTGATGCTGATTGAAAGCCCAACAAAGTATTCCGATCAACAGTTGGATATTATTATTAACAGAATAAAGTCCGCTATTAATATGCCTTATATCTACGAAGACAAGACGATTGAAATTAGCGGAAGCATTGGCTATGCAGAATATAACTCTAAAGCAACGCCACACTTGAAAGACAAAGATGATATTTTGAAGTTAGCAGATAGAGAGATGTACAAAGGTAAGCAAAAGCTACGCGCCCAGCGGACAAACTGAGCGCACAAAATATTGAGCATTAAATAGAGAAAGAAGAACCACAACCACAGGTCGTTTTCGCCTGTGGGTTATTGATTATAAAGCGCGAACCCTGTAACCCTTCAGTGTAATCGACTTCTGAGCCCATTAAATACTGGAAACTCAAGGAGTCTATTAAGATCTTAACGCCATCCTGCTCAATCGCCATATCATTTTCTTTTTGAGTTTCATCAAAAGTAAATCCATATTGAAACCCAGAGCAACCACCACCTGTCACAAACACACGCAGCTTAAGCTCTTGATTTTCTTCTTCTTCAATCAGCTGGCGTACTTTGTTACTGGCTGCTTGCGTTACTGTAATCGACATTTAAACACCTATCTAAAACAACACTTTTTCTATTATATCAGTAAATGGGGGCTCGCCCACAACTTCTCAAGCCCTGCCTAGGCTTTTGCTGGCTCGACACCTACCGCTTCTTGCTGGTTGTTGTCGTTTTTATCCTCTTGGCGAGCAGCCTGAACTTCTTCAACCTTATGCTCTAACGCTTTTGGGTCGCCAACCACAACCATTTTACCATTCACTTCAGCACCAGCATTCATCTCAATAACTTTATAATATAAGTCACCGTTGATTTTGGCGCCTGGCTTTAGGTCAATTTTCTCTGTGACATAAACATCACCGTCTACTTGACCAAAGATCACGGCGAAAGGCGTCGAAATATTGCCTTTAATCTTGCCATGAACACCGATAGATAATACAGATTGCTTTTCTATATTACCCTTAACTTCACCAGTGATTTCGCCATCTACAAATAATGCCCCAGAAAAGCTCATGTCACCGTTAATACTGGTGCCATTAGCAATTAAGGTATCGACATTATCAGATTTACGTTTACTTCTTCTCATTGGTTTCCTCAACCTCATCACTCATATTTGTGGGCTTCCAAGAAAAGTCTTGGAGAATCGATTTTGCCCCACGTCCCGAAGTTGCTGCCACCACTCTTACAAATTTTGGCTCAAATCCTTCGGGCAACTCAAAGCTTCCAGTATGTGTCGAGACATAGGTAAAATCAAAAGTACTGTTTAGGCTGTCCGTACCTTTTAATTCCTCAAAATTATACGATTTCCGTTCGCCGGCTTCTTCACCAACGATCGAGATATCTATTGTGCCTCTTAAGGCACCAACTTGGCTTTTCGCCTGAATTAGCATTAAGCGATATCGATACAGACGAGAGCCCTCGTTCTGCCAAGTAAAGCTCGCCACCTGCAAACCAGACTCTACACCTTTCGGATCAAAAATTCGCTGTAGAGCTTCACGCTCTTTCTCGATATTTTTCTTGGCTCGATGCAATTTATCGAGCTCAGCTTTAAGCTGCTGAGTGATTTGATGTTCTATTTGGTATTGTTGCTGCCAGTGAGTCAAGCCTGCTTGAGCCTCATCCAACTGCTGCTTAAGCTGTTCCAGTTGCTCCTTTGCATTTATTGATAAGCCATGCTGCCTTTTGTTAAGCCAGTAACCTACGGCCATGGCGGCGACTAAAACTGCTAAAGCAACAAAAGCCCACCCCCAATACCACTTGGCACTGCGTCGCTTTCGAATAATATAATCTGGTTGATTGGGATCTTTAGTCATAAATCATTGAAATCATTTGTTCTTTTGCTCACATTTTCTTATTATGTAAAGCATTGAAGCTGTTGGCTATTAGCGCACCAATTATTTGCATACAGCAGTCTAACTGGTTGTTGCATTAAAACAGAAATTTTAGCCAAAGGAAACCGACTTGAGTGCCGAATGACACTAATTGATCGCCTAAGATTACGCCTTGGAGGCTTTGACGCTCTCGCCTTAATGGCGGTTATTGGGCTGATTTGCGGTGTGCTCGCGGGTGGCTCCAATATTCTCTTTAGATACTTCACCGAAAGCTCCTATGTCCTTTGGGCAACTGACCAATCCGGCGATACCGATTTCGAGCAAGCCGACTGGCTTTTAAAACTCCTGTTACCCACCGTTGGTGGCTTAGTCGTAGGTTTGATTCTCCAGCAACTTAATCCAGAAACGCGTCGCGTAGGTGTCTCTCACGTTTTAGAGCGCATGTCCTATCACCAAGGTCATCTTCCTTGGAAAAATGCTGTTGTGCAGTTTTTCCTAGGTGGCTTAACGATTGCATCAGGACAATCGGTCGGTCGAGAAGGCCCAGGGATTCACCTCGGCTCCACCACCGGCAGTCTAATCGGTCAGCGTCTAAAACTCCCCAATAACAGTACCCGAATCTTGGTAGCTTGCGGTTGTGCCGCTGCTATTTCAGCGAACTTTAATACTCCTTTGGCGGGCGTTGTATTCGCCATGGAAATTGTCATTATGGAATATGCTGTCGCCAGCTTTATTCCCATTATATTGGCTTCTGTGGCCGGTGCTGTTATGAGTCGCATCTTTTTCGGCTCCGACCCCGCTTTTATTATCCAAGCATCGATGGACTTGGTCTCGCTATGGGAAATGCCATACTTCTTACTGCTAGGTTTTATTTGTGGCGTCATCGCTAGCCTTTTCATTATGCTCACGAGCCAAGTTCGCCGTCGCTCCAAGGACTGGTCGGTCTGGATTAAAACCACTATTGGCGGAACTAGCGTAGGTATTATTGCGCTTGTCGCGCCGCAGGTCATGGGGATCGGTTATGATACGGTTAACGCCTCACTACAAGGCGAGTTACTGATTACTATTCTGGCGCTTAGCCTCGCTGGCAAGTTCATCGCAACGACTATCTGTTCAGGCTTATCGATGCCCGGTGGGGTATTAGGCCCGACGCTATTCATGGGTGCTATGCTCGGCGGTCTGCTTGGGAGTATCGGCAGCTTAGTCTTCCCTACCTTATCCAGTGACTCTGAATTCTATGCCATCATTGGTATGGCGACCCTGATGAGCGCGGTGCTCCAAGCTCCTTTAGCAGGTCTTATGGCGTTATTAGAACTGACTAATAACCCAAACATTATATTGCCGGGCATGTTCTCCATCGTAATCGGCAATATGGTGGTCAGTCAGCTCTTTAAGCGCCAATCATACTGGGAAACCCAGATGACAGATCGTGGCATGCGCTTAAAAGTCAGTCCTATGAAGCAGGTCCTTCGAAGTATCGGTGTCGCTGGCGTCATGACCCGAAGCATTACCTATATGAAAACTGAAGCGACGCTTGAAGAAATTTCTATTGCTCTAAAAGATAAGCCTCGCTGGATTCTCATTCGCGATGAAGAAGGTTTGGTCATTTCATTAATGGTTGCGAGAGACTTGGGCCGTTATTTAATCAAGCAAGAAGAAATCTTAGAGCGTGAACAGCAGAAAAAGGAAAAATCGAGCAAACATAAAGACTCTGCTGAGACCGATGCGGAACTGGAGCCAAAAGATGAGCAAGACTCTAAGAACTCAGGCCAACCGCTAGAAACTATCGTGATGACGGATTCTGACGAGTCGAAAGAAGCGAAGGCTGAAGCAGTCGCAGCCGATCCGCAAAGAGTGTTCAACCTTATGGAGATCCCAGCTAACCGTCAAGAAGTTGTTGCCATTGACCTTCAGGCGACACTCGAAGAAGCTTACGACCGCATGGAACAACGTAAAGTTTCCGCGGGTTATGTCTACCGGATCACACATAATAAAGAAGAACGTATTTACGGTGTGGTGACCCGCGATATGATTACCGACCAGTATATCTACTCTAAAACACAAACAGGTTAACGCTATGTTATGGGTTAAAACGTTTCACCTTTTCTTTATGGTTGCTTGGTTTGCAGGGATCTTTTATTTACCAAGAATTTTCGTAAACCTTGCCCAGACAGAGAACGACGGCGCCTTTAATCAGCTCAATATCATGGCTTGCAAGCTCTATCGATTTACCACACCCTTCATGATTCTCACGGTGATTTTTGGTTTGTGGTTAGCCTCTTACAACTGGGAATACTATCTTAGTGCGGGCTGGTTCCATGCCAAAATGTCGATTATTGTCTTATTGATCATTTACCACTTTATATGCGGTGTCTATCAGAAACAGTTCGCCGATGGTCGCTGCAATAAAAGTCACACCTACTTCCGTGTGTTTAATGAAATTCCAGTTTTATTCTTATTAGCTGCGGTTATCTTGGCTGTAATTAAACCTTTTTAAGTGACTGCCCTAAAGGGCATTTAGCTAACCTTTGTCACGCGGCGCAAACTCTAATACGGTGGCATTAATACAATAACGCGGCTGCCCGTTTGGACCATCATCAAATACGTGCCCCAGGTGAATACCTGAAGACTTTGAACGTATTTCCGTACGCTCTAATCCAAACGCGTTATCTTCATGGTATGTCACCGCATTTTTTACTGGCTTTGTAAAAGATAACCATCCTGTTCCTGAGTTAAACCTATCGATCGTGTCGAATAAAGGCTTTCCGCTCAGTTTATCAATGAAAACCCCAGGTGGCGTGTCTTTGAAAATATCGTATTCTTTGCAGAATCGGCTGTCGGTGCCTTCTTGAAAAGCCACCTTGTAGGCCTCTGTGTCGCCCAGCTTAAATTTCCCTAAGACCGCATAAAACTCTTCTGGCGTTAAGTAACCTTGGTGACCAAACACTTCGACACCCTCTTCTAGAAACAGGATGGTCGGCGTGGCCCAGGTTTCTGTTGTGATATCCAAGCCATCAAGTTGACTGCCATAACGCCACGTTAAAGGAATGGTACCCTGATAATCATTAGTCACGTTTTCCTTGAACTTTTCACAGTATGGACAGTACGACTGAGGCTCGATAACCACAATCTGCTTGCCTTGTTGTAGCGCCGTATTATCAACGGATGGCGCTTTATCCTTGTCATTAAATACCACGCCGGTGGAATGGTCCGGACAATACCCATTAGGGTTCTTCACTAAATAGTCTTGGTGGTACTCTTCGGCTGGATGAAACTCATCCAAGGGTTTGATAATAGTCGCTATCTCGCCATACCCCTCGCCACGCATTAGGACCTGATATTCTGCCTTAATTCGTTGAGCCGTATCTTGCTGTTGTGGAGAATTGGTCAAAATCGTCGAACGGTACTGAGTCCCAATATCATTACCCTGACGATTTACCTGAGTTGGATCGTGGCCTTCAAAGTAGTTTTTAAGGATAGTCTCTAAGCTTACTTGGTTTCGATTAAAAGTAACCTTAACCACTTCTGCATAATTATTCGGATCGAATCGGTGTTTCGATTTAATGATTTCACGATACTCAGGCTTGATACCGCTACCATCGGCGTAACCCGAAACAGCATCAACGACACCAGGGGTGGCAGCATAGCGCTTTTCAGCACCCCAAAAACAACCCGCGCCGAGCACAATTGAGTCTAGGTGTTTTGTCGCCGGCATTTCAGCTTTAACATCAGCCTTTTGAGTAACTAATGGCGATGCTTCACGCTCACTCAGACTCAGTCCGCCCGTTAAAATATAAATAACAGCAACCGCGCTAGCGACAAATAAAATGGTTTTATATAACAACTTCACAAATTTCACCTTAAACAGAGCTTCGGGTAAGTATTAATCTAAATTAACTCCTATTGTGTATAGATGATGTGAAGGCCTTTTTGTTACAGAAAGCGGGGGACTATCATTCATTAGCTTAATAACCACTATCCACATGACTGAATTGACAGTGACCATGAATTAACGCTTCAATGTTGCTATCAGTTATATAGATTAGGTAACACCATGAGTAACGATAACAATGCATCCAATAGCTACACGCCACCCAAAGTTTGGACTTGGAATCCTGATAACGGCGGCGAATGGGCCAGCATTAATCGACCGACGGCTGGCGCTCGTCACGAGCAAACTTTGCCAAAGGGTAAGCATCCCTTCCAACTTTATTCATTAGCCACGCCAAATGGGCAGAAAGTCACCATCATGTTTGAGGAGTTGTTAGCGCTTGGTCATAAAGAGGCCGAGTACGATGCACACCTCATTAAAATTGGTGATGGCGATCAGTTTGGCAGTGACTTTGTGGGTATTAACCCCAATTCAAAAATTCCTGCTTTAATGGATTATAGCGATGACTTAGACGGCAAACCGCAAAGAATTTTTGAGTCGGGCGCTATCTTGCTTTATTTGTCTGAGAAGTTCGATGCGTTATTACCTAAAGAGTTAAGCCAAAGAACCGAAGCCATGTCATGGCTCTTCTGGCAGATGGGTAGCGCGCCTTATATTGGCGGCGGTTTTGGTCACTTTTATAGTTATGCACCTTATCCAATGGAATACCCTATCGACCGCTTCACGATGGAAGCTAAGCGCCAGTTGGATGTGTTGGATAAACACTTAGCCAAGAATGAATTTATGGCAGGTGACGAATATTCGATTGCGGATATCGCTATTTGGCCTTGGTACGGCAACCTCGTCCTTGGTCATGTTTATGACGCTGCCGAATTTCTCGATACAGCAAGCTACAAAAACCTTATGCGCTGGGCTAAAAAAATTGAAACAAGAGACGCGGTTAAGCGTGGAAGAATGGTTAATCGCACTTGGGGCGAGCCCGATGAGCAACTTCACGAACGCCACGATGCGAGCGATTTCGAGACTAAAACTCAAGACAAGTTAGAGCCTCAGGACTCATAGTATTATTTACTCGAGGGCTTTATCAAAAACTATTCAGGATTGCTCGTTACTCTTAACCTACAATCCTGAAACTCTTTCCACTTGTTTTTATCCAAACCATTGATTATTCTATTCTTTCAAAAAACAGAGAGATAATAAATATGGAAGACTTAAAACACTCCGGGCTTGGCGTTTCAACCTTTATTATAGGCCTAATTTCATCAATAGGATTACTAATTACCATTGTTATGGCCGGCGTTGCAGAAGCCTCAAGTTATGGTGGTATGGATCCAAACTCAACCACAGCAATGCTGATTGGTTTGTTCATGATGCTTTTTTTGGCCATGACACTAGTCACTATCGGTCTTGGCATCGCAGCGTTCGTGCAAAAAGGTTATAAAAAACTGTTTCCTATTTTGGGCGTTTGCTTCTCTTCGGTTATGGCCATCCTAATTATCGGGTTAATGATTATTGGATTAAGCGCAGGTTATTAATCTTTGCGCTCAACCTTTGCACTCAACCTTGTACACACCCCGCCTACCATAAAAGCCTCGGTTGAGGCTTTTATTTGTACTGCTCTATATCCTTATCGCCTGACATATCTGAAGAAATGACTGAATCATTCCCTAGCATATAAATTAATTATTACGACATTGGCGTGCGCTAATAGTTGCCGTTACTGGGCTGCCCTCGCTTCCGTCTTGCTTTCGAGGCGTATAGCTGTATTCTACTTCTTCAAAATTAAAGCTGACTTCTTCTGAAAAGTTAGATCCGTCTGCACCACCGGTGCTAAAAGATTCAATCCGAACATTTCGAAACCTTAAGGTCAGAAACTCAAATCTATCTCTTTGGGAAGCCCCCGTATGTTCCACAGTTAATAGCGCCTCCGGGTAAACTTCTTGGATAATTTGTCCCATTAAGATTGGAGCCGAACTTTTATCGATTGACTTAACAAAGTGAAAGTCTCTAACACAGCCTCTTCGGCGGTTGGTGTCCGCCCCCCAAGACCAACTGAGGACATCAATTTCATCTTTATGCCCGTCTGCTTGGCTTTCACCTTCAATATCGGCAATCTTCAAGTAAGCCGCTGACCAAGCCGCACCACTCATAGTGAGACAAACCGCGACTAACAATACTCTGATAATCATACCTACACTCCTTTTCCTGTTAGCAAGCTTTCAGACTACTCCTATCCGCAAGGCACCGCCACTGTTGATTTTTCTTACAATTCAGGTCATTTTCCCTTATGTTCTTGGCATAAAAAAACCTCCACGAAGGAGGTTTTTAAAATTCAATAAAAACGGTGAGTTACAGGCTTTTCTTAAATTCGTCTGTCATAAGCTCAAAGTCTTCTTTGCCCACACCGCAATCAGGGCAATACCAGTCTTCAGGGACATCTTCCCAACGCGTACCAGGGGCAATACCGTCTTCTTCCCAGCCCAGCTCTTCGTCATAAATAAAGTCACAGACTAAACAACGATACTTTTTAAATTCCACAAATAACCTCTAAAGTTGGTGCTTTATTAAGTTTCGCGCCCATTTTAAGCATTTCTGCCCGAATTTCCACACTCAGCGCCCTAATTTTCGCTACATCTGGCAAAGATCGTGTTAGAATTGCGTCCCAAGTAGCTAACACTAAGAGTTTGGGTAACTGGATGAAATTTCAAGGGCAGCACATACTTTCGATTGATCAGCTAGAAAGAGAATCGGTCGAACGAATCATACAAGTTGCTGACGACATGACGCCCTACGCCACCCGCGTCAAGTGTTGTACCGTGTTAGACGGTGCTATTTTAGCGAATCTCTTCTTCGAACCAAGCACCCGTACTCGAATCAGCTTCGGCACTGCCTTTAACCTTCTTGGCGGCCATGTGCGCGAAACCGTTGGCATGACTACCTCGTCATTATCCAAAGGCGAATCTCTATACGATACGGCGCGAGTCACCGCCAATTACGCCGACGCCATAGCGATGCGTCACCCTGACGTTGGCTCGGTTGCAGAGTTTGCTCGCGGCAGTAACGTGCCCGTGATTAATGGTGGCGATGGCCCTAACGAGCACCCAACTCAGGCGTTGCTGGATTTATATACCATCTACAACGAACTTGAAACGCTCGGTAAAGACAAAGGCACTATAAAGATCGCCATGATTGGCGACCTTAAGAATGGTCGTACGGTTCATTCATTAACACGACTGTTATGTTTATTCCCGAATATACAATTTACCTTTATCTCGCCACAAGCATTGGCCATGCCGGATAAGATCCTCGACGCCTGTGATAACGCGGGGTTAAGTTACAACATCTCAGAAGATTTCCATTACGGCTTAAAAGGCCAAGATGTTATCTACCTTACGCGAGTGCAAGAAGAGCGCTTCACCACGCAGGAAGAAGCGAACCTTTATCGCGGCAAATACTGCCTAAACCAAAAGCTTTATGAGCAACACTGCGACAAAAATACCGTTATCATGCACCCACTGCCGCGCGATTCGCGCCCAGAAGCCAACGAGCTAAGCGATGACATGAACAACAACCCTAACCTAGCCATTTTCCGCCAGACGCACTACGGCGTAAAAGTGCGCATGGCTTTATTTGCTTTGGTGTTAGGCGTCGAAGACAAATTAACTCAATTCGAAAAGCCGATGAACTGGTATTCGCCACGTCATCAATCGTGATTCCAAAGCGGGATGCTTTTTATATAGAGCATCCCGAGCGCATCGGCTACACATCCAATTTATAGAATAGCGTGGACAATATGACCATTTCTGAAAAACTTTATACCCGTGCCCAACAACATATTCCTGGCGGCGTAAACTCGCCAGTACGTGCTTTTACTGGCGTTGGCGGTACTCCTGTGTTCATCAAAGCAGCTAATGGCGCTTACTTTACGTCAGCTGATGATAAGCAGTATCTGGACTATGTTGGTTCTTGGGGCCCCATGATTTTAGGCCACAACCACCCCGCCGTATTAGACGCGGTTATCGAGTCGGCAAAACGCGGCTTAAGCTATGGTGCACCAACCGAAGTCGAAGCCGAGATGGCGGAGAAGATCTGCGAGCTTATTCCTTCGATTGAAATGGTACGTATGGTCAACTCTGGCACCGAAGCGACCATGAGCGCGATTCGTTTAGCGCGTGGTTACACTGGTCGAGATAAAATTATTAAATTCGAAGGCTGTTATCATGGCCACGCTGATTGCTTGTTAGTAAAAGCAGGCTCTGGCGCTTTAACACTAGGCGAACCGACCTCCCCTGGCGTGCCAGCAGACTTCGCTAAACACACCTTAACCGCTGACTTTAACGACCTCGAAAGCGTCGAAGCACTGCTTGAAGCGAATAAAGATGACGTCGCTTGTATTATTGTCGAGCCGGTCGCTGGCAACATGAACTGCATCCCACCAGTACCTGGTTTCTTAGAGGGCTTACGTGAGCTGTGCGATCAATATGGCGCGGTACTTATTTTAGACGAAGTAATGTCAGGATTCCGCATGGGTGTTGATGGTGCCCAAGGCTACTATAAGGTTCAGCCAGACCTGACCACACTCGGCAAAGTGATTGGCGGCGGTATGCCTGTAGGCGCTTTTGGTGGCAAAAAAGTCATCATGGATTACATGGCTCCAGTTGGCCCAGTGTATCAAGCGGGTACTCTTTCCGGTAACCCTGTAGCTATGGCGGCCGGCTTGGCAGCGCTAAATGAAATATCACAACCAGGTTTCTACGAGCCTCTTTTTGCTTATACCGAAGCCTTGGTCAAAGGTATGCGCGACATCGCTGAGAAAAAGGGTATCGCCTTCACCACCAACCATGTGGGATCAATGTTTGGCTTCTTCTTCAATGACGCTGAGACTGTAACTAGCTACAAGCAAGTTACAAACGGTGACATGGAGCGCTTTAAAGCTTTTTATCACGCGATGCTAGACGAAGGCGTTTACTTATCTCCATCAGCTTTTGAAGCTGGATTCGTTTCAGCATCTCATGGCGATGCTGAGCTAAAGAAAACTTTAGAAGCTTTCGAGCGCGCGTTAAATGTCCTAACCAAGTAATTTGCAACATTATTTGCTATATTGGGCCTAGGTTCGCAAACCATCCTTAACCAGTGACCGATAAGGAATGAGCACTATGCGACTAGGCTTTTGGTTAAATTCAAAACGCATGCTTTTATTGTGGGCAGCGATTATATGCGCTGTCCTCGCTTTATTTTTCTATCAAAAGTATCGCCAGCTCGATAGATACTACAGTATTTTACCAGTCGAAGGTGAAACACCCGAATACGCTAATGGCACTATTAAGTGGTTAGTAAAACGTCAACATCCAGACGGCTACTTTGTCAGTAACCCCGACTTATTCGATGAGCCCTCCATACTTAACAAAGAAAGTGTCCGTCTTACCCGTTACGCAGTTTCCGTGCTTGATGAACTTGATGCGCTGGATCAGATAAACAAAGATACGCTGATTCAATTTCTATTAAAAAACTTTAAGTCGCCGAGTAATGCCATTGGTAACTTAAAAGGCTTTTCTGCTTTACCCAATAGCCCTGTTACCCTCCGAGCCACTCTCGACTCAGTCATTATTCTTAGGAAGTTAGAAGCCCTTGGCATGATCGACAGCGAGGCTGTTGCACAGCTCATTCTCGCTTATCAAAATGAAGATGGCGGTTTTTGGGACCCCGACTATCCGGAGTTTGGCAAACAGTCCACGCTAAAAGCAACCTCGAATGCCGTTCTATCCTTAGTGCACTTAGACAAGTTGAACTCGATGGTTGTCAGTCCCCAGTCACAGCAACTGATCAACCAATTTATTGCCGATAGCTGGTCAAGCGACTCCAAGCTTTTTTCACCGTTCCCAGGCCACCCTCCAACAAGCAGCTATGATATTTTCGATGCTTGGGTCAGTGTCTATTATCTACCCATAAACCAAGACAAAGATGGGCTTCATAATAAACTACTGTATTTGGATGAGTTGATTGAGTCGATTAATAGCAAGTTCAGAACCACCGACAAGGTTTATAGCGAAGAAATTAATTCTGATATCAGTTCACTCAAAGCCACTCGATTAATAAGCACCATGATGAAACATCTCGATAAACTTGAGGTGATTTCAGTGCCCGATATTGTTTCTTTTATTAAAGATTACCGCGATCCTAAAATGGCGTTTACAAGCAATATCTACACCGCGCACTCAGCTATAAAAACTCTAGAGGCCTTGGCCTCTACTCGAGAAACCGACAGCCTTAAACTATATAAGGTGCTTACCTTTAGCGCAGGCATCATGGCTATTTTCTTGCTGGTTATACTCCTCACGCACCAACATCGAGAAACCTCTCGTAGGCACAGAGACTTAGTCCAAAAGGCTCAGACAGATCGGCTGACAAGTTTGCATAATCGCTACTATCTAGAGATGCAGTTCCAGCGCTATTACGATTCTTTTTCACACATGGCCTATATTTTAATCGATGTTGACCATTTTAAATCTATTAATGACCAATTGGGGCACCTTGTCGGCGATGAAGTATTAATTGAGCTCTCTGAATTATTAAGAAAGAACACTCGCAAAACAGACACCTTAGCGCGTTGGGGCGGAGAAGAATTCGCAATCCTATGTCCCGAAACAGAGCCCTCTCAAGCCGAGACTCTTGCTGAAAAACTAAGATGTATCATTGAAAAGAGTCAGTTTAACCACGTGGGACATATAACCTGTAGTTTTGGCATTTCTTGGACAGCAAATCAGCAAACGTTAAGAGAGCTCTATCTTAAGGCTGATAAAGCTCTCTACCAATCGAAGCGCAATGGCCGAAACCGCGTGACTTATCTATAACTCCTTATAGACCGTTTCAGTAACCGCTTAAATATGCTTAAATATTCTTTTTAAGCAAACTAAAATAATATTATGAACTTAACCCTTATTGGAAAAACAGCCCTAGTCTGTGGTTCGAGCCAAGGCATGGGAAAAGCAATCGCTAAACAGTTGTCTGAGCAAGGCGCTAATATCGTATTATTAGCTAGAAGTCGTGAAAAGCTCGAAGCGGTTCAAAAAGAACTCGATCACTCACAAGGCCAAGACCACCATATCTTAGTCGCCGACTTCTCAAACCCAGATCAAGTCAAGCAGGTTGTCCACGACTTCTTACAGCAGCCAGAAGCGGCTATCCATATCCTTGTTAATAATACCGGTGGACCACCACCTGGCCCTGCAAACACTGCTGAAACCGGTGACTTCTTAGCGGCCTTTAATCAGCATTTAGTTTGTAATCACGAACTTATGAAGCTCGCTCTTCCAAGCATGAAAGAAGAAGGTTTTGGCCGTATCATCAACGTCATTTCAACCTCGGTTAAACAGCCACTTGATGGCCTCGGAGTTTCGAATACCGTTCGCGGCGCTGTTGCTAACTGGGCGAAAACACTCGCTAACGAGCTTGGCCAATTTAACATCACAGTAAATAACGTCTTACCCGGCGCGACCAATACGGTTCGCTTAGAAGCCATTATCCAAAACAAAGCCAAGAAAAAAGGCTTATCGATTGAAGAAATGGAGCAGGAAGAAAAGTCGATTATTCCGATGAAACGCTTCGGTACGGCTCAAGAATTCGCCAATGCTGTGGGTTTCTTAGCGTCTCCAGCCGCTGGCTACATTACAGGAATCAACCTGCCGGTGGACGGCGGACGCACTAGCTGTCTTTAACAGCCCAGGAAACACGCCCATGCAAAAGCTGAAAAACTATATCAACGGCGAGCTAGTCGAACCGCAACTAGGTCAGTACATTGACAATGCCGAACCCGCGACTGGCCAAGTCTACAGCCAAATCCCTGATTCAACGGCCGAAGATCTTGAGCAGGCTGTTGTAGCCGCCGAGAAGGCTCAACCAGCTTGGGCGGCTTTATCCTTAGAAAAGCGCGCTGAGATTCTAACCAAGGTTGCAGATGCTATTGATGGTCATTCGAATGAACTGGCAAAAGCCGAGGCTATCGATAATGGCAAACCTTTTAGCCTCGCTAAAAGCGTTGATATTTATCGCGCCTCAGCCAATATCCGCTTTTTTGCGCAAGCCATTACGCAGTTCTCTAGCGAAAGCCACGCCATGGGTAACGAGGCCATTAACTACACGCTACGCGACCCTATTGGCGTCGTTGGCTGCATTTCCCCATGGAACCTGCCGCTTTATTTATTCACCTGGAAAATTGCGCCAGCCCTAGCGGCGGGCAATTGCGTCATCGCCAAACCATCGGAAATAACGCCGATGACAGCATACCTTTTTTCGAAAATATGCAACGAAGCCGGTTTACCTCGAGGCGTGCTTAATATTCTGCATGGCACAGGCCCGTCGATTGGCAACCCCTTGACTACCCATCCAAAAATCAAAGCGATTAGCTTCACCGGTGGTACTTCGACTGGCGCACATATCAGTAGAGTTACCGCAGGAATGTTCAAAAAGCTTTCTTTAGAGCTTGGTGGTAAGAATCCAACACTCGTATTTGCCGATTGCGACTTTGAGGAAACCGTAGAAAACGTCGTTCGAGCAGCCTTTGCTAACCAAGGACAGATTTGTTTATGCGGCTCACGAATTTACATCGAGCGCCCTATTTATGACAAATTTAAAGCGGCTTTTGTTGAAAAAGTTAAATCGCTCAAGATTGGCGATCCACTAGAACCATCAACCCAGCATGGCGCTCTTGTCTCCAAGCCTCATATGGACAAGGTATTGTCTTACATAGAGTTGGCTCAAGAAGAAGGCGGTACAGTTCTCACTGGCGGTAAGCAAGTTACTCTAAAAGGGCGATGCCGCAACGGCTTCTTCGTTGAACCCACCGTCATTGAAGGCTTAACTAATGATTGCCGCACTAACCAAGAAGAAATCTTTGGCCCTGTCTGCACCATCATGCCTTTCGATAGTGACGATGAAGCCATCGACCTCGCTAACGGCACCCAGTATGGCTTAGCTTCTAGCGTATGGACTAACGATCTCAAGCGCGCCCATCGTGTGGCTAAAGAGATCGAAGCTGGAATTGTGTGGATTAACTGCTGGTTATTGCGCGACTTACGCACGCCATTTGGCGGCGTCAAAAGCTCCGGCGTCGGCCGTGAAGGTGGACTAGAAGCCTTACGTTTCTTCACCGAACCCAAAAATGTTTGTATTAAATACTGATGAGATATTTGATTAGCTTTATCCTAGGGGGCGTTCTCACCTACTGGCTCGAAGTAAGTATTTTTTCGCCAGAGACTCCAAAAGAAGTACCCTTCTTACTTTACATAGCTGGTGCTTTTAGTTTCTTACTTGCCTACACTGGATACTGTGGCATTACAACTATTATAAAAAACCTTCACTCCGAAGAGATACTCTAACATGGCTACACTGCTCGTTATTTATAGCATAGTACTGTTGTTTCCACTTGTTTATAGCTGGGTCAAGAAACCGAGTAACACCATTCTTTATTTATCAGCAGTCTATGGCCACTTTGCTATTCTCAACGTATTACTTCTATTATTAGTAAATCCTTTGTTTTTGTTTGAAAACTTGCTAGTTCCACAAGTGAATGAGCACTTTAAGACTAATGCTGTGACACTGTTGACCTCAGCAATCGAGATATTTAATCAATACGCGTTTTATGCAGTAGCACTTACCATTCCCTGGCTTTCGATAATAATAATGAAGCGTTATTCATCCATTTTCGCTCCACAAACAAAAACAGGCTAATGTAGTTCAAGCTAATATGTCACCTTGTAAGAAAAGTGGATATACTGTCAGCATTAATTTTTTGGTTATTAGAGGATAATAGCAACCATGCCATCATTTGATATTGTTTCTGAAGTGGATAAGCATGAAATTACCAATACGGTTGATAATGCTAACCGTGAATTAACCACTCGTTTTGACTTTCGTGGCGTAGACGCCAGTTTCGAGCAAAGTGGCGACAGCGTTAAGGTCACCGCCCAAGCCGAGTTTCAGGTTGACCAAATGATCGATATCTTCTACCGCTGCTGCACTAAGCGAAACATTGATATCAATGCGCTCGACGTAGAAGATGACGCCACCCATTCGGGTAAAACCTTCTTTAAAAACGTAACTTTTAAGCAAGGTATCGATAAAGAAACGGCTAAAAAGCTGGTTAAGCTAATCAAAGAGTCGAAACTAAAAGTTCAAGCTTCGATACAAGGCGAACAAGTTCGTGTCACGGGAAAAAAACGTGACGACCTTCAAGCTGCGATGAACGTCGTGCGTCAAGCTGAACTCGACCAACCCTTCCAGTTCAATAACTTTAGGGACTAGTTCTAAGATTAGCTGTCCAGTGCCCAGGGGACAATCTTTAGCGTCCCCTTGCTTAAACACAGCTAATTCGCTATAAATATCGTCATGCAATATTTCCCGCACCAAAAAACATCAGGATTTATTTTCGCTCATCAGGGCGGATGCAAATGGATCCTCGATTGAGAATATTCCCTTCTTAGGCGTTGATAACGCCTGTGATTCCTAGTACTTTCTATAAACTCGTATAAAAAACGTACACACTGGGCTCAGCTCGTCTGGGTTAAAGCACTTAACCGATTGATAAATAACAAAGGTTTGCCTGCTTGTTACAGTGATTTAGCATTATTTTGAGGAACTTATGTCAGAAAAAATCGTATCCAGTAAAGCGCCGGATCCTGTTGGCCTATACCCACACGCACGCCGCGTTGGCAATTTGTTGTTTTTATCCGGCGTCGGCCCGCGTCAAAAAGGTAGTAAAGATATCCCCGGCGTAACGCTTGATGAAGATGGCAACATTACCGATTACTGCATCGAAACTCAGTGTCGCAGTGTTTTTAACAATATTCGCTGGATCTTAGAAGAGTCGGGCTCTAGTTGGGATCAGCTGGTCGACGTACAAGTATTTCTGACCAACATGAAGGACGACTTCAAAACTTACAACAAAGTCTACGCAGAATACTTCGCCGACAACCAACCCTGTCGCACCACCATCGAAATCAGCTCGCTACCGACGCCAATCGCCATCGAGCTTAAGTGCGTTGCGACGATCGGCGAAGAAACTAGCGGTGAAGAAAAGGAGTAATTGTTATGAGTGATACCGTCAGTAAACCGGTTGCACCTTTCAACTTTCAGCAATGGATTGAGAAAAACCGTCACTTATTACAACCACCGGTGTGTAATAAGCAAGTTTTCGAGCAAGACGATTTTATCGTCATGGTGGTTGGTGGCCCTAATGGTCGCCGAGACTTTCACTACGATGAAGGCCCAGAATTTTTCTATCAACTCGAAGGTGAAATGGAGCTTAGAACCATTCAGGACGGTAAGCGTGTTGATTACCCTATAAAAGCTGGCGAGATATTTTTATTGCCTCCAAAGGTCCCACACTCTCCAGTGCGTTTTGAAGGCTCTATTGGCCTTGTAGTAGAGCGCAAGCGTTTGGCACACGAGAAAGATGGACTGATGTGGTTTTGCGAAAACTGCGACCACAAACTCTATGAAGAGTATTTCCCACTGAGCAATGTTGAAAAGGACTTCCTACCTGTATTTGAGCGCTTCTTAGAAAGCGAAGAGCACCGTACTTGCGATAAATGCGGAACGGTTATGCCTAAAGATAATAAATTGGATCTGTAGCTTATGAACCAACTAAAAATTGATATTCACACCCACATTCTCCCTGAGAATTGGCCAGATTTAAAAGAACGTTACGGTTACGGCGGTTTTGTTCAACTCGATCACCACAAGTGCGGTTGTGCACGAATGATGGTCGACGGCAAGTTCTTCCGCGAAATCGAAGAAAACTGCTGGTCTCCTGAAGTACGCATGAAAGAATGCGACGAGCATGGTGTTCATGTGCAGGTTTTATCCACGGTTCCTGTAATGTTTAACTACTGGGCAAAACCCGCCGACACTCACGATCTATCGCGATATCTCAACGATCATATCGCCGGCATCGTGAAACAATACCCGAAGCGTTTTATTGGCTTAGGCACCTTACCCATGCAAGCGCCTGACTTAGCGATTCAAGAGCTAGAGCGTTGCGTTAAAGAGATTGGCTTGGCCGGAGTTCAAATTGGTTCACACATCAACGATTGGAACCTTAACGCGCCAGAGCTTGCTGAGTTTTTTGCCGCAGCGGAAGAGTTAGATGCAGCCATCTTTGTCCACCCTTGGGATATGGTTGGCAAAGAAAAAATGCAGAAATATTGGATGCCTTGGCTTGTCGGTATGCCAGCTGAAACCTCGCTTGCCATTAACTCAATGATCTTTGGTGGCGTGCTAGAGCGACACCCCAACCTACGCGTAGCGTTCGCCCACGGTGGCGGAAGTTTCCCTGCGACTATTGGCCGTATCGAACACGCCTACAATGTCCGCCCTGACTTAATGGCGGTCGATAACCCACACAATCCGCGCAAATACCTGAAACAAATTTATCTGGATACTTTAGTCCACGACAAAGGTATGTTGGATTACGTGGTTAATTTAATGGGGCCAGAGAAGCTTGCGCTTGGTACTGACTACCCATTCCCATTGGGTGAGCTTGAACCTGGTAAATTAATTGCTTCGATGGACTATGATAAATCCGTTGAAGATCGCTTATTGCATGGCACGGCGCTGGAGTGGCTCAAGCTCAATAAACAGGACTTTATTTCATGAGTATACGAGTCGAGTTTGATGATCAGGTTTTTCAGTTAGAGTTATCCCAGGCAAGCTCTATCGCGATTCCTTTAGCCTTCAATCAGCAGCAGCCAAATCATTTTGGCGTTGATAAAGCACAAGCGCAGGCTATTGAGGGTGATGGTTTTGTTGGCGACACTCGCCGTGGCGGCAGCTGTAATGTTCAATCTATTTCGATGGTGCCGCACTGTAATGGTACTCATACGGAAACCGTGCAACACATCATCGACCAAGCCGTTCCAGTTGGCGATGCCTTATCCAGCTCGCTAACCAGTTGTTATGTTTTATCGGTGGAGGCTGAGGCCGCTGCAAACTGCCAAGAAAGCTATCACCCTAATTTAGAAGCTAGCGATCGTGTCATAACCAAGCGAGCTCTAGAAGAGCAACTAACATCTGCAGATTTAGATTTAATGGGTGCCATTGCAGTTAGAACCCTGCCCAATGATACCAGCAAGCAAAGCAGGACTTATAGTAGCGATGAACAACCACCCTTTTTCACTACAGAAGCTATTGAGTGGTTAAGCCAATCCAATATTCACCACCTGCTAGTGGACTTTCCTTCTATCGACAAAATGTACGATGAAGGACAGCTCCACAACCACCACATATATTGGAACGTGCCGGCGGGTAGCCATGAATTAACGGATACGACTTTAGTCCATAGAACCATCACAGAAATGATCTTCATCAACGACGATATTACCGATGGTTTATATTGGCTGAATCTCCAAATCCCACATTTTCAATTGGACGCGGCTCCTAGTCGTCCTGTTTTATACCCTTTAACTGACGTCACCGAACACGATGGTGACGAAGTCGTTGGAATTGATAACTATGAGTAATATTTTTTCATTAGAATACGCACAACAACAAGATGCGAACGACCCTATAAAGCATATTCGCCAAGAATTCACTATCCCAAAACAGAGTAACGGCGAAGAAGAAATTTATTTGTGCGGTAACTCCTTGGGGTTGCAGCCAAAACTGGCAGCAGAGTATGTGAATGATGAATTATCCCAGTGGGCAAAGCTTGGCGTTAAAGGTCACTTTTCTGGCGATTACCCTTGGATGCCTTATCATGAATTTTTAAGCGAAGGCTTTGCTGACTTGGTTGGTGCCAAAGCCAAAGAAGTGGTTAGCATGAATACGCTAACCGCAAACCTACATTTTATGATGGTCAGCTTTTATCGCCCAACATCAGAGCGTCATAAAATTATTATTGAAGATCACGCCTTCCCTTCGGATCATTACGCGGTGGAGTCACAGATTAAATATCACGGCTTTAATCCCGACGACAGTATGATCTTACTCAAGCCTCGCGATGGCGAAGAAACCTTACGCGATGAAGACATCCTGCTAGCGATTGAAGAGCATGGCGACACTACAGCGCTGATTCTTCTGCCCGGCGTTCAATACTACACTGGGCAAGTATTTGATATGGAGTCGATCACTAAAGCTGGGCACGCCAAAGGCTGTAAGGTTGGTTTCGATTTAGCTCACGCCACCGGCAATATTCCTATGCAGCTTCACGACTGGAACGTCGATTTTGCAGCTTGGTGTACTTATAAATACCTTAATTCCGGGCCGGGCTCGGTCGCAGGTTGTTTTGTTCACGAGCGTCATCACTCGGACAAAGAGCTACCGCGCTTTGCAGGCTGGTGGGGACACGACAAAGACTCGCGCTTCAAAATGGAGAACCATTTTATCCCAATGGAAAGTGCCGAAGCATGGCAACTTTCTAATCCACCAATCTTATCGCTGGCAGCTATTCGCGGTTCGCTTGATACGGTTAAAAAAGCAGGTGGTATTCAAGAACTCCGCAAAAAGTCGCTACTTTTGACGAGCTACTTACGCCAGTTACTCGAACAAGAGTTGCCTAACGATATTAATATTCTCACGCCAATCGATGAAAAATCTTCTGGCGCACAGTTATCATTAACCGTTAATTTGCATGGTGCTGATGGCAAGCAGATCTTTGACGCGATTGAAGCAGATGGTGTCACTTGTGACTTCCGTCATCCAAACGTTATCCGCGTAGCACCGGCGCCACAATACAATTCTTTTGCAGACTGTTACCACTTTGTTCGTATCTTAAAGAAAGCAATCGCAGAGGCTGCAGCATGAGCCAAATTGAGTTGAATCAAAACGAGTCCATAACCTTAATCGGAGCTGGCCTTGTCGGCTCTTTGATGAGCATTTATTTAGGTCAGCGTGGTTATAAAGTTGATGTCTACGACAAGTTGCCCGATATTCGAAAAACCAGTATTCCTGCGGGTCGCTCGATTAACTTAGCTTTAGCGAATCGCGGTATTCGTGCCCTGCAACAAGTCGGCATAATGGAGAAAGTTGAAAAGCTATTAATACCCATGACTGGTCGCCTAATCCACGATATTGAAGGTAATCTTAACCTACAGCCTTATGGTCAAAAACCTGACGAAGTGATCCATTCGGTTCCAAGAGCTGGGCTAGTCAGTCTACTCAGAGATGAAGCTGAAGCGACTGGCAATGTGACTTTTCACTTTCAGCAAAAACTTGTTGGGTTAGATCCCGAAGCACAAACCTTCACCCTCAAAAACGAAGTTACTGATGAAGAATCTGAGCATAACTACCAAGTTTTGCTCAGCGCTGATGGCGCAGGCTCTCGCACACGTCGAGCTCTTGAAAAATTTGGTGTCGACGGTTTTTCTTCAGAGCTTTTAGAGCATTCGTACAAAGAGCTGAGCATTCCGCCAGGCGATGTGCATAAGTATCAAATCGAAAAGAATGCGTTGCATATTTGGCCTCGTGGTGGCTATATGGTGATAGCACTTCCTAACCTTGACGGCTCCTTTACCGTAACACTGTTTATGCCAAATAAAGGCCCAATCAGTTTTAGCGACATCGACACCGACGACAAAGTCATAGATTTTTTCAAAGACAAGTTTCCTGACTTGGTTGATCTTTTACCGAGCCTAACGGAAGACTACTTCACCAACCCTACAGGTGTTCTTGGTACCGTCCGCGCTAAAAACTGGAGCTACAAGAACATACTCTTGTTTGGTGATGCTGCGCATGCGGTTGTGCCTTTTCATGGGCAAGGGATGAACTGTGGCTTTGAAGATTGCTCTGAAATGAATCGTTTACTCAACAAACACTCTGATGACTGGTCAAAGACCATTGAAGAATTTGCTGACATTCGCCGTGATAACGCTAACGCTATTGCCGACATGGCTTTAGAGAACTATGTGGAAATGCGTGACTCGGTTCGAGATCCAAAGTTTAAATTAAAAAAAGCCATAGCCTTTAAACTTGAACAACAGTTTCCGACTCAGTTTATTCCGCGCTACTCGATGGTGACTTTTCACCACATTCCTTATGCAGAAGTTTTTCAACGCGGTAAAGTTCAAGCGGACATTTTGACTGAGCTGACAACAGACAAACACACCATCGAAGAAATCGATTGGTCACATGCTACAGAGCTAGTACAAAAGCATCTAGCACCAATCTCAAAGGAGTTTTTAAATTGAACACGATAACAAAAATAGGGTTAACGCTTGGACTAGCGATTAGCTCGAGTGTGAGCCTTGCTGATAATAGCGAGACTACGAAGTCTAGCAATATCGAGCTCGCTACTGAGTGGATGGATTATTTAGCGAGTGACGAGCGTAAGGGTCGCCTCACAGGGAGCGATGAAAACAGTGAAGTCCAAAACTGGCTTATTAATAAATTTAAGACTATTGGACTCGAAACAGTTCCTGGGCAAGACTCTTATCTTCAAAAGTTCACAGCTTATAACCGTAAAGGTGATACTTTGCAGGCCGCTAATGTTATCGGCTATTTACCGTGCAACTGTGACTCAGATCGTTACTTTGTAGTTGGCGCTCATTATGATCATGTTGGCGTAAATCCTAAGCTTGAAGGCGATCAAATTTTTAACGGCGCTGATGACGACGCCAGCGGTGTTGTTGCTTCACTAATCTTCGCTAAGACTCTGAAGCAATACGACAAGTTACCATTCAACATTATCGTGGGCATGTGGGATGCTGAAGAAATGGGCTTACAAGGCTCTAAATACTTTGCGGCTAATCCTTGGGTTCCGCTAACTCAGATTGAAAGTGGCTTTATGTTTGAGTTAGTCGGTGTTCCGTTAAAAGACTCGTTAAATAACGCTTGGATGACTGGCGACAAATATTCAACGCTATACCCAACGTTAAAAGCTGAATTAGCGAAACAAGATTGGCAACTAGATCCTGTGTTAGACCCCAGTATGGGCCTTTTCTTCCGCTCCGATAACGCGCCTTTTGCTCTTTTAGATGCGGACAGTGCAACCATTCAAAAGGCTTTCCAAGGTCAGAAAAAAGCCAAGGTTAACGGCATCCCGATGCATGCTATATCAGTTTGGCGCGGTCAGGACCATTACCATAGACCGCATGACGAAGCGTCGCTTATCCATATTCCTAATCTAGTTTCGTTGGCGGAGTCGCTAGCTGTCGCGGTTGAAAGTCTAAGCCCCGATACTAAGATTCAGTGGCTCGACAACGAGCAGTTTGAATTTAGCCGTCCTTAGTAAACACCTCTACTTCTGCGCTGTACTTTCAAAACCTGAGTAGTTGCTAAGCATTGCATTAAGCTTAGCAACTACTGCTTCACGTTCACTATCCGAATAAGGTTTCGGTTCGACCTTACCCCATACTGGGGCTGGCCACGCCAGATCGGTTTCGTAACGGACAATATGGTGAATATGAAGCTGCGGCACAATATTACCCAAAGCACCTAAGTTCATTTTGTCAGCGTTAAATGTTTTAGCCATCGCTTCTAAAACAAAGTTAGACTCTTTCATCAGTGTTGCTTTCTGAGACCCTGATAATTCATAGGTTTCGCGAATACCACTTACCCGCGGCACTAAAATTAGCCACGGATAATTCGCATCATTCATCAGCAATACCTGACACAGCTCAAAGTTCCCAAGCAGAATACAGTCGCGCTCTAGCCTTGCGTCTAATTTAAAGTCCAAAGAAGCTCTCCTCTTCAGGTTTACAGTTAGCACTATCCGTTGGTGCTGTGCCACGAATAAATGGTACTTCTATCGACTCTTCACAATAGTCATCAGCCAGTAACCCCGTCGCGGGATCAATCAACTTCCACTCAATATTTTCTTCATAGCCTAAACGTAGAGTTTCCGTCGGTATGCCGTTAAATATATCGGTAAACACAGGTAAGGCAGCTGATGAGCCTGTAATGTTTGCTTCCTTATTATCGTCGCGCCCAACCCAAACAACGGCCAAATGCTCGCCAGAGAAACCAGCAAACCATGAGTCTTTCAGGTCATTCGTTGTCCCAGTTTTACCTGCAAAATTAGTGAAAGGGTTTTGCTTATGCAAATAACGCGCAGTACCTTTTTTCACTACTAACTGCATGCCCGCTTTGACCAAGTAAGTATTTAACTCGGAAGCAATTCGTTCAGAGTCGATAGGATAACGCTCAAGCAACTCGCCTTTATTATCGGTCACCGCTGTAATTGCAGCTGGCTTAATCTTTAAGCCACCACTTGCTAGCGACTGGTATAAACCCGCTAACTCAATTGGCGTTAGTTCTAACACGCCCAGTGGCAAGGCATCCAGCGCTGGAACTTCGCCTTCTACGCCTGCTTGCTCGATAAACTCAGCTACGTTTTCAATGCCCACCTGCTGCCCAAGACGCGCCATGGCGATGTTGTAAGACTTCATTAGCGCTACAAATAAGGGTACCTGCCCATGATATTGACGGTCATAGTTTCGTGGCTGCCACAAGGTGCCGTCGCGCTGCTTAAGCGATAAAGCCTCGTCACTGATGATGGTAGATAAGTTGTATTTATTACTTTTTTCCAGCGCCGCTAACACCACGTAAGGCTTTATCACTGAACCGATTTGACGTTTCGCATCGATGGCACGGTTAAAACCAGCCTTATCAGAATAGCGATCGCCAACTAAGGCTAAGATGTTACCGGTGTCACTCGACGTGATAATCACTGCTGTTTGTAGCGAATCCTTTTCGATACCCTTACTTCGCTCAATAGTATCCAGTGTGGAAGCAACCTTCTCCTCGGTATAGCGCTGCATAACTGGATCGAGCGTAGTAAAAATTCGTAAGCCTTCCGACTTTAACTCTTCCTCGGAATAAGAGTCCTGCAAGCGACGGCGCACCAGATCCATAAAGGCTGGTACTCTTGATAGTTTCAATGCCGGCTTTGCCACCACTGATAACGTAGTTTCGCGCTGTTGCTTATACTCTTGTTCGGTTAAATGCTTTTGGTCGTACATCAATTTTAAAACTTGATTTCGACGCTTTAAGGCCGCTTCTTTTTTTCGGCGTGGGTTATAACCAGTTGGGCTTTTGAGCATCCCCACAAGCATTGCAGATTGCGCTGGCGTTAAGTCACGTACTCGTTTATCAAAAAAGTACTGACTAGCGAGCCCTACGCCATGGATCGCACGGCCACCATCTTGCCCAAAGTAAACCTCATTGTAGTAAGCCTGCAAGATATCATCTTTTTCATAGCGGACTTCTAGAATCACCGACATGATGGCTTCTTTAAATTTACGCCAGAGGGTACGTTCATTTGTTAAGAAGTAGTTTTTCACCAACTGCTGAGTAATGGTACTTCCGCCTTGCGAGCGACCGTCGCTGCGAATGTTATGCCATAGAGCACGCATGATGGCTTTCGGCGAGACACCGTTATGCTCATAAAAATCACGGTCTTCAACAGTCAATAACGCTTGCTTAAAGTGCTCTGGAACTTCCTCGAGTTGCACTAAAATACGATCTTCCAGTCGGTTTGGATGGAACTGCCCAATCAATAACGGATCCAGTCGCGCCATCTGTAGGCTTTCTCCAGTATCACGATTTTTTAGATTGGCAATGCGCCCTGATCGTATGTTGAAAGACACAGGAAGGGATTTTTGCTCACCATCCCAAAACTGGAACTCACGAATGTGGATAAAGAACGAACCTTGATAATTTTCGTAGTCCCCTTGGCGCGTGGCTTTAACCACTTTTCGGTAGCCTAGCAGCTCAAGCTCTTGACGTAAGCGAGTCGCGGTCATGGGCTTGCCATTTGCCAGTTCTAGCGACTGGGCATAAACCCTAGCCGGCAGCTGCCATCGGTTTTCGCTAAATTTACTCTGGATCACAGAGTCTAAATACAGTGTAAATCCTGCAAAAACGACCACAAAAACTAATAATAGCTTCCAAAATAAAGAACGGAGTTTTTTGCGACGAGTCTGCTTTGCTTGTGTCGCTTTCGTTTTTTTAGCGATTTTCTTTTTTGGTTTTTTTGACATATTATCAATACTATTCGTTACAATTGGTCTCATCTTAACAAATTAGACGTCGTAAATTATATGTTCTCTATAGCAAATTCTGTTAAAAATAAGGCACGACTCTTTTTTGCTATCGATATCCCACAAAACATCAAAAATAAGCTCGAAAAGCTACAACAAAAGAACCCTGTTTTCGCGGGGCGGGCAGTAAAGGTTCATAATTTCCACATTACCCTGCAGTTTCTAGGTTCCATTGATCGACAAAAGATTCCAGATTTAATCGACACCATCGATTCGCCTGGAATAAAGCCCTTTTCAATAAGCTTAGAGCGCTATGCCTATTACCCCAAAGCAGAGATTGGCTGTATCGAAGTTGTTCAAGGGAAAGACCAGTTAAAGGCAGTCAGGAAGCATATAAACCAATCAATAGCTCAAGAAGGCTTTTTTTCGCCCAAGGAAAAGCATGGTTTTCGACCACACGTCACGCTATTTCGGGAATGTCAGCCGGTTAGTGATTTGCAGCAAACCCTAGCCATAGAGTTAAAAGCAGAACATTTTTGCCTCATGGAGTCGGTGCAAAACGAGAAAGGAGTCTATTACGAAGTTTTGGAAGAATGGCCTTTGTATCAGCCCAGCATCAAAGAGCAGTTTTTTGGAATTAAGGACTAACCATTAGCTTTTAAGTCATCGCGAGTGAGCTGACGAGCGAAGCGTTCTCTATAATGAGATTGCCACGCTCCCGCTAGTCGCTCGCAATGACTAGATATCTTTAGCTTTTCAGCAATTTAGCCGCGATCGTTCTGAAGCCTAAACCAGTACCACCGGCTGACCATTTTGGCGTTGGACTGTCGTTATAAGCAGACGCTAAGTCGACATGAATCCAGCCTTGGCCGTTATTTGGTACAAAACGAGATAAGAAGCCGGCTGCATTACTCGCGCCACCTGGTCCACCACCTTTGACCGCACGGCTGTTTGCCGTATCAGCAAAGTGCGACGGGCAACGGTGCGCATGGAATGCCTCTAGCGGCAATGGCCAGTGACGTTCGTTTTCTTCACGAGCAATTTCTAAGAAGTTCTGGCTAGCATCCTGATCAAGCGCAAATACTGCGTTGTAGTCGCCACCAACGGCAGTTACCGCAGCACCTGTTAATGTCGCCGCATCAATTATCGTTTTAGCGCCCGACTGACCGGCTAATAACAAACCATCGGCTAGCACCACACGGCCTTCCGCATCTGAGTTCTGAATTTCGACAGACACGCCATTCGGGTAAGTCAAAATATCACCGAGCTTATAAGCATGGCCACTAATTAGGTTCTCAGCGCAGCACAAATATAAGTCCACAGGCTTGTCTAAACCACGAAGGATAGCTAAAGCCAAACCACCGGTAACTGTAGCAGCACCACCCATATCGGCTTTCATGTGTAACATGCCAGCGCTTGGCTTGATACTATAACCACCACTATCAAAAGTAATCCCTTTACCGACTAAAGCTGCCACTGGCATGCTGTTATTGTTTTTCGGATCATACTTTAGCTTGAGTAGTGCAGGTGGACGCGAGGAGCCACGACCCACTTCCCAAGTTCCGATATGGCCCTGATCTTTTAAATCTTCACCGACAATAATGTCGAAGCTGACATTGTCCGGAGCAAGGCTTTGTATAAACTGGGCCGCTTCTTCAGCCAAGACTAATGGCGCTAAAACTTCAGGCGTTTCATTAACCATCGAACGCATCCAACGGCTGACTTGGATTCTCGCATCTAACTCGCTATTGTCTTCGTCGCTAAGCTCTGCAAAATCTATCTGCACATCCACTTTCGGCTCGTAGGCGCCTTGGAAAAATGCCCACTGCTGCTCCAACTGCCAGTCGCCTTTCAAGCTAAAAAACGACAAGCCTTGAGTAATTAAACGGCGTGCTGCCACTTGAATTAACTCAGGATCGTTGGTGTGAATCGTCGCACTATCATCTTTGAAGCTCAGGATTGCGCCTTGGCCCCATTGCTCAGGTGCGCTTTCGCTGGAAAGATAAATATCTAAAGTCATAAGAATCCTTATTATTTGTATTTAGGGCAAAGGCTGCAATTAAAACAGATGCCCTAATTTTGACTGTTTAGTGGATAAGTACAGTGCATTATGAGGGTTTTGACCAAACTTCAAAGGCACACGCTCGACCACATCGATGCCAGCATCTTTCATCGAGCTGACTTTTCGAGGGTTATTGGTCATTAAGCGAACTTTACTTACGCCCAATACGTCGAGTGCGTCTGAGGCGACTTTGAAATCTCGCTCGTCGGCACCAAAGCCTAAGTGCTCATTCGCCTGTACCGTGTCCATTCCCTGATCTTGCAGGGAATAGGCTCGAATTTTGTTGGTTAAACCAATACCGCGTCCTTCTTGACGCAAATACAATAAAACCCCAGAGCCTTCTTCGGCAATTTTTTCCAATGCGGCGCGGAGTTGAAAACCACAGTCGCAACGCAAACTGAATAAGGCGTCGCCGGTTAAACACTCAGAGTGAATTCTTGCCAATACCGCCTGCTCTTTATCCCACTCGCCATACGTCATGGCGATATGCTCTTTGCCATCATTGGTTTCAAGCGCATGGATCATAAAGTCTCCCCAAGGAGTTGGGAGTTTGGCCTGGAGGCTATCTAATTGATTCATTTGGTTTGTATTACCACTAATATTGAGAACAGGACTATTTTACACGATGTGTCAACTAATCGACAGTCTGTAGCGAGTCCGATTCATTAACTCATGGCTTGAGGCTTCAGGATTTCCGCCACCTTGACCCAAAATTCATCCCAATTTTCAGGGGTATCTGCGTGCCCCGTGGAATGAATTTGGTGCTCCGCGTCCTGTTTCGCCGCTAAAAGTTTACTCAATGCATCAATCGGCACCGTGCGATCCGCTTCGCCATGCACCAGAAACGCTCGCCCTTTATAGCTTTTCAGCGCGGAAACGTTATCGAAGGGGTCACGCACTAAGAAGTGTGGTACCCAGCGCTGTTTGGCTAAATCCATGACACTCGAGTAAGTAGACATCAAAATCACCGCATAAGGTGTTTTTTCCGACAAGACACTTAAAACAGCACCGCCCCCCATAGAACGCCCAAGCAATGATATATGTTCTTTATCATATTGCGCCTGTTGCTCGACCCAGCTGTATGCCTTGAGCATACATTCTTTAATGGTTCTGTAGCTTGGCTTACCGTCAGAGCGCCCATAGCCAGGATATTCCACTAATACCACGCTGTAGCCTTGCTCACGGATATAGTCCACCCGAGGCGCCCAATCATCAATAATGTTGCCGTTACCGTGCGCCAACATGACGACTGGCGACTTATCGCCGTAGACATTTTTTAGAGGTGGCAAGAGGCCAAGCTCAAACTCGCCTTGTGAAAAAGGCAAGCGAATCAGCTCACCACCCGCTTGGGTAATTAGATCGGCATTATGAGCGGGCAACTCATGCACTGGAAATAGCAGTCGACGCTGTACTGTATAAAAAAACAGCACATAAATTACGTATAAACCGACCACAGCCAGCAAACCCCACAGAATCATTTGCATAAAACTCTATTGCGTCTATTTTTTATACTGATAGAATTCTTACATTCTATACCCATGCCCTTGGAAAAACTATGGGCTGGGCGTGATGAAGTAGCGCAGAATTGCGATAATTTGAGAAACTTTACACAATCATTGGCACTCAATAAAAAACATACTGGATACGATTTACTATGTCACATTTATGCTTAGTTACGGATATCAAAGACGGGCAAGCAAAAGCCTTTCCACACCCCTCGCCGAGCGAAGATCGCGACCTCATTATTGTGCGCCAAGGCTTGAATGTGTATGGCTACGTCAATCGCTGCCCACACGCAGGCACCAACCTCAACTGGCAGGACGACCAGTTCATGACTGACGACGAAAAGTATCTGATGTGCTTCACCCACGGCGCCCTATTCGAACCAAACACAGGCCACTGTGTCGCAGGCCCCTGCGCCGGCGCTAGCCTCAGAGAAGTGAAATTAGAAGTCGAAAACGGCAAAGTGTTTTACGCGGAGTAAGTTTAGAGGCAAGCTCAACTTATCTATTTAATGTCATTATATATTCTGTGTTGCAATTCTTTGACGGTGCCATTTCGATAAATCCCCCTTTATCGAAAGCACTATCAACACAAGCGCTAGTAGATTAAGGTCGAACATAATGCTACTAAAGGCCCACTCCGAAGGCACATCAGAGTAATAATTAGTTGTTAAATTAGACTCCACACCTGCTGGGGTAGTAAACATAGTCAGTATATTAAAAGCTAAATGTGCACCCACTGCGAATGAAATGCTTTTGAAAAGATAAGTGAAGTATGAATAAACCAAGGCAGACACAATTAAAAACCAGCTGTTTTCTAAAGCAGCTGCATGAATAAGTGCAAATAGCACAGCAGACACTAAGCAGCTCAACCACAGTTTAAGACCTAAACCTTGGCCGAGATCGACCAAGTACTTCCGAAAAAGCAGTTCTTCGCAAAGAACACCCACAGCAACAATGGCTATCAGTGGAATGCTTTCTATTACAATATCTTGAAAGTTAGCGACACCATCATCAAACAGTAGGTCTCGGTATAGGTTAACGAGTAGACAAGTAACGAATCCCGCTATAAAAAGCAGATACACCTTTTTTGACTTTATACTAAGTAATAAATTGGTTTTTAAGACAATTTTATATACCAATAAAATGGCGATAAAAAGTATAGAGATAGAAAGTGTCTGATTAAAAATCAAATTGTTTTGTAAGCGCGTTACATCATCGACAAAAGTTGTAGCAACAAATCCTATAGCTCCCCCCGCCAGCAACACAAATAGCACAAGAAACAGCACCGACAGTACCCACTGTTTTTTACTAATCATCTTTTTATTCCCTATATCCTTGATTATTATCCCGCGTATTAAATCATAAAGTACTGCTATTTCAAGCTTGTATCGGTTGCTTTAACTAGCGGTGATTACTAGACTGAAGCAAAGCAACAATAAATTATAAGTATGAAATTCTCTCCACCTTTAATAAAAACCACCCTACTTAAACGCTACAAACGCTTTTTGGCGGATGTGGTGAGTGATGAAGGTGATGGCGAGAGCCGTGAGTTTACGGCACACTGTCCTAATACCGGCTCTATGAAGAACTGTTGGCAGGAAGGCGATACGGCGTGGTTATTGGATTCACAGAACCCTAAGCGTAAGTATTTATACACTTGGGTTCTAAATCACAATCAAGATGGCGACTGGATTTGTATTAATACCCACTTGGCTAATCAGGTGGTCAGTGAAGGAATTGAGAATGGTGTTGTCGAAGAACTTCAAGGCTATGAGTCTTTGCAGCAAGAGGTGAAATATGGCGACGAGAACAGCCGTATCGACCTATTGTTAACAGATCCGAGTAAGCCCGACTCTCCTTTAAAAAAATGTTACGTGGAAATCAAAACCGTAACCTTGCTTGAATCTGGTGTTAACGAAAAAACAGGCGAAGAGTTTCAACCTGGTGCGGGGTACTTTCCTGATGCCGTGAGTACGCGCGGTCAAAAGCATATTCGAGAACTTGTCAGCATGGTCGAGCAAGGTCATCGCGCAGTGTTATTCTTTCTAGTGCAACACACAGGCATTAAAACGGTCAGTCCTGCGGCGCATATTGACCCTAAATATGCTGAATTATTGCACGATGCCGCACAAAAGGGGGTTGAAATCTATGCTTACAATACCCATATCAGCCCCGCAGAGATAAAGTTGCATCAGGCCCTACCAGTAATTATCTAATGATATCAACTGGTTAGGCGAAATCTCTGAAAATTATAGCTTATTTTGCCAAATTTGGCTTTTCAATTGGTACTTAGAGGGCTAATATCCTTCTTTCACTTTTTCAAAAGCTTGTCAATGCAAATATGAAATTGTGATATGACTTTCAGTCAATAGTTACCATAAAGTAAATGGAGCATTGGATTAGATGCCACGTAAAAAAACAGCTACGAATACTACCTTACAGAAGTTAGGTATTGAGCCTTACAAAGAGAAGAAAGGCGAAGAATACATGAACGATGCTCAGTATGGGCATTTCCGTCATATCCTTAGCGAATGGAAGCGTCAGCTAATGGAAGAAGTTGATCGTACTGTGCATCACATGCAAGACGAAGCGGCCAACTTCCCTGACCCTGTCGATAGAGCTTCTCAAGAAGAAGAGTTTTCATTAGAGCTTCGCACACGAGACCGCGAGCGCAAACTTTTGAAAAAAATTATTCAATCGATCAATAAAATCGATGACGAAGAATACGGCTACTGCGAATCTTGCGGTATCGAGATTGGTATTCGTCGTCTAGAAGCACGCCCAACCGCCGAGCTTTGTATCGATTGTAAGACTCTAGACGAAATTAAAGAGCGTCAATACGGCAGTTAATGCCCGCGAGTCCTAAAGAGTCTGTAAGAAATCCCCGAGTTCATGATCAGCGTGAACTCGGTGGCTCTATTTCCCCTATCGAAAAGCCTTCATTACGAGGACGCTTCGCACCCTCACCATCCGGCCCATTACACTTTGGCTCACTTGTTGCTGCTGTAGGTAGTTATTTAGTGGCGCGCTATTACGGTGCAGAATGGCAAGTTAGAATTGAAGATATAGACCCACCTCGTGAAGTCGAAGGCGCCACTGATACCATCCTGCGCCAACTCGAGGCTTTTGGTCTGCACTGGGATGGCCCGATTATCTATCAAAGCGAAAATATTCCACGCTTCAAAGATATTCTCGAGTGGTTAAAAGCTGAAGGGCTGCTCTACGCTTGTGACTGCACCCGCAAGAAGGTGAATCAACTCAGCGATAATGGACGTTACCCTAATATATGTCAGCATAAGAAGCTAAGCTTTGAGGGTGAAGTCGCTTGGAAACTGCGTCACGGCGACGGCGACTACAGTTTCTTTGATCAAATCCAAGGCAACTGTACTTTCGACGAGTCGCTTTATCGCGAAGATTTTACGGTTAAACGCAAAGATGGCTTGATGGCTTATCAGCTTGCGGTTGTTATTGATGATATTGATGCGGGTATTGATCATGTAGTGCGAGGAATTGATCTGCTAGACTCAACGCCACGCCAGCTACGTTTGTATGAAGTGTTAGAAAAGCCAGCGCCCCTATGGTTCCACTTACCTCTTGCCATCAATAACGATGGCAATAAGCTTTCTAAGCAGAACCATGCGCCAGCGATCGAAGCCAAAAACGCTAGCGTGTTACTTCATCAAGCCATTGCATTTTTAGGACAAAAGCCTCCTGTCTCATTACGCAGCGAGCCGCCAGAGATTATCATCGACTGGGCGATTGAGCACTTTCAACTCGAAACCATTCCACAGCAACAACAGATCCTTTATTCAGAATCCTAACCCCAGAATCATGACGTTTTGCCACAGTACGGCTTCAAAGCCCATACAAAGCCACAGTAAAGATCAACAGGGCCCAAGAGCTGTGCTATTATTGCACCATTGAAAATAACACATGACGTATGACACCTATTGATCTCAACAATAAAACGATGGTTCTCTGGCACAAAACATCAAAAAGATGGCGGGACAGCCACTAACATGAAGCAACCAGACCACATTATCCCTCGTGATCAACACACAGTATCACGCAAGGACATCAGCGACAGCGCCCTAAAAGTCCTTTATCGGCTGAATAAAGCCGGCTACGACGCCTTCTTGGTCGGCGGTGGCGTGCGCGATATTTTATTAGGACTAAATCCTAAAGACTTCGATATCACCACCAACGCGACTCCTGAGCAAATCCGTGCACTTTTTAGAAACAGCCGTATTATTGGCCGCCGCTTTAAACTGGTTCATATCATGTTTGGGCGAGAAGTTATTGAGGTCGCCACTTTCCGCGCACATTGTGATAGCAATATTCAACAAGCCAAAGACGGAATGATTCTGCGTGACAATGTCTACGGCACCATCGAAGAAGATGCCGAACGTCGTGACTTCACCATAAACGCCCTGTATTACAACGTTAGAGACTTTAGTGTCCACGATTACTGCAATGGCCTAACCGATTTACGCAAACGCCAGCTTCGCATGATTGGCGACCCAGAAACTCGCTACAAAGAAGATCCTGTGCGTATGCTTCGCGCCGTGCGCTTAGCGACTAAACTAGGGCTGACGATTGAAGAAAAAACACTAGAGCCAATCTCAAGACTCGCCCACTTATTAGAGCAAATCCCTGCCGCCCGTTTGTTTGAAGAATATCGAAAAATGTTCCTCGCTGGTAAGGGTGAAGCCATGTTTGAGGCGCTACAGACTCACGGCTTGCTCAGCAAGCTGTTCCCAGCAACTGAACAGTTACTGGCAGCTCATCCTGATTTTGAAGGCTTTATTCACGCAGCGTTAGAAAATACAGATAAGCGAATAGCCAGTGACAATACAGTCAACCCAGCATTCCTAATTGCAGTCTTCTTATGGCAGCCACTCTTAGAGCGCGCGCATCAGCTAGAAACTAAAGGCCACAGCTATAACGATGCTTTCTTTAAAAGTATGGGGCTGACCTTAGCTGAGCAAAGTCAGTTTATATCGATTCCAAAGCGTTACAGCTTAGTTATCCGCGACATTTGGGCACAGCAAATTCGCTTGCCACAACGTCATGGAAAAAAAGTTTGGGCAGTTTTGAATCACCCACGATTCCGCGCCGCTTATGACTTTTTGGTATTACGCGCCGAGTCAGATCCTTCGTTGCGCGAAATTGCCGACTGGTGGACTAAGTTCCAAGACGCTGACAAAGCTGAACAGCAAGCCATGTTGCCCAAAAACCGTCGTCGCAAGGGCAAGCGCCGTCGCAAACCAAAAAGCAAAGACTAAGCTATGCAGCGCGCAGTGGTGAGCTATATTGCGCTGGGAAGTAATTTGAACAACCCAGCCCAACAGGTACAACAAGCCTTATTAGCGATGGATCAGCTACCTGAAACTTACCTGCTGGCTTACTCAAGCCTTTATCAAAGCGCACCGATGGGGCCACAAGATCAGCCTCCTTTTATTAACGCTGTAGCTAAAATTAAAACATCTCTTGAGCCCCTAGAGTTACTCAACCAACTGCAAGCAATTGAAAATCAACAAGGTCGAGTGCGCAAAGAACACTGGGGCGCTCGAACAATTGATTTGGATATTGTCCTCTACGATCATACAATCATGCAGACAGACCGTTTAACGCTACCTCATTATGGTGCTAAAGAGCGTGACTTTGTGTTATTGCCTCTGGCCGAAATCGATCCACAGCTGGTTTTTCCAGACGGCGAATCTGTTAGCCATGCTTTGCAACATTGCGAGCGCTATCAACTCGAGAAGATTGCGCTCTCGCAATACAAGCCGCAACACAAATAAAGATAATAATGAAATACTATTTAGGAGACTTTGAGTCAGTATGAACATCAAGATACCTCATAACTTTATTGCGGTTGAAGGGCCGATTGGAGTCGGCAAAACCACTTTGGCTCGCAAGTTATCCGAAGTGCTTGATAGTGAGCTGATTCTAGAGCAAGCGGAAGAAAACCCTTTTCTTGAACGCTTCTACCAAGATCCCAAAACGGGAGCCCTACCGACTCAGCTCTATTTCTTATTCCAGCGAGCACGCCAACTTCAAGAACTGCGTCAGTCGGACATGTTCTCGCCACTTCGCATAGCGGATTATCTGATGGATAAAGACCGTCTTTTCGCGCGCTCAACGTTAGACGAAGAAGAGTTACGTTTGTATGAGCAGGTTTACGACAACCTTACAATCGACGCACCAAAGCCTGATTTAGTGATTTATTTACAAGCGCCAGTCTCTGTTCTTGCTGAGCGTATTAAGAAGCGTGGACGTCGTGAAGAAGTTCCTATCAGTGGCAATTACTTGCAAACTATTTGTGATGCTTATACTGACTTTTTCTATTATTATCATGAGTCACCGTTATTAATCGTTAACGCCTCAGGCATCGACCTCGTCGAGAACGAAAAAGATTTTGAAATGTTGCTCGAGCAAATCCACGCCACCGACTCTGGGCGTAATTACTTTAATCCGAGCCCGGTTTAAGCTCGATCAGAATTAGGTTAAGACGCACTTAGCTCAGCAACCCAATAGAATGATTAGCAGGGAATTTTCATGAAGTACACAAGCATTAGTCATATTGAAAAACTGAAAGCCAATGGCGAGAAATTCAGCTGTCTGACGGCTTACGACGCCACTTTTGCCGGCGTTATGTCCGAAGTCGGTATCGATATGATCTTAGTCGGCGACTCGTTAGGCAACGTGATCCAAGGTCAAAAAACCACTGTTCCAGTGACTTTGGAGCAGATGGAATATCATATTGAATGTGTCTCGCGTGGCAACCAAAACTGCTTAATCGCTGGCGATATGCCTTATATGAGCTACAGCACACCTGAAGAAGCTTACGACACCGCGCGCCGCATTATGCAAGCCGGTGCACAGATGGTTAAGCTAGAAGGTGGCGCTTGGTTACTCGACACCATTCAGGGGCTTACCGTGCGGGGCATCCCTGTGTGTGCTCACCTAGGACTAACGCCACAGTCGGTAGATGCTTTGGGTGGCTTCAAAGTCCAGGGGCGCGATCAAGATACGGCTGATGTTTTACTCGATGACGCGAAAAAGCTCGAAGCTGCCGGCGCTAGAATGTTGGTGTTGGAGTGCGTACCAAGCGAATTGGCCAAGAAAGTCGCTGAAGAACTGACTATCCCTGTAATGGGGATTGGTGCAGGCGTTGATGTCGATGGACAAGTTTTAGTGTTGCACGACATGCTAGGCATTTCTCCGTTTCAGGCGAAGTTTGTGCGTAACTTTATGGCGGACTCTAATGGCAACATCAAAGCCGCTATTGAGCTTTACCATCGAGAAGTTAAGGATAAAAACTTTCCTGCACCACAACATTCCTTCGACTAAAACTACTGACTCAATACCTATTCCCTATAGATACCTTGAACTATGATCATCGCAAAAACCATTTCAGAGTTACAGCAAGCTCTTTCTACATCACGCAAAGAAGGTAAAACTATCGGCTTTGTCCCAACCATGGGTAACTTACATCAAGGCCACCTAAGTCTGGTCGAAAAAGCAAAAGAGGTTGCCGATGTGGTTGTGGTTAGTATTTTTGTAAACCCGACTCAGTTTGGGCCGAATGAAGACTTTGATTCTTACCCTAGAACTTTTGACGCCGACTGCGAAAAATTGGACTCGCAATCGACAGATATCGTATTTGCGCCAAGCGTAGACGAGGTTTATCCAGGTTATGCAAGCAATAAAACACAACCGAGTTTAACCAAAGTTCATGTTGAGCAGCTAGGCAAGCAACACTGCGGCGCTTCGCGTCCGGGTCATTTCGATGGTGTGACCACTATCGTCAGTAAATTATTTAATATGGTACGTCCTGATATTGCAGTGTTTGGTCAGAAAGACTTCCAGCAAATTACGATTATTCGTCGTATGGTTCAGGATCTAAATATTCCAGTCAATATTATCAGCGCACCAATTTTACGCGAAGAAAACGGCCTCGCCATGAGTTCTCGAAACGGTTATTTATCCGCTTCAGAAAAAGATCAGGCGGCCGGTATCTACCGCATTTTAACTTGGGCCAAACAGCAACTTGAAGAGCACAAGCTCAGTTTTGATGAAGTTGAGCAAAGCGCGGTAAAACAATTAAACGACCAAGGCTTTAGAGTTGACTACTTCAACGTTAGTAATGCCGATACGCTGCAAGTCGCTGAAACTTCAGATAAGAATTTAGTGATCTTGGTAGCGGCCTTTTTAGGCAAGGTTCGGCTGATTGATAATATTCAAGTCACCTTATAATTCATCCGAAACAACTATAATCGTGTTTAAAAACGCTTAAAAACTCCTGCCAGGCGGGAGTTTTGCTTGCTACAGCCGGACAAAACTTTTCTCCTGCCCAAGCTCTTTTAGTTTTCAGTTACTCCCTTGCCTCGAATACTCTTTAATATTGTCGCTAACTAGCTTTCGCCTTTATACATTTTGATTTATGCTGATAAGTCAGTTTTAGCTGAGCACATAACAAAGACTAATCATTATAGGAGTCAGCGATGTCAGAGGTAAAAACCTACCCTATCATCAATAATCCGCAGTATGAGCCTCATATTGATGAAGACACTTACCACCGTATGTATCAACAATCTGTCTTAGACCCGGATAAGTTCTGGTCGCGTATGGCACACCAGTTTGTTGACTGGTTCGAGCCGTGGGAAGAAGTGAGTAATGTCGACTTCAAGAAAGCTGAAATCAGTTGGTTTAAAGGCGGTAAGCTCAACGTTTCCTATAACTGCATCGATCGCCACCTTAAAGATAAAGCCGAGCATACGGCAATCATATGGGAAGGCGATGATCCAGACCATCAGCGCTATATCAGTTACCAAGAATTACACGACGAAGTTTGTCGTTTTGCCAATGCTTTAAAAGCCCGCGGAGTCAAAAAAGGCGACCGCGTATGTATTTATATGCCGATGATTCCCGAGGTTGGTTACGCCATGCTGGCTTGTGCGCGTATTGGCGCGGTTCATTCGGTAGTATTCGGAGGCTTCTCACCAGAAGCCCTAAAAACGCGCATCCTCGATAGCGACTGTCAGGTGCTTATAACCGCGGATGCTGGCGTTAGAGGTGGCAAGCAAGTACCGCTAAAAGCGAATGCCGACGAAGCGCTAAGCTCCTGCCCCAATGTTCACACCGTGATGGTGGTTAAAAGCCAGAATGCTGATATCGCTTGGAACGAACAGCGTGATATTGACTACAACGAATTTAAAAAAGAGATGGAAGCGGAATGCGCACCAGAGGTAATGGACGCGGAAGACCCTCTGTTTATTCTCTACACTTCCGGCTCAACGGGTAAACCCAAAGGCGTACTACACACTACCGCGGGTTATTTGCTCTATACCGCCATGACTCATAAGTATGTTTTTGATTATCAAGATGACGAAATCTACTGGTGTACAGCAGATGCCGGTTGGATCACAGGCCACTCCTATATCTTTTATGGTCCGCTTGCCAACGGCGCAACCACTTTGGTATTCGAAGGCGTTCCTAACTACCCCACTACCTCGCGTTTCTGGGAAGTGATCGATAAACATAATGTCAGTATTTTTTATACCGCTCCAACCGCTATACGAGCCTTGATGGCTGCTGGCGATGAGGCCGTAAAAAAAACCTCTCGTCAATCACTACGTGTTCTAGGTAGTGTCGGCGAACCAATTAACCCTGAAGCCTGGGAATGGTATTTTAATGTTGTTGGTGAACAAAAGTGTCCGATTATAGATACGTGGTGGCAGACAGAAACAGGTGGCATTATGATCTCACCCTTACCTGGCGCAACTTCGCTTAAGCCAGGCTCCGCCACACGACCATTCTTTGGCGTGCAACCAGCGCTACTCGATACTGACGCGAAGGAGCTCGATGGCGTGGCTAATGGTAGCTTGGTCATGAAAAACTCTTGGCCAGGGCAAATGCGTTCGATTTGGGGTGATCACCAACGCTTCTACGACACCTACTTTTCACAATACCCTGGTTATTATTTTTCAGGGGATGGTGCAGAGCGTGATGCAGATGGTTACTACTGGATCACTGGTCGCATGGATGACGTATTAAATGTCTCAGGTCATCGCATGGGAACCGCAGAGATAGAGAGTGCGCTAGTCCTCCACCCTGCTGTGGCTGAAGCGGCTGTCGTTGGCTATCCGCA
The DNA here is from genome assembly GCF_039523535.1 of Kangiella japonica. Lineage (NCBI taxonomy): Bacteria > Pseudomonadati > Pseudomonadota > Gammaproteobacteria > Kangiellales > Kangiellaceae > Kangiella > Kangiella japonica. Next base: position 1,134,856 of record NZ_BAAAFM010000003.1, on the reverse strand, counting down.
TGATATCAAGGGACAGGGCATCTACGTCTACGTCAACTTGATGCAAGGCCAGCAAAGCTCTGAAGAGCTTCGAAACGAGCTGGTCGCTCATGTCGCAAAAGAAATAGGCCCTATCGCGAAGCCCGATAAACTACAGTTTGCCGACGATTTGCCTAAAACTCGCTCAGGCAAAATTATGCGTCGAATCTTAAGAAAAATAGCTGAAGATGATGTTGAAAACATTGGTGACACATCTACACTAGCTGAGCCAGCGGTGGTTGAAAAGTTGATCCAAGAAAAACTTTAACCGACAAAGAAGGCACTAGCTGGAGTCTTAACTAGGGGTTTTGATTCGAGCTTTTGCCTTCTGTAACCACTCTGAAGTCACGACAAATCCGCGCATAATTTCAGTGCCACTGCGGACTCCAACAACTTGCTGAATTCGTTGAAACATATAGCGTTCATTATGTCCATGAATTAGAATCGCTTTATTATCAAGCGGGCGGAGCTCTTCAACTTCTTCTGGCGCAATCTTTGAAAGCCAGTACCTTTTTGGTAATAAGTACCAGTCAATACTCGAGCTTAACTGTAAATGTGCAAAGTCTTCCCAGCTAGTCCAAAACCCTTTGAGATGCTTTGTGCTTACTTCGCAAGGATACCTAAAGTCATCATTCATATAATCGTCTAAAGGATAAAATAGTCGCCCTTTAGTTAATAATTTAATGGCATCAATATTGATATTTCTATCAGCAAGCCATTGCTTAATGAGTTCATTTTTTGACAGCGCCAATTGGTGCTCAAACAATCGGTCATATTTATTGTCAAATCGGTCTCGCAGATTGGGTCCAACCCAGTCACTCAAGGATCTGCCTTCACCTACTTTAAGGTAGAACTTAACAGCAAGCTCACAGTGAATATTCTTTTGACTCTCTTTGTCTTTAATAATGGAGTCGAATTCACCTAAAGTATGTTTATCGATAATGACCTGTAGGTTGTGCTCTAAAACTTCTAAGCTTTCACAGGAATAGACCAGGTGTTGCCATAATTGCTCAAAGTACACACCTAGGCGGTGAGTTGCTTTGTAATTAAAATTATTGCTGACCTTCATTCGATGGGTTAGATCTCGAATGCTCAATTCAGAGTTCAACTCCAATAACTCGGGTGATTTTAGCATCCAAGTAAGGTCATTATGATAGCGCGTCATGGCCGTGATTTAGAGGTTTCCTTTTTGATTTGGCTCAATCATAACAAATATTTGGTCGCCTCTCAGAAATAAAAAAGGGCCGACTTAGTCGGCCCTACTCACTAGCGGTATGAATTTATACAGGGGGTAAGTTCAAAAAGGAGAACATTCATACATTGAGTTAGCATCATGCGGGGGTACACACATCGCTAACCTTCGAGGTACACTATACCCAACTAGAACGTCTAAGTGTTCGGGGTTTGAGTAAATTCTAAGAAAAGATATGTAAAGGCGACTGACTATTCTTTACACTAGATCTTAGGCTCGCATGCTACTATGAGCAAAAATTAAGGTAAGCACAGCCCAATGTGCCTATTTATGGGAACTTTTAATGGTCAAATTATTACTTGCAGATGATGATATAGAGCTTTGTCAGCTTCTTCAGGAATACCTGTCTCAAGAAAACTTTGATATTACCGTAGCTCACGATGGAGCCTCTGCGGCAAAGCTAATTTTAAACGATACTTTTGATTTGATGATTCTCGATGTCATGCTACCCAACATGAACGGCTTTGACGTTCTTAAGGAAGTTCGTAAAGAGTCTCAAGTTCCTATTTTAATGCTTACCGCGCGTGGTGATGAAATTGACCGAATCGTAGGTTTAGAGCTTGGCGCTGATGATTATATCGGTAAGCCCTGCAACCCTCGGGAGCTGACAGCGCGTATCCGCTCGATCTTACGTCGCACTGAAACCGACTACAGTCGCAAGAAAAAGAAGCTACGCTCGATCCACCTTGATGACTTATACATCAATCCTGGCTCTCGTGAAGCTCTGGTGAATAATAAAGCCATGAAGCTTACTGCTACTGAATTCGACATTCTATACTTGCTTACTAGCCAAGCGGGCGAATTGGTTAAGCGTGACGACTTATCGGAGAAGTGCCTTGGTCGTTCGCTAGAAGCTTACGATCGCAGCATTGATATGCATATTAGCAATTTAAGACGTAAACTCGGCACCGACAAGACAGGTGAAGAACGAATCAAAACCGTGCGCGGCGTAGGCTATCAATATGTTTCGTACGATTCGTAGGCTAACCAAGCCCAATCTCTTCTGGAAAATCTTTTTGTGGTTTTGGTTAGCGACACTGCTGACTTTAACCACCATCATTTTTTTCTACAGTTTAACCTCAAAAGATACTCGCTTAGTTCCTGTCTCTAGTCAGGAGTCTGAGCTACTGCGCCAAACCGCTATTACCATTCAGCTACGCCACGTTATTGAAGAATATCAAAATGGGTTGCCGATAAAGCCCGAAGGTAGCAATAAAGCTCTCGACAATACTTTTATCATCAACAATCAAGGTTATGAAATAGCCGGCAAGCAGGTTCCTGAGGTTATCTACCAGCTAAGCGCCCATTATAAAAAGCGCAACCAAGCTGCCACAGTAACCATTAATAATTACTCCTATTCTGGACCTGAAATCGTTTTTAGTCGTGGCCAGTATTACCTGTTATTCATCAAACAAAAAAGCCAGCAACACTTTAGTACCGTGATAAGCCAGTTTTACCATTCGATTAGCGTATTACAGCTGTTAGCAGCGCTCGGTATCAGTTTCTTGGTTTGCTTTGCTTTGGCTTGGTACTTAACACGCCCCATTCACCAACTACAAAAAGCAACAAAAGCAATAGCCAAAGGCGATCTTCAAGCTCGTGCTAAGGACTTTATTGGTAAGCGGGCCGATGAATTTCATGATTTAGCAGAAGATTTTGATTTAATGGCTGATCGAATTAATCGCATTATTATGTCGCAGAAGCGTTTGCTGAGCGATGTTTCGCATGAACTACGCTCGCCCTTAACGCGAATGCAAATCGCCGCCAGTTTAGCCCAAAAGCATAGCCAGGCAGAGTGCGCCAAGCATATTGATAGGATTGAGGTGGAGGTTCAGCGTCTAGATGACCTCATCGGTGAGCTGCTGCAAGTGGCCGCTCTTGAGCGTGGACAGCAACACGGCAAGCCGGATACTTTCGTAGTCAATGACTTACTCGATATCATTATTAGTGACGCACAATTTGAAGCAGCCGCTAATAATAAAGAAGTCGTTTTTCTAAAGAGTCCGACTATCCACTTTAAGGGTTACTACAACTTGCTCGCTAGGGCGGTTGAAAATGTTATCAGAAATGCTATTCGACATACTCCTGATGGCACAAAAATTACCGTGCAAGTCAAAAAAGCCGGCCAGCACTTTTTAATTTTAATCAGTGACCAAGGCGAAGGTGTAGAAGAAGCGCATCTAACGAAAATTTTCGAACCTTTCTATCGCCCAACCGAAGCACGAGAAAGAAGCTCTGGTGGTACAGGTTTAGGCTTAACCATTGCTAAGCGTGGTGTGGAAATCAACGGCGGCACCATTCGTGCAGAAAACCACCCCCAAGGTGGCCTTTTAGTGACAATCTCTTTAAAAGCCTCGCGTTAATTACACGAGGCTTGTCAGCACTAAGCTTAAACCTTCGAACCCCAACATAACGATCAAAAGCCTTAAAAAATATTCCACAGCATAAATAGTGCCAGAGCTATTAAAAATGCTCCCAAAACCCTGTCAATCCAATGCCCAAATTGATTGAAGAAGCGACGTACTTTTTGGCTCGCTAAAATACAAGATAAGAAAACAAACCAAGCTGCCGTGACCACCGCCATCCACACGCCATAAAAACTCTGTATACTGAGTGGCGTTGTTGCATTAACCAAAGTAGTAAAGAGCGATAGGAAAAATAAGGTCGCTTTTGGATTTAAAACGTTAGTGACAAAGCCTTGGCGAAAAGCTTTAGCGTCGGTCATAACGGCTTTACCCTGAACAGGGTTTACCGTCGCGCTTGAGCTTTCCGCTTGAGCCCTTATAGCTCCCCAGCCGATATAGATTAAATAGGATGCCCCGGCGAGCTGAATCAGCTTAAAAAGCCAGTCAGTGCTTTTAATGAGTAAACCAATCCCTAACACAGCATAAGCCACATGGACAAATATGGCGAGGCCAATACCAAGACTTGTAATAATAGCAAAGCGCTTACCAAAGACTAAAGATTGTCGCATAACAATGGCGAAGTCAGGGCCTGGACTCATGACAGCCAACAGGTGCGCTGACGCTATAAGCAAAAATTGTTGCCAATAGTCCGCAAAATCACTCACAAAACCTTCTAAGCCCATCAGCCAATGACACCTATAATTTTCTCAGAGAGCTTAATCATCAAGGCACCGTAAGATGTGCAGACTAAAAACACAATGACGCTCAAAAAAGCGGCTATCGAGGCAGTCATCTTGATCTGAAAATGGCGGCTAAGTGGCACTTCTTGCGACGAGTCCTTCGCTCTACCTTTAAGCCATAACTGCTTCAAGTAGCCTCCGAGCAACCATAAGCTCACCGCCATGATCACTATACAACTGACGAGAATAATGACTTGCTGTTTTTCAAAGGTCAATGCGGCGCCTAAAACCACACCTGGCATTAAATAAACAGGCGCCCAAATTAGGGTGGCAATGACGACCGCCAGCAGAAATTTCTTAGCTGGCATATCTAGAATTCCGGCAATCAACGATATTACCGCTCGAATGGGCCCAATGAACTGACCGACTAGAATCCCTGCAAAGCCATGTTTCTTGAAAAAAGTTTCGGAGCGGTGCAGTAAGGTTTGGTGACGCTCTACCCAAGGCCAGTGGTGAACTCGATCTTTAAAAGCGACTCCTACCAAATACGAAACCGCTTGCCCTAGCGTTGCGCCAGCAAAGCTGAAAAAAGCTATCGGCCAGAAGTTGAGGGTCCCGGCACCTATTAGTCCTCCGACCCCGACTAAAAGTAACCAGCCAGGCATCACTAAGCCAATAATTGCCAATGACTCTAGGAATGCAATTGCTAAAACCACAGCACCTGCCCAGTGTGGGTTTATACGAATCCACTCAATAATGTTTGATACGATCTCTTCCATGGGGGCTAATAATGAATAAAGTTGCTTATAAAGGCGAACATTATCTGTAAATCCATGCCCCCAAGTCCAGTGTTTAGTTGCTTGCTAATTGCGTGAGCCTCGTTTATCGTTTGCATAATACGATGATTTTCCAGTTGTGTACTGGTGGAACTTAAGGAACTTGCTCTACATGAATGATAATACAAACGATACTTACCAAACCATTATCCAACAGCGCCAACCCCAAGATATTGAGCTGTTTCATAACGTTCATCCGGATGTAAAGCCACCAAAAACCGAGCTTGAAGATCTTTACACGGCTCATCAAGAAATTAACGATTATCGATCTGCGGGTGAATTTATCCGAAGCTTGGCACGTACTATAAAAAGATGGCGCCAACAAATGCCTAAAGATGCTGAGCCTACGATTGTGGCAATTTTGAATGGAGGCTTACAGATTCAAGTCTCTCGCTTGGTTCAAGAGTCATTCCACGGCATTAGAATTGAAGGTACCGCAGGAGGCAACCCCTGTATGGTGCTTGCCCATCAGAATAATGTTGAGTTACTTTGCTATGTACAGAAGGTACGAGAGGAAGAGCCTGAAAGACGTATAGGCTTTGTCATAGAGGGTAAAGAAACGGAAGAGTAGCCTTAACGCTACAGGAAGTTCTAAGCGCTAAATGGCTTCCTGTAGTGCATCTTCTTCAAAATCAATAACCACGTGGATATCAAGCTTTTCAGCCAGAAGCTGTAACTCTCGCTCAACTTCATCAATATCAAAGATAAAGTCCGTCGAGACTTGCAGCTTAACCTTGTAAGCAGCTTTGCCTGACTCACTTATATAACGCTTTCGTGTAAGCTCATCGACCACTAGCTGATTTCTAGATAAGGCCCTAAAAATTTCGACGTCTAGGACCTTGTCGCGTAAGCCATACAGCTCAATGTCAAATGCAACTTTGTCATTAAGAATACCGCTAGATAACGAGTGTCCAGGTGAGAATTCAAATTGCAACCGTTTAGAATTTAAACTTTCCAGACAAGCTCTAAAAGGTCCGAAATAAGCAATATTGATTGAAATATAGAAAAGACCGTTAAATCGATCTTCAATCCGGTGGAAGCGGGATGCTTGTAAGCGCCCGTTAAATCGATTCAAAATTTCAGACAAGGTTACAATGATATCTTCATTGTCAGTACCTGATACCGAAACAATTACTTCCATGTCACTGTTATCTGAATGCTGCAAACCTTGTTCACTGCCAGTCATGTTGCGCACTTGAAATACTCCGTTCATACCAATAGCACACCCAAAAACTACTATAAATTGTACAAATTTTCAACCGACTGGTTCATTGTTAAATTTTATTAACCGTTATTGCTATCATAACCCCTTCCTCCTAATATAAAGCAATAACACATGCAATGGAGACGCGACATGAGAAAAGCCCTAATTGTCTTAATCACACTAATTCTAATCACTGCCTGCGCCACCTCGCCTACCGGCCGTAATCAGCTAATTCTTTTCCCCGAATCGCAGATGGCTGAAATGGGTAGTGCAGCCTTCGCATCCATGAAAAAAAGCCAAACCATCGATACAAATCGCCGTCATAACCAGTACGTGAACTGTATCGTCAACAACCTGATCCCAGAGCTAAACAGTATGGCACCTGATATGCGCTCTACTCGATGGGAAACAAAAGTCTTCGTTGACGACAGTCCAAACGCTTTCGCCCTGCCTGGTGGTAAAATAGGCGTACACACGGGCATGTTCAAGGTTGCAGACAACCCTAGTCAGTTAGCAGCCGTAATTGGCCACGAAATTGGCCACGTATGGGCTCGACACGGTAACGCGCGGGTTTCTAATCAGTATGTGTCTAACGCGGGTTTACAGCTGGCTTCCGTATTAGCTGGTGAACCAACTACGGAAAAACAGCAGTTATTGAATTTGTTAGGCGTGGGGACTCAGCTCGGTGGATTAGCCTTTAGTCGTGAAGATGAGTCTGAGGCGGATGAAATTGGTTTAGAGCTTATGGCCAGAGCCGGTTTCGACCCAGCGGAAAGCGTTGAGCTGTGGAGAAACATGTCAAAAATGGGTGGCAGTAAACCACCTGAACTTTTGTCCACGCACCCAGCGAATGAAACTCGAATTCGTGACTTACAGTCGAAAATGGTAGAAGCTCAAAAAATTTACCAGCAAGCGCGCGCACGAGGTAAAAGACCGAACTGTCATCTTTAAGGTAAAACATTTTGACTTTCTAAAGCCAAAAAAATAGCGGGCCACATTGGCCCGCTTATTTATTGGTTAGTATTACTGGTCAGCTAAATAACCGCCTCGCTCGAAAATCCCTTCAATATAAAGATCTTCGAAATCCTTAGACACTGACTTTTGTACTTCAGGCAGCGACAACATATTGTCACGCCACTTCATTATCTTTTTATAATCACTCACAGGATCAACGCCAATATTATCCGCCACCAGTTGCGAGCGCATTAAAAATGGTGCAAATGAACTATCGACCAAGGTAAATTTTTTACCCTCGAAAAAGCCGTCACTGCCAATTTTTCGCTCAAGCTGTGAGAGCTTCTTAGTCAAGTCTTCCTCAATTTTGAAATAGGTTTCCTCACGACGAGCTTGGGTCAACTGGTGCTGAGCATTAAATAAACTACTACTAAACTCAATCCAGGCTCGTTGCTCTGCTTTCGCTAAAGGATCTTTGGCTAGCATTGGTTCGCCGTGTGTTTCGTCGAGATACTCGTTAATCACGGCCGATTCGAATAAGACATGATCTTGAACCCGCAGTAACGGAACCTTGCCTAGCGGCGATATTTCTAGGAACCAGTCCGGCTTCTTTTGTAGATCAATATATTCAATGGTGTGATCAATCTTCTTGTGCAACAAAGTAATAACCGCTCTTTGTACAAAAGGGCACAGTTTAAAACTTATTAAAATTGGCTGTTCTAAAGACGTCATATCAACAACTTCAAGTTAAGGGCTTTCGATCATAAATCATACTGTTGCATCCTATCTCAATATGACTCACCACAATTGAGCGACGAATCATCATTTTGCTGTAACACAGTCATCAGCATTAGCAGGCGCAACCCGTTGCGCTGTAACACGTTTGTGTTCAGCACTTTTTTCCAAACTTTACAAGACTGACTCTAGCCTACTTTTCTCTTCACACAGGTTCTATATTGTGTTTACAAAGTAGGCGTTTTATTGAGCAGCTCTTGAGAGCAACTTAGGCTAATGTAAAACGGATTTCGTAGAAAAGCAACCAGCCTTTAGCTTTGCAATAGGCAAAAAAAAGGCCTTCCGAAGAAAGCCTTTTTTCAACTAGTGCTCGTGTCCGCCAGCGCCATGAACATGGCCGTGAGACAATTCTTCTTCGCTTGGCTCACGTACTTCAACAACTTTTACGTCAAAGCTTAATGTAACACCTGCTAAAGGGTGGTTACCGTCAACAGTGACCGTATCACCGTCAACCTTTGTTACTGTAATAAGCTGTGGACCTTGTGGCGATTCAGCATTGAACTGCATACCTGGCTCGACTTTATCAACGCCTTGGAATGCTTGCATTGGAACTTCTTTGATTAGTTGCTCGTGGCGCTCGCCGTAAGCTTCTTCTGGAGTGACAGTTACAGACAACTCATCATCAACAGCTTTACCGACTAGAGCGTTCTCTAATCCTGTAATAATGTTTTTGTGGCCGTGTAAGTAAGCTAAAGGCTCATTGCCTTCCGATGTATCGACTAATACACCTTCTTCTGTTTTCACTGTGTATTCGATCTTAACGACTTTATTTTCTTCAATTTGCATAAATTACTCTCTTACTTTTTACAAAATTTTACTCAAACGGCATGCATCCGCTTGAGTACGGGAACTACACTCTGGGAGATAAAAGAATATGAAGTCTAAGATTCAACAGGGAAACTCTTATACAGAGTATTAAATTGTGATTAGCCTAATGCTAGAAATAAACATGGGGATCATAGAATTAATTACAACCCCAGTTTTGATACTCTTGGTTATCAAGAGCATAAATAGAACAAGACTTGTGGGCTTAGCAGCGAAGGAGCCTCTTTCGAAATACTCGTTCGGCTGACTAAGCCCAAATAACGCAACTTCGGGAAGTTAGCTAACTTTTTTGCCCGCAGCTTGCTGATCCGCATGATACGACGATCTCACCATTGGCCCGCTGGCCACGTTAGTAAAGCCCATCTCTTCTGCGATTTTGCCTAACTCATCAAATTCGTGCGGAGGCATAAAGCGTTTTACCGGGTGATGGTATTTACTTGGTTGTAAATACTGACCCATAGTCAACATATCCACGCCATGCGCTCGAAGGTCTTTCAACACTTCGATGATTTCTTCGTTAGTTTCACCAAGGCCGATCATTAATCCTGACTTGGTTGGAATTCCTGGGTAGCGTTCTTTAAACTTTTTCAGTAAATCAAGCGACCATTGGTAATCAGCACCTGGACGAGCCTGCTTATACAATCGAGGTACAGTCTCAAGGTTATGGTTAAACACATCTGGTAAACCATCAGCCATCTTGTCCAATGCTACTTCCATACGACCGCGGAAGTCCGGAACCAAGACTTCTACTTTCAGGTCTGGGTTTTCTTCTTTCGCTACTCGAACACATTCAGTGATATGTGCAGAACCACCATCGCGTAAATCATCGCGGTCAACCGAAGTAATCACCACGTAATTCAGTTTCATCGATTTCACCGAGTCTGCCAAATGCTTAGGTTCTTCTGGGTCTAGCGGCAACGGACGACCGTGTGCCACATCGCAGAAAGGACAGCGACGGGTACAGATATCACCCATAATCATAAAGGTTGCGGTACCGTGACCAAAACACTCAGGCAAGTTAGGGCAAGAAGCTTCTTCACACACAGTGTGTAGCTTTTTGTTGCGCAACATGTCCTTAATTTTAGTGATTTGGTTACCATTCGGAAGGCGCACACGAATCCAGTCCGGCTTACGCGGCATCTCTTCAGTTGGCATAATTTTTACAGGAATACGTGCCATTTTCTCTTCGGCGCGCATCTTGTGACCCGGTACGACTTTGCCCGTAACTTTTTTCTTACGAGGCGCTGTTTGTGCAACAGACTCAGGTTTTGACATAAAAAGTACTTAAACCTTACCCAATTACTCAGGTAGGCCCTTCATTTCAAGACGGCTATTATAGCCTAATTTGTTGCATAATTGATCCACTAAATCTGGCTGAATTCTCTCCAGAGTCTCGGGACCACCACGCTCAGCGACATGTGTCATCGCCATCCCTTGATATCCACAAGGGTTAATCCGTGCAAACGGCTCAAGATCCATATTAACATTCAAAGCCAAGCCATGAAACGACTTACCCTTACGAATTCTTAAACCCAGCGAGCAAATTTTGGCATCATCAGTATAAACACCCGGCGCATCAGAGCGGGGATAGGCCTCAATACCGTATAAACCAAGAGTATCGACCACCGCGTCTTCAATCGCTGAGACCAAATCTCGCGGCCCCATCTCCTTGCGTCGCAAGTCAATCATAAAGTAACCCACCAGCTGGCCTGGGCCATGATAGGTCACTTGGCCACCACGATCGACTTGCACCACAGGAATATCACCCGTAAATAATAAATGTTCGGGCTTGCCTGCCTGACCTTGGGTAAACACAGGATCATGCTCAACTAACCAGATTTCATCGGTTGTGTTGTCATCTCTTTCGTCCGTAAAACGCTGCATCCGTCGCCACACAGGCACATAGCTTTGATGGCCCAGCTCGCGGATTATTACCGAATTGTCGCTATTCATACTTAAATCTGCTTAATGTTGGCTTTTATAAAGTCATTTTTACGCCTTCGACGGTATGCACTTCTTTATACATAGCATCGACTTGCTCGCGATTTTCTACCGTTACGGTGAATGACAAAGATACATAGTTGCCATCACGGCTCAGTTTTGAGGATGGCGCATAATCACTTGGTGCATGGCGGTTAACGACTTCAGCCACTTCCATATCAATGCCTTCACGGTGGATAGCCATGACTTTAAAACAAATTTCGCACGGAAATTCCCACACTTTATCACGATCATATTGGGTCATAACTCTACCTCACCACTTATTTCACCTTGGTATAACTGCTCTTTTAGCTGTTGATAATATACATACATACGACGCCAGACGGGGCCTGCAACGCCATCACCAATTGTAACACCGTTTACTTTAATCACTGGGCGGATTTCTTTGGTCGAACTGGAAAGCCATATTTCATCGGCTAACTCCAATTCGTGCTCAGGGATCGGGCGCTCTTCATAGCGGATACCGTGCTTCTTGGCTAAAGCCAAAATAAACTCCCGTGTGACACCAGCTAACAGCTGCTCACTTAACGGCGGCGTGATCATAACACCATCGCGCACGATAAAAAGGTTGCTCGACGTTGCCTCATTCGCCTCACCATTGCGCACTAATATGGTGTCATCAGCGCCAGATTCAAGCGCTTTTTGCTTGAGCATACAATTTGCTAACAGGGTTATGGCTTTGATGTCACAACGCTGCCAACGAATATCTTCTTCAGTAATGACGGAATAACATTTAATATCAGCAACTTGCCAGTCTTTTTGCACCGGAGGTAGTGGCGAGATCATGGCCATCACCGTGGGTTTATCGAGCTCTGGAATGTCGTGGTGACGGTTAATGTAGCTACCGCGAGTGACTTGCAGATATATGGAGGCATTGTCAAAATCGTTCCGTTCGATTAAGCCTTGGCAAATCTCAAGCCATGTATCTTCCGGTTGCTCGAATGACATCAATATCGCACTCAAGCTTTTATGTAAGCGCTTGATATGGCTTGTAAAACGGAACGGCTTTCCAGCATATACTGGGATAACTTCATAAACCCCATCACCAAACAAAAAGCCCCGATCTAAGACCGGGACTGTTGCTTGTTCTAAGTTTAGAAATTCACCATTTAAATAGGCTATAGACATAATTCCTACTTATATCAACTAGTTATAAAGTTATAATCGCGAACTCTAAATATCTTTTTTGTACTAGTCTTCGAACCATAGGGCCATCGAATCCCACATACGACCAAAGAATCCAGCTTCTTCAACATTGTCTAATGCGACCATCGGTAAGCGCTTCACCACCGTATCACCCATGTTGAAATAGACTTCGCCGACTACTTGGCCTTTCTTAATAGGCGCCATAAGCTTACCATTTAATTTGTAGTTAGCTTTTAGCTCATCTTTTTCACTCTTCAACACAGTCAGCACAGCATCTTGAGCTAAGCCAACAGCAACTTTTTCTTCTTCGCCTTTCCAGACCTGCGCTTGATTTAGAGCCTTACCTGCGGCAAATGCTTTAACGTTGGTATAAAAACGGAAACCAAAATTGAGTAGTTTACGACTTTCGCTAGCTCTTGTTCCCATGCTATCGGCACCCAACACCACCGAAATCAGGCGCATGCCTTGCTTTTCAGCTGATGATACTAAACAGTAACCCGCTTCTTCGGTATGCCCTGTTTTGATGCCATCAACGCCTAAGGTCGTGTCACCAAGCAGTTCGTTACGGTTTTTCTGAGTAATGCCGTTATAGGTAAACTCACGCTCTGCGTATAAGCTGTAATCTTCCGGGAAGTCGGCGATTAAAGCACGCGCCAGTTTCGCCAAGTCACGGGCGGTTGATATATGGTTTTCATCCGGCAATCCAGTGCTGTTCATAAAGTGGGTGCTGTTCATGCCTAAGCGCTTCGCATATTGGTTCATTAAATCCGCAAAAGCTTCCTCGCTTCCGGCTATATGCTCGGCCATCGCGATGCTCGCATCGTTGCCTGACTGCACCACAATACCACGGTGCAAATCATCCACACTGACGTATTTGTTAACTTCAACAAACATCAGCGAACCACCTCGTAGCTTCGGATTTTGCGCCCAAGCATTTTTACTGATGAGAACCTGATCTTCTAGGCTAATATTCCCCTTGTGCAACTGATCCGCAATAATGTAACTGGTCATCATTTTGGTCAAACTGGCTGGTGGCAAAGGCTCATCCGCCGCTTCTTCCATGATCACGTTACCCGTTTCATAATCCATCAAGATCCAAGAACTGGCTGCCACATTCGGCTTTCTAGGTTGAATAGCATTGGCGACATTCGAAGCTGCCCAAAGGACAGCACCTACGATTACTAACAGGACTGAATAATTACGTTTCATCATTGCTTCTACACTATTTACTTAACTAAACTATTGATTTTTCAGTGACTTATTAATCAGTCACTACTCGAGGTGTACCAAAACTGTATTGCTTTAATTGGGATAAAATTGCTTCCGCTGCACGCGCATCTTCCAAGGGCCCGATTCGAACTCGATGCAACTTCTGACCGTTAACATTCACTGGAGTCAGGCTAATCGGTTGCTTAAAGTATTCACGCAAACGCGATGCCAATGTGTCTGCGCGCATTTCATCAGAAAAAGCACCCACCTGCACAAACAGCTTAGCATTATCATGTTGCTCGTCCATCGGCGGAATTTCTAGTTCACCATCAGGGTTAACTGCTTTTTGTGGGCCACCAGGCGAAGCCAACACCGTTACTTCTACTCGGGCCGTGCCGTGGTGATCGTAGCCTAGCTTTTTAGCAGCCGCGTACGACAAGTCAATGATACGATTTTTCACAAAAGGCCCGCGGTCGTTGATTTTCACAACCACTGAATCGCCTGTATCAATATTGGTTACTCGCGCGTAACTGGGTAGTGGTAAAGTTTTGTGAGCGGCGGTGTATTGATACATATCATACACTTCGCCTGACGAGGTTCTGCGGCCGTGAAACTTTTGACCGTACCAACTAGCAGTACCGGTTTCCGAATAGCCATCACCGCTGGCTAACACATGGTACACAACGCCATCCACTTCATAATATGGCGGGTTGCCGAAAGGGCTTTTTTCTTCAACCCTTGGCGTTGGCTCTTCAATCGGCCCATCTTCAAACGAACTCGCCGTTCCATCTGGTGCATAATCTGGAATTTTGCGATCGGCGGCGCTGCCGTATGCTGGCGCATCATCTTCGGCACCTGTACCACCGCTCGTGGTGGTACAAGCACTTAAAACGCTCAATGCGCCGACCAAACTCACTAACTGAACACTTCGCTTTAATATCATATCTAGTTACTCTAACGGCTATGATTCATCGTTAGCTTTGCTAACTGTTGGTAATGATTTTTTGGCCTGTGCCTTTTGTTGCTGAACATCGTATTCCGCAAGGATTTCCTGACTTAACTGATGTACTGCCAAGGCATACATAGGGCTACGATTATAGCGTGTTATGACATAAAAGTTGTGGAAGCCTAACCAGTAATCGTAACGATTCTCTTGCTTGTAGTGGTAAACACCCGCGATATCCTGATCTTTTGCTTTGCCTTGATAATCTAGGCCTGCTTTCCTTAACTGAGCAACGGTAAACTGCGGTTTTAGCTTCGTGTTTTCGAACTGTTTGGCCAATGTTGCGTCGATATCCACGAACTCAGCAACCGCCTCGCCCATACGCCAGCCGTGAACGCTGAAATAGTTTGCGACACTACCGATGGCGTCAGCCTTATTGTCGAACAAATTGATTTTACCATCGCCATCGAAATCCACTGCATAGTGGCGGTAAGAAGTCGGAATAAACTGACCCATGCCCATAGCTCCAGCATAGGAGCCTTTCGGTTCTTCCAGTTTCCAGCCTTGCTCACGCGCCAATACAAAGTATTCGGCTAGTTCACCGGCAAAGAATTTTCCGCGCTTTGGGTAGTGAAAGGCCAAAGTGCTAATCGCATCAAGCACAGGATAGCTACCTTGAATGCGACCATAATAAGTTTCTACGCCAATAATGGCTGTTATAACTTCTGCTGGAACCTGATACTTTTCTTCCGCACGTTTTAACAATTCTTGATTGTCTTGCAGAAACTTTACACCTTGTTTGATGCGCTTTTGCTGAATAAAGATCGGGCGGTATTCATACCAATCTTTCCCTTCAGCAGGTCGACTAATCGCATCAAGGATACTTTGGCGCTTCTCAGCTTTAGCCAATACCGTTGAGATATAGCTTTCGGTAAAGCCATGTTCTTTTGCCATAAATTGAGCAAAGGCTTTCGGCTCAGTCGGCGCTTCGCCAGCTGTTGCCTCAAGACTGCAGAAGCCAAGCCCAGAAGCCAGTAACACTGTTGCTATTATTTTTTTCATTAAATTCTCCTACAATGCAGAGCCAAAACATCACATAATTCGTCTAAATACAGCGCGCCTGTTCGCAGTTTGCGCGGAAGTTTAAGCCGAGTGTAGACGTCGGTGAGTTTGAATCGACATCAATATTCCAAAGCTTGCCATCAAAGTGACAATCGAAGTCCCACCGTAACTAATTAGTGGTAATGGTAACCCGACCACTGGTAACAAACCACTGACCATACCAATATTTACGAACAAATAAACAAAAAAAGTTAAGGTCAAAGCAGCGCCAAGTAAGCGACTAAAACTATCTTGACCCTGTAAGCTGATATAGAGTCCTCGCCAAATAACGAACAAATATATCGCCAATAAAATTATAATCCCGATTAAGCCAAACTCTTCGCCTAAAACCGCAAAAATGAAGTCGGTATGGCGCTCCGGTAAAAACTCTAGTTGAGACTGAGTTCCATTGAGCCAACCTTTACCATAAAGTCCACCCGAACCGATCGCAATTTGCGACTGAATAATATGATAACCCGAGCCTAGTGGATCACTTTCAGGATTTAAAAATGTCAGCACTCGTCCTTTTTGGTACTCCTCCATAGTGAAGTACCACATGATCGGTGCCAAAATTGCCGCGATACCAAGCGCACTGACGATGTATTTCCAGCGCAATCCCGCAAAAAAGATCACGAAGAAACCGGACGCAGCAATCAATAACGAAGTTCCCAAGTCCGGCTGAATCATAATCAGCACTGTAGGGGTTAAAACCAACGCTAAGCTTATGACTAAATGCTTAAAGCTAGGTGGCAAGGCTTTATCCGCTAAGAAAGCCGCCACCATAATAGGCACTGCTAGCTTCATAATTTCCGAGGGCTGGAAACGAACGCCTATATCAATCCAACGCTGCGCCCCTTTACTCGACTCTCCAAAAAAGAGAACCGCCAACAAAAAACCAATACCTACCACAAAAAATAACGGCGCCCATTCTTTAAGCGTCCTCGGCGAAACTTGCGCCAGCATAAGCATCACCACCATGCCAGCACCGAATCGAACCAGTTGTTTTTCAACCAGCGCCAAACTTTCGCCACCAGCGCTATAAACCACCAATAAACTAAAGCCCATCAGCGCACAAAGTCCAAACAGCAGTGGCACATCAATATGCAGTCGCCACAGCAAACTGCTACGAGCTTTATGCGTATTGGCAGCACTAGTGCGTAGCGCCATCACTGTTCTCCTCGTGGTTAGTTGGCTCTGCGTTTTGTTCCGGCTTAAGCGCTTCAAGCAGGTAGTAGTCCATGATTTCTCTAGCCAGTGGTGCAGCATTTGAGCCACCACCGCCAGCATTCTCCATCATAACTGCCAACGCTATTTTCGGCTGCTCAAAAGGAGCGTAACCGATAAATAGGGCATTATCATGGAATTCTTCTGCTATTTTTGTGGCATCGTACTGCTCATCCTGCGCGATACTCTTAACCTGCGCCGTACCTGTTTTGCCAGCGACCACATATTCAGCGTCCGCAAAAGCTGTTCTGGCCGTTCCTCTAGGTGGCTCCGCCACTTTCTTCATGCTTTCTTTCACTAAGTCGAGCCAACTGCCGTCGCCAGTATCTATTTGGTGATAGGACATAACCGGTGTATTCGACTGGTAGCGGTTGTCTTGCGAAAACTCTTTCACCAGCTGTAATTTATAACGGATACCATCATTCGCTAGGACCGCTGTGGCGTTAGCTAGTTGCAAAGGAGTCACCGTCCAGAAGCCTTGGCCAATACCGATATTAACTGTATCCCCGTTGTACCAAGGTTCGCCTCTAGCCGCTCTTTTCCACTCACGGGACGGCATAATACCTACTTTCTCTTCGACGATATCAATCCCGGTTTTTTGGCCAAAGCCAAAGCGAGTCATTCCTTCATGAATTCTATTGATCCCTAAGCGCACCGACAAATCGTAAAAGAAAGTATCGCAAGACTCTACAATGGCCTGCATCACATCAACCGTTGCGCCATGGCCCCAACGCTTCCAGTCACGATAGCGGTGATCGTTATTGGGTAATGAAAACCAACCGGGATCAGCAATTCGTGTATTCGGTGTTATGACCCCATCTTTGAGACCGATAAAAGCCAAGTGTGGCTTAATGGTTGAGGCTGGCGGGTAAGTCCCTTGCACCGCGCGGTTGTAAAGTGGGCGCTCAGGCGTTAATAATTTTTTATACTCTTTACTCGAAATCCCACCAGTGAACATATTGGGATCATAGGCGGGCTGGCTAACCATGGCGAGTACACCACCGGTCGATGGATCAACCGCAACCACTGCACCTCGTGCTCCAAGCTCATTCATTAACTCAGTAATTTTTTGCTGTAGCCCTAAGTGAAGGTAAAGGTGAATATCTTGCCCAGCTTGTGGCTCTTCTCGCTCTAATACGCGAACAATTCTGCCTCGCACGTCAGTTTCAACTTTTTCGCTACCCACTTCGCCATGTAGCCTATCCTCATAATAACGCTCAAGCCCAAGCTTACCTATCTTACTGGTGGCGGCGTAACGCAGGCGAGTCACACCCACTTCTCTATTGGCTTCTAAGTCCTTTTCGTCCATCCGCACCAGTTCTTCCTGAGTGATAGCGCCCATACGGCCAAGCACATGAACCAAGGTAGCACCATAGGGATAATAACGCTCAAGACGCGCTTCGACGCTGACGCCAGGGAAGAAGTGTTGGTTGGCCGAGAATATCGCCACTTCTTCTTCCGTTAAGTTGGACTTAATGGCATACGAATTAAATTTTGGGCGGAACTTTACTTGCTCTAAAAACTTTTCAATGCGCTCATCAGGAATTTGGAAGATGTCTCTTAAGCGGTTGATGGTATCTTCCATGTCATCCACTTGCTCTGGCACAATTTCTAAGGCAAAAATCGATCGGTTTTGCGCTAATAGCTTGCCCGTTTGATCGTAGATCAAGCCACGGACCGGTGCCACCGGCTGTACTCTAATACGGTTATTTTCAGATTGGGTTTGATACTTTTTATGATCGATGACTTGCAGCTTAAACTCACGCGCAATGAGGAAGCCCATAAGTCCCACGACAATGATTAACGCAACCACGCAACGCACGAAAAACATCGAAGTTTCTCGTCCTACATCTTTTATGGCTTCGCGTCTTTTTAGCATATTGTGTGAATTAACCGTCTTATTGCGACTTTATTAGAAACTGTTAGTGTTTGATGACTTCGAGTTTGCCACGTTTCTTACAAATGCCCCTCGACCGAGCTCACTAAAAAGTCTATTCTCGATGGTAGGGATGATTCACCGTCACCGACCATGCTCGATACAATGACTCAGCAATGATAACTCTTACCAAAGGGTGTGGAAACGTCAGGTTAGACAACGATATTTTTTGATTGGCACGCTCAAGGCAAGCTGGCGCCAGCCCCTCTGGCCCACCGACAAACAACACAAGGCTCGGGTGATGTTGTTGCCAGTGTTCAATCTGTTGTGCAAGCTGAGGCGTCGATAACTGCTTACCTTTGACATCCAAAGCAATCACCCAATCACCACTCGAGACATGAGCTAGCATCGCCTCACCTTCTTTATCGGTTAATCGTGCTATATCGGCATTCTTTCCGCGTTTGACCGCCGCAACCTCGATCAGTTCCAGCTGAAAGTCCCTAGGAAAACGACGCGCATACTCCTCATAGCCCTGCTCAACCCAGCTAGGCATTTTTTGACCGACCGTGATTAAGCGCAATTGCATGGGAGTACGTCAGTATAATTACTGAGAGCGAGCTTCTTTCCAGTTTGGGTCCCACAACTTTTCTAGTTGGTAGAAGTCGCGAGTTTGGGCAAGCATGATATGAACCACAACATCGCCTAAATCCACCAGTACCCACTCAGAAACATCATCACCTTCA
The DNA here is from genome assembly GCF_039523535.1 of Kangiella japonica. Classification (NCBI taxonomy): domain Bacteria; kingdom Pseudomonadati; phylum Pseudomonadota; class Gammaproteobacteria; order Kangiellales; family Kangiellaceae; genus Kangiella; species Kangiella japonica. The sequence continues at coordinate 1,115,644 of NZ_BAAAFM010000003.1, read as the reverse complement.
ACACCGAGAGGCATGACGCCCTGGTCCTTCATTTCACTGACTAAGTTATGCGCTACGGATTTAACATGACGGTTAGAAGTACCGCTCGCAACGATCATATAATCGGTCACTGAGCTTAGCTCACGAACGTCTAACACACTGATATCTTTAGCTTTTAGGTCTTCTAGTTGTTCTACAACAACGTTTTTTAACTGCTCAACTTGCATTGATTACCTTAACTTTTACGGTTTAAGCCATATAGGCCATACTGATTCATGTAGTCTAGTATACCATCAGGCAAAAGAAATCGGGGTGAAAAGCCTTGATTTATTTGTTCCCGGATATAGGTTGACGAGATATCTAACTGTGGCATCTGGCAGAAACCTACCTTGCCGTGACTATAGTGTGGCAAATGGTCGAGACTATCGATCGCGTGCTTTTGATAAAACTCTGCCATCTCACCGTCACTCGGCAGTTCGCTACTCGGGCGCCCGACCACTAAAATGTTGGTGAGGCTTATTAATTCTTGCCACTGGTACCATTGATTAAGTTTGGCAAAAGCGTCTGTACCCATCAAAAACACGAGGCAGGTATCTGCTTTTCCGGCGTCTTTTAATTCTTGGCGAATTTCACGCAAAGTGACCACGCTGTAGCTTGGTTCTGTACGGTTTAGCTCGCGGCTATCAATGGTAAGTTGGGGATATTTACTCAGCACCAACTCAAGCATTTCGATCCGCTGTTGCGCTGAGGCGCCAGGTTCTGGGCGATGCGGCGGGTATGCCGCTGGCATCAAAGAAACTTTGCCCTGGGGAAATCGGTTCAGCATTTCCTGCGTCATACGCAGATGGCCGAAATGAACAGGGTCGAAAGTTCCCCCCAGGATAATATGCATTAGCTTATTTTTTTCTGCTAAAGCTGGTGACATCAGCTCATTCCCAATTCTTTTTTGAGGTGGCTCAAGCCTTTGCTAGCGGCAGTAGAGGTTTGCGTTGAAGCTGGCTGGCTTGGTGCTGTTGTTTTTTTAGCTCTAAAGGGATTCACCCCAGCGATCAGACACACCACATAAGACAGCTCTTGCCACACATCGATATCTGCCTGACCTTTTATGCCCTTATCGATCATGGTTAGCCGCTGAATCATGGCGTACCACTTCTTCACGCTTCCTTTGGATAAGGCAACTTGAAGAATCTTTTGTTTTTTAGGCCACACACGATTGGTCTTGAATATTTCTGCCATGGGGGTGCCTTTCGCCATATCTTCTGACCATTTAGCAAGGCTTTGACATTCGCGCAATAATTGATTAACGATGGGTAGCGGATAAGTTCCTTCTGCCTCGATACTGGCTAACATGCGTAGCGCTCGTTCGGCTTGACCACTCAAGCAAGCGTCGCCCAGCTCAAACGTAGAGTAACGGGCGTTTTCGCCCACATAATCGCGAATATTATCGCCTGTTATAACGTTGCCTTCGGCGAGTAGCGACAACATTTGTAAATCTTGATGCGCCGCCAACAAGTTACCTTCGCAGCGCTCAACCAAAACCCCAACAGCGTCGTTGTCTAGCTGCACCTGCAAATTAGTAGCGCGCTGACGTAACCAGCCCCCTAAGCGTTCTGCAGGGATTGGCCAAACCTCAACCACAATTCCCGCCTGCTCTAGCGTTTTGAACCAAGAGGTGCGTTTTTCGTTAGCAAGCTTAGGCGCTATAACTAGCAACACATCGCTTGGCTGACTATTAATAAAACTTTGAATCGCTTCGCCTTGCGCTTTTTTGATGCTTTTATCGAAACGCCATTCGAGCAATCGGCTTTCGGCGAATAGCGACATTGTGCCTGCCTGATCCGTCAGTGGGTTTGAAGCATTGGTATCTTCGATGATTTGACGCTCAAGAATCCCCTGCTTTTTGCAATGGGCACGAATTTGATCGGCGGCTTCCATCTTTTGCCAAGGCTCGTCGCCAGCAACCAAATAAACTGAGACCCTTTTATTAGGATCGGTCTTATTTAAAGCTTGCTCTAATTTTTCAGGATAGACTTTCACGGTTACCTTGGCAGTTAAATGTGCGGATTAAGAATTTGGTTTTAAATGCAGCGTCGTTGCCATTTGCAATAATAAACGGTTGATCACATCTTGATGCATATCACTGATCAAACGCTGCTGCTCATTAACCTGGCCAGATTCTAACGTGCGCTGGTAGGCGAATTCGCGACGACTGCTTAAGGTTTGAGTTTCAGGTTCACCCTCAGTCACCATGCTAGGCGTAAGCAATTGATACTTAAGGGTAAATATCAACTCCAACTCACTCGCGCGGCCAAAGCTATCACGCGCAACGGTACGCTTTTCTGTGTCATAACCAATGACCGCCAGTTGCATTTGTGAATCCTCAGCAGCATCCACCAGCTTCGCGCCCTGCGACGTTAAGCGTTGCTTTAGGGTTCGCTCAAAGTTTGAGTTCGGGTTTTTGCTTAACACCCAAATCTTAGCGTTATCAAGCTCTGTACCAGCACCGCGCAACTGAAAGCCGCAAGCAACAACTAAGCTGCAAGCGGCTAACATTATCAGTATTAAACGAGTCTTCATCGAATTCCTAATCTATCGTTTCGCCCTAATTAGCAACAATATTAACCAATTTACCCGGAACCACAATCACTTTGCGAATAGTGTTGCCATCGGTGAACTTTTTAACGTGGTCATCGGCCAATGCTTGTGCTTCGACTTCATCTTTCGAGGCACTGGCAGCAACAGTGATTTTGGCGCGTACTTTACCGTTGACTTGCACCACGATTAACTTTTCGTCCTGCACCATGGCAGATTTATCGGCCGTTGGCCATTTAGCATCCACTACATCAAGACGCTCAGTATCATCCACCAAGTCACCAAGGGCTAGCCATAACTCTGAGCAAATATGGGGCACGATTGGTGCTAATAACAATACAGCTGTCTCTAGAGCTTCATGCAATACAGCGCGATCTTGCTCTGACATTTCTTCAGCTTTCGCCGCATGGTTTAAAAGCTCCATGACCGCGGCGATAGCCGTGTTAAAGGTGTAGCGACGATCATAATCATCGGTGACTTTAGCAATGGTTTCATGAGTCTTGCGACGCAATGCTTTTTGATCGCCATTCAAGCTTGCCACATCGAGCTTAGCCACTTTGCCTTTTTGTTGATGCGACTGCACCATCTTCCACAAACGACGCAAGAAACGCTGCGAGCCTTCAACCGCAGAATCCTGCCACTCCAAAGACTGATCCGGTGGCGAAGCGAACATGGTGTATAAACGCATTGTATCAGCGCCATACTGATCGACCATCGACTGTGGATCAATACCGTTGTTTTTAGACTTCGACATTTTCGTCATGCCAGCGTGAGTCACTTGGTTACCGTCTTTATCGACCGCTTTAATCACCTGACCTTTGTCGTCACGCTCAACAACCTCAACCTCTAGCGGCGATACCCATTGGCGCGCGCCTTTGTCGTCAACATAATAATAAGCATCAGCCAACACCATGCCCTGACACAATAGCTTTTTCGCTGGCTCGTCAGAATTCACCAAACCCATATCACGCAACAACTTGTGGAAGAAGCGGAAATACAGCAAGTGCATGGTGGCATGCTCAATACCGCCAATATACTGATCGACTGGCAGCCAATGATTCGCCTTTTCAGGATCTAACATGCCGTCTTCGTAATTTGGACAAGTAAAGCGCGCGTAATACCAGCTCGACTCCATAAAGGTGTCGAAAGTATCGGTTTCACGAATGCCTTCTACGCCATTAACCACCGCTTTTTTCCACTCTTCGTCAGTATTCAACGGACTAGTCACACCATCCATAGTTACGTCTTCTGGTAGGCGTACAGGAAGCTGATCTTCTGGCGCAGGAACAACCGACCCGTCAGGCATATTAATCATTGGAATTGGCGCGCCCCAATAACGCTGGCGTGAAACGCCCCAGTCACGAAGGCGGTAGTTCACCGTTTTGTTGCCTTTACCGAGCGATTCTAACTTTTCAGCGATAGCATCGAACGCTTGCTCAAATGGCATCTCCGAAAACTCATCCGAGTTAATCACGATGCCTTTTTCTGTATAAGCCGCTTCGCTAATATCTAACTCAGAACCATCGGCAGGCTTCACCACCGCAGCTTTGTCGATGCCGTACTTTGTCGCAAATTCATAATCGCGCTGATCATGTGCCGGAACCGCCATCACAGCGCCAGTGCCATAATCCATCAACACAAAATTCGCCACCCAAATTGGAATCTCTTTACCGGTCAGCGGATGCTTGGCGTATAGCCCAGTCGCCATACCTTTCTTTTCCATGGTCGCCATTTCGGCTTCCGATACTTTGCTGTTTTTGCACTCGTGTACAAAATCAGCAAGCTCTGCATTATTCTCGGCCGCCATCGTCGCAATCGGATGCCCCGCCGCAACGGCAAGATACGTCACGCCATACAAAGTGTCTGGGCGCGTGGTATAAACACGTAAATTCTCACCTTCAGAAAAATCGAACTCAACTTCAACCCCTTCCGAGCGACCGATCCAGTTTTTCTGCATGGTTTTGACCATTTCTGGCCAACCCTCAAGCTTCTCTAAATCTTCTAAAAGCTCTTCGGCATATTCAGTAATCTTAATAAACCACTGTGGAATTTCTTTCTGCTCAACCGGCGTATCACAGCGCCAGCAAGTACCGTCCACCACTTGCTCATTAGCAAGAACCGTCTGGTCATTCGGGCACCAGTTGACCGACGAGGTTTTCTTATAAACCAAGCCTTTTTCGTAGAGCTTAGTGAAAAACCACTGCTCCCAGCGATAATATTCAGGCTGACAGGTCGCAAATTCACGATCCCAATCAAAAGCAAAACCTAACGTCTGCAACTGACCTTTCATGTACTCGATATTTTCATAAGTCCAAGGCGCAGGCGAAGCATTATTCTTTACCGCCGCATTTTCCGCCGGCAAACCAAACGCATCCCAACCAAACGGTTGCATCACATTTTTGCCCTGCATACGCTGGAAACGCGAGATAACATCACCAATCGTATAATTGCGCACATGCCCCATGTGTAGGCGACCACTCGGGTACGGGAACATACTCAAGCAATAATACTTCTCTTTCGAAGCATCCTCGACCGCTTTAAAGGTTTGATTTTTTTGCCACTTTTCTTGAATTTTCCCTTCAATTTCAGAAGGTTGGTAGTGCTCAGTTAGTTGCATTGTCTGAAAATCTTTAGTTATTGAATATGATTAGGAGGAAACAGGCCAAAAGCCCCGGACAGCCTCAAACTACAAGCTGTTAATGTTACCTGACAGGGGGGATAGCAACAAGGTTAATTGTTAGGGTTTACTAGGTTTAGTGGCCTGATGCGACCTTTAGCTTTATCAGCGGTTATCACTCGTGTGTCGGCGAGAGATCTTTAGATAGGGTAAATATGATTAAATCTAATCACTACTCTCAATGTTAAGTGGTTTCTTCTTTTACGTTCATTTTTTGATCGAGCAAACGAGCAAAGGAAGTTCCTTTAGGGAAAACGAACCAAAAAACTCGCCCCAAAAGTTAGGCCTAACGGCTTCCCTCATCATTCAAAATTATTGACGTGCCGCAAAACGAAATTCTGACCCACAGGGACGTGGGGAATGCAATAGCAAAGCCGGGAGCATTGCTTGCCCTGTTTCGCCTTTGCTAAATTGGGCTGTTCCCGCGAGGGGATTCCCTTTGGGTCAACTACTAATTTGCCCTATAATTTCAAATGATGAGGCTAACTTTTAAAGGGGTAATTGGTGCTAATCTGCTTGGGCTAAGCTCACTACCCTCACAGTTGTGTACTTAATACTTTTAACCTTTCCTTTCTAACAATTCCTTTTTCGCCTGATTAAATTCATCTTCCGTAATAACACCTTTTTCTTTTAAATCAGCCCACCGCATCAACTCTTCCGACACAGAGTATGTTGCACTAAATTTACCTTTTTTTATCCTTATAGAATCATTTTTGTGATGACGCTTTTCTCTGAACCTTTGGGTTATACCCCCTATCACTCCCTTCAAGCTGTGCCTAAACCCTATTTTTTTACGAGAGAGTCTATTTTTGGCTCTTAATAAAAGTATAACCCCACAAAAAAGTATAACTGACCAAAAAACAATCGTAAAAGAAAGACGCAGCAAATACATTCCATTATGGTCTTGAATATACTCTTGAATATATTTTTTATGGTTGTTAACGGCATTATTAATGTCTCTCAATATTTCTTGCTTAACCATATACACGTTATCACTGGCATAATTAACATTATAGCCAGAAAAGGAAACATCCTGCTTATGCAATGAGTCTGTTATGACACTATAGTTTTTCCTTAATATTGAGAAGTCATCTAATGAATCATATTCTTCATCAATTGGAAAAAAGCGAGAACCCAACTCAGTGTCCACACTACCGTTACTATTTATCGAAGATACTTCTAGTCCATAATACTCACCCCATTTATCTACTCCTATATGCATTAACGGACTCTCACAGTATAGTTGCATGTATCCTCTATAATCATAAATTGGCATAGGATTGATATTAATTAAAAACTTTTGGAGACTTATTGCATACGAGTCATTAACCTCATCGCGTATTGTGGAAGCGAAGCATCCCGAAGATACCATTAGTGATACTTCAGTTCGTGCAATTTCTTCTGACCAAACTATAAAGTCTGCACGGTTGGAAAATGGTTTATCCATGACTGCTGCACTTATTGGGAGTGGATAAATCATCAACCAAAGCAAAATACTTAGAATCTTATTTATCATAATACTTCCTTACTTATTTCATATGCCGAGAGAAATTGGTTACGTCTAAAGACTAACCCAACCTACATAACTAATTTTTTCTTCTAAAGCCAAACGCCGCTCCCAAAAATACAATCACCAGCACCAGCAAAGTCCAATAGCCATACCGCAAGAACCATGTTGGTTTATTGTCGAGGACAAAAGCGCCGGCGAGTACTTTACGTTCGAAGCGTGGGATTTGATCCATCACGTGTCCGTTGGAGGCGATGACGGCAGTAAGTCCGTTATTGGTGCCTCTGATTACGGGAAGGCCTGTTTCGATAGCACGCATTTGGGCGATCTGGAAGTGTTGTAACGGGCCCCAGCTGTCGCCAAACCATGTGTCGTTGCTGATGGTGAGAATTGCTGTGAATTGGTCTTGGGATTGCTTGCCAAGCCCTTGAATTAGGCCTGAAAAAGCTATTTCATAACAAATCGCCGGCACTAACGCTGCTTTTTCGGTACGCAGTGGTGCTTGCTCGGGGCTACCCGGCGTAAAACTCGACATTGGTAAATTAAAAAAGTCGATGGCGCCACGTAAAAGCTCAGTAAAAGGAATATATTCGCCAAAAGGAACCAACTGTTGTTTATGGTAATGTTGCGACTCTTCACCGAGCAGGCGAACGCCCGAGTAGTAGACTTCACTATTATCAGGCTCATGCATCGGTATGCCCGTAATAAAGGTGCTACCCGACTCTTTAGCTTTCGCTTCGAGCTCAGACATTAAGCCTGGGACTCTGTTTTCAAACGCTGGAATACCACCTTCAGGCCACACCACCAAATCTGCGCCCCAATATGCATCGGTTTGCTCAAACAGACCGTACATGATCTGATTAAAGTACTCCGAATTCCACTTAATATGTTGATCAACATTAGGTTGCACTAAAGCAATGGTCAAGGTTTGCTCTTTGGTTGCTGCTTTGGAAAACATATACAGCGTGGCAACAAAAGGAATTGCCAACACCGTTAATATAGGGATTAGAAAACGTCGTTGTTGTGCGTAACCTTTAGTCGCCACCACTTCAGATAGTAGGCAACTTAGGATAACCACAAATAAAGTAACGCCATGCACACCGAGGAAGCCAGCCAAGCCCTGCATTAAGGCTTCGGTTTGGCTGTAACCCGCATACAACCACGGGAAACTGACAAATCCAGAGCCTCTGGCAATGTCTAAACCAATCCAGATGACACTGAATAGCATTATGCGTGAGACAAGTGAGTACTTACTAAAAATCTTCTGCATGACCCAGCCAAGAATACTGTAAAACAAGGCTAATATCATGGCGAAGACAATGGTCAGCGTTACCGCTAACCATGGTGCGGCATTACCAAAGGTGTTTATTGACACATAAACCCAGGAGACACCGGCAATAAATACACCAAAGCCATAGCCCCAGCCAAGACGAAAAGCTTTTTTAGGCGTTTTATCGGTCAATAGCCACCAGAAAGCGCCTATAGAAACTAACGCCAGCGGCCACCAGTTAAGTGGTGCAAATGCTAAGGGATAAACCGCTCCCGCGATTAAGGCAATAAAAAATGCCAGCCAGCCGTTCGGACTGGCAAATTTTTGTGTCATTGTTGGCTCTCTTGCGTATTATTATAGCTAACCCGCTGTTATCGTAAGCTTTATTTTGAAAAAGTTGCTTAATTGTGCAGGTACGAACAAAATTTTAAATACTATATGAATATTATTTGATGTTCATTTTTTGGCGAGCAAAAAACGAACCAAAAAACTCGCCCCTAAAAGTTAGGCCCTAAAGGGCAAACCTCAGAAGGAAAAATTATCAACGCGCCGCACCACGGGCATTCCTTTCAGTCACCACGAAACCTCCTTGTTTCGTTTCTGCTAAATTGGGCTATCCATGCCCAATTTGCACTATAATTTTGAATTCTGAGGCTAACTTTTAAAGGGGTACTTGGTGCATTTCTTCAACTACTCTTAAGCCCCCACCAAAGGCTATCTAAGATCCCTGTTCTTGTGCCAAGGGTTTCACCCGTAATAAATGAACTCGGCGCTGATCAGCGTTTAATACGGTGAACTTAAAGTCCCCCATTTTAATCGTTTCTTCGCGCTGTGGCATGTGGCCGAATTTATTGACCAGTAAGCCACCAATGGTGTCAAACTCTTGATCGGGGAAGTCTGAGCCTAGGCGTTCGTTGAAGTCTTCGATATCCGTTTGCGCTTTAATGATGTACTCACCATTCGAGTGCAACTTGATATTGCTTTCTTCATCGTCGATATCAAACTCATCTTCTATATCGCCAACAATTTGCTCAAGCACGTCTTCAATCGTCACAAGGCCAGATACACAGCCGTATTCGTCCACCACAATCGCCATGTGATTACGCTTTGAGCGGAACTCCGTCAATAGCACATCGAGGCGTTTACTTTCTGGGATGATGTAGGCTGGACGTAAAATATCTTTAATATCAAACTTTTGGCTACCATTTTCATCATAGGCATAGCTTAAGAGCTCTTTAGCGAGCATGATGCCTTCGATGTCATCGCGATTTTCACCAACCACAGGGTAGCGTGAGTGTTGGGTTTCGCTGACTATCGGCAGGATTTCCTGCAAGGAGGCATCTTCATGGATAACATTCATCTGCGAGCGCGGGATCATGATATCGCGCACCTGCATTTCAGCCACCTGTAAGACCCCTTCCATCATTGCTAAGGAGTCAGTTTTTATCAGTTTATCGTCTTTTGCGACCCGCAACACTTCAACCAGTTGCTGGCGATCTTGAGGTTCAGATTGGAAGATATCGAAAATTCTTTGGAGAAAACTCCTCGACGGAGGTTTGTCATCGCTCATGGCGCTCGGTTGTCCTCTAGTTGCCAAAACATAGTATAAATAGTTGATTAATCAATGATATAGGGGTTGTTAATCCCTAGTTCGGCTAAAATCTCAGCTTCTAAAGCTTCCATAATTTCAGCCTCTTCATCTTTTATATGATCGTAGCCCAATAAATGCAAGCACCCATGTATCACCATGTGTGCCCAGTGGTCTTCGAGCTTTTTCCCTTGTTGCTCTGCTTCTTTCGCCACCACCTCGGCGCAGATCGCAAGATCGCCTAACACCTTCTCTTCAGGCTGCATCTCTTGCAGTAGTTCTTGCATTAACTCAGGCGGTAAGCCTTCGGGTAGTTCAAAGGGAAATGATAAAACGTTAGTCGGGCGATTTTTACCACGAAACTGATGGTTCAGCTCTTGGCTTTCCTCGCTCGATACAATACGAATGGTAAGAGCCGTCGGCTTTTGGTTATTTAAAACCTTGCTAACGGCGGCTTGCGCCCAAGCTGAAAACTGCTCTTCTTGTGGCAAGCTTTCAGCATTGGTGGCTATTTGTAGTTCTAAATCCAAAGTACTCATTAACGAAGCGTCAACAATGGTATCTGTGAATTAATCAATCGATCTGCCATTAGAGCTTTTTAGCCGCGTCGTTGGCGGTATCAGCCGCACGCTTAGCTTCTGCAACATCAGCATCTTCATACGCTTGCACGATTCGCTGAACCACAGGATGGCGCACCACGTCTTTCGACTGGAAGAAGGTGAAGCTGATGCCATCGACGTCTTTTAATACGTCAATCACATGGCGTAAGCCAGACTTTTGACCGCGCGGTAAATCGACTTGGGTAATATCGCCAGTCACCACCGCTTTAGAGCTAAAGCCAATTCGCGTTAAGAACATTTTCATCTGCTCGACGGTCGTATTTTGGCTTTCATCCAAAATAATAAAGGCGTCGTTTAAAGTACGTCCGCGCATATAGGCAAGCGGCGCAACCTCAATCACGTTACGCTCCATCAGCTTCGCCACTTTTTCGAAACCAAACATTTCGTAAAGCGCATCGTATAAAGGGCGTAAGTAAGGATCGACCTTCTGCGCCAAGTCACCAGGCAAGAAACCTAAGCGCTCACCCGCCTCGACCGCTGGGCGTGTTAAAAGAATACGACGCACTTGTTGCTTTTCTAACGCATCCACCGCATTCGCCACCGCTAGGTAGGTTTTACCGGTACCGGCAGGGCCAATACCAAAACTGATGTCGTGGTGGATAATATTTTGCAGGTATTGCTTTTGATTTGGACTGCGCGGCTTAATTAACCCACGCTTGGTCACTAACGTCACGTTGTCATCAGCATGGGCTTTTGGCTTGGCCGATTCTAACTCAGTAGAAATCTCTTGAATCGCTAAGTGAATATCAGCGCTATCGAGTACCCTTTTCTTGGCGGTGTCGGCATAGAGGCTTTCTACCACCTGGCGTCCAGCAGCAATATTGATGCCTTCGCCGATTAAACTGACTGAGTTACCACGAACATTCACTTCAATGCCTAAGCGGCGCTCGATATGTTTTAAATGCTCGTCAAGGTAGCCACATAAAGCCGATAAACGTTTGTTATCGGCTGGGACTAATTCAAAAGTTTCGTTAGATAGTTTGGACAAGAATTAACCTTTGGACAATTGATGACTTAATGAACCAAGCCGTCTGGCTCGAATTCACCGCGTAATGAATTAGGGAAGGCATCAGTGATCGTCACTTCAGCAAACTTCCCAATTAAGCTGTGCGGGCCGACAAAATTCACAATTCGGTTGTTTTCAGTACGCCCGCGAAGCTCCATCGGATCTTTCTTTGATGGGCCTTCAACCAACACTTTCTCTTTATTGCCGATCATGTTGCGGCTGATTGAGAAAGCCTGCTGATTGATGCGCTGTTGTAAAATCGATAAACGCTGTTTCTTCACTTCCATCGGCGTATCATCGACGATATCCGACGCTGGCGTACCTGGACGCGCGCTGTAGATAAAGCTGAACGAGTGGTCGTAACCGATATCGCCAATTAACTTCATAGTCTCTTCAAAATCAGCCTCACTTTCACCAGGGAAGCCAATAATAAAGTCAGATGACATCGACATATTCGGGCGGATTTTACGTAAACGACGGATTTTAGACTTGTACTCAAGCGCTGTGTGGCCACGCTTCATCAGTGCTAAAACGCGATCTGAGCCGCTCTGAACTGGGAGGTGTAGATGGCTAACCAGCTCAGGAACATCTTCATAAACTTCAATTAAACGGTCTGAAAACTCAACCGGATGCGATGTCGTAAAGCGAATACGGTCAATACCATCAATCGCCGCTACATAAGTAATAAGCTCTGCTAAGTCAGCCGTATGGCCTTCATGAGTTGGGCCACGATAGGCGTTCACGTTTTGACCTAATAAATTCACTTCTCGTACGCCTTGTTCAGCCAGCTGTGCGCACTCGGCTAAAACGTCATCAAACGGACGGCTCACTTCTTCACCGCGCGTATAAGGAACAACGCAGAAAGAGCAGTACTTCGAGCAACCTTCCATAATCGACACAAACGCCGTAGGACCTTCAGCTCGCGGCTCAGGCAAACGATCAAATTTTTCGATTTCAGGGAAAGAAATATCGACCACAGCTTTACGCTTGGTACCGTCACCACTAGCTTCTTTAATCATTTCAGGCAAGCGGTGCAGTGTTTGCGGGCCAAAGATCACGTCAACGTAGGGCGCACGCTGGCGAATCGCTTCACCTTCTTGCGAAGCCACACAACCACCAACGCCAATAATCAAATCAGGCTTATCATTTTTTAAGTTTTTCCACTGGCCCAGCTGAGAAAACACTTTTTCTTGAGCTTTTTCACGAATAGAACAAGTGTTAAGCAACACCACATCAGCTTCTTCAGCCGAAGCAGCGGCTTCTAAACCGTGAGTTTTATTAAGCAAATCCGACATGCGAGACGAATCGTACTCGTTCATCTGACAACCCCAGGTTTTAATAAATAATTTCTTGCTCATGTGACCCTACTTGCTCCTGACGCTTAGCAATTTAGCTAAACTTAGCCGATTTGTTCAAAAAAGGGCGCGAATTATACCATCACGGAGGCGCTCTAAGCCAGTATTCACTGACTATTTTTTAAGCAGAGTTGTGGCCTGTTCGTAATCTTTCTAGTATTTTTTGATTTTATTTTGTTAAACTCTTTTGAATCAAAAAATAGGAGTCAAATATGATGAGAAGCAACATTCTAAAAGTATTGTGTGGTATCAGTATTCTTGCCCTTGCCGCCTGCTCAACAGAAGCAGAAAAAAAACAAATCCAAAAAAGCAGCGGTTGGACCATTAAAAGCAATCAATCTTTGTTGAATTTTAGCAGTACAAAGAATGGCGATATCGTAGAACAGCATGAATTTAACGGCATCACCGGCTCAGTCTCTAAAACTGGCGAAGTGCAAGTTACTGTCGATCTGACCAGCGTTGATACCAACATCCCTATTCGTGACGAGCGTTTGCAAAAACACGTTTTCAACACTGAGCAGCATCCAAAAGCACTTATCACAGCCAATATTGACCCTCAGCTACTTAGTGTTAAAGACAAAACTAAAACGACTATCGAAGGTACTTTGTCGCTCGCAGGGCAGTCGACAGACTTTAACGCGACTATTAGCGTGACTCCTGCTAAAGGAATGTTAATCGTCACAACCGAAGAGCCTGTCGTGCTTTCTGCTAAAGAACTTGGCGTTGCTGATGGCGTAGAGAAGCTTCGTGAAATTGCAGGCCTAAATAGTATTAGTGATGAGATCCCAGTAACTTTTTCACTTACCTTGTTGCATCACTACTAAGGCTCATCCTTATTTAAGCTTCATCAATGGCGACTTACAAGTCGCCATTTTTCTGCCCGATTCACTATAGTTTCCATCACTTTATTCACACAACAGCTCCATAATATTGCGTTTTAATAACATCATCGAACAACGCAATAGCTTCCAGCAAAGAGGAAGCTTCAAGGAGTAAATGATGAACACCACAACTAAATTAAAACAAGCTACTTTAGCTTTCGTTGCTATGATGGCGTTAGGTTTAAGTACCAACTTAAAAGCCGATCAGCCGACCGAACCATTAGAAAATGTTAAGCTCTTCGGCGTCGTTAATACGCTCGATAGCGAACGCAATTTAATCGCTTTACAACCACAGGCTAGCACTATAAAAGAAGAACGCTTCGATGGCCTCACCGTTCTTACCTTATCGCAAAGCTTCAGTAATACTAGTGACAGAGCTCTAAGCGGTTACTACCAAATTCCGCTGCCGAACCCAAGCGCACTGATTCACTATGAAGTGAGTTCTGATGGTGCAATCAATGAGCTGTCTGATCCACAAAAGGTTTCGCTGGAAAAAGGGCAAAGCATTACATACACGGTTCGTTATGAATTGCATTCAGACTTACTGGTAGGCTTCCACCAAGCACATGAGCCAATGTTTGAGGACTCCAGCTTAGAAGTAGAAACTGCTATCGCACAAAACTAACTAATATCCCCAAAGCATAGGAAGACTCTCAGACACGGACGTCATTTTTATCTACAAACGACAATAGTCTCCTCCACCCTTAGGACGCACCGCGTCCTTTTTTACTGTAAGTCAGATATGAATCCAGCAAGCCACACTTGCATTAATTTGGCTCTAGATCACATAAATAAAAGTACTCCCTCACAAAACAAAACCCTGCCAGTTCACAAAGGTACATAACTCTACAAAACGATACAGTTTTACAATTGAACCGACTCTTTTAGGTTGCTAGTTTGATTACCGTGTTATTAAAAAATTTTATTCGATTTAAAACACAGCCGCTGAAGGGGGTACTTCTAATCGATGCATTAAAGCCAAGCGCTTACGTCGATTAGATGCTTCAGCATCAATAATCAGAACAACTATCGACTCACTAATGAGAAGGAGATATCTATGAACAGAAGTTCAAAGTTCGTGCTTAGCGCATTGTCGCTGAGCATGCTGACAGCCGTCGGCCATGCCGCCGAACGCCAATCGTTACGCGACAATCCTGTTATCAACAACCTTATCGCTGAACAGCAAGCTCTACCGGGATCTGTCTCGATGAACGCGAAGCAGCTTGTTGGTCTACAAGGCAATAGCGACGCTTTACAGGTTCGCAAAAGTTACCACAACAATAACGGTACCGTCACCAAACGTTATCAGCAGTTTTATAAAGGTATTCCAGTTATCGGCGATGACGTCATTATTACGCGTAAAGCTTCTGGTCAATTCAGTTTTGCCCATGGCGCGGTGCTTCAATCCATCGAGCAAGACGTGCCAAGCGTCAAGCCAAGCATAACTTCTGCTGAAGCATTGTCCATCGCTAAAAATACACAAGCCTTTAACGCACAAGGCAAAACAAGCCGCTCAATTTCACACTACGAAAACGAAAAGTCTGATCTCGTCATTTGGCAAGACAACGATGGCGTGGCGAAGTTGGTTTACTCTGTAAGCTACGTTGCCCACGGCGATGAGCCTTCTCGTCCACAAATGTTTGTTGATGCAAAAACAGGCGATGTGCTGCATTCTTATGAGAATCTGCAAACGGCAAACGGCACAGGTCCAGGCGGTAACCAAAAGACGGGCAAATATTTTTATGGTACCGACTTTGATCCGATGAATGTGGCGCAGTCTGGTAACACTTGCACCATGAGTAACAGCAATGTCGATACCATCAACATGAACAACTCGCAGTACGGTGGTAGCATCCACAGCTTCACTTGCCCTGACAATACAGTGAAAGAAATTAACGGCGCTTACTCGCCATTAAACGATGGACACTTCTTTGGTGGCGTTGTATTCAATATGTACAACGATTGGTTTAATGCCGCACCTCTTTCACAAAAATTACGAGTTCGCGTTCACTACGGTAATAACTACGAGAATGCATTCTGGGATGGCCAGCAAATGACCTTCGGTGATGGCGCTAGCACGTTCTATCCTTTAGTGTCGCTTGACGTTATGGCACACGAAGTCAGCCACGGCTTCACAGAGCAAAACTCAGGCTTGGTCTATAGCAATAAATCCGGTGGTTTGAACGAAGCCTTTTCAGACATGGCCGGTGAAGCTGCTGAATTTTATATGCATGGCACAAACGACTTCTTAGTTGGTGAGCAAATTTTCAAAAGCAACGGTGCGCTACGTTACATGAACACCCCCCCGCAAGATGGCAGATCAATCGATCACCAGAACAACTTTACCTCAGGCATGGACGTTCACCACAGTTCAGGCGTCTATAACAAAGCTTTCTATTTACTCGCAACGACTAGTGGTTGGGATACGAAAAAAGCATTTGAAGTTTACACTCGCGCAAACCAAAACTACTGGACCTCTCGCACAAACTGGGACGATGCTGGCGACGGCGTTTTAGACTCAGCGTGTGATTTGGGTTATAGCGTCGACGATGTTAACGCCACACTACAAGCCGTAGGCATTAGTAGTAGCGTTAGTCCTGGTCGTGATTGTGGCGGTACGACACCACCTCCTCCTGGTGATAATGTTCTTAAAAACGGTGAGCCAGAAACAAATCTATCAGCCACCACTGGTAACGACATTCTTTACACCATGGAAGTACCTGCTGGCGCCACTAACATTAACTTCGCCATCAGCGGTGGTACAGGCGACGCAGACTTGTATGTGCGCAAAGGGGCTGCTCCAACCGATTCAACTTACGATTGCCGACCATACAGAAACGGTAATAACGAAAGCTGCTCAGGTAACGGTGAAGGCACTTACTACGTTCGCGTAAAAGCTTATTCAGGATTCTCTGGCGTAACGCTAACTGGTAGCTTCGACGATAACACAGGTCCTGGCACACCGCCTATCGATGAAACTTACAGCAACGTCTCTGTCGCACAAAATGCATGGGCTCGCTATACGCAAGACCTAAACGGTGACTACAGCTCCCTAACCGTGACTATTTCTGGTGGCTCAGGCGATGCTGATTTGTACGTACGCCATGGCTCACAACCAACCACTTCAAGCTATGATTGCCGTCCGTACAGATGGGGTAACGAAGAAACTTGTACCATCAACGCACCACAATCTGGTACATGGCACATTGGTTTACGCGGTTACAACACGGCTTCTGGTGTTACTTTAAACATCACAGCAACTCCTCAGTAACCCTGTTATCTTGCTTTTGAGGGGCTTCCCGCCCCTCTTCTCCATAAGTAACTTTCGAGCAATATTTAAAATTTAATCACAGCATAGGTAGCTCACCATGAAGCATCTAACCACCATATTTTTAATGTCTGTGGCCGCCACCTCTTTGTCTTTGACAAACTCGGCGTCTGCAAAACCAGACTCACCTTCGGCACAAAATCAGCCCCAGTCCGAGCAAACGGTATGGATCACGCTTGGAGCTGATGCCGCTGAAACCGTACAAAATAAATTTAAAGCAAACATCCCTATGTCTTTATCGGGCATTGTTGGTAAAAACAGTCCTAACCCAGTCGCTATAGCCCAAATTCCAGAATCCAAATTCATCGAGTTGAGCCAGTTAATGCATGACGAGCATAAGCGTTGTGGTGGCTTTTTCTATCACAGCACTCAGCAGCAAGCCCAAGAGCACGCTCACCAAATTCATCAAACTCAAAACTTTGCCACGGTCAACTACAGTATCGACAATCCCGAAGCTACAAATGCTTTAATTTCCAAGGTCAGTAGCGCCGACCTAACAGCTACCGTGAATAGCCTCACTAGCTATTACAACCGTTATTACACCTCCTCTACTGGTGTCGACTCAGCTAATTGGATTAAAAATCATTGGCAATCTATAGCCGCAGATCGAAGTGATATCAATGTGAAACTGTATGGACACAATAGTTGGAATCAGCCATCGGTAATCGCCACCATTACGGGCACAACTTACCCCGATGAAATCGTTATTATTGGCGGTCATCTTGACTCTATTAACTCCTACAACCGCTCTGGTAGGGCACCAGGCGCCGATGACAATGCTTCAGGCATTGCCGTATTAACTGAATCACTAGAAGCCATTGTCGAGTCGGGTTTTAAGCCTGAGCGTACCGTAAAAATTATGGGTTACGCGGCTGAAGAAGTCGGCCTTAGGGGTTCACAAGAAATCGCCGCTGAGCATAAAAACAGTAACGCCAATGTACTGGGAGTCGTCCAGTTCGATATGTCCGGTTATAAAGGCAGCTCACAGGATATTGTTTTTATTACGGATTATACCAACCAAGCTCAAAATCAGTTCCTGGCCGACCTCGCCGAGACATACTTGCCATCAATAAACTACGGTTATGACCAATGTGGATACGGTTGTTCCGATCATGCTTCCTGGCATAATCAGGGCTTTGCGGCCTCAATGCCATTTGAGTCTCACATGGGCAGCACTAATAGTGATATTCACACCGTTAATGACGATCACTTTAATGCTAGTCACTCTTTGAACTTCGCGAAACTCTCGGTAGCCTTCCTTGCCGAATTAGCGAAAGGAACCGTGGGTGACAGTACCCCACCACCGCCGCCACCAGGCGACAAAGTCTTAAAGAATGGCGTTCCCGTGACGGATTTATCCGCTACCACTGGCAACGATATCCTTTACACCATGGAAGTGCCTGCTGGCGCAACCAACATCCGCTTCGCCATTAACGGTGGTTCAGGTGATGCTGACTTATATGTGCGCAAAGGTGCAGCACCAACGGACTCGACTTACGATTGCCGCCCATACAGAAACGGTAACAATGAAAGTTGTTCAGGTAATGGTGAAGGCACTTACTATGTTCGCCTAAAAGCTTACACTAGCTTTTCTGGTGTCACGCTAATTGGCAGCTTCGAAGACAACACAGGGCCTGGTACACCAGCCATAGACGAAACCTATAGTAATGTTTCTGTTGCCAAAAATGCTTGGGAACGGTTCACCCAAGATCTCGATGGCGACTACAGCTTGCTAACCGTTACTATTTCGGGTGGCTCGGGTGACGCTGACCTGTATCTAAGTCATGGTTCGCAGCCCACAACTTCAAGCTATGACTGTCGCCCATATAAATGGGGCAACGAAGAAACCTGCACCATCAATGCACCACAATCGGGCACCTGGCACATAGGATTACGTGGCTATAGCGCCACTTCAGGAGTCACGCTTACCATTCAAGCAACGCCACAATAATATTTTGGCAGTCGTAGTTCCACGGTAGTGCACACAAGGATGTGTGCTTTTTTACCGAACTTTTAAAGTTTTGGCAGAAAATTTCGCCTAATTCCAGTAGCATTAAAACATCAAAGTCACCCAGCTTAAGGTTAATGTGTTTGTATGTTTACCGTTCTCGTTATTGGTACTTGTCTCATTGCGGCTATGACTCTTCTTCCTATTTCTCGAAATGAGAAATGGTGGGTGCGCGGTTTAGACTTTCCACGCTTACAGCTTGGGGTCATTTCTGCTGTCTTACTCATCCTCCAAATCAGCTTTTTAACGTTAACACAAATACAAAGTTGGCTACTTATCCTGCCCACCTTTTTATGTTTGTGTTACCAAAGCTGGTGGATTTTGCCTTATACTCGCTTAGTCAGACCTGAAGTGCAGAAATCAACCAATCAGCAAAAGCATACAATCAGCATCGTTACAGCGAATGTTCTGATGACTAACCGTAATGCTCGCCAGCTGCTCCAGTTAGTGCGCCGTTATAACCCTGATATTCTAGTCACTTTGGAAACGAATCAATGGTGGCAGTCTCATCTCGATCAACTTGAAGAGCACTACCCCCACACAGTTAAATGCCCCCTAGATAACCTATACGGCATGCACGTTTATTCTAAACTGCCTCTCAAAAACGCAGAGATTCAGTACCTTATTGAAAAAGACGTGCCTTCGATTCATGCGCAGGCACTACTCGAAAATGGCCAAACCATACGACTCCATTTCCTGCATCCAGCACCTCCTAGCCCCACTGAAAACGAAGAGTCCGCAGAGCGTGACGCAGAATTAGTGATGGTCGCGAAAAATATCGAAAAGAGTAAAAATAAGGCGCAACCGATTATCGTTACTGGGGACATGAATGATGTTGCTTGGTCGCGGACTACGCGTCTTTTTCGAAAAATTAGTGGTTTACTCGATCCACGAATTGGCCGCGGTATGTTTAATACGTTTCATGCTAACTATTGGTTTATGCGCTGGCCACTTGACCACTTATTTCACAGTGAACACTTTACGTTAGATAAAATCACGCGCTTGCCAGCTTATGGCTCCGATCACTTTGCACTCTATACACAATTGAGCCTAGAGCCACAAAAAGCCCCACAACAATCTGGCGTGGATAAAGAGGATGGTGATGACCAATTAGCAGACGAGATCATGTCGAATAAAAACGCTACCAGCACGAGTGTGCATAACCCAACATAATCTCAGTATTGATGACCAGAGAACGATTCTATTTGGCTAATTTAGCGCCAAGCCACGCAAAAGGCAGGTAGACCAATACATCCACTACCATGAACCAAAGCGGATGCGGGATCATAACTAGGTTCATGATTCCGCCTAGTAGAAATACCACACCACAAATAATGCCCAAAGTAATATGTTTATTGGGTGTAATTTTGCCACAGACAAAACCCGCGACTAGCGAGCCTAAGGCATGAGCAATAATCACGGTTAATAAAGCATCCACTGGCAAAGAGCCAACATACTCAGCATACGCTTCTTTGTCCTCGATGCTTAGATTTTCTGGCCACGGGAAACGCACCATATTGATAGACTCAATGCTGTAAATGACCAACCCACCGACAATAACGCCAATAATCACCGCTAAGATATTTTTAGCCACAACTATTCTCCTTCAGCCTGTTTCTTTTTGTAGGTACCATCAAACACCATTAGCCAGCTACCACCTTTGTTCACCGATATTTCCCACTGCTGTCGCACCGTGCCATCTTTTTGCGGTGTCCAAGTGATCTGATTCAAAACCGGCCCCTTTGGACCTTTAGTGACGCCTTGTAAAATCATCGAACGATCACTGACAGCACCATTGAGCTTTAACAAGGTACCACTATTATCGACCCAAGTTTGATGCCACGATGCTGTAGTTCGATCATAGATATTAAAACTATGACCAATATTCCCACTTTCGCCAACCCAATTTTCTTGTATGCTACAACCACCTAAAATCTTCTCAACGGTGTTCTCACCAACCTTTTCTCCCTCTGGATTAAACACTTCCCACTCACCAACCCAAAAATCGAATTGGCTATACTCTTCGCTCGAACACGGCGGAATTTGTATCGGCTCCTCCGCTGAGTAGGCGATTGAAGTTAGCAACAATAGTGCCGTTATCGTTAAATTTTTCATCAGGCCCCTCTTTTTTTATCCATACCCTATTTATGTTATATGTTCATTTGCTTTGCTTGTCCAATGACCCTATTTTTTATTATCTAAATTTTGCTCTCTCCCTAAAGGGATTCACTACAATCACCTTCCTATTTCCGCTATAACTTCGCCTTACTCAGCTAGCTCTAAGGGTATGCAAAGCACAAGCAGATAAGGTCTAACAATCCATTTTAAGCTTGCCAAGCCTCGCAGAAATTTTTGGATTTAAGCATTTGAGTGTCTGCAGCCTACGGACATAATAAACCAACACGAATTTCATTTTTTCCAATAATTTTGAGAACTGAGGGCGCGCTGGGGAAGATAACAGTTTAATACCGAAGGACTTTTCAGTATTTCTGAGCTTTAGTTTAGTTTCTTGAGAGATATGAATATTTGGAATGATTGCCACACAAGGTAAAATTGGTAAACAATTAACTATTGTCACTAGATACAGGATTCGATTTAGATATCAAACACCTTATCGTCTCTCCAAGCTTAATTTTAGTTTAAAATATAACAATAGTAAAAAACGCTTGACCACCCGCAAATGTAGGCGGCACAAGGGATTAAAAGTTACCCCCGTTTTTCACACAAGTTATCCACAGCTAATTACACAAGATATGCTCTTGCTACTAATACAAAAACGCACTATCTTGTATCTATTGGCTTAGATATATCTAAATATTGACAGGTCAATAGGAACAGGGACGACTGGCATCGTCCCTCCTAGTGATAGACAAGCTCGAAAGGTTGTTATCTATATTCAAAACAATCCTAGCAAATATTTGCTTCACTTGTCTATCGATTTACAAAACGCCTAATATGGAGGAAACTCAAAATGGCGAAGAAGACAAGCAAGAAAAGCTATAACCGTGAATTTATATTCATACCATGGATAACGGTTAAGTTAACGGTAAGTGGATTTATCATCCGTCTGGAGGTTAGTTTCGTATCCTTTTAGACAAAAAAAGGGAGCCGAAGCTCCCTTTTTAATATAACGAGTAAATAATTACTCTTGACCGGCTGGCGCTTGTTCTTGCGCTGGTGGGTCAATCATCGCTTTCATACTAAGACGAATACGACCTTGGCGATCGACTTCTAGTACTTTAACTTTAACCATGTCACCTTCTTTCAAGTAGTCGGTTACTTTGTTCACACGCTCGTGAGCGATTTGTGAAATATGTACCAGACCATCTTTTCCAGGAGTGATTTGAACGAATGCACCGAAGTCTGCAAGACGAACTACTTTGCCTTCAAACTCCATGCCAGCGGTGATTTCCATGGTAATCATTTCGATACGACGAACAGCTTCTGCTGCGCCTTCTGAATCGCTAGAAGCAACTTTAACTGTACCGTCATCTTCGATTTCGATAGTTGCGCCAGTTTCTTCAGTTAGGGCGCGGATAGTTGAACCACCTTTACCGATAACTTCTGAAATCTTGTCTACTGGGATCTTAATCGCTGTAATACGCGGTGCGTGCTCAGAAATATCTTCGCGCGGCTTAGCTAGCGCTTCATTCATGACATTCAAGATATGTAAGCGGCCACCTTGTGCTTGGTGAAGTGCTTTTTCCATGATCTCTTGAGTAATACCGTCAATTTTGATGTCCATTTGAAGTGCAGTAATACCTTCTGCAGTACCTGCTACTTTAAAGTCCATATCACCTAGGTGATCTTCATCGCCTAAAATATCAGAAAGAACAACGAACTTATCGCCTTCTTTTACTAAGCCCATCGCGATACCTGCGACTGGCGCTTTCATAGGTACACCAGCATCCATCAACGCTAACGACGTACCACAAACCGAAGCCATTGAGCTCGAACCGTTTGATTCAGTAATTTCTGAAACCACACGCAACGTGTATGGGAATTCAGCAATAGTTGGAACCATCGCTAAAACACCACGTTTAGCCAAACGTCCGTGGCCAATTTCACGACGCTTAGGAGAACCCATGAAGCCTGTTTCGCCAACACAATAAGGAGGGAAGTTGTAATGCATCATGAAGTGATCTTTGGCATCACCCATAATACTATCTTTAATCTGAGCATCACGCTCAGTACCTAAAGTAGCAACGACTAAGGCCTGTGTTTCACCACGAGTAAAGATTGCAGAACCGTGAGTACGCGGCAAAACGCCTGTGCGAATATCAAGAGCACGAACCATATCAGGCTCACGACCATCGATACGTGGCTCACCAGAAACGATACGTGTACGAACCACTTCTTTTTCGATGTCATGGAAGACTTCTTTTACTTCTTCAGCCGAAGGCTGGCCTTCTTCGTCACCCGCCAGAGCTTCTACAGTCTGCGCTGACAACTCATTGATTTTGTCATAACGGTCTGCTTTATCTGCGATCTGGTATGCTTCAACGATAGCACCGTGCATTTTTTCTTTCACAGCATCATATAATGCAGTGTTTTTAGCTGGTGGCGTCCAATCCCAAGCAGGCTTGCCCGCTTCAGCTTGTAATTCTTTAATCGCTTGAATCGCTACTTGTAGCTCTTGATGACCAAACATAACAGCGCCAAGCATGACGTTTTCTGGTAGTTCGTCAGCTTCTGACTCAACCATTAACACCGCTTGATCCGTACCCGCAACCATCAAGTCTAACTTTGAGTTAGCCATTTCTGTCGTTGATGGGTTTAGGGCATATTCGCCATCGATATAACCAACACGCGCTGCGCCAATCGGGCCAGCGAATGGGATACCAGAAATAGCTAATGCTGCAGAAGCACCGATCATTGACGGAACCGCTGGATCAACTTCTGGGTTAATTGAAACGATAGTAATGACAACTTGTACTTCGTTTAAAAAGCCTTCTGGGAATAACGGGCGTAATGGACGGTCGATCAAACGAGCTGTTAAAGTCTCTTCGTCTGAAGGGCGGCCTTCACGCTTCAAGAAACCACCCGGGATTTTACCCGCGGCGTATGTTTTTTCTTGATAATTCACCGTTAAAGGGAAGAAGCCTTGACCTTCTTTTGCTTCTTTTTTACCGACAACTGTTACGAATGCGGTAGTACCCTCAATATCTACGATTACTGCGCCAGAAGCCTGACGTGCAACGCGACCTGTTTCGATAGTGACTTCACGGCCACCGTATTGAAATGATTTCTTTGTATAATCCACAATTTTTTCCTATTTAAGTTACTTGGGCTTGTTTACCCACTTGCCATCAGAACCCACATCGTCCGAAAGCAAACAAAAAAGGGGCCTGCAAGGCCCCTTTAATTCTTAGCGACGTAGACCCAGCTTTTTAATCAAGTCTAAGTAACGGCTATGATCTTTACGCTTCAAGTAGTCTAGCAATTTACGACGCTGACTTACCATGCGAAGCAAACCACGGCGCGAGTGGTGGTCATGCTTATGCGCTTTGAAGTGGTCTTGTAAATGGTTGATTTGCGCTGATAGCAATGCAACCTGCACTTCTGGTGAACCCGTATCGCCTTCTGCGCGAGCGTGTTCTTGAACAATTTCAGCTTTCTTTTCTGCACTTAGTGACATAATTTATATCTCCAATGACGAGTGATTTCACTCGGTGTGTACTAACGAGTCAGCCAATCACTAATTCAGCCAACCCAATGAATGCGCGATTGTACCCTAAACCAATCCTTTTCAGCAAGTCTAATTACCTCTGAAGGGCCTTTATTTGCAAGCTATTACCCGGAAATACTGTTTCCGTAATGACTGCTCAGTGTCTGCAATCGAATGTGTGGGTTTTGCTTACGACAATTCCGCAAAAACTGTGCGAAACACGACTCTGTTTCATCCAGCTTTTCACGTAAACGGTGTCCGCCATCGAAAACGTGCAGATCCGCTTTTGCGGCCTGCGCAAAGCGAATCACATTCTCTACTGGGACAATATCGTCCTGCCAACCGTGGACCACGGTTACAGGGCATTCTAAACGCTCCAGATCCGCTTCAGCATAGCCATCCATATAAACTGCTGGTGAAATTAAGAAAATTCCCATAGGGTCATTGCTTAATCCTGCTACAGCGGAGACATAGCCCCCCATGCTTGTTCCAACCAGAATATATGGGCGTGATAAATTCATTAGGTAGTTATTAAGTTTTGTCACACGTTCGTTGGTGTGTAAGCGTCGGTAGTCCAAGGACTCCACATCAAAGCCTTGCTCTAGACAAACTCTTGATAAAGCTTGAATTCGATTTCCCTTTGGACCAGACACTTTACCGTGTGAAAAGATCACTAAAGGTTTCATTGATGGGTTCATAAGTTTCCTAATTATTCTGTTTTATCAATCGACGCGGGGCAACTTTGCCGTCATCGTCGATAAAGCCTATCCCTAAGAAGCCAGATGGCCCATTAAGAATAAACTCATCTTCTTCTGGCAGTTCACCAATCTGTAGCGACTGCCCCAAGCAGATGTAATAGGTTTCATCTTCGTTTAACTCAACAACAGGTAAATGATGCAAAGCTTTTTCCAATGGTACTAATAATTCGTCCATTGCAAGCTTTTCGTCTGCCTGCTTCATCGCTTCTAGTTGCGTTAGGCTGATGCAATCTTCCAGTTGCAAATGGCTCACCGCCGTACGACGTAACTCTTGAACATGAGCACCACAACCTAGCTCGTCTCCAATATCTTCGACCAAATTTCTGATATAAGTTCCCTTTGAGCAATGTACATCAAGCTCAAACTCATCATTTTCTAGGCGCAGAATGTCTATGGAGTGAATAGTCACTTCGCGTGCTTTCCGCTCAACTTCAATACCTTGGCGCGCCAGCTTATACAGTGGCACTCCATCTTTCTTTAAGGCAGAGTACATCGACGGAACCTGGCTGATAGTACCTTTAAATTGTTGCACTACCGTGACAAGTTGCTCTTCGCTCACATCAACCGGCTTCTCTTCGACAACCTCACCTTCTCTATCCGCAGTTGTCGTCTTTTGCCCTAATTTAGCGACAACACGGTACTTTTTATCCGCGTTTAGTAGAAAATGTGAAAACTTTGTTGCCTCACCAAAGCAGATCGGCAAAACACCCGTCGCAATTGGATCTAAAGCACCGGTATGACCTGCCTTTTGCGCAAAGTACAAAAACTTTGTCTGTTGCAAAGCTTTGTTAGAGGTCATATCGGTTGGTTTATCGAGTAACAATATACCCGTAATATCGCGACCGCGTTTACGTCGTCTTGCCATGGTAACTCCGAAGGTAGCGGTTAACGCTTAGGAATGATCGTCTTTATCAGACTGTTTCTTGTTAGCCGATTTTTGCTGATCGTCTGATACAGCTTTCTCAATTAGGCTCGACATACGCTGACCTTCTTGAATCGACTTATCGAAAAAGAAGCGTAGTGAAGGAACACTACGCATACGCATTTCTTTTGCTAACTTTGAACGTAGAAAACCTGCAGCACCACGCACAACTTCTAATGCTTCCTCGATCTCTTCTTGCTCGTCTTTGCCCAAAAAGGTTACAAACACTTTAGCGTTTTGAAGATCGCTAGTGACCTCAACTGCAGAAACAGTTGCTATACCCAAACGGGGGTCCTTCATTTCGCGTTGAAAGACCTGAGCCAGCTCACGCTGGATCTGATCGGCAACTCGGTTAGCTCTTGCTTGTGACATTTAGTTTCTCGTTATTCGAATGTTGGATTAAAGGCTACGTTGAATTTCAACAATTTCAAAGACCTCGATCTGATCGCCAGGCTTAACATCGTTGTAATTTTTCACACCAATACCACATTCCATATCTTTACGAACTTCCTGCACATCATCTTTAAAGCGACGCAGTGATTCGAGTTCTCCTTCATAAATAACCACATTATCACGCAATACGCGGATAGGGCTATTACGTTTAACGACACCTTCAGTCACCATACAACCTGCAATTGCGCCAAGTTTAGGTGATTTAAAGACGTCACGAACTTCAGCTAAGCCTATGATTTCTTGACGCGACTCTGGCGACAGCATACCACTTAGAGCAGCTTTCACTTCTTCAATCGCTTCATAAATAACACTGTAGTAACGAATTTCTACAGCATCACGCTCAGCAATTTTGCGTGCAGTAGCATCAGCTCGAACGTTAAAACCAATAATAATCGCGTTAGAAGCTGCGGCTAACGAAACGTCAGTTTCTTTAATACCACCAACACCGCTTGATATTACTTTAACTTCAACTTCCTCAGTTGCAAAGTCAGTTAACGACTTGCTCAATGCTTCTAATGAACCTTGTACATCTGCTTTGATAATAACGTTAAGCTGTTGCAGTTCATCGCTACTACCCATATTAGCAAACATGTTCTCAAGCTTCGCTTTTTGCTGGCGTGCTTGGAACTCTTCACGCTGCTTAATTTCGCGACGCTCAGCAATTTCACGCGCGGTTCTTTCATCAGCAACCACCGTTGCCTCATCACCGGCAACCGGCACACCTGAAAGCCCCAGAACCTCTACTGGAATAGAAGGTCCTGCCGAGTCAATCGGTTGGCCATTCTCATCAAGTAAAGCACGGACACGGCCATAGTATTGACCTGCTAACAGGATATCACCTTTGTTTAATTCGCCTTTCTGTACTAAGACAGAAGCAATCGCACCACGCCCTTTATCAAGACGCGCTTCGATAACAAAACCTTTGGCAGCGCCTTCATCAACGGCGGTTAGCTCAAGAACTTCAGCTTGTAATAAAATCGACTCGAGTAAGTCTTCAATACCTTCGCCCGATTTAGCAGAAACGTGGACAAACTGGACATCACCACCCCAATCTTCAGGGATAACGTCGTGCTGTGACAATTCGTTTTTAACACGATCTGGATCAGCTTCTGGTTTATCTATTTTGTTGACCGCAACGATCATTGGCACGCCCGCCGCTTTTGCGTGCTGTACGGCCTCTACCGTCTGTGGCATCACACCATCATCGGCCGCTACAATTAAAATAACGATATCCGTTACTTCAGCACCACGTGCACGCATCGAGGTAAATGCTGCGTGTCCTGGTGTATCGAGGAACGTCACCATGCCACGATCAGTTTCTACGTGATAGGCACCAATATGCTGCGTAATACCACCAGCTTCGCCAGTTGCGACATGACTCGCACGGATATAGTCAAGTAATGACGTTTTACCATGGTCAACGTGCCCCATAATGGTTACTACAGGTGCTCGCGGTTTACCCTCACCTTCATCTGTCATCGCGTCAGAAAGAGCAGCCTCTTCCATCGCATTTTCATTAATCAAGACTGGCTTATGGCCCATCTCTTCAACAATTAAACTCGCTGTTTCTTGATCGATTGACTGATTAACAGTGGCCATAACGCCGACTTTCATCATCGCTTTCATTAGCTCTGGTGCTTTAACAGCCATAGCTTTAGCGAGCTCACCCACGGTAATCGCTTCTGGAATTTCCACATTGTGGATGATTGTGTCCGTTGGCTTTTTGAAACCGTGTTTTTTCATATTGTCTGGAGCCTGATATACTTTTTTCTTTTGATTTCCACCACGTCTATATTTTTCTTCATAGGCGTTAGCAACTAAATCTGCATCGCTACTTTTCTTCTTACCTTTTTTCTTTTTTCGACGACTTTTGCCTGGGCCAGTCTTCTCTTCGAAGTCACGAATTGACATTGGCTTAGCAGGCTTGCTTGGATCAGCTTTTACCACTTTCTCTTCGGTTTCTTGCTTTTCCTCAAGCTGTTTTTCAATTTTCTTCTTAACGTCATCTGCGGCTTTAGGCTTAGCTTCTTTTTTCGCTTTACCCTTATCTTCAGCTTTTTCGGCTGAAACAGGCTGACTCTTATCTTCTGTCTTACGTTTCTGATTTTCTTTACGCTTAGCTTCTGCTTCAGCTTCTTCTTTCGCCTTACGCTCAGCCTCTTCTGCTTTACGTTTAGCTTCAGCCTCAGCTTCTTCTTTAGCTTTACGCTCAGCTTCTTCAGCCTGACGCTTCGCTTCTTCCGCTTCTCTTGCTTTAGCTTCTTCTTCCTCAGCAAGTCTTTGAATCTCTTCGTTTGAGCGTTTTACATAGGTGCGCTTTTTCTTTACAGCGACCTGTACAGATTTCTTTTTACCTTCAGATGACGTTACACTGAGCGTACTTTTTTTCGTACGACTTAGAGTAATTTTCTTAGGCCCTGTAGCCTCATCACCACCATGAGATTTTTGCAAGTACGTCAATAACGACTTCTTCTGATCTTCTGTAATAGTGTCATCTGCACTTTTAACTTTTGAACCGGCTGCATCTAACTGCTCCAGTAGTTTATCCACTGAAGTATTTAGAGTTTCGGCAAATTCTTTAACTGTTGTATCTGACATTTAGTCTCCCCGCTTAATGCTATTCCTGCTCCTAGGCTTATTCCTGATCATCAACCTGATCTTCAAACCAAGGGGCACGCGCGGTCATAATTAATTGAGCAGCACGCTCATCATTCAATTCTTCTATATCGGTCAAATCATCTACTGACTGTTCCGCCAAGTCTTCCATAGTAATCACGCCGCGACTTGCTAGAACAAAAGCCAAGTGACGATCCATGCCATCCATATTTAATAAGTCTTCCGCTGGCTCATTTTTTTCTAGCTTTTCTTCAGTCGCAATTGCTTTCGTCAATAAGATATCTTTTGCACGAGATTTCAATGCATCAATTAAATCTTCATCGAAGCCTTCGATTTCAAGCATTTCCGAATGTGGAACGTAAGCAACTTCTTCTAAAGTTGTAAAACCTTCTTGCGCTAAGATTCCTGCGAGGTCTTCATCAACACCCAGTTCGTCGGTGAATAATTTGATAATAGACTCTTCTTCAGACTGATTCTTTTTAGCGAACTCTTCCTCAGTCATCACGTTTAGTTCCCAACCAGTCAACTCACTGGCGAGGCGGATGTTTTGCCCATTACGTCCAATGGCCTGTGCTAATTGGTCTTCATCAACGGCGATATCCATGCTGCGTGAATCTTCATCAACAACAATCGACACCACTTCCGCTGGAGCCATGGCATTAATGACAAATTGAGCTGGGTTGTCATCGTACAACACAATATCGATTCGCTCGCCATTCAACTCACCAGTAACCGCCTGTACTCGTGCACCACGCATACCGACACAAGCGCCAACTGGATCAATACGCTTATCGTTGGTTTTAACTGCAACTTTTGCACGCGAACCAGGATCACGAGCAGCGCCTTTAATTTCAATTACTTGTTCGCCAATTTCTGGCACTTCGATGCGGAATAACTCTTCCAACATCTCAGGGCGAGTACGGCTCACAAATAACTGTGGCCCACGGTTTTCGTCATTGATATTAAACAACAATCCGCGCACACGGTCGCCGGCACGAACAGTTTCACGTGGCATCATTTCGTCACGTTGAATAACGGCTTCTGCATTATTTCCAAGATCAAGGAAAATGTAATCACGAGTAATTTTTTTAACAACACCAGTGACTAACTCGCCGACACGCTCACGGAACGCTTCTACAGTTTTAGCACGCTCAGCTTCACGAACTTTTTGTACGATAACTTGCTTCGCCGTTTGCGCTGCAATTCGACCGAATTCAATCGATTCAATCTGCTCTTCTACAAAGTCACCAAGCTGTACATCTGGGTCTTCTACTTGTGCTGCAGATAAAGTAGTTTCCGTTAATGGATCTTCAACGTCTTCATCACCAACAACTGTCCAACGACGATAAGTATCGTACTCACCTGTTTCACGATCGATGTCAACGCGCACGTCGATATCCACGCCACGCTTTTTCTTTGTAGCTGTCGCTAGAGCTGCCTCTAATGCACCAAAAATAACCTCTGGCTTGACGTCCTTTTCGTTGGAAACAGCCTCAACCACTAACAAAATTTCTTTATTGCTCATACGTGTCAACCTTCAATAAACTCGCGATTATTATTTCTTAACCCTTCCGAGACTAATCTTTTAGATTAATACTTTGCGATTAATTGGGCTTTTTCAATCTGCTGGACGCTAATGTCATAAACTTCACCGTCAACCAACAACTCGATCTGGCCATTATTTACTTGTTCAATAGTACCTTTAAATTTGCGACGTCCATTCAATGGGAATGACAAACGCAACTCAACAGTCTCGCCTACGTATTGCGCGAACTGCTGCTCTGTAAATAAAGGTCTATCCATACCTGGTGATGAGATTTCTAAATTGTAGAAACCACTAATCGGGTCTTCTACATCCAAAACACCACTCACCTGATGACTCACTTCAGCGCAATCATCCACATCAATACCATTCTCATGCTCGATAAAAACCCTCAATATTGAGTGTTTACCTTGCGATAGGTATTCTAGGCCCCAAAATTCAAAACCTGCGGCTTCGACGGCTGGACGAATAATTTTTTCCAGTTGTGACTGCTTGCTCATTACGCTCTCAATTCGTTATTTTCGTCTGGCTTTACATAAATGCCATATACAAAAAAAGGCCCATACGGCCCCATCATTTATCTATCTGACAAATCCTGTATTGGTCTAATCACAAGATTCATTATTATGATGGGCTTCAATCTGTCTAAACAGACTTCAACGACCCACACTGTTTATAACACACTTAAATTTGCTACAAACAATAAAGCCCCTATAAAGGGGCCTTATTATTATATTCATAATAGAAAGTCAGTCAACTTATGTTACTGGGCTGACTTCAGGTTTGCTTATTCGCAAAACCACCCTCATTTTGAGGAAGTTGGTAGCGGGGGCCAGATTTGAACTGACGACCTTCGGGTTATGAGCCCGACGAGCTACCAGGCTGCTCCACCCCGCATCCATGTTCTCTATTTCAAGAGTATCTTATTAGATTCTGGTTGTTCTAATAAGTTCGGCTTATAAGCCTCGTTGCTGTAGGTTTTTCTTACTGCCTACCTCAACGTGAAACGCATTATACTGACTTAAATGACTTTGACAAGGGGCATATAACAATAAATTACAGAAATATTAATCGCTACAAATATTCGAACGCTTGTGCGCATAACTGCATTAACTTTCCTGGGAATAATCCTAGTGCAACCACACTTAAACTTGTGATCCCTAAGCCAAGCCGCAGCCCCCGTACCGCCACGATTTTGTCCTCTTTTTCAGACTCGTCAAAGAAGATCACCTTCACTACCTTGAGATAATAGAAGAGTCCAATAATCGACATGACGGCGGCAAACACGGCTAGCCACACAAAGCCAGCATTTAATACCGCAAGGAATACTTCAAGTTTTGCCCAAAAACCTATAAAAGGAGGCAGCCCTGCCATTGATAAGAACAAGACGCTGATCAATAGACCGCCCCAAGGATTAGAACGACCAAGACCTTTTAGTTGATCTAGACTTTTAACGTCTTCGACACCTTTGCCTAAATATATTAAGCAACCAAAGCCACCAAGAGACATAATTGAATAGGCTAGGATATAAAAGAATGATGCGGCGAAGCCTTCCGCTGTACCGGTCAAAGCCCCTAACAGGAAGTAACCCATATGCGCTATCGCGGAATAAGCCAGTAGTCGTTTTAGGTTGTTCTGTACCAACGCAACGATATTACCGATGAGCATTGATAAGCAGGCTAGAATGATTAACAAACCCTGCCAATCGACAAGAGCCCCTATAAAACCATAGGCAAAGATTCTCACCATAAAACCAAACGCGGCTACTTTGGGGGCTGACGATAGAAACGCGGTAGTTGAGGTTGGTGCGCCATCATAAACATCCGGTACCCACATTTGAAACGGCACAGCACCAAATTTGAACCCAATCGCAACGACGATAAAGACTAGGCCAAAGCGTAACGTTAAATTAGGATCGTTGGTCGCAATGTAGTTTGAAATGTCGGTAAGGTGTATCTGCTGAGTAACGCCATAAACCAATGACATACCATATAGTAAGAAGCCACTAGCGATAGCGCCCATGACGAAATACTTAACCGCAGCCTCTGCCGCTCGGTAAGAGTGACGCTGCATTGCCACTAACGCATATAACGAAAGCGACAATAACTCCAAGCCTAAATACAGAGTCAGTAAGCTACCGCCACTTACAAGCACCATCATGCCGAGCACCGCAAATAGGTGCAGCAAGTAATATTCACCACGTAAAATCCTTCGCGGTAAAATATAAGGTCGCGCAAATAATAGCGCTAACATGGTTAGGAAGATGACGCTTATTTTAATAATCCCAGCCATCGGATCGAGAATAAAGTGACGTTCATAGAGGTGATATTGCACACTTGGGAATTGCACCATGCAAATAATCGCCGTCGCTAATAACGCTAGTTGGCTTAAGCGGTAGGTTAGGTTCCGGTCAAGGTCCTTCGAGAACACATCAACCAATAAAATCACACAACCTGCAGTTAGCAAGAATATTTCAGGCAGTAAATGCATTAAATTATAGGGCACCATTAACCTCCCAGCTTGCTAACGCTGCTTAACTCAAGTAACTGCTCAATACTTGGCTGCATAATATCGATAAGGAACTGTGGGTATACGCCCAAAGCAATAATGAGTACAGCAAGCACTACTAACACCGACTTCTCCCTTGTATTGACATCTTCTAAGCGCTCAATTTTTTCATTCGCTGCCTTGCCGAAGATAACTCTTTTGTAAAACCATAAGCTGTAGGCTGCTCCCAAGATTAGCGTTAAGGCTGCAAACAAGGCAATTCGCCAATCCGCCTGAAATGACGAAACAATGACAAAGAACTCTCCTACAAAACCTGAGGTTCCTGGCAAGCCCGCGTTGGCGAAGATGAAAAGCATCAATAGAGTGGCGAAGATTGGCATACTGTTGACGACCCCACCAAAATCACTGATTTGGCGCGTATGTAGCCGGTCATATAATACACCGATTGAAAAGAATAGCGCTCCCGATATTAATCCGTGCGACACCATCTGCACCATGGCACCTTGTAAGGCCATGGATTGAGCATCCGCGCTGGCAAGCTTTGCAATAACAAAAGTCCCTAAGGTCACAAACCCCATGTGGGCTACAGAAGAATAGGCGATGAGCTTTTTCATGTCTGTTTGTGCAATCGCCACAAAGCCAATATAGACAATCGCAATCAAGGACAAAACGATTAATATCATGGCATAGGTATCACTAGCATCCGGCGTAACCGGCAAGCTAAACCTTAAGAAACCATAGCCACCCATCTTCAGCATAATAGCGGCTAGTATTACGGAACCACCCGTTGGCGCTTCTACGTGCGCATCAGGCAACCACGTATGCACTGGGAACATTGGAATTTTTACTGCAAATGCGATCAAGAAAGCCCAGAATATCCACTTTTGCTCGGTTTCACTAAGTGGCATTTCCTGAAGAGCTTGAATCGAAAAGTCACCCGCTTCTCGCCCCATATAAATCAGCGCCACCAGCATAAATATCGAGCCAAAGAAGGTATAAAGGAAAAACTTGAGGGTCGCATAGATTCGATTAGGGCCACCCCATATACCGATCATCAAAAACATGGGAATCAGCATGGATTCCCAAAACACATAAAATAAAATGCTGTCTTGAGCTAAGAAGACACCGTTCATGCAACCGGTCATCAATAAGGTAGCAGCGACGAACTGTGTTTTACGAAACTTGATAGAAGCAGTGGAGCCACACAACACTAGCACATTGATTAAGCAAGTCAGCACAACTAACGGTAAAGCAATCCCGTCGACACCTAACTCATATGAAATATTTAATGAGGGGATCCATTCGCCGCGTTCAATAAACTGAAATTCTGTGGTGCTTGTACTAAAGCCGATTAAAATCCAGACACTTAACGTCAGCACCACCAATGAAATGGCGATAGCAAATCGTTGCGTCCAAGTTAATAATTTATCCCCAGGCCCCAAAAGCACTAATACCCCGCTCAACAGCGGTAGCCATATTAATAAGCTTAATACGGGTAACTGTTCTAACATAATGTTGTTTTATCCATTACCATAACCCTAGCCCTTAAACAGTAGCCACATGAGCAAAGCGACTAAACCTATGACCATCATTAAAGCATAATGGTATAAGTAACCAGTTTGTATTTTTCTGATCTTGGAGGCGATACTTTTTACCGTATTGGTGCCACCATCAATGATGCCTTCGTCGATAATGGCTTTGTCACCATAGCGCCAAAAAACTTGCCCAAGCCAACGTCCACTACGGGCAATAATCTTTTCATTAATTTCATCAAAGAAGTACTTTTTCTCAAGCAGCTTTTTTATTGGCTTAAAGAATATAGCCCACATAGTAATAAAGCGTGGCGCCCAACCATAAACAACCACTGCAGTAACGATCCCTAATAGCAGCATCAGGAATACTGGACTGGTTAAGCCATGTAGCGCAAAATTCACCGCGTTGGTGTAATGGCTTTCAACCGCGCCTAAAACATCGTGCTGTTCAAGAACGCTAATCGAGTCTCGGAAGAAGGAACCAAAGAGTAACGTTTTCCCAAAAACAAAGCCCGCCAGCAAAGACGGTACTGCTAAAGCTATCAATGGCCAGGTAATAACCCTTGGGGACTCATGAATTTGTTGGTATTGCTTCTCTTCGATCCGAGTTTTCCCATGGAAGACCAACAATAATAGCCTAATACTGTATATCGCCGTGACGATCACGCCCGTAAGTACGGCGAAATAGGCAAAGCTGCTAAAGCCACCGCTTGCCTCGGCGCTCGCCGAAATAATCGTATCTTTAGAGTAGAACCCCGAGAAAAACGGCGTTCCAATAAGCGCCAGTGTTCCTATTAATGTACACCAATAGGTTATGGGTAACTTTTTATAAAGCCCCCCCATTTTGCGAATATCCTGCTCATGATGCAGCGCAACAATCACCGAGCCGGCGCCAAGGAACAGAAGTGCTTTAAAGAATGCATGAGTGAATAAGTGGAAGATCGCTGCAGAATACGCTGAGACACCTAATGCAACCACCATATAGCCGAGCTGCGATAAAGTTGAGTAAGCAATAATTCGTTTAATATCGTTCTGAACGATAGCGACTAACCCCATAAATAAAGCGGTAATTGCTCCGATCACTGTGACCATGGCCAGTGCAGTTTCTGAAAACTCGAATAGCGGCGACATTCTCGCCACCATAAAGACACCCGCAGTCACCATTGTTGCGGCATGAATCAAAGCTGAAATCGGGGTTGGGCCTTCCATCGAGTCAGGTAGCCAAATATGCAGAGGAACCTGTGCCGATTTACCCATAGCGCCAATAAATAAGCAGATACAGATAAAGCTCAAGGCTGCCCACTCAACATCACCCCACACAGCAAAGGTTTTATTCAAATCCATCAATGCCAAGGCATTAGCCTGTGGTTGACCGCCTAGAGATACCAACTCTTCAGTCACACTCATAGTGGTAAATATAGGCGCATAATCGAATGTGCCAAACAATAAGAAAATGGCGCCTATGCCTAATATAAAGCCAAAATCACCAACTCTATTAACCAGAAAAGCTTTCATGTTGGCGAAGATTGCTGAATCTTTTTGGTACCAAAATCCGATGAGCAAATAAGAAACCACGCCAACTGCTTCCCAACCGAAGAACAGTTGCAGGAAGTTATTCGACATGACCAGCATCAGCATAGAGAAGGTGAACAGAGAAATATAACTGAAGAATCGCTGATACCCCTGATCATCGTGCATATATCCTATCGAATAAATATGCACCATTAGACTGACAAAGGTCACCACTAACATCATGATCGCCGTCAAGCTATCCAACAAAAATCCGATTTGGATTGTGACATCACCGAAGCTGGCCCACTCATAAATAGTGAGGTCTACTGGCGTCGCATCCCCCCATAGAAATACGAAGAACCATTTAACAGCTATGACAAATGACACAAAGACACCGATAATGGTGATTCGGTGAGTCGTGACTTTACCGAGCTTCTTGCCCAAAAACCCAGCAATAATAGCGCCCATCAATGGCGCCATTACAGCTAATAATAATTGAGCTTGAATCGTCATTAGCCTTTTAACTCCTTTAATTCAGCTACATCAATTTTCTTATTGGTGCGGAATAACACCACTAATATCGCTAAACCAATGGCCGCCTCTGCCGCTGCTACTGTTAAAATAAAGAACACAAAAATCTGGCCAACTTCATCATTAAGGTAACGCGAAAAAGCAATAAAGTTAGTGTTTACAGCCAGCAACATCAGCTCGATACACATTAATAAAGTAATCACGTTTTTACGATTAATGATAATGCCGACCACACTGATGGTAAAAAGTAAGGCACTAACTACTAAATAATGCGTTAAACTCATGAGCTTTTCTCCCCGTCTTTATCACCCTTGTCTTGTTTATTCTTAGACGCTTCTTTCTTAGGTGACTTTTTCTTCGACGACTTTTTCTTAGGTCTTAAGTGCGCATCTTGGCGACGCCCCAACTCCATGGACACAATTTTCAAACGCTCTTCTCGCGTCGTTCGATGCTGCAACGGTACGCTTTGCCCTCTGCGCTCTCGACGACCGCGGAAGGTTAAACTGATTGCAGCTATAATTGCGACCAATAATATTACTCCAGCAATTTCGAAGGCATAAAAATAATCGGTATATAGTAAACGGCCCAAAACCGTCACATTGCTATAGTCTGCGCTGTTTTTAGCTGGCTCAGGGATATCGCCTAACACTTGGCTTCGAATTACCCAGTAAATGGCACCGAATAACGCTAATGCGGTAAGAATCCCAAGCGGTAAATACTTACTAAACCCTGCCCTTAAACTGGCGTAATCCACATCCAGCATCATCACCACAAAGAGGAATAACACCATTACAGCACCGACATAAACCAGCACCAAGGTAACCGCTAAAAACTCAGCTTCTAGCAGCATCCACAAGGCTGCAGCCGAGAAGAAGGTCAGCACCAAGCACAGCACTGCTTGTACCGCATTTTTCATGCTAATCACACCTAAGGCACCAATCACTGTCAGCGTGGCAAAGGTATAAAACACTATAGACTCAACGGTCATAGCTATTCCTATGAAGCAATCTAACTTTCAGTTTATCGATATTTTGCATCTTGCTTTCTATCCTCAGCGATCTGTTCTTCATATTTATCACCAATCGCCAATAACTGTGCTTTTGTTAAAATATTGTCACCTCGTTTTTCAAGGTGATAGTCAAATACTCTAGTCTCGACAATTGAATCCACTGGGCAAGACTCTTCACAGAAGCCGCAGTAAATACACTTAAACATATCAATTTCATAACGCGTAGTGCGCCGCGTGCCATCGCTTTGTCTTGGCCCTGCATCAATGGTAATTGCCGCTGCAGGACAAACTGCCTCGCACAACTTACATCCAATACAGCGTTCCTCGCCATTAGGATAGCGTCGTAGTGCATGCAAGCCTCGAAATCGTGGTGACTGAGGTGTTTGCTCTTCCGGAAACTGTACCGTAACTTTTCGTCGCCATAAGTGCTTACCAGTCACTCGCAAACCATGGAGTAAGTCTTTGAGCGTAAAGCTTGTAAATAAGTGTTTTAATTTAGACATTAGAAAACACCTCGCCCAGCAAACCAAGGGCCAACACCAGCTTTTATCATTAACGCCAGCACCATCAGCCACACCACCGTCACGGGGATAAATACTTTCCAGCCTAGACGCATAATTTGGTCATATCGATAGCGAGGGAACGTTGCTCTAAGCCAAATCATTAGGAATAAGAAAAAGCCCGCTTTTAGCAACAACCAAGCAATTCCCGGAACCCAATTCGTTACCCCTTCCACATAAGGAATTCCTTGAAATGGATTGAGCCATCCGCCGAAGAAGAACAGCGCTGTCAGCACTGAAATCAAAATCATATTGGCGTATTCCGCCAAGAAAAATAGCGCGAATGAAATACCCGCATATTCAACATGAAAGCCCGCCACAATTTCAGACTCACCTTCCGGCAAATCAAACGGGGCTCGGTTTGTTTCGGCCACACCAGAGATCCAGTAAATAACTAACAAAGGCAACAGAGGAATCCAGTACCAATGCCAGAAGCCACCTTCTTGCCCCATCACAATTTGTCCAAGATTCATGGTGCCAGATGCCATTAAAACACCTACCAAGGCAAACCCCATGGCAATCTCGTAGGAAATAATTTGTGAAGCAGAACGTAGTGAACCAATTAGCGCATATTTCGAATTAGATGCCCAGCCGGCAATGATCACGCCATAAACCGCGATAGAGGTCATGGCTAAAATATACAACAACCCAACGTCGGTATCGGCCAATACCAGTTCGACATCAAAAGGAATTACCGCCCAAGCAGCAAAGGATGGTGCTATGAACAACACAGGAGCAAGTAAGAACAAACCTTTATTTGCCCCAGTCGGTATCACCACTTCCTTCATCAACAACTTAATTACATCGGCGATTGGCTGAAGCCAACCTTTAGGCCCCACACGGTTTGGCCCCAAGCGCATCTGCATGTAGCCAATAATCTTGCGCTCGGCGTAAGTTGTGTAGGCCACAGCTAAAATAAGAGAGCCAAGAATCAAACCTATTTTCGCGCCGATAATAAAAAAGTCGATGAGGATATCGAGCATTAGACGCCTCCCACTATGTTATGGAAGGGGCTTAACCTAGGTCGCTTTAAGATTTCTTGACCTTTAGCTAAGACCGTTTCTTGTAGTGAAGGCGAGCGACGTAGCCAACCATCGATTTGGTACATGTTTACAGGTCGAGGCGAGACTCCATCGCGAGCTAATCGCTCAGGGCATTGCCACTTAGGTTTAATTCGATCACCAACTGCGCTCAACCGGCCTTTGACTTCCTTGCGCACTTCTTCTGCCGACACATACTCAAAATTCTTTAAGTTCAGTAAATTTCCGAGAACTCGCAACACTTTCCATGCAGGCTTTGCTTCACCCGGCGCATTTACCGAAGCTGAAAAATCTTGCCATAACCCATTAACATTGACATAAGAGCCTGAGGATTCTAAAAAGCTTCCGATAGGTAAAATGACGTCTGCATACTCAAAAGCTTCGTCGTCAGCATGGCACGTTAATGAAACCACAAAGTCCGCATTAAGAAGAGATTGCTTAGCCACCTCCCCAATCACAGACTCTTTCCCTGGCTCAGTTTTTAATAAGACAAAACCTTTCTTACCTTGCTCAAAAATGTCTTTGATGTGCTGACCATCTTGTTCAACATCGGCACCCGCAGGACCGCGATGCGGAATGGCTCCTGCGAGATAAGCACCGACGCTGTTACCTCCGTGTGGTAAGAAGCCATATGTGGAACCTGACAAGTTTGCAATCGCTTTTGCCATCAAGCGGATCTCGCCCGCATGGCTAAATTCTAATGCTGTCGCGCCCAGAATAATGCTTGAGTGTTCGCCCTGTAAAAGCATTTCACCAATTTCGCGATGCTCTTGACTAATATTGATAGGCGCTAATAATTTTTCTAGGCCTTCGATATCCATTGTATCGGCCCATTGCTCTTTGTTTTTATCAGGTTGATGTTGGTATAAATACTTAGTGATGCCGGCTAATTGGACTAACCAAGTTTCAGCATCGGCTAAGATCTCATGACTTAAACTAAAGTTATGATAAACAGGGTAAAGACCAACTGAGGCAACGCGTCCAAATCGAGTCGCTTTGCGCAGCCTCAGTGAAGCTAAGGGTTGCTCTTTTCTTAGATTAGCCCCAATCAGCAAAGTGGCATCCAAATTTTCAAGCTCAGATAACTCAACTCCTAGTTCTGGGTGTAAAGGCTCAAACTGCTGACAAGAAAAATCCGTTATTCGCAAACGATGATCGATATTGTTCGAGCCTAAACCACGCATGACTTTTTGTAATAAATACATTTCTTCGGTGGTCGAGCTTGGATGTGCTATCGCCGCGATTTGATTGGCGCCATCGGTTTGCACCATCATGTTCAGCTTGCTCGCGGTTCGCTCTAATGCACTTTCCCAGTCAGATTCTTTCCACTCACCGTTGAGCTTTATCATAGGCTTTAGTAATCGCTCACTCTTATCAATAGCTTCATAAGAATAGCGATCGCGATCCGCCAGCCACACTTCATTCACCGCTTCATTATCTTTCGGTACGACACGGATAACTTTGTCGCGCAAGGTGTGCACGTGAATATTAGCGCCAATACAGTCATGTGGCGATACAGAATCACGCTGAGTCATTTCCCAGGCGCGCGCCTGATAGCGCGAGGGCTTAGCCGTTAAGGCACCGACAGGGCACAAATCAATAATATTGCCAGACACTTCCGAGTCCACTGATTGCTCGATAAAAGTGCTGATTTCCATATGCTCACCGCGTCCAACCGCACCGAGCTCACGGATCCCCGCAATCTCGCGACCAAAACGCACACAGCGCGTACAGTGGATGCAACGCGTCATTTCTGTTTCGATCAAAGGGCCAAGATCTTCGTCCACCACGGCTCGCTTCTTCTCGCTAAAGCGCGACACATCGTTACCATATTCTAAAGCCACGTCCTGCAATTCACACTCACCACCCTGATCGCAAATCGGACAATCAAGAGGATGGTTGATCAATAAAAACTCCATGACGGACTTTTGAGAGTCTTGTGCGAAATCAGACTGTGTATTAATCACCATACCATCGGATATCGGTGTGGCGCAGGCAGGTAGCGGTTTTCTACCGCCATCTACTTCGACTAAGCACATGCGACAGTTTGCCGCTATTGAGAGTTTTTTGTGATAACAAAAACGAGGAATGGTAATGCCATGAGCATCCGCCACTTCAATAATCATAGAGCCTTGCTCGGCTTCTATTTTTTTACCATCAATTTCGATTGAAACCATTGGTTAAACTCTTCCTCGTTAATTAACTCGTGTCTAACTGACTTTGCGTGCCTTCGAGCTGGTTTGTGGCTGTTTAATTTTTGCCACAAACTCATCTCTAAAATGTTTAATAAAACTCTGAACCGGCATGGCAGCGGCATCTCCAAGCGCGCAAATGGTCCGCCCCATAATGTTACCAGCAATTTCGTCTAGTTTATCCAAATCCTCAAGCTTACCCTCGCCACGATTAATGCGCATGATCATGCGTGACATCCAGCCTGTACCTTCACGGCATGGAGTGCACTGGCCACAAGATTCTTCATAGTAAAAATGCGCAATACGTGCCAACACTTCCACCATATCAGTGTCTTCATCCATAATAATAACCGCGCCTGAGCCAAGCATAGAGCCGGCCTTACTTAATGCGTCATAATCCATGGTCAAATTCATCATGGTTTTAGCCGTTAACACTGGTGCACTGGAGCCCCCAGGGATGACGGCTTTAAGCTTTTTACCATCTTTCATGCCTCCCGCCATTTCCAGTAAATCTTTAAACGGCGTACCTAAGCCTATTTCATAGTTTCCAGGCTTGTTGACATGACCTGACACTGAAAAGATTTTCGTGCCACCATTATTCTCTTTGCCAAGCTCTAAGAACCACTGCCCACCCTTCTCTAATATTACCGGGACTGAAGCAAAGCTCTCCGTATTGTTTACGTTGGTTGGTCGTCCGAATAGCCCATAGTTTGCTGGAAATGGCGGTTTAAATCGTGGCTGACCTTTTTTGCCTTCTAGCGATTCTAAAAGCGCGGTTTCTTCACCACAAATATAAGCGCCAGCACCAATATGACTGTGCAAATCAAAGTCCACGCCCGACTCTAGAATATTCTTTCCTAACAGCCCAGCCTCATAAGCTTCTTTCAGCGCCTGCTCAAAACGTTCGATGGGCTCATAAAACTCACCGCGCATATAGTTATAACCAACCGTTGCACCCATAACATAACCACCAATCGCCATGCCTTCGATCAGCTGGTGTGGGTTAAATCGTAAAATATCGCGATCTTTAAAAGTGCCCGGCTCGCCTTCATCCGAGTTACACACCACATATTTTTGCCCAGGGGCGTACTTTGGCATAAAGCTCCACTTCAAGCCCGTCGGGAAGCCGGCACCACCACGGCCACGCAGTGCTGACAGCTTTAATTCTTCAATAATCTCTTCGGCAGGCGTTTGCTCGGCAAGAATTTTGCGCCACATAGCGTAGCCGCCAGCTGACTCATAGGTCTTCAGCGTCCACGGCTGGTCGAGCTGTAATGTCCTAAAGCAAACTTCATTCGCCATAATCAGTGCTAATCCCGAACTTATTTCAGTTCGCGAATAAGGCTTGCCACCTTATCCACGGTTAAATTTTCATGGAACTGCTTATTCACTTCGAGCATGGGTGCTCCACCACAGGCAGCCATACACTCCACTTCTTTTAGTGTAAAAGTACCATCTTGGGTTGTTTCTCCGGGCTCAACCCCAAGTTCCTCTTTGAACCACCTTTTTATATCTTCGCTTCCAGCCAGCATACATGACACATTGGTACACAAAGAAACCACATATTTGCCCGCTTCTTTTAAGCGGAACATAGAATAAAATGTCGCGACTTCATAAGCGGCAATTTTCGGACAACTCAGGTATTCGGCAACTGCATCCATTAACTCTTGGGTTAGGTAACCGTGCTCTTCCTGAGCAATCATCAGGATCGGAATAATCGCTGCGCGCTTTCGCTCCTCTGGATATTTACTTACCCAGTTGGCGGCTTGCTCCAGTCCTTCTGTACTGAGCAGTTCCTGCAATGTTTTCGTTTCTGAATTTGCCATAGTTATCATTCAACTCATCGCTAACGATCAATTTCACCGAAAACGATATCTTGTGTGCCAATCACTGCCACCACGTCAGCTAACATGTGACCTTTGACCATTTCATTCATTGCCGCTAGGTGCGCAAAACCCGCAG
Organism: Kangiella japonica; assembly: GCF_039523535.1. NCBI lineage: Bacteria > Pseudomonadati > Pseudomonadota > Gammaproteobacteria > Kangiellales > Kangiellaceae > Kangiella > Kangiella japonica. Next base: position 1,072,027 of record NZ_BAAAFM010000003.1, on the reverse strand, counting down.
CGCGAATCTTTACTCGGTAGGGTTTATTGGCGCCATCGGATACTAAATAGATTCCGAACTCACCCTTAGGGTGCTCAACCGCTGAATAAGCCTCGCCCTCTGGTACACAGTAACCTTCAGTGAATAATTTAAAATGGTGAATAAGAGCTTCCATGTCATGTTTCATGGTTTCTCTATCAGGCGGCGTTACCTTGTGATTATCTAGCATCACAGGTCCTGGATTTTTTCGGAGCCACTCGATGCACTGACGGATAATGTGGTTAGACTGGCGCATCTCTTCGACACGAACCAAATACCTATCATAGCAGTCGCCCGTTTTACCTAAAGGAATATCAAACTCTAACTCGTCATACACTTCGTAGGGTTGTTTTTTTCGTAAATCCCAAGCAACCCCTGAGCCACGCAACATTGGTCCTGAGAATCCGAGTTGTAACGCTCGTTCTGCAGGTACTACGGCCACACCGACGGTTCGTTGCTTCCAAATACGATTTTCCGTCAGCAAACTTTCATAATCATCGATACAGCCCGGGAAGCGTTCAGTAAAATCCCACAAGTAATCCAACAAGGAGCCTTGGCGATCAGCATTTAACTCTTCCGCTTTTTTCTTATCGGTAAATGGCGATTCTTTGTATTGCGGCATGCTATCGGGCAGATCGCGATAGACCCCCCCAGGACGGAAATAGGTCGCATGCATACGAGCGCCACTGACTGCTTCATAAGCATCCATCAAAGCTTCGCGCTCGCGGAAAGTATAAAGAAACACCGTCATAGCGCCTATATCCAAGCCGTGAGCGCCTAGCCACATCAAGTGGTTTAAGATTCTGGTAATCTCAGCAAACATCACGCGAATGTATTGTGCACGCTTTGGAGGCGTGATACCCATCAGCTTCTCAATCGCCATGACATAAGCATGTTCATTCGACATCATTGATACATAATCCAATCGGTCCATGTAGCCAATGCTTTGGTTATAGGGCTTACTTTCGGCGAGTTTTTCGGTAGCGCGATGCAATAGGCCAACGTGTGGATCGGCGCGAACCACTGTCTCGCCATCCATCTCTAAAATTAATCTTAATACACCATGGGCCGCTGGATGCTGTGGACCAAAGTTAATCGTGTAATTACGAATCTCAGGCATCACTTCCTCCTTGTTCAGGAGCGGCAACATACACTGTCTGCTCTTTATTTTTGCGGATCACTCGGGGCACTAATACTCGTGGCTCAATCGACACAGGTTCATAAACACAGCGGTTTTGTTTGGCATCAAAGCGTAACTCAACATTCCCTATTAACGGGAAGTCTTTTCGGAACGGATGACCAACAAAGCCATAGTCAGTTAATATGCGGCGTAGATCAGGATGCCCCGTAAATAGTATACCGAAGAGGTCGAAAGCCTCACGCTCATACCAATTAGCGCTAGCCCAGATGTCGATAACGGAAGCGATTGTGGGACGGTTTTCTTGGACAAAACATTTAACTCGAAGACGCTGGTTAAGACTAATAGAAAGCAAGTGATAAACCACCGCAAATCGTTCACCTTGCCATGGCTGATTCACAGCTTGCGACTCTTCTCTGCCACGGCTAAAACCAACTCCACTGGCTTCTGTCGTTGCCCATTCATCTTGACCATAAGTCATGTAGTCAACTACCGTTAAATCTATTAGCTGCTCAAACGCTAACTCATCGCGATCTCGAAGCTGGCGACACACATCCAACAAGTTTTCTTTGCTGACCTCAATCGTTACTTCGCCTAGAGCTTCTTCATTAGCAATCAATGAATCTGCAAACACGTCATTAAGTTGCTGTTTCAAAGCTTTAGGCACTGGTCACCTCGCTTTCAGAGTTATCCCTAGAGTCTGCATTTTTTAATCTATCTGCTTGAGAATTACGATTATGGCGGGCATTTCTGGCAATCACAGTCTGGCGCTTAATTTTATTTTGTAGTTGGATAATTCCGTAAAGTAAGGCCTCTGCCGTTGGCGGACAGCCAGGGACATAAATATCAACAGGTATAATACGATCACAACCGCGAACTACGGAGTATGAATAATGATAATAGCCGCCACCATTAGCGCACGACCCCATCGAGATGACCCACTTAGGTTCAGGCATCTGATCATAAACACGGCGCAATGCTGGCGCCATTTTATTGGTAAGAGTTCCTGCCACAATCATTACATCAGACTGGCGTGGGCTCGGTCTGAATATAACACCGAACCGGTCCATATCGTATCGAGCTGCGCCAGCGTGCATCATTTCAACAGCACAACACGCAAGACCAAAAGTCACGGGCCACATTGAACCGGTGCGCGCCCAGTCCAGTAAATCCTGAATACTGGTGGTTACAAATCCGTCGCTATTTAATTTATCCTCTAAACCCATGCCTTACTCCCACTCTAATGCGCCTTTTTTCCATTCATAGGCAAAGCCGATCAATAACAACAATAAAAAAACACCCATTGTTGTAAAGCCAAACCACCCTATCTCATCTAGCACAATGGCCCATGGAAACAAAAAAGCGATTTCGAGATCAAATATAATAAAGAGAATAGCTACCAGATAAAAACGCACATCAAACTTCATTCGAGAGTCTTCAAAAGCATCGAAGCCACACTCAAACGGTTTATTTTTAGCCTCATTCGGCTCGGTAGGGCTGGCAAAATAGCCCACCAATAGTAAGCCTACCCCAAACAGTAAGCCTATCAGGATGAAGACAAGAATTGGTGCGTATTGCTCTATCATAGGTCTATTATTTTGCCTGTGGAATTAACTCTAACTTGTTATAAATCAATAATATTTAGGCATTCTTATCGAATACCTTACCAGTAGATTTTAACTTTGGCTAGTGATGATTATACGCTAAGAATGATCGTCAACAATAAATTGAAAGTGACGCCAAAGTTTATTCAGTTTCAACCTAAACCTTGTCACTTATAGGTTTTACCTTTTGTGAAATAAGTCACTTTTTATTGCAAATATGACTCATTGTTTTATGATGGGTATTCGGGGAAGGGAGGAATTGGATATGTTTGACTCATTTCTACATTTATTAGGGATTAAGCCTAAAGCAGAGGTTGTCTTAGATAGCCGACCAAAAGCAACCACTACTCACAAAGTAGAAAAGAAGAAAATCTCCGTTCAAAAGCTTGCTAAAGGAATGACAGTAGTAGAGTTAGACCGTCCTTGGACTGAAATACCGGTCCTTTTTCAAGAGATCACCATTGAGTCTGACAAAGAAATTGCCCTTCTACAGAAATACTGTCAACACGTTTATATTGATTACCACTCTTACAACACCATTTATGCAGAGCAACTTCGCGATCGAAAGCGCACTTCCATTTACAAGAAACCAAACCTAACACCTCAAGAAGCGAGCGCTAAACTTCGAGAGGAAATGCCACGAGCTACGAAAGCCTTTGATAAATCGCGAAAGCATATTCTGGAGTTGATGGCAGATGTTCAGCGTGACAGCAAAATTGATATTGAGGGTTCTAAAGAACTTGTATCTAGCTGTGTTGATAGTATTTTGAGTGATGAGACAGCTTTATTTTGGCTGTCTAAAATTAAAAACAAAGACGAATATACCTCAGAGCATTGTGTTCGCGTAGGCATATTAGCCATAGCATTCGGCAAATACTTGCAACTTCCACGGGAACAGCTAGAAATGCTGGGGCTGTGTGGGATTCTTCACGATGTTGGCAAAATGAAGGTTCCACAACATATTTTAAACAAAGAAGGTCCGTTAACACCTGACGAGTTTAAAATCATTAAAGAGCACACTGTTTTAGGTTACGTTTTCTTGCGTAACCATGGTGGCATTGATGAGCAAGTATGTACCACAGCCTATAATCATCACGAACGCCTCAATGGTAAAGGTTACCCTCGTAAAGCAAATGAGGAAGTATTGTCACTGTATGACCGCATTATTGCGATAATTGACAGCTACGATGCCATGATTAGTGACCGTTGTTACCGTAAAGGGATGCCCCCTTCAAGAGCCTTAAACCAGCTCTATAAAGGTCGAGGTGAGCTATACGATGTTGAACTTGTGAAACAATTCATACAGATGGTTGGTGTATACCCTGTCGGTAGTTTAATTGAAATGAATAATGGCCAAGTAGGCGTCGTTCTAACCGTTAATGAAAACAGTAAGCTTGAACCCGTTGTCGAGTTGGTTACGGACGCTGAACGAAATTTGATAAAACCAATCTCCATAGACTTAACCAAGCAGCCAAAAGATGAGAACGGACAGCCTTTAAAGATCCTACATACCTTGGCGGATAACGAGGTCGACTTTGATTTAGAAGCGATAATAAAAGGGGCGGCATGACCTTCTAGGTTATTCTCACCACTGAGTATTACACTTTACTTCAAATAAGAGTGGTCTAATGCTTTAATTCCGGTTTGTACTCGTCTCCCGATTGCTCTAGAGTATTACTACCGAATCTTGTTTTCACAGTTTATGCCAAAGAACTCTGTACCATACCTTGATTACAAACCGCCCTTCTGGTGTCAAAATCAACATTTTCAGTCGCTACTGGCCAGTTTTAAACTCCGACGTTCTAGTTTAAAGAGAAAAGCAAAGGACCTGATTAATAACAGCCAAGAACATATTATTCAATGTCAAGACGGCGTGCGTTTGCAAAGTTTCTACACACCATGCAAAAGCTTAAATGGTGATGCACAACCACTAGCTATATTAATTCACGGCTGGGAAGGTAGTCACCAGTCCCTGTATTTATTATCAGCAGCCAACACACTTTACAACTTAGGGTATTCAGTTGTTCGACTTAATTTGCGTGATCATGGTAGCAGTCATCATTTAAACGCTGACTTATTCCACTCCAACCGGTTAGATGAAGTAGTTCAGGCGGTACAAACTATTCAATCGAAATACCAACCCAGTAAAACACTACTTTGTGGCTTTTCATTGGGTGGAAACTTTGCGCTACGAGTCACTAACAAAGCGACTACGCATAATATTAGCCTTGATCATACCATCGCTTTTTGCCCTGCTTTAGACCCTGCTGATGTATTGATAAAACTAGAGACAAGTTGGTCATTGTATATCAAGTACTTCATGCTTAAATGGAAACGTTCGATCCGTAAAAAACAAAGTATTTTCCCTGATTTATACGATCTCGAAGAGGACTTACAAACAGATTCAATGCGCGAATTGACTGAAAAGCTGGTTAAGTTTTATGGTGAGTATGACTCCATTAATGATTATTTCGATGGCTATAATATTTGTCATCAGCGACTCAATAACATTGATACTAAAACTACTATTATCATGAGCCAGGATGATCCTATTATTGATTATCGTGGTATTTATACCTTGCCTGACAGTCCCTTCATTCACAAGTATGTCACTCGTCATGGCGGTCATTGTGGATACGTTAAGAATCGTCGCTTAGAGAGTTGGATGGATGATTTCATTGGTCAAGAAGCGAAAGCTCTATTGAAAGAGCTCTCGCCTGCTGATTAATCTAATTAGATACTAATAATCCTCAGGGGCCGCCGAATAAGTAACCTCAACCGTGATGGTCACTGTATCCCCTAGCATTAAATTTACAGTAGCTTGTATATTTTGCCCTGTGGTAGTTAGGCTGGAACAGTTGGCCGCCGGAGAACAGCTTACCGAATCAATATTCAATCCTGCAGGAACTGTATCTGATACTAACGCACCGCTAACATCCCCCGGGCCGTCATTGCTCACAGCAATACTGTAAGTGCGTGTGGCTCCAGGTTGATAATCCCCAAGAGTATCACTTTTAGTCACTCTTATATCTGCAGTGCAAGGATAACGGCCCGCACCCGAAGAGCGAGAGCCAGCCCCTCCACTCACTGCGCCGTGAGCTTCGTTGCGAGTCGTAGTAGTACCATTTGCCCCTCCACTTAAGTTGACGCTAGGAGCACCAGCCCCTGGTGAAAATATCAAGTACCCGCCACTACCACCGCCACCAGGGCCATGCATTGAGTTTGCTCCTGTGTTTGCAGGATCAGCATCACCGCCCTGACCACCGCTAATATCCACCGTAACACCGCCTAAGCCCGATGTAGCCGTCAAGGCTACACTACCGCCGGCACCAGCACCGCCGCCACCATCGTTTTGTGGCGATTGTACGCCATCAGCACCAGAAGCATTCAGCGTAAGACTGCCAACTACTATGTTAGCTCGAACGATAATAATACCGCCACCGGCACCACCGTGCGGCTGACCTGTATTATTCGCCAAGCCAGCACCACCACCGCCACCCATGACAATTCGATTGAGTGATGATGGGAAGCTTGCGCCGCCGATACCACCGACATTCTCAGTTGCTGGGTTTAAGTCCCAGCCAACACCACCGTTACCTCCATTGCTAACGTTTCCGCCACCACCACCGCCAGAGTCGTTGCCCGCGTTACTCCATTCGTTGCCGCCACCACCTGCATTACCTGGCGCACCACGCCCATAATCCCCACCAGGATAACCGTCGCTAATTGCAACTCCATTTGTATCGATTACCTGCGTTCCATCGAATACATACTGTGGTGTGCCCGCGATTCCTTCGCCTTTACTAGAGTGGCGCAAGTTAGTGCCACTATTATTGTTAGCTTCTGTATCTACGTAAAAAAAACGGCTAGTGGCATCAGCCGCAAAACCTGTGCGGCGGTGTGCTCCACCTCTAAAACCAAGACCACTGACATCGATCGTACCGCCAGCACCATTTAAGGTATTAGCCACATCAATAGCCACGACGCCACCTTTTCGTCCGTCCCACGGCGCAGCAGTCACGGTGCCACTGATGGTTGCATTATTGTATTGTGGGACTTTAATAACTTGAAAGCGATGTTGCCCTCGAGTCAAAGTAGTATCAGCGTTTGTGTAACTGTAAGTCAGCCCTTCGCTTAAGTTTACGCTTGGGCCTATTACTGATTCGACCCTCGCAAATTCATACCTACCGGTTTGATTAAGAGCAGTGTAGCCACGCCCCGAAGTGCCGCCACTACCGTAGGCGCTTGAATTAGCAGTATTAAACTGGGCATCCTGCATTTGCATGATGATTACCAAATCACCCGTTGCTAATGACTCATTGGCACCGCTCGATGCACCTACAGTGAAAGTTGTAGAACCAGCTGAGGCACTGCTGGCTCCCTCGTAATAAGTATTGACTACCCCAGAAATAGACTGATCGCCATCGCTCGCAGGAACCGCACACATGGCAGCTTTTGCCCCAGAGGTAAGAAATAAACTAGTTATAACAAAAAAGGTTATCAACCACGCAATATTTTTATTGTTCATATTAGTACCAAAAATTCGACAAAAGTGTTTGATTTGTCGATAAATTAATCATATTCAATCAAAACTTATTATAGCCATCATTACCTGATTAACAATCATCTACTAAAATTTAATCTACATAAAAAAACCGCCCAAAGGCGGCTTTTTTATCGTTACTCATTTTTAGTTCAATGCCATAAGCTCGATTCGCGCAGCAGCCCCATACAAACTAGCCGCATCACCATCCACATATCCGTCAGGATTTACTTTAGGCCACAAGGCTCGCAATTCAAGTAGCAACTGTTTCGTTCGTTCGATATCTTCCGCGGCTCCTTCTTTTTGCTCAGTTGTTAAGCGCTCTAAGCGTTCAATCGCAATTTCAGTAAAACCGTAAGCGTCTTGATACTCGTGTACATTAACAATACTGCCTTTCTTCACGCCAATCGCATACTCATCCGCTGCGGTGCGGATCATTTGGCTAATACTGATTAACGCTTCTTTCGCACTCATAGTTTCTACTCTTGCACTACTATCAATGGCATCAAGCAACTCTGAGTAGGCGTTATCCACCGCTTCATCGCCTTGCTCTTGGTTGACCGCAGCTGCTAACGCTGCTAATTGTTTTGCAAAACCCTCAACACCACGCGCCTCAAAAACTGGCTCCAAGCCTGCGTATAGCTCATCTTTTGGATGTTTCATATGTGTTTTGGCCATCGCTATATGGCCTTCCTGATACAACTTAATACCTACCCATAGATGACCTCGTATCAGTCCTAAGCGAGCTAAGTAGGCAGCGTTATCCGAACTCAAGTCGGTTTGGGCTAAACCTTCGCCCTCGCCTCCCTCACCTTCACCGCCTTCGCCTTCATTTAGAGTCGCAGTGGATACACTTATCATTGTTGCAGGCGCGGATACCGACTCAAAAGCCCCTAACCCGTCGGCACTTGTTGCTGTCATGCTCGTCGCTATCAGCGCTGTACCAACACTCAACCAGATCTTGCGCTTCTCAAAACTATAGTTCGACATAGAATTACCCTTTAATACTCGATATTGATATACTGAGCATAATTTCATAGATGCGAATAATTCTCAATAACAAATTAACCTAAAGTTGGTGCAGTATGATTTTACATATCCAGAATTCAGTGGAGTCTGCAACGCTAGTGGCAATAACCGAAGCCCTGCTTAAAGAGCCGTTTGTGGAGGGTCATGAGACTGCAGGTCGCGCCGCTAAACTGGTTAAAAACAACCGTCAATTACGGCTACGCGGCGAAAAGCCTGCGGCACTTTTTATGTTACTTAACCACTTGAAAAAAAATAGCTTGTTTAAGAGCGCAACATTTGCCAAGCAATTTACTAATGTTATGGTCAATCAGTATCAAGTTCAGCAAGAATATGGTCTGCATATAGATGATGCGCTCATGGGCCAAGTTCGTACTGATATCTCTTTTACCCTGGGCTTGAGCGACATCAATACTTTTGAAGGCGGTGAACTGGTCATAGAAGATACTACTGGGGAACGTAGCTGGAAACTAGGAGCAGGCGACCTATTACTTTACCCAAGCCATTATCTTCACCGTGTAAACGCCATTCGGAATGGCCAGCGTTTAGCCATGATTGGCTGGATCCAAAGTCATATTAGACTGCCACATCAGCGCGAGTTATTATTTGATTTGAAATGTTCGATGCAAGAAGAATTTGAACAGCGTGGTAAAACGCCTCAGTACGACAGACTCAGTAAAAGTTACAACAACCTTCTTCGCGAGTGGGTTGATTAACTTTTCACCATACTCAACGTTCGAGCCTTTTAGCATTTCATAAAAAAGCCGCCCGAAGGCGGCTTTTCTGTATAACACTTATTGCTTTACAGGACGTAAACAAAGATAAATAACACTACCCACACTACATCTACGAAGTGCCAGTACCATGCCCCAGCTTCATAAGCGAAGTGATCTTTTGGTGAGAAGTGACCCTTCGCACATCGCAAGGTCATCACAATCAAGAAGATCGTGCCCACCGTTACGTGTAAGCCGTGGAAACCGGTCAACATAAAGAATGTCGAACCATAGAAACCACTACCTAGGGTTAAGCCCATTTCTTGGTAAGCATGCATGTATTCCCACACCTGCAAACCTAGAAAGATTACGCCCAAAGCTGCTGTAATAGCCGTGAATAGAATTAGCGTTTGGCGATTCTTCTCAAGTAAAGCATGATGCGCAATGGTTAAAGTAAAGGATGAGAATAATAGAATTGCCGTGTTAATTGCTGGCAATCCCCACGCACCCATTGCTTCCCAAGTTGTTGGGGCACCATTGTTAAGCTCACCAGGTGTCGCTGTCATTGGCCAGTTTGGCACCCACTCAGGGTATAAGAACTCATGGGTCGCAGCGTTGTTACTACTCCCTCCAAGCCACTCCATGACCAGCACTCGCCCGTAGAACAAAGCACCGAAGAATGCCGCAAAGAACATCACTTCCGATGTAATAAACCAAATCATTCCTTGGCGGAAAGAGCGGCTCATTTGCGCGCTATACAACCCATCTCGAGATTCTCGGATAGTGCTGCTCCACCATGTGGATAGCATATAAATTAATACCGCTAAGCCCAAATATAGTATGTAACCTTCGGGATAATTCCCCTGCACCATGTGTCCAGCACCGTAAGCCGTAAACAATAAGCCTATTGAGCCTATAAACGGCAACTTGCTCTGCGCTGGTACATAATACTTTTCGTATTCCGTATTTTGTTGTTCACTCATGTTTCTGTCTCCGTTTAAGACGTACCACTTGCGGTTACTATTATTTTGCAGCTACTTGTTCGTCGTCTGGCGTTACGTTATGAAGCGTATAAGCCAAAGTGATAGTGTCGTAGCGCTCTGGGATGTCTTTATCGACAAAAAAGCGCATCGGCATTTCCTCACTTTCGCCGGCTGCCAATATCTGCTGATTAAAGCAGAAGCATTCCGTTTTATTGAAATACTGAGCCGTTAAATTTGGCGAAAAACTCGGTATTGCCTGCCCTATCATTTTTTTACCAGTGCGATTTTTTACTGCAAATAGCACTTCATACTCTTTACCAGGATGGACCTTAATTTCAGTTTGAACTGGACGGAAATCCCAAGGCATATTGCCTTTGTTAATGGTCATGAATTGAATCTTGATTTCACGACTGGTATCCGGCTCCTGCTCTTCGTAAACGGCTAAACCGTTTACCTTTCCGTTAAGGCCTGTAATCTGGCAAAAGACATCGTATAAAGGCACCATCGCAAAGCCAAAAGCCACCATGATGATAACAACGACAAATAACTTCTTTGTCATTACTTTATTATCATTCTGGACTTGCTCTTGGCTCATTGCTTTAACCTCGGTTTCGTCTTATCAACCATTGTTAATCTAGTTAAACAGTTTTAACTAATCGATTTTCGGTGGCGTATCAAAGGTGTGATACGGCGCTGGCGAAGGCAGGTGAGTAAACTCAAGTCCTTCAGCATCTTCCCAAACTCGATCAGTCGCTTTCTCACCTTTCTCAAGAATGCATACTTTGATTAGGATCCAAGCGAAAAGTAACTGCATTAAGCCGAGTCCGAATGCACCAATACTCGACATCATATTGAAGTCTGAGAACATGATTGCATAGTCTGGAACACGACGCTGCATTCCCGCAAGACCCGAGAAATGCATTGGGAAGAAGGTCAAGTTAACGAATACAATCGATAACCAGAAGTGCCACTTCGCCAACTTCTCATCGTACATACGGCCGGTCCACTTAGGTAGCCAGTAATACACTGCCGCCATGGTTCCGAAAATCGCACCTGGGAACAATACATAGTGGAAATGCGCTACCACGAAATAGGTATCGTGATACTGCCAATCAACGGGGGTTAAAGCTAGCATCACCCCAGAGAAGCCACCGATAGTAAACAGAATCACGAACGCCAGAGCGTAAAGCATCGGAGTTTCATAGGTGATTGAGCCTCTCCACATGGTAGCGATCCAGTTGAATACTTTGACCCCTGTCGGGACCGCAATCAGCATCGTTGCAATCATAAAGAAGAGCTCACCTTTTACCGGCATACCCACGGTAAACATGTGGTGCGCCCAAACGATGAACGATAAGAATGCGATCGATGCTGTGGCGTAAACCATCGAAGAATAGCCAAACAGCTTCTTACGCGAGAAGGTTGGGATAATTGCAGAAGCAATACCGAACGCTGGTAAAATCATGATGTAAACTTCAGGGTGACCGAAGAACCAGAACACGTGCTGGAATAAAACGGGATCACCACCACCTGCGGCATCGAAGAACGAAGTGCCAAAGTGACGATCGGTTAACATCATAGTCACAGCGCCGGCCAGTACTGGCATTACCATCACTAGCAAGAAGGCTGTAATCAACCAAGTCCATACGAATAGCGGCATCTTCATCAAGGTCATGCCTGGCGCGCGCATGTTAAACACGGTCACGATGACGTTAATGGCTCCCATGATGGATGAAATCCCCATCAGGTGCACACCAAAGATAAAGAAGTCCGTCGACGGAGGACCATAGGTTGTAGATAGTGGAGCATAGAACGTCCAACCGAAGTTAGGCGCACCGCCATCCATAAATAACGTTGATAATAACAAACCGAAAGCTGCAGGTAAGATCCAGAAGCTCCAGTTGTTCATACGCGGTAACGCCATATCAGGCGCACCAATCATCATCGGAATCAGCCAGTTAGCCAAACCAACAGTAGCCGGCATTACAGCCCCGAATACCATGACAAGACCATGTAGCGTTGTCATTTGGTTGAAGAACTCAGGCTCAACAAACTGTAATCCAGGTTGGAATAGCTCGGCACGGATAACCATTGCCATAGCGCCGCCAACTAAGAACATGATGAATGAGAACACCAGGTACATAGTACCGATGTCTTTGTGGTTGGTCGTAAACAACCAGCGAGAAATGCCTTTTGGTTTATGGTCAGCCATAATTACTCCCCTCCACCATTTTTAATATCGTGAATTTCTTGTGGCTGTACTTTATCACCGGTGTCGTTCCCCCAAGCATTACGCTCGTAAGTGATAATTGCAGCAATTTCGGCTTCAGTTAACTGGCTTCCAAACGCTTGCATGGCCGTTCCTGGAACACCGTTTATTACCGTGTCGATATGCTTGGTTAAGCTACCTTCACCAGTAATCATTTCAGTACCAACCAACGATGGGAAAGGACCGTTACCCTCACCATTTGGCATATGACATGAAGAACAGTACTTGTTATACGCAGCTTCACCTTCAGCCATTAACTGACTCATAGTACGTTCATTCAAATCAGGACCAGCCTCAGCTTCGGCAACTTTTCCAGCATACCAAGCATCGTATTCGTTTTGTGGTAACACTTTAACCACAATCGGCATAAAGCCATGGTCTTGACCACAAAGCTCAGCACATACACCGCGATAGGTGCCTGGCTCATCAACTTTGGTCCAAACTTCATTAATGAAACCTGGAATTGCGTCTTTTTTCACTGAAAAGTCAGGGACCCAGAAAGAGTGAATCACATCATCTGAGGTCACCAAGAATCTAACTTTTTTATCAACAGGGATAACCAATGGGTTGTCGACTTCTAGTAAGTAGTTATCGTCTTCAATTTTAACACCAGAGAATCCTGAACCGGCATTTCTAGACATATCGCGTGAAGCTTGGTCTAGGTTAGAAAAGAATCTTACGTCATTCGCTAAATTGTCGTCGCCATCAATATACTTATACTCCCACTTCCACTGATAGCCCTTAACCATAATGGTAAGGTCCGAGTCGCTCGCATCTTCCATTTTGATTAATAAGCCAACCGCAGGAACGGCTAGTGCAATAAGGATGATAAAAGGGATAGCAGTCCAGACAATCTCAACAGCGGTGCTGTGAGAAAACTTAGCAGGGTTTGGATTTTTACTTTTACGATGCGCGAACATCGAATAGAACATTACGCCGAACGTGATAATACCGATAACCACACAGACCCAGATAGCAATCATATGCAATTCGTAGACTTCTCTACTAATTTCGGTCACACCCTCACGCATGTTGTACTTTATATCGTCACCACAACCACTCAACAATAAGGCTGAGAATGATGCAACGAACAAAGTCATTTTGCGGATCAATGACATGCTCTTCTCTCCATTACGGTTTATCCGCTGATGCGGAATTTATTATTAAAAACAAACGGCCCAAACACCAAAAAAACCCCCGTCCCACAATGATGCAGAACAGCTTAACAATGAGTTGGGTCAACATTTAGGCAAACATACTACTCGACAAACATTAAAAAAACTAGGCAGACCACAACATTTTCTATCAAAAAAGTTATCTATAGCCCCACCTAGTTTTGCTCCAGTCGTTGTTTTTTGGGCGTTTCAATCGGAAAGTCAGGATATATTTTTTTAAATTTTTCCCACTGCTCTTTAGCTTTTTCTTTTTCACCACTATCAAGCAACGACTCGATGTTCTTTAACCACTCTTTAGCTGGCAGGTACGGCGTATCGATAACCTCCCTACTACCCGCATTTTTAACGGCCTCAGGCATTGGCTGGTGATGATTTCCCTGCAATTCTGTTGCTTGAGTTTTCATTGCCATAGTTTCATCGCTTTGCACAACTTGCTTGGACTCGATCTCAGCCGCACTCGCCAAATACGCCATGTCTCGCTCTGCTTGTTGCGATCGCTTTGCACGTTGAACCTCTTCCCTCTGGACTCTTGCTCCAACTACAGCTAGCTGTTGCATCTCTTGCTCTCGCTGCTCTAAGGCTTGACGCTGGCTTACTTGCTCCTTTTTAGCAGGCGCGGCACTTACCCTCTCATGCTCAGTAAAACTGTTATCCTGCAATACTACAGTGGTCGCATTGACTCCAGCGACAGATTCTGCCGAGTAGCTTTCTGCAAATTCAGGCTTGCCATAACCGAGTTCAACCATAAATCGAGCAATACCAATCGTGACCACTAGCGCTGCCGCCATAGACACTGGTAGTTTTAAGCGCGTCCACCAGCTCCCTTTGCTATTCGCGGCTTGGCGTGACTCTAATTCTTGCTGAGCAAGTGCCATAATCGATGCATCGAGTTCCGAGCTGGTGGTTTCATTACTAGCCTCTTGATAAGCTTTGGTTAGCTTCTGCTTTGTGTCTTGCTCTTTGTTCATATCGTTGCTCATGACGCAACCTCCGCTTCAAGGTCACTTAAATAATGTTTTAATTTATCCATTCCGTAACGAAGCCGACTTTTAACTGCTTCTGGCTTTTCCTGCACAACCTCAGCGATCTCGTTGACCGTCATTCCCGTTTCAAGCTTCATCACCACAACTTCTCGCTGTAAAGTTGGAAGCTTCTCGACTGCACCAAGAAACTGTTGTTTTGAACGCTCATATTCTAGCGTGCTTTGTGGTTCACAACTTTGCTCGCCCTCGGCCTTATCTTCCCAGCCATCGTTAGCTTGAGTAAATTCTTTTTGACGGCCATGACTACGGTATAAATCAATCAGTCGGGTTCGAGCAATGTGATATAAGTAAGTTGTGAACTTAGCGGAGATTTTGTAGGACTTGCTGTGTTTTATCAGACGTTGCCAGGTATCTTGGAATAACTCTTCTGCTTCACTTTTATTGCTAACTTGTCGCAAAAAGAAGCGAAACAAGGGACCTTTATGACGAGTATATAGCGTTTCAAAAGCCTTGATGTTTCCTGAAGCAAAGCCTGCCATCAGCGCTTCATCGCTGACGACCGGCCCCTGTGCCTGAGGTTCAGAATGGGTATAACCTGCACTGTCTTTCAAATACCTAGCCTTATTATCATTTTCTGGGGTAAAACCAACCTCTTTATAGTGACTGCAGACTTGGGTTTGTGCAAGCATCTTCATTATCGTCATTGCTCCTGGTGGCTACTAACGTGCGCCCACTGCCGCTTTATCATCCAGCAATTTTGCCATACTGATTAACTGCATCAGCTCACCTCGATAGCCGTTTACGTCCTGCCCTTTCGAGGCTTGCGCTAATTGTTGTGCTTCGTCCCAGCTCCAGTCGCCTAAGAACTGTCCACCACGGAGTAACTCGGCAAAGCCTGCCACACTAGCCGCGAATCGTATGTTGTCGCCACCTTTTGATTGCCTTAATGTTTCTGCCTGAAGGTAGTCGCGATAAAGAGTACTTTTATCTTCATCAGGTAATTTATAACGCAAGCTAATCATCGCCGCTTCTGTCAGCTTATGGTCCTCAGTTTTTTCATTGTCGCTATAACGCAAGGGCTCCATTCTCTTACCCTCAGAGTCTTGCAGGACCACCTCATACAAAGCTGTCACCGTATGACCGGCACCAATTTCACCCGCATCCACCTTGTCGTTATTAAAGTCTTCACGCTCTAACATACGATTTTGGTAGCCTAGCAATCGATACTCAGCGACCACAGCTGGATTAAACTCCACCTGAATTTTTACGTCTTTGGCGATGGTCATTAAGGTTCCAGCTCGCTGATCGACAAGCAGCTTTTTAGCTTCAAGCAGGTTGTCTATATAGCCGTAGTTACCGTTTCCTTTATTTGCGAGCTGTTCCATAAGGTGTTCGTTATAGTTACCCGTACCGAAACCTAGCGCGCTAAAACCAATACCCGTTTTGCGTTTACGTTCAACCATATCGATTAACTGTTCGCGATTTACGGTACCCACATTAAAGTCGCCATCTGTCGCCAAAATCACGCGATTAATACCACCTTTAATAAAAGCTTTTTCCGCCATTTTATAAGCCAGTTCTATGCCTGCACCACCATTGGTCGAGCCACCAGCAGTCAGGCTGTCGAGTGCTTGCTCTATTTTTATACGATCGTTAGCTGCCGTAGGTTCTAGCACCACGCCCGATGCGCCGGCATACACCACCAGCGAGATCCTATCTTGCTCACGACTGCCTTTAGCCAACATCTTTAACGCTTTTTTGACCAAGCCTAACTTGTTAGGGCTGCGCATTGAACCCGATACATCGACTAAGAAGACCAGATTAGAAGGAGGTAACTCACTCGACGCCTCTTCATAACCTTTAATACCAATTTGCAGTAACTTCGCCTCCTTATTCCACGGTGCTGTCATTACTTCTGTCGATACTGAGAAGGGCATATCCTTGGAGTCTGGGGACGGGTAATCATAATTAAAATAGTTCACAAATTCTTCGAGGCGAACCGCATCGGTCGGCGGTAGCTGTACGTTATTTAGCATGCGTCTAACGTTGGAATAAGACCCTGTATCGACATCGATACTAAAGGTAGAAACAGGCTGCTCTGTTGTAGAGTGAACGTCAGAAGCTTCTATCTTTTGGTACTTTTCGTTTCGATACTGCTCACGATTAACCAAAGGTGTGGCCGCAACAGGGTGTGGGCCCGACACCTTTACTTTTTGTGGCGCCGCATAGTCTAATTCACTAAGAGCGACTCTTGAGCCAACGACCACTACCTTTTCAGCCTCTTTTGCTACCTGCCTTTGCTTACGCTCGACTTGCAACGCTCGTTGTTTCGCGTTGTTTTGTGCTTGATCTTTTTTAGCATGACTCTTAACTCGATCTGTTAATTCACGTTGCTCAGAAGTGGCAACCTTAACGGCATCAGACTTATGGTCTTTTGAGCTTTGGCAAGCGCTTAATGAAATTATCACCAAACTGGCGACCAAACCATACTTAAATCTTGCTACTTTTTTATTCGTTTTCATAATTAACTCCTGTCTAGGTCTACTCTTGAGGTTCTATCGCTCAGAAACTGGAACTACGCCATCGATTTATCCCTATTAACGTGGTCGTACCTAAAAAGGGTTAACTTTTTTGGAAAAATTGTTACAGTGACCCTAATTAGTCAAACCCATTCCAACCATGAACCACAAACAGCTAGAAAGCCTGGTGCACCAGGAAATCCCGATTACTCGTGCGCTTGATATTCGGATCGATGAGCTTAACGAAAATAGCATCCGCGTAATGGCGCCTTTTGAGGCCAATAAAAATATCCATAACACAGCATTCGCCGGTAGCATTTATACCGTAGCGACTATTGCCGGATGGTCTTTGGTTACAAGCATGGCCATTCACCACCAGCTAGAAGGCTCGGTAGTTTTAGCTAAAGCCAATATCCAATACAAAAAACCTATCAATGGCGATATCGTTGCTGAATGCCAAGTAGATAATAATCATCTCATCGATTCCTTTATTGCATCGTTTCAACGCAAGAATCGTGCTCGAATAGAGCTAGATATAAACCTTGTGGAAGATGGCGCTATAAAAGCAACCTTGCACGCTAACTTCGCACTAGTAGGATATTAATTATCCGCAAGGATGCTCTTCACACATTGAGTTCTTATCACCGTAAATTCAATGCGCTGTCATGAAACTGTCATACTGAGCCTATAACCAGCCTCTATAATTAGCGCCATTCTGTTTTTATTATTGCGCAAACCTTGCGCATAGAGGTTTTGTAAATGCCTAGTTTTCTTTTCAGTCGTGTTATAGCGGCATGTTTGCTTTGCTTTTGTTTACCGCCCCTGTCCGCCAATGAAAAAAATAGCGACACTAACAATAAAGCTTTAGCTGAGTCAGAAGTTTTATTCACCTTAAGTGGCTCCAACACCATTGGCGAAAAACTGGCTCCTGCTTTGGCGCGGTCTTTCTTAGAAAAACTTGGCGCTAGCAATGTCGAAATATTCAAGACTCATGCCGTCGAAAAAACAGTTGTTGGCGTTATGCCCGACGGTAAAAATCAAGCGATTGAAATTAAAGCTCACGGCAGTTCTACGGGTTTTAAAGCATTGGCCGACAAGAAAACCGATATCGCCATGGCTTCTCGTCGGATTAAGGATAAAGAACGCAAGTCGCTTTTAGCTGAACACGGTGATTTGAGCTCGGTCGAGAGCGAATACACCATTGCGGTTGATGGTCTCGCCGTTATTGTTCACCCAGAAATAACCATTAAGCAGCTAAATACCGAGCAACTAGCACATATTTTCTCAGGCAAAATCACCAACTGGAATGAACTTGGTGGTAACGATAAGCCAATAAAATTATTTGCCCGTGATGAGCAATCTGGAACCTACGACACCTTTAAATCCCTAGTCTTAAAACGCCATAAAGTCGCGCTGTCACCGCAGGCAAAGCGTTTTGAATCTTCAGGAAAACTCTCAAAGTTGGTAAGCACAACTCAAGGCGCTATTGGATTCGTTGCTTTACCTTACGTCAATGCCGCCAAGCCCATCGCTGTAGCAGAAGCGGGTGCTTCCTTATATTTTTCTCCAACTAAATTCACGGTGAGCACCGAGGATTATGCGCTAAGTCGTCGTTTATATTTATATCTCCCGGCGAACAGCACTAACCCTTACGCACAGCAATTTATAGATTTCGTACTGAAAGATGAAGCTCAAAAAGTTGTCGAGGAAAGTAATCTTGTCTCGTTAATGATCAATGATGCCACAGTGCGCTTTAATCGAAACTACCCACCTCGTTACTTAAATATGATTCGTGAATCAAAGCGCTTATCGGTCACCTTTCACTTTGACCATAATCTCCAACTTGATAATAAAGGCCAACGCGATATCGGTCGTCTTGTCGATTACATAAAACAAAACGCTATCAGTGATGTTTTTGTTTTCGGCTTTAGCGCAGAAAGTTTAGACACCTCTCACGACAAATCTCTGTCTAAAGAGTTAGCCAATACCATCAGCGCTAAACTTGAAAAACTGGGCGTGAAGCCTTTTTACACCCAAGGTTATGGCAGTCGCGGCGCCATTGCCTCTAATGACACTGAAAATGGCCGGGCCAAAAACCAGCGAGTTGAGATTTGGGTCGGACGCTAAACTAATGCTGCAATTACAAGCTGAGTAAGTGCTTACGAAGTTGGCTACAGGTCTGAACAAATAGCCGATGGAATTCTATAGGGCTTAGATTCTTCGACATTTGCTGACGCGAAATCAAATAATCTTCGGCGCTATCGCCCAGCTGTGCAAGCAAAGTCGACAGCTGGGCACTGACCGCGTGAAAGTCATCGACCTCTTGCATTAAGCGTAGACAATCAAACAGGAGTCCGCTTGCTTCTTCTCGAAACTGAAAGTGGGCACTCAGCGCATTACATTGATTCAGAGCCTTGCTTGCGCCCGCCAACTTTGGGCAGGCAGAGCTTTTTAGGAGCTGATAAATATGTTGCGCACAGGTGATATCGATTTCTATATCTGCAAAGTGATACCCTGTTCCGTTTAGAATGGGGGGAAGCGAAGCACCTTTTGCATTTTCGTACCAGTCAAACTCTGGAACGGTTTCACCTTCTGTCGCAAATTCTGCTACAAGCTTTTGCCGCACATCAAACTCTAGTTGCTTGCCAAGCCCCTGCGGGCTGCAAGAATCCAGCAATTGATGCTGATACGGAAAGGGATATAGCCGTAGATGCTCGCTTGCAGCGACTGACGAAGTAAGTATCGCCGTATAAAAAAGTTCTTGATTAGTGCCGTCACCGCTAGAGGCGAGCGCGACCAATGAATCCGTAACAACCAAGGAGATATCATCAGCATGTATTTCGCTTCTAGGATAAACACCGATTGGCGACATCAGTCGATACGCCCATTCAGCCTCTAACTTCTCTCTCACGCTAGCCATACTCCCCCCTCACTACGCCTATTTATACAAGGCTAAGAACAAACGCTTATGAGTCAGTCATAAAAAAGGCCAGCTATTGCTGACCTTTTTTATTAACGTTCGTACTGGTATATCTCGTGATTCTTTGACGGCCCGCTAGTGGACACTTCTAAATCTTTGATATGACCATTTTTCAAACTATAACACCAACCATGAACACTAAGCTTCTGTCCGCGCTTCCAAGCATCTTGGACAATGGTTGATTCGCATACGTTTTGCGCTTGTTGAATCACGTTCAATTCACACATTAAATCCGAACGCTCTGACTCATCAGTTATAGTCTTAAATTTTTCTTCGTGTTTAATATACACATCTTTAATATTGGTTAACCAGCTATCAATTAAACCTAATTGTTTATTACTCAAAGCTGCGTTAACACCACCGCAACCGTAATGACCGCAAACGATAATATGCTCAACTTTTAATACTTCTACCGCAAACTGCATTACTGACAAACAGTTTAAGTCAACGTGTGACACTACGTTTGCCACATTTCGGTGTACAAAGACTTCACCCGGCATCAAGCCCGTAATTTGGTTTGCTGGAACGCGGCTATCCGAACAGCCGATCCAAAAGTACTTTGGTGCCTGTTGCTCAGAAAGCTCGTTGAAGAAATTAGGTTTTTCCCCCAGTTTATTCGCTGCCCACTCACGATTTTGCTCAAGAAGTTTTTTTACGTCGCTCATTGTTTGTAACGTGTTTTAGACCGTAGGCACATAATAACATGGAATTTATTCCTAACTCAGCAACAAATTTTTACTTTTTCTTTCTTTGTAAGATTCGAACATTGACATAATAGCGCTTATCTTTAGTGTAAGTGCCAGAAGAGTTAGTTCCCGTAAACTCCCACCACCCTTCTTTCGCCATTTCGATCGCCAACTCATCCCACTTCTTGGTATGCTCAATGTCCATTTTAGACATCATCTCACACAAAGTCGCTTTACAGGTCACTCGGAAGTCCAAGAGATAGTTTGAATACGGATGGTTCATTACAAAAGTGGTTATCTGTTGCTCTATCGCAGGGCCCCAGCTCAAGTCTTGCTCCTCATTCATTAAATCGCGATGCAGCTCTGGCAAATCCTTACGGCGCTCAGGCGGGTCTAATAACTGATGATACTCTTCAGGAAAGTCGCGAAGATACTCGCTCACTTCATTTTCAGAGTTTGGCTGAGTAAAATCCTGCGGTGTTGCTCCTGCTCCAGACGAAGGTTGATTACCACCAATAACAACGCCATTTGGATTAGCAGAAGGGCCTATATTCTTGTTTTTATTAAGCTCATCCAGCGAAACAGCCTTTTTCTTGCCCCGCGTCTCGCCTATCTCAACGCTGCTTGCAGGCTCATCCACCCGAGGACCAACACCAAGGAACTCACCCAAGTCATTTCCTTCTTCTTTTTCTACGACGCTCCCAGACACCGCAGGCTCCAGTACTTCCTGCTTTGGTTGCAAAAGCCCATAACCAACAGCCCCAATAAAAATACCTACACCTACTTTTAATAACGTTTCCATCTTTTTATTCTCTCCTTGCTGTAAATACTTAATAAAATGTTCAAAGTTCATACGAGAGGCTTACTTTAACAACTCTCCCGCTTATTTCTAGCACCATTACCCCAAGCTGACAAAAAATACCCAATAAAGAGATTATTTACACAAATCAGACATTTTATTTAAAGCGAAAAAAGCCCCGCGATTGCGAGGCTCTTTGTAAATATTTAACGCCGTTAGTTTGCTTCAATTCAAGGTAACTTGGTTTTTAAGTGAGGGAGTTTGCAACTAATAATATACTTAAGTGCATTAAAAAAGGCCCTGCAACAATGCAGGGCCTTTAAGAGGGTATTTAACGCAGATGTTTTGGCTTTGTAACGCGGCGCAGGCTGTAATGAGGCGCGGAGTTGGCTCGAGCCAATGAGCACCGCAATTAGGCCTGCAACAAAGTTACAAATCAAAACAGCTAGTTAAATTACATCATGCCGCCTTAACATGACTTCAAGCCTTATTCCTATTGACATTCAATGGTTTATGAACACAATACTGTCTACATTGTTGGCTACAAATTGCAGCAAGGTAGAGGTAAATGAGTAATAAAGCAGAAACAAAACATCTAAAGTTACGTGGGAATATTTGGTGGTATCAACGTCGAGTTCCTAAACATCTAAGTCACCATTATCCGAATCAATCTTTTATTCAAATCAGTCTAGATACTGGCGATATTCGTGAAGCGAGAAAGAAACGAAACGTGTTGAACGGTGAACTTGAACGTAAGTCTTTAAGCATGACCTCAAACTCTGAAAGTCTAAGGTTTAGGGAACTCGTGCGAGAAATGGATAGAGACCGAAAGAACTATCCCCATGATTGGGATGCAGGAATTTATCCAGATCGCCTTGAAGAACAAGGACGGAAATTAGAGCTTGAAGCTTATATGACTGTAAATGGAAGGCAGGACTTCAGTCGCAAGTACAGGCTAACCATTTCAGAAGGCTTCCAGATGTGGCTTGATGACATTGGTCATACTAAGACTGAGGAGCACAGTAAAAAGATCGAAAAGGCGATTAAGAAATTCGGCACCTACTGTTTCAAGCATTTTGATTGGGTCGATTCACCCGATATTGCCATTGAAGACATTGAACGAAAGATGGTTTATTCCTTCATTAAACATCTAGGCAAGACACTTAAGAAATCTACAGTACAGGCGACTATCAGTCGTATCAATACTATATGGATGTACTTAGAACGTGTGGATGAATTAGAAGGTAAAAACCCATTCAAAGACCACATATACTCAAATGCAGAAGCCGACCAGTCCGAGAAGCGTGAAGCCTTTACGAAAGATGAAGTGAAGAAAATTCAGGCACATAAGTGGGAAAAGCCAGTCTATAAGTTGCTGGTGGATTTGGGTATCTATTCAGGTTGTCGTATTAGTGAATTATGTAACTTGAAGAAGAAAGATGTTGTCGAAGATGATGGCATTGTCGCAATGAATATTGAGAAGGGTAAGACAAGAGCCGCAACTAGGACAGTTCCTTTACCTGACTTTATAGGACAAAGACTTTTAGAGCATATTAAGGATAAAGATGAAGATGACCTTGTACTTGGTATATCGTCAAAGACGGCAAGTCGAACCTTCTCGAACTTTAAGACTAGGTACATATCACAGAGTAAATTAAAGGCATTCCACTCTTTTAGGCACATGTACATCACAGCAATGGAACGAGCAGGTGTCGAAGAGAATGTCACAGCTCAGATAGTTGGACACGAACGAGGCAAAACGATGTCTTATGGTTACTACTCGAAAGGACATGAGTTGAAGAAACTCAAAGAAGCAGTCGAAAAAGGGCTGAGGCTTATGGGAACTGCTGAATACTAATTTGAAAAACTTTCTTAGATGGGTCGTAAGAGGCTTCTTTAGTGTTTGGTATATGAAATTTGGAATATCCGATTTGAACTTGAATATGTCCTATTGAATACATCCAAACGAACGACTCATTATTGTTTGGCATAGTGTAATTTATCAACGGGCTAATACCAACTAAGTCAATTTGTGAGTACCCGATAGAGAGGTAGATATTAGGGTGGGCTTTGTCATGTAGTAGTGCCTCTGCAAGCTCGTGTATGGGAAAATGTATTGAGTTCGAAACTAATCTGCATCCAAATATTTTCGCAAAATAGAGTTGTACTCTGTCCATATGGAGCAGTGGCTCTTCCGAAAAGACTTCGTTTAAGTCTATAACCTTCGGCGTTTTGGCCTGATGAATTAACAGGTATGAATGGAGTCGCTGCCATGAACGGTCATACTTTTGCGTCCGGTCGTTATTACATTTATTACACATAGGAGCCTCACTTCGCAGTAACTCGGAACGCTTAAATGAGCTTATTTTTTTGCCTTCCTCTTCATTAAGCGTATGAAAGTACTTTGGAGCTTGCTGCGAAATTAAACCTAAAGTTGTTTTTAAATCTGAGTGCTTAATGAGGTGTTCTTTACTTAAAGGGGCCGTTTCACCACAAATCCAACATAAAATATCTGTCAAAATTATCAGCCTCTAGATATTGAACTTGTATGCCATGATTTATCCAGCAACTCGACAATATCTTCGAATATAGATCCAGAGAATGGCTGACAACCTTCAGAATATCCTGAATTTGAATACGTCAAGACGGTACTATTTTCTCTCACATCTATTAGCTCAACATTGATATAGTCGAAATTATATCCTCCGCCAATACAACGAGTCATTGAAGTGTTTGGTGCATGACCATCTAATCGAAGAATATACCGTGAAGTTGCTTCATTATACGCTTCTGACTTGGTCTCACTAATTTGTTTAATGGTTACGTTCTGAGAAACCATTCTATTTATTGTGAAACCTCTTTGTTTTAAGCGCTTTTCAATTTCAAATACCCATGGAGCTCTAACACCACTTATAGAAATTAACCTAGGAGAAGTTATTTTCTCATTTAAGTAACTGATTTCAGACTTTGTCGAGACACACCCGGACACACCGAGAACTGCAAAAACAGATATCAAGATAAAATAAATAGATCGCATATGTTGTTCCTTTTTAACACACCTCTTTACAGTACACTGTATCTGATAATATTTAAACTTTTTGAGTAATTATTCAGCAGTGCTGTCCATTTGGAATAAAACTTTCACTGTAAAAATCTGAGAGGCCAACTCGACAATGAAGAGGCCTCTTGTCCCCCCCCATAGGGTGCCTCTACACACCGCAAGAACACCGCTAAGACAATCTTCAAGCCAGTCGCAACACTCTTCTTGACCGAACACGAAGGCAACGCACAGGCTCTGCTGGTGGCTTTCGGTCGCAAAGTCGTATTCCGAAAATTTCCGGAGATTACGAGACTGGATATTTGCAGGCTCGGAATCGTCCACCAAAGTAAACCTTTTTGAACTCAGCTATTGACCGTTCACTTTCCGTTCATTTATATTGTGTTCACATAACCCTTAGACTTTGTTGAACGAATTGGAGTTATTATGACACAAGAACTTATCGGTTACGCACGAGTATCAACGACAGGACAGAAGCTAGACGTTCAGCTAGACGCATTAAATGCACAAGGCTGCACAAAGATTTATCAAGAGAAGCGTTCAGGTAAAACAGCAAACCGTCCAGAGCTGGAGAAGATGCTTGATTATGTTCGAGAAGGTGAAGCTATAGTTGTGACTAAGCTAGACCGTTTAGGGCGTTCAGTAGCTGACTTAGCGAATATCTCAAAACTACTTGATGAAAAAGGTGTAGGTCTAATTGTCCTTGACCAAGGCATCGACACGACAACGCCACACGGTAAGTTGATGTTTCATATGATTGCTTCTGTAGCTGAGTTTGAGTTGTCTTTACGCTACGAAAGACAGATGGAAGGTATTGCTAAGGCCAAAGAGCAGGGCATTAAGTTTGGTCGTAAGAAGCTAATTGACAGGGAAAGAGTCCACCAGCTTCGAGAGAAAGGCTTAAGCATGGCTAAGATTGCTGCTGAGTTGGACTGTAGCAAGGGCGCTGTGCATAAAATTCTGTCTGCATATGTTGCTTAGTCACTGTTGTTAACTGAATTACAAGGCAAATAAATGGCGATCTCTAAAGCTCTCTGAGATCGTCTTAATTCATACCAGTACATTCGTATTGGTCATTTCCATTTATGCTCATAGAAGATCGTACAGATCGCTCTAGGTGTATTCTTCCTCGTTACTTTCGTTAATTCATTAATAAATCAGAACTGAATGTGATGTCTAACGGTGAGCATGGGTTGACTCTCAGTTGATTAAGCAACAAAGCTTGATGTCTACAGGTTGGCTTGAAGCTGACGTTTACTATCATTTGGATGCTCATGAGCATTTCAAGAAAAACAACCAGCCAAGACTCATCAATAAAAAACGTTCTCAGAAGCTCTGAGAGATCGTGTTTTATGTGGCAAGTACATTCGTATTATTAAGGCATGGAAAAGATCGTGTAGAGCCTCTGGCGATCTCTCATGCACATTTCTGGTTACAAGACTCGATATAGTTCTAACTTCTGCGAATAAGTACATAATACAATCAGTCACTTTGATTTTAGCGGAATCTATACAGGCCAGTAAATACAAGGGTTAGGTGACTCCCTGACTTAAGAGAAATGGTATCTGTCAGTGTGTTCTTATCACTAGATTAGGTGCTTAGGTGACTCCCTGACTTCAGGAGAAAGAGTCACGACTCGAAATGGTTGTCTAAATGACTACCGCCCTGCGTTCAACACGAACACCTAGCAGTTTTAAGGGGGGGGGCTGCTAATTGGTGGTTGAATGTGGGTAGGGGGGTCTAAGTTTATCTTTAAGACTTCTTCTAGTCTGTCATTTACTAATAACTTAATAGTTAATACTTATTAATTAATGACTAAGAGAAGACTAAAAGAGAACTTAAAGATTGTCTTAGACAGTCTTAAGAGTGCAGCAATCATGTGTGTTAATTCATTAGTGAAGAACACAGATAAGTTTGTTTACTCATATCCTCCTTCGCCTAGGGCTTGTGCTTGCTCTAGGCAAACCCACCAACACAAGTACACCGAGAAGAACATTCAGCATTGGCTTAAACCTATCTAGTCGTGTTCTTCGTCCGTGTATTTGTTTTCGAAAAAGTCCATGAATTAGTACAGGTGTTCATCTTCAAGACCCTGCTTCGTGACAAAAACACCATCCAATAGATGACAGGTCGTCGACTTATCGACCCTGCAACAGACCTGTTTAAAATCAAAACACCATAAGGAGAACTTAATGAAAAACTACAAGATACTCAGCAACCCTCAGGTGCGTGTGAACCTCAACTCATTGAACCTACTGCTTATCAAACAAGAACAAGCTAAGCGACAAACTGGGAGTTCACGCAAAGTCGGTGCATCGACAATCATCAATGAATGTATAACCAAACAACTATCACGCTAACCCAAAGGAGGACAGGATATGAGTAAACAACTATCACGCTTAATCTTTACTGATGGAGCTGCACCTAACAACCAAAATGGATGTAAACACGGTGGTTTAGGTGTTGCAGTCCTTAGTGACCAAGGCGAAGTCCTAGAGACTTACAAGGCTCGTGTTGAGCCAGCCCAAGGCCAAGACACGACAACTAATGTTCGCTGTGAAATGCTAGCAGTAATCAAGGCTCTCGAACTTGCAGAGCCTTACGATATTATTCATACAGACAGCGATATGATTGCCAAAGGCTACAACGAGTGGCTTGAGGGTTGGAAGTTGAAAGGCTGGAAGAATGCCAATAAGAAACCAGTAGCTAACCAAGACCTATGGCAACGTATCGACAAGCTGAAGCAAGAGAAGCCTTGTGTTGTCGTTAAGTGGGTTCGAGGTCATAGCGGTATCTATGGCAATGAGCTTGCAGATAACTTAGCGACTGAAGCTGCTGCTTAACACTCTCCTCAACGACTCTCTGACTTACACATAAATAATTATTGGAGGATATTAAATATGAACACACTTAACATTAATCCTGAAGTTATTAACAATAAAGCTGTTTTGGTCATAGTTGATGCATATCAACAATCAGGAACGAGCAAAACAGTTGCTGAGTACGCTGCGGCTCGCGAAGGACTCTGCCCTAAAGTGGAAGACTACTTAAAAGAGAAATACGAAGTCGATAAATACGGAATTATTGACATTCAGGTGGACTTCGCTAGTGAAATTATTGGAGTTCTTGAGCAACGAGCTGAGAAAATATTAAACCGGTCAGATGACTTGACTTATGAATTTACGTGTTGGCTCACAGGTGGCTACGAAGAAGGGGCATCAGAAATGCATGATGCTTTATTGGGTGCATTCAAAGGTGATATGGCTCCTGTTGATAAGGCTTTAGAAATTTATTTAGCATCATCTGTTGCCAAGAAATACGCCTAAAGCGATCTGTAATATCTCCAGAGAAGACTTTAAGACTAACTTAAAGTTATCCCATTCCATTGATTAATTTCGATCTGAGAATGGCTCTCTGGAGGTCGTCTGGCTTGTCAGTTGGTGGAGTTAGGCTTGTCCTGAAACTCTGCTTGAATAAACTTAGTCAGCTTCTGGTTGACGTCTTTAAAGTCGTCGTTAAGTCTATGAGCAGTATTTAAGAAGCCTTGAGTTGTCTGTTCATCGAAGGCTTCTGATACTTCTAGGAATGCATGGGTTGACTGGAGAATAAAGTTAATCTCAGTTTGTAACCTGTCATATTCGTCTAAAAGAGTTGTCTGGTTCTTCATTATTTATCTCACCTAAAACCATTTAGGTTACTGATGGATTAATATGTGTAAAGTACAGTTCTTACTTAACAGATACGTAGGTATTTTCTTTAGCTTTGCTCAATGCAAGCTCTAAATTACAGTTAAGAGTTGCCTCTGGAAGAATGGCGTCTTTAATTAAAAATAACGCCTGCATCAATCACTATCATATATTATGACAAATTCTTTAATTACTCTTCGTTGGATTCTTTTATTTTCTCAGGCTTTTCAATGCTACTATTATATTCCACAATTTTATGCCAGTTTAACTCACCATTATCTTCAACGAAATTGACCATTAAATGTTTGAGTAACCTGTTTTTAGTTTTGTTATAACTTTCCAAGTATTCCTGACGGTGTTCGATAGCCGATTTTCCAATCGAATCTGAAATTCTTAAGTAGAAATCTTCTTCGCCAGAAAGCAAGTACCAAAATGCTTGTCCTGCGTACTTTTCTTTGGTAGATTTTTTAGATGCTTTGTTTCGGCCATATCCGTATCCAATTATTGTACGAATTTCCTTTTTCAACTTGCGCAATCTAGATTGCAACTCTAAAAACTCTGTCGATTGGCCTTTTGTACTTTGAGAATTGAAAATATTTGTGCCGGATTTGACCGCGATTGCCAAATAAGAATCACTAGTCTCAATAGATAGATCTGTTCCCGACGCGCTACCTACTGTAACAATTCTAGGGTCTTGAAACTCTGCATTAGTAGCAGTCCATAGTGCTAAAGGTTCAAAAAAGTCATTACCAAAAATTGTTTCGTCAGAGCTAGATAAGAAAGCATCGAGCTGAGCATCAATTAGGTCAGAGCAGTTTATTATTCCAACAGAACGAAATAAGTAAGGGTTTTTTTTAAGTAATCTACTAAGTTTAATTTCATTAAGCTTTTCAAATCGCTTTTCATATAGAATGTCTAGCAATCTTTTTACCTCATTATCTAAGGCAATCTGGTTTATCATTTAATTCTCCTTGACTGAATGTCTTTTAATTTATTGTGTACTGAAGTCCCTCTCATTCGCTTAGAGTGTACTTGTGAATTTCCTAATGCAACAGCACGTAACATTTCCCCGATCGCTTTCCCAAGAGGGATAGGTACGGCATTTCCGATTTGTTTATAACAGTTAGTGATTGACCCTTTAAAGCTCCAATCGTCAGGAAAACCTTGAATTCTAGCGTACTCCCTAACGGACAGCGGTCTTAATTCTCTAGGGTGGCCTAATAGTGTCGCCTTCTGAGTAGGGCTGGTTACTAATGTAGGAGACGGCTCATTGAAGCTCAGTCGTCGGAAAAAGCCGACTTTGCCTCCTCCAGATTTATAAGCTCCTCCCATTGCCTCCTCAACAATATTTTGAGGCAGAGACTTCCAATTACCACCTTCAGGTACCAACTTTAAATACTTTTGAATTCTTTCAGGTAGTTTTCCACAAGGCCCTACCGAATCCAATCCATCAAGAGCATCCCCGATGGTTTTCCAACGCATTGTCGGATTTTGGTGAAAATGGAAATGAGTTGGCATTGGAATATAGACTGGTTCATTATCTCTACTCCCAATTATGATAAGTCTCTCTCTAAATTGAGGTGTTCCATAATGTACAGCATCAACTACATCGTGAACTGTGTGATAGCCGATGTCCTTAAACTCTTTTAAGATAATGTCTAATAAGGGACGCTCTTTACTAGTCCCTTTGTCTACCATCATTGAAGATAGACCTTTTACATTTTCCATAATAAAGAAGCGTGGTTTAACTGAATTTACAACATGGACAAATTGCTGATAAAGTTGACCTCGTTCGTCGTCTTCACCCCGCCTTTTTCCGGCCGTAGAATATGCTTGACAAGGTGGCCCTCCTACTACTGCAAAAACATCTTCTTTAGAAATGTTTATGTCATTAAAGAGGAAGTCGCAACTTGGGTCATGAGCTATTAACTTTCGTATATCTCCCAATATAGCCTTGTGGTTATTTGCCTCTATGGTCTCAACACACCACTTGTCAAAATCTTGTGAAACAGCAACTTGCAAACCAGCAGTTTCAAGCCCTAGATCGAGCCCCATCCCACCTGAAAAAAGTGAAATAACTGGGTATGCAGGCGTGTTAGGTAGGGCAGCTATTTTAGACATTAAATGTGAATTTCCAAAATCATTATTTTATTCGAATTAACTTCGCCACGTTCGATGACTGAGACGAGAATTCTAACTTTTTTTGAAATGGATGTCACCTGACAAAAAAAAACGCTGAGATTAAGACTCAGCGTTTCTAGTAAAGTTTTTAAGCCTACTTCACTGTCTACATTTGTGTATATTTTTCTGTATACACTCTGTGTAAGTTGTTGATTTTATTGGTCTAAAATAGGTCAGCTTTGATTACATCATACCTGGCATGCCACCCATACCACCCATACCGCCCATATCTGGAGCAGCACCTTCGTCTTTCTTAGGTAGGTCGGTTACCATTGCTTCGGTAGTGATCATTAGAGCGGCGATAGAAGCTGCGTTTTGTAGCGCGCTACGCGTTACTTTTGCTGGGTCTAAGATACCCATTTCAACCACGTCACCAAACTCGCCTGTTGCTGCGTTATAGCCGAAGTTACCGTTGCCTTCTTTAACTTTAGCAACAACTACTGCTGGCTCTGCACCTGCGTTTGCGACGATTTGACGTAATGGAGACTCCATCGCACGTAGGGCAATCTTGATACCTACGTTTTGATCTTCGTTATCACCACGAAGCTCGCCTAGGTTTGATAGTACGCGTACTAGAGCTGTACCACCACCGGCTACAACACCTTCTTCAACCGCTGCACGAGTTGCGTGTAGCGCGTCGTCTACGCGATCTTTCTTCTCTTTCATTTCAACTTCAGTTGCTGCACCTACTTTGATTACGGCTACACCGCCAGCAAGTTTAGCAACACGCTCTTGAAGCTTTTCTTTGTCGTAGTCTGATGACGTTTCTTCGATTTGTGCACGAATTTGCTTCACGCGACCTTCGATTTGAGCTTTATCACCAGCACCGTCAATCACTGTAGTGTTGTCTTTGCTGATTTGAACACGCTTCGCTTGACCCAGTTGTGCAAGCTCAGTGTTTTCTAGGCTCATGCCTAAGTCTTCAGAAATTACTGTAGCGCCTGTTAGGATAGCGATGTCTTCTAGCATTGCTTTACGACGGTCGCCAAAACCAGGAGCTTTAACTGCTGCAACTTTTACGATACCGCGCATGTTGTTAACAACTAGTGTCGCTAGCGCTTCGCCTTCAACATCTTCTGCTACGATTAATAGCGGACGGCTTGATTTAGCCACGGCTTCTAATGTTGGTAGCAATTCACGGATGTTTGAGATTTTCTTGTCAACCAATAATAAGTATGGGTTTTCAAGATCAGCCATCATCGCTTCTGTGTCTGTCACGAAGTATGGCGATAAATAACCGCGGTCGAATTGCATACCTTCAACAACTTCTAGTTCGTTGTCTAGGCCAGAACCTTCTTCAACCGTGATAACGCCTTCTTTGCCAACTTTTTGCATTGCTTCAGCAATGATTTTACCAACGTTTTCGTCAGAGTTAGCTGAGATAGTACCTACTTGAGAAATGGCTTTTTGATCTTCACATGGTACAGCGATTTTCTTTAGCTCTTCGACCGCTGCAACAACAGCTTTGTCGATACCACGCTTAAGATCCATTGGGTTCATACCAGCGGCAACTGATTTTAAACCTTCGTTAACGATAGATTGCGCCAATACTGTTGCAGTTGTTGTACCGTCACCAGCGATATCGTTGGTTTGCGATGCAACTTCTTTAACCATCTGTGCGCCCATGTTCTCGAACTTATCTTCTAGTTCGATTTCTTTCGCTACAGAAACACCATCTTTAGTAATTGTTGGTGCACCAAATGATTTGTCTAAAACCACGTTACGACCTTTAGGGCCTAAAGTAACGCGAACAGCATTTGCTAGTGTGTTAACACCTTGCAACATACCTTTACGGGCTTCATCACCAAAACGTACGTCTTTTGCCATGATTAAATTCCTCTAAATTCGTTGAATGTATTCTTATTAGCCTTCAATTACAGCCATGATGTCGTCTTCGCGTAATACTAGAAGCTCTTCGCCATCGGCCTTAACTTCTGTACCGGCAAATTTACCGAACAAAACTTTGTCGCCGACTTTAACGTCTAGGGCACGTACATCGCCAGACTCTAAAGGCTTGCCATTACCTACAGCGATGATCTCGCCACGGCTTGGCTTTTCTTTTGCATTGTCTGGAATGACGATACCGCCAGCAGTTGTAGTTTCTTCTTCTAAACGACGCACAATGACGCGGTCATGTAATGGACGTAAGCTCATGTTTTTTTCTCCTAATAGAAAGTGTTTTACTTACTACGAAAAATCGTTTGGGGAAGATATGGGGTCATTTTTTTAGCACTCAAGGGGATCGAGTGCTAATTTTTTAAATTTTTTTCTATTTTTCTAATCGGTCGTGACGGGGTTTATCGGTTCGCTCATACTCGCCATCTACCGTATTACTATCATCCTCAGGCCGCGCCTGTCCGAATGGGTTGCCCCCGGCCTGATATGAACCACCAACGTGCATCCCTTGGACTTTAAACATTCCTTTTTTAATCAATGCTTTAGCAAAGTATTCTCGAGTTTGTGGAATGAGCCACAGGAAGCCAATAGCGTCGGTCACAAAGCCTGGCGTAATTAAGAAAGCTCCTGCGATAATTAATAAAACACCCTCAACCATTTCTTGCGCTGGCGCTTGGCCTTGGCGCATTTTTACTTGCAGCTTGGCGAAGACGCTAAACCCTTGCTGTTTTAGCATGGTGACGCCGATAATACCGGTTAATAAGATGAGTCCGATGGTTGGTAACGTCCCGATCAAGCTGCCGACACTAATTAGTACATAGATTTCAGTAACCGCTAAAACTATGAAAAGTAAGAAAAAACTTCTGAACCACATAAATTCGTGTTTCCCATCAGCATTTGCTGAAGTGCATTAATGGAAAGCTTATCAAAGCTATATATACCGTTATAATGGGGACAAGATACTCGATAACAAGTTCAGACAAAGGCTGTTTCATCATGGTTTTTTCTAAATCCAAAGACCTAGAGCGTAATTTTCAAGTAGCGCTATGCACCGCACCCGACCAAGCTACAGCTGAATTATTGGCTGAAAAAATGGTGCAACAAAACCTCGCTGCATGCGTCAATATCATTCCAGCAATCACCAGTGTGTATCAATGGCAGGGGCAGATTGAAAAAGAGCCAGAAGTTTTATTGGTCATCAAAACGGCTGAAGAGTTAATGCTGCAACTCGAAGAATTACTCAATGCGGAGCACCCTTATGAAGTATTCGAGCTGATAAGTTGCAATATTGAGCAAGCCGCGACGGCTTATTTGCAGTGGCTCAATGACTCGGTGTGATGCTTTACCATCCTTCACTCTATTGTAAAGTCATTGTAAATCATAAGATTTTGCTACCCAAACTGGTATTATAACGATGGATTTTTAACCGATGATGACAATGAGTTATATGAATATTTTGTTTAGGCTATTCGTAGCTTTTATGCTGCTCTTTACCACCAGTGCTCATGCCGCCAACACCATAGATCTGAACGAGATCCTGGGTGAGCAAGACTCTTTGCTTAAAGTCGAAGAGGCGTTTCAGCTCAGTGTCGACATTGTTGACGATAAAGCTCTGGTCAAATTTGAAATTGCCGATGGCTACTATATGTATTCTGAACGAATGCATATTTCGAGCCCGGACGCTGAGCTTGGCGAGCTTTATATTCCAGAGGGTAAAGAGAAAGATGACCCTTATTTAGGCCTCACTCAGGTTCACTACAACTTCCTCGAAGCGTCGGCCATAATTAAAAAAGCTAACGGCGACTTTACTTTAGTCGTTGATTATCAAGGCTGTGCCGAAGATCGCTTGTGTTACCCACCAACCACTACCGAAGTCAAGCTCAACCATTTTGTCGGCACAGCAGGGAGCTCTGAAACTGCGAAAAGCGTTGAAACAACGAGCAATGGCACCACGGCAGAAGCAGCTCCTTCGAGCGAGAAACAAAGCCAAGCCTACGTCAGTGAACAGCAAAAACTGTCACAACAATTAACCACATCGGGCTTATTCTCGAACTTCTTTTCGTTCCTACTAATCGGAATCGGCCTTGCCTTCACGCCTTGCGTCTTCCCGATGATGCCGATTATTTCAGGTATTATCGCAGGCCAAGGCAAAGATATTTCGACACGAAAAGCCTTTGGTTTATCGCTGACTTACACCCAAGCGATGGCAATCGTTTACACTATTTTAGGTATCGTGGTCGCACTTGCAGGCCAATCTATTTCGGGCTACTTCCAAAATCCAATCGTGGTGATTACGGCTGCGATTATTTTTGTTCTGTTATCGCTTTCGATGTTTGGCTTTTATGAATTACAACTCCCTTCAAGCCTACAAGCGAAACTTAGCGAGCGCAGCAATCAGCAGAAAAAAGGGAGCTATATTGGCACCGCTATTATGGGTGCAATTTCCGCAGTTATCGTGTCGCCCTGCGTTACCGTTCCTTTAATAGCGATATTATTGGTGATCGCCCAAACTGGAGACGTTCTGCTTGGCGCGGTTTCTTTATACGGTCTCGGCGTTGGTATGGGGATACCACTCATCATTATTGGTGTGACTGGCGGCAAGTTGCTACCGAAAGCAGGCCCTTGGATGGATGGTATTAAGGCAGCCTTTGGTGTTGCCATGCTAGGTGTTGCGCTCTACTTGGTTAAACACTTACTTCCTAGCTACTTATATATGTACGCTTGGGGTCTGCTAGCGATTATTCCGGGTTATTACCTATTCAGTAACCAACTGCCTCGGGCAGGCTGGAGCACCTTATTCAAAGGTCTTGGCCTAGCCGCAATTCTCTACGGAATTCTACTGTTTATAGGTGGCGCGCAAGGTCAGAAAAACTTACTGCAACCCCTTGGACATGTTAGCCAAGCAAGCAACGTAAGCGCTAGTAAAGAGATTACAGCACAGTCGGGCCATTTAACCTTTAAACGCGTTAAAACCCTTGGCGAGCTTAACTCGGCGGTTAATGAGGCTAGCGCTCAGGGAAAAACTGTGATGCTCGATTTTTTCGCAGAATGGTGTGCGGCCTGCTATGAGTTTGAAGAAAAAGTCTTTACCGACCCTAAAGTGATAGCGGCTCTTAGCAATACTGTGTTGCTTCAAGCAGACGTTACCGCTAACGATGCTGATGATGTGCAGCTGTTACAGGCTTATGATGTATTGGGCTTGCCGAGTATTATGTTTTTCAATCTTGAAGGTAAGGAGCTTCCCAGCTTTCGCGCCACTGGCTTTGAAGACGCTGAGCAATTCGAACAACGA
This sequence comes from Kangiella japonica, assembly GCF_039523535.1. Classification (NCBI taxonomy): domain Bacteria; kingdom Pseudomonadati; phylum Pseudomonadota; class Gammaproteobacteria; order Kangiellales; family Kangiellaceae; genus Kangiella; species Kangiella japonica. The sequence continues at coordinate 1,036,478 of NZ_BAAAFM010000003.1, read as the reverse complement.
ATTCGCGCCGCCTTCAACCTTTAGCTGATTAGTAGCCCTCAACAAATAAGCCCTGAACGTCTTTTTATAGAACATTCGGGGCTTTTTATTTATTAAGCTATTATTTCAATATTGCTTAGACTAAATACGTTTATGAAGCTTTGCTTCTATTTGGCTTCAATCTTCGCAACCGCTCCTTGGCTCTTTCGCGCATCGACTTACGAATCACATAGTGCTCAATAAAGACCGTGCTTCGAGGTTGAGTTTGTGACCAAATTACACCAAGTAACACCAGTCCAGCGGCCATGTATTGCACACCATTAAGCTGCTCATCCAATATTAACCAGCCGAAAAATAAAGTACCTATTGGTAATAGGTTCATCATGCTACCGACCTTGCTGGCGGTCATGGTTTTAAAGGCATAGTTGTAGCAGGTAAAGGCGAAAATGTTGACGCCAAAAGCTAAGAATAATATGGCGACTATCGCTTCTTTCGACACATCAGTAGGGATTGCCGTGTCTTGAATCAATAAGAAGGGTAGGAAAAATAGTGTGCCAACGATCATTTGCAGCAGCGTCAAGAATACTGGCGAGTAACGCTGGGATAATTTTCTCGCAAGTAAGCAGTATGCCGCCGCCGCCGTGATTGCGCCGAACTCTAAAGTATTGCCCAGTAATGGGTTGCTCGCGTGTTCAGAACTCTCGCCACTCAAGGTTAACCAAATAACACCCACAACCGCCATTAAACAGCCAACAATTAGTCTGCTATTGAGCTTCTCTTTCAGCAAATAATAGGCCGCTACGGCAACCATGATCGGCTGTAATGACGTTATCATGCCGGCTTCCGAAGCTGTGGTATAGGTCAAAGCATAGCTTTCGAAAATAAAATACAGGCAAGGCTCACAAAGCGCCAAAAGCAATAATAGCCACCAGTCGCCCTTTTGATACTGTTGCTTTTTACCCATTGTTGGTAAAAAGAAGATCAGTACCGCGGCAGCCAGGATCATGCGTAAAAAGACCGTCAAGATTGGTCCAAACTCAGCTATCGCGTACTTCATAGCGACAAAGGATCCAGCCCACATGACAATAGCACATATCAAGCCAATCATTGCCAAATGCTTTTGAACGTTTTTGTACATGCCTAGCTCCAAAAAAAGGCTTATCCGAATAGGCCGTATTCTATGGCGCTACAATTGATAAGAACAACGATCTTTTTTCATTACCTTAATTAATTTAAATAATGGATGTTGCACAATAATAGTAATTAATCATCAACAATGACAGACGTCGGGAAGAACAGTACAAAGCAAGAACCTTTACCTAGCTCGCTCTGTACAGACACAGTGCCATTAAAGCGCTGCATGGCGGCTTTAACAAACCTTAAACCAAGTCCAATCCCTTTTATTTTCGCCATTTCGTGGCGTCGTATTCGTGAGAATGGCTTAAAGATGGTCTTCATTTGATCGGCATCAATTCCCTCTCCCTGGTCCGCCACCATCACCTTAACCCCGTCCTCGCCTTGTTCCAACGTGATTTCGACTTGGCTCTTAGCCGGTGAATATTTAATGGCATTGGTGAGTAGGTTGACGATCACCCGCTCCAATAGCTCCTCATTCGCTTTCAACCAAATATCATCATACTGGCTAAAGTCAAACTTGAGCTCAATGTCCTTATCTCGAGCAAGTGGCCGCGCTACTGCCAAGGCACTATCGATACTGTTTAAAATCTCTACCGGATACAAAGGCATCTCGATCCCACTTTCCGCTCGGGAAAGCATAAGAAAGTGCTCGGCCAATGATAAGCTTGATTTCGTCAAACGCTCAACCTCAGCATTAAGCTCATCAACGGTTAGATCGGTTTGTTTGCTTTGATACTGATTTAGGAGAGCTAGAACGGAGGTCATAGGTGAACGCAGATCATGAGATATGAAATCGATCATTTCCAACTGACGCTGTTGTTCACGTTTAATTAGAGTAATATCGGACATATTGATAATGAGGAAATCCTGTCCTTCAACATTGTCTAAAAGCGAAATACCTATTTTATAATAACGTTTTCGAGAGTTAATCGCCTGTATCTCACGGCCGACACCATCAACCATGACCTTTTTAATTTCTTCAGACCAGTCTGAACCCACTTGCAGAGTTAACTGGTTGAACACGTCGAATATATCTTTGCCAATATCAACATCCAGATATTTTTTAGCTTCCATATTGGCATAAAAAACAACCCCAGAAATGTCTACAAGTAATACAGCTTCCGACATTTTATCCATGGTTTTTTCGACAAATCGGCGTAGGAAGTTTATTTTCTTAATTGCTACTTCGACTTGGGCTACCTTTTCTTCAACAACGCTTCCCGCCGGCGCCTGCTTCTTCTGCACAAATGTTGACTGACGATATAACTTATAGAATAACTTGCGCTCCTCGTCTGTCTGCTCACCAACATCGATCAGCCAGCGCCTTTTATTAATATCGATAGGAATACTGCGATCGAATGCAGCTATATCTTCGACCCCTTCGGACCAACCTTGAATTAAATTCAATCGCTTCCAAAATTGAAAATGCTTTTCATAACTCGACTTAACTTCAGGCTCAAAGCTATTTCTCACCTCGTACTGAAGTCGTTTTACCGTATTGATGAAGAAAGTCATGTTGGCCACAACTGCACGCCACACCCACATCAAATAGCCCAGAACCATGACAATCGCCGGCGTTACCAACGGCAACCAATAGCCCGCACCGTGTAACAGGATCCAACTGGCAAAGAGCAAAGTAAAGGCCAGTAACAATACAAGGTAAACGTTATGCCTTGGAAGCGACCTTGGGATCAGCATAAATAATGCAAAGACCAGTAGTGCCGAAAGCGTACTAACAAAATTCTGACTCATCGGCAGAATTAAGCTGTTGTTCGCCAACCCTTCGTAAAGCGTGGCGTTGATTTCCACGCCTGACATGACCTGTCCATCACGATCGACAGGAACTGGAAGGAAGTCCGCATTACGGGCTGCGGTTGCAGTGACCCCGACAAATACCACGCGATCACGCAAAACATCCAATCCAACTCTACCTTCAACAAGATCCACAAAGCTGATTTTGGTGAAATAATCTTTATTTTCTTGATAAGGAATTAACGCATAGTGCGTTTTTTCTATTTTATTTAGATTATAAGAATATTCAGCGACTTGATTACTTTCAAAAGGGAAACTATAGATCTCATCGCCATTCGCAACATCCAATACTTCAACTGCGAATGTTCTCCAGTATGGTTCACCCAGCCCAGATTTGAGATAGACGCCTCGCGCGATATTGTCCTTGCTCAACTCGAAATGAACCACACCTAGCCCAACGCTCGCCTGATAAAGCTCTGGATAGGGCTGTAACTCAACCAGCTGTCCGCCTTGTATCAGTTCATCAATAACTACTGGGAAAATAACTTTGCCATTTTTCTTTACCGCTTGAGTTAAAGCTTCATCCCCTGGGCCGCTCACTTTGTCGAATAGCACGTCGTAACCCAGTGCTTTGACCTTGGCTTCAGTAAGCCTATCGATAGCTTTGGCGTGTAGCTCCCTTGGCCACGGCAAAGGGCCGTATTCTCGCAGACTTTTCTCATCCATCGCTATGATCACAACATCTTTGGAGTAACTCTTCTCTTGCACACGAAGCATACGATCGTAGGCCAGTAACTCCAGTGGCTGAAGGACCTTAAAACAGGTTAAGAAAAATGTGATTATGGCTAGAATCGCTGCGAAGGCGATACCACCCTTTGTTAAAAATCTACGATTAACAAACACTATAAATGCCTTATAGTAGAAGAATAAAGAGTAACACTGAACCAATCCCAAAGGCCGTTTTGCCATTGCCTTGCGGCTCGATTAGTACGCGCTGTGTTTCTGAGAAACGGCTTCTATTATATGGACCAAGCGTTGCCACCCTAATATAGAGCTGGGCTTCTGGGAACCCTTCTAATACTAAGTGATTGGACTGACTCTTTCCCTCTTTGATGATATCCCTAAATTGCTCATCGGTACTGACTTGCCAGTAATATTCCTTAGCAAGGGGTACGGGCTTCCAGCTTAGAGTTAGCGCATCTTCAGTGGTGATGGTTTCAGCTGACAAGACTAACTGTGGCGGTATCGGTCGCTTTACATCGAAACGTTTAGGCTCCGAATATTGACCAAAGCCATGATAATTTCCGGCAGTGACGCGCCAATAATACGTCCCTGCGGGCAAGCCCTCTTGGATATGTCGAACCCTTGACTTCAAGTCAGTTTGCGAAACAATATTCCTGAATTGTCGGTCCTTGGCTAGTTGCCATCGATATTGAGTCGCTCCATCGGCCGCTTTCCAGGAAAACTCTAATGACTCTCCAGCAGTATACTCCTCGATAAAAGTATTCAGTTGTGGACTTGTAGGCACTGGTGAAATAGTAAAGTGATGCGTTGCATTTAAACCTTGCAGGCCATCTTTATCTATCGCTCTCAAGCGTAGCGAGTACTCGCCAACCTCCACCTCCGGTAAAGTGAACTGATGAGTGTTTACCGTTGCTTTATATTCTAAAACCGTTAGCTCCTTATCCTTGAAAAGCTCCACCTGATAACTGATTGCCTCATCGATAGGCTGCCAAGTAACGGTCACTGGGTGTCCGGGGTATTTCGAGCGTGGATTGACCCATTTTGGCTCAGGCAACAATTCTTTAGGTTTCGTCAGCGGTAGTTTGGCCGAAGTAATTAACCCATAGCCTTCCTTCACTGACTCCTTATTTTCATGTAACTGAACTGAAACCGTTCCCTCATTCACCTCATTAAAGACTATACCTTCATTTTCTTTATCTAAGCGAACACGGAACTCTGTGCCCCGCACTGTGGCCACAGCCGATGGAGTTTGTACTTCGAAATTCGCTCCAGGACCACGTAACTTTTCGACACGACCTTCCGCTGAGCCTTGCATCAAGCGCACACGGCTATCGACCATTCCCGTCTCGCCCCACTTGGTTTGAACGTCAAAGATAAGTTCCGAGTTCTCGCCCAATAATAATTCCGAGCCGTCAGCAAACAGCAAAGCCACACTCGAGTCTTTTTTCGTGACTAGGATGTCATCCAGCACCAACTTTTGCTCTTCGGTTAAAGGAGTCCTGACACCTCTGCGGACAAAGTAAGCTTCACCATTAATGGAGTTGACGTTAACTTCTGCTGGAGCAAACTTAAGATATTCCATAGGAAACTTAAGCGTTACGCCTGGCGGTAACTGTCGATCAAGCTTTACATTGTTGTACTTTTGTATGTCTTGGAATTTAAGCGGATCTTTTAAATATTTATGTGACAAGCCCCAAATGGTGTCGCCCTTACGAACGGTATACAGCCAATCTTCGGCGAAACACTGAGGAACCAGTAACGTCACCAAGACAATCGCTGAGCTCCAAAAACCGCGACTAAACATCATCGATTTACCTATATTCAGAATATTATGACCAGCCGAGTTTAGCCTGCACGTAAAAGCGCGACAACTTTAAACTGCGACACTCGGCTCCATGAGTTCTTCTAGGCGATAACCGTGCTGATAAACTGTTTTTATACGATAACCACTCTCCGCTCGAATGCTTAGCTTTCGACGTAATGAACTGACGTGTGCATCGACGGTTCGGGTGCTGATCTCAGACTCAATGCCCCATATATGCTTGAGAAGATACTTTCTTGAGAAAAGACGTCCAACATTTTTAAATAAAATTAACGCTAACTCATATTCCTTTGTGGTTAATGTTGCCGGCTCGCCATTGACCAACACTTTTCTGTGTTGCTGATCGACGGTGAACGGCCCTACCTCTATCTGAGCTTCTTCATCCAGTAACCCGGCACGACGCACCAATGCATTCAACCTAGCCAATAACTCAGAGCGTCTAAATGGCTTTATCATATAATCGTCAGCGCCTTTCTCGAGGGCGGCCACGATATCTTGCTCGGCATCACGGTTAGTCACAAAAAGAATAGGTCCCTGCCAGTTCATGAATGATCGAACTTGCTCCAAAGCCTCTATGCCCGACATATCAGGCAGCTCCCAATCTAGAATCAGTAAGTCAAACTCGTCAGCTTGTAATATTTCCAGAAAAGACTCTGCGTTTTCGCAATGAGTGGCTTGGTATCCAGAGTCTTGTAAAATTGCCATCAGTGCGTCTGCTTGAGTTTTATCATCTTCAAGGTATAGCAACTTTATATCTTCGTACATGGTGTCTCCTTGCCGGGAAAGTTTTTATTATTTGAACCGGAGCAACTATTAGCCCCTAACTGACCAAGTTCCGTATAGTATAGTGTTTAACGCTATCAGATTTTAAACAAATGTAAAATAGGGGTTTCCCCCTAGTGCTAAACAAAGCATGAAATTATCAAAGAAGTCTGACCACGCTTGCAAAAAGTGGTTATTTGTTGGTAATTTACTGTAAAATGCACGAACTTTGAAATACTGCTTATCCGCAGGGTTGCTAAACATCGCTCAGACGATTCTTTTATTTTGAGCGGTTTTAAGCTCTTTTAAGCGAAGTTAAATAGTTTTGGAGACTAGATGGCGAAATTAATGCTTCTACATGGTCCTAATTTGAACCTTTTAGGACAACGCGAAACCGATATTTATGGTGAGTTGACGCTAGACGCCATCAATTCGGCCGCCAAGAAACAAGTTGAAGCAACAAATATTGAGCTAATAAGTTTACAAAGCAACTCAGAAAGCCAACTAGTTGAAACTATTCAGCAGGCAAAAGCTGATAATGTGTCGCTAATTGTTATTAACCCAGCGGCTTATACACATACTAGTGTAGCAATCCGCGATGCATTACTTGCGGTAGAGATCCCTTTTATTGAAGTGCACTTGTCGAACCCTCACCGTCGTGAGCCTTTTCGCCACCACTCATACTTTAGCGATATCGCTGAAGCTGTGGTTGCTGGCTTTGGCGCCGATAGTTATCGATATGCACTTGATGCAGCCATTAAAATCATCCAAAAAAATTAATAGTAGGTAGAGACTATGGATTTACGTAAAATTAAGAAGTTAATTGAACTCGTCGAAGAGTCGGGTGTTGCCGAGCTTGAAATTCAAGAAGGTGAAGAGTCGGTTCGTATCTCACGTTCCTCTAGTGCTCCAGCGCCAGCTCCTATCCAATACGCGGCAGCTCCAGCGCCACAGGCGGCACCTGCGCCAGCACCACAAGCACCAGCGGCAGACTCTGCGCCGGCTAAAGACGAAGTTAGTGGTCATAAAGTGCTTTCGCCAATGGTAGGTACTTTCTACGCCGCGCCATCTCCTGGTGCTAAAGATTTCGTAGAAGTTGGTCAGCAAGTCAAAGCTGGTGATGTGTTATGCATCGTTGAAGCGATGAAAATGATGAACCAGATCGAAGCCGATGTTTCGGGCACAATCAAAGCAATCTTAGTGTCAAACGGTGAGCCAGTCGAGTACGACGAACCTATGTTTATCATCGAGTAACCCTTAAAACGAGTAGGAAATAATTATGTTAGAGAAAGTGGTCATAGCCAACCGTGGCGAGATCGCATTGCGCATATTGCGAGCCTGTCGTGAATTGGGTATTAAAACGGTTGCGGTTCATTCAACAGCCGATGAAGACTTGATGCACGTTCGCTTAGCCGATGAATCCGTTTGTATCGGTCCGGCTTCAGCTGCCGAAAGCTATCTCAATATCCCTGCGATTATCTCAGCCGCCGAAATTACCGACGCCGTGGGCATTCATCCAGGTTACGGTTTCTTAGCAGAAAATGCTGACTTCGCCGAGCAAGTAGAGCGCAGTGGTTTTACCTTCATCGGCCCAAGTGCAGAAGTTATCAACCTGATGGGCGATAAGGTTTCAGCTATCGCAGCCATGAAAAAAGCTGGCGTACCTTGTGTACCTGGCTCCGACGGCCCGCTAGGTGATGACGACAAAGAAAACCTTGCCATGGGTAAGCGTATCGGTTACCCAGTGATCATCAAGGCTGCAGGAGGTGGCGGTGGCCGTGGTATGCGCGTGGTGCGTAAAGAGGAAGAGTTGCTGAATGCTATCTCTTTAACCAAGTCAGAGGCCGGCTCTGTTTTCGGCAACGACATGGTTTATATGGAGAAGTTCTTAGAGACTCCTCGTCATATTGAGATCCAAGTTCTAGCTGATGGACACGGCAACGCAATTCACCTAGGTGAGCGTGATTGCTCTATGCAGCGTCGTCACCAAAAAGTGGTCGAAGAAGCTCCAGCACCAGGCATTACCGACCAAATGCGTAAGCATATTGGTGAGCGCTGTGTTCAAGCGTGTAAACAACTTGGCTACCGCGGGGCTGGTACTTTTGAGTTCTTGTACGAAAAAGGCGAGTTTTACTTTATCGAGATGAATACTCGTGTTCAGGTCGAACACCCAGTATCAGAACTTATTTCCGGTGTCGATATCATTAAAGAACAGCTTCGTATCGCCAGCAATCAGCCGCTGTCGTTCAAGCAAGAAGATATCCAGCTCAAAGGTCACGCCATCGAGTGCCGAATCAATGCCGAAGATCCGGAAACCTTTATCCCATCTCCAGGCGTCATCACGCGTTTCCACGCTCCAGGTGGCCCAGGCATCCGTATCGACTCGCACATTTACGCTTCATACAAAGTGCCACCTTTCTATGACTCAATGATCGGAAAGCTGATTACTTATGGCGAAACTCGTGAAGTCGCGATTCAGCGTATGCAAATGGCACTAGAAGAAATCGTTATTGACGGTATTAAAACCAACATACCGCTTCAACAACGCATTCTTGCCGACGCCAACTTCCAAAAAGGTGGAACCAACATCCACTACTTGGAACAGCATATGTTTGGCGATAAAGACTAAACGTCGATATATGTAAGCAAAAAGCCGGCAACTGCCGGCTTTTTTTATTCCCCATTATATTGAGCCGCTTGATGACAAAATAGAGTGATCAAAATCTGGATGATTTTGATAGGAGTTTTCAGCACAAGGAAGTGCTGTAGACTCTGGTACGTAAATATTTTGTCTGAAAAGCGGGAAGTCATTCCTCGAATGACCTCATTATAGGGGTGTGCTTCTCTTTGGTTCCTTTCTCTTACACAAATAAGAGAAAGGGACTCAACGAATGTCGAAAAGCAGAATGACAATTAACTTCGAACCAAATTAGTAGATTCCCCACTTTCCCCTTATAATAAGCCCAAAATTGTAAACCCAAAAATTCCTATGGCTTGGATCCAGCTAAAATTCGACTATAAACACTCCGACGCCGACAGCTTAAGCGATCATTTGATGGAGCTTGGTGCGTTGGCGGTGACGTTTCTTGATGCAGAAGATAAGCCGATTTTAGAGCCACTACCTGGCGAAACGCCCCTTTGGGAACACCTCATCGTATTGGCGCTTTTCGATGCGGAAACTGATACGCAGATGATGGACGGGTTGCTCGAAAATAGCGACTTTTACCAGCATTTTGGCGACAGTTATGAGTGGGAAATCATTCGCGACCAAGACTGGGAGCGAAGCTGGATGGATAACTTTAAGCCGATGCAGTTTGGCGAACGCGTTTGGATCGTGCCTAGCTGGTGCGAAGCTCCTGAGCCGAATGCGGTGAACATTAAACTCGATCCCGGATTAGCCTTTGGTACTGGCACACACCCGACGACTTCTTTGTGTTTGCAATGGTTGGATGGTGCTGACCTAAGCGGAAAAATCGTTATCGATTATGGCTGCGGTTCAGGCATTTTAGCCATTGCCGCCCTATTGCTCGGTGCGGAAAAAGTTTATGCAGTGGATATCGACCCGCAAGCCATCGAAGCGACCAAGCAAAATCTTGAGCGCAATGGCATTCAAAGTGAGCGCCTAATTTTAGGGTTACCAGAAGACGTGGAATTACCTAGGGCTGATATCCTAGTGGCCAATATTTTGGCCGAACCTCTGCGCCAGTTGGCAGAATCCATTGCATATTCGGTGCAAAGCGGTGGAAATCTGGTATTATCAGGGCTTCTTGAAAGTCAGGCAGAAGAATTAAAAGAGCTTTATAGTCAATGGTTTACCATGGACCCAGTGGCCAAAGAAGAAGACTGGGCGCGACTATCAGGACAAAAACTATAACAATCTAATCCTGCTTTGTTAGCCGCTGTTGCTAGCAAAATGCACGGGTAGGATATATCGCATTGTAGAAAATACATTATGAGTGAAACCTTTTTAACCAATTGCCCACACTGTAAATCAGTGTTTAAGCTACGTCGGGAGCACCTAGAAGTTGCTTCGGGTCACGTACGTTGTGGTAATTGTCACTCACTATTCCTCGCCACCGACTCCCTCGTATCTTTAGACAAAGAAAGCCAAAAGGCAAAAATGTCTGAGACTGTGGAGGAAGCTGAAGAGCAAATAGTTTCAAGCGCTATTCCTGAGCTCACTCAAATCGACAAAACCGATCACTATCAATTAGATATAGAAGAAGAATCTAAGGAAGTTAAAGAGCGGCCACACTATATCAAATGGTCTTTCTATGGCCTTGCAAGCTTGATTTTAGTTTATCTCGGCTTGTGGTTTTTTTACCTATGGCCAAACCAAGGCTCCCTCGGCCAACAGGAAAGCTGGCGTCCAATCTATCAAGCGTCATGTTCGGTATTTGGCTGCCAACTCGCGCCACGCCAAGATATTAATCAATATCGCGTTAACGCCATTGAGGTTAATATTACCCGTGGCGGGCAAAAAGAGGTCAGTATGGTGCTCAAGAATGTGGCAGAATTCCCCCAGCCCTACCCAAAAATGCGGGTTATTTTAAGCGACATCAAGGGCAAGCAATTTCCTAGCCCAGTCTATAAACCGCAGTATTATTTGCCTCAAGTGAATCACAACGATTTGATCCAGCCTAATCAGTCGGTTCACATCGCCTTTACCTTCAATAACGAAATCGCTGACTATAGCGGTTACCAAGTCGAACTCGTTGAATAGTTCTTATACTTTAGTGTCTTAGTTAACACTGGTCATTTGTCAAGCAAAATATTGTTGGTTTTTTAAACAATATTCGTTCAAAAGCCCCATGAAAAAGTGTATGATCGGCGACCTTAATTTGAACCCACAGTATTGATACTCAAGCATCTGCACGGTGTTGAGTGATGCGTTGGATACTAGCTGACTCATTATGCAAATAGCACAGTACAAACTCGATAATCCATTAATTCTTGCACCCATGGCTGGTGTAACGGATCGTCCTTTTCGTATTTTGTGCAAAGAGTTAGGCGCGGGTATGACGGTTTCGGAGATGATGGCTTCAAATCCCAAACTGTGGAATACCAAAAAAAGCCTAATGCGTAGTGACCATAGCGGCGAACCCGGTATCCGCTCGGTTCAAATTGCTGGCGCAGAACCTGAGATGATGGCTCAAGCCGCACAACACAATGTTGAGAATGGCGCAGAGATCATTGATATCAACATGGGTTGCCCAGCAAAGAAGGTTTGTAAAAAAGCAGCTGGCTCAGCGCTTCTGCAATACCCTGACTTGGTTGAAGACATCATCAAGGCGGTGGTTAATGCGGTCGATGTGCCGGTAACGCTAAAAATAAGAACAGGGTGGAATCCTGATAATCGCAATGGTGTCGAAATTGCGAAAATTGCGCAAGACAATGGTATTCAAGCGTTAGCTGTCCATGGCAGAACACGCGCTTGTAAGTATCAAGGGTTCGCAGAGTACGACACTATGGCGGCAATCAAACAGGCGATCGATATACCTATGGTTGCTAATGGCGATATCACCAACCCTGAGAAAGCAAAGTTCGTACTGGAATATACCGGTGCAGATGCTTTGATGATAGGTCGAGGGGCACAGGGGAACCCCTGGATATTTCGTGAGATTTGGCACTATTTGCAGACGGGAGAGTTCCTAGAAGCACCCAGTATTGAAGAAGTTCGCAAGGTCATGATTCGTCATGTCCTAGGGCTTCATCAGTTCTACGGTGATCACATGGGCCCTAAAATTGCTCGTAAGCACGTTTCTTGGTATTTGCAAGAACAGGCCGACAGCAAAGAATTCCGTAGCACCTTCAATCGTATCGATGACGGCGCTGAGCAGATAGACGTTTTAAACCTTTATTTTGAACAAAAGCAACAGGCTAAAGCAGCATGACAATTTTTGACACGACAACTAACACACAAGCAGCTCTTAATCAGGCACCTCTTTCACAAGGAGTTGCACAGGGCGACACTTCAAGCTTCCAATCTAACCCTACTTTGCGCGAGCACGTTGCGATTTCTATGCAACAGTATTTGAAGCAAATGCAAGGTCAACCTTTGAACGATGTGTACGACTTAGTTTTATCACAAGTTGAAGAGCCGCTTCTGCGCGCCATCATGGAACACACTCGTAATAACCAAACTAAAGCTGCAAAAGTTCTAGGCTTAAACCGTGGTACTTTGCGTAAAAAGTTAAAGCGTTACAACTTACTGTAAAATCGACCAATTAAAATTAGAGTCACCGATCTGCTAATCACAGTCCAACTCTTAATTTTTAAGGAGCTACAACATGTCAAACTATCGTCCGGTTAAGCGCGCCCTGATTAGCGTTTCTGATAAAACTGGAGTAGTTGAATTCGCCAAGAGAATCAGCGCTAAAGGTGTTGAAATTTTATCTACTGGCGGCACTGCAAAATTATTACGCGACAATGATATTACAGTAACTGACGTTGCTGATTACACCGGCTTCCCTGAAATGATGGATGGCCGTGTAAAAACGCTACACCCAAAAGTTCATGGTGCTATTCTAGGTCGCCGTGGCATGGATGACAGCGTCATGGCAGAACACGACATCATCGGTATCGATATGGTGGTGGTCAATCTTTATCCTTTCGAAAGCACTATCGCAAAAAGCGATTCTACGCTTGAAGACGCTATCGAGAACATCGATATTGGTGGCCCTACAATGGTTCGTTCTGCGGCTAAAAATCACCAAGATGTAACGATCGTCGTTGAAAATGAAGACTTCGACCAGGTTGCACAGCAAATCGAAGAAAAAGGCGCCGTGGATAGAGACATCCGTTTCCGCCTTGCAGCTAAAGCGTTTGCACATACGGCACGTTACGACGCTGCAATCTCGAATTACCTAGGCGTTCAAGCCGCTGAAGAAAACAGTGAATTCCCGCCAACCTATTCTGTGCAATACAAAAAAGCACAAGATATGCGTTATGGCGAGAACCCCCACCAAAACTCAGCGTTTTACGTCGAGCACAATCCACAAGAAGCGAGTGTTTCAACAGCGAAGCAGTTGCAAGGTAAAGCACTGTCTTACAACAACATCGCTGATACCGACGCCGCTATTGAATGCGTAAAAAGCTTTGAGCAACCAGCTTGCGTTATCGTAAAGCACGCTAACCCATGCGGTGTGGCTATCGCTGATACCATCGGTCAAGCTTACGACTTAGCGTTCGCCACGGATCCAACGTCTGCCTTCGGTGGTATTATCGCTTTCAACCGTGAACTTGATGCTGAAACAGCCAAAGCGATTGTTGATCGTCAGTTTGTTGAAGTGATCATTGCACCAAGCATTAATAACGATGCTAAATCCATCGTTGCTGAAAAGAAAAACGTCCGTTTATTAGAGTGTGGCCAGTGGCAAGAAGCGGTTCCGTCTTATGATTACAAGCGCGTTAACGGCGGACTATTAATCCAAGATCGCGATTTAGGCATGGTTTTCAATGATGATTTACGTATCGTCACAAAACGCCAACCTTCTGAAGAAGAAATGCGCGATTTATTATTCAGCTGGAAAGTTGCCAAGTTTGTTAAATCAAATGCCATCGTATACTGCAAAAACGGCCAAACTATCGGTGTTGGCGCAGGCCAGATGAGCCGCGTTTACAGTGCTAAGATCGCCGGAATAAAAGCGGCCGACGAAAACCTTGAAGTTCGCGGTTCAGTAATGGCTTCTGATGCCTTCTTCCCATTCCGCGATGGTATTGATGCGGCAGCTAAAGCGGGTATTACCGCCGTCATCCAGCCAGGTGGCTCGATTCGTGATGACGAAGTTATCGAAGCTGCAAACGAAAATGATATGGCCATGGTCTTCACGGGCATGCGTCATTTCCGTCACTAAAACTGATCTAAGGAACGACGAGTGAACGTATTAATTATCGGTAGTGGTGGTCGCGAACATGCTTTGGCATGGAAGGCTGCCCAGTCTGACAAAGTGACTAAAGTATTCGTTGCGCCAGGCAATGCAGGTAGCGCACTTGAAGACAAAGTTGAGAACGTGAACATTGGTGTTGAAGCGATCGATGAACTGGTCGCTTTCGCTAAAGACAATCAAGTTGAACTGACTATTGTTGGCCCAGAAGCGCCACTAGTGATTGGTGTGGTTGATTCCTTTAATAACGCCGGTCTTAAGTGCTTCGGCCCTACCAAAGGTGCAGCTCAACTTGAGGGCTCTAAAGCTTTCACCAAAGACTTTTTAGCACGCCACAAGATTCCAACGGCAGCCTATCAAAACTTTACTGAGATTGAGCCTGCGAAAGCTTACGTTCGTGAAATGGGCACGCCAATTGTCATCAAAGCCGACGGCTTAGCTGCTGGTAAAGGCGTTATCATTGCGCAAAATGAAGCCGAGGCTGATGCCGCGATCGACGACATGCTTGCGGGCAATAAGTTTGGTAATGCAGGTCACCGCGTGGTGGTTGAAGAGTTCTTGCAAGGCGAAGAAGCGAGCTTCATCGTCATGGTTGATGGCGAAAACATTTTGCCGCTAGCCACCTCGCAAGATCATAAAGCTCGCGATAACGGCGACAAAGGCCCTAATACTGGTGGCATGGGAGCTTATTCTCCTGCTCCAGTCGTGACACCTGAAATGCATGACCGCATTATGCAGCAAGTTATAGTGCCAACGGTTGAAGGTATGGCTAAAGAAGGCCACCCTTACACCGGCTTTTTGTATGCTGGCGTGATGATTGATAGCGACGGTGTGCCAAAAGTTCTTGAGTTTAACTGCCGCTTCGGTGACCCAGAAACTCAACCTATCATGTGCCGATTAAACTCGGACTTAGTGGAACTGTGCTTAACTGCGGTTGATGGCAAGTTAGACACGGCTAAAGCCGAGTGGGATCCACGCGCGGCAATAGGTGTGGTTATGGCCGCAGGCGGTTATCCAGATAGTTACCCTAAAGGCGACGTTATTACTGGTCTAGACCAAGTTAATGATACCAACACTATCGGCAAGGTGTTCCATGCCGGAACAGCTGAAAAAGACGGCAACATCGTGACTAACGGTGGTCGGGTTGTTTGCGTTGTTGCTTTAGGCGATAGCGTCACGGCAGCACAGCAAAAAGCCTACCAAGCGGTCGACAAGATTAGCTGGGATAAGGTGTATTACCGTACTGATATCGGTCATCGCGCTATCGCTCGTGAGCAGTAATCACAAGTATTAGTCTAGACTGACTGTTCTAAAGGCGCTTCGGCGCCTTTTTTCATGCGTCCGAAAAACTATTTAATTCTATGAAACGATTCTTATGTGCTTTACTCTAATAGATAAGCCACTTCGTGTTACACTGGTTTGGACTTTCGAGTAGTGAAATAACAAGGATTTAGAATTTTCTCGTGCAATCAAAAGCAACCCCTAAGAAAAGCTGGCTTAAAACAACACTAAAAATAACTCTGTGGTTTTTACTACTGATCACACTAACGTTAGCCATCGCCTACTGGACAGCCCCTTCGTGGGTTCCGAGCCAAATTAGTAAATTTCTCCCACCGTCTATAAAACTACAAAACCTAGAATTCAAAAGACCAGGTCTTACCTCGACCGATATCGACAATCTAACACTGGTGCTATCAACGTCTGCACCGGAAGGCGACGATATTGATGCCCGCAATAGTTACACCGTAAACTTAAAACAGGTTAGGTTAGGCTACTCTCTATGGCAGCGCAAACTAATCTCAATTTCAGCACAAAGCGCACACTTACAATGGCCAGAGTCACGCTCTGGTAACCAACAAAGTGAAGTAGCCCAGATTATCCCTTTACCTAACTTACCTGTCTCTGACATTGTTATTAAAAAGCTAACACTCGACGGACTGACCGTTCAGTCCATCCTTGCCAATGATATTACAATTAAAGAAACTCCCAATAGCGCCAGCCTAAGCACCCAGCTTGTTTTTCTTGATAAAGAGTTTGCGATTGAGGCTAAGGCTCAAAGAGTAAAGCAGACACTGACACAACTTTCAGCAAGAGTGACACAGGCTGGAAGCCAGCTTACCGTAGAAGCCGAACCGCACTCGACGAAACACTGGAAGTTTGATGCCAAGGGGCTACTAGACATCACTGAATTTTATGCTGAGCCCGGTATTGAGCTTAGTATTGAACCGGTTCAATTTGATCTTGTAGGATCGCTTGAGCTCGATGATAGCATCTCCTTGAATTTGCTCGACACTAGCTCGATGTCGACTCAGCTCGATGCCCAGAAGCTCGGCTTAATCAAAAAACTCGACGAGTTGCTTCAGGCAAACTATATCAACTCGAACCTCAAGCAACTAAACCCTCAGTACCACCTAGCTTTATCGCCTGTAGAAAGCGCTAATTTCCTATACCACCCTACCAAGCAGCAATTTTCGATAGAACATGGGCGATTAGATATTAACGTGACGAACCCTGCCGTGACTGCGGCGGTATCCTTATCCCAACTGCAACTTGATCTTAATCAAGCCCTGACCGCTGAAGCGCAACGGGCACAAATGATGCTTTCATTAGCGGTCAATGGCATAAGTGCAAAGTTTAAGTCGCCCGAACATCAAGCCAAGTCAGACACTCTGAATTTCTCGATGACCACGCAGGCGCTGTTACATCAATCTTCTTTGTTGATTAAGGACGCTAGTGCAAAAGTTAGCTTAGCTCCTGTAAGCTACCGCGGTAATAACTCGACCGCCACAGTTGCGCAGAATAGCTGGACCCTAAAAGGTCAGTCAGCTATTCATTTTGCAAATGCCAAACAGAATAATCATCAATGGAATCTGAGTTTAGACAAACCCGTCAACCCAACGTTACAGCTTGATGCCGAGCAGTTCTCAGCCAAGGGTGTCTCGGCACAACTTAATTACACCCAGAACACAAAAGCCCCTAGTGGCTTGCTCACCGGTAACTACCAGCTCAATCAGTTATCGTTAAAGCAGCAACCGTTAAATTTAAGCGGACTCAAAGGCAGCATACAGTTTGTCACCAATCAGTCGCCAAAAGGTCATCTCTCCTTTTCCAGCGCCAACTACAAAGGTCAACAAGTAGGTTTTACAAATATTTCAGGCGTACTTGACTGGAGCAAGTTAAACGATCGCTTTTTTGCCCAAGGAAGCTTAAGCCACCAACAGTCTAAGGTCCCTTTTAATTACCAGTTCAATCTAGCCAACTCCAAACATAACCTTAAAATCAAGCAGTCTTCGTTACCCGTTTCAACTATTAGAAGCTGGGTTACAGTGTTTAAGGACTATCCTCAACTTAGCTTTAATGCCGGTAATCTGGAGATCAGCTCCCTCGATGGCGATCCGGTAGGACTATTCTTTAACGGCAAGCTCAAACTCGACAAATTCAATCTTAAATATGATGAGTTTGAGGTTAAGAATTGGACCATCGAAGACTCCCTAACCTCGAGTTCTAAACTATCCGGTACCCTAAAAAGTCATATCGAAAGTATCGAGCTGGCGACAGATATTGCGATCACCGATATCTCTTTTTTAATGCCACACACGATTGATAGTGTTGAGATCATCGATCTAAAGGGTAAGCTTTTAAATGGCACAATAGGTATTCCTAGCCTCACCATTAACAAAAACGGAATTTCACCATTTATCACTAACCTCCGCTCCATTGATATTAATGCTTTACTCAAAGCATTGAATAGCCAAGATTTAACATTAACGGGCCGCTTTGACTTTACTTTGCCCTTGACTGTTAGTGAGCAAGGGCAACAAATCACCAATGGCCACTTTAAAGCCTTAGGTGAGGGCATCATAAAGCTTAAATCCAAAGATAGTAAAAATGCCAATATTGCTTTCCAAGCCCTTGAAAATTTTCACTATAAAGAGTTTTCTGGCACGATTAATTACAATCTAGAAGGTGATTATACTATCGCTTTGAATGTTCTTGGTTCGAATCCAAACCTTTATAATGGTTTCCCAGTAAAGCTCGATCTGACCTTGCGAGGGAAATTACCCAAGCTTCTCTACTCGATGATTGTAACTGGGGATATGACGAAGCCTATATTGGATGATTTAAAGCAACAGCAAATTCTCAACATTCAGTAATAATTCATGTTATTGTTTTATACTGTGTAACATGGCTCATAGCACTTATGACATATACTCAATAAGCGCTTGAAATAAATGATAAGGATTTGGTTATGACCAAGCAAAAATACTTCGCTTTCAGCGCCATCTTGACGGCTTTATTAGTCGCCAGTGGTTGCACAGTAAAGCTGCAAGCACCCGACAAGCCCATTCACATTATTGGTGACTTCACCATTAAGCATGAGATTGTGGTAAAAGTTGAAAAGGCGCTCGATCAAGCTCTCACTGAAGAGTCAGGCTTGTTCTAAGTCGCTAACCCTACATTAATAAGGATCGTAACGATTTTAGTTCTTTCTAGAATATAGGTCTAAAATTAGGAGAGTAAGATGAAAGCTCTAACAAAATTTGCACTAACAGTATCTGCCGCTTTACTTTTAACGGCGCAAGCTTTCGCCGCAAACCTTGGTACTCTAAAAGATCAGGGTGTTGTCGGTGAACTTTCAAATGGCTACGTTGGCATTGTCGACATGTCAAAAGCGACTGCTGACGTTAAAGCTTTGGTCGAATCGGTCAATGATAAGCGCCGTGATATCTACGCTGAGCAAGCTAAAGCAAATAACAAAACACTTGCAGAGATCGAGGCCATAGCTGCACGTCGAAACATCGACCGCACACAAGCTGGTCACTACATCAAAGTTGGCGGTGGCTGGCAGAAGAAGTAGTCAAGAAACCACGTCTTCATTGTTTTATTCTTTATAAAACGACTATTTAGGAACCGTCTGAGTCACGCTCGGGCGGTTTTCTAATTCATCAAACCACATACCAAGTTTCGTAAAACCATCCAGCCGAGTATACTCAGGGTGTCTAAAACGCAAGTAACTGACAAGCGCTAGCGTATTAATTGACAAAACCTCAAACTGCTTTGGATAACTCGCTAAATGCTTTTGTAAATAGGCTAAGCCGCGATCTAGTGCACCATAAAATCGCTCTTGCCAGAACTCAGACTGACCTTCATCGCGCATCTTATCTTGCTGCAATGCCACGGCTGTATCTAGCAGGCCTCTTGTTAGCGAATATAACGTTCTCAATTGCCAATCATTATTGACTGATTTGAACAGTCTCTTCTCGCTACCAAATTTGCTATCTAAATATTCTGCAATTACCTGGCTATCGAAAATCGCCATGCCGTCATCGTCAATCAAGCACGGAACCTTGCACAAAGGATTAGCTTCGATTAGCTCTTTGGGATTATCAAACGGATGTTGTGCGATCTCTTCAACTTTATCGCTCAAACCTAACTCTCGCACCACAATACGCGCTGTTCGCGCATAAGGCGATGCATCGGAGTAAATTAATTTCATACTTCACCTAATTTTGTTTCAAAACCAATTAATTCGCTTTAACAGCTCGCTGTTCAGCCCAATCGCGCAGTGCCGTGACTTTCTCAGCCATAACCACCGATAGAGGCCTTGTCTGCGCTATTTCATCAAGAATCATTTGTGTCGTTAAAGGGTTTTCCTGATAGTGAGCAGCGTATAAACTAGAGACAATCGCCTGCTCAATTTCGGCGCCACTAAAGCCTTCAGTATGCTTTGAAAGTAATACTAAATCAAAGTTCACTCCAGACTGTTTACGCTTCTCTAAGTGGATTCTAAAGATTTCTTGGCGAGCCATTTCGTCCGGTAAGTCGACAAAAAACAGTTCGTCAAAACGACCTTTACGAATTAATTCTGGTGGTAAAGCGCTAATATCGTTTGCCGTCGCCACGAAAAATACGGGGCTCTTATTTTCCTGCATAAACGTCAACAAGGTCCCGAGCATTCGTTTTGAAGTTCCACCATCGCTATCAGAAGTGCTTAAACCCTTTTCGATTTCATCAAGCCATAAAACACAAGGTGACATAGTTTGCGCAAGCTTTAACGCCTCGCGTAAGTTCTTTTCGCTTTCACCGTGCCATTTATTGTATAAAGCACCAAAGTCTAGTCTCAGTAGTGGAATTCCCCACATGCCCGCGACAGCTTTTGCTGCTAATGATTTGCCACTACCTTGAACCCCCATTAGCATAATCCCTTTGGGGATGTCCAAGCCTAAATCTGTATCACTTAAGAATACTTTTTGTCGGAGCTGTAACCACTTTTTCAGATTGACCATGCCGCCAACTTCAGCGAAATGCGCCGTTTCGCATTCGTAGTGAACTGCACCGTCCAAATCCAATAGTTTGTATCGAGCCTGATTAACCTCATCCACTTCATCTTCGGTAATAGCTCCATCATCATAAATTAGGTTGCGCACCATTTGTTCGGCATCAGCCCAAGACAGTCCACGCAGGTTTTTGATTAATTGTGACAATACTTTTTTATCGGTACGTACTTTCCTATCAGGATTTTGTATGCCCCAGCGCGCCGCCTCTTTGCGAATAATACTTTCTAAATCTTTTTCATCGGGTAATTTTAACTGAAATGAACGGGAAAGCCTTCTCAGCTCGTCAGGAAGCTTAATCTTATGGCTAATAAGAATGATGGTTTGCTTATTTTTCGCAAAATTGAGAGCAATATCACGTAGCAATCGAATATTTTGTGGGTGCTCCGCATCTAGAAAAGGGTGCATATCACACAATACATAAAGACCTTCGCGTTCCATCTTCTTAATATGCGTTAAACAGCTTTCAGCAGTCTTAGTATTACCCAAGGCAGCAAAGCTATCCCCAGCGACTTCCTGCCGTCTCAAGCCTTCGGTCAGGTGCCAGCCGAATACCGGCTTATTGATATTAATTGCTACTTGATTAATCAGTTGCATCGCACGATTTTCTTCGTGAGTTTCAATCACTAAAATAGGATTTTTCGACCTAATCAAAATATGAAGGTCATTCTGCTCCGTGATGCTCGCCATAAATTTTAATCCGACTCCATTGTTCTATTTATTATGATTTAACGCTAAAATGAATTTATAACACGATTTTACCGATAATTCTTATGCGCCAATACAGTTTTTTCGACAGGCTCTGTATGGTAGCCGACTCCGCCCTAAAAACCACCAAAGGAATTTACGACACAGCTCCACGTCCTAATCCTGCGTCTGAGGTTTCTGAGCAAGAGATGACTGCTGACGAACAGGCGCATGCGGCTAACCTGATGCGCATTAATCATACTGGGGAAGTTTGCGCCCAAGCCTTGTATCAAGGTCAAGCACTAACCGCTAAGCTACCTGAAATCCGCCAAGAGATGGAAGAAGCGGCGCAAGAGGAAATCGACCATCTTGCCTGGTGTAGCCAACGCCTCAGCGAGCTTAACAGCCACGAAAGTTACCTTAATCCTTTTTGGTATGCCAGCTCATTCACCATTGGCGCAGTAGCTGGGCTAGTTGGCGACAAGTGGAGCCTCGGTTTCGTCGCCGAAACGGAAAACCAAGTCTGTAAACACCTCGAAGATCACTTAGAAAAGCTTCCTGAGCAAGATCACAAAAGCAAAGCTATATTGTCGCAAATGCACACAGAAGAACTAAAACACGCCACCACCGCCATTGAAAATGGTGCCGCCGAATTACCTAAACCGATCAAAGCAGGTATGAAGGTCATGTCGAAAGTTATGACCAGCACAGTTTATTACATCTAAGTTCTAAAAAAGATTTCAATCAAGCCATTCAAATAGGATGGCACTTAAGTTTATAATGGGAATGATTATTATTTACACATTATAAGGAATCCACATGAAATTACTTTCTAGTAGCGTGCTTGCTCTAATCATCACTTTAAGTGCAACGGTAAACGCGTCAGAAATTCGTCACTACAAAGGCAAAGACATTAACACGGTTGAAGAAGCCATCGCCGTGCTTCAAGAATACAACCCAAAACTTCAAGCCATGCTCGAAGCTGAAGAACTAAAACCGCAAGACATGGGCAAAATCCATGAAATGACCTACACCATGGAGAATTCTTTAAAGATCCTTGAAGGCTCCCTACAAATCACCCAGCGTAACCTCGAAGAGCTTCACCTGTCTTCCGAGCGCATGGAAACGGAAAAAGCCAAGATCTACGGCGGGCTTTACCTTGAAGGCGCGGCTTTTTATACGGAAAAGAAATGATGACGACGGAGCTTTATAGCTCCGCGCCACACTTTTTACAATGTACTGCGTCGGCGTCATGCCCTTCGTAGGCGCATGATGGGCAAGCGTTGTTGGTGATTTCTTTGGCTTTTTGGTCTTTAATCGCTTGGCGCGTAATTTCGGCGCTGTAGATTCCGGTGGGAACGGCGATTAGTCCATAACCCATGATCATGATGCAAGAGGCGAGGAACTGCCCGAGTGGTGACTGTGGTGAAATATCACCATAACCGACGGTGGTTAATGTAACGATGGCCCAATAGACTGACTTGGGTATACTGGTGAAGCCATTTTCTTCGCCTTCGATAACGTAGATTAGCGAACCGAATATCACCACCAGTAAGACCACGGTATAGAGGAACACGCTGATCTTGGCATGACTGTTTTTCAGCGCCTTCATCATGACACCGGCTTCATCAATGTAACTGGCGAGTTTGAAAATACGAAAAACCCGTAAAACACGCAGTATTCGGATGACGAGGAAGTATTTGGCGTCAACAATAAATAAGGCTAAGTAAGTCGGCAATATAGACAGTAAGTCGACGATGCCATAAAAGCTTCTGGCATAGAGCATCGGTTTTCTGACGCAAATAAGGCGAAGTATGTATTCAATGGTGAATAAGGCGGTAAAAGTCCATTCTGCTACCCATAAAGACCAACGATACTTGGTCGATATACTTTCGACACTATCGAGCATGACGGCGCCAACACTTGCGAAAATGCTGATAATCAAGACAACATCAAAGGTTTTCCCCCAAGGGGTATCGGCTTCGAAAATTACTTCATGAATTTTTTCGCGCCAAGGTGCTAGCGGCTCCCCTTCATCAAAGTTGTGCTTTCTGTGGATCGTTGTTTGGCCCATTAAGTATAACGATTCCTTTTATGTCATTAGTTTCGGTTATTAGCCAATCATAAACAGATACTTATAATATTCAACAATAGACTAATTATTTATATTCATGTGTTTTTCACATCAAAAGATGTAAAAATAGGGTGTTTTAGACGTCCAAACCATGTAGAATTCGATTACTTTTTGACCGCCATGGGGCAACCATGACGGCTTTTATGTAAGTGTACCCACACAAACTAAAGGTATTAGTTAGACAATGAGCAATTATTCCGTCTTTACTTCTGAATCTGTTTCAGAAGGCCACCCAGACAAAATCGCTGACCAAATTTCTGATGCAGTTCTCGACGCTATCCTAGAGCAAGATGTTAACGCTCGCGTTGCAGTCGAAACCATGGTTAAAACCGGTATGGTCATTGTTGCTGGTGAAGTAGCAACAACCGCATGGGTTGATATCGAAGGTATTGCGCGAAAAACCATCGAAGATATCGGCTACACGGGCTCTGACATGGGGTTCGACTTTAGCTCATGTGCTGTATTGAACGCTATTGGTAAGCAAAGTCCTGATATTGCTCAAGGCGTTGATCGCGAAGATCCAGATGCTCAAGGCGCTGGTGATCAAGGTTTGATGTTTGGTTACGCCAGCAACGAAACTGACGTGCTAATGCCTGCACCGATTACCTATTCACACCGCTTAGTCGAGCGCCAAGCACAGCTTCGTAAAAATGGTAAGCTTACTTGGTTGCGCCCTGACGCCAAAAGTCAGCTGACTTTCCGCTATGAAGATGACAAGCCAGTAGGCATTGATGCAGTGGTCTTATCCACTCAACACACGCCGGAAATTTCACAGAAAGATTTGCAAGAAGCTGTGATCGAAGAAATCATTAAGCCGGTCTTACCGAGCGAATGGATCACTGCCAATACCAAATACTTCGTTAACCCAACGGGCAAGTTCGAAATAGGTGGTCCTATGGGCGACTGTGGCTTAACTGGCCGTAAGATTATCGTCGATACCTACGGCGGTATGGCGCGTCACGGTGGCGGTGCCTTCTCGGGCAAAGATCCTTCAAAAGTTGACCGTAGCGCAGCTTATGCTGGCCGTTACGTCGCCAAAAACATCGTTGCCGCAGGTTTAGCGGAACGTTGTGAGATTCAAGTGTCTTACGCTATTGGTGTTGCCGAGCCAACCTCGATTAGTGTTAATACCTTTGGTACTGGCAAAGTCAGCGAAGATAAACTAGTCGAGTTAGTTCGTGAGCACTTCGACTTACGCCCTCGCGGTTTAATCCAAATGCTGGATTTATTACACCCTATTTACAAAGCCACAGCAGCATACGGTCACTTCGGTCGCACCGAAAACACTTTCACGTGGGAGCGCACCGATAAAGCTGACGCACTACGCGCTGCTGCTGGGCTATAAATTATCTGCTTACAGAAAAGCAGCAACACACTAAGTATTTACGTAAATCGTAACCAATTATTGGGAACAACATGACAGATTACATTGTAAAAGATATTAGCCTCGCTTCATGGGGCCACAAAGAAATTGAAATGGCGAAAAGCGAAATGCCAGGCTTGATGCAGATTCGTGAAGAATACGAAGGCGAACAGCCACTAAAAGGCGCACGCATCGCAGGTTCATTACACATGACGATCCAAACCGCCATGTTAATGGAAACGCTTATCGCGCTAGGCGCAGAAGTCCGTTGGGTTTCTTGTAATATCTACTCGACGCAAGATCACGCAGCAGCAGCTATGGCTGACCAAGGTATTCCAGTTTTCGCATACAAAGGCGAAACGCTAGACGAATACTGGGACTACACGCACCGCATCATGAAGTGGAGCGACGGCGGTTCACCAAACATGATTCTTGACGATGGTGGCGACGCGACCATGCTTCTTATCCTAGGTACGCGTGCTGAAAAAGACATCAGCGTATTGGATAACCCAGGTAGCGAAGAAGAAACTGCCCTATTCAAATCAATCAAAGCGAAGCTCGCCGAAGACGACACTTTCTACTCACGCACGCTTGCTGAGATTCAAGGTGTGACTGAAGAAACGACGACTGGTGTTGCGCGTTTATACCAAATGAAAAAATCTGGTGAATTACCATTCCCAGCAATCAACGTAAACGACTCTGTCACTAAGTCTAAATTCGACAACTTATACGGCTGCCGTGAATCATTGGTTGACGGTATTAAGCGTGCAACTGACGTTATGATCGCCGGTAAAGTGGCTATCGTTTGTGGTTACGGTGATGTGGGTAAAGGTTCTGCGCAATCGCTACGTGGCCTTGGCGCTACCGTTTGGGTAACTGAAATCGACCCAATTTGTGCATTACAAGCAGCGATGGAAGGCTACCGAGTGGTTAACCTTGAAGATGAAGGCGTTGTTGAGCAAGCCGACATTTTCGTAACAGCAACCGGTAACTACGACATCATTCGCCATGAGCACATGGAGCGCATGAAAGACCAAGCGATCGTTTGTAATATCGGCCACTTCGACAAC
Organism: Kangiella japonica; assembly: GCF_039523535.1. NCBI lineage: Bacteria > Pseudomonadati > Pseudomonadota > Gammaproteobacteria > Kangiellales > Kangiellaceae > Kangiella > Kangiella japonica. The sequence continues at coordinate 1,010,807 of NZ_BAAAFM010000003.1, read as the reverse complement.
GAAATTAACATTGCTAGTTTAGAAAACTACGAATGGATCAACATTAAAGACCAAGTTGACCAAGTGGTATTCCCAGACGGTAAGCGCATTACCCTGCTAGCCAAAGGCCGCTTAGTTAACCTAGGTTGTGCTACAGGCCACCCAAGCTTCGTTATGTCGAACTCGTTCACTAACCAAGTTCTTGCGCAAATCGAACTTTGGAAAAACGGTGACAAATACGACAACGACGTTTATATCTTACCGAAGCACCTTGACGAAAAAGTTGCCAAACTTCACCTAGAGCGTATCGGCGCAAAGCTAACCACGCTAACCGACGAACAAGCAGCTTACATCAACGTCACAGTCGACGGCCCATACAAGCCTGAGCACTATCGTTATTAATTACCATTGTTTGTAATGCAAAAAAGCCGGCTTCTGCCGGCTTTTTTTATTTCTATAATCCTCAACAAAAAACGAACTAGTGAAACTTAGTCTATTTCGAAAGTCCTAATTGCAAAATAAAAGTAAGCACTAACTTTATAAAAATATCATTATTAGTAAATAGCGGTGTTAATGGCATGGAAAACTACCTGTTTTGTCCGAAATATACTGGATATAGCGGTCTGAAGATCCGCTAACCCACTAAATATCTAGAAAGTAGACACTTGTAAAAAAACATTAAGAATAATAAAGTGTTACGAACGAATTCGTATAGTAAGATGTTATATCCTGAGGCACATGGAAGAAAGTACCTTAATTCAAACATTAGCAGTCTGGGGCGCAGTGACCGGAACCATTGGTACTGTGATTGGTGTGATCAGCTTGATTCTTCGTTTCAGGGCACATAAACGAGACAATCCGTCCCTACTATGCGCCGCTGACTTCTCGTTCGAGCACTCTTCCGGTGGAGCTGTTCCAAAACATAAGATCACTATCAGATCGGTTGGGCGGCGCCCCGTGTCAGTTGACTACATCCGCTACTTTATGAAGCCACAACGCCGATGGCACAGCATTTTTAGGCGTTACCATTGGTCTCAAAAAAGATGGGTTTATGATCAGAGCCCACGTCAACCGATCAATCTCTCCGAGGGCAAGCGTGCAGATATTCTGATTAATCTACCCAATGGTTTTCCACTTGACGAAGTTTTGAAGGCAGAGGTTCATGATCAAGCAGGTAATAAATGGAAGGTTACCTGGCCTCGCCCAAACGTTCTGAAGCGCTTGATTAGAAATGAAAAGCTTAATGGAATCGAGAAATCAAACGATCGCCAGCAGTGTAAGGTAATTGGTTATGTGGCTGGCGACTATTTCCGTATCTATGCTCAGTGGAATCAGCAGCCGGGAAGCAAAAGTTCGTCTAAAGGGCAGTTTTTTACATTTAGGAAACGTGAAGATTACGAAAAAAAATTTACAGAAATTGAAGGCAAGCAAGTGCCAAGATTTCTCGCTGAAGAGATATCAAGTATAAGCTAGCGTAGCCTCAAAAGAGCAACGTGATTTCGAGGTTTTTCCCTTTTAATGTTCCCATAAAACAAATATCTGGAGTGTTGTCGCCTTTTTCGTATAATCAATTTACTATTTTAGAAAGTTCACGGAGAGCTAGCGTAGGGTACCCCATGGGGCAGACCCTGCGTTATAACGCACCATTAGAACTTTTGTATATTACGGTGCGTCTCGACGCACCCTACTGCTACGTATCTGTATATAAGGATTTGACATTAAAGCTCTAATATTATTAATTCTATCCATAATTATTTTGGTCTCCGCTATCTACCTTTACGTTTTTCGTAGTCAAGAAATTCGGGTTGATTTGATTCCTCAACAATTTGAGTTTTGTGGAAATACCATTTCCGAGGGTGATCATGCGTATGATGAATTAATTAAAGTCTTAACAAGCCACAAAGACGGCTGGGTAGCGTCTTACGTTACCTATATTCCAACGAGAGTTTACAATTCTCCTTCTTACCAAGTTAACGTGGTGGGAAAGCAGATCGTTGTTTCTTATAAAGCTAAAGAAGGCTATCTTCAGTTTGTTAAGTTCGTAAAGTATGCTTGGTCCAATAGCTGTGTATAAGCTGCACCTCATTATTCTGCGCAGCCCCCTTTGAGACTTACTCCCAAATACGCGATAATGTCGCCACGATTGATTCAATCAAAAGATTTAACTTATGAATAACGCAAGTCTGAAAGAGCGCGATCTGGCCGTTTTATGGCATCCATGTAGTCAGATGAAGGACTACGAAAAATACCCAATGACGCCGATTAAAAAAGGTGATGGGGTCTATCTCGAAGATTTTGATGGTAATCGCTATATCGATGCGGTGAGTTCTTGGTGGGTCAATCTATTTGGTCATGCCAACCCGACTATCGCACAGGCGATGAAAGATCAGGTCGATCAGCTTGAGCACGTTATCTTTTCGGGCTTTACCCATGAACCAGCTATCGAGTTAGCGGAAAAACTGGTCAAGGTTACGCCAGAGGGCTTAGACCGTGTGTTCTATGGTGAGAATGGTTCGTCGGCGGTAGAAATCGCGCTTAAGATGAGTATTCACTACTGGCAGTTAAAAGATAAGCCACAAAAAACTCAGTTTGTGACCTTAGAGAATGGTTATCACGGTGAAACCACAGGCGCATTAGCGGTTTCCGACGTAGGGCTTTATAAAGAGCCGTATAAAACCATGATGTTTGACGTTATGACGGTGCCATCACCTGATTGTTATTACCGCGAAGAAGGCGAAAGCTGGGAAGAGTATTCCTTGCGTCAGTTTGTGCACATGCGCAAGATGATCGAAGAAAAGCACGAAACCGTTGCCGCAGTTATTTTAGAGCCATTAGTCCAGTGCGCTACCGGCATGCGCATGTATCACCCTGTTTACTTAACTGAATTGCGTAAACTTTGTGATGAATACCAGGTTCATTTGATTGTGGATGAAATTGCTGTGGGTTTCGGCCGTACCGGCACTATGTTTGCCTGCGAACAGGCGGATATCTCTCCTGACTTTATGTGTATTTCAAAAGGTTTAACGGCGGGTTTCTTGCCTCTGTCAGCGATGCTAACTCGCGAAGAGATTTTTGAAGCGTTTTACGACGACTATGAAACCTTAAAGGCCTTCTTACACTCGCACAGCTACACCGGCTATGCCACAGGTTGTGCGGTAGCAAACGCGACGTTAAAGATCTTCCGCGAACAGCCGATTATCGAAAACAACCGAGAACTGGCGAAGCACATGGCGCAAGCAACTGCTCACTTCGCTGAGCATCCAAACGTCGCCGAAGTTCGTCAGACGGGCATGATCCTAGCAGCTGAAATGGTGCAAGACAAAAAGACACGCCAAGGTTACGACTGGAAAGAGCGCCGCGGTATGCGCGTTTATGAATATGCTTTATCGCGTGGTGCTTTATTACGCCCTCTGGGTAACGTAGTCTATTTTATGCCTCCGTATGTGATTACGCCTGAGGAAATCGACACGTTAGCCGACATCGCCTGGAAAGGTATCCAGTTGGCGACTAAGGATTAAAGCTAAGAATTCTTAGTAAGGACTCAACTATGCGTATTCCTCGTATTTATACCGCTGACGAGCAGCTACAGGTTGGCACTATGGTTACGCTCGATCGCGAAGCCAGTAACCATCTAAGCCGTGTGTTGCGCTTGAGGGTTGGCAGTGAAGTTGTGCTATTTAATGGTGATGGTCACGACTACCAAGGCAAAATCGAAGCCATAGAGCGGAATCAGGTTCAGGTGCATCTGCTTCAGGCTCAAGAGATAAATGTTGAGTCGCCCTTGTATATTCACTTATACCAAGGGGTTTCGCGTGGCGATAAGATGGATTTGACGTTACAGAAAGGTGTTGAGCTTGGCATAAAAGAGTTTACACCAATCATTACCGAGCGCTGTGGCGTAAAACTTGATGAAAAACGCTGGGCCAAAAAAATACAGCACTGGGAAAAGGTCATTATTAGCGCCTGCGAGCAATGCGGTAGAAACCAGATCCCTAAACTTAATCCAGTCACACCATTGTCAGAAGCTATCAGTAAGCGTTCGGGGCAGGACTTTTTCCTACATCCTGATGCCGAGACTCAGTTTAAAAGCTATGGCGCGGTTAATTTCGAGCAGTCTATTTCGCTTTGGGTAGGCCCGGAAGGTGGCTTCAGTGAACCTGAAGTTGATGAAGTTACACGTAACGATATTACACCGGTTGCATTAGGGCCACGAGTTTTACGAACTGAAACAGCGGCCTTGGCGGCAGTCTCAGTCATAAATTCGGTTTGGGGTGATTTTTAGCTCTTAACTTAGACCTTAGAGACAGATCAAAAAAGGCTACCTTAAGTAGCCTTTTTCTTTATCATATTACTGTTTATGCGCTTAATTTAGATTCGATTAAATCCAAATCAGGAATCAATGCTTTCTTACCATCCACTTTAACCCATGCTTTCACGCCGTCATCCGAGCTTTGCGAACTGTCGGAGATAAACTCGCTATTATCGCTATCCACAGGGATAAGACGTGGAATACCACGCACCATAATGGCCACGAATGGCACATCTTGATTCCCATTAAGAGTATAACAAATAGCAATTCGTGAACGCTTAATATCGCCTAAGTCTTTCTTGCCTTGGAGACGCTCCAGCGCGATTACCGGAATACTAATATTGCGCCATACCACCGTGCCGACTTTCCATTCATCATTTTCCTCTACCCCATCATCCAGGGTTACGTTCATGAATGGAACAATCTCCGCAACTACTGTATTGGGTAACAATAGGCTATCTTCGAGGATTGGTACCAAAAAACTGTATACATCTTTAACTGTCTTGCTCATGCAAATTCTCACGCATATTGATCAAGTGAATGATGACTCTCTAAGTAGTCACACAACTGTCTTGCTAACCCCTCAGGGCTATCTTTATAGATTACTTTACCCGTTCGCATCATATTTAATGGCATAGATGCTTGGACACAAGTCTCAAGCGTTTGACACCAAATTTCGACACCATTCTCGTCGAGAATGTCTGCGCTTGAGGCACCATCGCCATCCATACCGCTAAATATAATCGCTATTTTTTTGTACTTCTCCAACCCCGTTACAGCTGAAAACATCTGACTAATATTTGGTGCGAACGGCGATTCCCAGCTGGATTCCTCTAAATAAATTCGACCATTTGGGTTAAAGTTTAATTTTTTATCAATTGGCGCGATATAAAGCTTACCGGGCGCAATTGGTTTTGTTCCATCTACAATTTCTGCACTGATGAAAGGGTGCTCGTTCAACATCGATTGCAAACCCGGCAAAAATTCTTGCGTTATATGGTTTGCCAACACAAAGCATACAGGTAACGTTTTGTTTGGTAGTGCGTCAATGAACGCTTTCACGGCAGCTGGGCCGCCAGTTGAGCCACCTAGCAAAACTAATACTGTATTCATGAGCCGCCTTTTTAAATATCCAGCTCTAGCATTTCATCAATAGTTGAAAGCAGCTTATCTTCATTATACGGCTTGCCTAAATATTGGTTCACACCAATTTCCTCGGCTCGTTCACGGTGTTTCTCACCGGTACGTGACGTAATCATGATGATTGGAATATGCTTCAAACGTTCATCGTGACGAATAATCGTAGCAAGTTCAAAACCGTCCATTCGTGGCATCTCAATATCCAGTAACATGACATCCGGAATATCATCATGCAACTGCGTAATTGCATCGACCCCATCTTTCGCAGTCATTACTTGGAACTGGTGTCGCTGTAGTAGACGGGCTGTTACTTTACGTACGGTAATTGAGTCATCCACAACCATAACTGTTGGAACGCGATCTTCCTGCGTGACTTCTTCAACAATGCCACCTTCGTTTGAGAAATCCCATTCGTGGAATCTATCAACCAAAGTCTGCATATCAAGGATAAGTACAACGGTACCATCACCTGTAATCGACGCGCCTGAAATTCCAGGCACAGCAGAAATCTGTCGGCCAACGTTTTTAACAATAATTTCTCTTGAACCTAGTAACTCATCGACGTGTACAGCAATCGGTCTTCCTTCACCCTGAATTATTAATACAGGTACGTATTCAGACGTCGGCGGAGTAATTTCAGAATTACGCTCTAAAATCTGTCCTAGATAACGCAGTTCAAACTCTTCACCAAGATGCTCGAAGGTATCTTTCTTACTTTGATAAATATCTAATAGGTCGCTGGCTTTTACACGCGCTACCGTTGTGATATTTGACAATGGAATTGCGTATGGCTCGCCTTTAACCTTAACCATTAACGATTGATTCGATGATAAGGTAAATGGCAAACGAACCGTCATGGTTGTTCCTTTACCATCTTCAGAGCTGACATTCAATGAGCCGCCCAACTGAAGGATTTCACTATGGACAACGTCCATACCAACACCACGACCTGAAATCTGTGTGACTGTGTCGGCCGTTGAGAAGCCTGGCTGTAGAATCAAACGATACAGCTCACGATCTGACGGCTGATACGACTCGTCGATCATGCCTTGTGCCACTGCACGTTGCTTCACTTTATCCTTGCGGATACCAGCACCATCATCTTCAATTTCGATGTAAACCTCATTACCACGTCTGCTCAAGTTTAGCTTGATTTGCCCTTTGGCTGGCTTACCCGAGCGTTTACGTTGCTCTTTACTTTCAATGCCGTGGTCAATTGCATTACGTAACATGTGATCCAGTGGAGCAACCATACGTTCAATTACAGTACGGTCCATCTCGCCTTCTGAGGTGAGGATTAAATCGACATCTTTATTCAGCTCCGAAGAAATTTGGCGAACCATTCGACGCAAACGACTTTCGATGCTGTTAAATGGAACCATTCGTGTACGAATTAACCGGTCTTGGAGCTCAGTATTCACTCGCCCCTGTGCGAGCAAGGTAGCTTCCGCATCGCCAACTTTAGTATCTAGAGTCTCCTGAATAGACATCAAGTCACTCGCAGCCTCAAGCAAGCTTCGTGTCAATTCTTGTTGACGAGTATATCGGTCCATTTCAAGTGGGTCGAAGTCATCAAACTCACCAGAAATTTCGCGTCGGTATAAAACCTGAGCTTCGGTTTCAATTTCAAGATTACGCAGCTGTTCTCTTAAACGATCAACAGTCGATGACATCTCACCTAAGTTAAAGTTTAGATCCGCCACTTGTTGCTCTAGTCGAGAACGATAAATTGAGCTCTCACCAGACAAGTTAACTAAGTTGTCTAAAATCTCAGAACGAACACGGATAACGTCACGTGATGCCGCATCTTTAGCTTGTTCTTCTTTCTTCTTCTGACGCTCGGCTAACGAAACAATATTAACTTTGGCTTGCTCATCAGACTCAGCCAAATCACTCTTATCCAACTGATAAAGTTGCGCAACAATTGCATCTTTGTCGTTACGAAGTCGGCGCTCAAGCTCAGATGTAACGGATGGCATCTTCCCGTCTTGTACGGTTTCTACCATCTCTATTAATGCTTCATGACCCGTTTTTAATAGCTCAACCCAACGCTGTTGCCCCGCTCGGGCATCTCGTTGTAGCAACCCTACAATTTTCTCAAGCGACTCGGCTACTTCAGCAATTGGTCGTATTAATGCCAGTTTTGCACCGCCCTTTAAGGTGTGAAGACTTCTCGCCGCGGCTTCTAATGACTCATGTTTAGCAAAATCATTCGACCAGGTATTCACTGATTCTTTATAGTTAGCCAATAACTCAGAGGCTTCGCTTAAGAATAGGTCAACCAGTTCTTGCTCCCAGATATCCTCTTTGGCTGGCGCCTTTTCTTCTATAGCTTTTTCTTCTGCGACTACTGGCTCGTTTGTTTCCTGAGGGACAACTTCATCTTCTACCGTTGCAGTACCGCCAGATTTCTCAACCTCAATGAACTCCTCAATTTCTCTCAGCATCGACTGAGGCGAAGGTATCGCTTCAGGATTTGTTCGCGCTGCGAAAATTGATATCAATTTATCTTCAGCTTTAGTTGCAAGCTTTATAGCTTGTGGTGTTGCAGCTATTCGCTTCTCAATAATTGCGGTATATAAATCTTCTAAACCGTGAGCTAAATCACCGATTGGTGTAAAGCCGGCCATACGCGCACTACCCTTTAAGGTGTGTAAGTTCCGCTGTAGTTCTGCAATAGGCTCTAGATTTGATGGAGCTTCGCGCCACTGCTCAAGAAGTCGCATATCGTTATCAAATAACTCTTCTGCTTCCTCTGTGAAGATTTCCAGTAACTCTTCATCCATCTCAATATCTAAGCTTACTGTGTCAGAAGTTTTCGCAGCAACTGGCTCAGAGGCTGGTTCTTCTAGCTCAGCGCCGTCTGTTGACTCGTCCACGATATCTTCTGCTTCAGAATTCTCAGCAATAAGTTCTTGCTCTTCTTGCGCAGTATCTTCATCAGTTTCTAACTCACTTACATCAACTGCTTCAAGTTCTTCGATCGCAGCTTCTGACTCGGTCTCATCAAGGCTTTCTGCATCCTCAATCGAGTCTATTAGCTCACTTTCTTCAACAATATCGACTTCTTGTTCTTCAACTTGTTCAGATTCTTGAGCTGTTTCTTGTGTAGTTTCCTGAGTGACTTCCTGTTTCGCGTCATCATCTTCTACGTCTTCACCCGAGCTCTCAACATCTTCAACAACCAAAGATTCTTCAGTTTCTGATTCATCAGCATCACTAGTTATATTGTCTACTTCGTCAGTTAGAGCGGCTGTGTCAGAGTCATCAGCGGCTTGCTCGGCTACTGCACTATCAGTATCTATATCAGACAGGTCAAGGTCCCAATCTAACGCTTCATCATCATCGGTATCACCAGCCGCATCTTCAGATTCAACATCATCTGTGGTTAATTCAGCCAGACCCAGTTCATCAAGTTCAGTTTCTAGATCAACGGTGTTCTCTTCGACAATATCTTCTTTTTCATTATCGAAGGCTTCTACTGTATCTATATCGGCTAGTTCGAGATCGCCGAACAAGGCATCGTCTAAGTTTTCTAATTCAGTGCTTTCAGATTGACCTTCTTCTGAAGTTTCACCTGCGGTTATTTCTGAATCAGCCTCTTCACTCGTTTCTTCTTCTAAATCTTCAAGCTGCAAATCTATCAGCTCAAATCCACTATCATCTTCAACGACTTCTGGAGTCCAAGTATCTAATGCTTGTATAAGATCTTTTGTAGTTGGAATTGATAAATTAGCAGCCAAACAGTCAAACTGATTTTCAAGCTGTAAGTACGATTCTGATAAGAGAACACCTAGCGAAGTATCGACTTTAGAGGCAGCCATATTACGTTGCAGAGCACCCGCTACACTGTCCACGGTAGATTTTATTTCATCAATTTCTACCTCACTCATAATAGCTGATAAGCGCTCTACTGATGCTAAAACATTGGCAACCGCATCGGCTCTTTCTTCTTCCGGTGTTTCTTGTAAGTTTGTTGCATCAATATCAGCAAGCACATCAGCTGCAATATTAAAGACATCTTTTAATAATTCTGGATCACGTCCTTCCTCAGAACTACTGTCGTCACCCGCAAGTCGAGCTTTAGCAACAGAAACTTCCTCTAATAGAGACTGCTCATGTGCCTCGATAACAGCTTCATCTTCGGGTGCCGATATAATATGTTGTAATAACTCCTTAGTATGGGCAACTAAGGACATATCTTCCTGTTCAGCCATTAAGCCTCGAGCATTCAACTCTTGGAAGTAGCTCTCCACAGGACCTATGACTTTTGCTAATGACTTTAAATCGGCAATATGCGCGACACCTTTCAGTGTGTGTAAAGAGCGCAGAAGGTTGTCACTAATTTGACACTGAGTGATGCCTTGCTCCATTTGGCTAGAGAAGGCTTCAAGATTTGCAATATGATCATCAGCTTCTTGCTTAAATACTTCAAATAGTTCTTGCTCAGGTGTTTGCTCCTGTACTGGCTCTTCTACTTCTTCAACACTCTGTACAGAATCTTCAGCAGCGCTCTCTTCTGCAGAAACAGATTCACCTTTACTTATTTTATCGGCGCGGTCTGCAAGATCTTGAGGGTATTCACTAGCTTTGCCCTGAGCATAGTCTTCAACCATGGCTGGTAATGCATTTGCAACGGCTTCAACTGTCTCTATTAACTCCTGGCTGAAACTAATACTATTATCAATTAAGCGGTTCAGCATATTTTCTACGGACCAGCTTAATTCACCAACATCATTTGCACCGACCATGCGTCCACTACCTTTGAGGGTATGGAAGTTCCTTCTTATGGTTGTTAGTGCATCTTCATTGCCTTGGTCATTTTTCCAAACAGGAAGTAGACTGTGCATTTCTTCTAAGACTTCTTCTGCTTCTTCAATGAAGATCTCTCGAACTTCGTCATCGATCAAATCATCTTCATCTTCGCTCTCCGCTTGTACGGATTTTTCTGCTTCTTGTTCGCTCGCTTCTGAACCATAATCGTCGTCGATTAAATCTTCTTCTGGCTCTTGAACGCCCACCAATTCAATTTCTGGAAGTTCCACTGAATCTTCGAGAACAGGAAGAGTCTCAGCCTCTAAGCTACCGTAGTGATCTTCTAATTCCCGAATACTCTCTATGGCTCTTTCTAGGACAATCGGAAGTCCGTGTAACCCAGAAGACATTAAACCTTCTAGGTAATAATCTACCGAACTTAAAGCATCAGCGAGGGTTTCAACCTCTTTATCACTAAGAACTACTTTTTCACTGATTAAATACTTGCTGATAAATCGATTTGTTTTTTGTACAACTTCTAATAAATTGTCAAGTTGTGCAAAACTTAAGGCACCTTCAACATCGGATAAAAGTTCAGGCACTCTTTGTAAACGCTTAATGTTATGACTTTCTTCAAGGTAGTCGGTAATAGCATCTTTAACCTTGTATAGGTTACCGCGGCTTTCCTGCACCAGTTGATATCGTGCGTTGACCAACTGTAACGAGTCATCGATCCCAGAACTTTTTGTTTCTCGTGCAAGTTGATGGCTATCCATCGACATTGCCCGCTGAATATAATCTTCTAGTTTAAGTACGGTTTCAGCTATAGAGACAAGACCTTGATCACGGTTGGTTACTGTTCCATCAACCAGATCTGATACCGCTTTCATTTTTGTTTCGACAATCTCTCTGGATTCACTCAAGCCTAGAATCGCTAGGGTGTCAGAAATTTTCTGCATCATTGGCAGCATTTCTTCCAAAGGTTCGTCGTCGACTGATTTTGTACGAATATATAAATCTAAAGACTCTTTAATCTCAGACAAGTCTTGGTTAATAGCTCCCAAAGCTATTCGTAAACTTTCTGTGCCTGGCCCCTGAAGTTGTTCAGTTTCTTGAGCAAAGTCACCTAATGTTTCTAATAGTTGGTTTAACTTAAATCTGTCTTGAACTTCCTTTACCGCCTTATCCTGGGTATCCAATTGCGCGATGTAGAAAAGCATGTTGGCGAGTAGTTTCTTTTTGCCTTCTTCATTTATGTCCTGCTCAATTAATTCTCGGATCCGACGGTCCATCTGACCGAACATGCCTTTAATTGAGTTTTTATGCTCTGTTAACAACGGTTCTACATGACTTAAGAAGACTGTCGCAACCCACCATAGTGTGTTGTATGGCACTCTTTCACCCAAAGCCCATAACTCTTGGGTAATTGCTTGCATATTCTTGACGTTCTTTTGGGTATCCACTTCACGAATGACTCCAAGCAATGCTTGCTGGAATTTCATGCGCAAAGCCCGAACCTCGGCGACTATGTCGCTTTTCAGCTCAACTTGCTCAGGAGCTGCAGGCGCTTCAACGCCCTCGACATCAATGTTAATTAGATCGCCTGCACCCAAAGGCTCAGCTTTTCGACAGGTGCGGATAGAGTTTATGGTAGGTAGTAATAATACTGGTAAGTCTGCCTTCCCTTCACTATAACGGGAGAGGTAGCTACGCAAACGTAGCACTGCTGATAAAAACTCTTCATAAGCAGCAGCATTAGACTCAACTGTGCCTTCGCCAATCGCTTCTGCTAATGCTTCCATTTCCTGGGCTAGTAACGATGCACCTGCAAATTCCAAAATTTGCATGGTTCCACTAATCTGATGCATACAATTTGCACAGAAGTGTAGCTGAGTTTTATCCGACTCATCGTCGGCAAACGCGTTAATCGCTTGTTGCGCTTGCTCCAGGGTCGTCTCTACTTCTTCTTTAACCCAGTTAAAAGCTACTTTTGTTTGATTATCTTTCATGCTTACACCGTGTTTGTAGCTATAATTGTCGCTGATATGCCAAACAATTCTTTTCGTCTATTCGTACCAACTCAGGATGTTGCCAGTTAATGATTTCACCGACTCCTAGAATCAACACACCACCCGGGATTAACCGCTCCACCAGCTCGTTTAATATCTCAACACGATCTTCTGGTCGAAAATAAATTAACACGTTCTGACAGTAAATTACGTCGTAATTTCTTTTGGGCGCTTTGGATAACTGATTAAGGTTACTTTGCAAATAAAGCACCCTGTTACGTATGTTTTCCTTTACCCGCCAGTGGTTTGAATCATGACGATTAAAATAACGTTCACGAATTTCTGGAGCTATCATATGAATCTTTCGCTCACCGTATATTGCCTTTCTTGCTGCAGTAAGCGATGGATAGCTGATATCTACCCCTGTAATGCCATAGAAAAATCGTAAACCTTTCTCGTTTAAACTTCCGAGAGCCAACTCTTCCAAAGCTATGGCTAAGCTATATGGTTCTTCCCCCGTTGAACACCCAACACTCCAAACTTGAATATTACAATCACTATTTGCGTTAGCCGATTGTATTATCTTTTGTTGGCATACATGTTGAACTAGGTCGAAAGATTCCTTATGCCTAAAAAAACTTGTTTCATGAATGGTTAAGGCATCTATTAGCTGAAACCATTCTATTGAAGCCCAGTTTTTATCCTGTAGCTTTTGGTAATACTCCTCATAATCCGATAAATCTAGGGCTCTTATTCTTCTTAGTAAACTTGTCTTTAAGAACAAAGCCCTGTTTGTCGGAATCCAAATCCCCGAATATTGTCTAATCAGAGACTGCCAGCGTTTAAAGCTGGCAGACTTCATTTCAGGAACATGAGTGAGTGAGTTCTGCCTCAAGCGTTTCTACCTATGCTAATTGTTATTTAAGAGCGTGTTTTTTCGCTGTCAGTAGAGTCGCTGTCGTCATCTAAACCGTCTAACGTTTCATCAATTTCCTTTAAGAAATCTTCTTCGTCTTCATTTAAGTCTTTTAAATCTTCTTCACCAAAGATGTCGTCGTCTGAGTCTAGCTCAGTATCTTCATCGTCAACATTTGGGATTTCGTCTAAAAGCTCTTCGTCGTTATATGACTCATCAGCCCCAGTTTCGCTCTGCTCCAAGAACTCTTCTAGTGAAGTGTCGCCATCAAAATCGTTTTCTAGAGCGGCGCTATCTTCATTTAACTCTTCGCCACTTTTTGCGAAATCCGATGAGAAGTCTTCCATAGCACCACTATCGGCACCAAACATATCGTCGTTGGTTGAATCCAACTTGAAACCAGACACTGAACGACGTAATTCATCAGACAACAATGTTAACTGACCAATCGACTTAGCTGTTTCCTGCGTACCTTCAGAAGTCTGAGTAGTAATTTCCTGAATAACGGTCATCGTATTAGAGACGTGACCTGCTGACGCTGCCTGCTGGCGAGCCGCATTCGAAATTGACTGAATCAAGTCTGCCAGGTTAGTAGATACAGACTCAATTTCTTCCAGTGCAACACCCGCATCTTGTGCCAAACGCGCACCTCGAACAACCTCAGAAGTCGTATCCTCCATCGAGATTACCGCTTCGTTAGTATCCGTCTGAATCGTTTTTACAAGTGCTTCAATCTGCTTCGTCGCGTTACTTGAACGCTCTGCCAGTCGCTGTACCTCATCCGCAACAACCGCGAAACCACGACCGGCTTCACCTGCCGCCGATGCCTGAATCGCAGCGTTAAGTGCCAGAATGTTCGTTTGGTCAGCAATATCGTTAATCAATGATACGATGTTACCAATTTCCTGTGACGATTCACCCAGTCGCTTAATACGTTTCGAGGTTTCTTGAATCTGCTCACGAATCGTGTCCATGCCTCGAATGGTGTTTCGTACGACCGCGCCACCTTTCTTAGCGATTTCTACCGACTTTTCCGCTACCTGAGATGACTCAGATGCGTTTGCAGATACCTGCTCAATAGACACCGCCATTTCGTTAATCGCGGCAGAAGCTCCTGTAATTTCTTGCGCTTGTTGACGAGATGCATCGGCAAGTGCTGTCGACGTTTGTTGTGTTTCTTCAGCAGACTTAGATACTTGATCAACCGCTTCGTTTATCGCACTGACCACGCCACGTAGTTGGTCAATGGTTAAGTTAAAGGAGTCAGCAATTGCACCCGTGAAGTCCTCGGTTACCGTTGCTTTTACCGTTAAGTCACCATCTGCCAGACTATCAATCTCGTCCAGTAGTCGAATAATCGCTTCCTGGTTCTGCGCGTTCTCTTCTTTTTCGCGTTCAGCAGCAATCTCTGATTCTGCTAATCGCTTTTTCTCTGCAGTACGTTGGCTTAAGTACATGCCAATCAATAATAAGATGATGACACCAAACAATGCTGCAGAGATGTAAACACTACCTAAATCGGTAAAGCTTGTTGCCTGTCCGGTAAAGGCTTCCTCCACCTCATTCGTGCTGTTTAAAAGCGCCTGCGCGTTTGCGTATACAGCATTCGATGCATCTTGTACTTCAAATAACTTTGGCGTACTAAAAACAATGTAATCAACGTTTTCGTTTACGCTTTGGAAATCATCAACAATAGACTCAAGAGCGGCACGTGCTTCAGGATTGTTTACACGTCGAATTTCTAACAGGTCATCCCCGTATAACTGCCCTTCAAGGTAAACGCCGAAAGTTCCAACATCCTGCCCAAAGTCTTCTGCTGCAATCGCGGCTTCTTCACCCCCACGCAATACTTTCTGCATGCCTGATGATATACGTTCCGCCAACCATTTCTGGCGTGTAGCCTGATGAACCTCTTCTGCATTTGCTCGGTTATCTAGCAGAATATCAATCACACTATCGTATTTACGTTGCATTGCAGGAATTTGCTCAGACAACTCATCGGCTTTAAGGAACATTTGGTTAACCACTTCTTGGTTAGCCAAAATGGCTTGCGTGCGAGGTCGTACCTTATTCCAATTGTCTTCGAGAGTTTTTAGTTCTGCTTGACGGATGCCTGCAGGAGCTGGCGGTAGATTACTGACTTTTTCGCCATCAATCAGGTCACGCAAGTTACCTTCAAACTGTTTTGTAGCAGCATCCAAATCTCCGAATGCACTTTGCGTGCCCTGCGCAGACTCCGAGGCGTTCGTCGCGATTTGCTGCGACAATACCTTCATATCTGATGCTAATTCAATACGTTTACTTTGATCTTGGCTTTGCAAGAAACCATAACCAGCGTTAATCGCCAGTCCAATCAAAATTACGACCAAAAGAAACGCATAGATACCGATTCCTGAACGGCCTGCTTTTTTCCTGTTATTAGTGGTCTCACTCATAGGTTGCTCCCGAGACTTTTTGACTTCATATTGTTGTAAAAATTAAATTAAACGGCGACTTGATGGAATTCAGGGCTTTCAAAAAGCTCTTTAATCCCAAAAATCCGCCAAAGTTCCCCATCACGCTCAAAGGCACCAATAATATAAGGTGCTAAAACAGCGTCAGCGGTCAAGTCTGCTTCTACCTGTTCATCTTCGTCGAAATGATGTAGACCACGAATCTCATCCACTACCAGACCTAGATAGGATCCTTCTTGGTCAATGACCAAAACTCTTTGTTTGAGGATACTTCGTGAGCTTGAACGCCCTAGATATTCTTGTAAATCAACC
The DNA here is from genome assembly GCF_039523535.1 of Kangiella japonica. NCBI lineage: Bacteria > Pseudomonadati > Pseudomonadota > Gammaproteobacteria > Kangiellales > Kangiellaceae > Kangiella > Kangiella japonica. The sequence goes on along the minus strand of NZ_BAAAFM010000003.1, from coordinate 994,934 downwards.
AACGAAAGGAGGACACCACGTAGGTTCGCGACACCCTTATGCCAGTTTTTTGTTCCTGGGACTTTCGTCGTATGCGGAACTGGGATTAGTTCAACGATCTCATCAATTGGAACGATATAGTTCACGCCGTTCAATCTAAATCCAATTCCACTCCAAAAGGCTTCGCCTCGAACATCACGTTGAGGCAATGAGTCCTTATGGTCTTGTCCTCGCTGACGAATATCGTCGAGTAGTTGGACAACACTGCTCGCGTGTGTTTCAGGCATAAGTTTTTATGATCCTAGTACGTTGTTAATAGACTCTACCAATGCAGACTCATCTACCGGCTTCGTAATATAATCATTTGCGCCTTGCCTCATCCCCCAAACGCGGTCAGTCGCTTGCGACTTAGTTGAAACTATAATGATTGGGATTGATGAAGTGCCTGAATCTTTTTTCAATTGGCGAGTTGCCTGAAATCCATTCAGCCCAGGCATTACCACATCCATTAAAATTAAATCCGGCGTATTTGCCTTAGCTGATGCTATGCCTGACTCACCGTCAGGAGCAGTTATAACCTGATGACCATTCTTTTCTAAAATTTTGGTCAGGCTATGCGCTTCTGCTGGAGAATCGTCAACTATCAGTACACGCGCCATGTTTCTCTACCTCTCTAATAATAACAATCGCGACAATTTATACAGCGGCAGTTGCCTTACCGTCTAATTGTGCGGAAATAGCGTTTAAAAGTTCATCTCGGCTAAAAGGTTTTGTTAAGTAATTATCCGAACCCACTACTCGGCCTTTTGCCTTATCAAAGACCCCATCTTTACTGGAAAGCATAATTATTGGGGTTTTCTTGAAAGCCTGGTTACTTTTTACCAAGGCACAGGTTTGGTACCCATCTAGCCTTGGCATCATTATATCAATAAATATTATTTCGGGTTTGTAATCAGCAATTTTGGATAGTGCATCGTATCCATCTACCCCTGTGACTACGTCACAACCTTGCTTTTTTAAAAGTGTTTCAGCGGTACGTCTGATCGTTTTACTGTCGTCCACCACCATCACTTTTAGTCCGTTAAATAAATCACTCATCTAATGGTTACCTATGAATAGCGAAAATTCACTATTTAATAATAAGTTAGCGATCTTTCTTCAACTGTTTTTTAACTTTATAGGTAACTTTTACCACAAAAGTCCTAAACTCGCAAAGTAGATCACGTTTTAAGACTAAATTGCTTGCCATTTGCATGCAAGCTTTTTAGCGATATTTCTTCGAAAGAACAAGAAATGACTTATTCCTTCTTTATTAACACCACTTTATAGGCTCCAACTCTTTTCTGAAAGTGGTTCGTTAATATTTATTGCTTATTTGTGAATGAGCCCTATCTTGTCTTTCCACTTTCAGTTTATCTTTTGAATAGATTCATATTTAGCTTGTAGCAAGAACGTGGTAATTTAATACAAAATCACTACTCTTCAATACTTATGACCCACTCGGTACTCGTGGTGATGGATCCAGTCGATTCCGTCAAAACACAAAAAGACACCAGTTTTGCTTTGATGCTAGAAGCTCAGCGTCGCAACTGGACTCTTTATTACTGCCAACCGCAGGATCTTTATTTAGCGGAAGGTAAAGTCAAAGCTTTATGTCAGCGCGTCAAGGTTCAAGACAATTCAAACGACTGGTACAGCTTCCAGGACGCCTCACAAATCATAGTTGACTGCGGCGACTTTTCCGCGATTTTAATGCGCAAAGATCCGCCTTTTAATATGAACTATATCTATAGCACTTATTTGCTGGAGTTGGCTCAGCAGCAAGGTGCATTGGTGGTCAATGATCCTGAGAGCCTGAGGGATTGTAACGAAAAGCTGTATACCGCTTGGTTCCCTGAACATACGCCAAAAACACTCGTCAGCGCTAATTCCGAGCAGTTAAAGCAGTTTGCTCATGAACACGGAGACGTTATTTTCAAACCACTTGATGGAATGGGCGGCGCTTCGATTTTCAGAGTGAAGTCTGGCGATCCTAATCTTTCGGTAATTATTGAAACCTTAACTGCACATGGTCAAGATTTAGCTATGGCGCAGCAGTTTATCCCACAAATTACAGATGGCGATAAACGTATTCTTATTGTTAACGGCGAAGTTGTGCCTTATAGCTTGGCGCGAATTCCATCAAAAGGTGAAACTCGCGGTAATTTAGCTGCAGGTGGCAGCGGCGTCCCTATGCCAATCACCGAAGATGAGCGAGCTATAGCCGAAGCGATTGCACCGGATCTGGTAAAACGTGGGCTTTTGTTTGTTGGCTTAGATGTAATTGGCCAATATGTGACAGAAATTAACGTAACCAGTCCAACCTGTATGCGAGAATTGGAAAACGAATACAATATTAATATTGGCGCTATTCTGTTTGAAGCGCTTGAGAAGCAATTATCCACCTAACCTGCTATCTTGGATGTGTGGATTAACCTGACTAGATACTAATTATTATTAATCAATGACGAGCCAAGCAGCGCCTCAGCCTGAGAGCCAAAAACCGATTAGCCAGCGCAAAGATGCGGTGACACTTAAAGTGTCGTCGATCACAGCCTCAGATCGATTAAAGTTCACCATTTTTATGGCGGTTTGCTTTCACCTGTTGGTTTTGCTCGGCATTCGCTTTACCCTGCCTGAGATTAATCCTTCTAAGATACCACTCTCACTCGATGTAACCCTTGCTCAAAGAGAAAGTTTAGAAGCGCCAGAAAAAGCCGATTTTATCGGACAAAAAAACCAAGAAGGTGCTGGCGATGCAGAAGATGCTAAGCGCCCCACTACCCAGTTAGAGCATTTCAAAAACACCGAAGGCACCACCAACACTCCATCTTTGGAACTGCTACCCAAACCTACGCAGAAGCAACAACAACTTGATTTCGTAGCAAGTATTCATGCGCAGCGAATGACTACATCAAGTCTCGATCCTGAGAAAACCGAAGCTGAGATTGAGCTTCCCACCATAGAAAGCCCGCCTCCTGAGGATTTAAAAAAGCGCAACCTTGAGCAGGATATAAGCGATCAACTACAAACACGTGGGCTTCGTAAGCGCCAAATCTCAGCCGCGGTTAGACAGTCGCCAAGTGATGCAGCGTATCTTGAGACCTGGCGTAAAAAAGTAGAAGCAATCGGTAATCTGCACTATCCGGAGCAGGCTAAGCGTCAGGGTATTTACGGTAACCTAAAGCTTAAGGTGGCGATTGATAAAGATGGAAAGCTGGTAAGTGTAAAGATTATCGAATCTTCGGGGCAAGCGGTGCTTGATCAAGCTGCGCTACAGATTATAAGATTGTCAGCCCCGTTTGAACCACTGCCTGAGTCTATTCGTCAAAACACGGATATACTGGAAATAGTTCGAGAATGGGACTTCCACAAGTAATTCCTAATACAACCTATTTAAATACTGATATAATTTAAGCATGCAACCAATTAATTCATTGGCAGATCATTTGCTGATCGCTATGCCAACGCTTGAAGATACTTTCTTTTCTCGTAGTGTTACCTATATTTGTGAACACACGGACGAGGGGGCGCTTGGCATAATGCTCAGCCAGCCCCTTGAAACAACTTATCATCAGCTGTTCGATCACCTTAAAATCCCGAGCACCAACCAAGCAGTGTTAGATAAGGCACTACTCGCTGGTGGCCCCGTGGATAAAGAGCGGGGCTTCATCTTACACAGCCCAATCGGAAGTTGGGATTCAAGTTTATCTATCAGTGATGAGATTGGTTTATCCACTTCAGAAGATATTCTCACAGCAATTGCGAATAACGAAGGTCCTGAAGATGCGGTCATTGCTCTTGGATACTCTGGTTGGGATAAAGGGCAGTTAGAACGCGAGATCGAAGAAAACTCGTGGCTTATCGTCCCTGCCGATAAAAACATTATATTCCATACCGAGCCAAGTAAGCGCTGGCAGCAGGCAACAAAGCTGCTCGGTATCGACTGGACACAACTCACTGAGCATTCAGGTCATGCCTGATTCAACCAAGCCGAATAAATCTCTAGGGCGTTTTTTAGGGTTCGATTTTGGCGAAAAGCGTATTGGCGTTGCGACTGGGCAAAAAGCCTTAGGCACAACCCAAGCGTTATGCGTGCTAAAGGCCGAGAATAACCAGCCCAACTGGGAGCAAGTCGAAGCACTTATTAAGGAATGGCAAGTGGATGCTTTTGTGGTGGGATTACCGCTCAATATGGACGGCACCGAGCAGCCGGTAACTCTGATGGCTAAAAAGTTTGCCAACCGTCTGCATGGTCGTTTTGGCCTACCAACGTTTACCCATGACGAGCGCCTTAGTACTGCTGAAGTGAGAGAGTACTTATTCGAGCTTGGAGGTTATAAGAAAATTAAAGACTCAGATTTCGACGCCTACGCAGCAGAGTTAATCCTAAAAAGTTATTTCGAGTCCCAATAAGCCCCTCTTCTTCATCAAATCTTTATATTTCAGAATATGCACAAAAAAGCCCAGCATAAGCTGGGCTCTTAATAGCTCTTGTGCAAGTTCGGTTAGAACTTAAAACATGCTATTCGAGTGGTCATCGTCCATTTCAACCTGCAAACCCTCGGTTCCATCAGCCAAAGAGTCCGCGTCTTTCTCGTGCAACTTAATACGCAGACGCAAATCGTTCGCGGAGTCAGCGTGCACTAGCGCATCATCGTAAGAGATCTCACCTTTAACATAGAGGTCGAAAAGCGCTTGGTCAAAGGTCTGCATACCGAGCTCTGTTGAGCGCGCCATCAATTCTTTAATCAAGTGTACCTCACCTTTACGGATATGATCTGAGATCAACGGTGAGTTAATCATAATTTCAATCGCGGCTCGTCTACCTTTACCATCAACCGTTGGTACGAGCTGTTGTGCTATCACGGCGCGGAGATTCATCGATAAATCCATTAAAACGCGTGTGTGCTCATCTTTTGGGAAGAAGTGCAAAATACGGTCAATCGCCTGGTTCGCGTTATTAGCGTGCAGAGTACATAAACACAAGTGACCCGTTTCAGCAAAAGTAATCGCCTGTGACATGGTTTCCTGAGATCGAACCTCACCAATCAGAATGACATCTGGAGCCTGACGAAGGGTATTTTTTAACGCAACTTCAAAGGATTCCGTATCAATCCCAACCTCACGCTGTGTGATAATACACTTATCATGACGGTGAACATACTCAATTGGATCTTCAATACTGATGATATGGCCCATTGAGTTCCGATTTCGGTAACCAATCATAGCCGCAAGAGAAGTAGACTTACCCGTACCGGTCGCACCAACGAAGATAATAATTCCGCGTTTTTTCATTACCAAATCGTTTAAAATATTGGGTATTTTCAACTCTTCGGTAGTCGGGATTTTCGTTTCAATACGACGAACCACCAATCCCGGCTGATTCCGCTGGTAAAATGCACTGGCACGAAAACGACCAACGTTTTCCACACTGATCGCGTACTGGCACTCTTTCTTTTCGGCAAATTCTTGCTTTTGTCGTTCGTCCATTGACGAGTGAATCAACTCCTCAACCTGGGCTGGCGTCAGCATGCTTTTCGTTGCAGGACGAATTTGCCCGTTAATTTTGATACATGGAGGTCGATGAACTGTGATGAAAAGGTCCGAGCCTTTATTATCCACCAAAGCTTTCAGTAATGGAGTAATATCCATAGCCATAATTGATTCTTTAGCCTCTCTAGAATTCTTCTTTATTGGTCGCTTTCATACGCGCATCATTACGCGACACAATGCCCTTACTCACTAATTGTTTCAAGCTGTGGTCAAGCGTCTGCATACCAAGTGACATACCTGTTTGCATCGCCGAGTACATCTGTGCCACTTTCGCCTCACGGATGAGGTTTCGAATCGCTGGTGTACCGATTAAAATTTCATGGGCAGCAACACGACCACCGCCGTTGCGCTTCAATAGGGTTTGAGCAATAACTGCCTGCAATGACTCTGAAAGCATTGAACGCACCATTGCTTTTTCGCCTTCTGGGAATACATCAATCACACGGTCAATTGTTTTAGCCGCTGATGTGGTGTGCAGGGTACCAAATACTAAGTGACCCGTTTCTGCCGCCGTCAATGCTAGACGAATCGTTTCAAGGTCACGTAACTCACCAACTAGGATAATATCAGGGTCTTCACGTAAAGCTGAACGTAGTGCGTTTGAGAAGCTGTGGGTATCACGATGTACTTCACGCTGGTTGACGAGACATTTCTTACTTTCGTGAACAAACTCGATGGGATCTTCAATCGTTAAAATATGCTCGTGTTTATTGTCATTAACGTAATCAACCATACCCGCCAAAGTTGTGGACTTACCCGAACCCGTAGGTCCTGTCACCAATACCAAGCCACGAGGCTGCATCGATACATCTTGGAAAATTTTTGGGGCCTTAAGATCTTCTAAGGTCAAAACGCGAGAAGGAATGGTACGGAATACCGCAGCTCGACCACGGTTTTGTACGAAAGCGTTAACACGGAAACGTGCCAAATCTTGAAGTTCAAATGAGAAATCCGCTTCTAGAAACTCTTCATAGTCTTTTCGCTGCTTATCGTTCATAATGTCATAAATCAGCGAATGGACTTCTTTGTCTTCTAGCGGGGGCACATTAATTCGTCGAATATCGCCATCCACGCGAATCAGCGGTGGCATTCCAGCGGAAATGTGCAAATCCGAAGCGTTATTCTTTACACTGAACGCTAAAAGCTCTGTAATATCCATAGGTTAGACCCCAATTTTGATATTTATTCTTACTAATGATAACTAGCATAGCCTCTCAACTAGAACTTCTGCAACAAGAAATCGCAAAAAGCAGCGAGAAACGCGTGAATTTTCAAGATAATGTGCGCCTAGTCGCTGTTAGTAAGCGCCAACCCATTGATAAAATTGAAGAAGCCTATCAAAACGGCCACCGCATCTTCGGCGAAAACTTTGTCCAGGAAGGCGTCGATAAAATCCAAAAAATAGCTAAAAGTGACATCGAATGGCACATGCTGGGTGCTATACAAAGCCGAAAGTGTAAAGATATAGCGACACATTTCGACTGGGTGCAAAGTGTTGATCGCCTTAAAGTTATCAATAAACTCAATCAAGCTCGAGCAGGAATGCCACCTCTTAATGTCTGTATCCAGGTCAATTTATTCGGCGAAGCTCAAAAAGCTGGCGTTGATGAATCACAGTGCTTTGAACTAGCGCAAGCGATCGTGGAAGCTAAACATTTAACTCTTAGAGGAATTATGGCGCTTCCTCCTAAGCAGCAGGATTATCAACAACAACTACAACAATTTGAGAAAATTTCCACACTTTACCAGCAGTTAAAGGATAAATACCCACAGATAGACACTTTATCAATGGGGATGTCTGGTGACTATGAAGCCGCCATTATGGCCGGAAGTACTATGATTCGTATCGGTACCGCTATTTTTGGTCAGCGCGATTAACGCTCCTTGTTGTAATTAACCGTTGAATTTGAGGCTTTAACCCTCATCACTATAGAATTAGATTTTTCGCAAACACATTCACAACACTAGTTAAGAGCTAGTGCAAACAATCGAATACAGGCATTTATGACTGAATCAATTGAATTATTAAGTAAAGCAAAAGTAGGATTTATCGGCGCGGGCAATATGGCTGCGAGCATTTTAGGCGGCCTCATCCAATCAGGCCTGCCAGCAGAATCGATTTATGTCAGCAATCGCAGTGCCGGTAAGCTAGACGCGCTTAAAGAAAAATATCCAACTATCAATACAACCCATGATAACGCTGAAGTTGTTAACAATGTTGACTATGTATTGCTGGCGGTTAAACCACAAATCATGTCTACCGCTTGTGCAGACTTCAAAGATTTAGATTTAAGCAATAAATGTGCGATTTCGGTCGCCGCTGGCGTCACTTGCGAAACCTTAAACAAGCTACTTGGTGCAGATACGCCAGTGGTTCGTAGCATGCCTAACACACCTAGCTTAATAGGCTATGGAGCTACAGGCTTATATGCTAACGATAAAGTTAGCAAGCAACAACGCGATGCCACTAGCGCGATTTTCGATGCGGTGGGTAAAAGCATTTGGGTTGATGATGAAGACTTGATGGATGTGGTCACAGCGGTGTCAGGTAGTGGCCCAGCGCATTACTTCTTATTTATGGAGTCGGTGGTTCAAGGCGGCATTGATCTTGGGTTACCCGAAGAAACAGCACGTGAACTGGCGGCGCAAACGGCCTTAGGCGCGGCAGCAATGGTACAGCAAAACGGCGATACCGAAATCGGTCAACTTCGTCGCAATGTAACTTCGCCAGGCGGCACAACGGCGGCAGCACTCGATACTCTGAATGAGCATAAGCTTCCTGAGATCGTGAAAAAAGCTCTCGAGGCCTCAGTAAAACGTGGTAAAGAGTTGGCAGACATTGCAAATCAATAATGATAAAACCCACGGAAGGGTTTATGATAGCTGGCTTTAAAGCTTCCCCCTAAATTAGCGTTCTTGACGACATTAGAGTGATACTTATCCATGAATAACATTAGCTTCACCTTGCTTGAGCACATTTCCAATATTTTGGTGATGATATTTTTGGTCCGAATTTTATTACAATTAGGGCAAGCGGATTTTCATAATCCAATTTCGCAGTTTATCCATAAATTTACTGCGCCTGTGCTTAATCCATTAAGAAAAATCGTTCCTGACTTCGGGCGTTTCAGTACCGCAAGTTTTGTTGTCGCTCTGGCTATCATCATTCTAAAGTTTTTCGTTATTTCTACCGTTTTTGGGCCATTTCCTCCGAAAGTAATGGCCTTAGGCGTTATTGTTGGCTTAATGATGCAAGGCGCTCCAGCAATGGGTGGCTTGGTTATGATTACGACCAATATGCTATTGATTTTATTTCTAGGTTTGATGATTGCGAGCTTTATGAGTGGCGGTCGCTATAGCCCAGGTGTTGCTTTTTTATACCAAGTTACGCGGCCTATTTTGCGCCCAGTGCAAAAAATCATTCCACCTATCGCAGGCTCGATTGACTTATCGCCAATGATTATCTTATTCGGGCTTTGGTTCTTGCAGGATGCGCTATACCGCCTTGGTGTTAGCTTAATCACTTAAGCTAAGCCAGAGTGCAATAGAATTCCTGAAAGACAGCGCAAATTTTGCTATCTTAAGGGTATCGGCCTTTACTAAGGCGCTGGAAATAGGAGAGCCTCGATGAACACCCTATTAAACGTGAAAAAATTATTTACCCTGCTGGCGATTACAGCAGGACTTATCGTGACTAATGATAGTCAAGCTAACGAGAAACGTGTCGGCGATTACATTATTCACTACAATGCTTTCAACAGCTCATTCATTCAACCTGAAACTGCGGTTCAATACCGAATTGATCGAAGTAAATACACAGGATTGTTGAATGTGTCGGTGCATCAGGTAGTTGAAGATGGCAAAGACAAGCCTCTGAAGGTCGCCCTTCGAGGCAAAGCCACCAACAACTTGAGCCAGTTCCAAGAGTTGGCCTTTAAAGAGATTGTTGAAGGCGAAGCGGTTTATTATTTAGCTGACTTCCAGTTCCGTGACCAAGAAAACATGGATATTGAGTTCACTATCAATATTCCAGGCTATTCAAAGCCGGTAAGTATAGACATCGAACAAAAGTTTTACGCTGACTAAGTAAAATTTTGTCACCACCGCAGACATATTCTGCGGTGGTTATAGGTTATAATCTCCGCAACATCCTAATCCAGTCAAACCATCATGCAAAAAATCGTTTTAGCTTCTGGTAACCGCAAAAAAGTCGCCGAGTTAACCCAGTTACTCGCTCAATTCCAACTACAAGTTATCCCACAAACGGAACTCAGCGTAGAAGATGTTCCAGAAACGGGCACTACTTTTGTGGAAAACGCCATTATCAAGGCAAGACACGCGGCCGAAGTTACCGGACTTCCGGCGATTGCTGATGACTCTGGAATTGAAATTGATTTTTTAGACGGTCAGCCGGGGATCTATTCAGCTCGCTTTGCGCTACTCGATGGTGCTACCGAGGGCGGCGACCAAGCTAACAATAATTTGCTGCTGGAAAAACTGCAAGGCGTGCCACAAGCAGATCGCACAGCACGCTATCAGTGTGTTTTGGTTTTTATGAAACATGCCAAAGATCCAACACCTTTAATCTGCCAGGGTAGCTGGGAAGGCCGTATTCTGACTGAAGAAGTAGGTGATGGTGGTTTTGGCTACGATCCTCTTTTCTGGTGTGAAGAGCATCAGTGCTCGGCGGCGCAGCTCACTCCTGAGCAAAAAGCAGCTATCAGTCATCGTGGCAAAGCGCTTAAAGAACTGATGAATAAACTGAAAGAGTCGCTAACTTAATGCTGACCAATCCTCCTTTATCACTATATATCCATATTCCATGGTGTGTCCGCAAATGTCCTTATTGTGACTTTAATTCCCATGCGGTAAAAAACCTGAAGTCAGAGAATCAAACTGAGTTCGATCTTCCTGAGCAGGAATATATCGACCGACTTATTGAGGATTTAGAACAAGAGCTGCCGAAAGTTTGGGGCCGACGTTTACACAGCATTTTCATCGGCGGTGGCACGCCAAGTCTGTTTAGCCCAGAGTCCCTAGATAGATTGCTTAGTGCCGTTCGAGCTCGACTCCCTTTCGAAAATAATATTGAAATCACCATGGAAGCCAATCCTGGGACTTTCGAAGCCGAAAAATTCCGCGGATTCCGAAAAGCTGGAATTAATCGCCTATCGATAGGTGTGCAAAGCTTTAACGCCAAGCATTTAGAGCAGCTTGGACGAATCCATAACCCTCAGCAAGCGATCGATGCCGCAAAGTTTGCCCACGAAGCAGGCTACGACTCGTTCAATTTAGACTTGATGCACGGCTTGCCCAATCAAACTCTAGAGCAAGCACTTAATGATTTAGAAACGGCTATAAGTCTTAAGCCCCATCATATTTCTTGGTATCAACTCACGCTTGAGCCGAACACCTTATTTCATCAACAGCCACCTCAGTTGCCCCATGACGAAGTCCTGTGGGATATTCAAGAAGCTGGCCAAAAGCTTCTCGCTGACCACGGTTATCAACAGTACGAAACCTCGGCATACAGCAAAGCCCCTGGGCTTAGAGCCAAGCATAACCTCAATTATTGGCAATTTGGTGACTATTTAGGGATTGGTGCTGGTGCCCACGGCAAAATCACTCGCCTCGATTTAGGTGAAATTCATCGCACCACCAAAAAGCGCCATCCTAAGGATTATTTACAGGGATCGCTCAGCGACATTAGCCAAGATACCGCAATCCCTAATCGCGAACTCCCCTTTGAGTTTATGCTTAATGCTCTACGCCTTATCGACGGCGTACCTGTCACTTTATTTTCGCAATACACAGGCTTACCGATTAACCACATTCGTGAAGTACTGCAAGAAGCCGTAGCCGATGGCTTGCTCGAAAATGATCCTGCTCGACTCCAACCTACTGAAAAAGGCGCATTGTTTCTTAACGAATTGTTAGAGCGCTTTATACCAAACTCAGAATCAAATAATAACGAGCCAAGTTCAGCTAGCATACAGTTCACCCAGCTATAATTTCACCATAACACTACGTTAGTTTTGCTAACCGTTAATATGACAAAAGCATATTAACGGTCTATGCTATTTCTAAATCAATTTATTGTTAGGGACTTCTATGAAACTGATAAAACTATTTACACTAGCCACTGTGGTACTGTTATCCTTGGCTGCCTGTAAACAAGAAACCGTCGAAAGCACTTCAAATTCTGAAGAAGCCACCGCACAAAGTTTCACCGTAACGGCTGAAGTCATGTACCGTGAACGTATGCTTGCACCGCCAGGAAGTAGTTTAACGGTCACTTTAGAAGATGTATCAATTGCCGACAAAGCCTCTACTGTTATAGCTGAGCAAATCACAGGCATTGATAAAAAGACCCAACTTCCGCAAAAAATCACACTACAAGTCCCTAAAGAAGAGTTAGTAGAGAATCACGCCTATGCGCTGCGTGCTAAGCTTGAGGACCCCGACGGCTTACTCATGTGGACAACCACCGAACATCAAAAAGTAGACACTTCTAATTCCAGCCACGATTTAGGGCAAGTGGTTTTGAAGCGAGTCCAGTCCGGAACTGTGGGCAGCAAGGTTAATTCTTTATATCCCATCCCTTTTACCGCTCGAGGCAACGAGCCAGGCTGGTTAGTAGAAGTAAAGCAGAACACTATTGATATCAAGACCAATTATGATCAAAACAGCATGTCGGCACCTCGCCCAGAGCCTCAGCCTTATAAAGGTGGCTATAAATATCATTTTGAAGCCGATGGAAAAATTGCCATTCTCGATATCCAGCGCAAACTTTGTTACGACGACATGAGTGGTAGGCCGCACCCCGCTCGCGTAACCTTCGCCTTAGACGGTAAACTTCATCAAGGTTGTGGCGGCGAACCGCTTGAGCTGTTAGTCGATATTGAATGGGTAGTCGAGGATTTGGCTAATACAGGGATTATTGATAGCTCAAGAATGACTTTAAACTTTGATCGTGAAGGGCGCGTTCACGGCCTAGCCTCTTGTAACAGCTATAGTGCCAGTTACCAACTAACTGGCGAAACGCTAACTGTGCAGAATCCACTTGCTACTCTTAAAGCCTGCGCCGAAGCCTTAATGAATCAAGAGCAGAAGTTTTTGGACTTATTAAGTAAGGTGAATCGTTACGATATCGGTGGCAAAGGCGCGCTCATTCTAACTACAGAAGACGGCAAAACAATCACCGCAAGACATTAGCGGAAAAGTCTCTGGATTCCGCGGTTAAACCGCGGAATGACCTATGTTTATTTAAGCTCTAGCCAATACCCCGTGGGGCAGACCCTGAGCTCATGCAAAAGCGTGTATAACGCAGAAATTCTAAGAATCTACCGCCTCAAACATCATATCCCAAACCCCATGCCCTAAATTCTGTCCTCGAACTTCGAATTTAGTGAGTGGTCGCGACTCTAGACGCGGTACAAAATCCCCAGTCTCCGATAGATTTTTATATTCCGCCATTGGGTTTAGTATTTCTAGCATATGTTCTGCGTAGTTTTCCCAGTCGGTGGCTAGATGCAGAATGCCGCCGGGCTTGAGCTTTTTATGCAGTTTCTGGCAGAACTCGGTTTGAATAATTCGACGTTTATGATGACGCTTTTTATGCCAAGGATCTGGGAAGAAGACTTGAATACGATCTAAGCTATGGTCCGGGATGCAGTGCTCGATCACCTCTACCGCATCGTGATTAACCACACGAATATTCTCTAGGTCATACTCTTCCGCTAATACTAAACAAGCGCCGACACCTGGATTGTGTACCTCGATTCCAAGGAAGTCATGGTCACGCTGGTCTCTCGCTTGCTCAGCTAGTGATTTGCCCATACCAAAGCCAATCTCTAGGATTACCGGTGCTTTGCGCCCAAAAATCTCCTCGAAATTATACGGCTTTTTCTCGAATTCAATCCCGAGCCTTGGGAAGTTCAAATCCATGGCGCGTTGCTGCCCCTTTGTTAAACGGCCTTTGCGCAACACGAAGCTGCGGATCTTACGCTGAGGTTTTTCTTCAGAATTCAAAGGGATAGCTCTCTTTCTAGTTAACGGTATAATACTTGGGAGTGATTTTATCATATTGTAAAAGTTTGATGTAAATTATGTGTTTAGTGCGACAAATACGTTGCGAAAATCCAGTCAAATCAGTAAGGTATTTCATTCGGTTTTAGGATTTGTGTGAGTGTAAACTCAGCAAAAATAACGATAAAAGCTTAGGAGTTAGGATAGGAATGCCATTTCCGGAATTACCGAATGGCCATGCACTTTTTGTGTTATTGCTGACGGTATTTGCCCTATATTTATTTCGACGCGACGACATTCCGCTGGAGACTTCCTGCGTGGTTGTGCTGTTGATTTTAACGATGGGATTTACCTTCGCTCCATTCCATAACTTTAATGGCCACCTCGAGCCGATGGAATTTTTCAGTGGTTTTGGTCACGAAGCGCTGGTAGCTGTCTGTGCTTTAATGGTGGCAGGACAAGGCTTAGTGCGCACTGGTGCTTTGGAGCCCATCGGGCGTTTATTAGCTCGTGCTTGGAAAGTCGCGCCATTATTTTCATTGCTTCTGACCCTGCTCATTGCAGGAGTGTTAAGCGCTTTTGTCAACAATACACCGATCGTTGTTTTACTTTTACCGATTTTAATTAGCGTGGCCGTTCGTTCAAACCGTAGCCCTTCTGGCTTACTGTTGCCCATGGGTTTCGCCACAATCGCCGGCGGTATGGCTACTACTATTGGTACTTCGACAAACCTCTTAGTGGTTTCTGTGGCGGCCGATCTGGGTTTAGAACGTTTCGGCATGTTCGATTTCTTACTGCCTGCTTCTATAGCAGGGGGAATCGCCATCGTCTACCTCTGGTTGGTTGCACCAAGAATTACGCCCGAGCGTCAGGCTGTGATGAAAAATACGTCACCTCGCGTCTTTACGGCTCAGCTACATATTAATGAAGAATCTTATGCCGATGGCAAGACTTTGGCGGAAGTGATTGGCAAAACGGACGGCATGATGAAGGTTAAGAGGATTCATCGTGGCTCTGATGCAACCATCATGCCAATGCCCGACGCCATTATTCGAGCCGGTGATAAGTTACGCGTAACCGACTCCCCTGACCGACTCAAAGAATACGAGCAAGTGCTTGGCGCTCGACTCTACAAAGCAGGGCAAGAGGTTAATGAGGACCACCCGCTAACAGCTGAAAACCAACAGTTGTCTGAAATCGTGGTGACACCGGGCTCACCACTCGCTGGTCGTTCATTAAAAGACGTCAGTTTTATGAACCAATACGGTCTTGTAGCAATTGCTTTACACCGTGCCGATCGCGTGGTCGATATGCACAATAAGGGTCTGGGCAAAGTGACGCTACATGTTGGCGATGTAATTTTAATCCAGGGTGGCCAGAGCGAAATTGCCGAATTTAAAAAGCGTGGCGATATCTTAGTGCTTGATGCTACCACCGACTTACCTCGATCTCATCGTGCGCCAAGAGCTCTTATTATTATGGGCTTGGTTATTTTGCTGGCGGCGGTCGGCTTGTTACCTATCGCTATCAGTGCATTAGGCGGTGCCTTGTTAATGATATTAACGCACTGTATTACTTGGCGTGACGCCATGAATGCGCTAAGTGCGCCCGTAGTATTGATTGTCGCCGCCAGTTTAGCGCTTGGTATCGGTATGACTGAAACTGGAGCGGCAGAATACCTTGCACAAGCCTTCGTTTCGGTTTTACACGGCGCCCCACCAGCAGTATTACTCAGTGGTCTGATGTTGTTGTTAGCAATTCTGACCAACGTTGTATCGAATAATGCTGCCGCGGTTATCGGCACACCTATTGCGGTTAGTGTAGCGACCCAGCTTAACTTGCCGCCCGAGCCCTTTGTAATAGCAGTTCTTTTTGGTGCCAACATGAGCTTCGCCACGCCAATGGCTTATAAGACTAACTTATTGGTAATGAATGCTGGTGGTTACCAATTCTCTGATTTCGTTAAAGTTGGCGTGCCACTGGTGCTATTGATGTGGGTGTCGTTGTCGATTATCCTGCCCATCCTCTATAATTTCTAAAGCACAAATACAATGTGGTCGGCTAACAGCTTTCAGCGCAAAGTCATTGAGTATTATCGCCAACACGGTCGTAAGCACCTACCATGGCATGGCACCAAAGATCCTTATCGAATTTGGCTCTCTGAAATCATGTTGCAACAAACCCAGGTCGCCAGAGTCATCCCTTATTACGAAGCTTTTCTAGAGCGCTTCCCTACTATCGTGGATTTAGCCGAAGCGAGTAGTGATGAGGTGATGCACCTGTGGAGTGGTTTAGGCTATTACAGTCGCGCCAGAAACCTACACAAAGCGGCCAAAATCGTAGCCAAAGACTTCGCTGGAACATTTCCACAAGATCCTGAAGAGATTGAAGCCCTGCCGGGCATTGGCCGCTCTACCGCTGGGGCCATCGCTGCTTTTTCTTTCGATAAGCCCACAGCTATTTTAGATGGCAATGTTAAACGAGTATTAGCCCGTTGCTACGGCATCGAAGGCTGGGCGGGTAAGTCAGCCGTACTTAAATCCCTGTGGGCAAAAGCGGAAAAAAATACACCGTCTCAAAATACCGCTCAGTACAACCAAGCCATGATGGATCTCGGTGCTGTAGTTTGTACCCGCTCTAAGCCTAAGTGCGAACAGTGTCCTTTGGCCAAAGAATGCTACGCCTTAAAGCAAGACATGATAAGTGAGCTACCGGGAAAGAAGCCAAAAAAAACACGTCCCAAACGTTCGGTTTACTGGCTAGTTTGTATCGATAATAACCAAGTATTACTCCACAAGCGCCCTCCATCTGGAATTTGGGGCGGGCTCTGGTGCTTCCCAGAATTGGACCAAACAGCCCCCATCCCTGAGCATTATGAGCAGCTAAGCAGTTTCGTGCATAAATTCAGTCATTACGACCTAGAAGTACAACCATTACTAGTGAAAAAGCTCAGCAAGACAGGTATCATGGAGCCCAACGAAACAGACCGCTTTGCGCTCAATCTCTTTGATAAGAAGAAGCAAGCTAAAACGACTGCAATAGGATTACCTACGCCTGTTAGCAATTTGCTTGCCTCGCTCTCGTAAACTTACAGAACGCAAAGCCAAAACTTTACAGCGGAGAATTCAATGTCACGTACTGTTTTTTGTAAAAAACTACAAAAAGATGCAGAAGGAATCGGTTTTAAACCCTTCCCAGGCGAATTAGGCGAGCGTATTTACGACAATATTTCGCAAGAAGCTTGGCAAATGTGGCTCGCTCACCAAACCATGCTAATAAATGAAAAACGCCTTAGCTTAGTTGACCAAGATACGCAGAAATATCTCGCTGATCAAATGGAAAAGTTCCTCTTTGGTGGCGACTATGATGAAGCCGAAGGCTACGTCCCACAATCAAAAGAATAAATTTCAATTTTGGGCTTGACTTAAATCCCGAGAATCGGTTTAATACGCGTCCTCAGGCCTGGTAGCTCAGTTGGTAGAGCGGAGGATTGAAAATCCTTGTGTCGGCAGTTCAATTCTGCCCCGGGCCACCATATTAGAAAGCCTAGCTAGCAATAGCTGGGCTTTTTTGTGCCTGTAATATAATCCTTCATCGAATTGAACTACGTTCAATGACAAACTACCTCCTTGTAGTTTGCCTTACGGTATTGCGCAAATCGCAATATTCTAATTTGTTCCCGACACATTAGTCTGCCCGGGCCACCATATTAAGAAGCCTAGCTAGCAATGGCTGGGCTTTTTTTGTCTGTAATAATCAAATTTATCAACTCAAGCTAGGCCCCAGATTTGAACATTTTCCTCTCCCCCTCTTTGTACACTTTGTAATCTTGGCCTTAACGCGCTACATTGAACTATTGGCTGAAGCCAATGGAATTACCGAAATAGAGGGATTTTCTATGAAGCGGTTAGTAGCATTACTTCTTTCTTCGGCGCTTTTATTATTAGCGTGTTCTACTACTTTTGCCTTATTTAGCAACGAACAGACCTCTTCCAAAGCTAAATTACTTATTTTAGATGGCTCTGTTAACCCCGGTACCGCGCATTTTTTGGTCACCAATATCCAGTCTGCTGAAACAGAAGGCTACCACCTCATTATTCTACAGATGAATACTCCAGGCGGTTTGGATTTAGCCATGCGGGATATCATTCGCGAGATCCTTTCTTCAAAAGTCCCTGTAGCAACCTATGTCTATCCGCCAGGATCACGCGCTGCCAGCGCGGGTACTTATATTCTGTATGCTAGCCACATCTCGTCTATGGCACCAGCGACCAATTTAGGGGCCGCGACGCCTGTTTCTATCGGTGGCATGCCTAATCCTTCAGAACCAGACTCTTCGCCGAAGAAAGACGAACAAGAAGAAAAGCCGCAGCAAGAGGAAAAACCAAAGTCACCAAACAGTAATCAAAACGCCATGCATAAAAAGATCATTAATGATGCTGAAGCCTATCTACGTGGGCTAGCTGCTTATCATGGTCGCAACATCGACTGGGTTAAAAACGCAGTGCGCGAGGGTGAAAGCTTAACTTCTAAAGAAGCACTGGATATTGGCGTTATCGATCTCATTGCTGAAAGTCCTGAACAACTTCTGTCTAAAATTCATCAACGCCAAGTCCGCTTACCTACAGGTCTTAAAATATTGAATACCAACGGTATGACCATTGTCCAAGTAGAACCTAGTTGGCACATGGACTTACTGAGTATTATTAGCGATCCAAACATCGCCTATATTCTTCTACTATTTGGTATTTACGGGCTTATTTTCGAGGGCTACAACCCAGGGACTTTTGTGCCAGGCGTTATAGGCGCTATCTGTCTGTTATTAGCCTTTTACGCATTACAGATTCTTCCTATTAATTATGTAGCAGCAGGCTTATTGGTACTTGGCATTGCGCTTTTAGTAGTCGAGGCCTTTGCGCCCAGCTTTGGTATTCTAGGTATCGGTGGCATTATTGCTTTCCTTTTTGGTTCTTTCCTTTTATTCAACGAACCTGAAACCGGTATTGCTATTGCTATGCCGATCCTCCTTTCTGTAACCATTATTAGTGTGATACTTCTCAGCTTCGTTTTGAGTTTGGCGCTTCGCGCTAGACAACGGCCAGTGGTCAGTGGTCGCGAAGAGCTGCTGAACGAGGTTGGTATCGTTCAGTACGATTTTGTAGACGAAGGTTGGGTTCATATCTGTGGAGAACGATGGAAATGTCGTTCTGACGTGCCATTAAAGTCTGGACAAACTGTAAAAGTCATTGCGATAGATGATCTTGAGCTTACCGTTGTTCCCACCAATGAGAACTCAACTTAGTCTTTCTAATTAAAGCAGGAAATATTATGAACATTGTATACCCCATTATTCTCGCCGTAGTGATATTACTTATCGCGAGTATGTTTAAAATTTTACGCGAGTATGAGCGAGGCGTTATTTTTATGTTAGGTCGTTTTTGGCGAGTAAAAGGGCCTGGCCTCATCATCCTTATCCCTTTCGTCCAGCAAATGGTTCGTGTCGATTTAAGGACCGTTGTTATGGACGTGCCCACTCAAGACGTCATATCTCTGGATAACGTTTCGGTTGAAGTAAACGCGGTGGTTTATTTCCGAGTCATCGACCCACAAAAAGCCATTATTAACGTTGAGCACTACTATGATGCCACCAGTCAGCTAGCACAAACTACATTACGCTCGGTTTTAGGTCAGCATGAATTAGACGAGATGTTAGCTTCTCGTGAACAGCTAAACACTGACATACAGTCGATTCTTGATAGCCAAACGGATACTTGGGGCATTAAAGTTTCCAATGTGGAAATTAAACATGTGGACCTTAACGAAAGCATGATCCGTGCAATCGCTCAACAAGCCGAAGCGGAACGTGCGAGACGAGCAAAGGTAATTCATGCTATGGGTGAAATGGAAGCGTCTGAAAAGCTACTGGAGGCGGCCAAAGTTCTTTCCCAGCAAGAAGAAGCTATACAGTTGCGGTACTTACAAACGCTATCCGGATTGGCCGGTGAAAACAGTAATACCATTGTCTTCCCGTTGCCAATAGATATCCTTAAAAACCTCACTAAATAGGCTCTATGTTATTGGCAACGTAATAAATGAGATTGGCATCACTAAATAGTTAATGATAACCATTTGCATTTGGAGCAATTTGTCCGTATGATTCGCTACATGGCTTGAGCAAAACGTAAGATTTAATGTTCAGCCGAAGAGTTTGGTGTTTTGACAGTTACTTGTTTTTATAGCAAGTCGTCACGACACAAACGTTATTCCAATAACAACAATTGCTATCATAGGTCTCTTCACGCTATACCGTCCTTTTGGGCGGTTTTTTTTGCTTTTTTTCAACTTCCCATCACGGGTTCATTGCTTTGAATTATTGCTATCCAATATGAAACACCTTCTTTCTCGACATAGCAAAGGCTTTTTTGTCGTCGTAATAAGCCGCTTCGTTAATAAAACTGATATAACAATCCTCACCGTCATATATCACCTCATCACCATTAAACAAGGTAAAAATAGGCTCACCATTTTTTAATAAAGAGAAGTCTCGATCTTGTATGGCGTGATGTACCATACCAGCGATCTCTCCATTAATATCCGTCGGTAAAAACATAACATCAAAATACTGGTAAACATCTATCGATTCAGATGGTTGTGGCAATTGGTGTTTATTGTAGTGATTCAAAAAATTGAAGATCAATTGAACCGTGTCTTCCGTTTTATCAAAAACATCTTGGCGCAGCTGGCCTTGTGCTGTGGCGCCGATCTCGACTAAAACATGCTGAGGGGCAATGGACATGAGGAAATGGTGATCCGGCATTTTCTCTAGTGTAATCGACACATTATCCATACGTTGTTGTACAAAATCCGCCAGCATTAAGTGGAAGGTGTCTGTTTTGGTTAGAACGAGATTAATCCCCATCGGGGCTGTAGAGGTATGCAGGTCGATAATCATGTCGGTTCGACTATCACCTTTTGGCCCAAGCTTTTGGTTAATGTCTTTAGCAAGCTCGTTTTCATGCCCAAACAATGAATCGTCGCTTAAATCAGCGAGCTTAAAGCTTCTATTGAGATCACGATCTAGGTAGCGTTTATTAGCTTTCATGGCTTCTTTATTGGCCAGAAGTAACTCTATCTCAAAACTATTTTGCCCTAAAAACTTAGGGTACTGGCGATACTTTTGTAGCAGATAGATTCCGGTCAATTCATTACCATGTGTGCCACCAACCAATGCCACCTGATTAATCATTTCGCTCGACATACTCTATCTCCTCACTTATGACTATTTCCTTGGATGTGCTTTTCGCCAATCCGAGGGGTCTTGTCGTTGCTCCTCGGGTAATGCCCACAACCCAAGCTTCCTCTCTTTCGCTTCTTGTTGCAAGGATCTCATACGAGGATTTTTACTGTATTTCCAGACCCAAGCAGCACCTGAAGACACCATTTTCTCGTTAATACTGACACCATCAACTTCGATGACTGCAAGGCGACGACCGTAACGATCATGCTTATCGCCTAGCAGTTTTAACTTTTGTCCATCAAGTAAGTTTTTAAGAAAAGCTTTGGACTGCTTGGCGTATGGCTGATACCTTTCAGGAGCATCAATATCTAATAGCCTTACTGTAAACTTTTTACTCCGCTCACAACACAGCACGACACTATCGCCATCCTGCACATAAACCAACTTATATGTGGCTACTGGATCTGCCTGGCCGCAAGAAAAAACTAAGCACAGTGCAGAGAATAACAGCCAAGGGCGTATCAACGTCTTAATTCTTGTTCTCCTCATCAATCTCAATCGTAGCGGGCTTAATTTTTGGTTTAGGTAGGGTCGCAATCGACGATACCAAAAGCCCTGTAATCAAAGAGATACCTACAATACTCATATTAAAGGCCGTTTCTAACCCACCAATAATGTCATGCTCTAATAATTCGGTGAGACTTTTAAAGCCTACGCTACCAGGAACTAAGATAATGAAGCCTGGCATCATTACCGCAGCTGTCGGGACTTGCTTAATGCGGTAGGCGATATTAGCAATGATACCGATAGTTAAAGCGCCAAAAAATGCGCCGCTGGCAAGTCCTAAATGGCCACCGACCCATCGTGACACAAAGAAAGAGGCACATGCACCCGTTAAGATCCACAAAAAGTGTTTACTTCGGGTCTGAAAAAGCATCATCAACGCCCAAGAACTTGCAGTAATGGCAAGCCAAATAGTCCAAGCAGGCAACTTATGATCAATACTCGTAGTTATATCGGCATCGCCAAACAAGGCAGCCGCAATCTGCGTTCCGATAGATACTCCAAATATCATTTGAATAAATATCACGCCAGAGCCAAGCAACCGAGCCGTCCCTGAGACGAGGTTTTGCGTCGCCAGTTCCGCCATGGCGATGGTCAACATCATACCGGGGATCAACACGATAATACCCGACACTACGGGTATGTAGGTCGAACTCAAACCAAACCAATAATTAAAGCCGAAAGAAATCATGGTTGCTAAAAAGGCCGCCAGCGCAGGCATCAAGTTAGCCACCGTCTCGGTTCGAAACCCTTCAATATTGACAAAAACCCCAACCACTAAGCCGGTCACAGATGCTGTGATGATTTCTTCAACACCACCACCGAAAATACGAGAAATGGCGATCGACACTAGCATAAAACAAAAAATCATCCAGTAGCGGTTATGCAGTGGCTCTGCGTTAGAAATATCGGTCAGTTCTCGTGCGCCCTGCTCAGTGGTCATCTCACCGTTAATCACGGCGTAGGCGACATCGATTGTACGGCTCAGCTTATCAACGTTAACTTCACCAGCATTAGAGCGAATCACGTAAGTTCTTGGCTTATCCTCGTCTTGGATAAAGGTCATAGTGATACTGGTCGGAACAACTGTAGTTTGTAACCCATATTCCAATTGATCTGCTACGTTCGCCATCAACTGTTCCAGCTCGTAACTAGGCACGCCATAGGTGTGCAATGCTTTTACCAAGCGCAACATAAAACCGACCGGCTCGTGGCGGTCAGGATAGTTTGGAACGTTATCCAGTCGACGCTCAGCTATTGAAATCGGCAAATCATCGGCCATAGCAGCTTTTCCTTAAATTTCTCTTTGTAGAGGTAACTTATTAATATTCATAATATTACGTAGCGCCTGAGACACCCTGTTACAAATATTGACAGGGTGATGTTTGCATCTTACGTTCTAATCGAATAGCATTGCAAACCTGAATTGGTCAGCACTTTTGACTTGGCACTATATTTTGTAATAAACGGTATTTTGCAATAAACGGCGTGAATCCACTATGAAAAATTTGTTACGTCATTCTATTATTGTTGCTGCTTTGTTAAGTATGGCGCTGCTCAGCGTAGCCCACGCCAATTCTCCGACGCATCAAGATGCAAAAGAGCTGCAAGAGTGTAGTTACTGTTTGCACCATGCCGGAACATTCCTGCATACCGCGCCTTATACAGTAACAGTTCCACAGCCACTCGAGGGCAGTAGCGAGCGCATCGTCTACAATCAAAGCACTATCTTTGTTCGTGCAATCCGTCCTTTCTTCGTTCGCGGTCCACCTCAGCTCGCATAATTAATTTATAACCCAAAACCGTTATTTATTAACCCTAGCTTTGCCCTAGAGAAATTGTCCTATGTGTGCGCCTATCATTTATACGGTGCTTCCTGCAGGGATTGGCTCTATGGCCCCAGCTTAGGCAACTTATGTGAAATTGAGGAATTTTTACCATGAAACTTAAAGCATTGAGCTTATTAATGGCAGGCATCTTAGCCTCTCCTACTCTTTTAGCCGCTGAAAAAAACCTATCGGGTGTGGTCACCGATAATAATGACAAGCCTTTAGCTGGCGTTGAAGTACACCTCCGCTCGTTAAACCTTTCTACAAAGACTGATGAGCAAGGCCAGTTTGAATTCAATGATCTCGAAGAAGGTCGTTATGTGCTGGATATCAAAGGTGGGAACTTAGGCCATATTAACCATTCAGTTCGTCATGATGGCACCACCCAGCAAATATCATTAACTCCAAATAACGCCGAAGTTTTGGTAATTACTGGCAACCCTCTGGAGCACTCAAGCTTAGAGATGGCTTCGCCAGCCGTTATCATTAGCGGTGAACAGTTAGTTAAAAACCGTGGCGCTAATATTGGTGAAACCCTAGCGCAGACTCCTGGCATCAACCTTTCAAGCTTTGGCTCGGGTGCAGGTCGTCCGGTTATACGTGGTCAGCAAGGCAACCGCGTTACTGTGCTGAGCAATAATAGCTCAACGCAAGATGCCTCAAACTCGAGTCCTGACCATTGGATTGCCGCCGAACCTTTATTAGCAGAGCGCGTTGAAGTCTTGAAAGGCCCAGCCACCCTACTTTATGGCGGTGGCGCTATTGGTGGCGCGGTCAACGTGGTCGATAACCGTATCCCTACACGCCTAACCGATGGTATCGAGGGTGGTTTTGAAGCCAGAGCGGCCGACTCCGCTACGGGCGAGCGTAGTACCGTCGGCACCATCACTACCTCGGCAGGCAACTTTGCTTTTAACCTAGATGCCTACAAGTCGAAAACTGATGACTATCAAATCCCAGCCTATGCTGAGTCATCATTCTTACGCGCACAAGAAGCTGAGCATGCGGGTGAAAGCGCCTCAGAGCATGATGAGCATGCAGGTGAATATGGTGGACGATTGGACAACACTCGCACTGATACTAAAGGTGGTAGTTTCGGCTTGTCGTATGTTGGTGATCGAGGTTTTATTGGCGCTTCTTATACAGAATTTGATCGTGCTTATGGCTTACCAGGCCATTCGCATGAAGGTCATGCACACGAAGAACACTCTGGAGAAGAGCATGGGCACGAAGAACATGCAGAAGAGTCGGTTTTACTCGACCTTAAACAGAAGCGTTACAACCTAAAAGGACAGTTAAGCGATCCTTTTGCTGGGTTCCAAAACCTAAAGTTCAATTACTCTAAAACTGACTATGAACATCAAGAAATTGAGGGTAACGAAATAAGCACACATTTCACCAACGATGCTCAAGAATTACGAGTAGAAGCGGTGCATAAAGCTTGGAATGGATGGCAAGGTGCATTTGGACTACAGCTTAGCGATAGCGACTTTGCCGCACTCGGTAGCGAAACCTTTATCCCAGCCTCAAACACTAAAAACTACGGTGTTTTCTGGCTCGAAGAAATTGATCGTGGCGACTTACACACCGAACTAGGTTTACGTATCGATCAGCAGGATATAAAAGTCGCTAATACTGCCAATTTCGCAGGTACTCAGCGCAGCGACAACGCCTATAGTTTTGCCGCAGGTTCCGTCTGGCACTTCAACGAAAACTGGTCATTACCAGTTAACTTAGCCTACGCGCAGCGCCTACCGTCGGTGGAAGAGCTTTACTCAAACGCCGGTAGAACAGAAGATAATTATGTTCCTCACTTAGCGACTTTAAGCATCGAAGTGGGAAATCCAAACTTGGATAAGGAAACTGCCAAAAACCTTGATATTGGTTTGCGTTACCACACTGATGAGGTTCACGGATCGATATCACTGTTCCACAATAAAGTAGGCGACTATATCTATCTGGCTCACCATGAAGAAGAGCACGCGGGGCACGAGGAGCACAGTGAATTCCCAATTTTCGAATTCACTCAAGACGACGCCACTTTTAGTGGTTTAGAAGCTGAAATCGATTGGACTTTTGGTTATCAGGGTGACAGCTATTGGAAGGCAGGATTGTTTGGTGATTACACGCGTGCAACACTTGATAAAGGTGGTTACTTACCGCGTACCCCTGCGATGCGTCTAGGTAGTAAACTGGGATATGTAAAAGGTGACTTTAACGCTGACTTAAGCGCTATTAAAGTTGATGATCAGAACCAAGTTGCAGATGAGGTATTGCCGACTGAAGGTTATACTTTAATCAACATGAGCCTTGGCTATAACCTATATTTCGATAATTCGGATTTACTCTTGTTCTTAAAAGGTGAGAACTTAACCAACGAAGAAATTCGCGACCATGCGTCATTCCTTAAAGATCAAACCACTCGCGCAAGCAGAACGATATCGGCAGGTTTCCGCCTAACGTTCTAACTTTTAAGGTTTGGCTTAAAGCGCATTTATACTAATTTTTATGTCCCTAAGTTAGCTGAGCACACCCGCTTAGCTAACTTTTCACCTTTATTATCATCCCCTATGTAAACTTGAATAATCTTTATTCACCCCCATCTATTTCTTGCATAAAGCAAATCGATGAACATACTAGTCAAGCAAGGTTAGCGACTTTGCCTTATACAACTCTCTGCTTTACATCACGACAAATCTTTTATAAATATTACGGGCAATTGCTGGTATGTTTACTAGCCATATTCCATAGAGACATTTCGTCCGTTCACATTTATAAGCATATGACAGTGGCATAGGGCCACTATTAACGACTTTGAATAATTAATAGGGGAATATGTGTTAGAACAAATGCTCGTACAGGTACTACTATTACTCGGTGCAACAGTCGGCGTGGTGCTACTGTTCCAGAAACTTCACATCCCACCGAGTTTAGCTTATTTATCTGTAGGGGTATTACTCAGTTCTAACACTGCAGGCCCAGTTGTCTCAGAAGAAATCGTTTCCGTTATTGCCGAATACGGGATCGTTTTCCTGTTATTTACCATTGGGCTTAGCTTTTCCTTACCGCAAATTTATGCCCTGAGGCACACTATCTTAGGGCTCGGTACTGCACAAGTAGCTTTAACAACCCTATTCGTCAGCCTTATAGCTTGGCTACTTGGCTTTTCGCCTGCCACCTCATTTGTTATTGGTGCAGTCTTCGCTCAATCTTCGACCACCATCATTTCCAAGCAGTTACTTGAGCAAAATGAATCCGAGACGCGCCATGGCCGTTTAGGCACCACTTTGTCTGTATTTCAAGACATCACGGCCGTGCCTTTTATCGTAGTCATTCCTGTTCTAGGTGTCGCCGCCGCCCAAGAAGTGGCTGGAGCACTCGGTTTCGCTTTATTAAAAGCAGGGTTAGCCTTTGCTATCGTTTTGATTGCCGGTCATTACTTACTGCGCCCACTGTTCCACATCGTCGCTAAACATCGCTCTGCTGAGCTATTCACCTTAACCGTTTTATTTGTATCATTAATTGCCGCATGGACCACCAAAAACCTTGGGCTTTCGATGGCATTCGGTGCTTTCTTAGCCGGTATGGTGCTCGGCGAAACTCAGTTTAGACACCAGGTTGAATCGACCATCCGTCCCTTTAGGGATGTTTTGCTCGGTCTCTTCTTTGTCAGCGTCGGCATGCTATTCGATCCTGCTTATCTACCTGATATTTGGCACTTGGCTCTCGCAAGCTCTGTCGCCATTTTAATGGTAAAGCTGCTTATCGTGATGGCGATCGTAAAAATCTCTGGCGTCGATATTCAAACCTCATTCCGTACAGGCTTATTAGTTGCCGTTGGCGGTGAGTTTGGATTTGCATTACTCGCAGTCGGCCTAGAAGGAAGCGTTATTGACACGTTAACCTCACAAATTGTACTAACTGCGGTGCTTTTCTCGATGATTATTGGGCCATTCTTAATCCGCTATAACCACTCCATCACTTCGCTTTTATTCCAAACGGGCAAGAAAAAATTAGCGGCTTTAGCCAAGCCAGATGGTGCTGTGGATGAGAAGCCATTAAAAGATCACGTTATCATCTGTGGCTTCGGTCGTACAGGTCAGGTGGTCGCGCGTTTTTTGGAGTCTGAAAATATTCCTTATAAGTCGATTGAGATCGATCCGACGATTGTTAAAGAAGCACAGCTTGCCAAGCAGCCAGTGATTTATGGCGATACTTCGGATGCAGATATTTTATCAGCGGCCAATATCGAAGCTGCGTCTTTGCTACTTATAAGCCACAATGATCATGCGACAAGCTTAAAAACTTTGATCCGCGCCAAGGAAATGAATCCGAATATCGAAACTATCGTTCGCGCTAAAGATGAAACGTCAGCAGAGCCTTTGCGCAAAGCAGGTGCGTCAGAAGTGATCCCTGAAACTTTAGAAACAGGGTTAATGTTGGTATCCCACTCACTGCTTGCACTGCGCGTCCCGCACCAGCGTATCAATGATTATATTACGCAACAAAGGACCAGCCGCTACCCCTTAATTCGTGAGCTGTTTAAAGGTAAATCGGACATTGTGTTGGGGAAATATGAAGATCCTGATACTGAGAAATTACACTCAGTATTGCTTGATGAAGGCTCGCCTTGCTTGGGTAAAAAGATTAATCAGCTAACGCTAGAACAAAAGTACGCGGTCTATATTTCTGTTCTGGTTAGAGGCGATAAGCGCCACGTCTATCCAGATAAAGAAACCGTTTTAGAAACAGGCGATGTTCTGGTCCTTTTCGGACGCCCTGAGCAGCTAAAATCCGCTGAGCGTCAGCTCATTGGTGCAGAACCGAGTGACGACGATTTATCTGAATCTACTGGGTTATAACCATCGGCTTTGTTAGCTAATTATTTCTGTTGCTATAACCGTGCAGTTCTTAGCGTACTTATTCGCGCAGCTCTTCGTGCACACCTTCACAAAGCGGGCAATTCCATAAACTGGACTGATGTGCTTTTTTCAGTAGTTCACCCTATACTGAGCAGCTACAAAACCACTAACGAAACTGTTTATGAAAATGAATTCTAAAATAGCTATCGTCGCAGTGCTTACGGCGGCTCTTTCTCCAAGCCTTTCGCACGCGACTAAAACCACACCCACCAAGGAAACCGCAATCCTGTCTGAGGCACAAGTTGACTCGATTTTAGCTGACAGTATGAAGATTCATTTTGCGCCAGATATTAGTCATCTATCTAAAGCCGAGCGAAAAACTCTCTATTACTTAGTTCAAACTGGTCATATCCTTCACGATCTGTACCTTAATGCGCAGCACAAAGATGCTCTACAACAAAAAACCGTCCTTCAAGAGCTTGCGGCCAAAGGCAATAAGGAAGCTGAAAAACGCTTAACCTTGTATCGTATTTTTAAAGGCCCAATCGCAACCACGCCCGACAACAAGCGCGTGCCTTTCGTCGCCGCCGATAAGCCAGGACCGGGTAAGAATCGTTACGCTTGGGGCTTAACTAAAGAAAAGCTCGATGCTTTTTTAAAAGAATACCCACAGTTAGAAGCGGATATTTTCGACTTACGAAGCCTAGTTCGCGCTAACACCCCTGATAACATCAAAAAAGATCTTTCTGCCTTAAAGAAATACCCTGTCCTTGATACCTTGCACCCTTTGTTAAAAGACAAGCTCGAACAGGCAAAAAATAATCCGCAACAACGATTATATGCAGTTCCCTATTCCGTCGCTTATGCTGACGATATTATGAAGGCCTACGAGCTGTTACAAAAAGCTAGCCGCACAATTGCCTCTACCGATAAAGACTTTGCCGACTATCTGGCCAACCGTTCTCGCGATTTGTTATCGGATGATTACGAAAGTGGCGATGCTTCTTGGGTAACGGGGAGTTTTGGTAATCTTAATGCACAAATCGGCTCTTACGAAACTTACGACGATGCACTGCTTGGCGTTAAGTCCGCTTTTTCCATGAGCATCTTAATAAAAGATCGTGAGCGTAGCGCCAAACTAGCGAACAGCATTTCAGATTTACAAGAAATAGAGAACAGTCTGCCTTACGAGCATCACAAAAAAGTTCGTAGTGATATTCCTATCGGGGTTTATCACGTTTATGCTGACTTTGGCCAAGCTCGCGGTACTAACACCGCATCAATTTTACCTAACGAAAGCCGTTTTGCTCGCAAGTACGGTCGCATCATTTTGATGCGCTATAACGTGCTTACCAATCCAACTATCGTGAATAGCGCCAAAACCATTTGGAAAGCGGTAGTCGCCGAGCCGTTCGCCAACGATCTGACCGGACAAAGTAACTACATCCGCACCATGTGGCACGAAATTGGGCATTACATGGGGCCATCTCTGGATAAACAAGGTCGCACGCTTGATGTCGCGATGCAGGATAACGCTAATCTTTTGGAAGAAATGAAGTCAGACTTAGTTTCGCTCCACTCGGCAGCGTTCTTGCATGACAAAGGGGTTCATGACGATGCGACTTTGCGCTCGGTTTATGCGGGTGGCATCATGCGCACTCTACAACGTGTAAAGCCGCGCCGCAGCCAGCCTTATCAGACGATGCAGTTGATGACCTTTAACTTTTTCCGTGAGCAGGGTGTGATTTCTTTCGATGCTGATAGCGGTTTATCGATCGATTATGAGAAGTATCCACAAGCGGTTACAAAATTGCTCGCTAAACTACTCGATATTCAGTATCAAGGCGACAAGCAGGCAGCCGATGACTTTATCGAGCAATATAGCCATTGGGACGAGTCTGTTCATGGCGCTATCGCCAAGCGCATCAGCGATACCAAGCAACCTCGCTATCGTATCGTAAGTTATGAGGCGCTAGGCGAATAATAAATACCCTTTCAATATTCCTTGTAAAATATAAGTGTCCGCAAGTGTATACACTGCGGACACATAGTTACTTTCCTGAGCTCTGCTACATTCCTGAGCTTGAAAAAATCCACCCTTCTTTGCAAGTTCTGTTATATTGAATTGTCTGTTTTTTATACTGTTATGCGGAGGGAACATGCTAAACCGTTATCTAAAGATCGTTCTTGTGCTTCTGTTATCCCTATTATGTCTCATGTACGCCATTCAAAATCTGGTTAACTTAGATGCTTGCTTTTCTTCTGTGGCCTACGTCTTGGACATGACTGAACATAATTATTATGCCAACTCCTTTTTTCCAGCTGTTACAAATAGTCTATTAGTGTGGATAGCGGTCGGCACTATTATTGGAGCGGAGCTTATAGCAGGAATATTGCTTCTAGTTGGCTGCGGAAAGTTATTTAGCGCTAGAAAAGCCGATTCATCGTACTTCAATAAAGCCAAATCCTTAGCATTGTTTGGTGCAGGCATTGGCATTATCGTTTGGTTTGGAATTTTTGGTGTATTTGGTGGCGCCTGGTTTCAAATGTGGCAAACGCCAACCGGTGGGCAGTCGCTTAATGGAGCTTTTCAGTATTTTTTCAGTTGTGCTTTTATTTGGCTCATCGTTCGCGCTAAAGACCGTTAGTACTATGCTGGATAATAAATCTGCTGGATAATAAATCAGCTGTGTAATAGATAGTAACTCGCTAGTTTGAGTTACTATCCAACCACGACCTTTTTGCGACGGTTATTTTTAATGACGCCGATGGTGTAAACCACAAGCCCCGCCCATATAAGCGCAAAGGTCATAAGAAGATCTATATTAAACGGCTCTTTATAAACGAACACCGCCAGCATAAAAGTTAAACTCGGCGCCAAGTACTGAATAAAGCCGATGGTGTTTAAAGGTAAGATTCGTGCACCTGCAGAGAATAGCGCTAACGGTACTGTAGTAATAATTCCACCAGCAACTAGCAGCCAATCGATTGTTGGTGACAGATAGAGGAAGCTTCCCGTACCGCTGTGCCAAAGGTAATATATATAGCCTAAGGTTAATGGTAACACCATCAGGGTTTCTACTAATAACCCTTGCAGTGGCCCGATGCTTAACTGTTTGCGTAACAGCCCATAAAACCCGAAAGAGAAGGCTAGAAACAATGAGACCCAAGGTAAGCCACCAAGTACAACAACTCGATAAGTCACGCCTGCAATAGCTAAGCCCAACGCCCATTTACTCCACAAGGAGAGCTTTTCTTTTAAAAATAGAATTCCTAGCGCAACGCTGATAAGCGGGTTAATAAAGTAGCCTAAACTAGTTTCAAGCACTCGATCATGCGTCACCGCCCAAGTAAATACCAACCAGTTACCGGAAATTAACAGTGAGGTTACCACCAGCAAGCCTAAGGTTTTTTTGTCTTGAAAAATACCCTTTGGGAATGGACGTTTTAACGCCCACATAATTATCAACAAGACCGGCACCGACCAGGCAACTCGATGCGCCAGGATCTCTAAGGCCGAGACTTCTTGTACCGATTTGAAATAGATCGGTGCCAGCCCCCAAATAACGAAAGCGCCCAAGGCATAAATATAACCGACTTTATTGCTCGGCTCTTGCTCTTGGGGCTCAGAAGCTTGTTGTTGGGAATGAGTTTGTGCAGCTGTCATTAAAAAAGCCTATTAATTTTGAAAAAAGTCTATCCTGGTTAGCCGACCATATAAGTGCCAGTGGCAACGGCGATCAAGGTGTCTTGCTCATTGATTAGCTCGGCTCGAGTTACTGCTACCCGCTTTCCAGCACGCAACAACTCAGCTTTTGCATAAAATGTTTCGCCGCGGCCAGGGCGTAAATAATCGACTCTGAGATCGATAGTGCTTAACTTGGCGATTTTGTTCTTTAATTCATCGACCTGAGTAGCGGGATTCGCGTGTAAAATTCCGACCGCAGCCATGGTGCCTCCGACCATATCCATCGCCGAAGAAATTACTCCACCATGAAGGATACCTTGAATATAGTTTCCTACAAGCTCAGGTTTCATGTCGAAGGTAATGACGCACTCTTGTTCACTAACCTTTTGATATTTAAGGCCAATATGACGATTAAAAGGAATACTGTTAACCAACGCTTCACCAAGCATATGCAATGCTTCCTGCGGAAGAGATCCCATGCGTAACTCCAAACTTAATCATGATCCAGAATTTGGCCATTGTGCCTGATTTGCCCTTGAAAATGTATGCTTTATTATGAATTAGAGGAATAACTACGAGTTATTTCAGCATGACTATTTGATCGAGACCTGATTACGGTTATAATTTGCGCACTGAATTTACGCCTTTTGAGCGTTTTGGCCAGCTTACCGCTATTTGAGACCTCTTGAGTAAGCGTTTTGCCGATGAGCACTATTGATAGAGAGAGACCATGACTAAAGTAAAATCATTGTTCGTATTAGCTGTGAGCCTCACAGCAGCATTATTCGCCGGCGCAGCGGTAGCGACTCACTTAAGCGAATCAAACGTTGAAGAACGTTTAAAGCCGGTACACAAAGTTTACGTTGAAGGTGATGACGTACCTCAGGTATCAAACACGGCGCCTGTCTCAGCAGCACCTTCAGGTCCTCGTGAGCCAGCAGACATTTATAGTGCCAGCTGTACAGCATGTCACGCTTCAGGCGTCGCTGGTGCTCCAGTTGTTGGTGATGCTGCAGCATGGGAGCCACGTCTTGCTCAAGGTCTCGAAACAGTTTATGACCACGCAATCAATGGTTTCAATGCGATGCCACCGAAAGGTACTTGTGCCGACTGTTCAGACGATGAAATAAAGGCTGTTGTTGATTACATGATCGAACAAAGTCAGTAAGCAATATTAAAGGCCGATCACATGATCGGCTTTTTTGTGCCTGAGATTTGCCGATGCAACTTCAACAACCGACTACAGATCAACTTCTTCAAGTCATGGAGTGGGTCAGAAGTCCCAAAATTTTCAACATTTGGGCAGGCCCAGGTTTTCGTTTCCCTTTCACAGAGAACAGTTTTATCGAAGACCTCAAGCTTGACGAGCTACACAGTCGCGTTCTCATAGATCCCCAGTTAGACCTAAATAACCAAGTCCAAGCTTTCGGCCAAATATATGAGCGTCTAAACCGCACACACCTCGGTCGTCTCGTTGTTAATCCGCAAGCTCAAGGTCAAGGTATTGGCACCGAGTTAATTACAGGTCTTATGTCGCTTGGTGATACCCTCTTTGGCTGTGATAGCTACTCTTTGTTTGTTCTCCATAGCAATATTAGAGCGATCAAACTTTACTCAAAACTTGGTTTTAAAGTCACCGAGTATCCTGAGATTATGCCTCTAGCTGACTGCCATTACATGGTTAAAAGTAAAGGTTCGATCAATGAGTAAGCTATTACAAAGATTCCTTCACTGCTCCACTATCTTGGTCCTCACTGCCTGTACCCCCGAGCCACCTAAACGCGATGGTGAAAGTATCTATAATCGTTCATGTTTTAGTTGCCACGAGCGTGGTCACGGCGGCGCTCCATTGCGTGGCAATTTAGAGCAATGGCAGTCACGACTCAATAAGGGTGAAGATGCCTTACTAAAAAGCATGGTGAATGGTTATAAAGGCATGCCACCTAA
Organism: Kangiella japonica; assembly: GCF_039523535.1. NCBI lineage: Bacteria > Pseudomonadati > Pseudomonadota > Gammaproteobacteria > Kangiellales > Kangiellaceae > Kangiella > Kangiella japonica. The sequence goes on along the minus strand of NZ_BAAAFM010000003.1, from coordinate 961,205 downwards.
AGGCGCTTGTTTCGATTGTTCTGCACAAGAACTTCAGATGGCATTAGATTACATGCTAAAACCTAGAGAGTCTTAAGCTAAGAGTCCTTGCTCCAAGCTTCGCCCTCAAATTCTTTATTAGTCTTAGTTCCGGTTATGTGGTTGGTGTAATTACTGATGGTTTTCATGGCAACACCAAGTACAACTTCTAGCACTTGTTGCTTGCTATAGCCTGCGTCAATAAATGTTTCAATTGCTGCTTCATCAACCCAGCCACGATTTCGAACCACAGCTTGAGTAAAACCAATTAATGCATTGATTTTATCGCTATCTGTATCCTCACGATCACGAATTGAGTTCACTATTTCTTCAGCAACACCCACCATATTTTTAGCGATGACTGAATGTGCGGCTACGCAAAATTCGCAACCGTTCTCAACGCTCGCTGTCAGGAATATCACCTGTTGCTCTTCAGCGCTGAAGCTTGTCCCTTCCATCAGATCACTCAGATGCATATAGGCTTTTAAGGTTTGTGGCGCTTCGGCAAAATTTGCGTATAAATTTGGTAAAAAGCCCAGCTGCTTCTCCGCGTTCTGCAAAATCTCTTTAGATCCTTCAGGTGCTGTATCTGCTGTATGACTTGTAAATAAACTCATCAAATACCTCGTAGTTTTTAAGTGACAGTAATAGTTAGAGTCCACTTTACCGAAAACATTACAGGTTTTAACCGTAAAACTGTAAAGAAGTGATATATCACCACTTCTGAGAATTTTTATTCATATAGTGCTAATCTGTACCTAAGAGAATGATCTAGGAGCTCATAATGACTTCGCCTAAAAACGCTCTTCCACCCATTGTTTCTTCCGATGAATGGCAATCAAGGCTTGACGACTTTTTACAGAAAGAAAAAGAACAGACTCGCGCCCAAGATAAGCTCAATGCCCAGCGTCGAAGACTCCCTATCCGAAAAATTGATAAAACTTACGAGCTTCAGTCTCCTCAAGGCAAGGTATCCCTGCTAGATATGTTTGAGAATCGTAAGCAGCTAATTATTTATCACTTTATGTTCGCCCCAGACTGGGAAGCCGGCTGCCCAGGTTGCTCCTGGGTTACTGATGCTATGACTCATCCAGCTCACTTTCATGCTCGAAATACCAGCTTTGCTCTAGTTTCACGAGCCCCACTCGATAAATTACAACAATACCGAGAACGCATGGATTGGAATACAGCCATTCCCTGGTATTCATCGCTAAACAGCGATTTCAATTATGATTTTGGTGCGACTGATGAGGATGGCGAGCAGCACGGGGTCAGTGTATTTATCCGTGATGGCGACAGCATTTACCAAAGCTACCACACGGGAGCGCGCGGTGTTGAGTATCTTGGTAGTCACTGGTCTTATCTTGATCTAACGCCGTATGGGCGCCAAGAAGAGTGGGAGGATTCCCCAGACGGCTGGCCACAAACACCAACCTACCAATGGCAAAAAAGACATGATGAGTATTAAGTTTTTTCGGACATAAAAAAAGCCGAGGCGAACCCCGGCTTTTTGTTTTCATGTTAATCGATGAGTGTATCTATTAATTGCTAGTAAAGGTGTAGTTAGCTTCAAATGTTTGACCAGTTTCAGCAATCTCAAAACTAAATGTTAAGTTAGTTTCAACACCTGCTGTCAGTGGCGACATTAAAGCAAACTCAACAGCTTCACCTTCTAACAGTACATAACCATCCGTTAACACTGTGAAGTAAGGAGCTACAGTTCCAGAGTCATCCGTTACTTGAATGTTAGTCACTGTATAGTTTTGACCTTCAGCCACAATGCGGAATGTGTCTAATGTAAAGTCCGCCGAGCCACTTGCTTCCGCGTCAACAGTTGCTGACGATGAGTATGGCATAACCACTTGGTTAAATGTCGCGCTAGCGTCCACACCAAACTGTTTGCTCAGCGTTACTTGCGGTTGAATCACTTCAACTTGAACAGTGTCTTTCACGCTTGATTCCACACCATCGTTTACCACTAGTGCTATCACATAGCTACCTTCTAAATCAGCCGTAAAGGTTGGCGTTGCTAGCGTTGCATCGACAAATGCTGCAGTACTACCACTTGGCTTTGAAACAAAAGTCCATTCATATGTTAATACATCTAGATCAGCATCCGAGCTTGCTGTGCCGTCTAGCGTTACTGCTGTACCCGCTGCTACGCGTACATCTGCGCCAGCATCAGCGACTGGTTTCGAGTTTGCGCTTGCGGCAATTACCACAACAGTATCGGCGTTACTCTTTACTGAACCGTCATTAACAATTAATTGAATTGTATATGTACCTTCAACATCCGCTGTAAAACTTGGATCTACACTAGTTGTGCTATCTAAGCTTGCGCTACTGGTCGCAGGTGCAGAGATAATTGCCCATTCATAATTGATTGGGTCACCATCCACATCAAGGCTCGCAGAGCCGTCTAAAGTCACGCTCGCGCCTGCTTTAACACTTTGTTCTATACCAGCGTTTGCGATCGGGGCCGTATTCGCTTTAACCGCAACAACTGTAACCGCATCGGCACTACTATTTACCGAACCGTCATCAACGATAAGTTCAGCTTCATAAGTACCTTCAACATCGGCTACAAACGTAGGTGCTGCTAGATTGATGTTATTCAATTCAGCCATACTACCCGCTGGCGTCGAAGTTAATGCCCATTGGTAGTTAATTAAATCACCATCGGCATCTGAGCTAGCTGTACCGTTTAGTGTCACAACAGTATTTGCTTTTACTTTTAGATCATCACCTGCATCTGCTACCGGTTCAGAGTTTGCTGTAGCTGCAACCACTGTTACCGCATCGACATCGCTACTTACTGTGCCATCGTTTACCACGAGTTCAGCAGTGTATTCACCATCTAAATCCGCTTCAAATGTTGGACGTAACGCTGTGCTGTCGCTTAAAACTGCTACGCTGCCTGATGGCTTTGCAGTAAGTGTCCATTGATGGGTCATAGTATCGCCATCAACGTCAGTACTCGCTGAACCATCTAGCATGACTGTAGATGCAGTTTTAACGTTTTGGTCTTTACCCGCATCCGCTACTGGTTTTGAATTAACGGTTGTAGCAATGATAGTTACAGTATCAATTTCACTATCTACCGTACCGTCATTAACGATAAGGTCTATCGTATAAGTACCATCAACATCAGCAATGAATGTTGGGTTTTCTACATCAGAGTCACTTAAAGTCGCTGAGCTTGCTGCTGGTTTCGAAGTGATTTCCCACTGATACGTTAAGGTATCACCATCAGCATCTAAACTGGCTGAGCCATCAAGATTTACAGTTGCACCTGTTTTCACATCTTGATCAGGGCCTGCGTCAGCTTCAGGTTGTTGATTAGCGCTAACCGCAACAACAGTCACACTATCAACATCGCTCGATAGAATACCGTCGCTTACTACAAGCTCTGCCACATAAGAACCTTCCACATCCGCGGTAAAGGTCGGGGATACCGAGGTCGCCGCTGTTAATACAGCTGTACTACCTGCCGGCATGGACGTTAAGGTCCATTGATAAGTTAATGTGTCACCATCAGGATCGGAGCTAGCATTACCGCTTAAGGTGACTTCAGCACCAACATCCACTTCCTGATCATTACCAGCTTCCGCAACTGGTTTTTGATTTTCTGAGCCGGAATTATCGTCGCCATTCGAGTCAGAATCGCTACAAGCTGACATGACGAACACTAAAAAGCTCATCGCTAATAGTCGTTTCATGGTATCAAACATAGTTACTCCTCGTTCTCATTCTAGTTCCTCCAAAAAGCCGAACTGCTTAATGGAGTACAGGGCTCGTAAACGATCTACGATTTTTCTCCTGCACTTGAAAGATTTCGTGGTAACCAAAGCGATTGTCATCCAGACAATAAATACTTTGATAGAAACCTCGTTTCAAAGTTTTAATTGTTTTGTGACTTTTATATTGTACGGATTAGGAAAAGAATGTGTTTAAAAGAGTGTTAAATCAATAAGTTACAAACCACCCCTTCGCCAAAGCTCTTCTCGCACAAGAGCTTCAGCTGGTATGACCAGATAGGGTATTTTGCCTATAGTAAGGTTTTTACATTTGTAAATAAAGGGTCTAACTTTTTTTAGAAGGCCTGTTACTGATATTGCGATTACTGCCTTTACTTTGCGCTTTAGCCTTACTTTTTTTATAAGGATCTTTCTTGCTCGAACTGTCCTTAGACTTCGCTTTGCCCGATGGCTTTTTGTTCTCTGATGCCTTTTTCTTGTTGGCAGCTTTGCCGTTGTAACCATTCTTGCCGCGCTTCGGTGGCTTTGCTGTACCTTCTGTGCTGCCAGACTTATTAGCCCCACCTTTGGCCTTTGCTTTGGCTAACTTTTTCTTATGAGGCTTTTTCTTAGCAACAGCTTTCAGAGGCGTCTCTGGCACAACATGGTGCGGCTCAAAATCATCAATAATTCTACGCTCTAATTGCTTACGAATAAGGTTCTGTATCGCTCGCAGTTCTTCAACTTCGTCAGCACTGACCAAGGAAATCGCTGTGCCCTTCTCGCCCGCACGTCCAGTACGGCCAATACGGTGCACATAGTCTTCCGCCACATTGGGTAAATCAAAATTCACCACCACTGGCATCTGATCGATATCAATGCCTCGTGCCGCGACATCGGTCGCGACCAATGCAGTAACCTCACCCGCCTTAAATTCAGCTAGCGCACGGTTACGTGCCCCTTGGCTTTTGCCACCATGAATCGCGGTTGATTTAATACCTCGTTTTTCCAGCGCAAGGCTTAATCGATTCGCACCACGGCGAGTTCTTACGAATACCAACAACTGGTGCCAACGGTTATCACCGATTAGATAGCTCAATAACGCAGGCTTCTCTTTTTTATCCACCGGATGGATCCATTGCTTCACCGTAGTCGCCGTTGCATTGGTGGTTTCCGTTTCAATCAGCTTAGGATTTTGCATGAACTGCTGACTTAACGCTTTAATCGACTCCGAGAAAGTCGCCGAAAAGAGTAGCGTCTGACGCTTTTTCGGCAGTTTTGCCAATATACGCTTAATACTCGGCAAAAAGCCCATATCAAGCATACGATCCGCTTCATCTAAGACCAGGAATTCTAGTTCTTTAAATCCAACAGCGTTCTTTTCCATCAGATCCAGTAAACGCCCCGGCGTCGCTACTAACACATCGGTGCCACGACTCAGCTTAAGCATTTGTGGGTTAATCTTTACGCCACCATAAACCACTACAGATTTCAGCGATAAATTTGCCGCGTATTTCTGCACGCTTTGATGGACCTGCTCCGCCAGCTCTCGTGTCGGCGTCAAAATCAAACAACGCGCTGAATTGGCTCCAGCTTTTTTGCCCTCGGACAATTTCTGCAAAATTGGCAGCGAAAAACCCGCGGTTTTACCCGTGCCCGTTTGCGCAGCCGCCATCACATCTGAGCCACTTAGGATCAAAGGAATAGCTTTTTGCTGGATTGGGGAAGGCGTTGTATAACCGCTTTTGTTAAGCGAATCGAGAAGAGGTTGTATTAAATTAAGATCGGTAAAGGTCATCTAAAGCTTTATAAGTTCAGTAAGCCCACAGTGTAACGCTTTCGACGCGCCAAGTCCTGCTAAATGACTAACCGACCTTACCTTTTAGAACATTGAGGTACGCTTTGCCTCGGGTAATAACAGTTATTGCCTTTTCTTCTCATTTCAGATTTCCTTCGATAATACTCATCACAATAAATACTCCTATTGGCACCTTTGTGCCGTTGAATGTTCGTATATAGTTCGTAAGTTCTTCCTACAACCCACCGACAGTTGGGGTTAGTATTTTTAGCAATAAGTCGCTGTTTTATATTTGCAGGTGATGATTCAGAGATATTTTGCGACCTTGGCTTCTTTTTCCGTTTAATTGATTTAGCTTTGTCCATCTCAACGACGCTCAAGCCGTTCTTTGGTAAAACCAATCTTTTATAGCTTCCTGAAGCTGGCGGATGCTCTGATATCACCTTGTTTCCACTTCTATCTTTCCACGTATAAAGTACTGGCTTCTGTTTTACAGGTGCGCGTCTTGTTTGAGTTCTAACTTTTGAATTCGTCGAAGGAGAGCGATGATTATTTCTATAAATTGTCTTGGTTTTTTCGGTCAGTTGAGGCTGCTTTGGCTCAACCTTAAGATTATGATTGTTTTCATAATAATCGTAATAAATCATTCCACCAAATACTAATAGCACTAGGCACACTCCAAAAAGCGCACCTATAAAATAACGCATATAACATCCTTATTTCTTTATTTTAATACGCCAAGTCTACCCAATTGGTTCATCTTTTGGAATATCAAACAGTACTGGCTACCTAACAAACAATAAGCCTTATAATTTATTGAAAGCCTTCGTTACGTCGCTCTTTTGACAGTACATTATCAGGCCATTCAAACTTTCTTACAATTTACCTATCACTTCCTTAGGCAACCCTTTGCCCTTTCTATGCTAAGTCTTTATATTGCTAGGTTCGGACCACCTTATAAAAAAATGTAACCATGTATAAATATTCCATGATTAGCGGTCTTTTGGCGGTTTCTTTGGGCTTCGCGGCGCAAGCTGAGGAGAAGAAGGAAGCGGCAAAATGGGACGTTAACAACCCTCCCGGCGAAGCGATTTACGCCGACTTGAACGTTACTGAAGGTACTTGGATGAACCTTGATGTCAGCCCGGACGGCAAAACTATTGCCTTCGATTTGTTGGGCGATATCTATACTATGCCTATTGCTGGCGGTAAGGCGACCAACATTACTAACAGTATGGCATGGGATATGCAGCCGGACTTTTCACCCGATGGCAGCCAAATAGCCTTCACTTCCGATCAAGGCGGTGGCGATAATATCTGGGTTATGGATACGGACGGTAGCGATCAGTACCAAGTCACTAAAGAAAACTTCCGTTTATTGAACAATCCTAAATGGAGCCCTGATGGCGACTATATTGTGGCGCGTAAGCACTTTACGGGTACACGCTCTTTAGGCGCTGGCGAGATTTGGTTGTATCACAAATCTGGCGGTAGTGGCGTTCAGTTAAACAAGCGTCCGAACGAGCAGAAAGACTTGGGCGAACCAGCTTTTACGCCAGATGGCCAATACGTGCTTTATTCGCGCGATTCGACGCCAGGCGGTTATTTCGAGTACAGCAAAGACTCGAACAAGCAAATTTATAAAGTTTACGCCATCGATCGTGACACCGGTAAAACCGAAACTTGGATAGACGGCCCAGGTGGCGCAGTGCGTCCAGAGCCTTCGCCAGACGGTAAATACATTGCTTTCGTGCGTCGTATTAGCGGCAAGTCAGCGTTATTTTTACAAGATCGTAAAACTGGCGCTGAATTCCCGATCTATAAAGACCTAGAGCGTGATATGCAGGAAACCTGGGCTATTCACGGGGTTTACCCGAATTTCTCATGGACACCAGACAGCGAGCAAATCGTTTTCTGGGCGAAAGGTAAACTGCACAAAATCGACGTCAAGTCGAAAGAAGTGGCGGAAATTCCTTTCGAGATTAACGATCGACGTGAAATGCGAGCTGCGGTTAAGCAAACCAATCCAGCATTCGAAGAAAACTTTAATGCCAAGATGTTGCGCTGGTTACAGGTTTCACCGGATGGCGACCAAGCGATTTTCCAAAGCCTTGGTAAAATCTACAAAGTATCGCTACCGAATGGTAAACCTAAGCGTTTAACGCGCCAAAACGATCACTTCGAGCTTTATCCTCGCTATTCTGCCGACGGCAAGCGCATTATCTACACCACTTGGGACGATGAGAAGCTTGGCACGGTACGTGTTGTTTCTTCGCGCGGCGGTAAAGGCAAAGTGATTTCACAACAGCCTGGTCACTACACCAACCCAAGCCTCAGCCCTGACGGTGAGTTTGCCGTTTACCAAGCTGTAAGTGGCGGCTATATAACGAGCCCACTTTACTCAAACGACACGGGTATTTTCAGCGTTAATCTAGATGACGAAACAGTGACTAAAGTTACTGATTCTGGCTCAAGCCCGTTCTTCGCTGGTGACTCCAATCGTGTATACTTCTCGACTTCAAAAAGAAACGGAGAAACCCACACAAGCAAGCTAGTAAGCACTGACTTAAACGGTAACAACCAGCAGGAGCACTATTCAGGCAACTGGATTTCTGATTTTGCAGTGTCGCCTGATCAGAAATGGCTAGCTTTCACTCAGCGTTATCAAGTCTACGTCACGCCTTTTGTCAAAAGCGGCAAAGCGATTACTACTGGACCAGCGGCGCGTAACTTGCCGGTTCAGAAGTTCTCGACGTTCGCTGGATCAAACCTTGCTTGGTCAGACGATAGCTCTGAACTGTCTTGGTCTTTAGGCCCGACGCTATATCAGCAAAAACTTGCCGAGAAATTCGACTTTTTAGCAGAAGACGGAAATGCTAGCGCGGAAGCTGCAAGAGAAACCGTTATCGAAATGCCTGTAAAAGCTGAGGTGCCAAAAGGCGTTACCGCACTGGTCGGTGCTAAGATCCTGACGATGGAAGGCGATCAAGTTATCGAAGACGGCGTTGTGGTGGTTGAAAACAATCGCATTAAAGCCGTTGGCAAGCGTGGCGATGTTTCAATTCCATCGGGCGCTAAGTCGATCGACGTAAGTGGCAAAACCATTATCCCTGGCTTAGTCGATGTTCACTGGCACGGCGCTTACGCAAATGGCCAAATCCAACCAGAAACAAACTGGAGCGCTTTAGCCTCGTTAGCCTTTGGTGTCACCACCACGCATAACCCGTCGGCCGACACTGAAGCGGTATTCTCAGCTAGCGAGATGCAAAAAGCAGGACTAATTACTGCACCACGCATCTTCTCGACGGGTACCATTTTGTATGGTGCGAATCATTACATCACCGCCGAAGTTGACGGTATCGATGATGCCACTGGTCACTTAGAGCGTATGAAAGCTGCCGGTGCATTCTCGGTTAAGAGCTATAACCAGCCACGTCGCGAACAGCGTCAGCAAGTTCTAGAAGCTGCGCGCAAAACCGGTTTATTGGTTGTGCCAGAAGGCGGTTCTTTATTCATGCACAATATGAGCATGATTATCGACGGACACACCACCATCGAACACTCGATTCCTGTAGCCAACGTTTATGACGACGTTAAGCAACTGTGGAGTCAGGCGGACACCGACTATGTGCCGACTCTAGGCGTCGCTTATGGCGGTATCTGGGGCGAACGTTACTGGTACGACAAAACCGACGTTTGGAAGCACCCACTGTTGAGCAAGTTTGTGCCACGCGAAGTGTTAGAGCCAGCGTCACGTCGCCGCTTTACAGCGCCAGATGAGGACTATAATCACGTCAATAACGCCCATGTTGCGAAACAGTTACGCGATCTTGGCGTTAATGTTCTATTAGGCGCACACGGTCAGCGCGAAGGTTTAGCCGCGCACTGGGAGCTGTGGATGTTCGGCCAAGGCGGCATGACACCGCTAGAAGCCTTACAAGCCGGTACTATCGATGGTGCGAAAATGTTGGGCATGGATAGCGAAATCGGTTCGATTAAAGCAGGTAAGTTGGCTGATTTAGTCGTATTAGACGCAGATCCAATGGAAAACCTGCGCAATTCTGACAAGGTTAATATGGTTATGTTAAACGGCAAGTTATACGATGCCGCGACTATGAACCAGATTGCACCGAAAGAAAAACCTCGCAAACCCTTCTTTTTTGAGTAAAATAGCGCCGCTCAGGTTTGTATCAGTAAGTACAAACCTGAGCTTGTTCAAATTTCAATCAGACGATGCATAATTGCATTGTCTGACTGTTCATTTATACTTTCTATTGGTGTACAGTGATTTTATAACTAATAATTTTACAAAGGGAATACGTGCAAAAACTTGGGAAATTCATACTCTTTTTCTTAATTTTCTTTAGTTGTAATGTATTTGCCTTTATTACTCCAGACACACTCTCGCCTGGAGTTTCTAAGCACCTGTCCAAATCAATTAACAACACTGCCCTACAAAGCCAGCTTTACGGGATGTCTAACCTTTCCGTACCAGAGCGGAAACAAGAAGCTTTTTTCATTAAGATTAATAACCTTCTAAACAAAAAAGATCTCGATAATCACTCCCAAGCTTTAGCCAATATTTTAATGGCCAATTACCACGTATTGAATAGCGACACCCTACGGGCTCGTGAATTTATGACGATTGCCCAACCTTTGGTTCAAAGCGTTAATGAGGCCTCTCTTTATAATCAATACGATTACGTCAATGTGTTCGTGCTACGTAGCGAGGGTGATTTAGAGGAAGCTCTTAAAGTTTCCGAAGACTTATACGAGAAGGTTAAAGATAAGTGGGTCCTAAATAAACTGGGCGATCTAGTCTTAGAAAATGCTTATATTAATGCGCTTTTTGCACGCTACAGAGAATCTATCCAGTCTTTAGACATTGCTCTAGACTATTCGTTAGACTCCAACGACCCCTACCTAATCTCCGAGACTTATAATGTTTTTGGCATTCTTTATAGCTTTTTAAATGATCACAAGTCGGCGATTATGTATTTCGAGAAAGCAATCGATGTTATGCAACAACATCCAAACCTTGTTCGAAATATCTACTTTTACGCTAATCTTGCCGATTCCTATCGACAAGACGACCAGTATGAAAAAGCCCTAGAGTTGACCGATAAAACCATGCAACTGGCGATTCGAGAAAACGATATTCCGCTTCAGGCTTTCGCCCATCAAGTTAAGGCTCGTGTATACACTAATCAGGAAAAGTATGAAGAGGCGCTACAACAACTCAAATCCGCCAAAACCCTTCAAGAACAAGTCGGTGAGCAAATGTTCGGCTATGAGCTTTATCTCGACTTCGCATCCGCTTACCTAAAGCTAGGACAGATCGACGAGGCCGAAGAGCACATAGAACTCGCCATAGACAGTGCGAAAGAAGCCGCTAAGCTGGATGATTTCTATCTCAACAAGCTTCGCTCTGATATCGAAGCTAAGCGCGGCAACTTCGAGCAAGCTTATAACCTTCTAAGTAAGTCATCACGCGCCTACCGTCAGTCTTATAACGACAATCTTACTTACGTTTCAAATTTGGCTCGTGAACAACTCGACCAAGAGCGTCTCTCCTTTGAGAACAAGCTTCTCGAGAATGAAGTCGCTCTAAATTCCAAATATGTCGATAAATACAAAAGCTACAGTAATTTCTTGATTGCTTTCGTCATTCTACTTTTCTTGCTGATGTCCATTGGCTTCTGGTTGTTTTTTAAATATCGTCGCTTGGCTAAGACAAATGAACAGCTGGCGCTGACCGACACTTTAACCAAGCTGCCAAATCGCCGGCAGATGTTCAGAAAATTGGATAATGAACACGTTAAAAGCGTACCCGGCCAATCAATCTATAGCCTTATTATTTTCGATATTGATCACTTTAAAACTATCAATGATCGTTTTGGGCATCATATCGGCGATAAGGTTATCAAGCGCATTGCTTCGATTACTCAACACACTTTACGCGAAGAGGACACCATCGGCCGTATCAGTGGAGAAGAATTCTTAATTATCCTTCCAGAAACGGTTTTAAAGGATGCTGAAGTAATTGCTCGACGTTTGAATGAGCGGTTTGCTAACGCTGAATTCAGTGACTTAGCGGAAGGGATTCACCTCACTGCCAGCTTCGGTGTTACCGAATATAGCCAGGAAGACGAGCGCTTGGATATGGTAATTAATCGTGCTGATAGGCTATTGTACAAAGCTAAAAAAGAAGGTCGAAACCGTGTGATTTCGACCTTCAATAACGATGATACAGACTCAAACTAACTGTTTAGTTTTGTAAGTGTGAACGTAGCATCCAAGCTGTTTTTTCATGAACCACTAGACGGTCGCCGACCAAACTAGCTGATGACTCATCTTCTGCTTCTTGCGCTGTTTGTAACACTTTTCTCGCCGTTCTCACTACTGTTTCATGACTATCCACTAAGCGTCCAATCATCTCTTCGGCGCTGATATTTCCTTCCACTTCCTCAATACTGGTTAGCTCTGCAAGTTCTTTGTAAGTGCCTGGTGCTAAGATGCCTAATGCACGAATTCGCTCAGCGATATCATCAACCGCAACCGCTAACTCCGTATAGTGTTCTTCGAACAAAACGTGTAATTGTTGGAAAAACGGGCCCGTGACGTTCCAGTGGAAATTGTGAGTTTGTAGGTACAGGGTGTAGGTATCAGCTAATAGGCGCGAAAGACCCTGACCAATTTCTTCGCGTGACTTTTCGTCGATTCCAATGTTTATCTTATGACTCATTTAATCAATCTCCTTTAGTTAACTATGCATCTATACTAACGAATCTTATTCCATACATAAAATTAATCTTTTAAAACAATGTAATATATTATTGCTATACATTATCAATTTGCTTTAGAAATAAGGCTAAAAAGACTAAAATTCGCACAGATTTTAAATCATATACCTTTTACATTGAGCCATCATGACAGATTTCAACTTCGATAACTTTGATCGTAAACTCGACGCCCTTGGCCTACGTTGTCCCGAGCCCGTGATGATGGTACGGTTAAATGTACGCAAGATGGAGGACGGCGAGACTTTACTAGTGATCGCAGACGATCCTTCAACAACGCGCGATATCCCTAAATTTTGTACCTTTATGGATCACCAGCTACTCGCCAGTAGCACCGATGAGATGCCTTATAAATACTTGATCCGCAAAGGCCTGGCTTAAGCACGATACTTAAGCCATTAATCAAACAGGTTAATTAGCTTGAGTAACGACACTTCCCAGCATTCTGACTTCTCTAGCATCTTGAGTGAGATCAGCAAATCTCAAGGGGCTAATAAACTGCCTCCTGTCGATCAGTGGAACCCTGAATTTTGTGGTGACATGGACATGATCATTAAGCGTGACGGAAGCTGGCATTATCAAAACTCGCCAATTGGCCGCCAAAGGTTGGTTAAGATGTTTTCCACCGTGTTAAAGAAGGAAGGTGATGATTACTTTCTCGTCACACCGGTAGAAAAGCTTGGTATTAGGGTCGAAGATGCACCCTTTTTGGTCACACAAATGACCTTGAAGCAAACCGAAAAAGGTCAGGTTATCGTTTTTACCGACAACTGCGACAACACCATTATTTTAACTCAAGACAATCCGCTGTGGGTTGAACAGGATGAAAAGACTGGTGAGCCTTCGCCTTATGTTATGGTTCGAAAAAACCTTCACGCCTTGATTCATCGCAATGTGTTTTATGAGCTAGTGGAGCTGGCAGAAGAGCGCATCATCGATGATAAAAAACACCTTGGCATAGTCTCCGCCGGCGAATTTTACAGCCTTGGCGCCATATAAACTTATATCTAACCGCAGAAGAACTTCTATCATGCCAAAGTTTCAGACACTCTCAAAATTCACTATCAGCTGCTACCTAATCGCTGTAGCTTTAATTGGCCTTATCTTAGCTAACGATTACTGGAGCTGGCTTGAACTCCCTGCCAAAATTCGCGTTGGGATACTCGTTGCAGCAGTCATCATCGGCGTCTCTGGCTCTTTATACAGCATCCTGAAACAACTCAAAGGCATGCTGAGTAAAAAGTCTTAGACAGCCAAAAGCGCAAGATTAAACAGGAGGTTTAGCGCCATGTTTTGCATACTGTCCCTCAATACTCAATAAGCGTTAAATTTATGAATGCAAAAACCATAAGCCAAAGATTAGAGAGTGCTTGCCGCTATATTGAGGACAATCTTGGTCGCCCTATTAAACTAGAGCAGCTAGCCCGCATAGCCCACAGCTCGCCCTACCATTTCCAGCGTCAATTCAAAGCTCAGTTTGGCTTAACGCCTGCACAATATGCCCATAATAAACGTTTCCGTCGCGCAATGTTACAGTTAGCGAATCGCCCCAAACTCAGTGTAACTGATATTGCCTTCGACGCTGGTTTTGAATTTGCCGAGTCATTCACTCATACCTTTAAAAAACGTTTTGGCATTACACCAACGCAGTTCCGCAATAATCCTGACTGGGAATTATGGAACGACTTTATCCAACAAGGAACGATTAACCCTATGCCACATACAATTCCTTCAAGTTTCAATGTCGAAATCGTAGAGTTCCCAAGAACCCAGGTTGCTGCGATAGAACATTTAGGCTCACCCAATAACATCATGGCAACCGTCGAAAAATTTATCGAATGGCGACGCGCTAACCATCTTCCCCCTTCTAAGAGCGCCACATACAATATTTTTTATAACGACCCACAAGCCACACCAGCCGACGAGTTTCATATGGACATTTGCTGCGCAATGACTCAGCCTATCGCTACTAACCCGCAGAATGTAGCGGCCAAAGTTATAGCTGCGAGCACCTGTGCCAAAGTTCGATTTACAGGATCTGAGCAAGGGCTTGGTCGCGCGTTAGACTACCTCTATGGCGAGTGGCTCAGCCAATCGGGCTATGACTTGGCCGAACAACCGCCGTTTTTTGAGCGCATTAATTTTTTCCCAGATTTACCAGAACATGAAGCTGTTACGGATATTTATTTACCCATCCAACAACCGATCAAGCAATAGACGGTTGAAATACGACACTTAAACGCCATATTTATAATTATCATGCACCAATTATTGGATATATCATGAAAATATTAATGGTTCTCACATCGCACGACCAACTCGGCGACACAGGCAACAAAACAGGTTTTTGGCTAGAAGAATTCAGCTCACCCTACTATGTGTTTAAAGATGCTGGCGCAGATATTACGCTAGCTTCGCCTAAAGGCGGTCAGCCCCCGCTCGACCCAACGAGTGATGCTGAAGACGCACAAACCGAATCTACCGATCGCTTTAAAAACGATAAGGAAGCCCAAGAGCACCTTGCTAACACAGAAGTTCTATCCAAGGTTAATCCTGACGATTACGACGCGGTTTTCTACCCGGGTGGGCATGGTCCTTTGTGGGATTTAGCTGAAGATAGCGACTCGAAGGCGATCATTGAGCACCTTTATAGTGCAAGTAAACCTGTTGGCGCGGTTTGTCATGCCCCAGCAGTGTTTAAGAATACTAAAGCAAAAGATGGCAACTCTTTAGTTTCGGGTAAGAAAGTTACTGGTTTTAGTAATTCCGAAGAAGCTGCTGTAGAACTCACCGAGGTAGTTCCATTCTTGGTTGAAGACATGCTGCAACAAAACGGAGGCCACTATAGCAAAGGCAACGACTGGGAATCGTTTATTCAAATAGACGGCAACCTTATAACCGGTCAAAACCCGGCATCTTCTGCGGATACAGCCAAAGCGATATTAGCGCAGTTAAAATAATTTTAGTCCCCTGCTAACTAAAAAAGCCACTGGGTATCACCTCAGTGGCTTTTTTATATTTCCAACAACCTATCAATTACTGGTTAAGAAAACACTCTTGCACATGGTCATCCACCATCCCAGTAGCCTGCATATAGGCATAACAGATGGTGCTGCCGACAAACTTGAAGCCGTCTTTTTTCAGTTGTTTTGCCATGGCGTCGGATTCTGGTGTGGTTACGGGGACTTCTTTCAGGCTTTTCCAATAATTCATAATCGGTTTACCGCCGACAAACTGCCACACATAATCTTTAAAGCTTTGGGCTTTAGTGATTTCTAAGTAACGCTGTGCGTTGACGATAAAAGCATTCACTTTCAGCTTGTTTCGAATGATTCCAGCGTCGTTTAACAGCTGTTCGCGCTTTTTATCGTCATATTGCGCGATTTTATTCGGTTCAAAGTTATCGAAAACTTGTCGATAATGTTCACGCTTTTTCAGTACGGTGATCCAACTCAAACCCGCCTGCGCCCCTTCAAGGCAGAGCATTTCAAAGAGTTTTTGATCATCATACTGGGGACGCCCCCATTCGGTATCGTGATATTCGATGTATAGTGGGTCATCGCTGACCCAGCCACATCTTTTTTTCGCCAAGTATTGTTTTGCCGAGCTTAGTTTAGGCATTACTATTCCCAATGATTTTTATTGTTGTATTTTATCGATCAATCTTTTGTTTTGGCTGAATAACTACTGTTCCATTTCGTGCCGAAATAGCCAGCAACTAGTAGTAAAATTAGCGCAAAGAAGGCCGAAACATAAACCAAGAGGTTAGGATTTCCTGCGGCGTTTTTGACCATTATTGCGATATAAGCCCAGACTCCAACCATCGGATAGACAAAAACTGCAGGTTCTAAGCCTCTCTTTACTGACTTCAAGCTCAGCACTAACGCAAACAATACCAAGCTCAAAGCAGCTTGCATGACACTGAAGTTTGGATCACTCAGCCAGCCCTCACCTGTTTTAGAGAGCCAACCAAGATGCACTAACCAGGCAGACTCATTGGCGACTAAGGCGACACTGATCCAACCGAAGTATAAGGCTAAAGTTATATTGGCGCTGACCGGTCTTGGGCTTTTGTTTAGCACTGACAGTAACAAACTAATAAAAATGCCCGCCATCACCACTAAAGACCATCCAATCTGTAAATACGACCAAACCACCAACCAAGCAACTGTTAGCACGATAGCGATGGTCAACCAGCAATTCATCGACCAGCCATTTTCCGCTTTTAGTTCTGCATTTTCTGAGAAAGCCAGTCTAATATCTTTTATCGCTATCACCACCAACATGACAAAAATGATGCCCCAAATAGAGAAAGCATAAGGCGCTGGTGTGAAAGCTGTCGATAAGCCCTGGCTGACAGTGGCTTGAGTCTCACCATTAATTCCAACGATACTGCTGTAATAACTAATAAAAATCATTGCTGCGACTAATATTAGGTTAGTTATTGCGCGAATCTTCAACATTTATGCATTCTCCTGAATTTGTTGGCTTTCTAGGTTAGAAAATAACCCAAATTGCCGTATAATCCGACCATTAATTGATATTCTTCATTCACTTTAGCGAAGGCATACCTGTGACTCAAGCTAACGAAAGTACAAAAACATTCCAGGGACTGATTTTAACCCTGCAAAATTATTGGGCCGAACAAGGCTGTGTTATCCAGCAACCGCTTGATCTCGAAGTTGGTGCTGGTACCTTCCACCCTGCGACATTCCTACGCGCGATTGGTCCAGAGCCTTGGAGCGCAGCTTATGTGCAACCTTGTCGCCGCCCGACGGATGGCCGCTATGGTGAAAACCCAAACCGTCTTCAGCACTACTACCAGTATCAGGTCGTGATCAAACCATCACCGCTCGATATTCAAGAAATGTACCTTGGTTCATTAAAGAAAATTGGTATCGATCCGCTAGAACATGATATCCGCTTCGTCGAAGACAACTGGGAATCACCAACGCTTGGCGCATGGGGTCTTGGTTGGGAAGTTTGGCTAAACGGCATGGAAGTGACGCAGTTTACTTACTTCCAACAAGCTGGCGGTATCGAGTGTAAGCCTGTCATGGGTGAGATTACTTATGGTCTAGAGCGTATCGCCATGTACCTACAAGAAGTCGATAGCATTTATGACTTAGTGTGGACTGATGGGCCATTGGGCAAAGTTTATTATCGCGATGTGTTCCACCAAAACGAAGTTGAGCAGTCGAAATACAACTTTGAGCATGCCAACGTCGATAAATTATTCGAGTTGTTTGATTACTACGAGTCGGAATCCAATAACCTAATTAAAAACAATCTGCCGTTGCCAGCCTATGAGATGGTTTTAAAAGCGTCGCATACGTTTAACTTGTTGGATGCACGTGGTGCTATTTCAGTCACCGAGCGCCAGCGCTTCATCCTGCGCGTGCGCACCATCGCCCGAGCTGTCGCAGAAACCTATTATGCCGCACGTGAAGATTTAGGCTTCCCGATGCTAAACAATGATTCAACACACAACGCGTCACAGGAGGAGAAATAATGTCGTCCTCTAACTTACACTTTGCTGATTTATTATTCGAGCTTGGTACCGAAGAGCTTCCTCCTGTCAGCTTAAAAACATTACGTGATGCGCTTAAAAATAACGTTTCCGAAGCCCTTAAAGCACAAGACTTTAGCTTCGAATCGGTGGAAGCATTCGCTACACCTCGCCGTTTAGCATTAATCGTTCGCCACTTGAGCGCTGCCCAGCCAGACAAAAACGTCGAGCGTTTAGGGCCAGCAGTTGCCGCTGCTTTTGACGCTGATGGCAATGCAAAGCCGGCAGCAGTCGGTTTTGCTAAATCCTGCGGAACCGAGGTTGATCAACTGGAAAGAATCCAAACTGACAAAGGTGAGCGCTTAGGTTTTACTGTGTCGCAAAAAGGCCAACCTTTGAGCGAGCTTATCGAGCAAATTTTAAATAGCTCATTGAAAAAGTTGCCAATCCCAAAGCCAATGCGCTGGGGCGATAGCTCGGCACAATTTATTCGTCCGGTTCATTGGGCAGTGTTACTGCATGGCTCGTCTGTCTTAGATGCCACTATCCTAGATACGAAGACTAGTAACATGAGTCGTGGCCACCGCTTTATGGCTGAAGGCGAAGTGTCGTTACATGATGCTGACGACTACGTTAATAAGCTCAAAGCTGAGCATGTGATTGTGAGCTTCGAAGAGCGCCAAGCCATGATCGAGCAACAAGCTAAAGAAGCTGCCGAGAAACTTGGCGGCGTAGCACAGATCGATCAGGACCTTCTTGACGAAGTAACGGGCTTAGTAGAATGGCCAGTGGCATTAACCGGTGAGTTTGATACTGAATTCCTAAAGGTGCCAGCGGAGTGCTTAGTCTCTTCGATGGCTGAGCACCAAAAATATTTCCACGTGCTCGATAAAGAAGGCAACTTAATGCCTAACTTTATCACTATTAGTAATATCGAGAGCTCGAATCCTCGTGTGGTGATTGAGGGTAACGAAAAAGTGATTCGCCCTCGCCTCGCCGACGCCATGTTCTTTTATGACAAAGATCAGCAGACCACGCTAGCGAGCCATCAAGAGCGACTGAAGAAAGTTGTTTTCCAAAACCAATTAGGTTCCGTCCAAGAGAAAGCCGAGCGAGTGGCTGAGCTTGCTAAAAGTATCGCACCAACGATTGGTGCCGATCCTGAATTAGCGCATCGCGCTGGCTTATTGTCGAAATGTGACCTGACCACGCAGATGGTAGGTGAGTTCGATAAACTACAAGGCATCATGGGCACTTATTACGCGCGTCACGATGGCGAAGACGAAAGCGTCGCCATCGCCATGACCGAGCAGTATTTGCCAAAATATTCAGGCGACAGCTTGGCGCAAAACCCAGTAGGACAGGCACTCGCAATCGCCGATCGCGTCGACACGCTTGTTGGTATTTTCGGTATTGGTCAAGCGCCGAAGGGTGCGAAAGATCCTTTTGCGCTACGTCGTGCTTCGATTGGCCTCATTCGCACCATTGTCGAGAATCAACTGAATTTAGATTTAGAGCAGCTAATCGAGCAATCATTAAAGCAGTTCGATGGCAAGCTTACCAACGACTTAGTAGCGGAAGAGTTACTTAACTTTATCTTTGACCGCTTCCGCGCCTGGTATCTCGACCAGAACGTTAGCGCCAATACGGTGAACTCAGTGATGGCAGTTCGTCCGACCAAGCCACTCGATTTTGATCAGCGCATTAAAGCCGTACAGCATTTCCAAACGTTACCTGAGTCGGAAAGCTTGTCGGCCGCTAATAAGCGTGTGAAAAACATTTTGGCTAAAGCCGACGTCGAAGTGCCAGCTCAAGTTAACGATAGTTTGCTGCAAGAAGATGCCGAAAAAGCATTGGCCGAAACTATTGCTACAGTCGAAGCAGAGCTGGCAACCATTGAAAACTATCAAGAGCGCTTAACTCGCTTAGCGGCACTACGCGATGATGTGGATGCGTTCTTCGATAAAGTGATGGTTAACGCTGACGATGTCGCGGTTAAAGCTAATCGTTTAGCTTTATTGAAAAAGCTTGAAACAATGTTCGGCTCTGTTGCCGATATTTCATTACTGCAAAACTAGTTGTGGCAATGATTGATTGGGCTAATAAAAAAGTCATTATCCTGGATCGTGATGGCGTCATTAATCACGATTCAGACGCTTATGTTAAGTCCGCCGATGAATGGCTGCCTATCGCTGGTAGTTTGGCGGCCATTGCTGCGTTAAACTCGCGCTTTAGAGTGGCTATAGCAACCAACCAATCAGGGATTGGACGTGGCTTTTATGACGAAAGCGTGCTCGATGACATGCACCAAAAGATGGCGGCCTTGCTTGATGAGCAAGGTGGACATATCGATCACATTGAGTTTTGCCCGCACCACCCCGACGACGGTTGCGATTGTCGCAAACCTAAGCCAACCATGCTTAAGCGCATCGCAGAAACATTTAGTGCGACTACTGATGAAGTCGTATTTATTGGTGATTCTAAGTCTGATTTTGAGTGTGCAGAGAACTTTGGCTGTGACTTTATTTTAGTATTAACAGGCAAAGGCCTGAAAACTCTAGACAAGTTAGCGGGCAAAGATCTTGTCGTTGCACATAGTATGGCAAAAATTGTTGAGGAAATCGCGTGAACACTTTAATTGTAGGTAGTGGCAAGCTTGGCCGTCGTTTTTACGAATATCTCGTTAGCGAAGGCGAAAAACCTTATACGCTGTCGCGTACAGAAAAGTCGTGGGCCGATAACCATATCGTCTGTGACCTTTTGAAGGTCAGCAACACGCTTCCCGAGCTTCCGAAGCTGGATAATGTCTACATCATGCTAGCGCCCGACGAAAGAACCGAACAGGCTTACCGTCAGACTTATATGCACGCTGTTTCGCGTTTGCTTCAAGAGTTACATAAGCAACACACTGAGTTCCACTGCACCTTTTTATCATCTACCTCGGTTTATGAAGGCAATTTAGAAACGGTCATCGATGAGTCAGTTAAAGCCAAGCCACTTAATTTTAGTGGTAAAACTATGCTTGATGCCGAAAAAAACGTGAAGAATCTTCATGAAAATACCTCAATTGTTCGCGCCTCTGGCCTTTATTCAAAAGATCGCACTAAACTTCTAGAGAGTTTGCTCGATAAAGATAAATACCATGACCCAAAGTGGCTAAACTTAATCCATGAGGATGACTTGTGCTATTGGCTCCACCTTGCCAACCAACGCGAAGTCAGTTTATCGATTGCTTCGGATGGCACCGCCTTTACACGCCAACAACTTCAAGACCATATAGCAGGCAAAGAACCGTCGCAACAAGAACCATTAAAGCAATATCATTCGGTGCTGTTAAAACGCCTGAGTCTTCAATATCCCAGCATCTTCGACTGGTTTGATAAAACCGAATAAATATCCGTTTTTTTTATCTCTAAGGGGTGATCCAAAAACATGTTCTGGTACAATTTATGCCGCTAACTCCCCCATAAAATATAGACTTGCGAGACATTGATGATGACATTAAAAAGAAACTTATTCGCTTTAGGGCTTTTTGCGCTTTCTCCAGCAGCCTTCTCAAGCGGTCTTCTTTCCAGCGCACCAGAGGAAGGCTACGAAGGCAATATTGATTTAGGCTACATCAGCACATCAGGAAACACAGAAACTGAGAGTCTTAACGGCCAGTTCGACTGGGTTGCACGAGCTTCTGAAAACTGGGCGACAGGTATTCAAATTACTGGTGTTACAAATTCAAGCCGTGACCAACGTGATGCTGAGCAATACACTTTCGCTTGGAACAATCGATACGATATTAGCGAAAATAGCTTCTTTTACGGCATTTTAGACTACAGTAACGACTATTTCGGTGCTTATGACTACCAAGCCGGCGCCTACCTTGGTTATGGTCATCAAGTATTCAAAAGCGAAGACGGTCACCTATCTTTAGGTTTCGGTTTTGGTTATCGTATTAATGCAGTATTTATTGGACGAGACGAGAAAGAAAACGTCTTACGTGGTGACTTAGATTTTGCACACCAACTAACGGACACAGCCCGCTTTACTCAAGTTATCAGTGCGGTTTGGGGCCAAGAAGTTAACACTTATGTTTCTAAGTCTGCAATTTCGACTAAAATCTCTGAGAACTTAGCGATGAAGCTTTCATACGTCGTCAACTATAACTCGGTTGTTCCAGCTGGAGCAGTAAAAACTGACCGCACAACAACCGTTGGTATCAGCTATAGCTTCTAAATAGAAGTTCTGCATTAAGACATAAAAAAGCCGGCGAGAGCCGGCTTATTCAATTCTATAAGCTAACTGTGATCATTCTTCCATATGCTCGTTCTTTAAACGCACATAGTTATCAGCTGAATACTTGAAGAACTTAATTTCTTCGTCAGTGAGCTTACGAATCTTGCGCGCCGGTGAGCCTACCCACAAAAAACCACCCGTCAATACTCTGCCCGGAGGCACTACACTGTTGGCTCCAATAATTGCATTTTCACACACGGTTGCTCCGTCCATAACTACCGCGCCCATACCAATAAGACAGTTACTCTCAATAGTGCAGCCATGTAAAATCGCTTTGTGTCCAACAGTGACATTATCACCTAGGATGAGATCATGGCCCTCTGGATCATAAGGCCCTGCATGGGTGACATGACAAACAGTACCATCTTGGATGCTAGTGCGGTTACCTACACGAATCGAATGGACATCACCACGCAATACGGCCATTGGCCAAATAGAGCTGTCTTCGCCAATCTCCACGTCACCGACCACTAAAGCGGTTTCATCAACAAAAGCATTGTCCGCTACCTTCGGTGTTTTTTTCTGAAAAGTTCGTATTGTCATAAGTCACATTGTCTTTAAGCTTGCCCTATTTTAGCGAGAAAGTACGCGATCGCAAAATAAAAGTCCGTCTATATTATTTGACAAAGCCCCACCACTAGTTATTCTATGATATGGCATGCCTAATTTTAAAATAAACTACCGGGGTTGGAACATTGGAGCAAAGGACTAAGTTACTGGATAAGCAACTACTTGAACGCTTATTCTCAAACGATTATGCAGCTCTATTGATCTGCAACAAACGATTCGTAATAAAAACTATATCGCTCGACCCAGCTGTAACTTCCGACTCATTGCTCGGTGAATCATTACAGGATTTACTACCAGAGCCGATCCTCGAGGGCACTGAATCACAAGCCATCACCACATTAACTAAATTGGGTATCGATAAAAGGGTTTTATTATCTTCACACCCAATGGAGAAAGGGAAATCATTCCTAGATAGGATTATCACAATCCAAATACTACCGGAGCTTGACCTGAGCTCCGGCCAAGTCAACGAAATCGTTGACGATTATAAAGATACTGTTATCAAAAATGCCTCTATCTTCCTATATGTTCTTAACTTAAAAACAAAGATATTTTCTGAAGGTCTTCAAAATTACGCACGACTATTGGGTTATACCGTTAGCGAAATTAAATCTATGCCGGATGGGGTTTATAGTTTTATTCACCCAGAAGATATTCCCGTAGTCGAAGAACAAGAGCGAAAACTGCTTGAAAGTGCTGATAGAACAGTTGTTCCTGTTGAATTTAGACTGCAACATAAGAATGGCGACTGGTTTTGGATTCAGGTTCATAGCACTATCTATTCTAGGGATGAAGATGGCGAGCCCCTCATCGAAATTGGCTCTATCCATAAGATGGATAAGGATCGTGAAGCTGAGCAAGCCCTAGAGCAAAAAGACAAGTATTATCGCACCCTAGTAGAAAACAGTTATGATTGCATCCTAATGCACGATAAAGATGGTTTCGTGACTTATATCTCTCCTTCAGTCACTCGAGTTACGGGCTATACCGAAGAGGATTTACTGGGGAAGAGCCTTGAAGGCTTCATCTATGAAGACGACCGTGAAGATGCGAGCTATAATTTGCGCTATGTCGCTGAGAATCCGGGCGCCTCTTCCGTGGTAGAGCGACGAATTCGCCATAAAAATGGTGATATTTTATGGATTGAAAGTCGACTTGCTAATCATTTAGACGATCCAGATATTCAAGGCGTCACCATCAACTTCCACGTCATCACGGGACGCAAGGAAGCAGAAGAAGAAATTCATCGCCTCGCCAATTACGACACACTAACGGGGCTAGCTAACCGTCATTTGCTACAAACGTGTTTGTCTAGAGATATAGAGAGCTGCGCCTCTAAAAACTCTAAACTGGCCTTAATGTACGTCGATCTAGATCGCTTCAAACAAATTAATGACACTTTGGGCCATTCGACCGGTGATCACCTCTTGCAGTCGGTCTCAGCTTTCATGAAAAAATGTTTGCGTACCGGCGACACATTGGCGCGAGTTGGCGGTGATGAATTCGCTATTGTTTTGCCAAATATTGACTCACCACAAGCCCAAGCTATTGCAGAACGCTTGTTACGATACCTAAAAAATCCGATTAAGGCTGGTCCACATAGAGTACAAACGGGTGCTAGCATCGGAATTAGCATGTATCCGGATCACAGCGAAAATGCAGAAGATTTATTCCGCTTCGCTGACATGGCGATGTATTCTGCAAAGTCCGATCGAAATCGATTCCAATTTTTTAGACGAAAATTTAGCCAGCAAGAAACTAAGCGCCGCTTGGTCGAGAAAAAACTTAAAGTTGCGATTGCAGAGCGACACTTACACTTATTTTTCCAGCCTCGAGTCGACATGAATAGTGGGAAAATTCATAGTGTTGAAGCCCTATGTCGTTGGGATGACCCTGAAACGGGCAGTATTCCCCCGAATATATTCATCCCTATTGCCGAGGAAACGGGCCTTATACATGAACTCAGTCAGCTAGTCATGCAGATGGTTTGCCAGCAGCTGGTCGATTGGCACAACACTGGCATTGATGTACCAATTGCATTGAACTTGTCAGTAAAAGACCTGAAATACTTTGATTTAGTGCAAAATCTTGGCGTTATCATCAATCAATACGGCGTTTCTGGCAAAATGCTTGAAATTGAAGTAACCGAAAGTGCTGCCATGACAGATGTTGTTAACTCTGTCAAAGTGCTGAATCAATTACAGGAGTTTGGTATTAAAGTCTCTATCGATGACTTTGGTAAGGGCTATTCATCGTTGGCCTACCTGAGTCAATTACCAGTAGACAACCTCAAGATTGATAAGTATTTCGTGTCACGTCTGAGCCCTAACTTCAAAGACCACATGATCAACCACAATATCATTAAAACCATCGTCTCATTAGCTCAGAGTTTAAACCTTAAAACCGTTGCAGAAGGTATTGAAACGCCTAATCAATACAACATCTTAAAGGCCTTGGGATGTCAGATGGGGCAAGGAATGTTTTTTTATCACCCGATGCCAGCTGATCAATTAGCCAAACTACTACAGCGTGAAGCAAGGTTAGCTAAGAATACCGTAAATCAGTAACGCATGATGATTCACACAAGCAGAAATAGGTTAAAGACAACCGCTTTGACCTATAGTAAGCTAATCCGATTATTTTCAATAAGTCACTAGAACAAAGATAATTACTGAGAATTTTCGATGAATATTGCCATTGCTAGTTGTCAAAACTTACCTGACTGGGAAAAAGACGACATACCATTTTTTCAAGAGCTTGCAGCCCTGAACGTCAATTATGAAGTCCTTCCTTGGGACAGCGACACTGATTGGAGTCGATTCGATGCCTGCCTCTTAAGAACCACTTGGGACTATCAAGAACGCATTGAAGAATTCATGGCTTGGATTAACCAAGTCAGCACTCAGACTATGCTTTTAAACTCTAAGTCCATTGTAGTTTGGAATAGCCACAAGCGGTATCTTCAAGAATTACAAGAGGCTGGGGTGACCATCGCTCCATCCGAGTGGCTGCTTCAAGGCGGCACTTATGATGTTGAACAGTTAATGGAGCAGCATGGCTGGAAACAAGGTTTTATTAAACCCTTAATCGGTGCCAACGCCCGCGAGTGCCTTCCTTTTGATAATGATGAAGAAGGAATACGTAAAGCACAGCAACATATCGATCGCTTAACTCCCAAAGAAGATCTAGTTTTACAACCATACCTCAGCAATGTGGAGTCTTTTGGAGAAACCTCAGGTATATTCTTTGCTGGTCAATACAGCCATGGAACACGTAAAGTTCCTGTTGAAGGTGATTTTAGAGTCCAAGATGACTATGGCGCCAGTGATTTTATCTACCAGTTATCGCAAGATGAGCTAAGACTTGCTAAAGAAGCGATTACTTACGTTGCTGATAAATTCGAGATGCCGTTATACGCCAGGGTCGATTTTTTGCACCATAAATATGGGGCTGTTTTTGTCAACGAACTAGAGCTTATCGAACCCTCGTTATTTTTTAGACATGGTGGCCCTGAAAGTTGTCAGCTTTTTGCGAAGGCTCTCGTTAACCATATAAATACCAATACCCACCCATAAGGTGGGAGTTCACAACTTATAAATAACTTACATTAATACTACGGAGAGAATAATGAACAAATACTTAGGAATATTGTTTGCCACTTTAGTGGGGCTAGCTGGCTGTGGCGAAGAGTCAGCCAAGTCTAAGGCACATGAGCAACCCAAGCAGGCTATCGAACAAATCAAGTCCAGTACTGTAGCTAAATCACAGCCAAAGGAAACTTTAGAAACTTCCAAACAGGCAGGGAAAGATTATACCCCTGCACTCTGGAAGGTTGAACACGGCGACAGTACTTCGTACTTATTTGGATCGATCCATATGGGGGACGCTAGTATGTTCCCGCTTCCTGATGTGGTTAACCAAGCATTTGAATCGACCGATGCACTTGCGGTAGAAATTGATATGGGTAACATCAATCAATTAGAAATGGCACAGACTCTACAACAACTCGCGATTGATCCCAACACGACTCTTGAAAGCATGTTAAAAAAAGATACCTGGGAAAAATACAATGAGTTTTGTGAGGAAACAAAAACCCCTTGCGGCATGTTCAACACCTTTGAGCCTTGGTTAGCGGCGGTATCCCTCGAGTCTCTCAATATGAAAAAGTCGGGATACACTGAAAAATATGGCATTGATATGTACTTCCTTGGCCAAGCACGCGATAAAAAAGAAATAATTGCCCTAGAAACCGTTAACTCACAACTGAGTATGCTCGATAGTATGCCCCTTTATATCCAAGATGCCTTTTTATTATCGATCGTTACCCGAGAAGGGGATGGTATTGAAGAATTGGTACAAGCTTGGAAGACTGGTAACGTTGAAGAGTACATCGAAAACAGTTTTGAGGAAGCAGACACGGTTGGTCTCAGCAGTGAAGAATATGAGCAACTTTTAGATCTATTGCTCTATAAGAGAAATAAAAGCATGGCTGAAGGTCTAGCGAAACAATTCGAGCAAGGTAAGAATGTTTTTGCGGTAGTGGGTGCAGCTCACTATGGTGGCGATAAAAGCATTAATCATTACTTACAAGAGCTCGGCTATAAGGTTGAGCGTGTGACCTATTAAGCCATTTCTAGTGAGTTAATCTAAAAAGCCCAACTATCTTGTGTTGGGCTTTTTTGTTATTCACACCTCTTACAAGTCTAGCGCATGGTTACGAACTCTTCCGCGGATGTAGGATGAATAGCCACCGTATCATCCAGATCTGCCTTCGTAGCGCCCATCTTTAAAGCAACCGCAAAGCCTTGTAGGATCTCGTCCACACCAAAACCAATGCCGTGTATACCAACCACTCGCTCTTCAGGGCCGGCGCAAACTAGCTTCATTTTGGTCGGTTCACGATGCTGTGTTAATGCAGAATACATAGCGGTAAATGTCGAGTTATACACCTTTATGTTTTCCTCGCCATAGGTTTCGCTCGCTTCTGACTCCGTCATGCCCACTGTGCCAATAGGCGGGTGACTGAAGACCACCGTTGGTACATTGGTGTAGTCTAAGAATTCGTTCTCTTTGTTATTGAACAAACGCTCAGCGAGGCGACGACCAGCTTGAATGGCGACTGGCGTTAAGGCTAAGCGCCCAGTGTTATCACCAATCGCATAAATACCTTTGGCAGTCGTATTTTGGTATTTATCCGTTTTAATAAAGCCATCGTCGTTGGTTGTTACATTGGTATGCTCTAGACCAAGCCCTTTAGTGGCTGGCGCACGTCCAATGGCCCAAACAATGGTATCAACAGGCCCTATCGTTTCACCATTTTCCAAGTGCAACAACAATTCCCCTGAGTCCAATTTTTCCACCGACTTAGGCACACTGTGCGTATGTAGCTGAGGCCCTGAATCGCGCATAATATCAACCAAGGTATCACTTAAAATGTCATCAAAGTCTCTTAAAGGCTTATGCTTTCGAACGACCAAATCAGTTTTAGTGCCTAATGCCTGAAAGACGCCCGCAATTTCCACTGCAATATATCCGCCACCAACCACAGCGGCTCTTTTCGGTTGCTCCTGTAACTCAAAGAAGCCATCGGAATCAATACCATACTCCGCGCCTGGGATTTCTGGAATTATGGGGTAGCCACCTGTGGCAATCACAATATGATCAGCGGTATAGCGCTCACCATTGACCTCAACCGTATTCTTATCGACAAATTTTGCATAACCTTCAATGACATCCACCTTATTATTACCCAAGTTGCGCTCATAACTTTGGTGAATTCGAGAAATGTAAGCTTCTCGGCTTTCGACTAATTTACTCCATTTAAAGTCAACTTCAGTTGCGTTAAAGCCATAATCTGGTGCATATTTGAAAGCTTCAGCAATTTGCGCGCCATACCACATGGCCTTCTTAGGTACACATCCGACATTGACACAGGTTCCGCCCAAGGCTTTGCTTTCAATAATGGCACTTTTCGCGCCATGCATAGAAGCGCGGTTAGCTGAGGCAATACCGCCACTTCCTCCACCAATCGCAAGAAAGTTGTAATGATTGTCTGCGCGCTTATCTGTCTGTCTATCAGTCATAGTCTTTTCATCTAATTTCTGGTTATAATGATTCGATTATAAACATATCGATCACTTATTTATAATCCACTCATCGAGAATTTGAAGTATTACTTGTGAAAATATTTTTCGACGTTGCATACCTGTATTATCTCCCCCACTTCGAGCCCGTCATTAAAGCGCTATTAGATAACGCTGGAGAGGAGAAAATTGAATTAAAAGTTATTTTCACGATAACACCACCGCAATCTATCTTAGAGTCTCTTCACCGTATCAATGTTACAACTGAGATTATTGACTCAGAACAAAGGCTATCCTTTTATCAGCAACAAAAACCTGACTGGGTGATTTTTGGCCACGCTGCCGAAATTGCAGAGCAACTCAACGGCTTTACGAAAACAGCTCTAATTTTGCATGGGCTCGGACCAAAGTCTACCTACTATAATGCTTCCAGTGCCCCCATCCAGTATCGCTTTGTTGAGTCTGAAGCGCGACAAACAACGTTGCAAGAACTCTACCCTGATAAGACTTTTATTACCACGGGTTACACCAAGCTGGATCCGGCAGTGAATGATGATTCTATTAAAATAGACTTGTCTGAATTAGGGCTTGACCCAAATAAGCCAACTCTGCTGTATTCGCCGACGTTCTACCCCAGCACAATAGAAAATTTCCCAAAAGATTGGCCACACGATTTCAAGCACTACAATATATTGTTAAAGCCCCACTATTTATCGCTAATTAAGTCCGCTTATAAAAAGCAAAGAGCGTTGCTACAACATTGGGCAACATTTCCAAATGTCTATTTGGCAAAAGAAAGTGAGCAAAACCTTGTACCATTTATGGCTACAGCTGATTTGATGATCAGCGAAACCTCGTCTGCGCTATTTGAGTTTATAGCCTTAGATAAGCCTGTTATTATTTGTCACTTCCTAAAATTACGCTGGGGATATCGTGGCCTACTCAAATTTAGGCTCAACAAGCGACTATCCGACGACTACCAACTATTTCAATCAATGGGCACTAATATAGACCATTATCGCGAGTTGCAGGATGCGGTAGAATCTAATATTAACGACCGATCGCTTCACCAAGTTGCTCGCAAACGAATCACCGAAGAAGTCGTCGGCACTATCGACGGTAAAAGTTCGCAGCGGGTAGCACAGTTTTTATTAAGCTCAGGATAAATTATGCGCGTCATCACTTTTGGTACATTCGATGTTTTTCATGTAGGTCATGTCAACATCCTTGAGCGTGCTCGCTCTTTTGGCACAGAGCTTTATGTTGGCGTTTCTTCAGATCAGCTTAATTACTCCAAGAAAAATCGCTACCCTATTTATTCCGAAGAAGACCGCAGACACATTATCAGTGCTTTAGCTTGTGTGGATTATGTTTTTTCCGAAGAGTCATTAGAGCTTAAAGCCGAATACATCAAAAAGTATAAGGCCGATATTTTAGTGATGGGGGACGACTGGCAGGGTAAGTTTGATGATTTATCCAATTTGTGCCAAGTTAAATACTTACCTCGGACACCGTCCGTTTCTACCACTGAAATTATCGAAGTGGTTAGACATTCACATCCCAAGCAACCTACTTAACGTCTAAGAAGTATTATGAGCAAAATTCCGGTTAGTGTATTTATTGTCGCGCAAGATGAAGAGCATCATATCGGTCGTGTGCTAGATAGCTGCCAAGAGTTTGACGAAATCATCGTGGTGGATAGTGGTAGCACCGATCAAACCAAGTCCATCGCCCAATCAAAAGGCGCTAAGGTTATTCATCATGACTGGCCTGGTTACGCCAAGCAAAAGCAGTATGCGAAAGATCTATGCCGGCACGAGTGGGTGCTTAACTTAGACGCTGATGAAGAGTTAACGCCTAATTTCATTGATGAAGTTAAACAGTTTATTAACAGTGAGCATGATTATGTTGCGTTGAAATGTCGTCGCAACGACTTGTTTATTGGTAAATTCTTCTCGAAATTGACTCGTCTACCGACTAATACGCGCTTATTTAAAAAGTCTTGTGTGAAATACCTTATTCATAATTTAGTCCACGAAGGTCCCGATATTCTCGGAAAAATTAAGCACACCTCTGCGGCTTTTAACCACTATGGTTACGCAGATATTGCACAACTTACTGATAAATATAATAAATACTCTTCGTTAAAGGCAAAAGAAAAGTTCCTTAAAGGGCGTAAGGCTTCTGCTTTAAAGCTAATACTGATTTACCCACTAGAGTTTATTCGCAACTACCTCGTCTATCGCTATTGCTTCTCAGGACTGCGGGGCTTTATTTTTTCACATCTAGCCGCATATTATGCTTTATCAAAAGAAGCAAAATTGTACGAACTCAATAAATCGTCTTAGCAGGTAATTATGACTAATCCTTTATTCAATGTAACAGGCCTACCTCCATTTAAGAAAATTCAACCATCACAAATGGTTGAAGCCATCGAAACCATAATCAACGATAGTCGCCAAGCGATTAACGAGCTAACAGAAAGCGTAACAGAAGAAGCCATTACTTGGGATAACTTCGTCAAGCCTTTAGAAGATATCAATGATCGGCTCGATCGCGCCTGGTCACCCATCAGCCACATCAATTCTGTCGCAAACTCGGACGAAGTGCGTGATGCTTATAATGCCTGTTTACCACTTCTATCTGATTACGGTACTGAAATGGGGCAACACAAGGGCCTTTATAATGCGGTTAAGGCTCTCGATGCAAAAGCTGAGACGCTTGGCCTTGATAAAGTCCAACGCAAGATTCTTAAAGATGACTTGCGCGACTTTAAATTGTCTGGTGTCGCACTAAGCCCAGAAAAGCAAAAGCGCTATGGTGAGATTCAAAAGCGCTTATCGGAACTCACCTCCAAATTCGAACAAAACCTGCTCGATGCCACTATGGCATGGCACAAAGATTTTGAGTCAGCAGAGGCTCTCGACGGCTTACCAGAGTCGGCTATCGCTGCCGCTAGGCAAGCAGCAGAAGCCAGTGATATAGAAGGTTATCGAATTTCTTTAGACTTTCCGTCTTACTTGCCAGTAATGATGCACGCCAACGATCGCGAACTTCGCAAAGAAGTCTATACCGCCTTTTCGACCCGCGCTTCCGATAAAGGCCCAAATGCGGGCGAATTCGACAACAGCGCCATTATGCCAGAGATACTGGCGCTCCGTCACGAGCTAGCCCAGTTGCTCGACTTTGAACATTATGGCGAACTATCGCTTGCCACTAAAATGGCAAAGTCCACTTCTGAAGTTATGGCTTTCCTTAGCGAACTTGCGGCTAAATCGAAACCACAGGCTGAAAAGGATTTGCAAGAACTCACCGACTACGCCAAAGAAAAGCATGGTGTAGACAAACTCGAAGCATGGGATTTGGCTTACTACAGTGAAAAGCTGAAAAGTGAGCGTTACAGCATTTCTCAAGAAGAATTACGCCCTTGGTTCCCAGAAGACCAAGTGATCAAAGGCATGTTCGAAATTACAGGCACATTATTTAACATCAAATTCCAAGAGCGTGACGACGTCGAAACCTGGCATGAGGACGTACGCTTTTATGATATCTATGATCTTGCAGACAACTATATCGCAAGTTTCTACCTTGATTTATACGCTCGTCGTAATAAACGTGGCGGCGCTTGGATGGCCGACTGCATTGGCCGTCGCGAAACCAAACAGGGTATTCAAAAGCCTGTTGCATTTCTAACCTGCAACTTTAATGGCCCTGTGGGCGATACGCCGGCATTATTTACTCATGACGAAGTAACAACCTTGTTCCATGAGTTTGGTCATGGGTTGCACCACATGCTGACTCAAATTAATCATGCGTCGGTTGCTGGAATTTCTGGAGTCCCTTGGGATGCTGTTGAATTGCCAAGTCAGTTCTTGGAAAACTTTTGCTGGGAAGAAGAAGGTTTAGCAAAAATCGCTAAACACTACGAAAGTGGCGAGCCGTTGCCAAAAGAAAAGTTAGAGCGCTTACTTGCGGCTAAAAACTTCCAGTCAGCGATGCAAATGGTGCGGCAACTTGAGTTCTCAATGTTCGACTTCAAGATTCACAGTGAATTTGATCCAAATAACCCCGATCAGATCCAACAACAACTAGACCAAGTTCGAGCAGAAGTCTCCGTTATTACACCGCCCGAGTTTAATCGCTTCCAACACAGTTTTGGACATATTTTTGCGGGTGGCTATGCTGCAGGGTATTACAGTTATAAATGGGCCGAAGTGTTATCAGCCGATGCTTTCTCACGCTTTGAAGAAGAAGGGATTTTTAACCCCAAAACGGGGCAAGACTTTTTAGAGCACATCCTACAAAAAGGTGGTTCAGCAGAACCCGATGAATTATTCAAAGCATTCCGTGGTCGCGAACCTTCTCCAGATGCACTATTGCGCCATTCTGGTATAGGACAGTAATTGAACGAGCCGACGATATTAACCATCGATAATGGTACGCAGAGCTTGCGTGCCATTATTTTTGACCTACGCGGAAATATCCTTAGCAAATGCCAAATCCCCATCACCGATTACATTTCACAGCATCCGGGCTGGTATGAGCAACACCCCCAGTATTTTTGGGATATCTTATGCATGGCTTGTCAAAAATTAAAAGCTGACAGCCCAGAGTCTTTTCAACGAATAAAAGCTATGTCACTGACCACACTTAGAAACACTGTGGTTAATTTAGATGAGCATGGAGAGCCTTTAAGACCTGCCATAATTTGGAGTGACCAACGAGAACTCGAGCAGACTAAACCACTTAAAGGCTATTGGAACTATCTCTTTAAGATTTCAGGTTTAACACCCACTTTAAAAAACTTTCAGTCTAGTTGCCAAGCAGCTTGGATAGCTCATCATCAGCCTGATATTTGGGAAAAAACCTCTAAATATTTATTACTCTCTGGCTATCTAAATTATCGACTTACTGGTACTTATAAGGACTCAACAGCGTCTCAAGTAAGCTATATCCCATTTGATTATAAACGCCATCAGTGGGCAAAACCTTCTGACTGGAAGTGGCAAGTCGCTCCACTAGAGCCTCACCAACTGCCTGATCTTGTTAAACCAGGAGAGTTGGTCGGTAAACTCAACCCAGAGGCTTCCACGCAAACCGGACTTCCAGAAGGGCTTCCAGTTATCGCCGCTGGCGCCGATAAAGCCTCAGAAGTACTAGGCTCAGGTTGCCTTCATCAACACCAAGCTTGCTTAAGTTACGGCACAACAGCAACGGTCAACGTCACCAGTGAAAAATACCTAGAGCCTATTCGCTTTATACCGCCCTATCCATCCTCTGTTTCAGGGAGTTATACACTCGAATTTCAAGTTCATCGCGGCTATTGGATGGTTAACTGGTTCAAACAAGAGTTTGCGCACGCTGAACAACAGCTTTCTAAAGAGCTTGGTGTTTCTGCAGAGCAACTATTGGAAGAAAGCATAAAAGATATACCCCCTGGCTCTGATGGTTTAATACTACAACCCTACTGGTCTCCCGGCGTAAAAACCCCAGGTCCAGAAGCTCGTGGTGCTATTATTGGTTTTAAAGATACTCACACCAAAGCTCATGTCTACCGCGCTATTTTAGAAGGAATTGCTTATAGTCTACGCGAAGGTATGGAGGCGATTCAGAAGAAAACCAAGCAGCCGATTACCGAACTTCTAGTATCAGGCGGCGGCTCACAAAGCGACACCAGCATGCAGCTAACTGCTGATATCTTTAACTTGCCAGCAACACGTCCACACACCTATGAAACCTCAGCCCTAGGTGCCGCCATAAACGCTGCAGTGGGTATTGGTATTTATACAAGTTATCATGAAGCAATTAAATCTATGTGCCGTCATGGAAAGGTATTCCTACCGAACCCTGAAAACTCAGAAATTTATCAAAATCTTCAGCAGGATGTTTACAAGAAAGTCTATAACCGATTGAAACCGCTTTATAAGAGTTTGCATTCTTTTAATTAACAACTACTTAAATCTCTAATCGTTCATAAAGTACCCAATATTTAAATAACCCCTTAGTCCATAGGATTAGTTTTCTATTCGAATATTTCTATTACAATTAGTTAACTCCATTTATTTCATCACGTGTTTTTCCCTTTTCTGCGACTAGCTAAGTTTTCTGTATTAATTTCAGCACCATTTGCATACATATTATGCATTTTCGTCAGGCTGCACTGCAAACGTAGAGTCATTCGGGAAAATAGTTCTAATTTCTCCGACATCAGGCTCATTAGCTAAATCAGAAAAGTATTTCGTAGGTTTATATATAGGCGCTCTATCTTCTGCGTCAACATCAGATTGATGTACAACTTTTGCATAGATATCACGTTCTTTTGAAGCGGGATAAATATTACCGTTTAATACTGATTCCCAGTAATCTTGGAGCTCTGAAGGGATATCGTATTCTTTTCCACCTGGTAGGTCATCAAATGGTACGCTAGATGAGATCGCTTTCTTATGCATTAATCTTAAGTATAC
Source organism: Kangiella japonica (assembly GCF_039523535.1). Classification (NCBI taxonomy): domain Bacteria; kingdom Pseudomonadati; phylum Pseudomonadota; class Gammaproteobacteria; order Kangiellales; family Kangiellaceae; genus Kangiella; species Kangiella japonica. The sequence goes on along the minus strand of NZ_BAAAFM010000003.1, from coordinate 925,939 downwards.
GTTAGACAGAGTATTAGTAACCTTTTTCTTTCCAACTAACCAAATTTTTCTGCCGAACCTTTCTTCGCTAATGTTATAACCGAGCTTCCAGTATGCTTGCCTTATTTTCTCAATTTCAACCTCTGTATATCGTTCAACTTTTCGATATTGATTACTTAAGTGTGGATAGGCTCTGTCATAACCACCAATTCTCGCACCCGGAACCTCTTTATACTCTGAAATCCAGTCTAATTTATTCTCTATTTCACCCTCATCTTCAGCATATCCCCCACCAATATCAGAGTGAACACCTATATAGGTTTTTTGATTTAAGAAACCACCATCGTTAGGCTCTAAACTACTTAATGGAAAATTTTTCCGAACTTCATCTCTTGCCACAAAATGTTCTATGTAATCAGCAGAAGCAGAACTTAAATGGAAGTTAAAGTCTTTGATAATGTCTTTGTAGTATGGCGCCTCTACAATTCGTCGACCTCTTCTGACTCTCCTTTGTCCTTGATATTCCGAGACTTTATATCGATTAATATTATCGCCAGCCTCATCGTCCGATATTAAGTCGGTAGGATCCAGCGCTCCTATCCAACTTCCAGCAAAAGATGCCACTGTGTCATAAATTCCTACGAAGCCAACCTTAACATTCGGTCCAGCAGCACGATCATGTAGCTCATTTATAAAATGTCTCGCTTGCGCAGCACCACGACTGAAACCAAAAACATCAACAATAAATTCTCTCGAACAAGGTTTTTTATCAAAGAACTTAGCCACGTCTTTTATAGCTTCATGCACTCTTTCAATACCACCTTCACCCAGCGCTAAACCACTAAGAACATCATCCTTTTCATTAATTGTACCGACGCCATTTTTGTATATCCTGTTATATTTAGCTAATTTTTGGTTATCATCTTTTTCCATATAAGAATCGTAAAGCTTTGCAATATTCGACATCTTATTAGCCACTGCCAGTAGATGTACTACTCTAGAAGAACCGACTTACACTTGTGATATAGCACACATGACCTCTGGGCTTTTTGTTTTGAACTATAAAGAGAAGGTCTTAATCGACAACGATTTCATGCTGATGGTTATCAAAAACTAATGGACAAGTTATATCAACTTAATGAGAATCGATTAATCAGCACACCCAGATTCTCGACACATTATTTAATATGTTATGGAGTCTAAACCTTGAGCAAGGAAGCGCAATTTGGTGAGCCTTTGACTCCCAAAATGAAAGTCTTATCACTTTTTATCATACCTGTTTATATCGCAATGATCGTTTTTTCAATTAGTAAAGTGAACTTCTTTACTTTCGAAATGTTTCAACGCATAAGCTCAGGTAGTTTCTATGTCGAAGCATCGAGCATGGGTCCTTTCCTGATACTTTCAGTGCCATGTCTTGCTTGCCTTATCTTGATAACCATATTTAACTTTAGAGAAAACGTCTCTCAAAAATTAAAGACTCGGTTAGGAATTACTTTTGCTATCTCTGGCATACTCGCAGTTGCTAGTAAGCTAGTGATGTGGCCAATAGTCATGTACCAAATCAATAAATATGACTATAGTTACTGCTTCTTCTATTCGCAAAGCAATATCCATAGTCCTTCTGTATATGTAAAGCATCCTAAATATTGCCTTAAAAGTTCACGTAGCGTTAGAGAGGAGCTTTTTGCTTGGTTTGATCAGCAGGAAGAGGCTGGAGTTGAGGTGCAACCCATTGAGGTGCTGAAGAAAATCCAAGAGCTTAAGCAAGAAAAAGGAACTGACTGGTAGCTCTACTCGTGTTTGCTTAGGCTCTAAGGCTTTCTAAATAGTCTTGCAGGCATTCGCCAGCATCATAGAAGGCGGCATCACTCATATAACATTTGCATTGCCCAATAATGCCTTCCATGGTTGCGATTAGGAATCGCGCTACATTTTTTGGCTTTAATGAAGTCTTAACCTGTTGAAGTCGTTGGCCTCGCTCTAAAAGCTCGGCTAGCGCTTGGTGCCATTCATCCCAGATTGCAACAATTCGCGTTCTGAAGGATTCATCAAGCGGTGACATTTCTTGGGTTAGGTTGTTCAGCGGACACCCTGTATGCAGTTCACACGCCGTCATTTCGTCGCGAGCTTCTTTTAACAGTTCTATTAAACCATCAATGGAGTGCTCGATATTTTGTAATGGCGTTATCCAGCGCTCATAAATCCAAGGCCTCAAAACTTCGTCAATAACCGCGTGGCCAAGCTCTTTTTTGCTCACAAAGTGATGATAGAAAGCGCCCTTTGTCAATCCGGTTTTCTTCAAAACCCCGTCTACACGGAGACCCTGATAACCCTTAAGAAGAATCTCCTCAAAGGCTGTATCAAGTATTTTCTGGCGTGTGACGTCGGCATTCCTAGTGCTGAGCTTGTCAGCACTTTTGTCCACAGTGTCACACGCCATCTTCTTTACATCCACAGTCATTATCGCGCTCTTTTTAAACTGCTTTTGTTAAAATCTTTTTCATCGAGTCCAGTGTTAAACTGATAGTCCGACCAAGTCACGACGGTGCTTTTGCCCGTTTGGTGATTTGTCATCACTTGTTTGTGACCACGCCAGAACTTGTCTAGATAAAGCTTATAATCAGACACATTCATAGTTTTAAGTGCGTCGCCCTTCTTGTCGAAAAACTCGATGCGATGAACTCTGAAATGCTCTTGATCGACCCAGGTGATAGTCTTGCTATAACCCGAGTTATCATATTTTGGGTAAGACTCAACAACATACACTTTCTCTCCATTGAGCTCGTCTTCGCGTACAAATTTATAGTCATACTTTTCTACTTCGAACGATGACAGGTCTTCATAGGCAAACTCACTGCCCATCCAAGGACCTGATTTGTTTGACGAAGAAATACGCTTCACACGCTTGAGCGCTGGCAAGTATAGCCACTGGTCATCATTACCTTCGATGTGCGAATAGGTTAAAAATGCAGTTCCTTCGACATCTCTTGGTTCATCAAAAATACTCAGCCCTTTATCACCATCGCCGTCGACTTCTAAACTTTTCACGCGTACTTTGCGATCTGTTTCACTACCGCCCTTGTCGCGCAACGTCATGACCATCTTTGCTTCGCTATCGTCCCAGCCTGTATTATGAGCTTTCATTTCTTGTGCGATGGCTAGGCCTTTTTGTTGTGGATCGCTAATTGCTGCGATGCGCTTATTCGCCTCGCCTGCCTGCAGGTTGCTACTGGCTAGCATAACGGTAGCCGTGATTAATAAACTTTGTAATACTTTACTTTTCACCAATAACTCCTTATTGATTGTTTCAATTTAAACTTTTTTGCTTCGGTTCTTTCTGTCGACCAGCATCAAAAGCGGTGGTAACAGTAAGAAATCTATTATTAATGCTGCCGCCAAGGTTATGGCAGTCAAAATACCCATGTGGCTGTTCATCACATAATGTGACATGCCCAAGACTAGAAAGCCTAACACTAAGACAATAGTGGTTACGGTCAGTGCCATACCCACTGTTTGGAAGGCATATTTTACGGCTTGATGCGAATCCAGCCCTTTTTCTCGTCGCGCACGTAGGTATTTACTCAAAAAATGCACCGTATCATCGACCACAATTCCCAGGGTCATCCCAGTTACAACCGACAAGCCCATACCAACTTGGCCTTGGAAGATGCCCCAAATCCCGAAAGCCACCGCCATTGGTATAATATTTGGAATAAGGCTCAAAAGGCCTAATTTAAAGGACTTTAATGCAACCATAAGTAATAACGAAATTAAGACTAACGCCCAAGCGGTTCCTTTTAGCATGGAATAAATATTGTTTTGCCCAACGTGGGCGAACATGACGCCAGGGCTTGAGCCTAGCACTTCGTATTCAGGGGCATTCTGCTCAAACCAAGTAGCGAATCGCTCTTCTAGTGCCAACACTTCTAGGCTCGATAAGTTGTGCAGTGCGATTTGTACGCGCGTTCCTGCTTTATCACTGCTCACCTGATTGGTAAGGTCCATTCCTTTTGGTAACGACATTTCGTACATTAGCGTAAACTGTGCGGTCAGCTCACGGATCCGCTTATTGAGATCGACGCCCTCTTCCGGTTCTTTGAGCACCTCGTTACAATTTTCGCTCAAGCTTTTTTCCGGCAAGGCATAACATTTATCACGATCGGCATTCATGCTTTTGTTCAGACGCTTCATGACGTCGGTGTAACTTTGCACATGAATCACTTCCGGCTGCGCCTCGGCATACTCCACAAAGTCCTGTAGTGTGGCCATAAATGTGGGTTCATGGATGCCATTCTCAGAGCCACTTTGCACGCTGTAGTACATGGTATACAGACCAGTTAAGTGCTCAGTGGTGTAATCAGAATCCACACGGAAATCTATAGTTTCATCGAAGTATTTTACGAACTCATCGTTCAGCTCATTCTTTGGTAAGAAGGCAATAAGTCCAATACAAACGACCGTCATTAACGGCAATAGCAGCTTACGCTTAGCCACCACAAAGTCCGCAAACTGATCCATTTTTTCATGTTTGGTTGAACGGCCAGGAGCGACCTTCGTTGGCATTAACATGGTAAATGCTGGCAAGAACGTAATGGAGAAGATAAACGCAAATATCACCCCAACCGCAACCACGTTACCGAGATCTTGTAGCGGTGGCACATCACTAAAATTCATGGTCAAGAAACCAATCACCGTGGTAATACTGGTTAAGAAAATCGGCATCATATTGATGCGAATACTCTCGACCATAGCGTCCTGCTTGGCCATGCCATTACGCAGGTTTTGCATATAGGTCACAAGCAAGTGCACTGAGTCTGCGACCGCCATGGTCGCCACCACCGTCGGTACGGAGAACACCGGAGCTGTGAGGAAAATCCCTAACCAGCCTTCCACGCCCATGGCGCCTGCAATTGAAAAAATGATAACCAAGACACTGCCAATGGTGCCGCTGACACTGCGCACCATAAAAAATAGCGCGAGTGGAATAACTAGAAGCAACATGATCGGTGTCAATGTCATCATGTCGCCAAGTCCAGTCTCGGCAAATGCGGTGTTCATCATCACCACGCCGGTTAAGCGAACCTCTAAGTTGGGGTTACGCTCTTCTACCTGCTTTTGTAACTGGCGCACATAATCTGCAACTTTTTTGGTTGCGGTTAGGATTTCAGTCTTCTTGGTATCTCGCTCTTCTCCTTCTAAACCTTCGAGATCTTTGTCATCCGGCATTTGTACCGTGATGTTCACCGCAGTAACTGTTCCCTCTGGGTTAATCATCCGGTTAACCACTTGTGGCTCGTTGACCACAATATTTTCAAGACGCTTAAGTTGTTTCTCGCTTAAGCCATCGATCATGTCAGCTGTAACGGACTGGTGTTCACAAGTACTATCAAAATCATCTGATTTTGCAGGTACGCAGAGCAAAGCACCAACCAACATATAATCTTCGTCTTCTGGCGTTACCCAGGTGTGTTGATAGTTGGTTATCGAATCTACACGCGTGGAGTAAGGAGTTTGCCATGCTTCTTCGGTCAGCCACTGTACCGTTTTAAGGGTGCTTTTATCGAACACCCTGCCCTCTTTCGGCGTCAGCACCATCATCACATTATCAGCTTTATTATAAGTATCTTGAATGTGATCAAAAGCTATTAATTGTGGGTTATCTTCATCGAAAAACACCCTATAATCAGGCTTTATCTCCAAAAATCTTGCACCATAAATTGCGCCCAGCAATAAAATGATGGATGCCAGAAGCACAAGCCAAGGATGGTTCACAACATATTTTGCATAACGGATGGTTTTAGACGTTTCTTTTGATGGCGCGTTATTATTTGAACGTTCTTGATTTGACATGATTTATCCTTTGCCCTGCAACCTCATCGCTGGTTGATAATCGTTGATTAATAATTGCGCGGATGCAAGAGCTCTGATCAGTCACTAAAGTGAGTTGCTATTTAATAACAAACCAACTAGTCTGTCAAACTACAAAAAGATGACTTTTACCCCTGCTTATGACTAAGCCTAGCCTCAAAGAAAAGTATTTAGAAGAGCTGAACCTAGGAAAGCAACTATATGATAATAAACAATATTCTGATGCCTTTCACCACTTTGAACGCGCCCACATCCTCGGACAACCCCACTATTTTCGTCATGTACGAAGCCATTATTGGATGCTTCGAGTTGGCATCAAAAAAGCTCATTTTCGTGAAATAGTCGATCAAATTATCAGAATGATTGGCTCGGCAGGCTCATTGTTTGGCAAGTACCCTGTCGGCAACACCGGTGGCGCTAATGTATCTCCCTTTAAGCCCATGCCTATTCCTGAGGATTTAAAGCCCTATTTCGAGCAATAAACCCCACTGATACAAAGTCATTTGATGCCGCAGTTCTACCAATAAAACTGGCGAAGACTTCTTTTTAGTGGACTGATACAATCGGGATAACTCAAATCAAGCAGCAAACTAATGGCCGATCTCCCTAAAGACAACATCATCGCAAGTGTACGTTATTGGCTCTCGCAAACCGTTATCGGTTACAATTTTTGCCCTTTTGCAAGACGCGAATTTGTCAAAAATACCATTGAATATACGGTATCTTTGTCGAATAGTATCGAACCTGTGCTCTATGAGCTGGTTGATGAACTAAAAAAGCTTGATGAAAAAAGTACCATTGAAACCAGTTTGATTATCTTGCCACAAGGTTTTGAGTCGTTTGATGACTACCTCGACTTAGTCGATTACAGCAATCAGCTGTTAGAACGCTTGGAGTATAGCGGCATCTACCAAATTGCGACTTTTCACCCTGATTATTGTTTTGATGGTCTGGAGCAAGACGATCAAGGGAATTACACCAACCGATCACCCTATCCAATGCTTCATATTCTGAGAGAATCCAGTCTCGACCGCGCCTTAGAAAACTATGACGATCCTGAGTCTATTCCGGACAATAATGTAAAATTAGCACGCGAGAAAGGTGTTACAGAATTTAAAGATATCCTTAAGCGGTCATTTCGTGAAAAGTGATCGCGTGGTTAACCTTTGTCCTTCTTATAAATAAAGGTATGTATTAGCCCTAATACACTACCAACGATAAATACATAAGCACCTAATCTCACTGGATTTTGTTCGGCACTAAAGCCTTCTATCATAAATTTTAATACTAAAAGTAATGGTAAGAGAATTAACACTATATATATGAATCTTGGTATTTGAGTGACTCTCATGAAGTTCATTAAAGCCAAAGCCACACCTATAGAGCTTACAACCGATAGCAGCCATATGGGTATCTGTAATATTTCACCACCAGTACCAGCTACCTTTATTGTTCTCACAAAGCTTTTGATTCCATGATACTCCTCAAATGACACCACAAACCATGTCAGTGGTATTGAAATTGATATGAGAATTATTGATAAAATTGCTAGTACTATATTGTTGTTACTTTTCATGGGATCCCTTTATTTAATTATAATTAATGCCTTCACCAGTTTTTTCTTGGCAAAACCTAACATTTCTTCTCTGTTAGCGGCACCTTTTCCTCCGCGCTCATCAGTGGTTTGAAAAGGCATATTTTAACCTATGCTAATGAATTATCCAGCCCCAAACCTTCACTGATTTTCTTTTGTAAATCGGGAAGTAACTCTGCTTCAAACCAAGGGTTTTTCTTCAGCCAGATATTATTACGCGGGCTAGGGTGGGGCAGAGGGAAGTAACTGACACTGCACATTAGAAGTTGCTTGTCACTTTTATCGACTTTGACGTCTATTAACTGATCATACTCTCTGTTTTGGAACTTTTGCCAACCTTTAACGACAGGCGTGATAGTTTGTGACTTTTTTATTCCAAGATGCCATTGTAGGGCGTATTGGCCAATCACCACCACCAATTCCAACTGTTTTAACTGAGCTAGCAACTTATTTTGCCATGTTTTAGCGCAAATAGGGCGAGGAGGGAGATCACCTGATTTCCCTTTACCTGGGTAGCAAAAACCCATGGGTAAAATCGCAAACTGTTGCGGATTGTAAAAAGTCTCTTCGTCCACACCTAGCCACTGCCTTAAACGCACACCACTCGCGTCATCAAAAGGGCGTCCCTTTGCATGAGTTACTTGGCCTGGAGCTTGTCCTGCAATTAGTATCTTGGCATCGGGATGAAACTGCAATATAGGCTTTGGTCCCAATGGCAAGTCATCACAAATAGTGCAGGCTAGAACCTCGTCAATCAACTTTTGTTTTTCTTCCATACGTTGCCAGCTTTGTACCAATTAGTAGGGTGTCTTGTTTAATCGTAGCAACTAATTAAGTTGATACCAAATTGCGTGACGCGGCTTAGATTAGGATATGATTAACATTTATTATTTTATGTTTATCGTAAAATATATATTGACATGCATTAAAACCAGATATATTCTCAAGTCATGAAAATACAAATTAACCTTGATGTTGAGATGGCAAAAAACAAAATGTCACTCAAAGAACTTTCACAAAATATCGGTATATCCATGACTAACTTGTCTTTGCTGAAAAACGGTAAGGTCAAAGCCATACGCTTCTCAACCCTAGAAGCTATTTGCAAAGAGTTGTCATGCCAACCCGGCGATATTCTCGAATATGTCGATACCGACTCGAAGTAACGGACTAACACAATATGGAGACCACAATGAAACGTGACTATTTATTACCGGGTATCGTGGCGATATCCCTTGCCATTATATTCCCTGTTTACTGGGTGCTGATGTTTAATTCCCGACTCGAACAAGTCGCCAACTGGGCGGGGCTTATTGAATCCAAGTTAGATATTTATAGTTGGCTATTCTTACTGATTGGTGCTATTTCGATCTATTTGTATGCGTATTTTAAAAAGATCTTGCACGATCAGCTGAATTTTAATGCTATTGACGCTCTTTTGACCTTAATGATCATCAATTCAGCCATCTTCTTCACTGGCGTATTTATTGCAGATGTACTTTCCTATTATGGATTAGCACAGAGCTGGACTACCGCTGGTGTACATATATTTAGCGTTATTTGCATGGTAATTTTCGGCATTCTGGATATAGTGATCGGAATTGTTTTACTGGCCAACAACAAACAAATACCTACATATCTAGTCATTTTAGCCGCCATTTCGATACTTTTAGGGTTGTTTGAGATAAGCGTTATTTTTAGCATTGCGTCGATTATTATTTTCCCAATCTACCTACTGTTTTTAGCCACAGTATTCTTACGCAAACCTGAAACTATAGAAGTGGTTTAACGGTATTTTTACTAAGAGAGCGCAGCTATACTTTATAGTGGCGCTTCTCCCCTGAGATTGGGCATACAAAACTCAACTCACAGGACGTCAGCTGTAAGTCTTCATCACCTTCCACAGCATTTCCATGCAACCTGTCGCCTACAATAGGACAGCCTAAACTGGCTAAATGGCGTCTTATTTGATGCTTTCGACCTGTTTCAATTCTAACTTCCACCAAGCTAGTAGCTTCGTCAGAACTTAACTCTTTAATATGACTTATGGCTGGTTTGTCATCTATGGGCTCATCAATCGTGATATTTTCTTGTGGCAGGCGACCAATGATCTTCGCCTTATAAATTTTTTCGACTTGGCGTTTGGCGAACATCTGCGATAGGGCGGCGGCTGATTTTTTATTATGCGCAAGCACAATTAAACCACTGGCGGCGCGATCGAGCCGATGCACGACAAAGGTTTGACGGTTATAGTCAAAATGCTGCTCAACTAAACGTCCGATAGAGCAATGATCGCCCCATTTCGAGCCTTGCGCCCAGACGCCGTAAGGCTTATTCCATACAGAATAGTCGGCTTCATCTTTTATCAGATTAGGTGATGTTACTGTTTCCGCTAAAACCTCAGGGTTATAATATAAAAACAGCACATTGCCCTCTTTAACTTTGCTGTTTTTACGGCGAATAGGGCGGGCAGCGCCAGTTTTTTCTTTGTTTTTAGACAACCAGACGGCGCCTTTGGTCATGGCATCTTTTATTTTCTGCTTTGACAAACCGCTTTCAGAAGCTAATAATTCTATCGGGTTTTGATCAGACGATGTCACCGAGACCTGTATTTCTATAATTGATGAGTCAGTATCTATCATATTGATTTGCTTATACTTTTCACTTTTTATCTTAGGACTTATTCGTGCCAGTAAAGTTTGCTTTTCTCGCTACATCTCAAGCACCAGAGGCCCCTAGTCTACTGAGGGACTTGCCTGCTGTCACGGACCAAAAAGATGCCGAAGAGTATGACGGCTATTTCAGCTATCAGTATAACGATAATGCCCCCTGTTTAAGCTTTGCTGCTCAGTTAGACGGTAAAGAAGCGAGCTTTAATCTAGCTTTAACCTCAGGCGCTATCGCTTATCGTCGCCAACATGGAGGAGGGCGCAAGCAACACATCGCCAAAGCTTGTGGCCTAAAACATAACTGGAATCCTAGCATTCTCGACGGCACAGCAGGGTTAGGGCGGGATGCGGCCGAACTGCGTAATCTTGGATGTTCCTTGCGCATGATAGAACGCTCGCCTTACGTCGCGAGCCTGCTTGAAGATGCGATTTTACGCGCTAAAGCCTCAGGAGCTGAGTTATTCCAACAGGGCTTTGAGCTGCACCAAGGCCAGTCTGTACAGTTAATAGAAAGCCTTAGCCAAGAGCAGCAGCCGGATATTATCTACCTCGACCCTATGTTTCCACCACGCAACAAAAGTGCCGCTGTTAAAAAAGAAATGCGTCTGGTTAAGTTATTAGTAGGTACCGACCCTGATGCTAATGATTTACTACCGGTCGCCTTGGAGCATGCCAAATATCGTGTCGTGGTTAAACGCCCCAGTTACGCACCTTTCTTAAATGACCAAAAACCCTCTATGAGCATCGAAAGCAAAGGCAATCGTTTTGATGTTTATGTGCTATCATCACCCACATTCTAGTAATAATGATTAAATCGCCATGAAAACTGCCGCCGCCTTACACATACTGGTTAAAACTGAAGCAGAAGCCAAAGCCTTAAAAGATAAAATAGAGAAGGGCGCTGATTTCGCAACGCTAGCCAAAAAGCACTCTATGTGCCCGTCAAAAAAACAAGGCGGTGACCTTGGCGAATTTAGAAAAGGCGCCATGGTGAAACCTTTTGATCAGGCCGTATTCACTAAAGACAGCGATGAGAAAAGTGTTATTGGCCCTGTCAAAACTCGCTTCGGCTACCACCTTATCCGCGTACTTTATACGAGTTAAGACTCTTTAAACTCGGTAAAGCCGATACTGTAACTGACCTGCTTGTTTATCCTTAAGAAGCTCCCAGTTGTCGGGAATGTCGACTTCCAGGTTTTGTTCGATTTCTAAATATACCAAGGCACCCTCTGCTAGCAGGTTAGTTTGCGCTAACTGACCTACAATCTCTTGCGCCAAGCCCTTGTGGAACGGTGGGTCTAAAAAGACGATATCGTAGGGTTGGTGCTCTTGTGATAAAAACTGCTTGGCGTCTTGATGATGCAGGTTGCCGTCGTCTGCTTGAAGTAGCCCTATGTTGGACTCCAGTTGACGCGCTGCTTTTTTATTCAGTTCAACAAAATCCACGCTCGACGCGCCACGGGATAAGGCTTCGATACCAATAGCGCCGGAGCCTGCGAATAAATCCAAACATCGCGCACCTCTGATTTCCGATTGTAGCCAGTTAAAGAGGGTTTCTCTAATTCTATCAAGGCTCGGGCGCAGCCCTTCGACTTCAAAAAACTTGAGCTTTCGGCCTTTCCACTGCCCACCGATTACTCTGAATTGACCACTTTTGTTGTTACTTTTACTAGCTCCTCGATTGTTGTCGAAGAATTTTTCGCGATTGGCCATTGGTTCTCTCCGCGCTGGGTAAAAAGCTGACGTTTGTTCGTCTAAAATGGTAGGATAGCGCTTTTACTGTTTTGAATAAATATTTTACGGATTAATCGGTTCATGAGCGATACAAAATCTAAGAAAAAAGGCCTTTTTGGCTGGTTTGGTAAGAAAGAAGAGTCTGTTGAAACTCAAGAGAACGCCTCACCAGAAAATATTGAGGAAAAGCTTGAGCAGGTTGAAGATGCCATGGATCAGGCTATTGAGCAGGACTTAGAGGAGCACTTGAGCATTGACTCTGGGTCTGATGACAAGCCTCATGACAGTTCACAGTCCGCAGAAGCACCTTTACAAGAACGAGCTAATCAAGCTAATGAGCCCCTCGAACAGGGTGATTCTCTTGCTGACTCTCCTGCTGAAGGGATTAGTGATCCGGCAAGTGATTCTGATCCCCAGCCTAATCTTGAAGACCGAGCGCATCAGGCCGATGAACCCCTGGAGTCCGTTTCTTTAGACGACGATTCCGATGCCGAAGAACAAACCGCTGAAAATTCAGCTACCGCAAACCTATCCGCAGAATCGTCACTTGAAGAAACCCAAGAGAAACCCAGCAAAAAGGGCTTCTTTGCACGCTTAAAGTCTGGATTGAGTAAGACTCGCAGTCAGCTGACAAGTGGCATTGCCGACTTAGTCTTAGGCAGTAAGCAAATTGATGACGAGCTACTCGAAGAGATAGAAACTCAGCTATTAATGGCGGACGTTGGCGTCGAAGCCACCCGTCGTATTATTGACGATCTGACGGAGAAGTCCGATCGCAAAGAGCTCAAAGATGCCGAAGCTTTGATGAATCGACTGCGAGAATTACTATCCGAGATTCTAGCACCTTGTAACGAACCGCTAAAAATTGATCATAAACCACATGTCATTTTAATGGTCGGCGTCAACGGTGTTGGTAAAACAACCACTATTGGTAAGCTCGCAAAAAAATATCAGCAAGAAGGTAAGTCAGTCATGCTAGCTGCAGGTGACACTTTCCGGGCAGCTGCCGTTGAGCAACTTCAAGTCTGGGGCGAGCGTAACAATATTCATGTCACGGCACAGCATACTGGCGCTGATAGCGCCTCGGTCATTTACGATGCGTTGCAATCTGCCCAGCGCCGCGATATTGATATTCTTATTGCGGATACTGCGGGACGACTTCATACCAAATCTAACCTGATGGAAGAGTTGGCAAAAGTAAAGCGCGTTATGCATAAGCTTGACCCGAGTGCTCCTCATGAGGTTATGCTGGTGGTCGACGCAGGCACTGGTCAAAATGCACTAAACCAGGCTGAGCACTTCCATAAAGCCGTCAACCTTACCGGCATAACTATTACAAAACTGGATGGAACTGCAAAAGGTGGTATTATCTTTGCATTAGCCGACAAATTACAAATCCCTATTCGATTTATCGGTGTCGGCGAAGGAATTGATGACTTGAGAGAATTCGATGCGAACGATTTTATTGAAGCATTGTTTAGCTCTGAGTCGAATCAACAAGAATAAACTTACAGGGTTGATACAATTATAAATGATTGAATTCCATCAGGTTTTTAAACGTTACGAAGGTGGCCACGAGGCTTTAAAAGGCGTTAGCTTTGCACTTCCTCGTGGTGAAATGGCGTTTTTAACAGGTCATAGTGGAGCTGGTAAAAGTACGCTTCTAAAGCTCATTGCACTGATGGAGCGCCCAACGCGAGGGCAAATCATTCTTGATGATATCAACATTTCCAACGTCAAAGATCGCCAGATACCTTATCATCGCCGTAAAATCGGCATGATCTTCCAAGATCATCGCCTGCTTTACGATCGCAGTGTTTACGATAACGTTGCCTTACCTCTTATTATCGCAGGCGTGTCCGATCGAGATATTCCAAAACGGGTCCGCGCAGCTTTAGACAAAGTTGGATTATTATCAAAAGAGCGACAACTGCCTATTCAGCTTTCTGGCGGTGAACAGCAGCGCGTGGGTATTGCCCGCGCCGTGGTCAATAAACCACCGCTATTATTAGCCGATGAGCCGACTGGTAACTTAGACCCTGAACTGTCCGAAGACATTATGAATTTGTTTGCGCAGTTCAACCAAGTTGGCGTTAGCGTCCTTATCGCTTCCCACGACCTTGGCTTAATCGCCCGCATGAAACATCCAGTGATTGCCTTAAAAGAAGGCCGCACCATCCGTAACGAGCTGGCGGAGGTGGATTTCGCATGAGTGAGGTTAAAAGCAAAACTAAACGTTCGAGTGCAACGAGTTATAAGATTAGCTTTCGCGATCGCTTTAATACCGCATTAAAACTGCACAAAGAAAACAGCTTACAGACCTTGCTCGACATACTTCGTCAACCGACCAACAGCTTGATGACGATTTTGGTTTTGGCCATTGCTTTAGCGCTGCCATCGGCTTTTTACTTATTTATGACCAACGCTAAAGCGGTTTCACAATCTTGGGACGGTGGCGTTAAAATCTCGGTTTACCTGCAGGATGATGCAACCGAGAATCAAGCCCAAGAACTGCTGACGCAACTGAGTCTACGTCCAGAGTTTGAGCAGGTCACTTTTGTCAGTAAAGAAGATGCGCTACTTGAATTTAAAGAATACTCAGGCATAGGGGATGCTATCTCTTATTTAGATAAAAACCCGCTACCCTTTGCGATTACTCTAACCCCGACGTCTTCTTTCGCCGATCCCAAGTCGCTCGAATCATTGGCACAAGAACTAACCACTTTAGCTCTTGTCGATAAAGCCAAACTCGATAGCGACTGGATTAAGAAGTACAACTCGATTTTGACTATTTCAGAACAAATAGCAACTTTTGTCAGTTTAATGCTAGCACTTGGCGTTCTTTTAATCGTCGGAAACACCATTCGCTTGGCGATTTTGAATCGTCGCGACGAGATTCAAGTAATTAAACTTGTCGGCGCCACCGATGCCTTTATTCGACGCCCTTTTCTATATACAGGATTGTGGTACGGATTAATTGCAGCACTATTGGCCGCACTAATGGTAAATATTGTTTTCGTCTTATTGAAGCAGTCCACGAGTCAGTTAGCTCAGTTGTACAGCAGTGAATTTTCACTATTAGGTTTAGCCCCAAGTTTTACCCTAAGCTTGTTAGTCATAGGCTCTTTGCTTGGCCTTATTGGCGCCTGGGTTTCTGTGCGTAAGCACCTCAAGGACATCAATCCTCAATAGCTTTGGTAACCAGTAACACATACGGTATTTTCTGGGCTAATAGTCAGTATAGATATAATGCATTTGATTCATACCTTTATCCTTGTTACAAATGTGACCATTGAAAACTAATTTAAGGACATCTGATGAAACATCTTTTAACGGGCATTTTAGCCTCAAGTGCTTTAGTATTTTCTGCTACTTCTACAGCAAAGCCAGTCGAGTATGAATTCGATACGGTTCACAGCCAGATTCTATTTAAAGTTGATCACCTAGGCTTTTCACATTCTTACGGTAAATTCCCTACATTTCGCGGCGAATTAACCTTTGATCAGGATGATTGGTCAAACTCCTCAACCACGGTTGAAGTCAAAGCTGGTTCTATTAACTTGGAAAACAAGAAATGGAATGATCACATGAAGAGTGCTGACTTCTTTGATGTTGAGAAATACAGCAAGATGACATTCAAAAGCACCAAACTTGAGAAAACTGGCGATAACACCGGTGTTTTACATGGCGAATTGACCATTTTAGATACCACAAAGCCCATCACTTTGGATTTAACACTTAACAAAGCCGGTATTCACCCAATGTCAGAGCAACAACACGTTGGTTTCTCTGCAACAGGAAAAATTAAGCGTTCTGAGTGGGGTATGACTTACGGTGTGCCTGCAGTTGGTGACGAGGTTGAAATCATTATTGAAGCAGAAGCATCAGCTAAGTAATTGATCTTTAGAGGCCAAAACTCCCTTGGTCTCGCCTTATCGGGACTAGTAACGAGTTATGATCTAGCCCCCGTAAACATTGACAATTCTTTACCTACACACCTGGAACTTTTGCTATAATTAGCACTCTTATAGTCACAGTGCTAAAAAATTAGCACTCTCATAAAAAGAGTGCTAACATCAGGTTTAATCACTAATTTAAGGAGGGGATGTATGAGCAATATCCCAATGAACATGGCGCTAGCGGTACCTACAGGCAGTATTGATGGTTACATCAGTACGGTCAACGCAATACCTGTTCTCTCCGTTGAAGACGAACAGGCATTAGCGCACCGCTTCCAGGACGAAAACGACCTTGAGGCTGCACGCCAGTTAGTAATGGCTCACTTACGCTTTGTGGTTCACATTGCGAGAAGTTATAGCGGTTACGGCTTACCTCAAGCAGACCTTATTCAAGAAGGTAACATTGGTCTGATGAAGGCTGTTAAGCGCTTCGATCCGACTGTCGGCGTCCGTCTTGTATCCTTCGCCGTACACTGGATTAAAGCTGAAATACACGAATACGTATTACGTAATTGGAGAATTGTTAAAGTTGCAACAACCAAAGCGCAACGCAAACTGTTCTTCAACCTACGTTCAAAGAAAAAGTCGCTTAACTGGTTAAATAACGAAGAAGTAAAGGCCGTAGCAGACGATCTAGGCGTTAAGCCTGAAGAAGTTCGCCGAATGGAAGGGCGCTTAAACGCACGCGATGCGTCGTTTGATGCACCAGCCCAGGAAGATGATGATAGCGCAGCATACGCTCCAGTTCACTTTCTGGAAGCTTCTGATGCCGATCCTGCTGACGCAGTTGAACAACAGCAATGGCAAGGTCAGCGTGAAGAGCGTTTAATGTATGCACTTAAAGCGCTTGACGATCGTAGCCAAGACATTTTACAACAGCGCTGGCTGAGTGATAAGAAAGCCACTCTTCACGAGTTAGCCGATAAATACGGTATTTCTGCTGAGCGTATTCGTCAGTTAGAAAAAAACGCGATGAACAAAATTAGAAACGCCATTAATTAAGCCGATCTGATTGCGTTACCCATTAAAAAGCAGGCTCATCGCCTGCTTTTTTTATGGCCTTTTTAATTTAGTCCCCTGACTGGCTATCTCTTATCGCGACCTCCTAGTAAAGCTCAATTTTCCACCGTCAGACAAGGTCAGTCCGTAACTCCAAATTCCACGCTAGTAACCTCTTTTGTCACCAACTTTTAATCTTATGTATAAAACTTTGACACTTTTTGTATGAAAATTCATCGAAATCGGGTCTTAATGCTTGATCCAGTTCACAATTCGTAGCAGTATGGTCTGACCAAAGAATAAATATACTTTGTACTGGGGAGGCCACTTGATGAAATTTTCTAAACTGATTACTTGCTCAGCGCTATTCTTATTAGTTGCTTGCGGTAGTGAGGATAATTCAGAACAAAAACAATCAGTCAGCAATGCTAAGCGCGACTGCAATCTAACTATGGGCTGGGAATCGCGTGCGCCCTATCAATATGAGAGAAACGGTGAAATTACCGGCATCGATGTTCAAATTTTCAAAAAAGCTGCCGACAAAATGAATTGCGATGTCAGCTTTGTTGAGAAAACTTGGGCGGAGCTGCTAACCGATTTAGAAAAAGGCGAAGTTGATGTCCTAGCAGGCGCAACTATTACGCCTGCACGAGAAAGTTTCGCCAGCTTTTCACCCACATATCGCAACGAATCTTTTACGCTGTTTATTCGCTCTAGCAATACCTACGATGGCAAAACCTTAACTGGATTTTTAAGCCGCAGTCAAAAAGTAGGTATCACTAGCGACTACTTTTACGGCGAAGAAGTTTACGCTTTGATGAACCACCCGCAATACTCTAGTCTCTTTATTGATTCAAAGTCGGGTGAGCAAAGTTTCTTCAATATCCTTTATAGCGAGATTGATGGCGTTTTGGCAGATCCTGTCGAAGGCCATTACATCATTAAACGCAAACGCCTGGGTGACCAAATCAAAGCCTCGAATGTTCATATTCCAAGCGACAGCGTTGCTTTCATGTTTAGCAAGAAATCTGTTAACGAACAACAAATAGCGGACTTACAACAAGCGGTTAAAGACATGGTTGAGAATAATCAGGTACAGCCTATTATTGATAGGTTCTAAGCGATATTGCCATTAAAAAGCCGAGCCTTAGCGCTCGGTTTTTTTTGGCAACAGTCAAAGTGCTGTTTGATGTTGTAATTTAATTCCGCTAGACTTTCGTATCAAAAAGCACTCCCCGCAATGAATGGAATAACAATGAGCCACAGTAACAAGCCCACTTTACAGTTATTGTCTTCTTACTGCTGGCTCGATAAAGATCATACACGTCATGCTAAAATCAGTGAAAAGGGTCTTAAAAGCATTGATTTAGAGCCTATAGTTCTTAAACAGGTTCCTCCCATTAAGCGCCGCCGCTTAAATGGTTTAAGCAAAATGGCGATGCATACCTCGTTAAGTTGCTTAGAAACTGCGGGGGTTTCTGCACAAAACACCCTTACTGTTTTTGCTTCTGAACACGGCGAGCTCAATCGAACCATATCCATCATTGAAGATATTGCGAGCTCTCAGGAAGTCTCCCCGAAAGACTTCAGCCTTTCGGTGCATAACGCTTCTTTAGGCTTATTCTCCATTTTTAATAAAAATACCAAGCCTGGTACCAGCATCGCAGCTGGCTCCAATACTTTTGGTTTTGCACTGCTCGAAGCTTATAACCTGCTTACACGTTTTCCCGATAAAAAGGTGCTTTTAACCTGTTTTGACCTCAAGGTCGAAGCTCCTTTTGATACTCTGCAAAAGCAAACCGTTCCGAGCTATAGTCTTTCGGTATTATTGTCTTTAGACACTAACCAATCACAACCAGGAAAAGCCTTCTCATTTGGCTTCCGATCGACACAAATCGCGCCTGTTATGCAGGCTCCGCTTGCTTTAGCTTTCTATGACTTCCTCCATAATGAGGACGAGTCCAGTCAATTAGCTACAGACAGACACCAGTGGGTTTTTACTAAGCATGCTCTATAAACTTAATTATTTCTGGCGAGTCTTTGCTACCGGCTTATCGTTTGCTACCTTCGGTATAGGCGGACTCTTCCTGTCATTATTCGTTTTTCCTGTAGTCAAATTGCTGAACCCCGATCCCATGGTACGAAAGCGCAAAGCGCGATATTTGATTCATCGTAGCTGGCGCTTTTTTATCGCTTTTATGCAATCGCTAGGCATTTTTACTTTCGATTTAGAGCAGGCCAGACGCGATTTGGAGGGTGTTGAAGGGAAAGTGATCATCGCCAACCACCCTAGCCTCATCGATGTTGTCGCACTTATCTCATTGATTCCTAAAGCCGACTGTGTTGTTAAGCAGGGCCTATGGGACAATTTTTTACTCAAAAGAGTCGTTCGTGTCGCTGATTTTATTAATAATGACCAAGATGTGAATAAACTCATAGAAAACTGTAAAAAGACCCTACAAGAAGGTTATAATCTGGTCATATTTCCAGAGGGTACACGCACAGTCCCCAATAAGCCGATAAAGCTTCAGCGTGGCGCCGCTAATATTGCCGTCCGTTGTGAACAAAACCTTTTACCGGTAATTATTGACTGCAACCCGACCACATTAACTAAACAAGAAAAGTGGTATCAAATTCCATCACGCCGTGCGCTGTTTTCAATGCGCGTGATAGAGGAAATAGATGTAATTCCGTTTATTCAAAATGAAAAAAACCAATCAATCGCGGCAAGACGATTAACGGATCATATTAAAACAGTTTTTACTGAGGAAACTACTAAGAATGAGACCCATTGAAAACGAGATAAAGGCGGTCATTATTGAATCACTTGATCTTGAAGATATTAGCATTGATGACATTGATAGCACTGAGCCATTATTCGGAGACGGGCTTGGCCTCGACTCAATCGATGCCTTAGAACTTGGACTTGCCTTAAAAAAGAAGTTCGACATTAAGCTCGACTCAAGCTCCGAAGAATCAAAAAAGCATTTTTATTCGGTCAGCACTCTTGCAGACTTTATCGAACAACAAAAAGGGACTGCATAATGGCGCAATTAGATACAAAAGAACAAATATATCAACAACTTGTTGAAATACTTGTGGAAGACTTTGAGGTTGAAGAAGCGGACATTTCGATTGATGCAAACCTCTATACTGACCTTGATTTAGATAGCATTGATACCGTTGATTTGGTGATCAAATTACAAGAAATTACTGGAAAGTCGGTCAACCCAGAAACCTTCAAAGCTGTTCGCACCATGCAGCATGTGGTTGATGCCGTGTACGATCTCGTTCACAACTAATGTCAGTTCTGCTAAAAATAGCCGTCGCTGTGGTGGTATTACTCTATCCCATAGCGATCTATTTTGGCCTTCAGCAGTTTCAACCCAAATACTTAGCCTTGAGCTTGGCTGCTTTGGTGATATTGCGCGCCAGTATTACCAAAAGCCCTATTATAAAAGCAGTCAAAGGTTTGTGGTTAATTGTACTGGTCGTAGGATTAAGCTTAGCGGCCTTGAGTTTTTTTACTAACAGCGACTTAGGCTTAAAGCTATATCCTGTTATTATCTCGGCTGGATTTTTAGCTGTTTTTACTTACAGTCTGAGTCAACCTCCTAGTATCATTGAGCGTTTGGCGCGTTTACAAGAACCGGACTTGCCACCTGAGGGTGTGGCTTATACGCGCAAGGTCACTAAAGTTTGGTGTGGCTTTTTCGTACTCAATATTTTGATATCTCTCTATACTGTTATTTTCAGTAGCACTGAAATCTGGACTCTTTATAACGGTTTAGTCTCTTACCTGTTGATGGGTACCTTGTTTATCAGCGAGCTGATATACCGAAAATGTGTTGTGCAAAGGAGGGCGGTCGATGACAAGAGTCTTTGAGGCTCTTAGGGTCTTATTTGAACAGGATGCAAATCACTTAGTAGCTTTTGATCAGGAGAGTCGCTATACCGTCAGTGACTTCCAGCAACATTTATCCCAGGCGCTCAACGAACTACAACAGCAGCCCTATCAGTCTTATCTGCTATTTGCCAATAATAGCTACCATTTCGTAGTTAACTTTTTTGCGATCTTGCTATTACAAAAAGATCTTGTTCTAACAGCGAACAGCAAAACCGATTGGCTGGAGTCTATCCGAGGCTCTTTTGAGGCGATCATTTCTGACTCCTCGATTAATAAGGACACCCACGGCAATCATAGTCATTGTATTGAAGTCACTCACTTCCTCACTGCCGAAGCACCCAAAGGTAAGCTTGAGATTCCAGACCACAGTAACAGTGTTCTTCAATTTTATACGTCCGGCTCGAGTAGCCAGCCAAAGGCGATCGCCAAGCATTTCTCACAACTCATGCTAGAAACGTCCAACCTTGAGCAGCTTTTTGGCCATTCGGTAACGGGGTGTAATTTTTTTGCTACCGTTTCACACCACCATATTTACGGCCTTATATTTCGACTGCTTTGGCCACTGCTACACAAGCACCCGTTTCACACTAACATCCTTCTATATCCGGAAGAGTTGGTCGCGGTCAGTGAGAAGCACAGCAATATATGCCTAATTTCAAGCCCTGCTTTTTTATCTCGACATGATAAAAACCTGCCCGATGTTGTACTCACACAATGTTTTAGCTCCGGTAGTTTATTAAGTGCAGAAGCTGCGAAGATGAGTCATTCTCAGTTTAAGCTTTACCCAGTCGAAGTTTATGGAAGCACTGAAACAGGTGGCATCGGTTATCGCACCCAAGCCAATAATAACGCCGTTTGGCAACAGTTTCCCGGCGTTCGGTTTGTTGCCAGCGAAGCGGGGGCGATGACGTTACACTCTCCCTATATCCAGCAGCCGGAGCGGTTAGATGACAAAATACATCAACTCACCGAAGATAGGTTCGAGTTATTAGGTCGCCTCGATCGTGTCGTGAAAATTGAGGAAAAGCGTGTATCGCTTGACGCTGTAGAGCAAGCATTAATGCAGTCACCCTTCGTCCGTGAAGCTAAAGTTATTGTGCTACAACAAACACGCACCTTTATTGGTGCCGTGATAGAGCTCTCTGAAGAAGGGCTTAGTTACTTACAACTACACTCTAAACGCTCCTTAAACCTACAACTCAAAGAATCCTTAATCAGCACCTTTGAAGCAGTAGCTATCCCAAGAAAGTGGCGTTACTTTGAACGATTACCCTATAATTCACAGGGTAAACTACCCACTGACACACTAATCTCATTATTTTGATATGAACTACCCAGAAGTCGTTACCCAGACCGTTGAAAATAATGTTTTGACCTTACAACTTGAGGTTTCGCCACAGTTAGAAGCTTTTAACGGCCACTTTGACTCTTTTCCAATAATCCCAGGCGTTGTTCAAGTCCAGTGGGCTTTGCACTTTTTCAAAGGCAGCCCTTTATACACACAAACAGCGCTACCGAATACGGCCGAGCATGATGTTTACTGCTCAAAAATGTCAGCCCTGAAGTTTCAGCAGGTGATTCCACCTAATTCAAGGGTGACTCTAACCTTAAGCTTTGACGAAATAAAACAGTGTCTCATCTTTTCGATTAGCGATGGTGACACCAAGTATTCTTCCGGCAAACTTTTTTTAAGTCAGCGGAACTGAGCATGACTGATCGTTACTGTATTATTATTCCAAACTACAACCATACCACGCATATTGAACAGGTTTTGAAGCGGATTTCGGCTTATGAGCTGCCGGTTATCATGGTTAATGATGGTAGCGACAGTACCACTAATGATTTTTTAATTGCTCTGAATGACAAATACGACTTTCTTGAATTACTGCATTTAGAGCAGAATCAAGGCAAAGGCGGAGCCGTCATGACAGGTCTACGCCATGCTCAGCAAAATGGTTATACTCATGCGATTCAGGTTGATGCCGACGGGCAGCATGCTATTTCCGATGTGCCAAAATTTATTCAATTAAGCAAGGATACGCCTGAAGCTGTAGTTTGTGGTATTCCTGACTATGATCAGTCAGTACCCTTAGGTCGCTTAATTCCCCGCTATATCACACACTTCTGGGTCTGGGTAGAGACCTTGTCCTTCCGCATTAAAGACTCGATGTGTGGTTTTCGCTTATACCCACTAGCGAACACCATCGATTTAATCGACCAGAGCTCTATTGGCAAAAGAATGGACTTCGATACCGAAATTCTGGTTAAGTTGGACTGGCGAAACGTCCCCATTATTAATTTACCGACTCGAGTGACTTATCCTGATGATGGCTCGTCTCATTTTCAAATGTTTAGGGATAATTGGCTTATCACCAAAATGCACACTCGGTTGTTTTTCGGTATGTTACCGCGAGCGCCTAAACTTATAGCTCGTCACTTTAAACACACTAAAGCCAAGAAAAATAATCATGAAAGATAAGCACTGGTCAGCCACTAAAGAGCGCGGCTCAACCTTCGGTATCCAGCTGCTAGTATGGCTATACCGCATATTTGGCCAGTGGTTATTACGCATTGTGCTTATCCCTGTTATTGCCTACTTTACCCTAACTGGCAATAAAGCACGCCAAGCTTCGTACGCCTATCTAACTCGCGTCAACGCGGTTACTGGTAACTCAACTAAGGTTCGCTGGTATCACGTTTATAAGCACTTTTATCAGTTTGGCACTTCAGCTGTCGATAAAATCAGGGCTTGGCTAAACGACGTCACGATGCAGGACGTCACCTTCCACAATCCCGAGATCTTCGAGCAACTTCGCCAAGACACTCCAAGCAAAGGCGCAATTTTTATCGGCTCCCACTTAGGCAACCTCGAGCTGTGTCGAGCCATAGGCGAGCACGACTCCAGTATTAAAATCAATGCCTTAGTCTTTACCAAGCATGCCTTAAAGTTCCAAGCTGCCTTGGAAAAGTTTAATCCCGACGCGCAGTTAAATCTAATTCAAGTCGATTCTTTAGGCGCAGAAACCGCTATAGAATTAAAAGAGAAAGTCGATAAGGGTGAGATAGTCATCATCGTTGGCGACAGAACCTCGGTTACTCAGTATGGGCGCGTGAATTACGCTGACTTTTTGGGCGAACCAGCACCGTTCTCCCAAGGGCCCTTTATTTTGGCCAATGTTTTAGATTGCCCGACCTACTTACTTTTTTGCTTGAAGCAATCGGGGCGATACCACATCTATTTAGAGCACTTCGCTAACAGCCTAAAGCTCGCTAGAACTGAAAGGGCGCAACAGTTACAATCAATCATCGAGCGCTACGCAGGTCGATTGGAGCATTACTGTTTAAAGGCTCCCTATCAATGGTTTAATTTTTATAACTTTTGGCAAAAAGACGATAAACAGCACATATCGCGAACCGCAACCAACAAGAACGAGAAGAACTCAAGTGACGACAGCTAACTCCAACATCATTTATGGCGAATCGCCTATTAGTATTGAGCAAATTAACGATCTGGCAAAAGGCCGTGCCCAAGCTCAACTCAATACCGATCCATCTTTTAAACAAAGCATCGACCAGGGTGCCGAGTTTCTTAAAAACCTATTGCAAGAAGATGGTGTTATTTACGGCGTCACAACGGGTTATGGTGATTCCGTCACCGAACAAGTACCACTTGAGAGCGTTCATGAACTGCCGCTGCACCTAACACGCTTCCATGGCTGTGGCTTGGGAGATACATTCTCTGTAGAGCAATCTCGAGCCATATTAGGCGCCCGCCTGACCTCCTTAAGCCAAGGCTTTTCTGGGGTCACTTGGGAGCTCTTACAGCAACTCGAAACCTTACTCAAACATGACATCATGCCGCGCATTCCGCAAGAAGGCTCGGTTGGTGCTAGCGGTGATTTAACGCCACTGTCTTACGTCGCCGCGGTATTAATTGGCGAACGCGAAGTTATCTATCAAGGACAAGTTCGCCCCACGGCTGAGGTTTTTTCTGAACTAGGCATAGAACCTATTAAACTTCAGCCCAAAGAAGGGCTCGCTATCATGAATGGTACCGCAGTTATGACGGCGCTCGCTTGCTTAGCGTATCAACGCGCCGAGTATCTTATCGAATTGTGCTCAAGAATTACCGCTTTGTGCTCTATAGCGCTACAAGGCAACAGTGCTCACTTCGATGAGATTTTATTCAGCGCCAAGCCGCATCCTGGGCAAAACCAAGTTGCCACTTGGATTCGCGACGATCTCAACCACCATCAACACCCCAGAAATTCGAGCCGACTGCAAGATCGCTACTCGATCCGCTGTGCACCGCATATTATCGGAGCGCTCAAAGACTCGATGCCATGGATGCGCCAGATTATCGAAACGGAGCTTAATAGCGCCAATGACAACCCTATTATTGATGGTGCAGGGCAACACGTTCTACATGGTGGCCACTTCTATGGTGGTCATATTGCGATGGTTATGGATACGTTAAAAACAGGAATTGCGAACCTAGCGGATCTGATGGATCGCCAAATGGCATTGCTGATGGATCGTAAATTTAACAATGGCTTACCGAACAACCTTTCGGCCGCCACGGCTGATCGCAAACCCATTAACCACGGATTTAAAGCGGTTCAGATCGGCATCAGCGCTTGGACTGCCGAAGCATTGAAACATACCATGCCGGCAAGTGTTTTCTCACGCTCAACAGAGTGTCACAATCAGGACAAAGTGAGCATGGGCACTATCGCTGCCCGCGATTGTTTACGCATTTTACAGTTAACCGAGCAGGTGGCTGCTGCTTCGTTGATGGCCTCATGCCAAGCAGTGCAAATTCGTATCAACCAACAAGAGCTCAACTCTGAGTCATTATCAGACACTATTCAGAATACATTAAGCGAAGTTTTTGCAGAATTTAGTTTGGTTGATGAAGATCGTCCTTTAGAAGCTGAGCTTCGCCAGTTCGTGTCGCACATACAAAACCAGCGCTGGACGACCTACTCCTTTGGTGGCTAATGATGGATAACAAAACCCTAGAAAAAAAGGCTATCGCTGCCGAATGTTTTGTCGAAGTTCCTTTTTTCGACCTAGATCCGATGAATATCGTTTGGCACGGTAACTACGTAAAATACTTTGAGCAAGCGCGTTGCGAACTATTGCGCAAGATTGATTACGACTATCCACAGATGAAAGAGTCAGGCTATTACTGGCCTATCATTGACATGCGCTTAAAATACATCAAACCAGCTAATTTTGGTGAGAAACTGCTTTGTATTGCTACCTTTAAAGAATGTGAAAATCGGCTCAAAATCAACTACCTTATCCAGAGCGCAGAGAGCGGTGAAAAATTGTGCAAAGGCTACACTGTTCAAGTGGCGGTCACCACCTCCGATTTTGAGATGCAGCTAGTATCTCCCGATATTCTTAAGCAGCGCTTAACGGACTATATTTCAGGCTTATCATGATACAGAGAATAATCACGCTTACGATTCTTACATCCACCCTGCTTTTTGTTTTTGGCAGCCAGTCGGTTTCCGCGTTTACGGGCGATTCTTGTGACTTAAAACAGATTACCCAGGTTTTACAATCGCAAGAATCATTACACCAATTTAGCCAAGAAAAACACATCAAAGTATTAGCCAACCCCCTAAAATCTTCTGGATATTTGTTATTGGCTGATAATGACGCTGTGGTTTGGCAAACGCTAAAGCCGATAAAAAGCACGACCGTAATAAGCGAATTGGAGTTTAAGCAGTTCAATAAAAATGATCAGCCTGTTTCTATGCCAACCAATTCTGACAACCAAACCAGCCAATTGATTTCGTCGACTTTTTTATCGATTTTGTCCGGAAACCTAAATAGTTTGAATGCCAACTTCGAGGTAGAAGCACTGTGTGATCAATCCAGCTGGGACATTAGATTAACTCCGACCAACCCCCGTATTAAGCGCATGATAAAACTTATCCAAATCGATGGCTCTGGACACATTGAGCATTTGAGTTTTTCTGAAGCCAATGACGACACCACAAAACTTTTGTTTACACCAGTCAGCGAACCATTGATTAAAAAACAGCTAGGAAGCTATCTTGTCGATTAATTTGCGATTTGTATTTTGGATACTGTTGCTGCTAAGTATCGGTGGCGGTTTCTATAGCCAGCTACAAAAAGGGCTTAGTGTTGAAACCAACATTCTGCGCCTGCTACCCACTACAGAAGTAAACCCGTTTGCCGAGGAAGCTTTTGAGCGCTTTTCTGAGCAGAACTTCAAAAAAGTTATTCTTACAATCGAAGCCCCTACGGTCGAAGAAGCCATTATCAGCTCCAAGTCATTGTCAGCGCAATTGCTTCAAAGTGGACTAGTGTCATCAATAGACACGCAATTGTCGCAACAGGATCAGGAAGCCATCGCTCAGCTGTATTTTAAGCATCGTTTCCACTTACTCAGCGATGCCGATAGAGCACTATTTCAACAGCAGGGTAGTGAACCCTTTATTGATGCAACCTTACAACTGGTCTATTCGCCGCTTTCGAGCCAGCTGATATCTTTACTCCCTAAAGACCCCTACTTGTTGTCTTATCGATATTTACAAGATGTGACTGATGTTAGCAATTCACCACAGCGCCAGCTTGTGGATGACGTCATTATGTACCGCCATCAGGGCAAAATTTATTCAGTGGTTAGCGCAACCTTACAAGCATCCCCATTTGATAGCCAAGCTCAACAGCAGCTTACTCACCAACTCGATGATTTTCAGCAAGACTCACCCAACATCAAGTTGCTGTACACTGGTGCCATTTTTTATGCGCACCATGCTGCCGCTTCTGCTAAATCTGAAATTTCTACCATCGGCTTAGGCTCTTTAATCGGCGTTATCCTTTTATTAGTGTTGGCCTTTAAAAGCATTCGCCCCTTAGTCTTGACGCTAACCTCACTAGGCACAGGGGTGTTTTTGGGCTTCACAGTAACCCACCTAGCGTTTGGTTCTATCCATGTTTTAACCCTAGTTTTTGGCGCCAGTCTTATCGGGGTCGCGGTGGATTACTCGTTTCACTATTTTGCTAGCGCTAACGAAAGCCGCAGACCTTTGAAACATATATTAGGCGCCATCACTCTAGGCTTAGTCTCTAGCGTGATTGGTTATGCCGCTTTATTCAGTACGCCTTTCCCTGGGTTGCAGCAGATGGCGGTTTTTTGTGCCGCGGGCTTAATTGGTGCCTTTTTAACGGTGACGCTGTTATTTGATAAAGTTAACGTCAACGTAAATTCGCCGAAGGCAATCACCACAACTTTTACCTTTTTGAGCCGCTTCAGCCTAACTTTTCGCCATCCAACTTTTCTGTTGGCACTTACTGCGCTCCCCGTGATTGCAGTGATTCTTCTCAGTGAGGTTGAGGATGATAATGACAATATCCGTCAGTTACAGTCGATCCCGCCCGAACTTTATCAGCAGGAGCAAACCATTCAGAAAATGGTGGCGTCGCCAGCGACTAATCAGTTTTTTGTGGTGCAAGCAGACACCACCGATGAGCTACTTAACCAGCTAGGCTCCTTAAACGCTGACTTAAATACCCTCGTTGATAGAAATGCGATCGAAGGCTATAAGCATATTGCGCAATTTGTGCCATCAAGACAGGTGCAAGATAAAAACTATCTATTATTATCTAACTATTTGGATCGACAATCACTCTCGCCGTTGATTGAATTGGGGCTTTTAAATCGTCAACAGCTTTTAAGCTTAGTTGATAATTATCTCTCCAGTAATGGTAACCACTTAGATTTGCAGGACTGGCTACAATCGCCTCTAGGTCAGCGTTTTTCGTATTTGTGGCTTGGTGAAATTGAGAATCAAGTAGCCGCCATAATTACTCTGCACAATATTCATAACCTAGAGCCGTTGGAAACGCTGGCCGACAAACATGAGAAGCTCTATTTCATTAACAAAGTGGACAAAGTCTCAGCAATGTTTACTGAGTATCGCGAAAAGGCTTTGTTTATGCTCGGGCTTGCACTAGTCGCTATATTTTTATTATTAAGCTTAAAATACAGTGCTCTGATTGCTGGTCTAATTCTCCTAGCGCCTATTGCAGCATCGTCTTTAGCGATTATTGTGAATATTTTAGTGGCTGGGAGCTTCAACCTTTTTAGTACCTTAGCCTTATTTTTAGTTTTTGGCATAGGCGTCGATTACGGCCTGTTCTATTCGGAATCTAAGAAGCGCTCGCCTTATATTGTGCTAGCCATCGGCTTGTCGGCAATCACCACTTTCTTATCATTTGGTCTGTTATCATTAAGCCAAACACCAGCAATTCACGCTTTTGGCCTAACTATGCTGACCGGGATCTTAAGCGTCTTTTTACTGTCTCCAATCTTTGGCCACCATATTTATCGCGCACAAGGAGTATTAGATGAATAAGCCACAATACGATTACGACGTTATCATTATAGGCGCCGGGCCTTCTGGTGCGTTGGCTGCAAGCCGATTGGTGCAGCAGGGCATTCGTGTGCTGATGGTGGAAAAACAGCACTTCCCGAGGTTTTCAATTGGCGAAAGTTTGCTTCCACAATCCATGGTTTACCTTGAGCAAGCCAATTTGCTAGAGGCTGTTGAGGCTGCTGCTGACAGACTCGGTTTTCAGTATAAAGATGGCGCTGCATTCTATGCCTCAGGCCAAGAGTCTACTTTTGAGTTTTCAAAAAAATTTAGCCAAGGGCCTGAATACACCTATCAGGTCAAGCGCGCTGATTTTGACCACTTGTTAGCGACAGAAGCTGAGCGAATGGGGGCCGAGGTTATATACGGTAGTCAAGTCACCGCAATTCAGTTTTCGCCAACCCCTGTACTGACTCTGTGTGATGAAGAGGGTCAAAGCCGTACTGTCACTGCCCAGTTTGTGCTCGACGCCAGTGGTTTTGCTAGAGTCCTGCCACGATTACTTGATTTAGATTTACCGAGCGACTTTCCTGTTAGGGGTGCTGTCTTTACACACGTTATCGACAATATTTCAGATCCTAGTTACGACAGAAATAAGATTTTAATCGAAACGCATCCCCAGGATCCCGACGTTTGGTATTGGCTTATTCCTTTTTCCGACGGCACCGCTTCTGTCGGCTGTGTGGCCCAACCTGACTTTTTACAAAAGTTTGAGACTGAGCAAAATCTCGACTCCAGTCATGAACTGCTCAAAATCTGCTTAAAACAAACGCAGCGCTTTAGTCAGCTTCTCAGTAATGCTGAGTTTCCCAATAAGACACAACGCATAACGGGCTATTCCGCAAACGTTAAAAAACTGTATGGCGATCATTTTGCTTTGCTTGGTAACGCTGGAGAGTTTCTCGACCCAATTTTTTCGTCTGGCGTCACCATCGCTTTTAAATCTGCAAAACTAGCCAGCGACTGTTTAGTAAAACAGTTCAACTTTGAACCCGTATGCTGGGAAACGGAATTTGCAGAGCCACTAAGTTCGGGCGTGACAACCTTTAAAGCCTTTGTTAACTCTTGGTATGATGGCCAGCTTCAGGACATTCTTCAATTCAAACAGGCACCGGACAATATTCGTGAAATGATCTGCTCTATATTGGCAGGTTACGTTTGGGATGATAACAATCCTTTCAACCAAGCTCCACATCGTCGACTCAATGTTATAGGTGAACTATGCGCTTCTTAAAAGTCATTCCGTTGCTTTTGCTAAGTTCCTTATTGCTTGGAGCTTGCACCAGTCATTACCAGGGACAAAATGAACGTGTCTTAATCGCTGACAATGTTGAGTTTGAGCTAGTTTCAACGATCCCCTTTAAAAATGGATTAACTCTTACTCAAAGCGCAACAGTGACTTATAACACAGAAACTCATGATCTGATATTTCACACAGAAATTCGTAATCGTACTTTAACTATGGTCGGCTTAACTCCTACTGGCACACGTCTGTTCACTATCGTCACTAAAGAAGGGGAAATTCGTGCAGAAGGTTTTTCCTCTATTATAGAGAGCATAAAACCTCAGTTTTTATTAGCCGATATGCAACTGAGTCTGTGGCCGATGGAGCAGTTGCAAGCAAACATTAGTGGCGCAAAGTACCTAGAAATCAATGCTTTAACTCGCCAAATGACAACCCATAATAAAGCTTTAATCTCTATCCACTATAGCGAGCCTGATTTTTTACAGGGACAGATAGAGTTTACTCACCACCAAAGAGGTTATACCCTTAGCCTGACTCCGATAGCAGTAGAGTATTCGACTAATGATTAAATGCCCAGTTTATCTCAACCAGATGGCGCTCATTAATGCTTTAGGCCATGAGCACCAAGCAGTTTTCGAGAAGCTTATCGCCGGCGACACCTCTGGTATGGTCGAATACAGCACTCAGTTTAGTCAAAAAAAGTTTTTAGCGGGCCAAGTTCAAGTTTCGCTACCAACCATTCCTGCAGAACTGGCAAAACACAATACGCGCAATAATCAATTGCTGTTGCACTGTCTTTTGCAATTAGACAAAGATCTGCAACGCTTATTTAGCCAACACTCCAAGCATAGAATCGGAATTGTTATTGGTACCAGTACTTCAGGGATCGCTGAGGGTGAATTTGCACTTTCTGAGAACATTAAAAATGGCGCTTTCCCTGCTGAGTTTGATTATTCACAAATTCAAATGTCGTCACCCGCAGCTTTTATCGCCGACTACTACGATATTACAGGGCCTAGCTACGCAATTTCGACCGCCTGCTCATCCAGTGGTAAAGTTTTTGCTTCTGCCCGTAGTTTGATTCAAAACGATTTTTGCGATGGAGTAATTGTTGCCGGAGTAGATTCTCTTTGTGATATGACTCTCAACGGTTTTAATGCCTTGGAAGCCATTTCTGAGGAGTTATCATTGCCTTTTAGTGCTAATCGCACCGGCATCAACATTGGCGAAGGGGCGGCTGTATTTTTGATGACCAAAGAACCTAGTGATATAGAACTATTAGGGGTCGGCGAATCCTCGGATGCACACCATATTTCTGCACCACACCCCCAAGGACAAGGTGCGAATGAAGCCATGCTGATGGCGCTTAAGGAAGCCGAGCTTAGCGGTGAGCAGATTCACTACTTAAACCTTCATGGCACTGGCACTGAGCTTAATGACTCCATGGAGAGTATCGCGGTTTCTGAAGCCCTCAGGGCTGACACGCCTTGCAGCTCAACCAAACCCTTAACGGGCCATACACTTGGAGCTGCTGGCGCAACTGAACTCGCTTTTTGCTGGCTTGCTTTACAACAAAGTAATGCAGACGCACTTTTACCCAAGCATTGCTATGATGGTCATTACGATGAATCATTGCCAGCACTTAACTTAGTCGACAATACTAGGTCCGCAAAACCAATTAAAACCGCTATGAGTAACTCCTTTGCCTTTGGCGGCAATAATGTCAGTGTTATAATCGGTCGCAGAGAGCCATAAAATGATACAAGCCATAGACACAACCACTAAAAAAACGCTAATTTCCTCACCCGTTTCAGACTTTATTCCACATTCTGAGCCGATGGTGCTGATTGATCGTGTTGTCGACTTTGAGGCCAACAAGTTACAAGCCGAAGTGTCTATCACAGAGCAGTCGCGCTTTTATGATGCTAACCTTGGCGGCGTAGAAAATCTGGTAGCTATTGAGTATATGGCTCAAGCTATTGCAGCTTTAGCAGGCATCCGCTCACAGCTGAACAATCAGTCGGTTAAACTTGGATTTTTACTCGGCACTCGCAAAATGGAGTTACACCAAGCCGTTTTAGAGCAGGGCAAACGCTATCAGGTTGAGGTTGAAGAATTATTTATGGATGACTCAGGCTTAGGTGCGTTTCAATGTGCCATAACTTTTAATGGCGAAATGGTAGCCGAAGCAAAGCTAAACGTCTTCGAAACAAACGATGAAAACCAACTTTTAAGATAGATAAAAATTATGACCAGCAAAAGAGTATTAGTCACAGGGTCTAGCCGTGGTATCGGCAAGAGCATCGCGCTTCAACTGGCCAGCGATGGCTTTGAGGTCACTGTCCATTGTCGCTCTGGCATCGAACTTGCCGAGCAGACAATACAGGAAATTACTAACAATGGTGGCACTGCAAGACTGGTTCAATTCGATATTGCTAATCGCGAACAAACGCGACAAGCGCTTGAAACGGATGTGGCGGAGCATGGTGCTTATTATGGCGTGGTGTGTAACGCTGGTATTACTCGTGATGGAGCATTCCCAGCACTAACCGATACCGACTGGGACGATGTTATTCATACAAATCTCGATGGTTTTTATAATGTGGTGCAACCATTAGTTATGCCGATGGTTCGAGCCAAAAAGGGTGGTCGAATCGTCGCTATGTCTTCTGTTTCCGGGGTTTTAGGAAATCGCGGTCAGGTTAACTATAGTGCCTCAAAAGCCGGACTTATTGGTGCCACAAAAGCTTTAGCTGTCGAGTTGGCACGGCGCAAAATCACTGTGAACTGTGTTGCTCCAGGGCTTATTGAAACCGACATGATCGACGATGAAATCACTCAGGAAGCTATGAAGGTTATCCCTGCCCGTCGCATGGGTAGACCTGAGGAAATCGCCGGCCTAGTCAGTTATCTATTCTCCGATACCGCGGGTTACCTAACTCGCCAAGTCATTTCGGTCAATGGAGGGATGGCTTAATGAATCGTGTGGTCGTTACGGGTATGTCAGGTATCACTGCTTTTGGTGATAACTGGAATGACATTGTTGACAAACTTAAACAAGGAAACAATGCAGTTCGTGTGATGCCCGAGTGGGAACAATGCGAGGGACTCCGCACTAGCCTTGCTGCTCCAGTGGATTACCAGTTCCCTAAACTTCCACGCAAAAAGATTCGTAGTATGGGGCGAGTGTCGCTGCTGGCTACTTGTGCTAGCCAGATGGCCCTTAAGCAAGCAGGGCTTTTAGAGCATGAAGCACTAACTAATGGTGATACTGGCATCGCCTATGGCTCTTCTTCGGGTAGCACTCGTGCCATCCCTGTCTTTGGCGATCTGATTAAGGGTGGCCCGATGAAAGGCTTTACCTCTACTTCATACGTTGAAATGATGAGCCATACCGCACCAGTTAACATGGGTGTTTTCTTTGGCACCAAAGGGCGCATAATCCCGACCAGTAGTGCCTGCACCTCGGGTAGTCAAGGTATCGGCTACGCCTACGAAGCAATTAAATATGGCCAACAAAAAGTCATGCTGGCCGGTGGCGCAGAAGAGCTGTGCATCACCCAAGGTGCGGTTTTTGATTCTTTATTTGCTACTTCAGTGATGAATGATTCGCCAGAGTTAACACCACGTCCGTTTGATAAAAACCGTGATGGTTTAGTCGTTGGAGAAGGTGCGGGCACCTTAATCCTCGAAGAGTACGAACATGCCAAAGCCCGTGGCGCCACAATTTTAGCAGAGGTTGTGGGTTTCGGTTGTAATTCCGATGGCGCTCACGTCACTCAGCCACAAAAAGAAACCATGGCTGTGGCTATGCAGCTTGCCTTGCAAGACGCTAACCTTAGTCCCGATGATATTGGCTATGTGAATGCACACGGTACGGCAACCGACCGCGGCGATGTTGCAGAGACCCACGCCACCCGACAGGTCTTTCAACGCCCAGTTCCAATCAGCTCGCTGAAAAGTTATTTTGGCCATACCTTAGGCGCCTGTGGTGCGATTGAAGCGTGGCTCAGTATTGAGATGATGCGTAACGATTGGTACGCACCTACCGCCAATTTACGCGATGTAGATGAGGAGTGTGCTGATCTGGATTACATCACCGAAAACGATCGTCGCATGACTCATCAGTACATAATGAGCAATAACTTTGCCTTCGGTGGCATTAATACATCGCTAATTTTCAAACGGGTTTAATAACTTCTAGCATCTAAGTCTAGATGATTTATCTGTTAGTCCAATAAACCCATTTGACGTTTAATGTTCAAAATGTCGGAGTGGATAGAGTTTTTGTCTACGCCACGATCGAGCAGATCCTGATAAACCGACATGACCATTGGCTCTGATCCGCCAACATAAATATCCATATCCGTAATATCATCGTGGTCGAGCATAAAGGCATGGTGCACAAAGCCTTTTCGACCTTGCCACTCTTCGTCAAGCCCTGAAAGAACCGGCACATACGTGAAATTTGAATACTTCTTTTCCCATTCCAACGGTTCACGGTGCAGGTACAAATCAGGTGAGGTCTGGGCTCCCCAATACAAAGTCAATTGCCGAGGGTTCTTACTTCTTAAAGCTGTTTTAATGATGGAGTGAAACGGTGCGAAGCCAGTACCACCCGCAATAAACACAGCCGGACGTTCACTATCAGTCAGCAAGCAATCGCCGTGTGGTAGTTGCACCCTGACTTTTTTCTGATGTTTTAATTGATTGACGATGATATCCGCTTCGTCATGGCCAGGTAGGCGACGAATATGCAGCTCTAAAATATCCTGTAACGGCGAGCTAGCGATAGAAAAAGGGCGTAGTGACCCATCCTCTAACTCCAACATTAAATACTGACCAGCTTTATAACTTGGTAATTCACCGCCTATTGGCTCAAGCTCGACCCAATAAACATCGCGCCCGACTCGGCGCACTAACGATACTTGGCATTCGACAAATTGTGCTTGGCTCTGCTCAGACATAAATCCTCTGTTTTTTTCTTATAGTGCTAGTCGTTAGCATCAGGCTCAAGCCCAAGCTCGTCCCACATGCTATCGACTTTGTCTTTAACGGCTTGATCCATGACGATGGGCTCGCCCCATTCGCGATCGGTTTCGCCAGGCCATTTATTGGTCGCATCGATACCCAGCTTCGAACCCAGGCCCGACACAGGCGACGCAAAGTCTAAATAATCGATTGGCGTATTGTCGACTAACGTACAATCACGCGTCGGATCAACCCGCGTTGTCATCGCCCAGATAACATCCTTCCAGTCGCGTGTATTAATATCGTCATCCACCACAATCACAAACTTGGTGTACATAAACTGACGTAGGAATGACCAAACCCCCATCATTACTCGCTTCGCGTGACCTGGATACTGCTTCTTCATCGAGACTACTGCAAGGCGGTATGAGCAGCCTTCTGGCGGTAAGTAAAAGTCCGTAATTTCAGGGAATTGTTTCTGCAAGATAGGCACAAACACTTCATTCAATGCTTCGCCTAAGATTGCAGGCTCATCGGGCGGACGGCCAGTATAGGTCGAATGATAAATAGGGTTAGTGCGTTGAGTGATTCGCTCAACGGTAAAGACAGGGAAGCTATCCACCTCATTATAATAACCAGTGTGATCGCCATAAGGACCTTCATCCGCCATCTCACCCGGCTCAATATAACCTTCCAAGACAAACTCGGCAGATGAGGGCACCTGCAAATCGTTGCCGATAGATTTAACCACTTCGGTTTTCTGACCGCGCAATAAACCAGCAAAAGCGTATTCACTTAGGCTATCAGGTACTGGTGTTACAGCGCCCAAAATTGTTGCTGGATCGGCACCAAAAGCCACCGAAACAGGAAAGCGTTCGCCAGGGTGTTTTTCACACCACTCTTTAAAGTCTAACGCACCGCCTCGGTGAGCCAACCAACGCATGATCAGCTTGTTCTTAGCGATCACTTGTTGGCGATATATGCCTAAGTTTTGACGCTTTTTATGAGGGCCTTTAGTAACCGTCAAACCCCAAGTCATTAAAGGTGCAGCATCACCCGGCCAACAGGTTTGCACCGGAATACTGGTTAAGTCTACCGCATTGCCTTCAATCACAATCTCTTGGCACGGTGCTTTTTTAACCTGCTTCGGCGACATATTCATGACTTTTTTAAAGACCGGCAACTGCTGCCAAGCATCTTTAAAGCCTGATGGTGGCGTTGGCTCTTTTAAGAATGCCAATAACTCACCCAGCTCACGCAACTCTTTTAGATCTTCTTTACCCATAGCTAGAGCAACGCGGCGTGTCGTGCCGAATAAATTTCCTAACACCGGCACCGAGTGTCCTTTTACATTTTCAAAAAGAATCGCTGGGCCACCAGCGCGTAAGGTTCGATCGCAAATCTCCGTCATTTCAAGATTAGGATCAACCTCCATCGACACGCGCTTTAATTCGCCCATCGATTCTAGTTTTTCGATAAAATCACGAAGATCTTTGTATTGCATGGGATTGGGAGTTGTTTGGTATTGGGGGTATTTTAGCAGATTGTGAGTAAAACCCTACCTATTAGGTGTTTTACTATTCTTCTTCGACTTTAAACTCCATTTTATACGTCATATTTTCTTGCATTACTGGTTCTCCATCAATATATCTGACTTTAAATGTCCATTGCTTTAATGCTTTTAGAGCGCTTTCTACAAAAACACCTTTGGGGTAGTCCTCAACGATGTCGATATTTATGGGTTTGCCTTCTTTTGAAATATCCAATTTAAACAGAACATAGCCAGATTCCACTCCTTCAGGGAACACTACTTCATTAGCTTTAAGAAGAGGTGATATCAGTATTAACAATACAGTTATTAGAATTCTCATATAGTCCTTCTCTTTTTTCTTATATAAGTTTATACGTTCATTTTCTTTGCTTGTCCAAAGAAAACGAACCAAAAGAAAAGACACCCCAGTCGCTTGGCCTACGGCTACCTTCCCTTTTTAAGAATGATTGGCGCATTTTGGAACTCGCTACGCTCAGACATCAAAATGCTTTGTTCCAATAATTCTTAAAAACCTTCAGCAAGCTCAAAGGGGTATCAAAGAACGCTAGTCTTTAGGGCTTTGCTCTTTTTCTAACGAGTTTTTATCCAAAACTCTGTAAGTTATCCAGCCCCCAAGAGCGCCTGCTAAACTGTACAGTACATAACCATACTCTGAAAATGGTAGCCAGTTTTCTGTTAAATGCAGAGTTAGCCAGAATGTGAAGCCAAAGATACATCCTACGAAAACAAGTGTATAACGATTGACTTTCTTAAGTAATATCAAGGCGGCCATTAATACTAAGTAAGGCGGAGCTAAGAGGGGGTATAAAAGATACTGAAAAACGAATAACCAAGTGGCCCTGTTAGTATCGGCGACCATTCTTCTTGCCTTACTGACTCAATTAGTCCACCAACAAAACCTACAAGTGCCGCAGAAAATATTAAACTAAAGAAGAAAGCAGCTATTAGATGAACCTTACGGAATTCCATATTTTGATTAATTTTTTCCTTAAAATTAATACTTAGCTCCTTCTACAAAGATAGTCCCAGAAATGGGTTTTACGAGGCAATCTTAAAAATTAAGAATTTTAATAAAAGAACACTTAACTAAAAATAAAGATTTTTCTTTCTAGGCGAGGCGTAGAAAGGTTTTTAATAACGAGTTTACATAAAGTAAATGAGGAAATTAAAAACCTTGCTACAACAATGCATAGGAAGAAAAAGATTATTTTTAAATTAAAAAAATATCACTAGAAAAGTATATTTTTAGTTCTTTTGCGAGGCAGTCTCTTGCACAGCGAGGGCGCGTATAAGAATACGTAACCGAGCGAGCAAGAGACTAACAAAGAAAAAACCTAAAAAGACGTTTTCTAGGTTATTTTTTCATGGATGTGAAGAACTCGTCATTAGTCTTCGTCATCGCCATCTTGTCGATCAAGAACTCAATCGCGTCTAACTCATCCATTGGATGTAGGATTTTGCGTAAAATCCACATTTTCTGGAGCTCTTCTTGAGTCGTTAGTAGGTCTTCTTTTCGAGAGCCTGAGCGGTTAAAGTCGATGGCTGGGAACACACGTTTCTCTGCAATCTTGCGAGAAAGGTGTAATTCCATGTTACCGGTACCTTTGAACTCTTCGTAGATAACTTCGTCCATCTTTGAGCCTGTATCGACTAGCGCTGTGGCGATAATAGTTAAACTACCACCGTGTTCGATGTTTCGAGCGGCACCGAAGAATCGTTTTGGGCGCTGTAGGGCGTTAGCGTCTACACCACCTGTTAATACTTTGCCTGACGATGGCACTACGGTGT
Source organism: Kangiella japonica (assembly GCF_039523535.1). NCBI lineage: Bacteria > Pseudomonadati > Pseudomonadota > Gammaproteobacteria > Kangiellales > Kangiellaceae > Kangiella > Kangiella japonica. The sequence goes on along the minus strand of NZ_BAAAFM010000003.1, from coordinate 887,253 downwards.
TGTAAGCACGAGCTAGTCGGGTAATCGAGTCGAGTAGGATTACAACGTCTTTTTTATGCTCGACTAAGCGTTTCGCTTTTTCGATAACCATTTCTGCCACTTGTACGTGACGCGCGGCTGGTTCATCGAACGTAGAAGCTACAACTTCACCTTTAACTGAGCGCTCCATTTCCGTAACTTCTTCTGGACGTTCGTCGATAAGAAGTACGATAAGCATACAGTCTGGGTGGTTATAGGTAATGGATTGTGCGATGTTTTGTAACATCATTGTCTTACCCGCTTTTGGCGGTGACACAATCAAGGCACGCTGACCTTTACCGATCGGTGCTGCCAAATCAATAACGCGTGCTGTAATATCTTCTGTCGAACCATTACCACGCTCCATACGCATACGGACGTCTGGGTGTAGTGGTGTTAGGTTTTCGAATAAGAGTTTGCGGCGGGAGTTTTCTGGGCTGTCGTAGTTGATTTCTGCGACTTTAAGTAGGGCAAAATAGCGTTCCTGATCTTTAGGTGGGCGTATTTTGCCGACGATAGTATCACCCGTGCGCAAGTTGAAGCGTCGGATTTGGCTTGGCGAGACGTAAATATCATCTGGACCAGCCAGGTACGAACCTTCTGCTGAGCGTAAAAATCCAAAACCGTCCGGCAAGATTTCTAGAACTCCACCACCAAAAATATCTTCACCACTTTTGGCATGATTCTTGAGTAGGCCAAAGATAATGTCCTGTTTGCGCATACGCGCCATGTGCTCAAGACCAACGGCTTTAGCCATTTCAGACAGTTCTTGAGCTGATTTCTGCTTTAATTCTGTTAAATTCATAATGTGAAAGATTATTTATTGACGCATTGATAGGCAATGCTACATGTTCCCATGAAATTAGTGTTTGGAATAGAAACGGAGTTGCCCGAGGGCTTTTTTTGGACGCTGTGTTCAGCAAGGTTAAATGTAGCACTTGATGTTAGTGCTGTCTAGCGCTTGGAGTGGTTAATTTTGCATCTATTGTACAAAAAAGAGGCCGAAGCCTCTTTTTGTGTCATTACTAACAGATCTCAGCTTAGATGTTACTGTCTATAAACGCCATTAGCTGTGATTTCGAAACAGCACCAACTTTAGTCGCTTCAACATTGCCGTCTTTAAATAACATTAATGTTGGAATACCGCGAATACCGTATTTTGGTGGCGTTTCGTTGTTTTCGTCGATGTTCAACTTAGCAACTTTAACTTTGCCTTCATAAGACTCAGCGATTTCGTCTAAGATCGGTGCAATCATTTTACAAGGACCACACCATTCAGCCCAATAATCAACCAACACTGGGCCGTCTGACTTTAAGACTTCTTCTTCAAAAGTCGCATCGCTAAGGTATACAATTTTGTCACTCATTCAATTTTCTCCTGCTAATTCACTTGCGCTCAGTAGCTATCAGACGCACAATGGCTCTATTTGATACAATGACTTGCAATTTTGCAAGCATCCAATGGTAAAAAGTTATAATAGATGGACAAATCACATTTATCCGACATTCGTTTTAGCGACTTAGGCTTACATCCGAAACTACTTTCGGCAATCAATGACCTTGGCTTTCAGTACTGCACGCCAATTCAGGCGAAAACCCTGCCACTATTGCTAAAAGGCCAAAATGTTGCTGGTCAGGCGCAAACCGGTACCGGAAAAACCATCGCATTTCTATTGGGGGTCATGAACGATATGTTGACCTTACCAGAAATCGAAGGTCGTCGTGCTAACGAACCCCGCTCTATCATCATGGCACCAACTCGCGAGTTGGCCGTACAAATTGCTAAAGATGCCCTGAAGCTTGCTAAGCATACAAAATTCAAGATTCGAGTAGTATATGGGGGTGAAGATCATCAAAAACAACGCCTTCAACTGGAAAAAGGCGTGGATATTTTGATCGGCACTACAGGCCGCCTAATTGACTACTTAAAACAAAACGCTTATGGCCTAGAAGCTATTGATAGCGTGGTTTTAGACGAAGCGGATCGTATGTTCGACCTAGGCTTTATTAAAGACATTCGATATATGTTCCAACGTATGCCGCCGGCTAACGATCGCATGAACATGTTGTTCTCAGCGACTCTGTCCCATCGCGTTCAAGAGCTTGCTTACGAGCATATGCACAACCCGCAACACATTCAAATCGCGGCCGAGCAAGTCACAGCTAAAAAGATCCGTGAAGCTTTATTCTATCCAAGTCGTGATGAGGCCTTGCCTTTATTGGTTGGCTTAATGCAACGTCTGAGCCCACCACGCACTATCGTTTTTACCAATACTAAGCGTGCAGCGGAGCATGTTTGGGCTTGCTTACGTGGTAATGATATTGAAGCAGGCTTGTTAACTGGTGATGTGCATCAGAAAAAGCGCTTGAAGCTTCTTGATGACCTAAAAAATAACACCGTTAATGTGCTTGTGTGCACCGATGTTGCAGCACGTGGTCTGCATATTGACAACGTTACACACGTCTTTAATTATCATTTACCTGACGATCCGGAAGATTATGTACACCGTATTGGTCGTACCGCACGTGCTGGTGCCGAAGGCGATGCCGTGAGTTTTGCAGGCGAAGACTTCGCCATGAACCTTACTGCAATTGAAGAATATGTAGGCCATGAGTTACCTAAACTCGACATTAAGCCTGAGTATCTTGCAGATCTAAAACCATCAATTCCGATTAAGCAAAAACGACGTCACCCAACACAAAGACGTCAATCAAAGAACTAACTTTAATAGGTCGCTTTTGCGGCCTTTTTTAAACTCAACCCTTAGTCATGTTCGTTTTTAACCTTCTTATTGATTACCCCCACTGGGGGTTTAGCAACCTGCTCTTAATTAGTAATTAAAAACGCGCTATTGTGACATAACTTGTTACAAATATTGTCTTATTTAATACTTTCAACTTTGTTAATGTCTAGCCAGATATATAAAACAAAGGATTATATTATGTTAAAACCACTGGTTATTTTAGGTCTTTCTTTTGCATTTTTAGGTTGTGCCACTAACTCCCCATCGACTGATAATAATACTAAAACTGAGCAGGCTTCTAGCGATAGCAAAGACCAAAAGGTTATTTGTAAAAAGTCAGCACGTGTTGGGAGTCACTTCAAAAAAATGCAGTGCTGGACTGTAGCAGAATACAAAGCTAGGCAAGAACGCGATAGACAAAAAATACAGGACGCACAAGCACACGGTTCAACTATGACCCCACCGTCAAAATAAATGATTTACGTCCAACAAAAAAGGTCGCATTAGCGACCTTTTTTGTTTTATGGGCTTTAATGATTGTCGTAGACAACCCTACCTATTTATTCTCTAACGCAGCATTTCCCTCTGATATACTTAATGCTACTTTTTTTGATAACTGTAGCAACTCTTGATGACTCTCTTCACCTTCATCCAAGTTGTAAACATATAGATAAATAATCTTTCCTTTTACTAGCATCACGTTAATCGCCATTAACACATTATCATTATCTTCTGCTTCACCATCGACGGCGACACTACTTTTCATCAAGTAAGTAGAGCCGTAATGATTTGCGGTATCTGCAAAAATTTCCAGCGGGACCATATCTGTGATTGATAAGGCCACGTCGACATCGTATTTATTCGACACCTTGCTTGACGAGGCATCCATTTCGCTATTAATTCTCTGTTTTAAAGTTTCACTGATTTGCTCAAAGTTTTGTTTCATGAAGTCTTTAATTTGACCAAACTCTGCTTTCGAAACTTGGCGGTATTTAGTGCCTTTAAAAGTTTGAATCACGATGCTTGTACTAAACTGCTCGCCTTTCATCTCCAGAGTTTGCGTTAGCTCATCTTTCGGAGCCTGTATCACCAACAACTCATTCGTTTGTGGCGTAAAGTCCTGCATAAACTCTGTGTAGAAGTGTGTTTCAGGAAGCTCCATAAACCCCTCTTGAAGAGGTAACTTTATAGTCACATCACCAATAATGACTTCTTTCGCTGCAGTAAAACTAGCTAACCCAAGTAATACAATGAATAACCCTATCTTTTTTATCATTTCCATTTCTCCACGACGTTTTTAATTCGTCCTTCTCGACGTCCCACATGTGACTTGATTTGCTCCGCAAGTTCGAAGTGTTTGCGCTCTTTGTCAGTTTCAATAATTAATTCAGGTATCTCTACGGTGTTTCGCTCTTCATCGAACGCTACTAAGGTGAAGTGTGCGGTTGTACTAAGGACATCGCCTTCCTCGCCACCTTTATCAACAAAGACATCTGTGCGCACCATCATTGAGGTTCTACCGACTAGAACTACCTTGGCGATGGTTTTAATTCTATCGCCAACAAAGATTGGGCGCTTAAAAATAACGCGTTCTACTGAAGCCGTCGACACTGTGCGTCCTGAATATCGAATCGCGGCTAGAGCAGCGGTGGAGTCCATAATGGCGAGCAGCTCTCCACCGAACATGTTGCCATAAGGGTTGCTTTGGTTTGGAAAAACGAAGTTCCATGTTTCTATTGCTTCCGAGGTTTTTTTCTCGCGTTCAGACATCAAAGCCCTTCCTTTTGATTTAAAAAATTAACTATAGGTTGCCATATTCCTTCTTTGATTTCCTGCTTTTTCTTAAACAAACCAAAGTGCCCGATTTTTTTAAGGCCTATTGCGGATGGAGAAATATTGAGGACTGTCTGCTTAGTCTTGGGGTAGTGTTTTAGCAGTCCATCCCTCGCTTGTGACGGCGCATACCAGTCATCACTGATTGTAAGCGCTAAAAGGTCTGCATCGATGCTCCTATAAAGCTGAGTGTCAATGTCGTGCTTAGGTGTAAACAAGTAGTCATTTGAGCGAGCCCAGCGTAACCATTGCTTTACAGCATTTTTAGGCACCGGTGTAGGCCCGAGAAAGCGCGACTTAAAAAAGTCACCAAATTGCACAGATAGCACCGCAGGGAATACCAAGTACCATATTGCAGCAATCCCATATTTCTGTAGCCCTGGCCACAAACGCCAGGTTCCAACACCACTAGCTGCAATAATGATTTTGTCGAACTCAAGGCTAGATTGCGCTAGACCAATGATTTGCCCACCGGCGCTATGCCCTAAGTAGAAGAGCTTTTCAGGGGAGTAGGTTCTTTTAATAAACTGTATGGCAGCTTCTAGATCTAGCTCTCCCCAATGTTGCATCAAGATTTCTTCAGTCGGCATATTGCCGTGCTGGGAATGGCTAATACCACGATAATCAAATGTGACAACAGTTATCCCTAGCTCCGCCATATACCCCGCAAAATGTTTGTAATACTGATAAGGCACACCGAAAGCCGATCCTATCAGTAACACTTTTTTGCTTTCACTTTTTGCTGCCGGAGCATAAACACAGGCAGCCAGTTCAAAGCCATCAGATGCTTCAAAGTTGATCGTAGTGACATGATAATTCACTGAGACACCCTAATTTTTGTTGTAGGGCTCTATTGATACATTATTTTAGCGCGAAAGGCCAGACCAGTGACCTTTCGCTATCAAGTTTTGTGTGAAATCACTGCTGAGAAAAGACTTTTTGTAGTAGCTCTGTGGTTCTGGCGACGGGGTTGTCTCGTATTTTTTTCTCTTCCTGAGCAACTAAGGTGAAAAGTCCGTCCAGAGTTTCGTCCATGACATAATCTTCAATGTTCATGTTGGGCTTTTCTGTGAAAGGCAGTTTTTGGTAGGCTCCTAGCAATTGTTTATAATCATTATAAAAGCCTACTTTTTCCATATTATTAGTAATAATCGGTTGGAATCGGCGCTCTAAGCTATTTTGTGTTTTTTCGCGGAAATAGTTAGTCGCAGCATTATCACCACCGCGCAAGATACCCCAAGCATCGGAAATCGACATCGAGCTAATGGCACTAATAAAGACATCTTTAGCCTCGCCCGATGCTTTTTCTGCGGCACGATTCATTTGGCGCTCAAAATTATTCACATAACTGCCCAGACCTACTTTCCGCAAGGCCCCAGCAACATTATCCAGCTCCTCAGGAACCGCGATTTTAATCAATGGATTATCACTAAAACCACCTGGTTTATTGGTGCTGTTGACGCTATTTTTAGTGCCGACTTCGAGCGCCTGCTTTAATCCAGCCACCACCGTTTCGTTGGATAACTGTTGATTGCCGCCTAAGCCTTCTAACACGCGGTTAATGTCTGTGGTTTTACAACTGGTTAGGAGCAATGCCGCCAGCCCTGTCATTATTGCGACTTTTATGATCTTCATACGATACCTCGGTCTGCTAAAGTTTTTTCTGCGGAGTCACTATCAAACCATTTCCCAGCTTAATACAGCGTTTGTACTAACCATATCGTAATCGGAATTGTGATAACGGACAACAGAGTCGTTAACGCTATGGTGTTATGAGCTACCTTACGATCGCTTTCTACCGCCTCCACAAAGGGCATAATACTGATACCGGTAGGGCAAGCGGCCAATATTGTCAGCGATAATAAATAAGTCTCGCTTAGACCCATAACCCAGTAGCCAAAACTAAACACCACCAAAGGGATCAGCAATAGTTTAATTGAAGTGACCAAGGCTGTTTTCTTAATTACCGAACGGCTAATGGTTCGAATGCTTGCAAGTGAGCTACCTAAAATAATTAGAGCTAAAGGTAGCGCTGCATCCGATACCATTTGTAGCGGAGTGAACAACTGAGTCGGGATGGGAATTTCAAACAGGTTAAAAAGCAAGCCTAAGACCACACCTAAGATGACGGGGTTACTGAAAATTCCAAGGGTCGCCTTAAACTTGGATGGTGTTACGTTGACTCGCGTCGAAAACAAAAAGAAGGTGCTAAAAAGGATTAAACTATGACCCGATATCACCGCCAAACTAATCACCAAGCCTTTTTGCCCAGTGACCGACAATATGACCGGGATTCCCACCAGTACATTGTTCGAAAAGGTCGACGCTAGGGCTATACGATGGCTCATGGTCAGCGCCAATATTACAAAAACGATTAAAACTGGCGTGAAATAAGCGATCAGGGTAGTGCCAATATCCTCTAAACCCGTTTCATAAACGTTAACGAATAAAAATACAGGGATAAAGGCTTTGAAAACAACTGTCGATAAATCTTCAAAAAACTCAGCTCTAACAAACCGCCATTTAACCAACACCACCCCAATCAACACGACAAGGGCGACAGGAATGATAGCGTTTAAAATGACGGTCAAGTGTGCTCTCTTAGCCTTTTATTGCAATCTACTGTGATTCTTCTAAATAACGGCAAGCATCTTTAGCAAAGTATGTCAGGATACCGTCGCAGCCCGCGCGCTTAAAGCCCAGTAGCGACTCTAAAACGATGGCCTTTTCATCAAGCCAGCCGTTTTGCGCCGCAGCTTTAATCATGGCGTATTCGCCACTGACTTGATAAGCAAAGGTCGGCATCTTAAATTCGTCTTTTACTCGGCGCACAATATCCAAGTAAGGCTGACCAGGCTTAACCATTACCATATCAGCTCCTTCTTCGATATCCAGCGCAATTTCGTGTAATGCCTCGTCTGTATTGCCGGGATCCATTTGATAAGTCTTTTTATCAGCTTTACCCAAAGCCCCTGCCGAACCGACTGCGTCGCGGAAGGGCCCATAGTAACTAGAAGCATATTTAGCAGCATAAGACATGATCATGGTGTTGACGAACTCGCCAGCTTCCAACGCTTCGCGGATAGCACCAATTCGACCATCCATCATATCCGATGGCGCCACCATATCAGCACCAGCTTTGGCATGACACAGCGCCTGCTTGACTAAAACTTCCTTAGTAATATCGTTAAGGATATAACCTTCATCATCAACGATTCCGTCTTGGCCGTGCGAGGTATAAGGATCGAGCGCCACATCGGTCATTACGCCTAACTGTGGGTAGATAGCTTTTATCGCTTTAATCGCCTCTGGCACCAGACCTTTCGGATTGTAAGCTTCTTTTGCATCTAGTGATTTTTTCGTATCACTAATCACTGGAAATAATGCAATCGCAGGAATTCCTAAATTGACCACTTCCGAGCATTCCTCAAGCAATAAATCGAGCGTCTTACGCTCAACGCCAGGCATCGAAGCGACCGCTTCTTTTTTATTCTCACCCTCGAGCACAAAAACTGGATAAATAAAATCCTTCGCCGACAAGCTCGATTCACGAACTAAATCACGACTAAAAGCTTGTGCACGAATACGTCGCAAACGACGGCTTGGGAAAAAACCACTATTCATCATCAGATCCTATATGTTTACCCAGTCTTGAGGTTTTAAGTAATACTCGGTTAACTCAGCTTCACGGCTGCCTGCTTCTGGCTGCCAGTTATAGCGCCAGTTCACCGTCGTCGGCAAAGACATCAATATCGACTCAGTGCGCCCGCCGGTTTGTAGGCCAAACAAAGTGCCTCTATCCCAAACCAAGTTAAACTCCACATAACGCCCACGGCGATAGAGCTGAAATTCACGCTCTTCTTCGGTGTAAGGCAGGCCCTTACGTTTATTGAGTATCGGCTGATAAGCCTTGATGTAATGATCGCCCACTGAGCGCATAAAAGCAAAACACTGCTCAAAATCCCAACCTTTTCCTGAAAAAGCAGTTCCCTCGGTATTCAGATCATCAAAAAACAAACCACCAATACCACGGTGCTCATCACGGTGTTTAATATAAAAATAATCATCACACCACTTTTTGTATTTTGGATAGCACTCGGCGCCAAACGGATCGCAGGTATCTTTTGCTACCTGATGCCAAAACTGACAGTCTTCTTTATTGGCGTAATAGGGCGTCAAATCAAAACCACCACCAAACCACCAAATCGGCTCAGCGCCTTCTTTTTCCGCGACAAAAAAGCGAACGTTCATGTGCGAAGTCGGCACATGAGGACTTTTCGGGTGAATCACCAGCGATACGCCCATGGCCTTAAAGCTTCGACCTGCTAATTCAGGTCGATGAGCCGTAGCAGAAGCAGGCATATTAGTGCCTTCTACATAAGAATAATTGACGCCGCCTTTTTCGATGACAGCGCCATTTTCCATAACTCGGGTTAAACCGCCACCACCTTGTGCGCGCTGCCACTCGTCTTTAATAAAATCTTTTTCGCCGTCTTCTTTGGCTAATTCGCGACAAATATCTTCTTGTAAACCAAGCAGATAGGATTTAACTGCTTCAATATCAATGGTTTGCATACCACCTCTTTTTGCGTCATCGAGTTGTATTGGCTAACTGGACTGATTACCGCTTTTACGCCTAAGCTCGCAGCACTTGCTGAGTTTGCGCATCAATAATCTTAGAAGGACGATCATAACCGCCAACCGCGCCAGATACCACCATATCCAGTTGTTGCGACATCTTATTGCGCACCTCTTCCGTCCGCTTCATTTCAGGATAACCCGCACGATTAGCGCTAGTCGAAACAATTACTGACTGCGCTTCGTCACACAAAGCCTCAACGATAGGGTGCTTACACAAACGAATCGCGATTTTTTCATGATCACCACAAACCAACGGCAAAACGATATCGCTTTTAGGAAGAAGCCAAGTCACCGGCTGATCGGGCTCATTTGGATCAGCATAACTGTCAAAACACACTAGTAAATCATGGTAGTTTTCATCGACGAAAGGTTCTATTTGCGCAATGTCGCTCGCCACAAGGATTAAACCTTTATGCCAAGGACGGTTTTTAATTTGCAATATACGCTCGATAGCGTCGGTCGAGAAGGGAAGGCAACCTAAACCAAATACCGCCTCAGTCGGATAGGCGATAACACCGTCTTGTTCCATTAGGTTGACGGCACGTTTGATCTGAAAATCGTTAACGTAAGCCAATTGATTCATCTTTTTTGAGTAGTAAAGGTTAGCGCTTAAGTTAAGCCACCTCAGCGCTAAAATGCAAGGCTTTTTCGCTTAATAACGTTTAAGACTGTGCATATTTAGTAATAACATTATCTCAGCATTTAGAACGATCTTACGCTGCTTCTTTGACTATATGAAAGACCTACAGTAATCTTGAAGAATAATTATTAATCAATAAATAAGAAAACACGGATTAGCTTGTAGGAAATCGCCATGGAGCCTAAAGGATCGAAGTTTATTATCGAAACCGCTTTCGATTCCGCACTTCAGAACCGTCTTTGTGCGGGTGCTACCCAAATTTCCGTCACTCCAAAAATAAACCTATGAATATTAGTAGGTTATAAGCGAATTCGGGTATTCTTATGTTAGGAATCAGAATGAGCATTGATCTGCAAAGTATAGGAATAGAGTCAATTCAAGAAGCAATCGAAAATGGTCCGCTGGTTTTCAACGAGGCAACCAAAAGCGAAGACTTTAATAGGGCATGTGATCATATTCTTGTTTTGTTAGAAGATTCCTTTCAGTGCTTCGAGCGAGACTCGTGGGGTACTTCAGTATTTCTTTCGATAACTGCAATTGAAGAGGTTGCCAAGGCTGAAGTCGGCCTCTATCGAAGAGATGGGAAATTAGAGGTAAAACGCGGTAAAGATAAGCTTTACAACCACAAAGAAAAACATCGCATGGCTGTCTTACCTACAGTGTTTATGGGTAAGCGTCTTGAGGATGCATTAGGTAAAGAAAGGTGCGCTGAGCTCCTAAAAGAAGCAGCACATGGTGATTTTCGTAATTTACGAGAGTCGGCACTGTATTTTACTAACAGTAATGGCCAATTTGTCACTCCGGCTAATGTAGTCACCAAAGAAAAGGCAAAGGAGTTTTTACTATTAGCACTGGAAACAGCTGATGACCGGCTTGTTGGGTGCACGGGACATACTGGTTTAATTGAAAATAGAATGGATCAAATGTTTGGAGCATTAACTCTTTCCTAACAAGTATATGTTGTCGGACTGGTTTTCCGCTTCGCTCCAAACCAACTGCAAATGCGAGCGTTAACACATAATGAGCTAAGTATGATACCGAAAAGTACAGCTAAAATTGAGGATGGTGACTTTTGCTGGATAAAAAGAGAGGATGGTCTATTTGTACCGTTTGTCTATATCTGCAAACAAGGTAATTCAAGAAGCTATTTTTATGGTGGTATTGCCTGTAGTTTATCTGAAAAAGCTAATCTAGATGACCTTCCAGATAATATAGTTATTAGAGATTTCGCTCTCCTGCATATTATGTGTTTCAAAGAAAACGAAACCCCAATTGCTGGAAATATAACAAATAAACTTAAAGCAGGGGTTTTAGAAAAAATTAAAATAGATTTAACATCCGCAGGTATTGGTTCAAAATCTAGTGTTTGGGGCCATAAAACAATTTTGAAATATGCGGGTAACATAAACTTCTAATCAGAAACTCATGCGGGTAAATATTCGCTAACACTTTTATACCAAAACACCTATAAAAAGCGCTATCAAACACTTACCCATTAGCAAATTCTTAAACCTAGTCTGGCTTTGGGCTTCCCATCATTTTCTCTAGGACTTCACCCTGTGGCATTCCTTGGACGCTTTGAATTTTTCCGTCTTTATCTTTGTAGAATGACGTCGGGGTTGCGCCGAAACCTAGTCGTTGCATCATGTTGGTGTTGAGTTGGACTCTGACTTGGCCTTTTTCAACGGCTTCTTGGTCAACTTCGATGCCGCCTTGCGAAAACTGCTTGTTGTGTTTATCCATCATGGCTTCTGGATCTTCGCTACCTAAGATTGTGGCGCCTTTGTCCATACTGCTTTGACGGAGAATGGCGACAATGATGTGGCGAAACTGGACTTTGCCTGATTTAATCCAAGGCTCAGCGGCTTCTCGGAATTTATGGCAATAAGGGCAATTAGTATCGGTAAAGGTATAAATAATAACTGGCGCATCATCGCTACCATCGGCCACCCAGGCGCTATTTTCGAGTTCTTTCCATGCTCGCTCCATACGCGGCCCTTCAACCAGGCTATCCATAGTTTCAACCGTTAAATTATTCCCCTCGGCATCAATTAAAGTTCCTACAATGGCGTGCTTTTTATCGGCGGTGACGTAAATAGCCAAAGGTTGTCCACGCATCATACCGGCGTAGCCCATCATGCCCGCTGGCGCGTCGAAGGTATCTATAATTTCAACGCCTTGGTCGATAATGCTTTCAATAGGCGCTGGGTATTGTTTCGCGCTCTCTAATGCCCCTTGCTCTTGGTTAGCTTTATTCGCATTTTCTGTAGCTTTTTCTTCTTTGTCATTGGAGCAGGCGCTTAATGCGACTAATGCTAATACGCTGATTATCTTTAAACACTTCATTACTCAGTACCTTCTTTATTTTTTTATTTCCGACTGTTTCATTCGTTCCAGTTTTGCCGCTAGCGATGCGCGCGATAACTCACCTAAGTGTGCGTCTACTAGCTCACCTTCAGCATTGATAAATAGTGTGGTCGGCAAGGCTCGACTGCCCACTAACTGCCCCAGCATGCCTTTAGTATCCATTACTGTATTTTTCAGATCTAATGATTCTTTTTGTAGATATTGCTCTACTACCGCTGGATGCTCGCCTTGATTGACAAAGATGATTCCCGTATCGGGATTTTCTTGTTGTGCCTGCTGTAACACCGGCATTTCACGACGGCAGGGCGGACACCATGTGGCCCAAAGGTTAATCACACGAGGCTTCCCCGCTTCTATGTCATTCAACTCAATAGTTTGCCCGTTTAATTCCGACACGACCAGTTTCGGTAATCTCTGCGAGGTGTCTTCTATGGCCCAAAGACCCACACTAACGAGCGACCAGACTAAAAACCCGGCGACTGCACCGCTTAGAAAATGCTTTCGGGTTTTCGGTTCGCGCCAACTGTACCACGTGACCATCACTAAGAGCGCAATCAAAGCCGCCCATAAGTTAAATCCACCGTCGCGAATATCAATAATTGACAACCAATTAGCGCTATATTCCTGCCAATACTGCGCCACAAAGCTTAGACGAGATACTAGCATAGCGATGATAAAGACGCTGGCTAGCTGACCGTCGACACTTTTGCTTTCAGATTCTTTATTTTTTCGGCTGGCGATATAACCCACCAGCATTGCTATGGCAAAGCTGATGAGTATTAAAAATCGCTCAAAAGGAAGGCTCAAGGGGCCTATGGATATTGTTAACACGCTAATTTATGTACTCGCTACGATGAATGATCACTTCAGTTCAATGTGTAACGAATTGTACGTCAAAATTTCGATAAATTGAGCGAACTTTGTGTAAAGTTGCGTAAATCGCGGTAAGTTTGGTTTAAGTTATTATGTTTAGTCTGATGGACGAGTTTCTGAGCACTCGTTAAACGGCTGGTATTAATAGACGGCTTATTGCCGCTGTGGTTGTGGCCCCAAGCACCAGTGACTAAGTCTTTTATAACCAGTCACTAATCACTAATGCGCTCGAGCACCACCTTCGAGATTTTCTACCCAAGCAAATTCAGCATCGCGGTCTTGCATGTTAAAAAGCACCATCATCACCACCCAACGTAGGCGTTCTAATGCCACTTCTTCGTCTTCTTGCTGACCTAAGGCAGTCATGCGATCGATCACCATCTCACGTGCATGGGCATCTAAAATACCGCGCTGCTCAAAGTACATAATTGCACCTTGTACCGCCGGCGAAAGTATCAGTTGCTCATGAGCTGAGAATAATCGAATCGACTGATCGGCTTCAGCGCTTGGCTTAAAGGTTTCAGAGGTTGCTAGAACCAAACCATCTAACCAATCGATCGCGCCTTTAATTTCGCCATCAGTAAAACCAACGTCCTCAAGCGCTTCTACGAGGTTGTCGTTAGCGAGAATATGGCTGCTGTCTTCGTCTTGGAAGTTTTCAAAGATATAAAGTAGTACGTCTAGTACGTCTTCTTTCATTGGACTCTCATCGGTTAGGCGTATGAAAAGCCGTTAAAGCCACTTTGCCACTTGCTAAGCGTTGCTAAAAGATTGCGTCGTTAAAGGGATCGCTTCTTTAGCTTTTGCGGCGTTGATATCCGCCAGCGACACTCACAATATGGTCATTTAATTCTAACAGTAATAACATATGGCTGACCACATCTATTTCAAGTCCTGTACGCTCAAGTATTTTATCCATCGAGGTTGGTTCATAGTCGATTTGTTCGATAAGCGCTTGATACTCCTGATCTAACTCAAACTCGGTAGACTCTGAAGCTTGGCCAGATTTATTTTCTGCTAGAGACTCAGTTTGCCAAGTTGCTAATGCGCCAAGCTCTTCGATAATTTCTTCTGCGGTTTCCACTAGCTTTACGCCTTGCTTTATTAACAAATGACAACCGCGGGCTAGTGGGTTATGGATCGAGCCAGGAATCGCGAAAACCTCACGACCTTGCTCCATAGCCAGTCTCGCCGTAATTAACGAGCCACTTTTCACAGCAGCTTCCACCACCAATGTGCCAAGACTCATGCCTGAAATAATTCGATTACGAGCGGGGAAGTGGGTCGCTCGAACGCCAGTGCCAAGAGCAAACTCCGAAACTAATGCGCCGTTATCAACAATTCTCTGGGCGAGCTCTTTGTGCCTTGCTGGGTAAACTCTGTCTAATCCAGTACCAGCCACTGCAATGGTCGGCAATCCCTGATCTAACACCGCTTTATGCGCAAAACCATCCACACCTAAAGCCAAGCCACTGGTTATCACTGCTCCCGCTTTTCCCAAGGTTTTTGCAAACTCAATAGCATTATCTTTGCCCTGTGGCGTTGGGTTTCGACTACCTACGATGGCAATTTGATGATGCTGCAAGAGTTCTTTTTTGCCATGTACAAATAGCAGTTTAGGTGCTGAGTCAATTTCCCGTAATAGCCCCGGATAGTCATCGCTGGTAAAGGGTATAAGATGTTTGTCATCGCTATCAAACCAGGTCAGATCCTGCTCAATCAGCGAATCATCGATCGCATCTAAACGTTTTTTTAAGCCTTCTCTAAAGCCTAGCTGTATTAATTGCTTTTCCGATAATTCAAAAATTTGCTCAATCGAAGAGTAGTGCTCTAAGAAATGCTGTAGTTTCGCGCGACTAATATTAATGTGCGATAGCGCAAGCCATGCACGGAATTTTGCTGTATCGAGGGTGTTTGTCTTGGTCATGATTAATCCTTTAATCGTGAAAATGTGTTTTTCATAGTGTTCCATAAAAAACTGGCCTTGCTTTGCAACAAGACCAGTTCTATTTTTTGCTTAGTGTTTAGCCAATCGTTAGCTGACACTTTATAAGCGATGCTTAGTATGGGTTGCGTGCAACATCCATCAAGTGAATCGGACGTACTGCATCCATGATCAACGCTAAGCTAACTTTTTCATAAGTGCGGAAGACCATTAAGGTACCTGCGCGCTCTTCTGGTAACGTAACGTATGGATCATCGGCACCACGCTCTTCAGCGATTTTATCGTGCACTTTTTTACCGCGCTGATAAACCGTCAGTACATGGCCTTCTTCTAAGCCATCGCGCTGACCTTTGTTTAACGTCACGACGTTATATTGTCCAATTTGCGTTACACCATCGTACACTGAAATCAGTTGCGCTTTAATCTCTTGCTCTGGCGCTCGCGGTGCATACACCGGTGGTAAAGGATCTTCGTTGCGCGGTAACGCCACATCACCCTTTAACACTTCAAGCTTCGACTTTCTAACCGCTAAAGTCGCTGGATCGCCTGATTTTTCAATCGAGCCATTGGCAAGGTAGCGCGCTTCGACACCAAGTAACTCATTCGTTTCTGGGTCGCGATATTCTTTACCTTTACGATAAACACCGAAAGAAGCACCCGCTTCAGCATCTAAACCGCGGAGGTATAAGCGATCTCCAAAACCACCGCTAATCACACGCTCATCGCCCAAAGCAACAACGTATGGTGCTGTTTCGAATAACGATGGGTCAACCACCATTTCATCAATTAAGAATGGACGAATCAAATCAAGCGGAATAGTCGTGATAGCATCACCTTCCGATAGCACTCGCGCTTTAGGGCGCAATTTTATAGTGCCGTTAGATGCTTTCACTAAATATGGTTTGCCGTCGATATAAACCAGCTTCAAAATATCGCCAGGATAAATTAAGTGCGGGTTTTCAACTTGCGGATTTACGTGCCAAATTTCAGGCCAATTCCAAGGCTTCGTTAAAAAGCGCCCTGAGATGTCCCATAAGGTATCACCTTTTTTGACAACATAAGTATCTGGATGGTCTTCGCGTAGTTCTGCTGACTGCGCAATGCTCCCCAATAATAGCGCTGCCGTTGCAGCTGCTGCTAAAACTAACTTTTTCATGGCTATCCTTTGTAATTTACTGATAGTCGGATCCTCTTAACTCTGATTCCAATATACTGCAAAGCACATTATTTGAAAACAGGCAAAAGGAAACAGCCAAACCCCAAACGTAGAATCTCTAAACCCTATAAGGATCATCATCTTATCAACATTTCTTAGCACATTACTACAACTTAATCACAGTCTAATCATTATTTTCACCGTTTTCGCGAGTTTTTTGGGCTAAAAAATGGTCATTCTGGGTCGAATTGATTATGATCGCCCCCATATAGCTAAATAGCTACCCAATTAACCGATAAATATTAATTTTCATGGCCAAATTAGAGATTTTAGAGTTTCCAGACACCCGTTTACGCACTAAAGCAGAACCAGTTACCTACTTCGGCGATGAATTTCAACAGCAAGTCGATGACATGTTCGAGACTATGTACGCCGCGCCAGGTATTGGTTTAGCCGGTGCTCAGGTTGATTATCATAAGCGTCTATTCGTGATTGATGTTTCTGAAGACAAAAGCGAACCTTTAGTTTTCGCCAACCCTGAGTTCATCGAAAAACGTGGCGTCGAAGAGATGGAAGAAGGTTGCTTGTCTTTTCCGGGTGTTTACGCCAAGGTTCAGCGCGCTAATGAAGTTGTGGTTAAAGCCCAAGATCGTCATGGCGAAGAGTTTGAAATTGATACAGGCGACTTGCTAGCAGTCTGTATTCAGCACGAATACGATCATATCGAAGGCAAGCTTTTCGTTGACTACCTATCACCTCTTAAGCGTAATCGAATTCGTAAGATGCTTGAAAAACAACAGCGTCAGAGTAAGTGAGTAACCACTCCATGTCTCGTTCTCTAAACGTTATTTTTGCTGGCACCCCTGATTTCGCAGCTTCCAGTCTGCAAGCGCTTCTAGACTCTGAGCACAATGTTGTGGCTGTTTATACACAGCCAGATCGTCAATCAGGTCGTGGAAAAAAGATCAGCATAAGCCCCGTCAAAGAGCTGGCCTTACAACATGATATCCCAGTCGAGCAACCAACCAGTTTAAAAGCAGAAGAAGCTCAACAAAAGCTAGAAAGCTATAACGCCGATATTATGGTAGTTGTTGCTTATGGATTATTACTGCCACAAGCGGTTCTCGATATACCCCGTTTGGGATGTATCAATGTTCATGGCTCTTTATTACCACGCTGGCGTGGAGCAGCTCCAATTCAGCGCGCTATCGAGGCAGGTGATAGTGAAAGTGGCATCACCATTATGCAAATGGAGGCTGGCTTAGACACGGGCCCTATGATTAGCAAAGCAGTAACCCCGATCACGGCTGATGACACCGGCGCGTCACTTCATGACAAGTTAGCCGCTCAAGGCGCTACGCTATTGGTTTCAACTATGGACAATATTGCTAGCGATAACTATAGCGCAGAGGCGCAGGATGATTCGCTAGCCACTTATGCGCACAAACTGAGCAAACAAGAATCCTTTATCGACTGGAGCCAAAGTGCACATCAAATCGAGCGCACTGTGCGCGCCTTCAACAGCTGGCCTGTGGCGCAAAGCAAACTTGAGGATAAGGTCATTCGAGTTTGGGCCTCAGAGGTAGTTGAAGCTGAGAGCTCGCAGTCTGCTGGTACTATCATTAGCGCAGATAAAAGCGGAATTTTAGTCGCTTGTGGTGAAAACCAACTGCTATTAACAGAGCTTCAACTACCGGGTTCGCGTAAAATGTCGGTCAAAGATCTGTTAAATGCTCCTAAAAACCAAGAGTTGTTTGCTAAAGGCACTCAATTTTCTTAACACTGTCTATTTACAACCTTAGAAGGTATCTCTGTTGGCACTATTAAACTCGACGCACACACGTAGCCAAGCGGCAAAATCTCTTGAGCTGATAGCCTTTGAAGGCCAGTCCGCTAGCGATGTCTTGGCTCAAGTTGAGTTTGAAAACCCCAGCGATACATCTCTTTTTAAGGCTATAGTGCTTGGCTGTTGTCGTTACTTTGAGCGCTTGGATGCCTTAACCCATTCTTTACTAAAGAAAAAATTTAAGCCGAAAGACCAAGATCTTTTGTGTTTGTTAATCGCCGGCCTTTATCAGCTCGAATATAGTCGCGTTCCCGATCATGCCGCAATCAGCGAAACGGTCGATGCCTGTCGTATGCTGAAAAAAGACTGGGCGACAAAGTTAATAAATGGTGTGCTTCGCACATATCTGCGCCAAAAAGAGCCACTAAATCAAAAGCTTGATAACGATTGGGAAACCAAGTTCAGCTTCCCTGTATGGCTCATTAACCGCATTAAACCTCACTATAAGGGCCAAGTTGAGGAAATACTCACACAGTCCAACCAACAGGCGCCAATGTCCTTACGCGTTAATCTAATGAAGATTAGTCGCGATGATTTTTGTGTTGGGCTCGATGAGGTCGGGTTAGGTTACCGTAAACACCCTTTGGTCGATAGTGCAGTGGTGTTAGAGCAAGCTGTTCCTGTGCATTCTATCCCTGGCTTTGATGAAGGTCATTGCTCGGTACAAGACGTTGCGGCGCAATTAGCCGCGAGACTGCTATCACCAGAGGAAGGGCAAAAGGTGTTGGATGCTTGCGCGGCGCCTGGCGGTAAAACCGCACATTTACTCGAGCAAAGCAAAAACACTCTCGTACTTGATGCCGTAGATATCGATCCACAACGCTGTGCGCGTATTCAAGAAAATATGGAGCGTTTAGAGCTTGGGGCAGACATTCACGCTGAGAATGCGCTGAGCTTTATGCAAGGCAAAAGCTCCGAATACGACGCCATTCTGCTTGATGTTCCTTGTAGCGCTACCGGTGTTGTCCGCCGACACCCAGACATTAAACTGTTACGTCGTGATGAGGATATTGATGAGCTTGTTCAAGTACAGCAACAATTGTTGGTCGCAGCTTGGGATGCTCTCAAGCCAGGTGGAAAACTACTTTATGCTACCTGTTCGATACTTTTTGAGGAAAATTGCGCACAGATAGATAAATTTATGTCCAATACTCATAATGTAACCCTGCTTGAATTACCTTCTAAAATGCAGAAAATCAGTCAGACAGACATCGGCTGCCAGATTTTACCGGGTAGCGAAGAAATGGATGGTTTCTACTATGCCTTGTTGCAGAAGAACTCTTAGCGCAAAGACCTAAAACTTTAGATCTTAAGATCAAATCATCAAAATCATGTTAAATAATTGATAATTAACCGCATAAAGCTTAAAAACCCCTTCCGATCACAAGCAGTTAGCGTTAGCATAAGCATCAGATACTAATAAGAAGGCTTATTATTTGTCGTTATGAAAATTATCATATTAGGCGCCGGCCAAGTCGGTACCAGTCTCGCGCTCAGCCTCGAGGGTGAGGATAACGACATTACTTTAATTGATTCGGATCCAAAGCGACTGGCCTATATCCAAGATCACTTGGATTTACGCACCATCGTTGGACACGCCGCACATCCTGATGTCTTGGAAAAAGCGGGGATCGATGATACTGATATGCTGGTCGCTGTAACCAGTAGCGATGAAGTTAATATGATCGCTTGCCAGATCGCACACAGCTTGTATCAAACACCTAGCAAAATTGCTCGTATTCGCTCCAGCAATTATCATGACAAATCCGAAATATTCACTAATAACCACATCCCAGTAGACGTTGTGATCAGCCCAGAAAAGCTGGTAACTGAATACATCGAGCGTCTAGTTGATAATCCTGGCGCCTTTCAGGTTTTGGATTTTGCCAACGGTCTAGTGCGCTTAGTAGCTGTAAAAGCCTATTACGGCGGTCCATTAGTGGGCAATGCACTTGCCGAAATAAAACAACATTTACCCAACGTCGATACTCGAGTTGCCGCTATTTTCAGGCGCGGTAAACCGATTGTACCCACTGGCCATACGGTTATCGAAGCCGACGACGAAGTTTTCTTCCTTGCCGCTAAAAAGCATATTCGATCGGTTATGAGTGAGTTGCAACGCCTCGAAAAAAACTATCAACGAGTGATAATTGCCGGTGGCGGAAACATTGGTCAGGGCTTGGCCAAGCGTCTTGAGAAAAAGATGTTAGTTAAAATTATTGAGCGCGATCCACAAAGGGCTGAAGAGCTCGCCAACAACCTCGAGGATACTCTGGTGTTACACGGCGATGTGTCTGACGAGGACTTGCTCAATGATGAAAATATCAGCGAATTCGACTTGTTTATTGCCGTCACCAACGACGACGATGCGAATATTATGTCTGCGTTACTAGCTAAGCGACTGGGTGTGCGTAAAACCATGGTTCTTATTAACCGCACGGCTTATGTTGATTTAATTCCGGGTCATGAGATTGATATCGCTATATCCCCTCAGCAGGTTACGATTGGTAGTTTATTAACACATATCCGCCGAGGTCACGTATCGAGCGTTTACTCGTTGCGTCGTGGCGCTGCCGAAGCGATTGAAGCTGTTGCGAAAGGTAATGAGCAAACCTCGCTTGTTGTTGGACGCGCCATTAGTGAAATAGCCTTGCCACCAGGAACCTCGATTGGTGCCATAGTTCGAGGTGATGAAGTTATCATTGCACACGATAGCGTTATTATTCGTAAAGATGACCATGTAGTGTTATTTATGATTGATAAGGACTACATCCAAGACGTTGAACGGTTATTCCAAGTCAATGTTACTTATTTTTAAGTGATCTAAGGGTTTTGAGAATCGTATAATGCAGTTTGCCACTATTACCCGTACTTTAGGCCTATTGATCATGATCTTCAGTTTGACCATGATTCCGCCGAGTATCGTCGCACTTATCTATAAAGATGGCGGAGGTAGTGCTTTTTTCGCAACTTTTATTTTGGCGCTGATTAGTGGTTTTTTCATTTTTCTGTCAAAGCGTCACGCTAAGAACGAGCTCAAGATACGAGATGGCTTTCTTATTGTTTCGCTTTTTTGGACCGTACTAAGCCTTATCGGTGCTATACCATTCCTTCTCATTGGAGAATACTCCCTTTCTTTCGCTGACGCTGTGTTTGAGTCTTTTTCAGGGATTACCACCACTGGCGCAACGGTCATCGTCAATATCGATGAGTTACCACACTCAGTCCTTTTTTATCGCCAACAGCTTCAATGGCTAGGCGGTATGGGTATTATTATTTTAGCGGTTGCGATTCTTCCCATGCTCGGCATTGGTGGGATGCAGTTATATCGCGCTGAAATTCCTGGGCCGATGAAAGACTCCAAGCTGACACCACGCATCGCGGGTACGGCAAAATCTCTTTGGTATATCTACGTCGGCTTGACCATCGCTTGTGCGTTTTCCTATTGGTTAGCGGGTATGTCGGCATTCGATGCAATTGGCCATAGCTTTAGTACGGTCGCAACCGGCGGTTTTTCTACCCACAACGATAGTATTGGCTTTTTCAACAACGATACTATTGAAATGATTTGTATCTTTTTTATGTTTCTCGGTGGTATCAACTTTTCTCTTCACTTTTTCGCAGTGCGAAAGTTGAGCATGACGCCTTACTTGAAAGATACCGAGTTTCGTGTGTATACCATGATTTTATTAAGTGTAGGCTTAATTGGTGCCATCGTTTTGCTCATCGATTACAACTATAGCTCATTCTACGAAGCGTTTTTGCACACTCTATTCCACACCGTTTCTTTTGCCACATCTTCAGGCTTTGCCACTGCGGAATACTATGCTTGGCCACTCGCGGTCTCCGTACTCCTTATTTTTGTCAGCTTTCCAGGGGGAAGTGCAGGCTCAACGTCAGGTGGCATGAAGGTTATTCGAATCGTATTACTCTTTAAACAGGGTTTTCGTGAGATAAAACGCTTAATACACCCCAACGGGGTTTTTATTATTAAACTCGGTAAAGAGTCGGTAAACGACAAAGTGGTGAATTCAGTCTGGGGATTTTTCGCTACCTACATCATGTTCTTTGTCATACTCATGTTCATTTTACTGTCGCAGGGCCTCGATCAGGTCACAGCCTTCTCCGCGGTAGCAGCTAGCATGAATAACTTAGGGCCTGGATTAGGCGAAGTTGCACAAAACTACAGTTCACTTAACGATCTAACCAAGTACGTTTTAAGTTTTGCTATGTTATTGGGGCGTTTAGAAATCTTTACGCTGTTAGTCTTGTTCACGCCTTATTTCTGGCGTAAATAATTAGCGGTAGGGGTTTGGACCACCGTCCTCTGTTGTTTTAAACCGCTTATAGGACCATTGATACTGTTCAGGATAGCGTCTGATGGTTTGCTCTAAATGCTTGTTTACCTCAGTCGCATACTCAAATTCATCTATGTCCTGAACTATTTTTACCGGTTTTAAGTGAATGTCATACAGTCCTTCAGCATTCTTTATAGCTGCAACCTCAAATAGCTCGGCACCACTTTTTTGTTGTATTTTTTGCACCAACGTCATGGTTAATGCATTTTTCCCACAAAAAGGGACAAACACTCCAGCACCACGGCCCGGCTCCTGATCACTTAGTACAGCGGCAACTTCACCGGCTTTTAATATTTTAATTAAATGCATCACACCACGGCTATCACCTCGTACCATAGCCGTACTGTTTTGACAGCGCCCACCGCTAATTACTTCGTCCATCTCTTGCTGACGAGGCGGGCGATACATACAGTGGAACTTATAATTGCTACCCAAGTAATAGAGCGCTACCTCCCAGTTACCGATGTGCGAACCTGTAAACAACACACCTTTACCTTGGGCTAGGCATGCTTTAACGGCTTCATCACCAAAGACGTTATCGATATAACGCTCACCTTGACACTTACGCCAAATTTTAGAAGCCTCAAAAAAAAGACGTCCAGTGTGCTTTAAGCTTTTAATGGCTAAGACCTTTCGTTGCTTTAGTTCAAGCTCAGGTAAACAGATTTCGAGATTGGTTAGGGAAGTGCGGTAGCCTCTGGTTTTAAAGAGTTTTGAGCTTTGTGCGAAAAGCCAGGCAAACAGCCTACCGATAAAGTCAGGCAAATTGGCAAAGAGCTCGATGATTGCACATATGATCTTTACCTTTACAGGCTTCGACTCTACAACCTTGCCTTTGCTTTGTTTCTTATCAGTGGGACTTGTCATACTTCGGTACACAACTATTAAGTGAGATAATGTTAAATCTTTTTAGCGCTTATTATTTTTATTAAGCATAGTATACCCATAAAAAATGCCAGTGAACACTGGCATTTTTTAGATACGAAAGCACTTGTATTATTTGGTATTTTCTAGAGCAAAAGTACCCAGTAATTCATTCAAATTATTGTAACTGGTTACTTCGTACTTTTTATTGACGATAACCGTTGGCGTTTTAATAATTTTTAAATCACGTGCTAACTTTTTAGCATATTGAACCTTGCTGTTAACACCAAACGACGTATAAGCTTTTTCAAACTCTTCTTCACTAACTCCGGCTTTTTTAAAAATTGGAATCAATGAAGCTTTTGTCGATAGTATATTCTTTTCAGCATGCCATTCATGAAAAATTGCAGGGTGCACTTTATCACTGACGTCTAACGCTTCTGCTACATAAAAAGCATAAGTTAGGTGAGGCACTCGACTCATGTATAAAGGTACCTGTTCAAACTTTACACCTTCTGGTCGATCGTTCTTTTTCCATTTTTGAATCATTGGTTCGAATGAGTAACATGCACCACAGTGATACGAGAAAAACTCATGAACGATAGGCTTTGAAGTTGCCTCTGCGCCACTAAGAACTTTATAGTCTTGACCTTCTTTTACTGCCGCGCCAACTGATGTGGCGCCTAATGCCAAGACTGATGCTAGAGCTAGCATTAAAATATATTTTACCTTCATATACATCCTCTCTAAATGCTTCTAAATTAAGACTTCTTCGTATTTGTAATTGCAAAGCTACCCAACAACTGCTGAAGGTTGTCGTAAGAATTTACTTTGTACTTTTCGTTAATTATCAATAATGGAAAACTTGTAACTTGGAATTTCCCAATCAAGGCTTTTGCTTCTTCGACTTTCTTCTCAACGTCTTCCGAAGCGTATACTTCCTCAAACTTTTCTTTGCTTACACCAATGCTCTCAAATAAAGGAACTAATCCAGCTTTATCAATGATTCGGTTATTATTTTCATGCCACTCAGCAAACATACTTAAATGATACTCTTCCAGAACACCCAGTTCTTCAGCAGTATAAAAACCATAGGTTAGGTGAGGGACTTGAGGTAAAAACACTGGAATTTGCTTAAATTTTACTTCTTCAGCTTTATAATTACGCTTCCATTCAATCATTATAGGCTCAAGGTTATAGCAGTGAGGGCAGGTGTACGAGAAAAACTCATAAACCAACGGTTCTTCGCTCGCCTCTAAGTTCGCATACTCAATGTAATCAACACCTTCTTTAAGCTCAATCTTTACCGGCTCGTTTACTTTTGCTTCTTCTTTCTTTGTAACGACTGTTTCTTGTGTAGCTTGAGATTTAGTTTCTTTTGCACCGTCTTCGCTACACGCTGTTAACGCTAACAATGCAAATGCCACAAGACTGACTGTAATTGCTTTCAAATTCATTAAAAACTCCTGGTTACTCGACCGTTACTGATTTTGCTAGGTTTCTTGGCTGATCCACATCCGTTCCTTTAATCACAGCTACATAATAAGATAACAGTTGTAAAGGAATGGTATATACAATCGGTGCCGTTACGTTATAGCTACTATCCACAGGAAACACCGTTATACCGTCTGAACCCTGAATCTTAGCTGACTTATCTGCAAAAACAAATAAACTACCGCCTCTCGAGCGGACTTCCTCAATATTCGACTTTAGTTTTTCTAACAGGTTATCGTTTGGTGCGACAACCACTGTCGGCATATCTTTATCAATCAAGGCTAAAGGACCATGCTTTAACTCGCCCGCGGCATACGCTTCGGCGTGAATATAAGACACTTCTTTTAGCTTTAACGCCGCTTCCATAGCTATTGGATATTGCTGCCCACGACCAAGGAATAGGGTATGGTGCTTTTCTGCAAAAGCCTCTGATAACTTATCAATATCACCAGCTTGATCTAACGCTTTTTGGATCTCACTCGGCAAATGTTCCAACGCTTTTACGATATTGTGTTCAGTTTCTTTATCTAAGCCTTTAGCTTTACCGATTGATATTGTAAGTAACAACAATGATACTAGTTGGGCGGTAAACGCCTTGGTTGAAGCGACACCAATCTCAGTGCCAGCTCGAGTAAGCAATGTAAAGTCAGACTCACGAACCATCGACGAAGCAGGGGAGTTACATACCGTCAAGCTCGCTAAATAACCTTCGCCTTTTGCTTTACTTAATGCCGCTAATGTATCGGCTGTTTCACCAGACTGTGAAATGGTGATGAATAAGCTGTTCGGGATTGTGGCTGTTTTTCTATAGCGGTACTCACTCGCTATTTCTACTAAGCACGGAATATTGAGGTAATGCTCAACCCAGTATTTAGCTACTAAAGCTGCATTATAACTAGTACCGCAAGCTATGATCTGTAGTGCTTCGGTTTGCTCAAAGACTTTCGCTGCATTGTCACCAAGAGTTTCAATATACACTTGGTTATCCACAATACGACCTTCTAAAGTGTCCGCCACCACAGAAGGCTGCTCAAAAATTTCTTTAAGCATAAAGTGACGGAAGTTGCCTTTATCAACAGCATCGTGCTGAATATTTGATGTTTCAAACTCACGCTCTACTTGCTCACCATTACTGTTGAGTAGTGTTATGCCATCACGTCTAACTTCAGCTACTTCACCTTCTTCTAAATATAAGAAGTCACGAGTTACTGGTAGCAATGCTAATTGATCTGAGGCTACAAAGTATTCTCCAATACCCTTACCTATAACGAGCGGGCTGCCAGAGCGTGCCACAACCATTTTGTCAGGCTGGTGTGCGTCAATAGCGACGGTTCCATAAGCACCTTTAAGTTTTTTAGTGGTCGCTTGTAAAGCAGCCAATAAAGTATCGTGACTTTTTAGTTCTTCATGCAAGCAATGCGCGATCACTTCAGTATCCGTATCTGATTTAAATACGTAACCTTTCGACTTTAATTCTTCGCGCAACTCTTCATGGTTTTCAATAATACCGTTATGCACTAGTGCGATGTTGTCTTTCGACATATGTGGGTGAGCGTTTTTCTCGTTTGGCTCACCGTGGGTCGCCCAGCGCGTATGTGCGATACCAAGTCCGCCCACTATAGGGCTATTAGCTAACGCTTCTTTTAGCTCTGATACTTTTCCTGCACGACGGATACGCTCAACCTGTCCATCATGATAAATGGCGACACCAGCAGAGTCATAACCTCGGTACTCAAGTCGTTTTAATCCTTCAACTAAAATATCGCTAACGTCACGCTGCGCAATAGCACCAACAATTCCACACATTTTCTTTATTCCTCGTTCTTTTTGCTTTTATTCGTGTTTTTTACTGGCCTTTGCCAACCCGAAATACTTTTTTGGGCTACACGACTTATACATAATTCTTCAGCCGCAACATCTTTGGTTACGGTAGTACCGGCTCCAACTGTGGCATTTTTACCAATTGTCACAGGAGCTACAAGTTGACTGTCTGAACCAATAAAAGCACCATCTTCTATGGTGGTTATAAACTTGTTAGCGCCATCATAGTTACAGGTAATTACACCGGCTCCAACATTAACTCCTTCACCAATATTAGCGTCGCCAAGATAGGTTAGGTGACTGGCTTTGCTACCTTTGCCGAGCGTTGTTTTCTTGGTTTCAACAAAGTTGCCTATAAACGTTTCGTCTTCTAGCAGAGTGCCGGGTCTTATCCTAGCAAAAGGGCCTACTTGGCAACTCTTGCCGATAGTTGCGCCTTCTATCATGCTATTAGGCTTAACCTTGGAATTTTCACCAATCGTACAGTCGCTCAAAATGACGTTAGCGCCAATTGTCGCACCGCTTTCGATAGTGACATTACCTTCAATAATCACATTAACATCAATCAAGACATCGCTAGCACAGTTAAGTTCACCGCGAATGTCTAATCGAGCTGGGTCAATTAGGGTTACGCCTTGCTCTAATAGATCTTGCGCCTTGGCTTCTTGGTAGCGTCTTTCAAGTTGTGCTAACTGAACACGACTATTTACACCCTCTACTTCAATCGCTGATTCTGGATGGCATGCGACAACACCGCTCGCTTCTAATGCTGATTCTGCCGCCATAGCAATACAGTCTGTTAAGTAATACTCCCCTTGGGCGTTATTATTGTCTATGTTAGACAACCATTCTTTTAGCTGCCCACCCTTTGCACAAAGGATACCTGTATTCACTTCGTTAACTTTGAGCTGTTCATCGTTGGCATCTTTTTGTTCAACGATTGCTACCACGCTACCCTCATTGTCTCGGATTATGCGTCCATAGCCCATAGGATTATCAAGCTTTACAGTCAATAAACCTATACCATTTTCTGGTTGTCCCTGTGTTAGTGCTTTTAATGTCTCGGCCTTAATCAATGGCACATCACCATACAGTACTAATACTTGATCCTTGTCCTCGATCACTGGTAACGCTTGATCTACGGCGTGACCGGTACCTAGTTGCTGCGCTTGCTCCACAATGGTTACCGGTATATCTTTTAGTTGTTTTTCGACTTGATCGATACCATGACCAGCCACGACAACAATTTTGTGGGGTTGTAACTCTTGGGCTGTACTTATCACATGCTCCAACATAGAGCGACCAGCAATAGGGTGCAATACCTTAGGTAGGTTAGAGCGCATGCGAGTTCCTTTTCCCGCAGCTAAAATGACTACACTGAGTGCCATAATTATTCTAATTCGTGGAAGTTAAGCGCTTATTTTAACACTTAGTGTTTCTTTTTGCTTTCTTTGCCTATCAAATTTCCGATCACTTTGCTTTTTTTACATTTGAACTGGTTTTTTAGTTTTAAAAATAAACAGAGCTAGTTTTTAAGTATATCCTTTGCAACTTACATTTCTTATAGCTATTAAAAAAGGTGGCCTAAGCCACCTTTTTTAAATCACTCTGCATTAAAAAGAATTACTTACCGGCTTTCTTTTTAATGGCACGTAATGTGCGTAACTGAGCAACCGCTTCTGCTAATTCAGCAGCAGCTTTTGAGTACTCAATTTCAGAACTTTGATCAGCCAAAGCTTCACGCGCATCTTTTTCTGCTTCTAAAGCTTTCGCTTCGTCGACATCTTCCGCACGTACCGCTGTATCAGCTAAAACCGTTACCATGTGCGGTTGAACTTCTAACATTCCACCTGAAACGAAGAACAGTTCAACCTCTCCACCTGGCAAAGTCACTTTAACTGGGCCTGGGTTTAGGGACGTTAGCAGGGGAGCGTGGCCAGGTTCAATACCTAGCTCACCCAAATCACCTGTCGCAACTAAACGCTCAACAATTCCAGAGAAAATTGAGCTTTCTGCGCTAACGATATCCAAATGTACAGTCATTGCCATTGGGTCTCCCCCCTCTTAACAATTAGTCTTTACAATTAAGCAGGGCTGGTTAAAGGTTTTTCGCTTTCTCAACCGCTTCTTCGATCGAGCCAACCATGTAGAACGCTTGCTCAGGCAGGTGATCATACTCACCGTTAAGAATGCCTTTAAAGCCAGAAATAGTATCTTTCAAGGATACATATTTACCAGGAGCACCAGTAAATACTTCTGCTACGAAGAATGGCTGTGATAAGAAACGTTGGATTTTACGCGCACGAGATACAGTTTGCTTATCTTCTTCAGAAAGCTCATCCATACCAAGAATCGCGATAATATCTTTAAGCTCTTTATAACGCTGCAACACACCTTGAACGCCACGTGCTACGTCATAATGCTCGTTACCGATCACTAATGGATCAAGCTGACGTGACGTTGAGTCAAGTGGGTCAACCGCAGGGTAAATACCTAGCTCGGCAATTTGACGAGAAAGTACAACCGTTGCATCTAAGTGTGCGAACGTCGTTGCTGGGGATGGGTCAGTTAAGTCATCCGCAGGTACGTATACCGCCTGAATCGAAGTAATCGAACCAGTCTTTGTTGAAGTAATACGTTCCTGAAGAACACCCATTTCTTCAGCAAGAGTAGGCTGGTAACCTACCGCAGAAGGCATACGACCTAGAAGTGCCGATACCTCAGTACCTGCTAGTGTATAACGATAGATATTATCAACGAACAATAGTACGTCACGACCTTCATCACGGAATTTTTCCGCCATCGTCAAACCCGTCAACGCAACACGTAAACGGTTACCTGGTGGTTCATTCATCTGACCGTATACTAGCGATACTTTGTCGATTACGTTTGAGTCAGTCATTTCGTGGTAGAAGTCGTTACCCTCACGAGTACGCTCACCAACACCAGCGAATACTGAGAAACCTGAGTGCTCAATCGCGATGTTACGGATAAGTTCCATCATGTTTACGGTTTTACCTACACCAGCACCACCGAACAGACCAACTTTACCACCCTTCGCAAATGGGCAAACCAAGTCAATAACTTTAATACCTGTCTCAAGAAGTTCGTTAGCTGGCGCTAACTCTTCAATTGAAGGCGCTTTACGGTGAATAGACATACGCTCTTTTTCACCGATAGGGCCTTTTTCGTCGATTGGGTTACCAAGCACGTCCATGATACGGCCTAGGGTTTCAGTACCCACAGGAACCTGGATTGGCGCGCCAGTATTAGTTGTTTCAAGCCCACGACGTAAACCATCTGAAGCTCCCATCGCGATACAACGTACAACACCGTCACCTAACTGCTGCTGAACTTCTAAAGTTAAGCCAGTATCGGTTACTGTAAGTGCATCATAAACTTTAGGAACACTATCACGCGGGAACTCAACGTCGATAACCGCGCCGATAATTTCTACAATGTTACCTGTGCTCATATTGATTTCCTCAATCTTAAGCTTCTAAAAACTTATCTTTCTACTTTACGCAAACGGATTCGCGCAAAAGCAATGGATTAAACCGCAGCTGCACCAGCACTAATTTCAGCCAATTCTTGAGTAATGGCTGCCTGACGTGCTTTGTTGTAAACAAGCTCAAGGTCATCAATAAGATCACCTGCGTTATCCGAAGCAGCTTTCATCGCTACCATTCGTGCGGCTTGCTCACAGGCGATGTTTTCAACAACTGCCTGATAAACTTGTGACTCAATAAAGCGAACCATCAATTTGTCCAGTAGCGGCTTCGCTTCTGGCTCATATAGATAATCCCAATGGTGACGCAATTCATCATCTTGTCCTACTGGAAGAGGCAATAACTGCTCAACTTTAGGCTCTTGCGTCATCGAGTTCACAAACTCGTTAGTTACGATAAATAAACGATCGATGCGACCTTCATCGTAGGCTTTCAACATCACTTTTACTGCGCCAATTAGATCTTCAATTTCAGGTGTATCACCTAAACCTGAAGTCTTAGCAACTACTGAACCACCGACTCTTTTAAAGAAACCTGTAGCCTTGCTGCCGATTAGACACATATCAACTTCGATGTCCTGATCAGACCATTCTTTCATGCTGTTTAGGGCTTTTTTAAACAAGTTAATGTTTAAGCCACCACATAAACCGCGATCCGTTGATATTACGATATAACCCACACGTCTGACGTCACGTTCAGTAATGTATGCGTGGTGATACTCTGGAGTACCCTGTGCAATATGCTTAATTACTGTACGGATTTTATCAGCGTAAGGACGTGATGATGCCATACGATCTTGCGCTTTACGCATTTTACTTGCTGCAACCATTTCCATCGCAGAAGTAATTTTTTGCGTATTCTTAATCGATCCAATTTTTGTACGAATCTCTTTAGCGCCTGACATACTCTATTTCCAGTCTAAAATTAGTGTTTGGTAAGTAGCAAAGGGCGCATTGAGCACCCTTCATTACAATTCTCACCAAGTTTGCGTAGACTTAAACTTAGTAACAGCTTCTTCAAGCTTAGCTTTGACTTCGTCGTTGTAATCACATTTTTCATTGATTTCATTCAACAAGTCGCTTTGCTGGTTCTTGAAGTAGTCTAGCAATGCATCTTCAAAGTCACCGATTTTGTTGATTTCAACATCTTTTAAGTGACCTTCTTCAGCGGCGTATAACGATACAGCCATCTCAGCTACTGATAGCGGAGCATATTGCTTCTGCTTCATTAATTCAGTAACACGCTGACCGTGCTCTAGCTGTGCACGTGTCGCGTCATCAAGATCAGATGCGAACTGAGCGAAAGCCGCAAGTTCGCGATACTGAGCTAATGCTAGACGAACACCACCACCAAGCTTCTTAATAATCTTAGTCTGTGCCGCACCACCTACACGCGATACCGATAGACCCGCGTTTACCGCAGGACGGATACCAGCGTTGAACAAGTCAGTTTCAAGGAAAATCTGACCGTCAGTAATCGAAATTACGTTAGTTGGTACGAAAGCAGATACGTCACCCGCTTGAGTTTCGATGATTGGTAATGCAGTTAATGAACCTGTCTTACCTTTAACTTCACCATTTGTAATCTTCTCTACGTGATCCGCATTTACTCGTGCTGCACGCTCTAGTAAGCGCGAGTGCAAGTAGAATACGTCACCAGGATATGCTTCACGACCTGGAGGGCGACGAAGTAGCAATGAGATCTGACGATATGCCCAAGCTTGCTTAGTCAAATCATCATATACGATTAAGCTATCTTCACCGCGGTCACGGAAGTATTCACCCATCGAACAACCTGAGAAAGGAGCGATGAACTGCAATGCAGCTGCATCAGCGGCTGTTGCTGCTACCACGATTGTGTGGTCCATAGCGCCGTGCTCTTCAAGCTTGCGAACGATGTTGTTTACTGTTGATGCTTTTTGGCCAACCGCTACGTATACACAAGTAACGCCTGTGCCTTTTTGGTTGATAATAGCATCTACTGCAATTGCTGTTTTACCAGTCTGACGGTCACCAATAATCAACTCACGCTGACCACGACCAACTGGGATCATTGCATCGATAGATTTCATACCAGTTTGTACTGGCTGATCAACTGATTGACGCTCAATTACACCAGGTGCAATCTTCTCGATTGGAGAGAAGCCGTCATTTTCGATTGGACCTTTACCATCGATTGGGTTACCAAGGGCGTCAACAACACGACCTAATAAACCACGACCAACTGGAACTTCTAGAATACGACCCGTACATTTAGCAGTCATACCTTCAACGATGTCTGTGTAGTCACCTAGTACTACCGCACCGACTGAATCACGCTCTAGGTTCAAAGCCATACCATATTTGCCGCCAGGGAGTTCAATCATCTCTCCAGCCATGACTTCTTCTAGACCATGAATTCGTAAAATACCGTCAGATACACTAACGATTGTACCTTCATTACGAGCTTCGCTCACGACTTCAAAAGAATCGATGCGCTTTTTAATTAGCTCGCTAATTTCAGATGGATTCAGTTGCACACTCATGCTTCTTCCTCACTAAGCTCTTAGCGTTTCGGAAAGCTTGTTGAGCTTACCGCGTATTGATCCGTCAATAACCATGTCTCCGGCTCTGATAACCAGTCCACCAATCATTGAAGAATCTACTTGTGTTTCAATGTTAACCTTACGACCAAGTTTTGTCGTCAACTTGTCTGTTAGTCGTTGCAATTGATCGTCGCTTAACGCCATTGCTGATGTAACTTCTACATCAACAGTTTTTTCATAATTCGCTTTTAGTACGTCGAAACGTTGGCGAATAGCTGGCAATGCTTCTAAGCGATTATTTCTTGCAAGCAGTTTAATAAAGTTTTGAACTTTATCGACTAAGTGGCCTTCACCAACTTTTAACACTACATCACCTTTCTGTTCAGAAGAAAGGGCAGGGTTAGTAATTAATGCTGCAACTTTGTCATTGCTAACGGCTTGAGCGACAAAATCTAACATGCTTGCCCACTCAGATACAGTCTGAGCATCAAGAGCATATTCGAATGCTGCTTTTGCGTATGGTCTTGCAATAGTAGATAGCTCTGCCATAGTTAACCCTTATAAATCTTCGACTAGCTTATCGAACATATCATTGTTCGCTGCTTCATCGATGTTGCGCTCGATAACCTTCTCAGCACCAGCAACTGCAAGAGTTGCCACTTTTGAGCGAAGCTGTTCGCGCGCACGGTTAACTTCTTGCTCGATTTCCGCTTGTGCACCTGACTTAATTTTCTCAGCTTCGGCACGTGCATCATCTTTTGCAGAATCAACGATTTCAGTGTGACGCTTTTTCGCAGAATCTACTAACTCAGCAGATTGGCTCTTAGCTTCACGTAAAATCTCAGCTGCTTTTTCTTGAGCAAGCTCTAAATCTTTTTGACTTCTTTCAGAAGCCGCAAGACCTTCGGCAATTTTATTCTGACGTTCTTCGATTGCACCCGTAATAAACGGCCACACAAACTTCATGCAGAACCAGACGAAGGCTGCGAAGAAAATCATGTTGATAATTAGGGTCAAGTTTACATTCACTTTGATTCCCCCTCTCTAGTAGTTAGTCATGGTTTTGGTATAAATACCAGCGTGCAAACTTATTAACCTGCTACTAAAGTCTGCAATTGACCAACGTATGGGCTTGCGAATGTGAACCACATGCCGATACCGATACCGATCATGGTTACCGCATCCAAAAGACCAGCTACTAGGAACATTTTAGTTTGTAGCATAGGAGCTAATTCAGGTTGACGAGCTGAAGCTTCTAGGAATTTACCACCTAGTAGACCGAAGCCAATCGCAGTACCTAAAGCACCAAGACCTAATACTAACAACACACCTAATGCTGTGAACGCGAACAAAGTTTCCATTGTTTTCCTCCAATCGAGAAATGGTTAAATGTTAAAAACTAAAAATAAAAAACTAAACTTTAAAACTTAAAACTCTTTACTAATCGTTGTCTCAATAACTTTTTAATAGACCTTTGATTAGTGATCTTCGTGTGCCTGACTTAAGTAAACAATCGTCAGCATCATGAAGATAAATGCTTGTAGCGGAATTACTAGGATGTGGAAAATTGCCCAACCCATGTAACTTATAAAGCCACCAACAAAACCTCCAATCCCGGTCGACATCAAGATAGCGATCAAGATGAATAGCAGCTCGGCTGCATACAAGTTTCCGAATAAACGTAGGCCTAGAGAAATCGGTTTCGCGATAAGACCAATAGTTTCCATCAACAAGTTAACTGGGATTAGTAATACCTGCACAAATTTGTTCTTACTGGAGAACGGGTGCAAGGTTAGCTCACCGACAAAACCACCAATGCCTTTAATTTTAATGCTATAGAAAAGGATTAGTAAGAATACGCCTATTGATAAGCTAAAGGTGATATTGATATCAGCCGTCGGCAAGAATTTTAAGTATGATGTATGAGCCTCGTTGCCTAATACATGAACGTTAGTCTGCTCTGCGACCCAAGGCAGAAGGTCTACCGGGATCCAATCCATCATATTCATCAGGATAACCCACATAAAGATGGTTAACGCTAATGGAGCTATTAATGGGTTCTTGCCGTGGAAGGTGTCTTTAACCGCTTTGTCGACAAATTCAACAATCATTTCAACGATTGACTGCCACTTGCCTGGGTTTTCTATTTTTGCATTTTTTGCCACACGCCAGAAGCTAAAGCAAAATAAGGCACCTAATATGAATGCAAAGAACAAGCTATCGACGTTGATTGCCCAAAAACCAGCGTCTTGACACTGGTTCCATACCCAACCGTCATCAGTTTTACACACCTGCAGGTTTTGCAAGTGGTGCTTGATATAACCAACGCTATCTAGATTTTCTGAAGATGCCATTGCTTCTTAAACCCTATACTTTTTAATCAAGTAAAACGCTTTACTTTGTACCTTATGTAAAGCGTCTCTTCAATCACTTTTAATAATTAACGGTGCAAACCACTGTGATAACACTATGATTGAGTAGCCAATCAAAAGTGGAGCGCCTTCCACCGGTAATACTATAAATGCAAATGCCATTAGCGCTGCAGCTAGCATTAATTTTAAGCTTTCACCCAAATTTAGTGCTTTTTTAATATCTAAAGCCGCTTGTGCGCCTGCTTTGCGAAATACGATTGTGGCAAAAATAAAGTTCACCACAACTACAATTAGACTTCCAACCCCTAGCGAAAGGCTGACCGTTCCTGAGATCATCAAGCCAATCAGGAACAAGATAAAACTGATGATTAGTTGCACGAGAACCATTTTATAGGCTTGCATACGGCCTTTCCGAGCTAATGATTGATTCATGCCATTTATACCAGTTTCACCACAATTCGGGCGGCAAGTATAAAGATTTACCCGCCTTTTATCAACAAAACGACTATCACAAAGTTGTTTTTTTTTTCGCCAATAGTCAGTAACTTAGAGCAATACCCATACCTTGTGTTTTACTCTGACTCAATACCCAAATGTTGTAATATGCCGTCTAACTCATCTAGGCTGTGATAATTTATCACCAAATTGCCTTTACCTTTCGCGCCGTGGTTGATGGCCACTGTAGCACCGATTTTATCTGCCAATTGTTGCTCAAGGCTCACGATATGGTGATCTTTCGCTTCTTTTTTAGGTTTCGGCTTGGGATCATTTATATTTCGTATGAGCTTTTCCGTCTCACGAACGGTTAACCCTTTCTGCACCACAGTTTTAGCAGTTTCTGCTTGTTTATCTCCCTCAAGAGCGAGCAGAGCTCTTGCATGGCCCATTTCGAGGTCACCACGCTCCAGTAGTGTCTTACAAGCGTCTGTTAGCTGCATTAAGCGAAGTAAGTTGGTCACCGTAGTACGACTTTTACCCACCGCGTCTGCGGTTTGCTGATGCGATAAGTTAAACTCTTCTTTCAGGCGGTGTAGGGCATTGGCCTCTTCCATAGCGTTTAAGTCTTCGCGCTGGATATTCTCAATCAGCGCCATCGCTATGGCAGCTTCATCAGGGACTTCTTTGATGATTACCGGTACTTGATGTAGTTCGGCACGTTGTGCCGCACGCCAGCGACGCTCACCTGCAATAATTTCGTACTTATCTTTAGAAATAGGGCGGACAACGATCGGTTGGATCATTCCTTGAGCACGGATTGAGTCTGTTAACTCCTCAAGACCTTCCTCGGTCATAACTCGACGTGGCTGATATTGACCCGGCTGAATGAACTCGACCGGCATTTCTTTTAAAACACCGTCTTGATTTAGAATTGATTCTGAGTCAGCGTTTGAACCTGCTTCTTTCGTTGCATTTTTTGATTTACTGGTGCTATTGCCCAGTAATGCATCCAATCCTTTGCCCAAACCACGTTTACTCATAAGATATCCTCTATACTTATATTCTTTGCTTATGCTGCGTTTCGGCGTTTAATAATTTCGCCCGCTAATGCTAGGTAGGCTTTGGAGCCACTGGAACTGCGATCGTAGAACAAGACTGGCACGCCATGACTTGGTGCTTCCGCTAAGCGAACATTTCTTGGAATGACGGTGCGATAGACTTTATCCGAGAAATGACTGAATAATTGCCTTGATACTTCTAATGACAGTCGATTACGCGGATCGTACATGGTGCGCAAAATGCCTTCGATCACTAAATCTTGGTTAACATGCTCTTGTACCTGTCGAATGGTATTTAACAGCGCTGATAACCCTTCTAATGCATAATACTCACACTGCATTGGAATAATCACAGAGTTCGATGCTACTAGCGAATTCAAGGTAAGCATGTTCAATGATGGCGGACAGTCGATTAAGATATAGTCGTACAGGTCGTCGACCAACTTTAAAGCCTGCTTGAGCCGTTTTTCTTTGTCACTAAATTCGAGTAAGTGAACTTCAGCAGCGGTTAAGTCACCGTTCGAAGGTAACACATCGTAGCCAGCCACATCCGAGCTCACAATATGACTTTTAATTTCTTCAGGCTCCATCAGAGAGTCGTAAGTAGACAGTTCTAACTCAGACTTTTCAACTCCCGAGCCCATGGTGGCGTTACCTTGAGGATCCATATCAATCATCAGCACACGTTGTTTTTCTTGAACCAACGAAGCTGCAAGATTCACACTGGTGGTCGTTTTGCCAACGCCGCCTTTCTGATTGGTAATGGCGATAATATAAGCCACAAGTCACCTCAAGTTGTTGTTATTTCAGGATCATAATAAGTGCTGGTAAATTTATTATTAATAACTTTTGATGTCCAGCGAGACTCGTCGATTGTGCTGGCTGTTTTTACAAAAGCTTTGTCACCCTGCTTTTTGTAGATAAATAAAATACCGTGTTGCGTCCAAATTGGGAACCTTTACTTGCTTGGAATCGACTAATTTTAGCGATTCGTCTAATTCCTCAATCTCATCCTGCGGATATAACCCCTTCATTGCCAGCCATTGCCCCTCTGGCGCGATAAGGTGCTGTGTCCAGTCCGTCATATCTTTTAAGGACGCAAAAGCACGCGAAAGTATGCAAGCATACCCTGATTCATGGTTGAAGTCTTGCACCCGTTTATTGACCACAGTGACATTCTCAAGGCCTAATTCATACACCACTTGCTTTAAAAAGCGTGTTTTTTTGCTATTCGTATCGAGCAGTGTAAATGACTTTTCTGGGTTTAGTATTGCCAATGGAATACCCGGCAAACCGCCGCCTGTCCCCACATCGAGACAGCTCTCAAACTCCGCAACCGCTGGCGATACCACAACAGAATCTAACAGATGAAGGTATAATCCTTCCTTCGGATCACGAATCGCGGTCAGGTTAAATGCTTTGTTCCACTTTAGCAGCGACGACAAATAGGTTAGCAATTGCTCACTTTGCTCGTCAGTTACCGTGATTCCAAGCTTTTCACACTCTTGGTTAAATTCTGGTTGAAGTTGTTTTAATTGAGGGTTCACACTTTTCTCTTTTTTAAATTTTTGCCGTCATTGCGAGGAAGTGTTAATGAGCAAAGCAATCTCAATAAAGTAAGCCCCACAGGAGCCTTCTAGAGGTTGCCGCGCTCCCCAAAGGCTTCCTTTGGACGCCTTGGCTAGCTCGCAATGACTATCTTTTTATTTACACTCCACCATTCGCCAAAATGGAATAGGGCTTGATTAGGCTTTACGCTGACTTTAAGTGCTTGCGCTTTTTCAAATACACCAGCAACAATGAAATGGCGGCTGGTGTTACGCCTGAAATACGGCTGGCTTGGCCAATGGTTTCAGGTTTTAAGTTTTGCAGTTTCTGCGCTACTTCGTTAGATAAGCCTTTGACCTGGGTGTAATCAATGTCGTTTGGTAATTCAGTATGCTCATTACGCAAGTTACGTTCGATCTCGTCTTTTTGACGCTCGATATAACCTGAGTACTTGGTTTGGATCTGAACTTGATCAGCGACTTTGACGTCCTCGACCTTTGGCCCTAGTTCCGGCTGTGACATCAATAAGTCATAACTAACGTCTGGGCGGCGCAGTAATTCTTGCGCTTTATATGCACGACCCAGCGGCTTTTCTAACACTTTATTAAGCTCTGTAGCCGCTTCGCTTTCAGGAGTGATGACCAGTTTCGAGATACGCTTTAATTCGCTATCAATCGCTTCACGTTTTTGGTTAAAAGCAATCCAGCGCGCTTCGTTGACCAGCCCAAGTTGGCGACCACGCTCGGTGAGACGTAAATCGGCATTGTCTTCGCGTAATATCAGTCGATATTCGGCGCGTGATGTAAACATTCGGTAAGGTTCTTGCGTACCACGAGTAATTAAGTCATCGATGAGTACGCCGATATAAGCTTCATCACGACGTGGCGACCAGCTGTCTTTGCCCTGAACTTGAAGTGCCGCGTTCATCCCAGCAATCAAACCTTGAGCGCCAGCTTCTTCATAGCCAGTGGTGCCGTTGATTTGTCCGGCAAAGTATAAGCCTTGAATAAACTTAGTTTCCAACGAGGCTTTCAAGTCACGCGGATCGAAGAAATCATACTCGATGGCATAGCCTGGGCGCGTAATATGCGCATTTTCGAAGCCTTTGATCGAGCGAACCAAATTCATTTGCACATCAAACGGTAAACTGGTGGAAATACCGTTAGGGTATAACTCATGGGTGTTAAGGCCTTCCGGCTCGACAAAGATCTGGTGACTGTTTTTATCGCTAAAGCGCATCACCTTGTCTTCAATCGATGGGCAATAGCGCGGGCCAATCCCTTCAATTTCGCCTGAGTACATTGGCGAGCGATCGAGTCCGCCACGAATAATATCATGGGTCTTCTCGCTAGTATGCGTTATCCAACAAGGCACTTGCTCCGGATGCTGCGACACATCGCCCATAAACGAGAAGGTCGGCACAGGGTTATCGCCTGGCTGTTGTTCTAGCTGTGAAAAATCGACAGATTTAGCGTCAATACGTGGCGGTGTGCCCGTTTTTAGACGATCGACGCGGAAGGGCAATTCACGCAAACGCTCGGCGAGCGCCACTGATGGCGGATCGCCAGCGCGACCACCTGAGTGGTTTTGTAGTCCGATATGAATCTTACCGCCTAAGAAAGTACCTACGGTTAAGACCACAGCATCGGCATAAAAGTCTAAGCCCATCTGCGTTTTTACGCCGATGACTTTTTGATCGGCAAGCCCAGCGCCTGTTTCATTGTCGACGATCAAGTCAACCACGGCATTTTGGAAAATATCCAAGTTTTCCTGATTTTCCAAGGTTTCACGAATCGCTGCTTTATAGAGCGCTCTATCCGCTTGGGCTCGAGTCGCTCGAACCGCTGGACCTTTACTGGCATTAAGCGTGCGAAATTGTATACCCGCGCGATCGATGGCCTGCGCCATTGCGCCGCCCAAGGCATCGATTTCTTTAACCAAATGACCTTTGCCGATACCACCAATCGCTGGGTTACAGGACATTTGCCCTAAAGTATCAATATTATGCGTCAATAATAGTGTCTTCACGCCCATACGCGCAGAGGCTAAAGCAGCTTCTGTTCCCGCGTGGCCGCCGCCAATAATAATGACTGAGTAGTTTTCTGGATAACGCATAAATCGAACTCTTACCTAAATTGTTTCAAATAACTAAAGGGGTATTGTAAACCCTCTAGGGATAGGGGGCGAGATCATACTCTTATTTGTATAACTTTTGAACAGCTTTTGACTATCTTTTCTCGTCTGTTAACCTTAAAATCAATGCTTTAAAGGAATTAAAGAATAATACCCAGTGATAAAAGATAAAAAACAGCCACACAATAGCAGTGTCCACGTTATTTACAGTTTATGGCTGGCACTTTCAACGTTATTGATTTTATCATTGACTACAAGTTTAGCGTTATTTCTCGTTGAAACCTTAAACTCTCAGTCGCTCAATGATAGCCCTGGGCAGCAGTCAGGCTTAACTTTGATAGCAGCCCTTATCATATCCATCCTATTTTCCTATGGTTTATTGTTTTTTTTAACCAAGGAATACCTTTATAAGGTTGTGCACCAACTGTTTTCCACCTCTATAAACTGGTTCTTGGTTTCTTTAGTTATCGGAATAGGTGTGGCCGTTGTAACTCTCCAGCTGAGTCAAATATACCCTCCTGAAATGGGTCGTAGCAGTACTTTCGACATTATCAAAAATGGTGGCTTTTATGCACAAGCCTTGCTGATAATTGGCACAGTGATACTGGCCCCATTTTTTGAAGAATACCTTTTCCGCGGCCTTATTTACGATTCTATGCACGCCAGGTTTGGTGTATATTTGGCAATATTCCTATCCGCAGTTGTATTTATGGCTTTCCACCTAATAGAATATTACAACTACTGGGTAGGTTTAGCCGCTATTTTTGTATTGGGGATCTGTTTAGCGGCAATCCGAGAACGCAGTGGTTCAATCCTCAACCCTATTATATGCCACGCCAGTTATAACCTCAGTATTCTGATGTTGGTATGATTTTTTAAAGCGAACGCTTGTTGACACTATAAGAAGGAGTGGCTGGTGAAATTTTTTACACGATTAGTGATCATTATCTTGATATTGGCAGGGATGGCCTACGGTTACATTTGGTATAAAAACAAACAGATGATCGACGATGCATTTTCGATGATAAAAATGCAAACCTCGGCGAGTTATGACTCCACCTACGTCAGCCTGGACGGTAAATCAGTCACTACAGGCATCGAAATCACCATGCCAGGCTCCGCCCAAAAGATTACCGTAAAAGAGTTTCGTTTTGGCACAGGTAGTTTGCTCGACTCCTTCAAGATGGTGCGCGGCATCGAAACGGGTCAATATTTCGGCACAGCCGATACTGTAAGCGCTGAATTGGTTCAATTACAGTTCCCATTAACGTCTAGCATGGATTCTTCGTCTGACTTTAAAACC
This sequence comes from Kangiella japonica, assembly GCF_039523535.1. Taxonomy (NCBI): domain Bacteria; kingdom Pseudomonadati; phylum Pseudomonadota; class Gammaproteobacteria; order Kangiellales; family Kangiellaceae; genus Kangiella; species Kangiella japonica. The sequence goes on along the minus strand of NZ_BAAAFM010000003.1, from coordinate 845,768 downwards.
GAACCTGATATCTTCACACAGATCACATTAGCCGGCTGCGATAATAAAGATAACCTTGAGGTGAGTGATTTGATGGACATGGGTTATAAGCAAGTGACCCTCGATTTTTCAACCGAATTCAGTTACGACAAGCATATCAACCAAGCAAATTGGAATATGTACTTAAATGCTGGTGACTTAGGTAGTTTTAACATCGACTTTCTGCTCGATCAGATCAATCCAAACGCCCTGGTACAAAACCCTAAACTAAAATCCATTACCATGGAAAGTTTAAATCCGGTTTTCACGGAGCGACTGTTTGAACACTGTGCAAAGCTCGAAGGTTTAGAGCTAGAGCAGTATTATTCGCGTCACATGGACTATCTGCGCCACGTGCTTTACAACAACAATTTACACTTTAGCGACGAGTTTTATAGTAGCTACCAAGAGTACATCCGTCAGCCACGCAGCATTCGACTTGATACCTACCCATCCGAATCGATTAACACTATGGATATGATGGGAATGTCGGCGCAACGCTTGGTTCATGCCTTAAGTTTAAGCATTTTCCTTAACGATAAACGCATTAACCAATTGTTTGGTAACCCACCTTCGCGTTCCGAGTTACCGCCGTTGGATACAGTGGTTGAAGTTGAAGACGATAATTTGACCCTTGTGCAAGGGTTGACCCTTCAACAAACCGATCCCAGAAATTTAGGTTCTTACATTGGTTACGATGCGCGTTTCAGTTACCGCGGCAAAGATTATAGAGGTCGCATTAATTCTGTAAGCGGCTCTACGGTTAGAGTTAATACTACTATTTCTTCGGGTAACTACCTCGAAATGCCATTTAGAATCAACGAAATTCAAAACTTGCAAGTGCGTCGTGAAGTCCAGTCTGAGGCTGTAAAGCGCGCCGAACTTGAGTCCAAAGAATAACGATTAGTTACCATCCAATAAAAGCCATAAAGGGTTCACGCTTCCTTTTATGGCTTTTTTAGTTTCTCTTTTATTGATTCCATTCATTGTAATATTGCTTCATAAGTTGCGCTAATTCTTGCCTTGTTTTCTACATTTCGTCTATTCTTAAGGCACCTGTTTAAAAAAGGAATTCGAATGAAGTGGAGAAATCGTAGACGCAGTAGCAACCTTGATGATCGTCGCGGGCAACGCATGAAGTCGGGTGCAAAACTGAGTATTGGCGGCATTATCATGGCGCTGATTGCTATATTTGTCTTTAAACAAGATCCAATGCAGGTTGTTTCTGGCGTGCTTGGGGGGCAATCATCGAGCTCGACACAGCAAACTAACTATCAAGCAACCGCTGAAGAACAAGAGATTTATGATTTCGTTAGCGTCGTGCTATCGGATACCGAAGATACATGGAGCGCCCTTTTTAAACAATCAAACTCCAATTATCCAGAGCCAATCTTAGTTATTTATCGCGATAGAACGCCTACCGCTTGTGGCACTGGTCAAGCTGCATCAGGGCCTTTTTATTGTCCCGCCGATAAAAAAATCTACCTCGACTTAAGTTTTTTGGGTGAGTTACAACGCATGGGAGCGAGCGGTGATTTCGCTGTAGCTTATGTTCTAGCGCATGAGGTTGGCCACCATATTCAAACCGTGACCGGTATTTCCAGTAAAGTTCGCCAAGCACAGCGCCAGACAAACAAAGTCGGGCAGAATGCGCTACAAGTAAAAATGGAGTTACAGGCAGACTGTCTAGCTGGTGTTTGGGCAAATCATACACAGAAGCGTACTCAATTTTTAGAGTCTGGTGATTTAGAAGAAGCGCTATCGGCTGCCGAAGCCGTCGGTGATGACACCATCATGAAACGAGCGGGTGTTCCACCACGCCGCGAAAACTTCACTCACGGCTCAGCTCAAGAGCGCATGGATTGGTTTAATCGTGGCGCTAATACTGGTAGTTTTTCGAGCTGCGATACTTTTCAAGGCTCTATCTAGTTACCACTTATAATAAGCTCTCTAAATACTGGCGCCATAGGATAGGCGATACTAACGACTCAAGGTAACCTTGCTAGCCAAGCAATTTAATATAAATTGTTGATAATAGCTTTATAAAAGCATAAGTTATAAGAAGCAACGGATTGGTAGCATGGAGTATTCATTTGACCAACAGACTGTCGTATTTAGAGGCGCAACAGGCCATACTCGAACAGATAGCCCAGCATCAGCCGTTGCCTGAAACTCTAAACACCATCGCTAAGTGGGTAGGGCGGATGATACCGGATGCGCTAATTTCCATCATGCGTTTTGATCCAGAGTCCGAAACCCTAAGTCTGGTTCCCAATGACTATTTCTCAACTAAATACGTCTCTTTGATGCAGGACCAACCGATTGGCCCGAATATTGGCACCTGTGGAAGTGCCGCTTTTCACAAGCAGCTGGTTATTACTGAAGATATTCACCAGGATTCGAATTGGGAGCCATTCCTTGAAGTCGCAGATCAAGAAAACCTCAGAGCCTGCTGGTCTTTACCTATCACTAGCGGAGATTCTGAGTTACTCGGTACCTTTGCGACTTACTATCGAACTCCAACCCGCCCCTCTGAAGAAGATATCTACAACATAGAATGCGCAGCAAACTTGGCAGCTCTAGCCTTACTGCGTCACCGTGATATCAGCACACATACAGTCCTTTCTGAATGGCACCGCGCTTTATTCGAAAATCACCCCGAAGCTGTATTTACATTTGACTTGGAGGGGATTTTTCAAAGCTGTAATCCAGCTGTCGAACGAATCAGTGGTTATCATCCAGATCAGCTAACAGGGATTCACTTTAATGATGTTGTAGCACCTGAGCACCAGCATGTAACTCAGTTTTATTTTGATAGAGCCTGTGCCGGTGAGTCTTACACCTATGAGGCCAGCGCCATACATGCTGAGGGTTATCACTATTATGTGGAAATTACTAATTTCCCTGTAATTATTGAAGATAAGATTGTCGGCGTATACGGCGTTTGCCGAGAAATTACTGAGCAAAAAAAGCAAAATGAAGAGCTTAAGCTACTTAAGCGAAGTATCGAATCAAGCCCTAGCGGCTTCCTTTTGGCTGATGCACAATCTCCTGATTTACCAGTGGTCTACGCCAATCCTGCATTTACAGCCATGACCGGCTACCAGCAGGATGAAATTATTGGTCATAATTGCCGTATTTTGCAAGGGCCTAACACCGATCCCGCTACTATAAAAAAAATCCGCGACGGCATCAAAGCACACACTGATGTGAATGTCGTCCTGCTTAATTATCGCAAGGATGGCCAACCATTTTGGAACCAGCTACGAATCAGCCCTGTTTTTGATAGCCAAGGAAGCTGCAGCCATTTTACCGGTAGCCTGCAAGATATTACTTGGCAAAAGGAACAAGAAGAAAAGATAAATCATCAGACAAAACACGACCTTCTTACCGATTTGCCGAACCAAGGTGTGTTCGTAGAGCAACTATTTGAACAGTTTGAGCATGCTGACAACGATAAGCTTGTTGTCGTGCTCAGCCTAAACCTTGATGGCTTCAAACCCATCAATGACGATCTCGGTCTTAAGGTTGGGGACGAGGTTTTAAAAACTATTGCCAAGCGCTTGAACTCTGTCGTTCCCGCTGAAGCTTTAATCGCACGTCTGGTCGGTGATGAGTTCGGTATTCTTTGGAGTACTTGCGAGAGTAAGTCGCAAATAATGCAGCTAGCTGATCGGATTCTTGAAAGCTTATCCCAGCCGATAACAGTGATGGACAATAATATTCAGCTCAGCACCAGTATTGGTATTGCTACGAATAAGGCTTCAATTGATGTCCCCTACGAGCTTATGCAGCACGCCGATGAGGCTCTTCAACAAGCAAAAAGCCAAGGACGCAACACCTGGCAATGGTATCAAGATATTTCAAAAAATACCTCCAAACTGCAAAGTGTGACTTTGCGCCATGATCTGCACCACGCTTTGAACGAAGATCAGCTAGAGCTTTATTACCAACCTCAAGTGGATGCCATTACTGGCCACATAACAAGTGTTGAAGCCCTAGTTCGTTGGGACCATCCGACACGAGGATTTGTATCGCCTATAGATTTTATTCCTTTGGCTGAGCAGACAGGTTTGATCGTCCCTCTCGGTCGCTGGGTGCTCAAGCAAGCCTGTCAAGAAATTGTCAGTTTCAACACAAACAGAGATCAAGCGATTCCAGTCGCAGTGAATATCTCTTCCCTACAGTTCCGTCGAGACGGCTTCTTAGAAGAAGTACAGCAAGCCCTTACCGAAACTGGTTTGCCACCACAGTTTCTCGAGCTTGAGATAACAGAAAGCGTATTACTCGATGGCTCTAGGCAGGTCATAGAACTATTGGAAGACTTAAAGAAAATGGGGGTACAAGTAGCTCTGGATGATTTTGGTACTGGCTACTCTAGCCTCAGTTACTTACGCGACCTACCAACCCACAAAGTTAAACTGGATCGTAGTTTTATTAAGGATATTGGTAACGACCACCGTATCGCAGCCATCGTTCAAGGGATTATCACCATGGCGCATCATATGGATATGTGCGTTGTAGCCGAAGGTATCGAAACACCTGCGCAGTTAAAAGACCTTAGCCGCTATCAATGTGATTTATTACAGGGCTTTTACTTTGCTCGCCCCATGCCTCTAGACACCTTACGCAGTTTACCCAAAACACTTCCGGAAACAAAAGAGTCCACCTAGCTTTTACTTCAGAAGCCGTAGGTGATGATACCATTATGAAAAGATCGGCGTACCCTACGCTGTAAAAACTTCACATATGACATGCCACAGATCAAGAGTTCATGTAATGATTTAATCGTATAGCCGATACAGGTAATGCCGCACTCTGCGGAAAATTTGTCTGACAGCAGCGCCATGTTAGGACTATTTACCTCAGTCACCGTACACCGAAAAGCTCAACCATACATACGCACAATAACAAATTAATAGTATCCCCCCTTCGGGTCTACTCAAACGCCGCCCTGTATAGAGGAATAAGAGAAGCAGTACTGACGTTGCAAGCATGACCCATTGATCAAATTGGATGATTCTTGAAGGTATGGGGAGAGGCTGAAGAAATGCCGATAACGCGAGTATACCGAGCAGGTTGAATATGTTGCTACCAAGAATATTGCCCACAGCCACATCAGAGTGACGCCGAATGGCAGCAATAACCGATATAGCCAGCTCAGGAAGGGAAGTACCTACTGCTACTAACGTTAAGCCAATTACCGCCTCAGGCACCCCGAAGTGATGTGCTATGCCAGTTCCACCGAGTAAAAAAACTTGTGAGCCACCTATTAAAAGCAACAAACCGAGAATCGAAAAAAAGGCTGCAGACATAGCCGACTTAGGAAGGGCAGTAATTTCTTCAGATTCTGATTTGTGCAATTCTGCCGAGGGGGCGGAGCGGAAGCTTTCACTCCAGTATGCCCATCCCAGATACGCAAGCAAGGCTCCAACTAATAGTACCGAGTCCAAGCGACCAAGCGCACCCCCTCCAGCAAGCACCAAGAACAATATGCTCGCAGCTACAACTGTGGCGGCATCTCTTTGCAAAGCCAAATGCCTTACTGTTAAAGGAGTAATTAATGCGCATAGACCGAGGATTAGTAAGATATTTCCAATATTACTCCCTACCACATTTCCAATTGCGATATCAGGTTGTCCATCAATAGCAGCATTCACTGAAACCACTAATTCAGGCGCTGATGTTCCAAAGCCCACTATCACCATTCCGCTCAACAATGGCGATATACCGAGGCGATGCGCGGAAGCAAGCGCGCCACGAATCAATGCTTCACCACCAAAAGTGAGCAAAGCTAATCCAATACAGAAATACATTATGTTGAGTGTCATTTAATTTCTCGGTTGTCAATACGGAGGCCTAACTCTTAAGTAAAGTGCACCGCCAGGCGTTACTTTGACTTTTTGTTAGGCAATCATAGCTTTGTAGACAACCAAATAGCAAAAGCCGTCGAAACACTAACCAATCCAAATATAGGCTTATTGAGGAAACTTGGCTTTTGACTACTAGCACCATGCCTTTGATGGCTCTCTTCATCAGTTTTTATACTTAAAACAGCTTCGTGAGCCTCTTTATCCACCGACTTAAGGAACTCCAATTGATGCTTTAAGTGATTTAACACTGTTGTTTCAATAGCGTTTGTGCACACCCAAATAGAATTTTTACCAAGCAACGCTGTAATGAAACCAAGCAGCATGCCTCCGAGGGCCCATAACCCAAGCGCGTAGCAATGCCTGATACCTCGTTTCTTTAGGAGTGCGTCAAATGTTTTAAAGTGTTCGGACTCATGCGCAAGCATTTCACTCAGAGTCGGAACAATTTCAGGGTATAAGATGCGAGAGACCGCTATTTGTGCTTTGTATATCTGAATAGCACCAGTTTCCCCGGCATGATCGACTCTCAATATTCTATGAACTTCCTCTTCCATCTCGATCTTCCGTAAGCCCTAACATTTTATTATACGAATCAGTCCGTAACACCTTATTGTTACTACTTTTTTTTTGCAAGTGTCGACTTTATGGTTATTTCCGGGAGATTAATGTACTCTGACCCCATTAATTACTGACCCCATTAATTATTTCCGGGAGATTAATGTACTCTGCCCCCGTTAATTTGAGTTAATTAGCGTCGGCTGGCTTTGCTTGTTATGTTTTAAATGCATAAAAATACACCGCAAATAGTAACGGCAAGTATAAGAGGCAGCTAAAAGCAGCAAAGATGCGCATTCTTCTTTTACCTAACACCTCAGTTGCATAAGCCAACTTAGCTGACCAGAAAATGGGTAATATTGACCATGCAACTGCAATTAATAACCAAACTTGCCAGAAAATTTGGGCGAAAAATAATTGCGTATTAATAAAACCGTATAAGCCTAGCAATCCAATAGCAATAAAGAGTGCAAAAGCCATTTCTTCAACTTTCATAAGTAGAGGGCTTTTATCTTTTCCAGTGGCATACTCAAAGAGCTTAAATGGAAGCGGTACTAATGTGAGAGCCACCAATAACCAGAAATATACTTGCCAAATCAACGTCTAACTCCTTTTAAAACATAACATTTTATTATACGAATTCGGTCATAACACTCTATTATCCTTGATGTTTTTTTACAAGTGTCACAAAAGTAGCTATTTTTAGGGTTAGCGGACTCCAAGACCGCTATATCTGGTATATTTCAGACAATGTCGGTACCTTTCCTTACTAGATTCCAGCGCTTTTTCTAAATAATAATATTTTGTATTGGTAAGCGCTTACTTTCCAATGCAGAAACTACTAAAAATTCGTCCAAGCAAATCGTCGGCGGTAAATTCACCGGTGATTTCTGATAGAGAGTTTTGTGCCTGACGCAATTCGTCGGCTAACAGTTCGCCCGCATTAAAATCGACCAGTTGGTCTTTTCCTTGATAACAATATGCTAGGGCACGTTCGATAGCGTCGAGGTGACGGCGGCGGGCGAGGAAGGCGCCTTCTGTGTCCTGTTGATAACCGACGATTTCCTTTAGCTCGGCTTTTAACTGCTCAATGCCCGTGCCGTCTTTAGCGCTAATCGCAATGGTTTTATAATCTGAGTCTAGGGTATGGTTATCGAGCTTCGATACATCGATTTTATTGGCGACGATTAATAGCTTGTCTTTAAACGGCTCGAAGCGCTCGAAGGCAGGATCGATGGCATGGGGTGTAAACTCTTGAGTTTCACTCGAGTCAGCGACTAAGATAATTTGATCCGCTTGCTCAATTTCTTTCCAAGCTCGCTCTATACCTATCTGCTCGACTTTGTCATCGGATTCGCGCAATCCAGCGGTATCAATGATATGGATTGGCAATCCATCGATATGTATGTGCTCTCTAAGAACGTCTCGCGTCGTTCCCGGAATATCGGTAACGATGGCGGAGTCTTTCCCTGCTAATGCATTAAGTAAGCTAGATTTGCCGGCATTCGGTTTACCCGCAATTACGACGGTCATGCCTTCGCGCAAAATCGATCCTTGCTGCGCTTGGCTTTGCAGTTTTGTAATATCTTCGATGATCTTATTTAGATCTGCCAGTACTTTGCCGTCTGATAAGAAATCGATCTCTTCTTCAGGGAAATCAATCGCTGCCTCAACATATATCCTAAGATGAATTAACTCTTCAACTAAACCGTGCACTTTTTGCGAGAACTCACCCTGAAGCGAACGAACCGCAGAGCGGGCGGCATGCTCCGAGGTCGATTCAATTAAGTCAGCGATAGCTTCGGCTTGTGCTAAATCGAGCTTGTCATTCAAAAAAGCGCGCTCTGAAAACTCACCTGGTCGCGCTAAGCGCACTCCAAGATTGAGTACTTCTTTCAACATTAAGTCTAAAATCACAGGGCCACCATGACCTTGTAGCTCTAGCACATCTTCTCCTGTAAAGGAGTTTGGAGCTTTAAATAGAATGGCGATTCCCTCATCAAGAACGTCACCGCTTCGATCAAGGAAGGGTAGGTAAGTGGCTTCTCGAACCTTGAGAGATTTTTGAGCTATTTTTTCTGCGACAGTCTCAGCTAGCTTGCCAGAAACTCGAATAATACCAACGCCTCCACGACCGGGAGGCGTTGCAATTGCAGCGATAGTGTCCTGTGTACTATTGGTTGACACTCAAGTTTCCTGTCTTAAAGCTATTTTCTAAGCGCTTTTTTCGGCTTGTCAGGCGCGTTTTCAACTTTCTTGGTGATGTACTGTTGTTGCGCCACCGAAATTAAGTTGTTGCATAACCAGTATAGGACCAGACCGGCTGGGAAGAACAGCATGAATACCGTAAATACGATCGGTAGGTAACTCATGATCTTCTGTTGCATTTGATCCATGGTTGGCGATTTTGGCTGTAAGCGTTGCATCAACCACATGCTACCGCCCATTAGGATTGGCAATACGAAATACGGATCCGCTACCGATAAATCCTGAATCCAACCAAAGAAGGGCGCGTGACGTAATTCCACAGCTTCGAACAACACATAATAAAGTGCGATAAAGATCGGGAACTGAAGCAACATCGGTAAACAACCACCAAATGGGTTAGCGCCTTCTTCTTTATACATTTTCATCATTTCTTGCTGCATGCGCTGCTTGTCATCGCCATAGCGCTCTTTTAAGCGCTGCATTTTTGGCTGAAGTTTACGCATATTCGCCATCGAGCGGTACTGCGCTGCTGATAGCGGGTACAACAATGTTTTAATAACGATGGTGACTAAGATAATGGCCAAGCCCCAGTTTCCTAAGAAACTGAAGAAGAACTGCATTAATTTGTATAGCGGTAGACCTATCCACCAAACCCAACTTAAATCGAGCGACTTATCAAGTCCAGGCGCAGCGGCTTCTAATTGCTCTAAATCTTTAGGGCCAACGTAGAGGTCAGCTAGGATAACTTTCTCTTCTCCAGCTAACACTGATATTGAAGGCTGAACAAATCGAATCGTTGTGTCTTTATTCGGCTTAACAGAGCTAGTGATAGTTACTTGCTCAGTCTGCTGTGGTATCCATGCCGATATAAAATAATGCTGTAAGAAGCCAACCCAGCCCCCTTGGCGTGAGGTTTTAATAGGTTCTTCTTCTAAATCTTCAAAATCAACTTTTTCATACTTTTTCTCTTCTGGAGAGTAAGCAACCCCCATGAAGGGCTTCATACCGAAAGATGATTTTTCTTCTAAACCGGTTGGCTTTTGATCGCGAGCAAGTTCCGCAACAAAATTATAAGTTCTATCGTTAGCCGATTGGTTATTAATACGGTATTCCATATTTACCAAGTATTGGCCACGAGTGAAACTGAAGATCTTTGTGAAGCTGACACCGTTATCGTTTGTCCACGTTAATGGAACCGATAACTGTTCTGCTCCATCCGCTAATACATATTTTTGCTGAGTGGTCTGATAGTTTGCACGAGGAAGCTGGTTATCCGGTGCCCCCTGACCTAATAAAGCACTTTTTGCTTGATACATCCGATTACGATAATCGAATAAAACGACTTTTTTATTATCTTCGTCTAATTCAACGTTATAATTTTTCAGCTCGGCATAGACTAAATCGCCACCCACTGGGTCTATCCGATAACTGATCAGATCCGTTTCGACGGTGATCAGCTGATCACTGGTCGCTGCATTGTTACCAGAAGATACAGATACATCGTTTTGTTCAACCGTAGCCTGCTGTTGTGCAGGTTGTGGGCCATAGTCTTTTTGCCATGCTTGATACAATAAGAATGTACAGACCGCTAGGCCCAGAATAAAAAATCCGCGCATTGATTCCATAATTTACTCTTTTACAGCTTTCGATTGTTTTACTGAATTATTATGAGGGACAGGATCGAGTCCGCCTTCACATCCCGGATGGCACCGGCCAAGTCTTTTTACCGTCAACCAAGTTCCACGAATGGCACCGTGTTGCTCTAATGCTTCAATGGCATAGTGTGAACATGTCGGCGCAAAGCGGCATTGATTCCCCATGACAGGGCTTAACACCAACTGATACAAGCGGACCAATTTTATGAGTAACCACTGCATTTCTTTTGAACTCGCGACCACAGCCGATTGAGGTGTTCGAATAATACCGTATTAGTCATATCACTACTACCGCGACGCGCTAATAAAACGATATCCACGGCAGGCAGGTCATGTTGAGCCAAACGAAAAGATTGACGGCATAATCGTTTTAGTCGATTACGTTTAACCGCAGACTTAACATTTTTTTTAGCAACAATTAATCCCAAACGAGATTGTTCGGACTGATTCGGTATAACTAATAATGTAAACGGAGGGCAAACCAATTTAATCGGTTTGTTATCAAAGACTTGCTTGTAGTCCTTTGCTGTGAGCAAACGACGACTTCTTGGAAAACCATAATTTTGGTTTACGCTCGAGACCGCCTTATTGCTCACATCAAGGAATTCAATTTCTAACGCTATTAGGCGCTTAGACGCTTACGGCCTTTTGCACGGCGGTTAGCTAAAATTTTACGGCCATTTTTAGTTGCCATACGAGCACGGAAACCGTGTGTACGCTTACGCTTAATGACGCTTGGTTGAAATGTTCTTTTCATCTGCTTAACCCATCAACAGTTAATTAATTCGTATAATAACTATTTATTACACGACTCTAAGGACAAGGACGCGGAATTTTATAGTAATTGCCCAGTGATTGCAATGCTCTAAGCCTTGTTTTTTAAAGGGTTGGAGCGTTTTTTTGTTCTTTCCTGATATTTAGTATTAAAAGTTCGAGAAGACCACTACATCTAGTATTTAACCCACAAAGAACAAACTGTTGTGTGGATAACTTTATATCACCTTGTGTTCTTGATATCTACTAAAAGTTTGATTTTTGCCTAAATAATTCATTTACAGTCAAAAGTTATACTTTTTCACACTTTTGTTGCTTGTCTTGGCTCTGTTATGGAAAGTTAGCCACTAATAATTATAAATAAGTATTTAAAGATCTTATTGTTATTATTAGTGGAGCTGTTTACTGTGTGTAACCCTATATTGTGTATTTTATTCAATGAGTTAGATTAAGTGTAACCGCGTTAACAAGTTGTTTCTAACAGGGTGTTGTAAAATTGGATAAGTTAACATTGGGGTGGTTTTTAGGGCTTATTCACAGTTTGGTTATCTTTTTATACCTTATTTAGACACAACTTATCCTTTTTGTGTGTTTTTAATCTTGATTTGTGCAAAAGCTCCCCACTTAATCTTTTTTGAGTTATTCAGTTTTTATGAGTTTATTTAACTATTTTTGTGGATATTTCTTTTGGATGGATCTACACTAGCCTCTGTTGTGAATAACTTACGTCTCCACCTCGTAAAAGTGATAAATGTTATTCCAGAAGTGATCATTAACACTTAACAGAAAATAATAGAGATAATTTAAAGTTACCTGTTAACTGACATTACTAACGATAAGTAAAAAACAACTAATAACAGGTATGGATTTGGGAATTACTACTATGTCTAGCAGCTTGTGGCGTGACTGCCTACAGCGACTACAATCGGAACTTTCAGTTACTGAATTTAATACCTGGATAAAACCCTTACAGGTACGTGAAACCGATAAAGAAATGGCTTTGTTTGCACCAAACCCATTTTTCGTGGACTGGATCCGTCAACAATATCTTGATCGCATCACAGAGTTTGTCTCATCCAAAGACAATAACCGTAATTTACACATATCACTGCACGTTGGTCATGCTGAAATTTCTTCACAGTCCGCATCAAACAATTCTACAGCGGAAAACTCAAATGTAGCCGTCGGCGCGCCTCAAGCCAATCGTGTTGCGCCGAGCCCAGTTAATAGAGGTTTCAGCCAGCCAGGATATAACGCACACTCAGGTTCTTCCGCATTTCCACAAAATAACTTGAACACTAAGTTTACTTTTAACAACTTTGTGGAAGGTAAATCTAACCAGCTGGCTCGTGCAGCTGCTGAACAGGTTGCAGAAAACCCAGGCGTCTCTTATAACCCTTTGTTGATTTATGGCGGGGTCGGTCTTGGTAAAACCCACTTAATGCACTCTGTGGGTAATTTAATTTTAAAAGATAAGCCTGATTCTAAAATCGTATATCTACATTCTGAACGCTTTATGGCCAACATGGTGAAAGCACTTCAAAACAATAGTATGGATGCCTTTAAAAATTATTATCGTTCAGTAGACGCGCTTTTGATTGATGATATTCAGTTTTTTGCCAATAAAGGTCGGACTCAAGAGGAGTTTTTCCATACCTTTAATAACCTTATTGAGAAGAATAAACAGGTTATTATTACTTGTGATCGCTACCCTAAGGAAATTGAGGGGCTTGAAGAGCGTTTAAAATCACGTTTTGGCTGGGGGTTAACTGTTGCCATCGAGCCACCAGATCTTGAAACCCGAGTTGCGATTTTAATGAGTAAGTCTAATCAGTCGAATGTAGAGTTGCCACATGAAGTTGCTTTCTTTATCGCTAAACGTATTCGCTCTAACGTACGTGAGCTTGAAGGTGCATTAAAGCGGGTGATTGCTAATGCGCAATTTACAGGGCGCTCTATCACCCTTGATTTTGTTAAAGATGCACTGAAAGATCTTATTGCGGCTCAGGATAAATTAATTTCTATCGATAATATCCAAAAAACTGTCGCTAGCTATTACAAGATCAAGGTTTCTGATCTATTATCTAAGAGACGCAGTCGTTCGATTACACGGCCGCGGCAAATGGCAATGTCCTTAGCTAAAAAGCTGACGAACCACAGTTTGCCAGAAATTGGGGATGCCTTTGGTGGTCGCGATCACACCACGGTGTTGCATGCCTGTCGAAAAATTGAAGAATTAAAAAACGAAAGTGTTGATATTGAAGAAGATTACTCTAATCTATTAAGAACTTTATCAACATAAAGTAATAATATTAGGAATTCAATAAGGGTACTTATATGCGATTTACCATGACTCGCGATCAGTTATTATCGCCACTACAACTGGTTAGTGGGGCGGTTGAAAAAAGACAAACCTTGCCAATACTATCCAATGTTTTAATGGTTGTTGATGATAGTAAGCTCTCACTAACTGCAACCGACCTTGAGATCGAGTTAAAAGCCCAAGTGGAGCTTGAAGGCGAATTTGAACCTGGTGAAATTACAGTACCCGCTCGTAAGCTACTCGATATTATTAAAAGTCTAGGCGATGGTGAAAACGTTAAGCTAGAGATGGGCGAAAATCGTCTTCGCGTTTCCACTCCAGGTAGTCGTTTTAATTTATCAACCATGCCCGCTAGTGAATTCCCAAGTTTAGAAGAAACCGCAAGCCTTGCGTCCCTCAATGTTTCTCAACATACGCTGAAAGAGCTCATTGAAAAGACGCAGTTCGCTATGGCTCAACAGGATGTCCGTTATTATCTCAATGGTATGTTATTTGAATTTGATGAAGACTCTTTAACATCGGTTGCAACCGATGGTCACCGCCTAGCACTTTCACGTGAGTCAGTTAAGCTTGAATTGAATGAAAGGGTCAATGCCATTATTCCGCGCAAAGGCGTGTCAGAGCTTGGGCGCTTACTCGATCATAGTGATGAGGAACTAACACTAAGCTTAGGTTCCAATCATATTAAGATTCACAATGGAGACTACTCATTTACGTCTAAATTAGTCGATGGTCGTTTCCCAGAATATGAAAAAGTTTTACCGCGCAACGGCGATAAGATCGTTATCGCTGATCGTGAAGTTTTAAAAGAGTCTTTATCTCGTGCATCTATTTTGTGTAATGAAAAGTTCCGTGGTGTTCGTTTCATGCTCTCTGATGGCCAAGTCCGTTTACACGCCAACAACCCTGAACAAGAAGAAGCTGAAGTTGAGTTTAGCGTTGACTACAATGGCTCAGACCTAGAAATAGGTTTTAATGTTAGCTATATGATTGACGTTATGAATACGATAAAAACGGAACAAGTAAAGCTAACTTTTATTGACGCTAACAGCAGCACCTTGATTGAAGAAGTTGATGGCGGTCAAAGCATGTATGTTGTCATGCCAATGAGGCTATAGTTATCACCAGGGAAGCTTTACCTTCGGTTTACGCCATTGGCATTGAGTCACACTTAACAAATGCGTGTTAACCAATTAACCATAACTCAGGTGAGAAATTTACAGAATCCATCTTTAAATTTCTCACCTCGTCTAAACATTTTCTTCGGCCCCAATGCTGCTGGAAAAAGCAGTATTTTAGAATCACTATATATATTGGGGAACGGTCGTTCTTTTCGCACGACTAAGCACAATAACGTTATCACAGAGAATAATCACGACTTTACGTTGTTCGCCAAAGTGGAATCATCTGATATTAATCATCAACTTGGTTTCAACCGCCAACGTAATGGTGACACTACCATCAAGCTAAACTCAGAGCCTGTTAACCGATTATCCACTTTGGCTAAACTGTGTCCAGTTCAGATCCTTTCTCCAGAACAGTATGATCTCTTAGTGAAAGGCCCCGGTGCTCGAAGAAAGCAATTAGATTGGGGAGTGTTCCACGTGGAACATTCTGTTCTTGAGGTTTGGCAGAAGACAAATAAAATCCTCCAACACCGCAATAAACTGTTAAAACAAAAGTCTGGATACTCCGACGTATCTGTTTGGGACAATCAATTAGTGAGTTTATCCGAACAAGTTACTCAACTTAGACAGGCTTATTGTGATAAAATAAACCCTTTGTTTTCACAGCTGTGCCAACAATTCCTTGGGCAGCTCGATATCAAAATTAATCTTTTTCCTGGGTGGACAGATAAACACTCAATTGGACTAAGCGCGATATACCGCGAGCAGTTTGAAAAAGATAAAAAACTAGGTTTTACTCAGTCGAGCATCCAAAAAGCTGACTTAAAGTTTTTGATAGACGGTACTAAGTCTGCCGGTGATTATCTGTCACGTGGTCAACAAAAACTATTAATTACTGCTTTTAAGCTAGCTCAACTGAAAGTCATGCAAGCCTATGGGCAGCAAGCCCCGGTATTTTTGCTTGATGATATTGGTGCTGAACTTGATGAAAGACATCAAAATCAGCTCCTTGATTTATTGGCTTCACAGCCAAATAATCAACAAATATTTATTACTTGTGTTCACCTTGAACCTCTAAAGCCCTTAATTAGTCATTGTGATGATTTGAAATTGTTCCACGTGGAACATGGAGTGGTTAAAGAGGTAGCAAAAGATGAGATAGAAGTATATGAGGCATGAACAATCTAAAAGGAAACCCTATGTCGGAAAATAACAATTACGATTCCTCCAGTATTAAAGTACTTAAAGGGCTTGATGCTGTACGCAAACGTCCTGGCATGTATATTGGTGATACCGATGATGGCACAGGTTTACATCATATGGTCTTTGAGGTCGTTGATAACTCTATTGATGAGGCTTTGGCTGGCCACTGTTCAGAGATTAATGTAACTATACACGATGATAACTCGGTTTCTGTAAGTGATGACGGTCGTGGTATTCCGACGGAAATCCATGAAGAGGAAGGGGTGTCGGCTGCTGAGGTTATCCTAACGGTACTTCATGCAGGAGGTAAATTCGATGATAACTCCTATAAAGTATCTGGTGGTTTGCACGGTGTAGGTGTTTCTGTTGTAAACGCTTTATCCGAGTTGCTAACCTTAACCATCCGTCGTGGCGGTAAGCGCTACGAGCAAACCTATAAGTTCGGTGTGCCTGTGGAGCCTTTAAAGGCAGTGGGAGATACCGAGAAAACGGGTACAGAATTACGGTTTAAACCAAGTGCAGAAACCTTTACTAATATTGAGTTTAAGTACGATATCTTAGCGAAAAGACTTAGAGAGCTTTCGTTTTTGAACTCAGGTGTTAGCATTAAGTTGAACGATGAGCGCAGTGGTAAAGCGGATCACTTTAAGTATGAAGGCGGGATTCAAGCCTTCGTTGAGTACTTGAACCAAAACAAAACACCTGTGCATGAAAACGTTTTCCACTTTACTTCAGAGCGCGAAGAAGACGGTATAACCGTCGAAGTAGCAATGCAATGGAATGATGGTTTCCAAGAAAGTATTTTCTGTTTTACAAACAATATCCCGCAACGCGATGGTGGTACTCACCTTGCCGGTTTCCGTTCTGCATTAACTAGGGGCCTAAACAGCTTCATGGATGCCGAAGGTTACAATAAGAAGGGCAAGGTAGGCACTACTGGTGATGACGCCAGAGAAGGGCTTACAGCCGTTGTATCGGTCAAAGTTCCAGACCCTAAATTCAGCTCGCAGACTAAAGACAAACTAGTTTCAAGCGAAGTTAAAACTGCCGTTGAACAAGCTATGGGCGAACATTTAAAAGACTTCCTGCTAGAAAACCCTAACGAGGCAAAAGCCGTCATCAATAAAATGATTGATGCAGCTAGAGCTCGTGAAGCTGCTCGTAAAGCTCGTGAAATGACACGACGTAAAGGCGCATTAGATATTGCCGGTTTACCGGGCAAACTAGCGGACTGCCAAGAAAAAGACCCTGCATTATCCGAACTCTACATTGTGGAGGGTGACTCGGCGGGTGGCTCTGCTAAACAAGGGCGTGATAGAAAGAATCAGGCGATATTACCGCTTAAGGGTAAAATTCTTAACGTAGAAAAAGCTCGTTTCGATAAGATGCTATCATCACAAGAAGTGGGTACTTTAATTACGGCTCTTGGTTGCGGTATTGGCCGTGAGGAATTCGACGCAGACAAAACACGTTATCACAGTATTATCATTATGACGGATGCTGATGTGGATGGTGCGCACATTCGTACACTGCTGTTAACCTTCTTCTACCGCCAGGTGCCTGAGTTGATTGAGCGTGGTTATATTTATATTGCGCAACCACCGTTGTACAAAGTTAAAAAGGGCAAGCAAGAAACTTACCTTAAAGATGATGATGCGTTAGAAGCATTCTTAACGGCGTTGGCCCTTAATAATACTCAGTTATTTACCAGTAAAGATGCGCCACCAATCACTGGCGAAAGACTGGAAACTTTGGTTAATGAATACCGTGAAGTAAAGAAAACCATTAATCGAGTAGCAAGACGCCTCCCTCGAGAAATGCTTGATAACATGATTTATCACAAGACCTTAACCGCTGAAGATTTAGAAAAAGAATCTGAAGTTAAAACTTGGATGGAAAACCTTGAAGAAAAACTCAATAAAGATCGTAAGAGTGGTTCACACCGATACGAATTTAAAATCCGTAAGGATAATGAGTTGAATATCTTCCTACCGCACTTAACTATGTACCATCACGGTGTTGAGAGTGAGTACTTACTTTCGAAGGAATTCTTTGTCTCAGAGGACTATAAGAAAATTAGTACGCTAGGCGAGCAGCTGGAAAGCTTAATCGAACCAGGCGCTTTCGTGAAGCGTGGCGAGAAGATTGAGGAAGTAGAAACATTCAGTGAAGTACTCGACTGGTTAATGATGGAAGCGCGCAGAGGTCAATCAATCCAGCGGTATAAAGGTCTTGGTGAGATGAACCCAGAGCAGTTATGGGAAACTACCATGGATCCTGAAACGCGTCGTATGTTGCAAGTAAAAATTGAGGATGCAGTAGCTGCCGATCAGTTATTTACAACATTAATGGGCGATCATGTTGAACCTAGACGCGAATTCATCGAAAGTAATGCACTAGCAGTGTCAAACTTGGATATTTAAGATTGATAACCTAGGTTTTTTGTCGTTATAGATTAAAGGGGCTGATAGCCCCTTTTTTTGTATTCATACAATCAGTTGATTTTTATAGGAGTCTAAATTTTGCTGAACCTCTATATCTAGAGAAGGGTAGCTCAAACTTAAGCTCTTAAGTGACTCAAGAATGATATCAGAGACGGCTGCCCGCATCGCAGGCTTGTTATCAGCTGGAATACAGTACCAAGGCGCCCATGACGTGGATGTGTTGTTAAGGCATCCTTCATAGGCGTCCATATATTGATCCCATAACTCACTCTCGCGCAAATCACCAGGAGAGAACTTCCAGTTTTTACCAGAAACTTCAATGCGTTTTTTAAATCGTTTATGTTGTTCCTCGCGTGAGACATTAAGAAAAAACTTACGGATAATAGTGCCGTTATTTGCAAGATGATGCTCATGTTCATTAATAGAACGGTAGCGGTTTAACCAGAAACTGGCGGAATTCTGAGAATATGCATTTATTTCAGGAAGCTGTTGGGCTGTAAGGTAGTGAGGATGTACTTTGACGACCAAGACTTCTTCATAATAGCTTCGATTAAAAACACCGATGCGACCTCGCTCAGGTAATTGTTTTACGGTTCGCCATAAAAAATCATGATCAAGCTCGCGCTTAGAAGGTTGTTTAAAGCTAGAAACCTGGAAACCGGCTGGATTAACACCGCGAAAAACGTGACGAATGGTACTGTCCTTACCAGCAGCGTCCATAGCTTGGAAAATTAACAATAAAGAATACTTATTATCAGCATAAAGCTTTTGCTGTTCTTTATAGAGTTTCTTGCGGTTACCCTTATATCGCTTTTTGTAATAAGAGGTCTTATGTAAATTATCAACAGTTGTAGGGCGTGTTGCTAAGCTAAAAGATTGATCAAAAGGGACAAGATAGGGGCTTTCTGTGACGTTTAGCATAATATTCCTTTAAAGATAATTTACAAAACTTATGTTTTAGTTCCTTGTTTATACAATAAATATAAGTAATATGAAAAGGGTTGTTCTGAAATTAAAACTTATAAAGGGGAATGTATGTCAATTGCAAAAGTAACGGAAATTATTGTTGAGTCTGAAAAAAGCTTTGAAGATGCAGTAGTCCAAGGGGTACGAAGAGCCAACAGAACTTTAGATCAGGTAAAAGCGGCTTGGGTCAAGGATCAACAAGCTGTGATTGAAAATGGCGAAGTTGTGGGATTCCGCGTGACCTTGAAAGTTACATTTATCCTAAAAGACTAAACTAAAGAAAAAAAGATTAAGGTGTTCCATGGGGACACCTTAATTATTTAATAACCTAAACTGCAATAAGCTTCTATTTACTGCCGGTTAATGAACCCAGAATTCCACGCAATAATTTCTTACCGAGATTTGAACCCAAAGTACGAGCGATGGTTTTTAGGAAGGTCTCACCAATTCCTTGGCGATTAGACTTTCTGGATGACTTCTTAGCGGCTTGTGTTTTAGCAGCCTTGGCTTTTTCTTCTTTTTCACGAAGCTTTTTCGCCTCCTTCATTTCTTTTTCTTGGCGCTCTAGAAGTTTTTTCTCTTTAGCTAATAGGATTTCATAGGCTGACTCACGATCGACCGCAGTGTCATAAACGCCATGCACAGGAGAGGCTTTAAAAATTGTATCTCGCTCTTTGGGCTTAAGCGGGCCAATACGTGACTCAGGTGGACAGATTAAGGTCTGCTCAACGATACCAGGACGGCCTTTTTCATCCAAAACAGACACTAAAGCTTCACCAACGCCAAGCTGAGTAATTAAAGATTCGGTATCAAGCTCTGGGTTAGGACGAAAGGTTTCAGCAGCTGTTTTGACAGCCTTGAAATCACGTGGCGTAAAAGCACGCAAAGCGTGTTGAATTCGGTTGCCAAGCTGTCCAAGTACATCATCCGGAATATCAGTAGGGTGTTGCGTAACAAAGAAAATACCAACACCTTTTGAGCGTATAAGGCGAACAACTTGCTCAATGCGTTGGAGCAAGGCCTTAGGCGCATGCTCAAACAATAAATGCGCCTCATCGAAGAAAAAGACCAGGCGGGGTTTATCTGGATCGCCAACTTCGTCAAGCTCTTCAAACAGTTCAGACAGCATCCACAATAAGAAGGTCGAATAAATGCGAGGATTGAGCATCAACTCTTTACTGTGGAGAATGTTAATCATGCCGCGACCACTGGTATCAGTACGCATCATGTCTTGAATATTAAGCGCAGGCTCACCGAAAAACTGATCACCTCCTGAATTCTCTAGAACCAACAAACGGCGGACAATAGCGGCGACACTTTGCGAAGAAACGTTGCCATACTCGCGCATAATCTCATTGCGATTATCACTTAGCCAATTAAGCATGGATCGCAAGTCTTTGATATCTAACAATAAAAGACCTTGTTCATCGGCTATATCAAAAGCAATATGTAGGACACCTTCTTGGGTATCATTAAGCTCTAAAAGGTTTGCTAAAAGAATCGGTCCCATCTCCGAAATAGTAGTACGAACAGGGTGACCATGTTTACCAAAAACATCCCAGAAGATAACGGGGTTGTTGTGAGGCTGGTAATCTTTAATGCCTATTTTCTCAATACGCTCAGTAATCTTGGGATGTGAGCCAGCGGCTATGGCAACGCCGGAAAGATCACCTTTAACATCGGCAGTAAAAACTGGAACCCCCATCTTAGAAAAGCCTTCCGCGAGAATTTGCAGGGTCACGGTTTTACCGGTACCGGTAGCACCGGCTACTAAACCATGACGATTAGCCATTTTAGGATCGAGCTGGATATGCTTTTGTTGTGGGTTGCCGCCGATTAGTAACATATTGGTTATTTTGTTGTGTTCCTTATCAACAGATTATACAAACCCTGTTAAAAGGCAAGGGACAGAAGCTCTAGTAGGGAGATAAAATTGTAAAAATAACGTATGACTGAGTTCGGTTGCGTTGTAAAGGAAAGAAGAGTTTACAAAAGGAAAGTTGAGATAGGATTTGTCACGTGAATTAAAAGTAGGACATCACCGAAACCATTAGGAGGCTTAAACTTTGAGGGAGTTAGTTGAACTTCTAGTAGAATCAATTATGATGACGGCTGGAACAGATAATTAAAAAATATATTTAGAGGCATTATGAAAAAAATACTACTAGTATTAGCAAGCTTACTCACCATAGGCATTTCAGGCTGTAAAGACGATGACAATAAGGCTAACCTTAAAGCAACATTCAGCCTAAAGGGTTACGAAATAGTAAACGGCCAAATCGAACTTGGAGAGGTTAAAAATACTTTTGTAGAACAAGAACCGATAGCTTTCGATATGGTTCTTACCAATGATGGGATACCGACAGCGCACATTGAATATGCTAGTTGTGGTTTTGATATTATTGAAATAGGTGATGATTCAGGGGATAGAGTTTTTAGCTCAGAAGTAACAACAACAGGTTGTAGCGGACAGTGGAATATAAAAATAGTTTACACCGGTGAATCCATAGGTACGCCAACGCTTTGGGATCAGGAGATTTATCAGGAAGATCCTAATACGGGCGAAATTATAGCAACCGGCGACTATTTAGCACCAGGTCAGTACACCGTTCAAGCTAGAGCGAAATACAAGTTAGACTCTGCGGAAGCTGATTGGAGCGAAATAAGCTTTAGTAACCAAAGCTTAACTATCGAAGCTGCTCAATAGAGCTTTTCAATGGAGCCGCTTAATAGATAAGTGAGGGCAGCTTGAGTCTTTGCGACAAACTCTGCCCTTTTACTACTTACCTTCCAGCTCGCTGAGCTTTTTTTCTAATTCTTCAATTTTTTGTCGAGTTCTGAGTAAAACCTGTGTTTGGGTATCAAATTCATCACGTGAAACAAGATCAAGTTTACCTAATTGTGTTTGTAGGACTTGTTTAAATTGTTTACCCATCTCATCTTTAGCAGACTTAACCCGATCGGGTACTGCGTCTGAAAGCTTTTTGGCGATGTCGTCTAACTTTTTTGGATCAATCATAAAATACCTGCTGGAGTCTAATTACCAAGGCAACATTTTTGTTCTGGCTACATAAAGTATGGTGGCAAAACTGATGATTGCAAGGGCAAAAGCCACACTGCGTAAGGCTTTGCCTTGGGCTTTAAAGGTAATAATTCCAAAGGCAATGTAAGCTACAATCATTAGAATCTTAAAGTTAAGCCATGGCATTGAAACCGCACCATACCAGGTAAGCCATAGAGTGATACCGGATGCTAATAAAAGAGTATCAATAATATGGGGGGTAATTTTAAGCCATTTTTTTTGCAGCGCTGGACTTTGTTTCAATAACAAAACACTGCGGAATAAAAAGCCAAGGATGGTAATTATGGCTAAGGTCATATGAATATGTTTAAGCGCTTGCATGGTCTACCTTAATTGTAAGTTGTTGTTTGTTTTGATAGGCCTCAACTGATGATACAAAAGAGTCCAGTTTGCCATCAGGGATATCGGCTATTATAACCACTTTATCGGTGAAGTGTTCATTAATGTTCTGGGCTTGGTGCTCTTCTAAAAGATAACGAACTTGGTTCTGTAGTTCGTAATTAGTAGAGATTTCGATAGGTGTAGTATAAATTTTGATGTGAGTGCTCACACACTCTAAAGAGCCTTTCACACCAGCGCTGTAAGCGCGAGCCAAGCCACCGGTTCCAAGCTTTGTGCCACCATAGTAGCGAGTAACCACTACCGTTACGTCACCTAGCCCAGAGTGCTGTAGAACGTTCAACATAGGCATTCCAGCAGTACCGCTTGGCTCTCCATCATCGGAGCAAGCGATTAGAGTTGTGCTGTCAGGATTGCCAACGATATAAGCCCAACAGTGGTGAGTAGCGTCGGGTTCTTGGGTATTCAGTAGCTTTATATAGGATTTGGCGTCTTCTACGCTAGGACTATAGATCAGTCGAGTAATGAAGCGGCTACCCTTAATCATTTCTTCGAAGGTACAAGGCTCGCTTACCGTATGATTAGGAACACGGTAAGCGGCCGTAGATTTACTCATGGCTAACTGTTTATTTCAAATAAGCACGAGTAAGGTTGCGATGACCTGTCTCAGTAACCGCGATATCGTCTTCGATACGAATGCCGCCATAAGGACGGAATTCTTCTATGCGATTCCAGTTAATGCTTGAGCTGTGCTCGCTGTCTTTAAGATCTGCTAACAGTGACTTAATGAAATACAAACCTGGCTCAATGGTTAAAATTTGATTTTGCTCAATCGGGCGCGTATTACGCAAGAACGGATGCTCTTGTGGCGGTGGCGCTGGATCGCCATCGGCGTTCGACTGGTGACCACCCACGTCGTGAACCTGTAGACCAATCTGATGACCTAGGCCATGTGGGAAGAAGGTGCGAGTGACTCCATTTTCCACCATAGACTCAGGACTCATGCTAGAAATCTTGAACTGATTCAATACCTTAGCAATCTCTAAATGGGTATCGATATGTAAGTCAACGTAGGATTGACCTGGCTTAACGCGATCGACGACACTTAAGTGCAGCTTTTCCATGGTGTCGATAAGTTCGGCAAACTCGTTGTTTTTATCGAAAGAGTATGTACGAGTAATATCTGCGTCGTAGCTGTTATAGCGCGCTCCTGCGTCAATCAGGAAAGTACGGTGCTCGCTTGGACGCTCGGCATCGTAATGCATATAGTGCAAAATCGAAGCATTTTCATTAAGTGCAACAATACTGTTATAAGGAAGTTGCGCTTCGTGATGACCGCTGGCTAATAAATAGGCTAAATGGATTTCAAGCTCAGAGCCTTTATTGTAGAACATATCGCGAGCAGCCATGTGACCCATAGCGGCGCGCTTGTTAGCTAAAGCAGAGCACTCGATTTCATAAGCGGTTTTAGTCGCACGGTGCCAGTTAATTTCGTTGATCAAGTTACCAGGGTTAATGGCGTCGAAGTCTTCGTCCATAAACGGATAAGTCATTTCACCAATAAAGGCGATAGAGCCGTTAGATGGCATAAAGGCACGAACTTCGTCCTTTTTACGCAGCATTTTGATGTCGAAATGTTCGACCCAGAAACCATCCGGATCACCGGCAACCTTGTGCCAAAAATCAACCGGCTGGTAGTAGCAAAGGGTGCGATCGCCTTTAGCTGAGATAAGTACCGTGCTGTCGTGAAGATCGTCGTGCGGTATAAAGCTGTTGAAATGAAAGTTCGACTTAAACGGGTACGACATGTCGTCAAGGAAAATGCCGTGTAATGAGCCCGCAGGAATTAAAAGATGGTCGAAGCCGTGGCGTTGCATCGCGTTCTGGTAACGCTTCGTAATAGTATCAATATGCTCAGAGTATAAAGGTTTCAGCTCTGCGTCAGTCATAAAATTACCATAATATTCAATAAACAATGGCAACCATTATTTCAGATAGGGGCTGGGTTCAGCAAGGAAAGAATCCTTTTGCAGCAAAAGGTAGGAATAAACACAAAGAAAGCATGAGAACTTTTGTTTGGGAACAAAGTTAGTTATTATTGGTCAGACCAGATAAGCCGTAGATATGTGGTTGAGACTAGAAGGTCGGTTGAAGTACACTGGGGAATGAACAAAAATCCCAATCTATACTTTAATCGGATCTGTCTGAAGTATAACTCCATCATCTGAAACCAACACGGAGAAACAGAATGATTTTCGAAGGTCAGTCGATTCAATGCAGACTGCGTGACAAAGGTGTCGCGGAAGTATGTTTTGATAATAAAAACGAGTCGGTAAACAAATTCGACCGTGCCACTTTAAACGAATGGCGACAAGTCAACGAGTTGTTGAAAGATCATAAAGAAGTCAAAGCCGTTATGGCGACCAGCGCCAAACCAGTATTTATCGTTGGTGCTGACATTACAGAATTTAATGAGTTATTTGCTTCTAGCCGAGAAGAGTTGCTGGGCTGGTTAGTTGAAGCGAATGAAGTCTTTAGTGGTTTTGAAGATTTGCCATATCCTACAGCTGTAGCGATTGATGGTATGGCGCTAGGTGGCGGCCTAGAAATGTGCTTAACCTGTGACTTCCGTGTCGCTAGTCCGAAAGCACAAGTAGGTTTGCCAGAATCAAAGCTGGGATTAGTTCCAGGGTTTGGTGGAAGCGTGCGACTTGCCAGAATTATTGGTGCGGATAATGCGTTTGAGTGGTTATCGACTGGTAAAGCCTATAAGCCTGAAAAAGCATTGGCTGTAGGTGTGTTAGACGCAGTGGTAGATTCTGAGCACTTAGTCGACAGCACAGAGCAAATGCTATTAGACGCGGTAGAAGGTAAGCTTGATTGGAAAGCGCGCCGCGCCGAAAAGAAAGCACCATTACAGCTGAATAAAACTGAAGCCACTATGTCGTTTATGACCTCAAAAGGCTATATAGCAAGCCAAGCAGGCCCTCATTACCCAGCACGGGTTCGTGGCGTGCAGTTAATCGAAGACAGCGCAACTATGGTGCTGGAAGATGCGATTAAAGCTGAGCATGAAGCGTTTGCGGATATGGCACAAACTGAACAAGCGTCGTCATTGATTCAGCTGTTCTTAAATGATCAGGTGTTAAAAAAGAAAGCAAAGATTGCAGCCAAAACAGCGAATGTTGACGTTAAGAACGCTACAGTTTTAGGCGCGGGCATTATGGGTGGCGGCATCGCTTACCAGTCAGCGTCGCGCGGTGTCCCTGCAATCATGAAAGATATTAATCCTGAAGCTCTAGAGCAGGGTATGGATGAAGCGATTAAGCTTTTTGGTAAAGGCTTAAAGTACGGCAAAATCTCAACCGAGAAAATGGCTAAAGGTATTGCCAGCATTAAACCAACCTTAAGCTACGATGAAATTAAGCACACCGATATCGTGGTAGAAGCGGTTGTTGAGAATCCGAAAGTGAAAGAGTCGGTACTAAAAGAAGTCGAAAGCTTAATGCCGGAAGACGCCATTATTTGCTCAAACACTTCAACCATCTCGATTGATCGTTTGGCTAAGTCGCTACAGCGTCCAGAAAAGTTCTGTGGCATGCACTTCTTTAACCCAGTGCACAAAATGCCGTTGGTAGAAATTATCCGTGGTGAAAAAACCTCTGATGAGACTATTGCCAGCGTTGTTGCTTATGCCAGCAAGATGGGCAAATCGCCTGTGGTTGTGAATGACTGCCCGGGCTTTTTCGTAAACCGCGTGTTATTCCCTTACTTCGGCGGTTTCACCAAACTGGTTCGTGATGGTGCAGACTTCCAGCAAGTCGATAAAGTCATGAGCAAGAAGTTTGGCTGGCCGATGGGGCCGGCGTATTTGCTTGATGTGGTGGGCATGGATACAGGCCGTCATGCCGCAGAAGTGATGGCGGAAGGCTTCCCAGATCGTATGAGCAAAGACGAGAAAGATGCTATCGATGTAATGTTTGAAAACGACCGATACGGTCAGAAAACAGGTAGTGGTTTTTACGTCTACGGTAAAGACAAGAAAGGGCGCACCACTAAAGAAGCCGATCCAAAGGCTTATGAGTTGCTTAAAGAAATTGCCACTGAAAGCAAAGACTTTAGTGATGACGAGATTATCGCACGCACTATGTTGCCAATGATTATCGAGACTATTCGCTGTTTAGAAGAAGGCATTATTGATAGTCCGGCGGAAGGCGATATGGCGCTAATTTATGGCCTAGGATTCCCGCCATTCCGTGGTGGCGTATTTAAGTACGTCGATAGCCAAGGAATTGACACCATCGTTGAGCTAGCTAAAAAATACCAACACCTAGGTAAGGCTTATGAACCGACAGCTGGCATGTTGGATATGGCTAAAGATGGCAAGAAATTTTATCAATCGGACTTATCTTAAGAGAGCCTCTGGGAGCTAACGATGAAAGAAGTAGTTATTGTAGACGCCATTCGTACCCCAATGGGTCGCTCGAAAGGCGGAATGTTTAGAAATACACGAGCAGAAGAATTATCGGCTCGATTAATGCAAGGTTTATTGGATCGTAATGACAAGTTAGATCCTGCTGACGTTGAAGACGTTATCTGGGGTTGTGTACAGCAAACACTAGAGCAGGGCTTCAACATTGCGCGTAACGCTATGTTAAAAACCGACTTACCGCATCATGTCGCTGGTCAAACGGTAAACCGCTTGTGCGGCTCTTCTATGGAAGCGTTACACACAGCAACACGCTCGATTATGGTCGGTGATGGTGATGTCTTTATTATAGGCGGCGTTGAGCACATGGGGCATGTGCCGATGAACCATGGTATCGACTTTGATCCAGAGTTGGCGAAATACACAGCTAAAGCCGCTGGCATGATGGGCTTAACTGCTGAAATGCTCGCCAATATGTATAAAGTATCACGCCAAGAGCAGGATGAGTTCGGTTACCGCTCGCACCAGCTAGCGCATAAAGCGACCGTTGAAGGTCGATTTGCTAAAGAAATATTCGCGATGGAAGGCCATGATGAAAAAGGTCAGTTGAAACTGTTTGATTATGACGAAGTGATTCGTCCTGAGTCGACAGTTGAAGACTTGGCTAAGTTGCGTCCTGTATTCGATCCAAGAAATGGTTCGGTGACAGCGGCCACATCATCCGCAATCTCAGACGGTGCTTCTGCGATGCTCGTGATGTCGAAAGAGAAAGCAGAAAGTTTAGGTCTAACACCTATCGCTAAAATTGTATCCATGGGGGTCGCCGGTTGTGATCCTTCGATCATGGGCTTCGGACCAGTTCCAGCGGTGAAAAAAGCATTAGCACGAGCAAACATGAAGATAGAAGATATCGACTTGTTCGAGCTGAATGAAGCATTTGCCGCACAGTCGATTGCCGTACTAGATGGTCTTGGTTTACGTGGTAACTTTGAAGATAAGGTTAACCTAAATGGTGGCGCAATTGCTTTAGGTCACCCGTTAGGTTGTTCAGGTTCACGTATATCAACAACCTTGTTGCGCTTAATGGAAGATAAGGATAAGGAGTTTGGTATCGCGACTATGTGTATCGGTCTAGGTCAAGGTATCGCAACCGTGTTCCAGAGACTGAATTAAGCCCTAGGCACAGTAAATAAAAAAGGCTTCTTCGGAAGTCTTTTTTATTGCTCCTCAGAAAAATTTTTGTGTAATTAGTTACTGTTTTCTACTGTGATTATCGTTATCTTCTTTAAAGGAAAAGATTGACCGACCTGTAACCCCAGCATACCCAATCAAAAAAACGAGTAGACAAGCAATACTAATAATAACCCACTCTAAAAATGACATTTACCACCTCCTGTGCAATGTGTCTAATAGCATTATTTGCAAAACCATAGAGTATTTGCAAGTTCTAGAATGTAAGAAAGTTAAAAAAGGTGAATGCTGTAATATTTATGGAACAGTATTTAGGCTTAATCGTTAAAAAGGGACTTTAGCATCGAGAAATTACTATCCGCGAGTTCTTCTTGCTCCGTTTCCGATAATGGTTCTCTTTTAATATCCCAGTCTAAATCCTCGGCCGGGATCTCTTCTAAGAAGCGGCTAGGCTCACAGTTAATAACCTCGCCAAATTTATTACGCTTTTTACACAGAGTGAAAACTAAAGTTTTTTGTGCGCGTGTGATACCAACGTAAGCGAGTCTTCGTTCTTCTTCAATATCATCATTTTCGATACTCGATTTATGCGGTAAAAACTCTTCCTCCATGCCCACTAAATAAACATGGTTAAATTCGAGACCCTTAGCCGCGTGCAAAGTCATTAATTGCACTTGATTCGAGTCCTCTTCTTCCTCTTCGTTTCTATCTAGCATGTCGCGAAGCATGAGATTAGCGACTGCGGCCGCGAATGGGTTATCTTCGTGTTCGTTTTCGTCCACGTACTTTTCAACCCAACCTAGGAGTTCTTGGATATTATTCCAGCGGAATTCTGCGGCTTTAGGTGTACTGGATGTTTCGTGTAGCCATGAGTGGTAACCAATTTTAGCAATTAGGTCGTGTATTACACCAAGACTATCGCCGCGCTTAACATTGTCAGCCGCGCGAGAAATAGTGTCGGTAAATCGGCGCACCGAATCTAACCCTTTGCCCGTTAAATATTGTTCAAGGCCCATCTCAAAACTCGCCGCATACAAACTGATATGACGTTTCTGCGCATAGGTGCCGAGCTGCTCTAAAGTCGTCGGCCCTATTGAGCGCCTTGGCGTGTTGGCAATCCGTAAAAAAGCATTATCGTCATCTTCGTTAGTCAGCAGACGAAGATAAGCCATAATGTCTTTAATTTCAGAGCGACCAAAAAAGGAGGTGCTGCCAGAAATTTTATAAGGAACTTTATTGGCGATTAAAGCCTTTTCAAATAACTTGGCTTGGTGATTTCCGCGGTAAAGAATAGCGAAGTCGGAATACTTGCCATTTTTTGTGCGGACTTTACGTGAAATAATTTCGGTTACTACTTTTAACGCTTCGTCATCTTCATTGGCACAAGTAACAACACGTAATGGATCGCCATAAGGTTTGTCTGACCAAAGCTTCTTTTCAAAAACGTGAGGGTTATTGTCGATGAGGACGTTTGCAGCTTTTAAAATTCGACCATAAGAACGGTAGTTTTGCTCAAGCTTGGTAACTTGAAGGTTTGGGAAGTCTTTGGCTAACTGATCAAGGTTTTCTGGTCGCGCACCGCGCCAAGAATATATCGACTGATCGTCATCACCAACCACAGTAAAGTTACCGAACTGTCCGACTAAATGCTTGATCAGCTCATATTGGCTGGTGTTGGTATCTTGATACTCATCGACGAGCAAATACTTAATTTTACTCTGCCACTTTTCGCGGATTTCAATATTATCGCGGAGTAGCAGAGTCGGAATAAGAATCAGATCGTCGAAATCAACCGCGTTATAAGCCTTCATGCTGCGCGCGTACTTTTCGTAAACCTTGGCGAATACCAAAAGCTCTTGTGTATTAGCTTCAGCGATTGCTTGCTCTGGAAGGATCAAATCATTCTTCCATTGCGAAATTTGGTTTTGCAGCTGTGATAATAACGCTTTATCACTTTCTGCTTCTTTAAAGCCTAAGTCTTTAAGGAGTGCTAGACTGTCTTGATCGTCGAAAATCGTAAAGTTAGACTTCATCTGCAAGGTTTTATATTCGCGACGAATAAAGTTAAGACCAAAGTTGTGGAAGGTCGAAACTGTTAAACCTTTGGTCGCGTTCTGACCTGCAATCTTGCCCACACGTTGCTTCATTTCGCGCGCGGCTTTATTGGTAAAAGTTACCGCGACAATATTGCGCGCAGGGATTTTTCGCTCTTTAATGAGGTAGACGATTTTGCGTGTAATTACACTTGTTTTACCACTGCCGGCACCGGCTAGCACTAAAAGTGGGCCCGATGTGTTAAGGAGTGCTTGTTGTTGACGTTGATTGAGCTGAGGTAAGGACAAGGCTACACAATTTGGTAATTGAAGTTGGCGGCAAGTTTAGCAACTCACCGCCAAAGGGCGCAA
Source organism: Kangiella japonica (assembly GCF_039523535.1). Lineage (NCBI taxonomy): Bacteria > Pseudomonadati > Pseudomonadota > Gammaproteobacteria > Kangiellales > Kangiellaceae > Kangiella > Kangiella japonica. The sequence continues at coordinate 815,176 of NZ_BAAAFM010000003.1, read as the reverse complement.
CGAAAATCAGCTTTTCTTGATGGAAAGAGGCATTTTCAAATACTTACGACCATTCGTTTCATCGTCGGGGAATTGCCCTGCGCGAATATTGACCTGTAAGGATGGAAAAATAAGTCGTGGCACGCTCAGAGTGCTGTCACGCTCTGTTCGAATTTTGGTATACACCTCAGGATCGCCACCAGACTTTTTGAAGTGAACATTGTTCTTTTGCTCGGCTACTGTAGTACACGCCACGGCTTCGCGATCTTCAGGGTAATCGTGGCATAGCCATAGTTTATAATCGTCTGGGAAAGAAAGTAAAAACTCAAGGCTTTTGAAAAGCTTAGCCGCGCTACCACCTGGAAAATCACAGCGAGCAGTGCCTAGATCGGGGTGGAAGAAAGTGTCACCAATAAAGAGATTACCTTCGATTTCATAGCTCATACTATCGTTAGTGTGCCCAGGAGTAGGGTGTGCCTTAAAGTGTGATTCACCAAGAGGTAAGGTTTCGCCCTCACGCATTAATAGATCGAACTGGCTACCATCGGCTTTGACATCAAGATTTAGCTTGTCGACAAAGTGCTTTTGAACCTCACGAATGCCTTCGCCAATAACGATTTTGCCGCCAAGTTTTTCTTTAATATAAGGTGCTGCCGTTAAATGATCGGCGTGAGCATGGGTTTCTAAGACCCATTGGAACTGCAAGTTATTGTTTTTAACAAAATGCACCAGTTCATCCGCAGATTCATAGCTGGCTTCTCCTGAGGGTAGATCAAAATCCAACACTGGATCGACGATAGCCGTAATACTGGTCGCTTTGTCTGTCACAACATAGCTCCAAGTCCCTGTATCTTCATGATAGAAAGGGGTGATACTGATTTTGTCGTTATTTATGTCAGACATCATTCGATAAAGATTGAAAAAGTGATGTAAGAATAATATATTAGAAAACTCTAATAATCAAATTGTGGTGTAACTTTGGACATTCAGTGGCAAGCGTTGATTGGTGGCATGATGATTGGTGTCGCCTCAATAGTTTTCTTCATTAGTATGCGCAAGATCGCTGGTATCAGCGGTATGGTTAAACGTCTTATCACGTCGAGTAAAAGCTCTATCGGCGACTGGTGGCCGTTATTATTTTTAATTGGTTTAATGCTTGGAACATTAATATATAGCTATTTCTTTAATGTAGAGCCAGCGCTCAGACAAGGCTACCCTAAAGAATTATTGGTAGCGTCTGGCTTACTAGTCGGGCTTGGTACTTACATCGGAAACGGCTGTACCAGTGGTCATGGTGTGTGTGGTATCGGGCGATTATCAAAACGCTCGATTGTCGCTACTGTGACGTTTATGGCGACGGCAGTGATTACCGTCGCTGTAATGGGGGTGCTATCATGAAAAATACCGCCACTAGAAAAATGATCATCGCACTATTTTGTGGAACATTGTTTGGCTTTGGTTTAGCCATGTCGCAAATGATTAATCCCGATAAGGTACAAGGCTTTCTGGATATATTCGGTGAGTGGGACCCAACCCTAGCCTGGGTGATGGGCGGAGCTTTATTAGTGTCGATCCCAGGCTTTAGTTTATTGCTAACAAAAGAAGAACGCGCACAAATTAAGCAGGGTGTTATCGACTCGAAGTTACTCATCGGCAGTGCTCTTTTTGGGATAGGTTGGGGATTGAGTGGCTACTGCCCTGGTCCTGCTATTAGTGTATCGCCACTAATCATAGCCGAACTCATGTGGTTTTTAGTGCCATTAGTAACCGGTATGATTATTGCTAGATTAATGTTGCGAAAAGAATAGCTTATAAAAAGTAACTAAAATAAGAAGAGTCTAATAAAAAAGGTCACTGCAAAAAATGTAGCAGAGACCTTTTGGAAGTTGTACTAATTGAATGTTACTTAGTAACTTCGCCACCAGACTTGGTCCATTCCTGATAACCACCAGCAACAGAAGCGACTTGCTTAAAGCCTAAGTTTTGAAGCGTCAGCGCAGCGCAGGCCGAGCGACCGCCAGAGGCACAATAAACATAAATAGGTTTATTCTGAGCTTCTTCTTCCGACAAGTCTTTTAACTCGGGTAAGTCGAAAAGTTTAAATTCAAGAACGCCGCGCGGTAATGGCGTAGCGTTCGGGATCATACCCTGTTGATGCTCCTGAGGTTCGCGAACATCGAGAATAAGTGCATCGGCAAGTTCTGATTGCTTTAATTGCTCAACATTAACTTCATTAATTTGAGACTTTACTGATTTAAGGTATTCAGCAACACAAGGTTTCATGAGCATTCTTCCTTACAAAATAATGTGTGTAATAAATGTATGATTTGTGCGGCTTCGTTAGACGACAGTCGATAGTAAATTGTTTGTGAGTCGCGACGAGTCGTCACCAAGCCTTCCTTACGTAACAGCGCTAAATGCTGTGATAGTGCTGACTGGCTGAGCTTAGGTAGCATCTCGTTCAGCTGACCTACGGACAACTCTTGTTCATGCAAAATACATAAAATAAGCAGACGTTGCTCGTTAGAAATATTCTTTAAAAAACGAGCAGCTTGCGCAGAGTGTTTTTGCATCTGATCAGTAATGTTTATAATGTCCATCCTAATACCAGTCTTTTCTAATCTATTAAAATTGTGCCTTATGACACCAAGATGCGCAATTATAGCGCACTAAAGTCTGCTAAAGAGCGCAGGGGCTTTTGTTTATGTTTCGGGCGGAACTCACCAGAACTTTGATCAAAGTCGTAGTCCTTAGACCAAGCTTCGGCATTGGTAATAACTTGGTGAATAGACTCCACTAAAAAGCGAGCTTCTTCATCGGTGTTGGTCGGGTGTAACGAAATGCGTACCCAACCAGGTTTATCAGTCAAGTCACCTTGATCGATGCGGTTGGTGATTTCATGGCTTTGCAACTGATCAACACCAAGTAACAGGTGGCCATAAGTACCGGCACAAGAGCAACCACCACGACTTTGAATGCCGAAGCGATCGTTTAATAAACGCACTAACAAATTGTGGTGAATACCCAATACATAAAACGAAACGATGCAAAGTCGATCGTTTTGCTGATCTTCTAAAATCCGCACGTCAGGGTGTTGGCGTAAGCCCTCTAATAAAATTTTCACTAACTGCTCTTCACGCTGCTTAATTTTATCCACTTGCATCGCATCTTTAAGCTTAATCGCTAAAGCCGCCTTAATGGTTTGTAAAAAAGCAGGTGTGCCACCATCTTCACGCGCCTCAATATTGTCGAAGAAACGGTGCTCACCCCAAGGGTTGGTCCAAGAAACAGTACCGCCGCCGGGTTGATCAGGGACTTTACAGTTATAAAGCTTTTCATCAAAAATCAAAATACCGCTACTACCTGGACCACCTAAAAATTTGTGGGGCGACATAAAGATAGCATCGAGTCTTTGCGCAGGGTTTTCAGGATGCATATTAATATCAACATATGGCGCTGAAGCTGCGAAATCGACAAAACACAAACCATCGTATTCATGCATGATTTCCGCCATCTTATGATACGGCGTGGTAATGCCGGTAACGTTGCTACAAGCCGTAAAAGAGCCGATTTTGACTAGTCGGTCTTTGTACTGCTCTAGCAGTTCACGCATGTGACTCAAGTCAGGACGGCCATCTTGATCAGAGCGAATAATCTCTAAGGTAACCTCACACTCGTGCCAAGTGGTTTGATTGGAATGGTGTTCCATGTGCGTAACCAAAACCAACGGCTTTTCGTGTTCCGCGATATCCAAACGCTCGCGCCACTTCTCTGGAACGCGCAAGCCCAACATACGCTGAAATTTGTTGATAACGAGCGTCATACCAGAGCCGGCGGCGATTAACACGTCGCTCGGGTATGCATTCACATGCCTTTTTATGATTTTTTGCGCATCATGGTAAGCTTCGGTCATGGTCGTGCCAGTGAGCGTCGTTTCGGTATGAGTATTGGCCACATAAGGCCCTAACTCATTGATTATAAAGTCTTCAATGGGACGATAAAGACGGCCACTGGCGGTCCAATCCGCATACAAGATGTCACGGTTATGGCTCGACTCTGAATAGTCATGACCTTCACCAATAATGTGCTGTCTAAAACGCGAAAAGTGCTCTGTAAGACTCATAGGGGGTATTAGAAATTTATAATATTAATAGTTTCTAATATAACTTATTAGCAGGGCGCATAGCAAGCGAAACTGGTACTTGTTAGTTTTAGTTTTCGTTATGTTTTAGTAGGCACTGTAGCTTTTCTTAACTGCGGGCTGGATGCCTCGACCCATACGTATGACTACTATGACCTCAGTGGTGACTGGTTTATCCGAAGCAGTAAATTGTTGTTTGAAATGTGGGTTTGAATATGTGCTTTGATGGCATTCATTTTCGTTGCAAGTAATGCGTAGAACCTCGTTAGCTTCCAAGCTCTCTAACTGTTCAGTAATAACTTGTTCTTTTAGCACAATAAACCAGTCTAAATTCTGATTTGAAGTTAGGTATTTCGCATGCTTTAGCGCTTGCAGACGTGTGGTTTCTTTATTGGAACCAAGAGTCTTAAAGTGTACCCGGTACAAATTTTGGCCAATAGAGGCGTGATAGGGGCCAATACCTATGTTTTGTAGGGGGTTATACCTATATTGAGAGGCGCAAGCTGCCAATAGTAGGGTTAAAACCAAGATAAATAAGTGCTTCATCGCTAAACCTATTGATTCTTCCATTGACGATTGATGGCTTTTTGTTCTTGAGCCTGGTTCAGGAAACTACCCTTTATGGTTGAATCAATGAGTTGATTAATTTTTGGATCTACCGATGCGGTTTGGTAGTCTTCAGCCTGTGTTGGCTCAAATGGAATTCTAGAGTGTAGCTGCCAAGTGTCTTGCTGTCGGCATGCGATATTCATATGAGCTGAGGTGTTTGATTGCAGCGAAAATAATCGGCAATAATTCTCATCAGTATTAATAAAGCTGGTTTTTAAGTGCATTTTCCAGCCCTCGCCTAAACTAACAGACTGATCACTCAATCTAGTACTAAGTTCATGGTTAACCGAAGACCAGTCCAGAGCATTGCTCGAGTCTGTGTTGAAATAAGTGCCAACTGTAACACCAATAGCTAAAACGAACACCGCAGCAATAGCGACGTGTTCACGCAGAGTTTGAGCAACTTTGCGCATTGCTGGGAACTTAATGACATTTGATGCAGAAGGTTGCTCAGTTTCGAACAGTTGATGCACAGAGTCGGGCAAGGGTTTGTCATCAATCGCATGCAGTGTGGTGCGCACAGCGTGGTCAACAATACTTAGCTGAGCGATACGATCAACCAATGTTTCATCAGTAGCAATCTGATCGCGAATAGCATCCATTTCTTCTGCAGGAAGCTCGTTATCTATAAAAGCGCCCAATTTTTCGTCAGTTACTATCATGCGAGAATCCTCATATCGTGATCGTTAAACCAATCCACCATGGATTGTCGCGCTCGTGAAAGTCTACTCATTACAGTACCAATGGGGATATCCAACGTTTGCGAGACTTCTTTATAGCTAAGCCCCTCTGACACGACGAGCGTGAGGATGGAACGTTGATCTTCCGGTAGGTGATTCATGGCGCGTTGAACTTGCTCTAATGTGATATGGTCGGCAATCGTTTTGGTACCATCGATAACAGACTCCTGTAATTCAGGGTTTTCAGTAGCAGCTTGCCTTACTTTACGTGAACGGTATTCGTCGATCCACAAATTACGACACACACGGAATGCCCATTTCATCAGATCCGCATCATCAGGAACGCCCTTTTGCAAGATGCGCTCTAAAGTGTTTTGCAGTAAATCATCAGCATCGTGATCTGAGCCCGTTAGAGAAAAGGCAAAACGACGAATCACCGGGATGAGCTCTCGTAACTTTGTATTCATTTCGGAATCACTATTCATAAATGTATGACAATATTAGTACCCTATATCATGTTAACGATTCAAAACTAGCTTTTATTCCCAAAAAGTGGGAATTTTTATAATGTATCAAACGTCATTGTTATATAAAGTAAGAGAAGTTTCGATGAGGAATTTTCATGAAAAGACAACTAAGTGTGATTGTGCTTTTAACAGTGGCGAGTCTACAGGCACAGAGTGCGGCTTACATAACGGATCGGGCATTAAGAGATATCGCTAGTAAATTGCCGAATGTCCCAGTAGTCGATAAAAGGGTTAAAGACATTGAGCAAAGAATACCAGGAGTCCCAGCAGAAGCTATCCAGCAGATAAAACAAAACATAAAGCAACTGGATGATTCTGTAAAAAGCTCACTTGACCCCTTGGCGGAACTAAACGCTAGATTAGAAATTAACAGTTCTTTAGGAAAAGTACTATTGGTTGAAGAGGCCGTAGAAGACGGTTGGCGAGCAGTTGAAAGAGAGTGGATTGTGATTGCTAGCGAAAGTGATATTGCATTACTAGAAGATCTACATCTGCAGATATTAGACTATAAAAAGCTAAAAGACATAGGAATGTCTGTCGTCCGCTTTAAAACTCCAGAAGGTTACACCAAAGCTAACCTTGAGCAAAAGTTACCTAGCCGACTAAGCACGCAGCTAGGAAGAAATCATATTTATGAAGCAAGTGCTGAAGCTACCTCCAAGCAATCCACAGCAGTGGAAATCAGCGGAATTAGCAAGGTAGGAAAAAGCGCCTGCGCTGAGGTGATAAAAGTAGGAATGATTGATACTTCCATCAATGAGTCTCACACTGCTTTTTCCAGTGCGACTATTAGGCAAAGAGATTTTTTGGTGGAAGATTTTAAAACACCCAAAAACCACGGAACAGCGGTGGCGGGCTTGCTAGTCGGAAAAGGTGAGCTAACGCCCTTATTGCCTCAAGCAGAGCTCTATGCGGCCTCAGTGTTTTATACACGAAACAAATATTCTCAAGGCGCAACATTAATGCGTCTTTTAGAGGCTATCAATTGGTTAGTGGAAAAGCAGGTACCTGTTATAAACATGAGTCTAACTGGGCCACCAAATCCAATTTTAGAACAAGCGATAAATGGAGCCAGAAAAAAAAATAGAACAATCGTTGCGGCGGCTGGTAATGAAGGGCCGGCAGCTTCGCCGAGATATCCTGCTGCTTATAGTCAGGTCATTGCTGTTACCGCAGTTGATAACGAGAAAGTCGTCTACCGATGGGCAAACCAAGGAGATTATATCGACTTCGCGGCGCTTGGGGTTGCTATAAAAACTGCGAGAAGCGATAACAGTTTTGGTCCAGAAAGTGGAACATCTATGGCGTCGCCCATCGTTGCCGCACATCTTGCTTGCCAATTAAAAAAAACAATTAGCCAAGACTTGTCAATCGAACAGTTAAAGGAAAGGGCATTAGATTTAGGCGAGTCTGGTAAAGACCCTGTATTCGGCTATGGGTTAATAGAATAAGAGTAGAAAAAAAAGAGAAAGAAAAAAGCATCCTTGCTAAAAGGGGTATGGGTATTGCTTTTCTATAGCTCTAATCTGAACAAAAGGTTGACCTCGTTAGAGGTATAATCCGCTGGCTCAAAATTAGACTCAGATTCGTTTCTTTGTAGTTCTGTTGCCATGGCTACACTTTTAGTGAAGTAGTAATCCCAAGCTAACTTGTAGGTATGTCGCGAGTCATTACGTGCAATATTAATTTCGGGATAAATATCGTTATAGTCACGATTGAAGTAGCGCCACTGAGCTTGAATACGATGTTTATCATCATTACCAAACTTAGTTGAATAAGTAGCGCGATAACTATCGCCGTCATAACTGTACTGCGAAGCGTTAGCGGTCTCTTCATCAGAGGAGTACCCTAGTGAAAAGAAGCTTTTGGCCTGATTAAAAAAGAAATAGGTATCAATACCGAGCGACTCGTTGTTTGCATCACGCTCAGGATTCGTTTCAAAACTCTTGTCGGTATCGACCAGTTCAGCTCTGATAAAAACACTATCGTTAAACAGTTTCGATAGATAGAGACCATTACGGCTCATGTCTAAAAAAGACTTGCCATTAAGTTTAGCGTCAATTTCGTGCTGGTTAGCGCCAATAGTAAAAGCAGAAAAGTCATATGAGACATCGCCATAAAAGCGCTGAATATTTAGATCAAAATCATCGCTGTCTTGATAATCGGTATCGGAAACGTTGTAGCCTGCATCCACATTTAAATTGTCGAATAGAGTCCAGTTCGCATTAAGGTCTAGAGATAAGTAACGTGCAGTATCACCACTGCCGCTATATTGATCAATTTCTTCGACAACAAGCTCTGAGTTGTGACTTGCACCAGCTTCTAAAGTCATCGAGTAATCCGAACTATTTTTAGCAAAAACAGCTGTGCTGGTCGCGACTAGAGCTAGCGGTGTTAAAAAATATTTCATAACAACTCCTATTAAAAGCGTCAGGCCAGTTAACCTGGCCCGACATCATTAATTATCTGTCTAGTGGTAAACGGTTTTTAATAGTGTCAGTAATATTTTGATCTACGGCAGCTTTGACCGAGCCTTTAATATCACTACTAATAGCGGCATTAACGTCATCATCAACTGAGCCAGAAACACTAGTAGACACTTCTGCGTTGACGTCAGCGTTTGCATTAACGTCTGTGCTTGAAACGACATCCGTAGCAGTGCCTTGTGCCTCAGTTACCGTGCTAGAAGTTGCATCCAACGCAACATTGGCTGACTGCTCTGCGCTTTGAGAGACGTTATTTGCGGTCGTTGTAGAGGCTGATACACCACTTTCTATATTTCCACTCAATTCACCCTGTGCAGAGGTTGTGTCTTCTACCGGCTCTTGTTCAACCGAAGTCTCTTCAGAAGACTCAGCTTCAGCATCAACGCCTTGTTCAGCGTTTGCGTTACCCGTTGATGCATCGCTTAGTGCGCTTAGACTTAGTGAGCTGGTGGCACTTGCAGACGATTGATTTGCCGCTTGAGTCGCGACAGAAGAGGCAGAGTCAGAATGGCCTTCAGCAGAAGCGGCTGCGGAACCAGTAGCTTCTTGTGACTGCGATTGAGTGCTTTGTAAAGTTGATTGTGCTTTAACCTTGGCATCTGCCGTGGCTTGTGAGCTAGCAGTCGCTGCTTGTTCTGAGGTTTGCTCAGTGGATTCGATAGCGGCGTCTGTAGTAGACGATGTGTCAGCAGACACTGAAGCGCTTGCCTTAACATCAGCGTCAGCTTTAGTTTCAACAGAAATTGCTGCATGACTAGAAAGCGTAAGAGCTAAAAATAGAGCTGAATATTTAAAGTTTTTCATAATAATTTCCTCATAAATCATCAAAGTTCATTAAGGTGACGGATGAGGAAACCGTTTTATTCAAAAAAAATCAAAAAAATTCTGTTTAGAATAAAAAGCTATGGCAACTGAGCTATATAACGCTCCATTTTTCGGTAATTTAAGGTTTCGCTGATGTGTTTGGGTTCTATTAGCTCGGATTGCTCTAGATCGGCAATGGTGCGCGAGACTTTTAAAATTCGATGATATGAGCGAGCGGAAAGGTTGAGTTGGTTTAACGCTTTCGTTAATAAATCTTTGGAGCCTTTGCCTAGCGTACAAAACTGCTCGATATCGGCGGACTCTAATTGTCCGTTGAGTTTTCCTTGGCGCTTAAACTGTCGTTTTTGGCTGGATTCGACTGCTTGGCGTATTTCGGCGCTGGATATTTGTTTACGTTGGCGACCGTTGAGTAAGTCATCTTGCGAAATTAACGGAACTTCGACCTGCATATCGATGCGATCGAGCAGTGGCCCCGAAATCTTACTTAAATAACGACGTATATTGTCGGGCGTACAGCGGCAATGTTGTTTCTGATTACCGAAATGTCCACAAGGGCAAGGGTTAGTTGCGGCCAAAAGCAAGAAATCGGCGGGATATTCGGCCTGATGGGCGGCGCGGGAAATAGTCACGCGACCGGTTTCGAGTGGTTCGCGTAAATTATCCAACACCTGCCGAGAAAACTCGGTTAACTCATCTAAAAATAATACTCCTTTATGCGCCAAGCTAATTTCGCCAGGCTTTGGCTGACTACCGCCGCCAATTAAGGCAGGGGCCGAGCAGGAATGGTGTGGATCGCGGTATTTACGAGAGAAATAGGTGGTCGCGTCGAAACCAAGGTGGCTCACTGAGTAAATCGAGGCTGATTCTTTCGCTTCTTGTTCAGACATTGGGGTTAATATCGTCGGCATACGAGAGGCCAACATACTTTTACCAGTCCCAGGAGGGCCGATAAACATCAAGTGATGCTTGCCACTCGCAGCAATCGTCATGGCGCGTTTAGCCGATTCCTGCGCGATAACGTCAGACATATCGGTGCCAAAGCTGTAGTGGTTAAGTGAAGTATTAGAAACGCACTCGGGCAAAGGTTGGTTGTGAGCAAGGCTTTGGCAAACCTCTAACAAGTGCTCGGCGAATAAGGAATTATTGGAAGGAACCAACCCTGCTTCTTCTGCGTTATCCTTCGGTACAACCAAGGTTCGCTTAGCTTCAGTACAAGACAAAGCCACTGGCAAAGTCCCTTTAATGGGGCGTAACTCACCAGTAAGCGCTAATTCACCAATGAACTCATAAGCTGACAAGCGCTCAGCAGGGATCTGCTCCGAGGCCGCTAAAATCCCTAAAGCAATCGGCAAATCAAACCGACCGCCATCCTTAGGAAGATCCGCAGGCGCTAGATTGATCGTGATACGACGCGCAGGGAACTCGAAGTTAGAGTTAATAATCGCACTGCGCACACGATCCTTGCTTTCCTTAACCGCCGCCTCCGGTAAACCCACAATATTTAAACTCGGTAAACCATGAGACAGATGAACTTCAACCGTAACTAACGGAGCTTCGATCCCCATTCCAGCGCGGGAAAACACAACAGCAAGTGACATAAATATCCTTATAAATTATCGAGAGGGCTTTTTACCGCATTAGCCCCTTTGTTCATTGCTATGAAAACGAATGGAGCCCTTGCTCCAGTAGATGTAGGCTTTTTCGGTTTGGTAACTGTAATGGTTTAATCGAAGGTTTTCACGAATGCTTGTAATAAATCGAGATTTAGCCATAAACAATCCTTGTTAAATTAACTGAGATGGTAAGTGAATACTTACAAAGGGTAAATATCGATATTCTTAAAAGACGGTGAGTAATAGCTGAAAAAGCTACTGGTTATGTCTTAAATATACTGGATATAGCGGTTTGGGAGTCCGCTGATCCCAAAATACGACCAAAGGAAGTGCCTTGGCGCAACGAAATCGACACTTGTAAAAATACATTAAGGATAATAGGGTGTTACGAACGAATTCGTATAATAAAATGTTAACTGTATAAGCGAGTATTAGTAATGACAGATGCAACGTGGTCGGCGATAAGTGCTATTAGTGCAGCAGTTGCTGCCATTATCGCACTCATTACAATAGGTATTTCTTTATATAACGACTCTAAAAGAAGACAGCAAAACGAATTAAAAGAAAGTATGGCTTTATACGCTAGTCTTTTATTAGTCGATCGAACTATGGATTACGTTATTCGAAATCCCAGCAAAGATGCAATCTCTAAAGTCGAGGCATCTCTAGTCGATTTACTTAGTGTAATTGCGTCGAGTAATACTGTTGTTAGTATTGCGTCGAGTTTACCTACCGATGCTGAAAAATGTCTCAGCTGGATCGACGAACTCGACTTCAACAACTTCAACGACTTCAAAGAGTCAATTAAGCAAAAGCAATTTTCAGACTATGAACTTAAGTTTAGAAAAATAAAAAATGAGCTGGAAGATAAACTCAATATTACACACAGTTAACAAGCGGTTGGTGTCGCGACAGTTCACTCGCGACCTCGTTCACTGCCGCACAACCGAGCGTTAAGTGAAAAATAGCAAATTAATGGGGTCAGAGTACATTAATCCACGACGCACCCTACATATGAGTTACATACTAAGCTCCCGCAACATCCTACTATCTTTCTATTCGCTGTTTATTTTTAAGACGTGTATAATGCGGACCATTCCCGAGGGGCGGCTTTTGCCTGAGAATTGGCTCAATGCGTTTGTTGTTAATGACTGATTGAGCGCCAGACCCTTAGAACCTGATCTGGGTTATTCCGGCGTAGGGACAGGGAGTGCAGATGATTTGCTTTGCCGCTTATGGAATGACCTTTGGCTTGTTTGTTTTTAATTCGTTATAGGTCGATTGTTTTACAGGGATTGGTTGGCCTTATAAGCTCGTATCTTTGCCCTTTCTGCTGTTACTCCGCAGCCCGTAGTTAATAAATTGCATTATTGCTTAATACTTAATGTATTGTGGAGTTGTCTTTTGAAACACGCTGTTCGTTCTTTTAAACCCTTTGTTTTGACCAGTCTGTTTGTGGTGTCGCTTGGTGCGCTTGCTGAGGAACAGTTGGATGACGGGGTGGAAACTTTGGTGGTTACTGCCGAGCACCTGTCCGGAAGTCCTTTGACCTTACCGTCGAGTGTGACCGTCGTCGATAGCGAGACGGCTCGTAAGAACAATGCTCAACATCTTGATGATATTTTTAATCTGGCGCCGAATGTGAATTTCGCTACCGGCGCATCGCGTGGTCGTTTCATTCAGATCCGTGGCGTAGGCGAGCGTAGCGAGTTTGTTGAGCCGGTCAATTATTCGGTCGGCTTGATTGTTGATGGTATTGATATGACGGGGATTGCTGGCGGAGCCTTGATGCTGGATACACAGCAGGTTGAGATTCTTCGTGGACCACAGGGAACATTGTATGGCGCTAACGCTTTGGCCGGTTTGGTCAATATGGTGTCAGCTGCTCCGAAAGCTGATTTATTGAAGGTTTCCGCATCGTTTGAATCGTACAATGGGCGCAGCGCTTCTTTAATCAGCAGCGATAAATTGTCGGATGCCTGGGGCTATCGTTTTGCGGTGGGCCAGTATCGCAGTGATGGTTATACCGATAATATCTTCCTTGGGCGCGAGGATACGCAGAACTTTGATGAGTCGAGCATCAAAGGCCGTCTGGTTTATCAACCGGATGATAGCTTTTCATTGACTACTAATTTGATTCTTGTGGACGCGGACAATGGTTACGATGCCTTTAGTCTAGACAATACACGCCAGACCTATTCTGATGAACCGGGTCATGATCGGCAGGAAACCATTGGCGCTTCCTTAATCGCGGAATGGGCATGGGATTCCACCAAGCTGCAAAGCACCTTGTCTTTTGCGGATAGCGAATTGGACTATGCGTATGACGAAGACTGGAGCCATACCGGGATTTGTGAGGGTACGCCGTGCGATAGTGATGACTGGGGGTTTGATTGGTGGTATTCGTCGTTTGATCGTTTCTTAAGAGACAACCGCAACCTGAGTTTAGACGTGAAACTGATTGGTGGGCAGGGCGCTTTATCTGAGTCATCATCTGAAACCTTATCGAATCAATGGGTGGTCGGCGCTTATTTCCGTGACCAGTCGGTTGATCTGTTACGTCAATACACTTTTAACCCTGTGCATTTCACTAACCAATACGACACGCGAAATGCTGCGCTTTATGGCCAGCTGGATATTCCATTGAATGAAGCCTGGACTTTAGCAAGCGGTCTTCGCTATGAACGTCAGGCAGCTGATTACAGCGACAACCAGCCGTTTGTCGATGATCGTTCTGAGAATTTCTGGGGCGGTAAGGTTTCGCTTGAATATCAGGCCAATGAGCAGACCATGCTTTATGCCCTGCTGTCGCGCGGCTACAAAGCCGGGGGCTTTAATACTGCGCAAGAACTACCAGAGTCGCAGCGCGAGTATGACTCAGAATATATGCTTAATCATGAGTTGGGTGTTAAAGGAATGTGGCCAGATGCTGGGGTAACGTTGCAGGCGTCTGTGTTTTATCAAAACCGCGATGATATACAGTCCAAACAATCTTACGTCACTTCACAGGCCGATGGCCGGACTTTGCAAGAAGGCGGCGAGTGCCCCTGTAATTTCACCGATTACAACATTAATGCCGGCGGCGCCAACAGCTACGGTGCGGAAGTTGAATGGAACTGGAGTTCGTTGGATTGGGTTCACCTCTATGGTTCATTCGGTGTGCTTAAAACTGAGTTTGAAGACTTACAGAGCTTGACCCATGTTGAGGCCGACTTGACCGCTAATCCGCCGGTGGCTTTTGATTTGAGTGGGCGAGAGCTGGCGCATTCACCGCAGTTGCAGTGGATGGCTGGGGCAGATTTTTACTTGAGCGACTACTGGAGTCTGAATCTGCAGACCGAATTCAAAGACGAGTTTTATTTGTCGGATCGTCATCAGGTTAAAGCCGATGATTATCAGTTGTGGCACCTGGCGTTGATCTATGAGGATGCTGATTGGTTAGTTGAGGTGTATGGTCGTAATCTTACCGATGAAAAGATTGTGACGCGTGGTTTTGGTAGCTTCGGTAATGACCCACGTAATTTTTATGAAACTGAGCCTTATTTCCAATATGGCACACCAAGAATCGTTGGTGTTCGTGCGGCATACCAATTTTAATAAATAGAAGGAAGCATGATGAGAATTTCAGTCGAATTAAGTTTGTATCCGCTAGACGATAAGTTCCTGCCGATTATTCAGGACATTGTTGAGCGTATAACGGGCGATAAGCGCGTTGAAGCTATCGTTAATACCATGAGCACGCAGATTTTTGGTGACTCTGAATCGGTCATGGCGGTGGTCTATGAAACCGTTGAGTATTCGTTTAAGACCTATGGTAAGCAGGTGTTTGTCGCTAAGTTTTTAAACAGTGACCTTAAGCCGGAATAAAAGCAATAAGGAACAGAATGAGCAATTTCTTTGAAACATTTGGTCAGCAGATAGCGGCTACTTCCGTTTGGGAATGGTTGGCGGTTGCGTTGGCCGTTGCTTATCTTCTATTAGCGATTAAAGAAAACATCTGGTGTTGGGTAGCTGCTTTTTTTAGTACAGCGATTTACACCGTATTGTTCTTTGACGTTAATCTGTTCATGGAGTCGTTGCTTAATATTTATTATTTATTGATGGCGGTTTATGGCTTTTATCTATGGCGCTTTACAGGGCGTAAAGGCGATGACAAACCGATTAGTCGCTGGTCATTTAAAACGCACTTGTGGTGGATTATTGGGTTGTCAGTTATTGTAATTGTCAGCGGCTATCTACTCGATAAATACACCACACAAGACTTTGCATACATTGATTCGTTCACCACCTGGTTTGCGGTATTTACTACCTATTTATTGGCGCAGAAAGTTCTGGATAACTGGCTGTATTGGGTTGTGATAGATTTTGTCTCTGTGTTTTTGTATTGGGAAAAAGGCTTATTAATTACCGCCATTCTATTCGCGGTATATACCCTAATGGCAATTGTTGGTTGGCTGGGGTGGAAAAAACACTATGAACAGCAAACAACAGCCTGATTGGTGGCGCTATTCAGCAACAAGTTGGCAGCAGTTGCTTGAATTGCTGTCTGAATTGGAGCCCACTACAGTCGGCCAATGCGCCAATAAAGCTAGCTGGCAGTTGCTTGGAGTCGGTGATACCAATACTAACTTTAAATTGAGCCTTGCCCATCAGGACTACTTTGTCCAGTTGGTCGATCAGGCAAAACTCGAACAGCTTCCAAGTGGAGAGTATGCTTCACAGACTCGTTTGGTCAGCGAGAATCCGGCTTTATCAAAGTGGTTACCAAAATGTTTGTTAGACACGGAAGTGATGCGTGTCTCGACTTGGCTTGATGCCAAACCGACAATAAATCAAGACTTCAATAATCCTGATCTGGTTGGTGAGTTGATTCGTTTATTAAGCGAGCTTCATCATTCGGAATTATCGTTGCCAGAGCTTGATATAAAAAAGCATCTAGCAAAATATTATGAAATCGCACGAGCCAATAAAAACGCAGATCCCTTGCGTTTAGAAGCTCTCTATGAACAAGGACAAAAGTTGACTGGTTATTTTGTGGCATCCCATAGCTGCCACAATGATATTTCGCCAGGCAATTTGCTTTCGGGGCATCAAATATTTTTGGTGGACTGGGAGTATGCAGCTAAAAGCGATCCGCTATTTGAGCTGGCGGGAATTATTTTTAACTTCGATCTTTCCGACCAACAGGAAAAGGAGTTGGTTACAGAATACCGTAAACAGTCAGGAATAAAGGTCGATCTAGACAAGCTTGAAGCGATGAAAGACTTGTACCGCATAATCTCTGAGCTTTGGTATACGGAGAACGAGCAGAGCTGTAGAAATTTAGGAAAGTAAAAATCCACTCTGACCCCATTAATACCGTTAAAGTAACTGAGATAGTAAGTAAATACTTACAAAAGGCAAATATCGATATTCTATAAAAGCGGTGAAAGATAGCTGAAAAGCTACCGATATTATCTTGAATATACGGGATATAGCGGTCAACAGGTCCGCTGATCCTCAAAATAGCAATAAAATCGACACTTGCATAAAAATAGTAGCAATAATAGAGTGTTACGAACGAATTCGTATAATAAAATGTTAAGCATCCTATGAAAATGAGCCGCGAAAAAGAAATAATGGGGTCAGAGTAAATTAATCTGATTAACCTTTGACCTTTTAGTCAGAGTAATTAATATTTTTGAATTAAAGCCTCAAGTTGTCACTTGGGGCTTTTTTTATGGGATTGTTAGTGAGTAATCTCCTATTCAGTTCCCAATGTCTTTTTGGCGAAAAATGAAATTAATATGCCTGGAATCGATAAGGCGATGGCTAGGTAGGCTAAGCTCATTGGTGAGAAACTTGCGAGTAGCACGCCACCTATTGAAGATGCGATCATAATCGAAAGGTTGAAAACAGAAGACTGTACCGAAGTGGCGATGTCTTTGGCGTGTTTTACCTGTCGGCTGACTGCTGCTTGAAATAGAGTTACTAATGGTCCAAACGACAACCCCCATAAAAAGAAGGCGAAATGTCCTGCGCCAGGTAATGTGTTTAAGAATCGTAATATCAGCATGGAAAGAACTAATAATAAAAACATGCCGATGGTCAGGCTTCTTGGGTGTTTGTCGGTGAGCTTGATTGCTAGTAGCACTGAAATTAAAGAGCCAATACCAAAGAATAATAAGGCGCTTTCAATGCCACCGGATAAGTTAATGTCTTTCACCAAGCTGGTGATATAAACATACACCACGTAGTGTGCGACGACGCCAAGCAGAGTCAGTAGCATCACAATCAGCACCGCTGGTATTTTTAAGACAGCGAAAGGCGATGTGTTTTTGGTGAGCTTTTCGCCTGGCGCCGAAGGCAGCACAAAAAAGCTCAGTAGAGCAATAAAAGCAATAAAACACCCTAGGGCAACAAACTCAAACCTCCAGCCGAAGTCGTTACCGATAGCTGTCATGACTGGCATACCAATACTGATGCCGAGAGTAGAGCCGGCCATAATCACGGCTATGGCTTTTCCGTGATGTTCTTTAGCGACTAAGCGCATGCCGTAGGCTGCAATCATGGGCCACATGATGCCGGTACAGATACCGCCTATTACTCTTAGACTTACCATAATGCTGTAATTATCGACTAAGCCGGAAAGGATATTCGAAACGGCAAAACCGCTGAGTAACCCTAGCAGCAAATATTTGCGATTGTAGTGTATGGTTAATGCGATCAGTGGAATAGCAAAGATAGCTGAGGCGACGGCATAGTAGCCGACAAGGTTGCCAGCCCGAATTTCGCTAATATTTAAGTCAGCCATAATCAATGGCAAAACTCCTGAGGGGAGCAATTCTGATAATAAACCAACAAAAGTGACGGAAGACATTAATATCATGGCCAACCAAGGAAAGGCTTGCTGTGTTTGTGCGGAATTCTTTTGTGTGCTCATGATCTTTTCGCTCGTGATGGTTTTACCAATTTTTGTAAGGTTTTGCTCTAACCCGAGCATTGAAAGTTGTTCTGTGTGTGAGGGTATCATAAGCCGTAAAAATAGTCTGTGTAGTTGGCAAGCGTGTGTGTTATTAAGAATTAAACTAATAACCCACTGACATACTGTGTGATTTAAGAATATGCGTTGGTATAGGAATACAAACTTATAGTAAGGTAAGGCAATTAAAATGTTACGCGGAGTTAGGAATGGGGAAGAACAGGTTGGAAGGATGCGGATTTTATGATGTATGACTTTATTATTATCGGCGCTGGTTCGGCTGGGTGCGTTCTTGCCAATCGATTGAGCTCGAATCCGGAACATAAGGTTTGCTTGATTGAAGCGGGTGGAAGCGATCGCAAGTATGTGGTGCGTAAAACCAACCCGTTAAACATGCTGATGCTGATGAATAGCAAGCGTTATAACTGGGGTTACCACTGTGAGCCCGATTCGAATACAGGGAACCGTCCTTTTTTCTGGCCACGAGGTAAAGGACTCGGCGGCTGTAGCTCGATTAACGCGATGATTTATACGCGAGGTCATCGCTGGGATTTTGACCATTGGGCTGAGCTTGGCAATGAGGGCTGGGGTTATGAGGATGTGTTGCCTTGGTTTAAAAAGTCTGAACGCTGGTCGAGAGGATCGAACGATTACCATTCTGACAAAGGCACTATGGATGTGGTCGATACGAATTTTCGCTTCCCCATCAGCGAAGCATTTGTTGAAGCGTCTGGCCAAGCTGGGTACAAAATTAACGATGACTTTAATGGTGCCGAGCAAGAAGGTTGTGGTTTTTATCAGGTCACTCAAACACCCTTTGGACAAAGGGCCAATGCGGCTTATGCGTTTTTAGATGAGGTGCTCGAGCGACCCAACTTAACGGTGATGACCAATACTCATGTCACCAAAATTTTGTTTGAAGACAAAAAAGCGGTGGGCGTGGAAATTAGTCGAGAGGGCAAAGAGGGTAAACGTGAGCAATTAGTCGCCAACAAAGAGGTCATATTAAGTTCAGGGGTTATTAATAGCCCGCAAATTTTAAAGCTTTCTGGTGTTGGGCCTGCGGTAGAGTTAAAGGCTCACGATATACCATTGGTACATGACTTGCCTGGCGTTGGTGAAAACCTACAAGATCATCCAGATCTCATAGTGCGTTATTCGAGTAAAGCCGGTGGTTCCTTAACGCTACTACCAACTTGGGAAAGCATTAAGTTCTTTTGCAAAGTGCTGTTTAAGAAAAACTTCATTTCGACCCCCACCGATGTGGGCGGCTTTATAAAATCCAGTCCTGACCAGCCTATTCCTGATTTGCAGATTCAGTTTGCTTCAGTGCGCATGGAGCCACATGGGCGAGGATTGTTTACGCCACTTAAGAGCGGCTATGTGATGCACATTTGTCACTTACGTCCCGAAAGTCGTGGTAGCGTTAAGTTAGCCAGCAATGATCCTTTTGATGCGCCTAAGATCGAAGCCAATTATTTTGAAAAAGACAAAGAACTAAATGCTTTAGTCAACGGCATACGTCTGTGTCGAGACATTGCCAGTCAGCCTGCGTTGGCGGCTTTCAATGATGAAGAAGAACGCCCGGGTAAAGAGATACAAAGCGATGAACAATTAAAAGAGTGGATCAAACAGCACGTTGAGTCGGTTTACCACACCGCCGGCGGTTGCAAGATGGGGCGTGATGGCATGGCGGTGGTCGACTCGGATCTGAAAGTTCACGGCTTAACCGGCTTAAGAGTGATTGATGCGTCGATTATGCCAACCATTACCGGCAGTAATATACACGCGCCAACCGTCATGATCGCCGAAAAAGGTGCGGACAAAATCTTGAAAGAATGGGACTGAGGCCATAGGGTGTTGTTATAGATGACCGCACCAAGAGGGTGTTGGTTAACGAAAACGAAGTAGGAGAACCTCATGAAGAAATTAATTCAAATCGCCATGATTAGTATGCTTGTATTGGCCGCCTGTAACGACAACGCAGAGAATTCGAACGAAGAATCGCGCGATGACACACAGCAAATGGCGACACAAGTGACGCAATATGAATGCGACAGTGGTGAAGCCATTGATGTGAGTTATACTTCAAATGAAACAGCTAAGGTTACTTATCAAGGCCAAGATTACGCGATGAAGATTGCGGTTTCAGGCAGTGGTGCGAGTTACGTTGGCGGGAAGTACGAGTGGTGGGTAAAAGGCGATGGCCCGGATGCTGAAGGTACCCTGTTTGAGCATAATGATGATGACACTACGGGCGATATAGTTGAACGTTGCAATGGCGCCAAAGCTACCGTCTAGCCTTAGTTTGGTCAAGCAATAAACTAGCCCTTGTTTTATGGGGGTTAGGACCAATCTAAGGGGTATTGATTCACGGGCTTAATAGTCAGTAACCCAGATTAGGAACTAATAATGTCTAAGATTAAAAGTAATGTCACCGAGCTTATTGGAAATACCGACTTAGTAAAGCTTGAGTCAGTGTCCAAACTAACGGGGAGTAATATTTACGTTAAGTGTGAGTTCCAGAACCCTGGCGGTTCGGTTAAAGATCGGGCGGCGTTACAGATTGTCTTAGACGCCATAGAACGCGGCGACCTAAAGCCGGGAATGACGATTGTCGAGGGAACTGCAGGAAATACAGGGATTGGCTTAGCTTTGGTGGCGAAGGCGCTCGGTTTTAAAATGCTTACCGTAATGCCGAAAGGGCAAACCCCAGAAAAAGAACGCATGATTTCGCTGCATGGTGCCGAGTTAAAGCTGGTCGATCCGTGTCCTTTTGCTAATGAAAATCACTTTTATCATACCGCTCGTCGAATCGCCGAAGAAAATAGCGATTACTGGTGGGCGAATCAGTTTGAAAACTTGAGTAACTACAAAGCACATTTCGAGCAAACCGGGCCAGAGATCTGGCAACAAACGGCAGGCCAGGTTGATGCACTGGTGTCCGTATGTGGTACGGGCGGCACCATCGCTGGAAGCTCAGATTATCTGAAGCAACAAAATAGGGATATTGATGTTTGGCTAGTCGATCCGGAAGGTTCGGGCATCGTGAATTACTTGAAAAATAGAGAGTATAAGGCTGAGGGCGGTTCTTTTACAGAGGGTATCGGTATTATGCGTTTAGTCGAAAACTTTAAAAAGGCCAAAATTGATCATGCCGTTACGCTACCCGATCAAGATTTAGTGACGATTTCTCGATTTGTCCGCGACCTTGATGGTTTAGTGTTAGGAAGCAGTTCGGCGCTAAACGTTGCAGGTGCGGTTATGGCGGCGGTTCAGGGCCCTAAAGGTAGAAATATCGTGACCTTCGCTTGTGACTTAGGCGAGCGATCCTTCTCAAAACTTTACAACCAAGAATTCCTAAAAGAAAAAGGGGTGAGTGAGAATTTTGAGACCGCACAAGAGTTAGCACAAAGGTACGCGAAGATGTCTGATAAGGTGGTTAAGGTATAAAAAGCGGTTACCAGTCGTGTTTCAAGGGATATAACAATCGATATTATCATCCACAGAATTTATGACGAAAAGCAACCCAAGGGCCATCGCGTTCTGGTCGACAGACTATGGCCTCGTGGAATTTCGAAAGAGGATGCTGACTTAGACGACCATTGGAAAGACATAGCGCCGAGCGATGAGTTACGAAAATGGTTTAATCACGATTCTGAGAAATGGGCCGGTTTTAGGGCAAAGTACTTAAAGGAGCTCAGCAAGCATAAAGAGGGCATTAAAGAGCGTTTGCAAGAACTTGATAAGGATACGTTAGTTCTGCTCTATGCGGCAAAAGATAATGAATATAATAATGCTGTGCTGCTGAAAGAGTATATCAACGGATTAGGATAAAAATAGCGTAGGTAAAGTTACTTTTTTATCTAGAAAGTGTAGCTAAATTTCGCTAAATTCAAATAAATAACGTTAAAACGTATTAAATGTGCTAAAACCCAAGAATAATAAGTGTTTATCCTTTAAATAAAAAGTTTCACCCCCATTAAGTGAGTAATCTAGTCTTTTAAATGCCCCTTTGCAAAAAAGAGGGAAGTCGGCACGACCGAATTTTTTAAGTTCTTATGGCATAAAGGGAAAAGATAGAGAGTAAAGAGCCTTAACCCCTAAAGTAGCTTTTCGGGGTTAAGGGTGAAGCTAGTGAGTGATGCATTTTCACCTCAGGAAATAGTTAGTTATAGTGAGGATATGTCATGAATAGAGAGAAAAAGCTCAAGTATTTACGAGTTGCGCTTTGTGTTTTTGGTGTAGTTTTCATGGCGGGTATACCAGCGATGATGCAGATCTGGCCTTCTGGCTGGGGATTGTCGCCGGCTCAACCAGAATATGAACAAGTCTTAATGGGAATGTACATCACCTTAGGTGCATTTTTGTTATACGCTGCGAAGAACCCCATGAATCATAAGAGTCTAATTTGGTTTACTGTTGTATCGAGTTTAGTACACGGTGGAGTAACGCTGGTTCAGGCGATTATAGATGAGGCTGAGCACGCAAACATTTTTGGTGATATTCCGGCGTTCTTTGTGGTGGCATTCGTCTTATGGACGTTAATGCCAAAAAATCTAGAACCGAAAAAGAGTCATTAAAAAGAGCTAAGTTTATCAGCTAAGATTCTAGTCAGAATAAGAAGGAGAGTGATGTCACTCTCCTTTTTTATGTCTATCCTGCAACTAGCAATATCCATCGAATGATTTAAACTGTTTAAACCATCTGCCCCAATCTTGCTAAGCGAATAAAGGTTATAACAATGTCAAATCTAGAACCTAAAGCGGATATTCAAAAACTCATCAAGAAAAAACAGTTCGCAGCGATAAACCAAGAATTAGAGCAAGTAGAGCCGACGGAAGCGGCGACTATGATGGTGGCGCTTTCGGAAAGTGATCAACAAGCCGTATTTAAAGCAATTTCAAGCGACATCATTTCCAAAACATTTAAACACTTTCCACATCACATTCAGCTGAATCTTGTACGCAGCCTTGAAATCGATAAGAAAAAGATGGCTGAGGTTCTGAATAAACTGACGCCAGATGATCGTACTGCTTTCTTTATTGAGCTACCGGAAAGTACGCGTGAAGACTATCTATCGCTTTTGGCCCCGAAGGAGCTAGAAAGTGCCAAACAACTACTCAGTTTCCCCGAGGAAAGTGTGGGGCGACTGGCGACTACGGATTATGTGGCGATACGCAAGAGCTGGACGGTAGAGCAAGCGCTACGACATATTCGCCGCTTTGGACGCGATAGTGAAACGATTAATGTCATCTATATTGTTGATGAAAACTGGAAACTGTTAGACGACATACGCTTGCGAGAGCTGTTATTGGCCGAGCCTGAGCGGGATATCGAGTCATTAATGGACCATCGCTTTGTCGCGTTGGACGCCAGCGAAGACCAAGAAAATTCGATACGGATTTTCCGTGAATATGACCGCGCTGCGCTCCCTGTAATCGAAACGGATGGCACCCTAATTGGCATCATCACAAGTGACGATATTCTCGACGTGGTTGAAGAAGAAGCTACCGAGGATATTCAAAAGCTTGGTGGTGTGGAAGCGTTAGACGACTCTTATATTGAAACTCCTTTATCAACCTTAATTAAAAAACGCTCTCGTTGGTTGGCGGTATTATTTATAGGCGAAATGTTTACAGCTACCGCAATGGGTTACTTTGAGTCGGAAATCGCGAAAGCTGTGGTGTTAGCATTATTTGTGCCATTAGTGATTTCATCGGGCGGTAACTCTGGAAGCCAAGCGGCGACCTTGATAATCCGTTCTTTAGCGGTCAACGAAATCACTCTAAAAGACTGGTGGCGGGTGATGCGCCGTGAGGTGATCTC
This sequence comes from Kangiella japonica, assembly GCF_039523535.1. Classification (NCBI taxonomy): domain Bacteria; kingdom Pseudomonadati; phylum Pseudomonadota; class Gammaproteobacteria; order Kangiellales; family Kangiellaceae; genus Kangiella; species Kangiella japonica. The sequence goes on along the minus strand of NZ_BAAAFM010000003.1, from coordinate 791,526 downwards.
AGGACTAGTACTAGGTGGAATACTTGGTCTCATGGGGTTTTTACGCGTGGTAGTTTGGGCATCGGCTTTTGGCTTATACGGCGAACATTGGATGTTGCTTGGCGCCACTATTGGCATAGCATTAGTTGGTGTTGTTTTGTGGGGAACAATCGCTGGCTCCATGTTGCCTTTTATCATGAAACGACTAGGCGCCGATCCCGCGGTTTCCTCGGCCCCCTTTGTCGCGACATTGGTCGACGTCACCGGCTTAGTGATTTACTTTAGTGTTGCGTCAGTGGTTCTGGCTGGGACTTTATTATAACTTCGTTTCTAAAATATAGGTTGCGTTAAGGGCTGCCCAATAGATGCGTATAGGGCTCTGTGGTAACGTTATGGTTAACACGCCCCCTATTTGAACATTGCGAGGAATTTTGTGGAACAATGGGATCTCATACTGCTATTCGTTTATGTCTTCATAGCATTATTCTTTTCTTTTGTGTGCTCAATTGCTGAGGCAGTGTTATTAAGCATTACGCCTTCCTATATAGAGCGCCTGCAAGGCAGTCGACCTAGAAGCGCTAAATTGCTGAACAATTTGCGTTTGAAAAATATCGATCGGTCACTCGCTGCGATTTTGACCTTAAACACTATTGCGCATACCGTTGGCGCAATTGTTGCTGGGGCGAAAGCTGCGGTGGTGTTTGGCGAAACATGGATCGGCATCTTTTCAGCAATCATGACGCTTGCCATACTCTTTTTCTCAGAAATCATTCCTAAAACCATCGGAGCCGTTTATTGGGAAAAACTAGCGGTGGTTACGGCTGTGTTTGTCATGTGGTTGACCAAAATACTGTATCCTTTGATTTGGGTCTCGGAAAGACTAACGAAATTTATCTCGAAGGGTAAACAACAGCACATTTTTAGTCGCGAAGAGTTCTTGGCAATGGCGGGGCTGGGCAAAAAGACCGGCGACATCGATGAACATGAGTCCCGAATTATCGATAACTTGTTTCGTCTTGGCTCTTTAAAAGCTAAAGACATTATGACCCCGCGACGTGTGATTCATTACTTACAAGAAAACGACAGGATTAATGATGTTTTTGATCATGTGGTAAAAACCAAGTTCTCAAGAATCCCAATTTACAGCCAAGATATTGATGATATAACCGCTTTTGTACTGAAGGATGACGTTTTGATGGCACAAGCACAGGGTCAGGAAGATTGGCAGTTAAAGCAAATTCAGCGTGAAATGGTATGTGTGTTGGATGAAATGAAGCTGCCTAATTTATTAGAAACCTTGCTCGATCAGCGCCAACACATCGCTTTAGTGGTGGATGAATACGGCGATACGCGCGGTCTCGTAACCTTGGAAGATTTAGTTGAAACACTTCTTGGACTCGAAATCATGGATGAGGTGGATGAAGTTAGAGATATGCAAAAATTAGCTCGTGAGCAGTGGCTACACAGAGCTAAGAAGCGCGGCTTGATGGTTGACGAACTCGAAGAAAAGGTCGATCCCGAGCAAGAGCAATAAATTTTATTAAAAATCTCATGCAAGAGTGTTACTAATTGGTAACACTCTAGGTTGTTTTCGAGGTTAAAAGCGCAAACTAGGACCTGCTAACATCCTTAAAATATAAAAACATATAGCGCTTAACCTATTGTTTTTAATATACTTTTTTAAACGACTAACTAAGAATAAAGAATAAAGCTAATACAATCAAGAGCTTAGACCATTTCTTTAGTAATCTTTCCCTTAAAAATTATTTTTTGATTTAAAATCAATAACTTATAGATTTTTTGATTAACTGCTAGAAAAGTCGTAGCTCATAACTTTGCAAAAGTGAGCCGAAAAAATAGTGTAAATTCAATAGGTTATAAGCTACGTTGCGTAGGGAAGGAGCCTTTGAAATGGAAGCAGTGAATCATCGTCAAAAAGGATTTCTTTTGGTAACACTTTGAAATATCGAATATTGCTAATCTGTTTATGTCGATTGATTGAGGAGATTTAGTAATGACTAACGAACATGACAAAAACAATGGTAACTACGCTAACCATGAACCAGCAGCGTCACAAAACAGTGAACAGAATTCGGGTGAGCAAGAAAATGCGCAACGAACTCATGACGAGAATGTGGTTGATGGTGAAGCTGAAGTATTAAGCAGTAAGGTGGCCAGTCCTGAAGAAAAAAACTGGGCGATGATCAGTCATATTGCTTCATTTGCAGCTTTAATACCTTTGATCCCATTGATTGGTATGGTGTTAGGCCCGCTTTTCGTATGGTTGTTTAAGAAAGAAGAGATGCCATTGGTAGCGCAAAACGGTGTCGAAGCATTGAACTTTAATATCACCATGTTCATCGCTTACTGTGTGGCATTCGTGCTGTGCTTCATCCTAATAGGAATACCAATTCTATTTGGCTTAATCATCTTCCACTTTATCGTGACCATATTGGCGGCGATAAAGGCAAGCGAAGGCGGAGTGTATGAATACCCGTTCTCGATGAAGCTGGTTAAATAATTGTTTCAACAGCAAAACAAAGGCGGCTTAGGTCGCCTTTTTGCTATGATGAGCAGGCGATATAGATCTTTTACTGTAATTAAAGGTAAGTGAATTTGAAAAAATGGTTGCTAGTTGGTGCGGTCGGTATAGTCTTGTATGTCATCTTCTCGAGCAAGCAGGTAGAGCTTGGTGCCGGCGTTTATGCACCAGAAGAACCTAAGCAAGAGCTCATCAATGCGGCAACACCGTTCCAACATAAGGGCTTCAAAGTAAAGCCGCTTGCCGAATTTGATATCACAGCAAAAGTCATTCGGCGTGAAGACTACAGATACGATCAAGGTGCAGCCATTTCGCCGATGGACCTGGCGCTAGGCTGGGGGCGAATGTCTGAGGAAGCAGTTCTGAAGCACATTAATTTCAGTCAGTCGGGGCGTTGGTATCGTTATCGTTACCAGTCTGCGCCTATCCCACAAAAAGAAATAGAAACACACAGCGCCAATATGCACATGATTCCAGCCGAATCATGGATTCAGGATGATTTAGAGGGAATAAGCGCCGGACAAGTTGTGCGAATTAGAGGTAAATTAGTCGAAGTCTCGAAAGACGATGGTTGGAAGTGGCGCAGTTCATTGCGGCGCGATGACACAGGAGATGGGGCCTGTGAACTGGTTTATGTGGAAAATGTGGAAATCATACTAGATTAATGGAATTCGCTAACTATTAATCCTATAATGGCCTCACCTCTCGGGGTGCCGAAGCGATTTTATATTTTTAAAAGTTAGTAGCGCTAGGCTGAGACTTAATATAAGTCATTGATTAATGACGAAATTAAGAACCCGTATTACCTGATCCGATTAGTATCGGCGTAGGGAAGAGTTGATTCAAGGTTTAACGCTACTCCGCATAAATCCCTTGTCCTATCATCTTTATTGCGCCGGTCTTAATGTTTGGAACACCAGTCTTTGGAGACCGACATGGCGAAAAATGATCCTATTGAATTAAATCAACACACGATTACTCGTGATCCTTTACCTGCATCGAAGAAAATCTATGTTGAGGGTGAGATCCACAAAGATATTCGCGTGCCTATGCGCGAAATCCAGCTGACCAACAACGAAAAAGTAACAGTCTACGATACTTCTGGGCCTTACACAGATCCAACTGCAGAAGTAAATGTGCGTAAAGGTTTAAAGCAAACTCGACGTGATTGGGTTATCGGCCGTGACGACGTAGAGGAGTATGAAGGTCGTGAGGTAAAGCCTATCGACAACGGCTATACCGACGATGAAAAAGCATTTGCTACGCACAACCCAGACTTACAACGTAAACCGCTGCGTGCAAAAGCGGGCCAAAACGTGACTCAGCTTCACTATGCTCGAAAAGGCATTATCACGCCTGAGATGGAATATATCGCCATCCGTGAAAATCAGCGTCGCCAAGAATGGTTAGAAGCAGAAACCTCAGAGGAGCGCGAAAAGCGTTTAAAAGGAAACTCGTTTGGTGCCGCCACGCCAGATCTAATTACACCAGAATTTGTGCGTGATGAAGTCGCCAAAGGACGTGCCATTATTCCAGCAAACATTAACCACACAGAATTAGAGCCGATGATTATTGGCCGTAATTTCTTAGTTAAAATTAACGCAAACATTGGCAACTCGGCGGTAACTTCGAGTATCGAAGAAGAAGTTGAGAAGCTGGTTTGGGGCATTCGTTGGGGCGGCGATACGGTGATGGATTTATCAACCGGTAAAAACATTCACGCAACCCGCGACTATATTTTACGTAACTCGCCAGTGCCAATCGGCACGGTGCCTATTTACCAAGCGCTAGAAAAAGTGAATGGCGTGGCCGAAGATTTAACCTGGGAAGTGTTCCGCGATACCTTGATCGAGCAGGCTGAGCAGGGTGTCGATTACTTTACGATTCACGCTGGTGTTTTACTTCGCTACATACCGCTTACCGCAAATCGCGTAACGGGCATCGTTTCGCGTGGTGGCTCTATCATGGCGAAATGGTGTATTGCGCATCACAAAGAAAACTTCTTATACACACACTTCGAAGAAATCTGTGAAATCATGAAAACTTACGACGTCAGCTTCTCGCTTGGGGATGGCTTGCGTCCAGGTTCATTGGCAGACGCTAACGATGAAGCGCAATTCGGTGAGCTAGAAACGCTTGGTGAGTTGACTAAGATTGCCTGGAAGCACGACGTTCAGGTTATGATCGAAGGCCCTGGGCACGTGCCGATGCACATGATTAAAGAAAACATGGATAAGCAGTTAGAAGTGTGTGACGAAGCGCCTTTCTATACCTTAGGGCCTTTGACCACCGATATTGCACCGGGCTATGACCACATTACGTCAGGCATTGGTGCGGCAATGATTGGCTGGTACGGTTGTGCTATGTTGTGCTACGTGACACCAAAAGAGCACTTAGGCTTACCAAACCGCGATGACGTAAAGACCGGTATCATTACTTATAAACTAGCAGCCCATGCGGCGGACGTGGCGAAAGGTCACCCTGGTGCGCGTTACCGTGATGATGAATTATCAAAAGCACGTTTCGAATTCCGTTGGGAAGATCAGTTTAACTTAGGTCTTGATCCTGATACGGCGCGTGAATTCCACGATGAAACGCTGCCTAAAGACTCTGCCAAAGTTGCTCACTTCTGCTCGATGTGTGGCCCTAAATTCTGCTCGATGCGAATCAGCCAAGACGTGCGTGATTATGCTGCTGAGAAAGAGAAGATTGAAAAGGGTATGCTTGAAAAGTCGGAAGAGTTTAAGAAGCAGGGCGGCGAAATTTACGTTGAGCTAACGGACTAAACCTTGATGACAGTCGCAATTGTCGGTGCGGGGATCGCTGGACGCTTATTAGCATGGCGTCTGGCGAAACTTGGTTACCGCGTCGAGTTATTCGATAAGAATAAACGCGACGATGAGTGCGCTTGTTCTTTTGCGGCGGCTGGAATTTTGTCGCCCTTAGCAGAGCTAGAAATGGCTGAGCCGGATATTTATCAATATGGCAGCCGCTCCATGAAGCTTTATCAAGAGTGGCTTCCACAATTAACTCAAGACGTTTTTTTCAAAGTGACAGGCTCGCTGGTCACTGCTCATGGCAGCGATAAAATTGAACTTGATCATTTTTATCGGCAAGTCCAACGCAAAACTCGTGAGTTAAAAATCGTTGAAGCCGAACTGAAAAGCGAAACTATTGAGAAAGTATCGGTTGAAACCATCGAACCTGAGCTGGCTCACTTAGGGCAAGGTTTATATATACCGAGCGAAGGACAAATCGATCCTATCGAACTGTTAAAAGCCTTGGCCTTTGAGATTGATAATAGCGTTAACGTTAACTGGCATAATCAGGCAGAGGTGAGCAATGTAAGCGCTCACAAACTTAAGTGTGGTAGCGAAAGTTTAACTTTTGATTGGGTGTTCGATTGTCGGGGCTTAGGCGCGAAAGGTGACTTGCCACTTCGGGCTGTTCGTGGCGAACTCTTGTGGTTAGAAAGTAAAGACGTCAATATTAAACACCTCACGCGACTGATTCATCCGCGTTATAGGATTTATGTGGTGCCAAGACCCAATGATATTTACCTAGTAGGCGCAACAGAGATCCAAAGTGAAGACTTTAGCCCAGTGTCAGTGCGCTCTAGCTTAGAGTTGCTATCAGCCGCTTATAGCGTGCACCGTGGTTTTGGTGAAGCAAGAATTGTGAAAAGTGTCGTCAACTGTCGCCCGGCACTAACTGATAACTTGCCGCTGATAGATACTACATTCGGACTCACCCGAGTAAACGGCTTATACCGTCACGGTATTTTGATGTCGCCAGCAGTGATAGAAAAAGCGATTCGTGAGTTTAAGCACATATCTAATCATGATTTAGAAAAGGTTCAACATGCAAATTGAAGTGAATAGTGAGTTTTTGGATATCGAGCAGAAAATGACGCTTGCGGAATTTCTGAAGTGGTACAAGCAAAGTGGCAATTTTGCGGTCGCTGTGAATATGGAGTTTGTGCCGCGCTCTTTGTATGCAGAAACAGTGTTGAAAGCAAACGATAAACTAGAAATTGTAGAGCCAATGCAAGGCGGATAAGGCTGTGTCTATACCTTGTAATCAAGTCAACTAAAGAGCCAACAATCACTAAAGAGACAAAGAATGCTAAAGATCGGTGGTAAAGAAATTTCAAGTCGACTATTTTTAGGTACGGCTTTATATCCGTCGCCTCAGGTGATGTTAGATTCGATTCGAGAATCGGGCGCTGAAGTGGTGACCGTGTCAGTACGACGCGAGGGGCAAGGTGGCGAGAATTTCTGGAAACAAATCAATCAACTGGATTGTCAATGGTTACCCAATACCGCAGGTTGTCATTCAGCTAAAGAGGCAGTTACCACGGCCGAAATGGCGCGTGAATTGTTTCAAACCGACTGGGTTAAGCTCGAAGTGATTGGTGATGAGTATAATTTGCAGCCGGATCCATTTCAGTTAGTTGAGGCCACCAAAGAGTTGGTGAAAAGAGGCTTTAAAGTTTTTCCTTATTGCACCGATGATTTGGTGCTATGCCAACGTCTGTTGGACGCGGGCTGCGATATTCTAATGCCTTGGGGCGCACCGATCGGTACTGGTCGTGGCTTGAGCGATCCCTATGCATTGCAAACTTTGCGCCAAAGATTACCCGATGTACCTATGGTTATTGACGCTGGGATCGGCCTGCCGTCACACGCTGCACAGGCGATGGAGATGGGCTTTGATGCGGTACTTTTAAACACGGCGGTGGCGCAAGCCGTAGATCCGGTATTAATGGCGAAAGCATTCAAGAACAGCGTCGAAGCTGGTCGCCAAGGTTTTGAAGCAGGGGCCATGCCGGTGCGTGATATCGCAAAGCCAAGCACTCCAGTTCTCGGTACGCCTTTCTGGCAGCAAGACAAAGGCGGTCATTAATGTCGAGCAAAGAGCAGACCATAGGTATAAAACCGATTGTGTGGACTGTGGCGGGATCTGACACCGCTGGGCTCGCGGGGCAAGTAGCCGATATCCGAGCCATGGAAGCTTTAAATACGCACCCTTGTATGATCACTACCGCGGTTACGGCACAAAACAATCAGAGTGTCGTTGCGCTAAACGCATTAAGTTATGAGCAAATTAATTCTCAGTTTGAAGCGCTAAAAACTCAGTTACAGCCAGAAGCCATCAAAGTGGGTCTATTACCAACGGTTGACGCCTTAAATGCCTTGTGTGAATTCTTAGAGGATTATCAGGGTTTCTTGGTGCTAGATCCTGTGTTAATGAGTTCATCAGGAAAGTTGTTGGTGGAAGAGGCGGTTGTGGAGCGTTTTCCATCGCTCTTTACCAAAACAACGTTAATTACTCCGAACATTCCAGAATTAGCGGCCTTAACAGGCATTAATGTTTGCGATGAAGCTTCTATCAAAGCTGCTGCCGACAAGCTGCTTGAGCAAGGTGTAAACGCTGTGCTGGTTAAAGGTGGTCATCAAGAAACTATAGAGTTTGATGATGTTGGCAAAGGTTTTGTGCATGATTATTTTGTGAGCCAGTCGCAATTCTTTTGGCTACACCAAGAAAAGCAATCGACTGAAAACACCCGCGGTACTGGCTGTGTATTGGCGTCGGCGATTGCCGCAGCATTAGCACAAAAGTATTCGCTCGAAGACTCGGTAGTGCTTGGTAAGATGTTGTTAAATCAGGCGCTTAGGAACGGCTACAGTTTGACCACTGAGCAGGGTTTACAAAAAGGACCATTAAAGCCCCTCGCTTGGCCTCAGGAAGCTCGGGATGTACCACTGTTAACGTCCGATATGCAGAATCCCCAGGAATATCAATTTCCTGCTTGTGATGAGGATAAGCCCTTGGGTTTATATCCAGTGGTCGATCGCGCCGAATGGCTAGAGCGATTGTTACCGCTTGGCGTAACCACCATTCAGTTACGGGTGAAGGGTTTGGAAGGCGAGGCGCTAGAGCGGGAAATCCAGCAAGCAATCGCTATCGCTGATCGCTATAACGCTCGATTGTTTATTAATGATTATTGGCAACTTGCGATTAAGTATAAAGCCTATGGCGTGCATTTAGGGCAAGAAGATTTAGAGTCGGCGAATTTGTCCGCTATAGCTAAGGCGGGGTTGCGAATAGGGCTAAGTACTCACTGCTATTATGAAGTGGCAAGAGCTCATGCCATCAAGCCGAGTTATCTCGCTTGTGGCCCGGTGTATCATACCGATAGCAAGGATATGCCATGGATACCGCATGGCATCGACAATTTAATGAAGTGGAAAAAGCTACTTCCTGACTATCCTTGGGTGGCGATTGGTGGCATTAATTTGGAGCGCTTCCCACAGGTTGTAAAGACTGGTGTCTCAGGCATTGCAATGATTTCAGCAATCACGCAAGCTGATGACCCAGAAGCGATAACTAAGACCATGTTGGAGCTATTTAAAGAATGACCACTTTTACTTTTGAAGAATCAGAGCAAGTTCAATTTATAGAGCCGGAAGACCTCAAGCGCTGGTTAGAGCAAGAGGATGCACCTTTAGTGATTAATGTCACAGGTGAAGAAACGGCGCTACAAGAACACGGTGTCGAAACGAGTCGTCAAATTTCAGTGGCAATCACAGAGTTTGCCAGCTTGGTGAATGAGCTCGATCCCGATGAGCCGGTGGTCATAGTATGTCAGTTAGGGCAAAAGAGTTTTAATGCGGCGCAACGATTGATTGAGTCGGATTATAGCTGTGTTTTTAGTTTGCATGGCGGATTAGAGGCTTGGAAACGGGAAGCAGAATAGTAAACTTTTGGTTAGATACGAAATGTAACATCTTGCCGCTGGCCTGAAGTCAATCTCTGCTTATAATAAGAATGACAATAAGGAGAAAAGAATGTCACAACAATCACTTATCGATGCAATACCTGAAGAGGCGAAGCGTCTTCATCCCGACTCAGTAAAGGCTTCAAGAATTAGTCACAGCATTGCTAGCCTAGTGCTGCTAATTGCGGGAACTGTGGTTTCCTTTATTATCAGCAGCTGGCTGGTATGGTCAATTGTCGTCGGCGCGGTATTGCTTATTTTTGTTTTGGGGTTTATTTGGGCAAAAAAGTCCTATCGCTATACATGGTATTGGCTCACCGGTGAGGGATTATATATTCAGTGCGGAGTCTTCTGGCGCCGTAAAACGCTAGTACCACGAAACCGCATTCAGCATACCGATGTTGCCCAAGGACCTTTACAGCGAAAGTTTAGTCTAGCAAAGCTCGTGGTTTACACCGCTGGAACACGCGACGCGTCGGTGCCGCTAGACGGGTTAAGCTTTGATGTAGCAAACGAACTTCGAGAGCAACTACGACAAGATGGCGACGACGATGCAGTCTAAAGACGAACGCACACTCCATAAAACATCGCCAATATTTATCCTGCTGGACAATATTAAAAAGATATTATTCCCAGTATTAATTGCTTTAATTGGCCCAGGCGGTAGTTATTGGGAATACATTGCACTGGCGGTGGCGCTAATCGTCAGCCTCGGTGCCATAGTTCAGTATAAGTTTTATCGTTATTGGTTGGAGCCCACTCAGATTCGTGTGAAGGAAGGCATTATTTTTCGCAACGAGCGTCAGGTGCCTTATAACCGTATCCAAAATATCAACCTTTCACAAAACCCGTTACACAGAATTCTGGGTGTGGTCACGGTACAACTGGAATCTGCCTCAGGCGGCAAGCCGGAGGCTGTGATCAACGTTGTGGACATGCAGGCGGTTAAAGAATTAAAAGAGTTAATCCATGGAAAGGAAGAACTTGAAAATGCGGAACCATCCAACGAAGCCACAAGCGTAGAACACGATGAGACTAAGGGCGCAACGGGTAATCCCCCCATCCTAAAGTTGTCCTTTTCAGAAATCGTTCGCTATGGAGTGATAACCAATAAAGGTTTGGTGATCTTAGCAGTGGCTTTTGGTTTTTTATCACAGCTTACAGATGGTGTAATAAAGAACTTTATTGAAGATAAACTAGTGCTAATTGCTAACTGGATAAGCACGAGTTTCGATAGTGTTGTCGGTGACTTGGGCGCTTTGAGCATTGTTGTATATGCTCTGGTGCTGTGTATTTTGGGGATTTTAGGTCTATGGATTCTATCGATAACTTTCGCTTTATTTAAACTGCACGACTTTGAGCTAGTAAAAAATCGAGGCAAATTGCAAGCAACCATGGGCTTAATGACGCGAATGCAGGCGACTATTCCAATGAGTCGAGTCCAAACGCTAACTGTACGAAACTCCTTATTCCACCGTTGGTTTAAGCGCTTAACCATGAGCGTTGAAACCGCTGGTGGTGTTAACCACGAGCAGCAGGGGCTGACCATAAAAGAGATCGCGCCTTTGTTTAAAGCAGAGCAGCGGGCTGACATTCTGCAACAAATCCAGCCGGATGTCGCATGGCAAGACATTAAATGGCAGCCGATTGAGGCAGCGGCGGTTAAGCGCATCACAAAAAAATCGGTACTTGCGAGTGTCATCGTTTCTATACCGCTGTTTTGGTTGCACTGGGCCTGGATGCCTTTAGTCGCTGTCATGTTATCGATACTAGGCTATTGGTATGCCAAGGTATACTTGAAAAATACAGCATATTGCCTCGATCATGATGTGATTGGCTTTAAAAGTGGCGTTATTTTCAAGAAAGAGACCTTTGCTAGAATTGGTAAAGTTCAGACGGTACAAGTCAAAGAAAGTCCTTTCGACAGGCGCTACGGCATGGCTAAATTAGAGGTAGATACCGCGGGTGCAACGGTCGGTGCACACCATGTGGAAATCCCCTATATCATGCTTAAAGATGCCCAAGCGATTCAATGTAGGCTAGTCGAACGCGTGAGCCATAAGCAGTTTGTTTGGTAGCGGTTCGGGTTTGGTCATAAACAAGAGCTGGCGTATCAAAGCAGTGCGGATCAATGTTAGAATAAGCGCAATTTACACTAGTTCTCATCGGCTCATAGCGAGCGCCGGAGCTTATTAATTACGATTTTTAGTAAGGGTACCCCATGAATAAAGAATTCTTAAGTCACCTTCAAGCACAAATTGAAGACGTTAAAGCCGAAGGTTTGTACAAAAAAGAGCGCGTAATCGACTCTCAACAGGCGGCCGACATCAGCGTCACTACAGGCGAGAATGTTCTTAACTTTTGTGCCAATAACTACTTAGGCTTAGCTAACCACCCTGAATTGATTAAAGCCGGTAAAGATGCTCTTGATAAACAGGGTTACGGCATGGCGTCGGTACGCTTTATTTGTGGTACTCAAGACGTACATAAAGAGCTAGAGAACCGAATTAGCGACTTCCTAGGAATGGAAGATACTATTCTTTATTCATCATGCTTTGATGCTAATACCGGCCTATTCGAAACGATTCTATCTAAAGAAGACGCCATTATTTCTGACTCATTAAACCACGCGTCAATCATTGATGGGGTGCGTTTATGTAAAGCCATGCGTTATCGTTACAACAACAACGACATGGCAGATCTTGAAGAAAAATTGAAGCAAGCCGAAGCTGATGGCGCGCGCTATAAATTAATCGTAACTGACGGTGTTTTCTCAATGGACGGCATTATCGCCGATTTGGAAAGCGTGTGTGACTTAGCGGATAAGTACAACGCATTGGTCATGGTTGATGACTCTCACGCTGTTGGTTTTATCGGTGACAAAGGCCGCGGAACTCATGAACATTGTGGTGTTATGGATCGAGTCGATATTATCACCGGTACTTTAGGTAAGGCACTAGGCGGTGCATCAGGCGGTTATACTTCGGCGCGTAAAGAAATTGTTGAGTGGTTACGCCAGCGTTCACGTCCCTATCTATTCTCGAACACCTTAGCGCCAGTAATTGCATCGACCAGCTTGCACGTTTTGGATATGCTGGAAAATGGTGATGAGTTACGTCAAAAATTAAGAACCAATAGCGAATACTTCCGTAAAAAGATGACCGCGCTTGGTTTCGAGTTAGTTCCTGGAGAACACCCGATCATCCCAGTGATGTTAGGCGATGCTTCATTAGCTAGCAATTTTGCCGACAAGATGTTGCAAGAAGGTATCTATGTCATTGGCTTCTCGTTCCCTGTGGTACCTAAAGGTCAGGCTCGTATTCGCACACAAATGTCAGCAGCACATGATATCGAGCACATCGATCGTGCCATTGCCGCTTTTGAAAAAGTGGGCAAAGAGCTAGGCGTGATAAAATAATTCGGTTGTAATAGTTAAAGTATGAATATATAAGGCGGTCAAAAGAGACTGCCTTCAAACCCTAGAGAAACTTATGAAAACATTGAGTAAAGCAAAAGCGGAGAAAGGAATCTGGATGGTCGATCATCCAAAACCTGAGCTTGGGCACAATGATGTGTTAATCAAAATCAAGAAAACCGCGATCTGTGGCACCGATATGCACATTTATCATTGGGACGAATGGGCGCAAGAGACGATTCCTGTGCCGATGACTGTTGGTCATGAGTATGTTGGTATCATTGAAGAAGTGGGGCAAGAAGTTAAAGGCTTCCAAGTCGGTGATCGCGTTTCTGGTGAAGGTCATATCACTTGTGGCTTCTGTCGTAACTGCCGCGCTGGCCGTCGTCATCTATGCCGCAACACAGAAGGCGTTGGCGTAAACCGTCCTGGCGCATTTGGCGAATACCTCGTTATCCCAGCGGAAAATGCTTACAAAATTCCTGACGATATTTCAGACGATATCGCCTCTATCTTAGATCCGTTTGGTAATGCGGCACACACAGCGCTATCTTTTGATTTAGTGGGTGAGGACGTCCTGATTACGGGGGCGGGCCCAATTGGCATGATGGCGGCGGCTATCGCTAAGCACGTTGGAGCGCGCCATGTGGTAATTACGGATATGAACGATTACCGTTTAGACTTAGCCAAGAAGATGGGCGCTACGCGCACCGTCAATGTTGCCAACGAAAAGTTGGAAGATGTTATGGAAGAGTTGGGTATGAAGGAAGGCTTTGATGTCGGCCTGGAAATGTCCGGGGCTCCGCCTGCGTTTTCTTCTATGCTTAACACCATGAATCATGGTGGCAAAATTGCCATGCTTGGTATTCCATCGAGCGATATGGCGATTGACTGGAATCAGGTGATCTTTAAAGGCTTGGTGATTAAAGGTATCTATGGCCGCGAAATGTATGAAACCTGGTATAAAATGATTGCTATGGTTCAGTCTGGTTTGGATTTATCGCCTGTGATTACTCACCGCTTTGACATCGATAAGTTTGAAGAAGGCTTTGAGACTATGGCTAGTGGTCAATCGGGCAAAGTGGTACTAAGCTGGGACTAACTGGCTTGGAAATGAGGCACATAAATGTTCAACTGAAAAACTGGGCAGAGCTTGATAAAAGCGAGCTCTACCAGTTGTTGAAGCTTCGAGCAGAGGTTTTCGTGGTTGAACAAGAGTGTGCTTATCAAGACGTCGATGGACAAGATCCCGACGCCTTACACCTTTTAGCAGCTGATGAAAAACAATCACTCATTGCTTACGCAAGACTTTACGACACTCAAATAGAAGGTAAAGACTATATCGCTATTGGGCGAGTCTGTACCGCTGAAGCGTTTCGGGGCCAAGGTATTTCAAGGCAGCTCATGGAGCAAGCGATATCCTATATTGAATCGAATCAAAAGAAGCCAATAACCGTGAGTGCGCAAGCCTATCTGGAGCAGTTCTATCAATCACTCGGTTTTGCAACGGTTTCGGAACCATATCTGGAAGATGGAATCCCACACATTAGAATGATCAAAGATGAACTAGGGGCATAACGGATGCTTGAAGACTTTATGAAACGTGCCGGCTGGATGACTAAACTTTTGGTCGGGATCAGTGTTTTGGTATCGATTATCACGCTCTCAGGCACTAGCCGAGAAATAACCAGCCTATTTACCTTTAACTGGGAACTGATCCAGCAAGGCCAGTTGCACCGCTTGGTCACGCCAATCTTTCTACACTTTATGATAGGCTCCTTGCCGATCCATTTAATCTTTAACATGATGTGGTTGTGGGACTTAGGCGGTTCAATTGAAAAGGATCGCGGTCCTTGGTATTTGCTTACTTTAGTATTAATCATTGGCATTGCATCAAACATGGCGCAGTACTTTACAGAATATTGGATGGAGGGTTATGTCAGCTCAAGGTATATCTTTGGTGGTATGTCAGGTGTGGTTTATGGCTTATTAGGCTTTATCTTTATGCGCCGTAAATTTGATCCCTTCTATAGAGTGCCATTACATCCAGGCATTATGCAGTTCATGTTGATTTGGCTGGTGCTGGGCTTTGTCTTGAACTCAACCGGCATGGTTGGTATAGCCAACGCGGCTCACTTAATTGGGTTGGTAGCGGGGGGCGCTCTTGGTGTTATCACGGCAAAAACTAAAGCTTTTTAAACTTATTATTAAACTCGACGGTATTTATGAATTTTAAAAGAATCACCATAGAAGAAGTTAATCGCTTACAAGAAAGTCAGGCGACGAATGTGATCGATATTCGCGATCCACAGGGCTTTGCCGCGGGGCACATGCCAAACGCGATCAATATTAATAATCAAAATGCGGCTGACTATATTGAAAATACCGACAAAGAAACGCCGTTAATTGTGGTTTGTTATCACGGACACAGTAGTCAGCCTGCGGCGCAATACTTTGCAGCGCAAGGCTTTAAGGACGTATACAGTATGGATGGTGGCTTTGAAGTGTGGAAGCTAAATAATCCTGTAGAGGTTTAAGCCGAGAAGCTATCCAAGTTATCGTCTGTCAGTTCTTTATTGAGGATATGTTGGGCGCGCACTAAGTTTTCTTCTTCAACCAACAAAGGCACCTCACCAATAGCCGAACCATAAGTGCTGTGAAAACCGTCATGCAAGATAGTCGCCTCGATGCCATGGGTTTCGAGTAAGCCTTTTGCAATATGAGCCTGCATATTGTCCGCATAAGTTTCTACCCTTACTAATGCCATCAAAAAACTCCCACGCTATTAGGTCCATATCTATTATTAAGTCACTCATGATGCGGATTTTCAAGTAACCAGTCGCCATAGCCGATTGAATCATGTGAAACTAGGGTTTAAGCAGTGAATCCAGTACAATATCCGCAACTACAATGATTTTGGGCTAAGGTCATGGATTTTAAGGTTTGGCATAGAGCTACAGACGAGGTTGTTCGTGAGCTTCCATACCATATCGCTGAATGGGTCGCTGAGTTTGGATCTTTGACTCAGAAGCTAGGGCATTACGTAGAAAATGTCAGACTCGACTTGTTGAAAGAAGACAAAGTGCTTGCTAGCCCAAGTGAAAATCACATACTGAAAATTCAGCCCGAAGAGCAAGCACAGCTTAGAGAGGTGGTGCTTTATGGACCCGATGCACCCTGGATTTTTGCACGAACCTTGGTGCCAGTGTCAGAAGAAAAGCTGATATTAGATTTAGGCACGACTCCCTTAGGTAGTATTCTCTTTAGCTCAAAAGAGTTACGACGTGAGTCACTCGAAGTAAGGAGACTTGACTCAAACCACGCTATGTTCCAACAGGCAGAAAGCTACGGTTTAGTCCAAGACCAAAAGCAAAGCTTATGGGCTAGACGTTCCTATTGGCAAAGTGGTCAGCAGGCTAGTGACGGAAGCCAAAAAAAGTTACTATTACTAGAAGTTTTCTTGCCAGCCTCGCCACTTTATTAATAACGAACATGCAGCAACCATAAAGATCCTAATAACAAGAATTTAACGAAACCATGAAATTAATACTGAATAAAGATCATTGGCAGCACTACGCACAGTTAATGCGTTTGAATAAACCTATAGGTACCTATTTACTGTTATGGCCAACGCTCTGGGCCTTATGGATTGCAGCAGAAGGAGTGCCGAACTGGTGGATATTGGTAGTTTTTTGTTTCGGAGTGTTT
The DNA here is from genome assembly GCF_039523535.1 of Kangiella japonica. Classification (NCBI taxonomy): domain Bacteria; kingdom Pseudomonadati; phylum Pseudomonadota; class Gammaproteobacteria; order Kangiellales; family Kangiellaceae; genus Kangiella; species Kangiella japonica. The sequence goes on along the minus strand of NZ_BAAAFM010000003.1, from coordinate 775,101 downwards.
TTGATGCGTTCGGCAGGCTGTGTAATAAACGATTTTGCCGATCGAGATTTTGATGCTCACGTGAAACGGACTAAGCAAAGACCCTTGGCGCAAGACAAAGTGAGTAGTAAAGAAGCGATAACGTTATTTTTAATCTTGGTGTTGATGGCTCTAGCTCTAGTGCTAACGCTTAACTGGCTAACGATTGGTCTGAGCGTCATAGCAGTATTGTTAGCTGCAATGTACCCCTTTATGAAGCGCTATACCTATTACCCGCAAGCGGTACTTGGGGCGGCATTCTCGTGGGGCATTCCAATGGCGTTTGCAGCAGTTACGGGCGAAGTGCCAAACCTTGTGTGGTTGTTATATATCTCGACTTTGCTGTGGGTGCTGGCCTATGACACACTTTATGGCATGGTCGATCGGGAAGATGATATTCGTCTGGGTTTAAAATCGACGGCGATTCTTTTTGGTGAGATGGATTTGGTGGTGATCAGTGTCATCCAGGGAATGTTTTTATTCGGAATGTTATTAGTCGGGCAACAACTGGAACTTTCGATCTATTACTATTGCGGTTGGATTGTAGCGTTAGCATTAATTAGCAGACAAATGTGGCGTTGTCGCAAACGAGAAGAAAGCGAATGCTTCAACGCCTTTTTGAATAACAATTACATCGGAATGGTCTTATTCCTCGGGCTTGTCTTCCACTACTGGTTGGGCTAATTGCTTGCTCTGCTGCAAGCTTCGAGATGCTTGCTGTAAACCCTGTTGCACAGGGACGCTTAATAGACTCATCACCGTGTTGTAGAGTAACAAACAGGCATCCGTTGGGCGCATACCAGTCCCTTCAGTGTGGCAAACCCACTCTTCGTCTTTCAGTATTTTCACCAAGTTTCTAAACAGATTTTTGTCAAAAAACTCAGGTGCGTTAATGCCGTTAAGCGCAGCAATGCGCTGTGCTAATCGCTGACTTTCTTGCTCTAATTCCGCGCGGCGTATGGTTTCGCCTTCATGCAAGCTGTGTAATAAAGTGAGGCTAATGGCGTAGCGTTGTAATGCCGGTTGTACGGCTTGTGCTAACGTCATAAGACGCGCCCAATTCGGATCCGTATCATCCGCTGCACTGAGAGTGTTATCACTTTCTTTTAATAAACCAAGGGTAACAAAGCTGTCAATAATGGTATTTACTTGAGGCCCAATTTCATCTTGTGTCCAGCGAACGTAAAGCTCTTGGTGCAAGAAAGGATAAATCAGCTGAACCAAGTCAACCACTTGCGTGCGAGTGACTTCGTGATGGCGCTGGAAAATAGCCGCGATTAAAGAAGGCAAAACGTAGACGTGGAGAATATTGTTGCTGTAATAAGTCGAAAGAACAGCTTCGTCGCCTTCAATAAAAACTACAGCTCCAGTTGGATCGGTGAACTCTTGCACTACACCCAGTTTAAGCGCCGTTTCGATTAGTTCTAGGCCACTGTTTTCCGGCAAATTAATATGCTCGCTATAAGGAGCTGACTTAGCCAGCGTCACTAACATATCGAGATGTGAAATCAATTCGCGCTTGTCCATCGCTTGGCGCGGTGTGGCTAATAACGTCAGGCTAACCAAACAAATGCTGTTGATACTGGCCGCTGCGTTAATGCGACGGTTAATTTCATCGCCCAAGGCAGTTACTGTGTTGGATAGCCAGTCTGGACGTTCGTCTTGATCAATCGAGGATTGGCGCCAGTCAATATTGCGTTGCTCTAGGAAGTCGTGCAACTTGAGCGGTTCGCCAAAATTTAAATAGACCTTGCCATAAAAGCGTTTTAAGGCTTTACGAACGCCTAGCAACTGACCAAAGGACTCTTTCTGTTTGGACTTGCCGCGCAGCTCACCAACATAACTTTTGCCTTCGAACATACGCTCATAACCAATATAAACTGGCACAAAAAGGATCGGCTTTTTTAGCCCGCGTAATAAACCCTGTATGGTCATGGCAAGCATGCCGGTTTTCGGCGTTAATAAGCGCCCTGTACGACTACGACCACCTTCTTGGAAGTACTCAACAGGCGTTCCTTTGTTGAACAAACGGTACAAATACTCGTTAAAAACAGCGGCGTAAAGGCGGTTGCCGCGAAAACTGCGACGCAGGAAAAAAGCTCCGCCACGGCGTAAAATAGAGCCTGCAGGCCAGAAATTTAGGTTAATGCCAGCGGCAATATGCGGAGGAGCTAAGCCTTCATGATAAAGCTGATAAGACAACAACAAATAGTCAGCATGGCTCCGATGGCAGGGTACATAAATTATCTCATGATCTTTAGCCATCTGGCGCACTTGCTTAAGATTATTGACTTCAATGCCCGCATAAATCTTGTACCAGACGCGAGTTAGAATACCGGAAAGAAAACGAATCATGCGCGGACTAAAGTTAGCGGCAATTTCTTTCACGTACTTGCCGGCTTCTTTTTTAAGCTCTTGCTCGGTACGCTTGCCCTTGGCCGCTTCGCGTTTTATCACTTGTTGCACTGGATCTGAGGCGACAATTCCGGCAATCAGCTCACGGCGGTTCTGAGTTCGTGGTCCAACAGTGGCAACCCAGGCGCGATTAAAGTGCACACGTAAAATTCGGCTGAGCTTATGAGCGTTACGCTTAGCATCAAGCTCTAAATTGAGTTCTTCAGAGGTTAGTTCTATTGGCTGTCCATACTGAATTAGGCACTTTCGGCCTGAGAGTAAAATGATAAGAAACTTACCGAAACGGCCAGATTCTTCGATGCTTGAAATAAAGTAGCGGAAGAAAGAGCGTTCTTTGCCAGGATTTCGCCCCCAATAGATTGAAACTGGGACTAATTTAAAAGGCGTATTGGGGTTGGCTTTTTGCGCCTCGAGCAGTTTAACGAGGCTTTCCTTGTGCAATTCATTGACCCTATTGCGACGGAAAATACTAGGGCGCTTATTAAGAAATAAGCAGCTACCTTTAGCGGGCACCGACAAGCTGTAATCATTAGCCTTGCCGAGCGGTAAATCGAGTTGCTCACCTTGACGTCGTAATAACTCTATTGAGGTCATCGACTGAGTACGCAGAACATAAATAATATGATCTTGACGGGATAAGTTAAATTCAGACGCCGGATCCGAAGGAGCGCGTTTTTCCCTGACCAATAACTTCAGCGGGAAGCGTAATATGGCTAAAGAAATGCTTTTTAGACTCGATGAAAAAGACATACGTTAAAGTAACCTATTATAGTAATAATTCTGTGGGGTGAGGGTGGCTTAAAAAATCGCGCGGGCTGGCGCTAAAACCATAAGCACCAGATTGGTATACCGCGATAATATCGCCAACTTCAGCTTTCGGTAAGTTCATATTGCTCCCCAAAATATCGAGTGGGGTGCACAAAGGGCCGACTACGTCGACCGTTTCAAACTCTGTGGCGTCCATTTTAGTGGCGACCGCCAGCGGATAGTTTTTACGAATGACTTGCCCAAAATTACCAGAAGCAGCTAGATGATGATGTAGACCACCATTAGTAATTAAGAATCGTTTGCCACGAGAAATTTTTATGTCAGTGACTTCACATAAGTAAACACCGGCACTACCGACCAAGTAGCGACCAAGCTCTAGAATGATTTCACAGCCTTTTAAGTTATCGCTGTATTCTTGGCGAAGGTTTTTCAGGTTTTCGGCAATCGGTTCGAGCTCAAGTGGCGTATCGCCAGGGAAGTAAGGAATACCAAAGCCACCACCAATATTGATATGAGTCAGCTCGATGGCGTATTGCTCCATTAAACGCGCGACTAGAGCGAAAATATTGTTATGGGCGCTGATTATGGATTCGGGGCGTAGGTTTTGTGAGCCTGTGAAAATATGCAGTCCGCGAAGCTCAAGATTAGGGTGTTGTAGAAGTTCTAATAAGTCGCTGAATTGTTCAACGTCAATACCAAATTGCTGCGCGCCGCCACCCATCTTCATGCCTGACGACTTTAGCTCAAAGTCAGGATTTAAACGCAAGGCAATCGAAGCTTTGCTGTCAAGTTGTTCGCTAAGCTCTTTGATACGCTCGAGCTCAGTTTTCGACTCCACATTAATGGTGATACCGCTAGCCAGCGCCATAGTTAATTCCTTGATGGACTTTCCAGGGCCAGCAAAACTGATGTTATGCGCGTCGGTTGAGGTTGAAAGTGCTAAGCCCAGCTCCATTCCGGAGGCGACGTCTAAGCCATCAACTAAATCAGAAAGGTAGCATAGCAGTGGCGCATAAGGATTCGCCTTCATCGCGTAATGCAGGCTAATATCTGGGAAATAATGACGTAAACGTTCCACATTCGCTTTGATTACGGCCTTATCATAGACGTAGCATGGCGTTTGACCGGTGATTTGCACCACTTGGCTCACTGTCTTGCCTGCGATCATTAGCTCGCCTTTGTCGCTGGAAAACTGATCCATCGGTGCGTGTGTTTTAGTTGTCATAAATTACCTTTGTACCTTTTGCCCAGTTAGGGGGTTAGGCCTCTGCTAAATGCAGAAATGTCTTTTTTAGCGCCGGTCGATCGATTTTACCGTTAGCATTGCGCGGTAACTGCTCGACAAACTCGATAAATTTTGGCTGCATATAGTTTGGTAGCTGCTGTTGGCAAAAGCGCTTGATTGCTTTTGTGCTGTCTTCGTCGGGATGCACGTCTTGCGCCAACTTAATCACGAGCAACACAGCCTGCCCCAATTGTTGATGGGGTATGCCTATCGCGGCGACCTCGTCCACTAGCTCAAAATGATACAAAGTATCTTCAAGTTCTGCTGGACTGATTCGATAACCTGAGCATTTTATCATATCGTCTTTACGACCGATAAAATAAAGAAAGCCATCTTCGTCACGACTAACCGTATCGCCCGACCACACAGCGATTTCAGGTAACAACTGATCACCAGAAGGTAACGACTTAAAGCGTTCGGCAGTTTTTTCAGGGGCATTCCAGTAACCAAGGGTGACATGAACCCCTCGGTGAACCAGCTCTCCAGGCTCATTAGCGGCACATTCAGTGCCATCTTCTCGCAGTACTAATATTTGTGCGTTAGGAATGGCTTTGCCCATGGAGTTTGGGCGTTTATCGATCTCATCTGGCTCTAAATAAGTGGAGCGGAAAGCTTCGGTTAGGCCATACATCAAATAAGGTGCAGTATTTGGTAGCGCTTCTCTGAGTTGAGTTAACGTGGCTTCCGGCATGGCGCCCCCGCTATTGGTAATATAGCGAAGGGAATTTTGTGCCGACTGTGGCCACTCTAGTGACGCCAGTTGTACCCACAATGGCGGTACGGCGGCGAGTCCTGTGACTTGATGTTTCTCCACTTGGCGAATGACATCTCTTGGCAACAGGTATTCCATCAAAATCACTTTAGCACCGACTAAAAGCCCAGTGGTGACCTGACTCAAACCATAATCAAAACTTAAAGGCAGGACGGCCAATAAAATATCATCAGCGGTATTATGCAGATACTGGCTGACGCTTTGCGCTCCAGCGATAAGGTTTTGATGCGAAAGGCAGACGCCTTTGGGCTGGCCGGTAGAGCCCGACGTATAGAGAATTGCAGCCAAGTCTAGGGAAATGGCCTGACGGCGACGCGGATGCTCTGGGCTTGGTAATTCTGACCAAAAGCGAGTCGAGACAGTTTCCGGCTTACTGAACTTTGTCGAGTCATCGACTATTAAAAGGTGACTTAGATCCTCGCATTCATCAAAAATGCCCTGTAATATCTTGCTCCGCTGCGAGCTGGTCACGAGTAGTTCGATATTACAGTTTTGTGCGATATAGCTGACTTGTGCGGGTTTTAATAACGGATTAATCGGCACAAAAACCAAGCCTGCGCGACTGGCGGCGAAAAAGCTGATTACGGCTTCGACTTGCTTAGGTAAATAAACCCCGATACGCGTCATGGGCGCTAGACCAAGCTCGATGAAGTAATCGGCTAAACGATCGATAGCTTGATCCAGTTGTTGGTAGGTCAACTGTTGTTTGTTATCGTCGAGCGCAACTTTGTGGGCAAAATGCTGACTGCTTGTAGAAACAATATCATCAAACTGGCAAAGCATCTGTTTTCCGTTATTATGAATTGGATGAGCTAAAACACATTTTAGCGGTTTACAGCAACCGCGTCAGCTAAACCCATTAAAAATTAACCAAGCCATTAAGAAGCGGTATAAGGCAGTATAAGGGAAGGACAATTAATGAGATTGATTTGGTACATAGTTATAGTTTTTATAGCTTACGGCTCTTTGTACCCGTTTAATTTCGATTTGTCGCGCCCACTCCCCGAGGATTTAGGAGCTTGGCTCTTAAACTGGCAGCAACGAACCATTCGTTCGGATGTAATTGCGAATATCTTATTATTCATCCCTTATGGCTTTTTTGGTGCATTAATCGTCCAGCAAAAACAGCGAAAAGCTATCCTGTGGTCGATATTGCTGATGCTCGGTGGGGGCATTCTTTTTGCGGTCTGTCTACAATTTATTCAGTTTTACCTGCCATCACGGGTTTCCCATGCCGCCGATGCCTTGTTAAATGCCATTGGGATACTGATCGGTACTTCCTTAGCCGCTTATTCCAATAGCCAGCGTATTCAACGAATGATTCCGGCGCGTATGCGGGTCGCAATATCTCCTGCTTTTTTAGTCTTGTTTTTATGGATAGGTTGGCAGTTTTTCCCTTACATTCCTGTTTTCGAGAGCAAGCAGTTCGGGCAGAGTATCGACACTATCGTTAAAAGCACTTGGTCGCTCAACGTTTGGGTACAGAACGTAATATTCTGGTTAATTTTCTATCATTTAGTAAAGCGGGTATTAGGAAAAGAGTATCGCTTAGGCTTTATTGTGTTTTTATCGGTATTTGTCTTGATCATCAAACTCGCAATGTATCGTTCGCAAATGGGTTGGAGCGAGATCAGCGCGATACCCTTGGCAATTGTTATTCACCAAAGTGTGTCACGACGTTGGATGGTGCCGATGATTGCTGTAGCAACTATTGGCTTATTGTTATGGAAAGGGCTTTACCCCTTAAAGTTCAAGGGTACCATGAACAATTTTCAGTGGTTACCGTTTGATGATTTCTTGACCGGTTCAACCTGGTACAACTTGAGCCAACTTATCGAGGAATCGTTGTTATTAGCATCGGTCGGGTATTTCTGTGCTCGTTGGTGGTCAAATTACCGACTAGCTTCGGGGTTATTAGTGTGTTTATCGGTCATTATCACAGTGTTGCAACTGTTCTTGGTGGGGAAGTATCCGGATATTACGTTATTCGTAATGGCGGTGGTGATCGGTATTTTGTTGGTGCGGTTACAGGCGATCCAAAGAGCGCGCTGAAATCCCTTTCAGAATAAAAACCCAGACTAGGGTGTGTATAAGGTATAAAGCTCGTTTTCCTCAAGCGATACGCGGTGGGTTAAAACTTCGCCAACCTGCTGGTACTCTTGTGGAAAATGCTCCTGCAACACGGACATTTTGATTGGCTTTGAATAACGTTTACAGAATTTAATCACCGCTTGAGCGATATCATTCATTTCATTGCGAAAGTCTTTTACCAACTGCATCGAGGATGCGTCATCCGTCAGGTTCTGCTCTAGGTAAACATAAAATTTCACATTTTCTTTTAATAAATGCGCCTGAAAGTCACGCTTAAACTGAGTGACTAACTCTGCCAACTTATGTGGATTGTTGGCCTGATATCCCAGTTCCCACATTTGTCCAAAAAGCGTCACCAGATGACTATGGTCATTTTTCAAATTATCAACTAAAGCCGGATCAAACTGAATGCCTTTTTTGGTGGGAGCAGCGTTTGATTGTCTCGGTGGTGGTGGCGCAGTTTTCTGTTGAGCTTGTGGCCTTTTTGTAAAAAAGTCTTTTATAAACCCCATTGCTATCTCCTAAGCTAAATAAAAAATCGTTACTTTTTTGTTGTAGTAACAACTTAGTAGACACTAAAAAAAAGACATTTTCAATAATTATAAGTCATTAATATATATGGAAATAATGCGAATTCGCATTATGCGCAGATGCATTGAATTCAATTCATATTTGCAGGAAAAGCATTTTCTAATGATTAAATGATAACCAAGTCATAAAAAAATAAAAAAAAGCCCTATAAAACGTGGATTTTTTATAAGGGCTGTGATTAGTAAATAGAGAGCATACTAAAAAATGCCAACAATAATTATAAAGTCAAATCTGCATTGGCCGGTTTGGAGATGCAAAATACCCACTGTGAGGAAAGACCATGTTGAAGACAAAATTAACACAATTAAACCAAGAATTATCGAGCCATGAGGCCTACCAAGCGTTGAATAGTGTGACTAGTGTTCGCACTTTTATGGAATACCATATTTACGCCGTTTGGGATTTCATGAGCCTACTTAAATCTTTGCAGCAACGCTTAACCTGCGTTGATGTGCCTTGGATCGAGTCGAAGCAAGATCCTGAAGTAGTGCGCTTTATTAACGAAATCGTTATTGGCGAAGAAAGTGATCTAGACCCAGAAGGGAACGCGGTCAGCCATTACTCGCTGTATTTAAAAGCGATGGACGAGGTTGGCGCCGATACTAGCCGCATTAAGCAATTTATCGAAACCCAAGATCTGAGTTTGATCCCTGATGGTGCGCGCCAGTTCGTGGAATATAATCTCGAGATCGCCAAAAACGGCAGTGACGTTGAAGTTGCTTCAGCGTTTTTGTATGGCCGTGAAAAGTTGATCCCAGATATGTTCACGGCGATTAAAGATGTGATGTCGGCGGAGCAAGTTGATTGCCCAACGTTAATTTATTACCTAGAGCGACACATTGAGTTAGATGGTGATGAGCATGGGCCGTTAGCCGAAAAGTGCCTGCAAGCTCTTTGTGGCGATGATGCTGCTAAGTGGCAAAGCGCTGAAGACATCGCGGTAGAGAGTTTAAAACTACGATCACGTCTATGGGATGCTGTGCTCGAAGCGATTAATGAAAAGCGCGAAAAAGCAGCATAAGAGCTAAAGCTCGTGTCATTCCGACAAATAAGGAGTAAAAGTTAGTAAAAAGCAGGGAAGCTTTAGTTTCGATATTAGAAGTCGTGATAAAGATTCTGTAGAATGGGCAAAAACCTTACCGATAGACCTATTTATGCAAAATATTGTTATCGCGCCTTCTATTCTTTCCGCTGACTTTGCACGACTTGGTGAAGAAGTCGAAAATGTCTTAAAAGCGGGGTCCGACTGGGTCCACTTTGACGTGATGGACAACCATTATGTTCCTAACCTCACGATTGGCCCTATGGTTTGCAAAGCATTGCGCGACTATGGTATAGAAGCGCCGATCGATGTGCATCTTATGGTTGAGCCAGTGGACAGCATCATTCCAGATTTTGCTAAAGCGGGCGCTACTTACATCAGTTTCCACCCAGAAGCCTCGAAGCACGTCGACCGTACTATCGGTTTGATTAAGGAGCACGGTTGTAAAGCGGGTGTTGTGCTGAACCCTGCGACCCCTGTGAGCATTCTTGAGTACATTATTGATAAAGTCGATTTAGTCTTGTTGATGTCGGTTAATCCTGGCTTTGGTGGTCAAAGCTTTATTCCTTCGACTTTGCGTAAATGTCAGCAAGTACGCCAACTAATCGATGAGTCGGGGCGCGATATCCGCTTGGAAATTGATGGTGGCGTGAAAATTGATAATATCGAAGAAATTGCAGCCTGTGGCGTCGATACATTTGTCGCCGGCTCTGCAATTTTTAATACCGATGATTATCAAGCCACTGTTAGCCAGATGAAAGCGAATGCCGAGAAAGGCGCATCACGATAAGGATGACCAAACTTACTTTTCCCGACTTGGTCATTTTTGACCTCGACGGGACCCTCGTTGATAGTGCTGGCGACATTCAGGTTGCGGCTAATAATACCTTTGAAGAGCTCGATTTGCCTGAGCAACCATTGAATCAGATTAAACGCTGGATTGGTGGTGGCGCTCAAGTCTTTGTTGAGCAGGCTCTAGAGTATTTCGGCAAACCCGAGTGGTTTGAGCAAACCTATCGCCTTTTCATGCAGTTTTACCGCGCCCTTCCGGCGGATAGGACCGTGATGTTTGATGGCGTACAAACATTGCTCGATCAGTTAAAGCAGTCGGGCGTCAAAATGGCGGTGGTGAGTAATAAGCCCCATGAACTTATCGGGCCCATAATTAAACATCTAAAACTCGATGGCTATTTCGAGATAGTTCTCGGTGGTGATAGTTTACCTGAGAAAAAACCAAGCCCAGAGCCATTGCTTCATGTCTGCCGAGAGCTTAAGGTCGAGCCCAACAACTGCTGGATGGTGGGCGATTCGTCGAAGGACGCAGAGGCCGCCGTTCACGCCAAGATGCCTTTTGTTGGTGTGACTTATGGTTATGCGTTGAATCCTAGCGATATTCGGCCCCAAGGCGTGAAGCACACTGTTGTCGACAATTTAGAACAACTAACCCCTTTGATTTCGGTTGAGAGAGATTCCTATGCGTAAGGTTTCTCTTGTTGAGGTGATATATGCGTAAAGTATGGTGGATTTTAGCGACATTAATGATAGTCGCGACACTTGGCCACTACATGAGCGATCTAAGTGCGATTGAGCAGTGTGTGAGCGCTGGCGACAGTTATCATTACGATAAGCACCTCTGCTCAAAACAAAGTATCTACGATGGTGACACTGGTTTTATGAATAACCACTGGCCATTAATGACGATGCTAGTCTTGAGTATCGCCTTTCTGATTGCTTCCTTGATTATTAAAGAGCCACCAGCGAGCCGCAAAAAGTTGTTAATGGTCGATAATTACGATTCCTTTACCTACAACTTAGTGCAGTATTTTGGCCAGCTTGGGCTAGAAGTCATCGTGAAACGTAACGATGAACTGACGGTTGAAGAGGTGAATGAGATGGAGCCAGACTTTATCGTTATCTCGCCAGGGCCTTGTACGCCAAATGAATCAGGCGTGAGCATAGATATTCTCAAAGAATTAGCAGAAGAATACCCAATCCTTGGCGTTTGTCTGGGCCACCAAGCGATGGCGCAAGTGTTTGGCGGTAATGTGATAAAGGCCAAGCAAGTCATGCACGGCAAAACCTCAGAGATTTACCATAACGACACAGGCGTCTTTAACGGCTTACCGAATCCATTTCAGGCGACCCGTTACCATTCGCTAGTCGTCGATACGCCGAGTCTGCCTAAAGAGTTTGAAATAACGGCATGGACCGAAGACGAAGAAGGTGAGTTGGAATACATTATGGGCATCAAGCACAAAATCTTGAAGCTTGAAGGCGTACAGTTTCACCCTGAATCGATCTTAAGCGAGAAGGGCCACCAACTGCTGAAGAACTTTATTGAATCAGGTAAACAGGCATAAAAAAGCCCTGCGATTGCAGGGCTAACAATAGTTGTATCTCGGCGCGCTATTAGCGAGCGCCAAAGATGACCATAGTTTTTCCTTTAACATGGATATGGTCTTGCTCTTCTAGAGCTTTTAATACTCGACCCACCATTTCTCGTGAACAGCCAACTATACGACTTAATTCTTGGCGAGTAACTTTAATTTGCATGCCATCAGGGTGTGTCATCGCATCAGGCTCTTTAGCTAATTCAAGAAGAGCGTGAGCAACACGGCCTGTGACGTCGAGGAAGGCTAAATCACCAACCTTGCGGCTGGTTTTTTGGAGACGACTCGCTAATTGAGTGGCCAGCTTGAATAAAACGTCAGGATTATCCTTAGTTAGCTGGCGGAACTTTTCATAGCTGATTTCCGCAACTTCGCACTCGGTTTTAGTTCTTACCCATGCCGTGCGATCGTGATCATCAGTGAATAAACCCATCTCACCGAAGAAATCGCCAGGGTTTAAGTAAGCAAGTACTAACTCACGACCTTCGTCGTCTTCGATTAATACTGTTACCGAGCCTTCAAGTAAAAAATACAAAGTGTTAGAAGAGTCACCCGCGTAGATAAGGGTGCTTTTGGTTGGGAAACGGCGTCTCTGACAGTGATTTAGGAACCACTGAATGGTCTCGTCTTGAGCCAGATGATAAGGTAACGCCATGTGATATTTCCTATTTTGTTGTAATCATTCAGAATATAGCATGAAATCTTAGTGCCGTACCCCTTTAAAATCAAATTCGATATGGCACTATATAGCCTCTAAAAGCTTTAACTAGGTCACAAATCATTATGAAAGTAACAATTGACTGGGTCAACGACCTTAATTTTATTGGGAAAAACAGCAAAAGACAAAAAGTTATGTTTGGCGCTGAAGGCGATTATGCCTCGCCAATGGAGAATTTACTGATGTCAGTGGGCGCTTGCGCCTCGGTGGATGTGGTGATGATCCTTAAAAAAGCTCGCCAAGACATTACTGGCTGTCACTGTGAGATAGACTCTGACAGAGCCGACGAGCCACCGCGCCGTTTTATAGGCTTGAGAATGAAGTTTGTCGTTCGCGGTAAAGGTCTATCGGAAAAACAGGTTAAAAAAGCGGTCGATTTGTCGGTTGAGAAATACTGCTCAGTAATGCACTCGCTCGATCCGAATATGCCTGTCGAAACCAGCTATCAAATAGTGCCAGTGTAAGGAACTCCCATGAAAAGGCCCGCAAAACACTTAGGAATGCGCCACCTAGCGCTGTTTGTCGAGGATTTAGCCGCAGCAGAGCACTTCTATATCGAATTGCTTGGAATGGACGTCGAATGGCGCCCAGACGACGCTAACGTCTATTTAACCTCGCAAGGCCATGACAACCTAGCTCTGCACAGCAAACATCCCGATTTAGACACCTCAGGCGGCCAAAAGCTCGATCATTTGGGCTTTATTATGAACACCGCCGAAGAAGTGGACCAGTGGTATGAGTTTTTTAAAGAAAACGGCGTCCAAATGCTGACCGAGCCACGCAGACACCGCGACGGCGCGACTAGCTTTTATTGCCTGGATCCGGATGGGAACCGGGTGCAGATGATTCATCATCCACCAATCGTATCTAGCATCTGAACGTCGGCAATGCTTTGTTGAAATGTCTTGGCGTCAAAGTTGAGCCCTTGACTGTTGATATCAATAGTCATTGAACGGAGTGAGTAGGTTTTACCCTTTTCTTTGCTTGTCCAAAGAAAAGGGAGAAAAGAAAAGACACCCCCGATCGCTAGGCCCTGCGGGCTTCCCTCGCTCAAGCAAGTTACTCACGCGCCGTCAAACTCGACGTCCTGTCTCGTTTTGACTAAATTGGGCTATCCTGCCCAATTTACGCTATAACTTGCTTTTACTCGGCTAACTTTAGGGGCAATTTAATAGTGCCTGTAAATTCGTGTCCTCCATTTATATAAGGCTAGAGCCTTTTTAATAAGCAAAGTCCGAATTGGGCTAACATCTTTTGACATTGGTGAATATACATCTTTGAAAGTGACTCTGGTGATAGGTAGGCATACTGATCCTTTACACCATCTATGTGCTTAATAGCATTTTTAGGATAGTTGAATCTTTTTATAGCAACTTTGGGTTTGGAAAAGAAGCTTGAGTCTGAATCATAGAAATCTTTAACCATTTGCTTTAATTTTTGAGTTGAACTTTCAAAGCCATTAATCTCACAAAGTCCTGATAGTAGTTCAGATGCAGCTGCTGATAAGTGCACGCAAGAAAGATATCGTGTCTTGTAATGAAGGTCGATGGCATCTTCTAACATATCCATTGCTATTTCACCTTTATGTACCTTCATTTCATATGGCCCTTTTAAGCTGGTAGTTGATGTAGTTAATGAGAATATATCAGTTAATGGGAGTGCTACCTACCCTTTATATTGAGCTGAGGATAAAGCAAGTTATAGCAATCAAAATCGTGGAGGATTTTGATAGTGAAAAACAGGCCATGGAGGGACTGTCTTTCACGGTGCGTTAAGTAACTTGGTTTGTTCGAAGGAAATCATTCGCAGAATGATCTCAATATAGGGGTGGACTTCTTTTGGTTACTTTTCTTGTCCACGCAAGAAAAGTAACTCGCTGAGAAGCGAAATTAATAGTCTGATTAGAACTCAGAAGGGAATACTGAGAGACATATTCTAAATGTTAAGAGATTGCTTCGCTCTGCTCGCAATGACGTGTTAGAGCTGAACTAACGACGTATCCGGATACTTCCCCGTCCAAAGCCCAAATGATTCGGCGCCTTGTTCAATCAGCATACCTAAACCATGGAATTGATTATTGGTGTGTGCTTTGGCAGCTTCTAAAAACTGACCTGCTTTATCGCCGTAGTTGAGGTTGTAGGCGACGGAGTTATCAGCAAAAGTGATTTGGCTTAGAAACTTCTCGGCGTTAAAACTAACGGAGTTGACGATGAGGTCAACCGCGATTGATACTGAATAAAGCTTGATGGTGCCAAGATGTACCAGGTCTTTGGCTAGCTGTTCGGCTTTGCTTAGAGTGCGATTTATAAGGTAAACCTCAAAGCCGTCGAGTAATAGCGACTGAGCGATACAGCGGGCGACGCCACCTGCGCCAAGCAGAACTGCGCGTTTGTTTTGAAAGTCGATGTTGTGTTCTTTTTGCTTGGCGTATAGGTCTCGCAGGAAGCCCATGCCATCAGTGCTGTCGCCAAGAATACCTTCTGGCGTGTAAACCAGCGTATTAACACTATTAGAGTCTTTAGCGCGATCGGTAATAAGGTCAGCGTACTCTAAAGCATCTAGTTTAAAAGGAGCGGTTATATTGAGCCCTTTGCCACCGCTTTGAAAGAAGTCGTTAAGCACGCGGTTAAAACCTTTGGTGCTTGGGCAATATTTTGAATACACAATGTCTAAGCCAGTCTGTTCCGCAAACTGTTGATGCAGCTGTGGCGACATGCTGTGTGATATGGGGTTTCCGACAACCCCGTAGCGAAGTGGTTTGTTCATAACTCGATTGTTCTATTGCACCTTTCTTATTGAGAGAGGCCAAAAATAATATATAAAACGATACTGATACCGCCTGCGGTCATAGCATAAGGTAACTGGGTTTTTACGTGATCGAGTAGGTCACAGCCCGCCGCCAATGACGAAATCACGGTGGTGTCAGAAATTGGTGAGGCGTGGTCGCCAAATACAGCGCCACCTAACACTGCGCCTAACACTAGACTTGGTGAAATTCCCAAGGCCAAAGCTAGTGGAATAGCGATAGGGATTAAAATACCAAAAGTGCCCCAAGAGGTCCCTGTGGTAAAAGAAATAAAACCCGCCAAGACGAATATCAGGGCTGGGATTAACCATAACGGAATAAAGTCACCGACCGCTTGCGCCACAAACTCACCTGTTTTTAGCTCGCCCATGACCGAGGAGAGAGCGAAGGCTAACAGCACTAGTGTGACCAATGGCAAAAGATTACCTAAGCCTTTGAAGCTTTCGGTCATTAACTCTTTGGTCGGCTTTTTCGCGTCATAACGCAGTAAACCAAGCGCTAAAAGCGTCGATAAGATCACTGACCAAAGCACCGACTCGGAGCCTGAGCCTTGGCGAATATCACCGTCACCGGTAATAACCATAAAGACCAGAATGCTCACAACCATTAAAATAAGAGGTGCCAGCATGTAACGCTTTTTAGTCGCTTTAGGTAGGTCTTGTTCGGCTTGTTGCTGATGGGTGATTTTGTTTTCCATGGTTTTCAGTGGGCCATGTACTTTAGTGCTGAGCACCGTATAAAAAACAATCAACAGAGTTACGATAGCGTAAAAATTCAGAGCAATACTGCCGACCATGACTGCCGTCGGATCGCTAACTGCTGTTTTTTCAACGTGGCCTAAAATAGCCGCGCCCCAACCATTTAGCAGGATTAATACACTAATCGGCGCGCAGGTTGAGTCGATAATGTAGGCTAAACGAAGGCGGCTCATCTTGAGCTTATCGAATAGAGCTTGCGACGAGAGGCCGGCGGTTAAAACGCTCATGTTGGTGTCAATAAATATGGAGCTGCCTAAAATTGTGGGTAGCAGACCAGCTTTGCGCTGATTATCGACCAGGCTTCTATGAGTTAGCCAATCGACAAAAGCAGTAACACCACCAGAAATTTTGATAAGTTGGATTAGTGCGCCGATTAACAGGCTGAACATTAAGATTCGAGTGTTATAGCCGCTGGAAAAAACGTTAATAATACGATCGACGCTATCAGTAAACGCATAGATTGGGTTGCCGCCGACAAGAATGAGGGACGCAGTGAATATTGCCAACAATAGGGCGATGGTGACTTCGCGCTTCCAGATGGCAAATATAATGGCCACGATGGGCGGTAAGATGCTTAACCAACTCATAGGTTTTAAGGTTTTATGTTAGACTGTTAAGCCTAAGTCATTCTTTGTTGTAAGGTCGAAAAAGCACCTTATAGCAATCGGTCAGTAAATTCAATGAAGCAAAAAGTTACCGCTAAACGATTTGTCGCTGGGGCTAAGTGCCCTAAGTGCCAGCAAATGGATACAACCGTTTGTTATTACGAAGATGAAATCTTTGTGCGTGAGTGTATCGAGTGCGATTTTAATGAAAAAATTAGCAATGATAACGAGCCCGCATCCGCTCCAAAAATGATAAAAATAAAAGAATTATAGTTCCGAAATTTAACGATAAATCTTCTATCCATACCCAGTAATTTGCTCGATAATAGCGGCCACGAAAGCTTTGAGTTCTAGACATGTTAAAACTGATAGGTTTGGGGATACTCTCTGGGTTGTTCTTTAGTGCAACCTTTGTACTTAATGAGGCGATGAGTGCCGCCGGCGGTCATTGGCTATGGTCTGCCAGTCTTCGTTATGGCTTTGTCATAATCTTCTTAACCCTGTTTCTCTTAATGCGAAAAGGTGTTTCCTACTTAAAAGAGTTAACGAGGTTGTTACTGGAGTACAAAAGCTTTTGGGTAATAACCGGTACTATCGGTTTCGGCTTTTTCTAATTGTTTCTATGTTACAGCGCTGATCACACGCCGGGTTGGATTATTTCCGCTACCTGGCAGTTTACGCTGGTGGCGAGCTCAATTATCTTTGGTTTACTAGGAAAAAGCTTCCATCCACTGGTTTGGGTCTTCGCCATCGTTATTGTCGCTGGCGTGGTATTGGTGAATTTAAGCCACCTACATACCATGACTTCGGATCAATTGATTTATGGTGCTGTTCCAGTGCTGATTGCCGCATTCTGCTACCCACTGGGTAATCAAATACTGTGGGAAGCGAAGTATGGCACCCACAAGCGCATTCCTCATATAAAAAGCCCGCTATTAAATGATGTCTTTGCCAAAATATGGTTGCTCTCGGTGGGGACTATACCATTGTGGTTAATTCTGGTAGCAGTAGTACAACCCGAGCCACCATCTGTGGGGCAATTGACTAGTACGGCTATTGTGGCGTTATGTTCGGGAGTGATTGCCACGGGACTATTCATTCTGGCTAGAAACAAAGCCTCCAATACCACAGAAATCGCGGCGGTGGACGCGACGCAAGCATCCGATGTATTGTTTGCGATCATTGGTGGTTATTTATTGCTGGGCTCTGAGTTGCCGAATCTGGTGTCTACAATTGGGATCATCGTCATTGTGATTGGCCTAGGCCTGTTCCTGAAATACCAAAAGTTAGAACCGAAGCCGAAAATCCCTACCGATAAAGTCGTTTAAATTATGAAGATAGTTATTTAGGCTGAGAGCGACATAGGAACCGAGCCATAAAAAAGAGCGGTGAAAAACCGCCCCTAATGATTACAGATTAAGTTTCATTGCTATTTTTTGCTATTCTTCGCTGAAGTCCGCAATAACTTGATGTTTCTTTTGCGGACTCACTTCATTCGCCAGTCCTGTATAAAATACTTCTTGCGCCTGAATCGGGTGGCCCAGTTCTTTATAAGCTTGCCCCAAGTAGTAGTATGCTTCTGCCGATGGTTGTTGCTCAATACTTTGCTCAAGGTATTTCTTGGCTTTTCCCCAGAGCTGCGCGCGCAAAGAGAGCTTGCCAAGCGTTGTCAGCAGTACGGCATTATTTGGTTTTTGCTTTAACCAGGTTTCGGCGGTGGCTAATGTGCGCGAAGGCTCTTGGCTTTCGATCATGCCGTACAGCTCTGCCAATCGTTCTTGCCACTGCTGTTTCATTGAGTCTTTGATGTGCAGTTCTAGCTGATCGTATTGGTGTTGCTCGGCAAGGATTTCAGCATAAGCCAACTGGGCTTCAGGACGTTTGCAAACGTTCTTTGAAAGCTTTAACCATTGTTCATTAACAGCCGTTAAGCCGTCACGCTGAGCAATTAAGGTCAATAATTTGGCCCAAGCAATAACCTCAATGTCGGCAACGTGCTCTGCGCTATAAACACGGTTTTTGTGAAGCTTTGGTAGTAACTCAATAATGCGTTCCCAATCACCAAGTTTGGTATAGAGCTGATGTAAAAGCTTGAGCACATAAGGGTGGTGTGGAGAAAGCTCACGCAGATGATTGAGTGTGGCTAACGCTTGCTCGTATTGGCGGTGACGAATTTTAAGTTGAGCCTGAGTTAAGCCAATGGCAATGTGCGCGTCAGGCTGGGCCTTAGCCGCTTCCTGCAAATACTGATCGCGACTTTTATGATCGTCTTGCTCTTGTGCCGCTCGTGCCGCTGCAAGGTAGTTAATTAGCTTAGTATCACGAAACTTTGCGCCTTTCACTAACAAGTTTTCGGCAGTTTTCCAATGACCCTCGGCAAGTGCGATCATGCCATCAATAGTCTGCTGGCGCGCTTTGCGCAAGTTTCTATCGCCAAACCAGCCTACCGTGAGGTTGCTGGTTTTTAGTAAGTAGCGAATAAGAATCCACAATAGCCACAGTCCAACGAGTGACAAAAGGACTATAGCAATGGCGAAATTATTCTTAAACTCGATAGCAGTTTGGTCTAGCAGTATATAAGTGGAGCCTGGGACATTGCTAATTAAAGGGCCCAAGATCAAGCCGCCGAAGAGCGCGATTAAGATGATCCATTTTAGCTTCATGCTGATGGCTCCTCTGCTGTCTCGTCTGGTTCATTGTCTGGTTGAGTGTCAGGAGCCACGCCCTCTTGCGCTTCTTTGGTAGTAGACGGTGACTCTAACCAAGCGTCTACTTTACTTTGTGAAATCTCACGAATTAAAGTGTAAGACTGTAAGGACTGCGGTAAATCTAACTCGACACTACCGTTGAGTAACTCCGAAACTTGTTCGAGAAAAGCTTGTGTTGCAGCAGGCTTTTGCTTGAAGTATTGCTCGACCCATTGTTTGACGTTGGTCAAGTTAGACTCAAACAGCGCTTGGTTATTTTGAAGTGCGGCCAACTGTGCTGTTTGTAGGTTGAGCAAGATGTTTTCGCGTAATAAACGATCTTTTTGTGGACTGATAAACGGCTGAGTCGATTCATCGAACTGGTGAACCGTGTAGTATTTACTGGCCGCTTTAGACATCGAGTTTTTAAAATGTTGCCAGCTCGAAAGATCGGTTTCTGGCTGAACTTCCTCAACGGAATTCTCTTTGTTTTCAAGTTGGACACTGGCTAATTCAAGCTGAGCTAGGCTGTCCTTCAGAGTTTCAATAGCAATAGCAATGCCTTCGACATCTAAGTTTCCGCTACTACGGACAGCGTTAATGTCTTGGCTAATGGCTTGGCGAAGTTGGGTTAGAGAGCCATCATCAAGGCTGGCTAACTGATTATCGGCTGCTTGTAATAAAGCAATAATTGAAGCTGCATCGTCGGTGAAGCTTAGCTTATAAGACGCTTCACGAATAAGATACTCGGCTTCGTTAAATAACCAGTCTTGTTGCTTTTCCGAACTAAAGGTTTGGAACTTGCGCTGCGTTGTTCTTAGTTGATCTTGCAGTTGCTCGACGTAGCGTTGGTTATCTTCAAGACGAGACATTAGCTTATCGAGCTTTTGGTTCTGCTCAGACAGTTGTGCGTTGAAGCGCGACTGTTGCTGCGAAACATTTTGTTCAATGTTTTCGATTCGATCAGCTTTATCAAGACTTGCCTGATAATTTTGCCATTTTTGCCAGCCAAAAAAGATGGCGTAGCCAATAGCTGCCAAAAGGATGATTAAGATAAACCATTT
Source organism: Kangiella japonica (assembly GCF_039523535.1). Classification (NCBI taxonomy): domain Bacteria; kingdom Pseudomonadati; phylum Pseudomonadota; class Gammaproteobacteria; order Kangiellales; family Kangiellaceae; genus Kangiella; species Kangiella japonica. Next base: position 755,091 of record NZ_BAAAFM010000003.1, on the reverse strand, counting down.
AATCGGCTTGGTAGCAGATTGGCTTTGAGTCTTATTAGGTTTTGATGAGCTAGGCTCTGACGAGTGAGCACCTGACTGACTAGAATCGGCCTGCTCTGAGTGTGGGTTATCATCGAAAGCTGAGTCGGCAGCGCTTTGCTCGACATCTAAATCAGTCTGGCTGCTACTCACTTTATCATAACTCTTGTCAGTAGAGTCCTCTTGGCGAGGATCGTTTGGTTCGCTAGTATTATCCTTGTTGCTCATCGGTTCTTTCTCTAGTTTTGAATTCGGATGCTTAACCAACTATACATTAATCAACAATGTGTTGTTAAGTAACGTTATTTCGCCATAACAGGCAACTTTTTACCAACTCATGGTTTGAAGCGTCCTTAGCAGTATAACAAGTGGTAAAGCCTATTTGCTGTGCTAAGTCGCTGATTCTCTGACTGCCTGCAATAATAGTGCAAGCCCCTCTCTTCTCTGACGCAACGTGAGAAGCCACGAGCTCTAGTAGCTGACCACTGGTTATGACGATAGCAGTGCGATTTGATAGTGTAAGTAAAGGTTGCTCGGTCGGTTGGCGCTGATAAACCGGCAGGATGTTAAGCTGGCCGTTGCTAAAATAATTTTGCAGAAGTTTACGTCCTTGGCCGCCTCGTATGAGTAACGTCGGCTTTTCTTTGAGTTGGTATTTCTCAAGCAAATGAATCATACCTTCGCTGTTGGGTGTCGGTGGTATTAAACCATTGATGCCAAGCTGCGCCAGTGAATCTGCGGTGGCGTCGCCTACCGTAATAATGGCTTTGTTTTGTGCGAGTTCTAAGATGTTTGCTATTTGCTCGGCACTAAAACCATCGAAGCAAAAGTTGACTGCTTGGCGGCTGACGAAAATCCAGGTGTGGTGTTGCTGAAGAAGAGCCAGCCGCTGGTCGGTGTTAAAGGACAGATCAGGCAAAAAGTGGATAAGTGGGCAGTGGTCGCTGCTGATGCTGTGTTGTGAAAGAAGCTCGCACAACTGCTCACCATAAGGCGAAGGGCGAGTAACAATAACCTTTAGCTCAGTATTCACAAGATTGATTCTATTAACTATGACTCTGTGCCAAGAGCTAGAATCATCTCTTTGGCGCCCTGGGACAATAGCGAATCGGCAACTTTTTTGCCAATGGTTTCAGCCGTTTCCGCTGGACCTTCGGCTGATGCTTCAATCATCTGGTTGTCAATACCGCCGACTAAGGCGCGTAGCGATAAAGTGCCGTCTGTAATGGTGGAGTAAGCTGCGATTGGAACTGAGCAGCTAGCTTGAAGTGTTTGCGTAATAATACGCTCGGCTTTTACACGATAAGCGGTTTCTTCGTCTTGAAGCGGTGCCAATAAGGCATCAAGCTCTGGGCTGTCAGTACGAGCTTCGATACCCACCGCACCTTGCCCTGGTGCAGGAAGAATTTGCTCTGGCACAAAGCGACTGGCAATGCGATCACCAAGCTTTAGGCGTATCAACCCGGCAGAAGCTAAGATGATGGCGTCATACTGCCCCATGTCGAGTTTAGAAAGACGCGTGCCAACGTTACCGCGAAGGTCAGTAATGTGCAAGTCAGGGCGCAAAGCGAGAATCTGCATTTTGCGGCGTAGGCTCGATGTCCCTACAGTGGCGCCAACCGGTAGCTCATCTAGGTTGTGATAGTTATTCGATACAAAAGCATCGCTAGGATCTTCGCGCTCGCAGATAACTTTAAGCTCAAGGCCTTGTGGGAACTTGTACGGCACGTCCTTCATCGAGTGCACTGCGATATCAGCCCTGTCTTCTAGCATCGCTTGCTCAAGCTCTTTGACAAAAAGGCCTTTGCCACCAATTTTGCTTAAGGGCGTCCCTAAAATTCTGTCGCCTTTAGTCGTCATTGGTACTAACTCGACGGTTAAATCCGGGTGAATACTTTTGAGACGTTGCTGGATGTATTCTGCCTGCCATAGGGCTAAAGGGCTTTGACGTGTGGCGATACGAATGATTGAAATACTCATAGATGGATGTTTGTCGCTAAGGACGCTATAAAACCTGCTGAAATTTGCTGCAAGTTTATCATAAATAACCGCAGGTTAGCCTAATTTAAGCACTTTAGTCGTTGGATGACTGCAAAAATTGACGAGCATCTGCCTGGTGACGTCGACTAATGATCGGTTTACACTTGCAGTTTCGTAGTAATGCAAAGCAACATCTGTCGTCTTGCTCAATGCCGTAGAAGTGTTGCCGGTTAACTAGAGTCGAGCGATGGATGCGTAAAAAAAGGTGCGCGAAGCGATTTTCCAGTTCTTTGAGGCTTTCGCTCGCCAATAAAGTCTGCTCCGCTAAATGAATCTCCACGTACTTCTGATCGGACTGTAAGAATAAAATATCTTTGAGCAAGATCTTCTTCACTGAGTCTCGCTCTCGGATAGTAATGTGTTCTTGTTCATGCTCAGCTGGGATTAATTTGGAAAGCGCCTTATGTAAACGTTCTTTACGAATTGGTTTCAGTAAGTAGTCAGTGGCATTAACATCAAAAGCATCAAGCGCGTACTGATCATAGGCGGTGGTGAAGATGATTTTTAGCTGTGGGAATTGTTGGCTTAAGATTTTGGCTAGCTCAACGCCATTCATCACCGGCATTGAAATATCGAGGAATATGAGCTGTGGTTTATGCTGCTGAATAAGCTCAAGAGCCTCTTGCCCATTAGCAGCCTCAGCCGCAATATTTATTTTGCTGTAATGGTTTAATAGCCGCCTTATGCGATCGCGAGCAGGCTGTTCGTCGTCTACAATAATGGTTTTCATGATACCGTTTTATATCCCCGAAACTTTTAATATCAGTATTTGGAATACCGATATCCCTAAAACTGCTTTGGAATTTTCAAAATGCAGTAGAACTTATCCTGAGCCTGATGATACGTAAGCTGGGCTTTATTTCCATAGAGTACATCAAGTCTTTGGCGAATATTCTTAAGCGCCATGGAGTTACCATTATGATGCTCGGCATCTACCGGTGGGAGTGGGTTGGTTATTTCAATTTGTATGTGTTTTTGATAACTGACGCCTTTAATACTGATGGTGCCACCTTGTGGGTGTTTTTGAACCCCATGATAGACTGCGTTTTCTAGCAGTGGCTGAATGAGCAGCGGTGGAACTAGTAAATTCTTCGGCACATGATCAACTTGCCACTCGATGGCTAACTTATCGCCTAGGCGCTGCGATTCCAGGCCTAAATATTGATTACACAACTCCTGTTCTTCGGAAAAAGGAATCAGTACGTCGGAGCGCTTCATGCTGGCTCGAAAAATATCAGCCATGTCCAAAATCATTTGCTCAGTTTTATCAGGATCAACGGCGGCCAAATTGGCCAGTGTATTTAAACTGTTGAATAAGAAGTGGGGGCGGATCCGCGACTGTAATGCTTGAACACGGGCTTCGGCTTCGGAGCGGATTCGACGTAGACTTTCTTCGCGCAAATACAAATAGCGGAATAAAACCCCGCTGACGATGAATGCAATGACAAGGTTGCGCAACAAAAACCATAAAGAAGGTTCCTGGCTGAGATAGTAGCTGATGAGTAAGCTAAAGGCTAAAGTGATGATTAAGATAAGGCTAATAGCCAGTGCCGAAAAGCGTTTTAAAGACAGCTTAAGTAAATACCGATCGGGCATATAGCGGCGCATTAAACATAAAGTACCAAGACTGGTTAACGAAACCCATAACACAAACAGCGAGTACAAACTTAAGTTGTACCAAAAGCTTGTGTGCCACTCTGGGCTGACGAGACTCAATAGTAGTGCTAGTAAAATACTCGCAATGACAGTGAGGTAAACCGTCGACGCCTGACAAAAGTCTGGAATAGAGTGGCGGCTGTTTTCTTGTGAATAATTATTCTTCATCTTGCTAATAGTGTCTGAAAAGAATTTAAAAATCTAGATAAACATAATAAGTGTTTGAAATTAAATTAAAAATTTAAGGCATAAGGTTTACTTTAAAAACAATAGCTTGTAATGACTCCTTGATGCTTTTAGTATGGATATTGTGACAGTCTAATCTAGCTGAAGGTGACTGCACGTATGGAATTGGAGGTTTTATGGAGACCTCAATAGTCTTCGACTGGTTAGAGCGACATAAAAAAATAATACGACGCTCGTTGATCCCCGCATTGCTAGCCATGGTAGCGCTAGTGTGTTTGCTCGTCTATATGACGGGTGGGATTAAATATGCTTATTCCCAACTCATGTATATCCCCATTCTTGTTGCTGGTACTTTCTTTGGTTTGAAAGGCGGATTACTTATGGGCTTAATCGCAGGATTAGCGTTAGGTCCTTTGATGCCAATAAACGTTACTACAGGAGAAATGCAACCTACTATAAGTTGGCTATATCGAGCTGGGTTTTTTGTCTTGATAGGTGGTGGCTGCGGCTATATAAGCAGTAGTGTCGCGCGTTACCTTTCACATTTTAAGTGGCTATCTCAGCATAACCCTGAAACAGGTTTACCCAACCGAAACGCACTATTTGGAGCCATAAAAAACTTAAAAGAAAGCAATCGAATGTCTAGCTCGACAACTCTGGCAATTATTGCCATAGATAATACTTTAGAATTAAAGTCGGCATTTGGATTTAATGTCATTGAGCATGCGACCAAACAAGTTGCAAGACGGTTAGCTTTAAATGGTGGGGATGATATTTTTCATACTGACTCCGCCGAGGTCGCCATCATCCTCAATAACGGCGAAGAGCAAAATCAAAAGTTCTTAAATAATTTAGGAGTGCTGCTTAAGGAAGCCGTTATCTACAACGAAATTTCAGTCCATATCGAAACAAGGGTTGGCTATGTTTGCTTCGGTGATGGCGAACAATCTCCGGGGGTATATTTGCATCAAGCAGAAGCTGCGTTAGCGCTAGTCCAAGAATTGGCACAAGATATCAAAGCCTATAACCCAGAAGTGGTGGGGCGAACAGAAAGAAGTATTTCAATTCTTGGTCAGCTACAAAAAGGTTTGGAAAAAGGGCAGGTGTCCTTACATTACCAACCAAAAATTGACTTGGTAACTGGCGAGATTTGTAGTGTAGAGGCACTCTTAAGGTGGGACCATCCTGAAAAAGGGATGATAGCTCCCGGCTCATTTATTCCGCGTGCTGAGCAAAGCACTCTAATTCAGGGGATTACAGAGTTTGCTCTAGAGGAAGCGATTAATCAGCATATACAGTGGAGAAACCAAGGGATATTGATTCCGGTGGCAGTCAATATTTCCACGAGAAACTTGTTATATCCTAAGTTTACCGAGCGCGTGATAGCCATGTTAGAGAAGTTTGGAATTGGTGGTGAGTGGATAGAGCTGGAGTTGACTGAAGGCTCATTAGTTATGGATATGGAAGAAACCATAGAACAGCTAACAAAGTTAGCAAACGCGAACTTTTCAATTTCAATTGATGACTTTGGAACTGGTTATTCATCCCTACAATACTTGCATCGTTTGCCGGCATCTTTGATAAAAATAGATCAATCTTTTATTAAACGATTACCCGATGATAAAGGGGCTGCCTATATTGTAGACGCTGCTGTAACCTTAGCTAAAAAGATGGAAATAAAAACAATAGCTGAAGGAGTGGAAAGCGCATCAGTGTTTGAGTACTTACAAAACACAGGGTGCGACATGGCTCAGGGTTACTATATCTCTCCTGCAATTCCCCCGGAGCAGTTCACGCGTTGGTATCTAAGCCGTAATGGAATTTACGCCTCGATGGCGTGATAGAAGCGTCAAATTCTTAATAGCGGCAGAGGTGACTAGAAATACAATTGTTAGCGAGTGCAAAAGCACTCACTATCTGTCCCGATTGGTACTTATAGCTGGTTTTTAAAGTAGCTACCCAAAGCTTGAATTTCTTCTAAACACACGGCGTGCGCCATTGGGTAGTCCTGCCAGCTGACTTTAAAGCCGTTGTCTTGTAATGTTTTAGCGCTGAATTGCCCTCGTTGCATGGGTACAACAGGATCTTGTGAGCCGTGAGCCATGAAAATAGGGGTGTCTAAGTTAGCTGATGACTTTTCGCTAGCAAGCTCTTCTGGCATCGTCAGGTAAGTAGAAAGAGCGACGATTCCAGCTAATTTATGTTGAGTACGGGTGGCTAAGTGCAATGCGATCGCGCCACCTTGTGAGAAACCCGCTAAAATGATTTTGTTACTAGGAATGCCTGATTCAATTTCAACATCAATAAATTTTTCAATAAGTGCGGCTGACTGACGCACTCCTTCTTTATCTTCGCGGTTGGCTAAGTCTGTATCGCGAATGTCGTACCAAGCGCGCATCTCGTAGCCAGCATTAATGGTAACAGGCATTACCGGAGCATGCGGAAAGATGAATTTTACGCCTAATTCGGCAGGCAATTTTAATTCAGGCACAATCGGCTCAAAGTCATGGCCATCGGCGCCAAGGCCATGTAACCAGATAACGGTCGCTTTGTGCTCTGAACTGGGGTTGACGGTAACACACGGTAAAAGCTCTGATTGTGTTTGTGAGATAGTTTCGCTCATGGAGGTTCCTAGTAATGATTTATTCGGTCGACAGTAGATTAAAAATTAAGCGAAAGGTCTACGGCTTCACCTGATTGTTGCGAGAGGACACGACTAAGTAATGGCTCTAGCGCTTCTTGATCTTTATCGGTTTGCCACTGCCCATCAACCCAATCTAAGTGGTAACCGCCATCTTTGGCTGCTAACCAGAGCTGCTTCAGAGGGGTTTGACGATTAATAATGACTTTACTACCGTTTTCGAGAGTTATGGTCAAAATGCCACCGCTGGTTTCGTAATCAATATCCAGCTGGTCAAGCTCATCCAAAGCTTCTTCAATGGCGATAATTGTTTGGTCCATTTTGTCGTTAAATTCAGATTCTGTTAGCGTAGCCATTTTTGGGGTACCATTTTGCTTCAATAGTGGACGGATATTGTGCCAGATGTACCGTTGAATGCAATCGTGCTTGCAGTCAAAACCAAGCTATTGCAAGATAAGACTTATTTTCCAAGAAAATGTTAATGATGACAATGAAACGTATAAGGCAGCTAGGCCTAACGGCTATGGCCTTGGTGTTTTTAGCTGCTTGCGGTCAAAAAGGACCTTTATACTTGCCAGAGAGCGAGCCAGAAAAAAAACAAGAAAAACAAGGCGATAGTAAAGAAAAGGCTAATGAAGAGGTGAGCTCATGATAATCCCTTTTACTAAAATGCAGGGGATTGGCAATGACTTCATGGTAGTGGACGCGATTTCTCAGCCTGTGTACTTGAATCAAGCGCAAATCAGCCAGTTAGCACACCGGAATTTCGGTGTTGGATTTGATCAGCTATTATTGATCGAAGCGCCCCAGCACCCAGAGGCCGACTTTCATTTCAGAATTTTTAATGCTGATGGAAGCGAGGCCGGACACTGTGGTAACGGCGCAAGAGCAGTCGCTAAGTATGTGAGGCAAAAAGGTCTAACCTGGAAGCGTCAATTGCGACTATCGACTAATACCGCGACCATGAGCACCGTGTTTGAAGATAATGGCTTAGTCACCATTAATATGGGTAAGCCACGATTAGAGCCTGAGAAAGTACCTCTTAGGTTTGCCGAGCAAGCTGATACCTACATGATTGATGCCGAGGGAATTCGCTATAAAGTCGGTGCCGTTTCGATGGGTAACCCCCACTGTGTATTACAGGTGGATGATATCGATACAGCTCCAGTGCAAAAGGTTGGGCCAATATTGAGCCAGCACAGCTATTTTCCAGCACAAGCAAACGTTGGCTTTATGCAGGTAATCGGCTCTAACGAAATTAAGTTAAGGGTTTTTGAGCGTGGTGTCGGTGAAACTTTAGCTTGTGGAACGGGGGCTTGTGCTGCCGTGGTCGCTGGGCGTTTACAAAATCTTCTGGATGAAAAGGTGAAGGTCAGCCTACCAGGGGGAAATTTATGGATACGCTGGGCAGGCAAGGATCGAAATGTGTATATGACTGGTTCGGCTAAGGTAGTGTTTGAAGGGCAAATTGATATTTAAAATTGCAAATTAAATCAATCAAACGATGAGAAATGACAATGAGTAGAGCCGCTGAAGATTTAGTAAGGGTTGAGGGGAAAATTGCTTCATACTTGGAGAAAAATCCTGAGTTCTTTGAGCGCCATCCGCAATTATTAGAAGAGTTAAAAATCAATCATAAAGTGTATGGTTCGGTTTCGTTGGTTGAGCGACAAATTTTAAATTTGCGCGATAGAACTGCAACGTTGCAACAACGCTTAAATGAAATGATTGTTAATGCGCAAGACAATAGTGAGTTATTAGTAAAGTGCTCTGAGTTGGCCGTAAAAATGGTCGAGCTTGAGACTAAGCAACAAATTGTAGATTACTTAAAGGAGCAATTAGTAAAGCACTTTGATATTAGCGATTGTCAGATTTGGTTATGTAACGATAAGGACGGTTTAGAGGGTGTAAATATTTCGGATGTGGACACCTTAAGAAAATTAACCGATATTCAGTTCATTCAAAATGATCCAATATGTGGTCGTGTTACAGAAAGCATCTCACAGTTATTCAAAGTTGAGGAAAACTTACAGTCGTATGCTTTGATTCCTTTAGGCGACGGTGCGGAAGTCGGTATCATCGCTCTTGGTAGTGAAGATGTGGGTTTATTTACAGCAGATATGGGAACCTTATTTTTACGTTTTATCGGTGATATTTTCCACGCCTGCTTAGTGAAATGATATAGGCAAAGATATGCAAAAAACGGTTGAGCAGTATTGCGATAGATTGCTTCATCAAAAGCAATACTCAGAGCATACCGTTACTAATTATAAACGCCAAATAGTTGATTTCCTGGATTACACACAAGACCGAATTACAAGCTGGCCACAAGTGACCAGCCAAGATATACGACTCTGGATGGCACACCATCATCGTACTGGTGCTTCGCCTTCAACCATTTCACTAAAACTATCTTCTCTAAGAGGATTTTTAGACTATTTAGTCGCGCAAAAAATTTTAAAAACTAACCCCGCGATTGGCCTTAGAGGGCCCAAAAAACCAAAACGACTTCCGAAGAATATCGATGTCGACAGCCTCAATCATTTTATCGACAACTTGCCTGAAGAAGAGCCTATAGAGATTCGTGATAAAGCAATGATCGAGTTACTATATTCTGCGGGTATAAGGTTGTCTGAGCTTTCTTCCATGGATTTAAACTCTATCAACTTTAGTGATCAAAGTTTGCGTGTATTAGGTAAGGGGAGAAAAGTTCGCGAAGTGCCTTATGGTAATGCTGCTGAAAAGCTGCTGAAAAAGTGGATCAAAAATAGAGTGGCGTTTGTAAAAGACACAAGCGAGCAAGCATTATTTCTAAGTAGTCGAGGGCAACGCCTTGGCAACCGATCGATTCAGCAGCGATTAAACTATTGGGGCAAGCGTCAAGGTTTAACTGATGTGTTGCATCCACATAAGCTGCGTCACTCATGCGCCACTCATGTATTAGAATCATCGAGCGATTTACGCGCAGTACAAGAATTATTAGGTCATGCTAGTATTGCAACGACACAAATCTACACTCACCTAGACTTTCAGCACCTTGCAAAAACCTATGATGCCGCGCATCCTAGAGCGCGCAAGAATCGTACTGATAAAAGTAAACCACCAAAGAAAAAAGATTAGCCAAAACATGCCACAAACCATTGATAAAAGAATTGCAGCCGTAGAGTGGGATAAAGTAAAAGCCATTAGTTTTGACCTCGATGATACCTTGTGGGATAACGCAGGGGTTATCGAAAAGTGCGAACAAGAGCTTTACCAGTTTCTTTGTCGTAAGCACCCGCCATTTAAAGAGCATTATACGATCGAGAGTATGCACCGAGTGTCTGAACAATTCATTGCGCAGGACATTCCGCACTTTGATAACATGACAACATTACGCAAGGCTGTGATCGAGCATATGCTGATAGAAACAGCAGGAGACGTAAATTTAGTGAACCAAGCCTTCGCTGTTTTTTATTACTGGCGCAACCAAATAAAAATTCCACAAGTGACTTACCAGTTACTCGATGTACTCAAACAAAAGTACAGCCTATTTGCCGTCAGTAATGGAAATTCAAACTTATATTGGCTAGGTCTAATGGACTATTTCGAAAAGCACTTTATCGCGGGAGTTGATGGTCGTGCTAAACCATCCGCTGAAATGCTACATAAAGTCTGTGCACTAAAAAATATTGAACCGCAGGAATTACTCCATGTGGGCGATAATCATGATACTGACATTCAAAGCAGTATCAACGCCGATTGCCAGCATTTGCATATCGACGTCAATGATATAGAGCAGTTAAAGAATCATGTAACTGCTCTATAGCGTTGGCTTGAGTTTAGTTTTCTAGCACAAGACCTTTCATATTATCAGCCATGCCTTGAATCAGTCGCTGCTTGGCTTCGTGGCTTGCCCAGGCGATATGGGGTGTGATTGCAAGATTAGGCACATCTGGCGCAAGTAATGGGTTGTTTGGGCTTGGTGGTTCAACCGACAGTACATCAAGTCCTGCGCCGGCAATCACTTTCTCTTTTAAAGCTGTGGCTAAGTCTTGCTCGTTAATCACAGGGCCGCGAGCGGTGTTAATAACATAAGCGGTAGACTTCATTTTGTTGAAAAATTCTTTGTTTAATAAGTCTTTGGTTTCTTCTGTTAGTGGGCAATGCAACGAAACAAAGTCTGCCTGCGGAAGGGCTTCGTCCATGGTGATTTGGTTGTCGCGCAGAGGGCGGCCAGGGATATTCGCCACGATTACATTCATACCAAAGGCTTTCGCCAATTGTTCGACTTTTTTGCCGATATTACCATAGCCTATTAACGCTAAGGTTTTCCCTTCAAGCTCCATGATCGGGAAGTCAGTAAGCGTGAACATACGGCTTTTCTGCCAAGCGCCTTGCGCCGTGAGCTGATAATGTTCACAAGCGCGAGTAGCAAAATTCAACATAAATTGCATGGTCAACTGGGCCACGGCGAAGGTCGAATAATCGGCAACGTTAAAGCATTGAATGCCAAGCTCTTTGGCGGCATCCAAATCAATATTGTTCATGCCAGTTGCGGCAAGTTGTATCGCTTTGAGCTGTGGCAGTTGTTTCAAAGTATCTGCATCAAGCACGACTTTATTGGTGATGATAACGTCAGCATCTTTACTGCGTTCGATAACCTCTTCTGGCGTGGTAAGGCTATATGCATCAAATTGTTCAAAGCAATTGGCTAAAGGTGTGAGATCGGCCAAGGGTTGGTTTGATTTACCTTGCCAGTTACCCAGCGTGTCGGCGTCGAGAAATACTGCGCGCATGATTGCTCCTGAATTGATTGAGTCGCTTAGAGTGGCGAATAAATAATCGATTAAAACAGCGAATTAAAACTTAGCGGATTGAAAAAGAAACCAAGTACTTTTCATAAGATTTCATTTGATCGGTACCGAAATAAGCCTCGTACTGACCTTTTTCCGCGGGCAACATTGTGCCAAGGGCTCCAGTAATCAGCAAGTGATCCTGGTCGATGGTATAACCCACCTCTAACAGTTTATTAATCATCCACACTAAAGTTTCTTTTTGGCTACCCATAGCGTCAGTCGCTTGCCCTTGGTTTATGGTCACGCCATTTTTAGTTAATGTTGCCTTAATCTGATCAATCTGCTCTGAATCATAGGGCATGGTATTGCCCATAATAAACTGGTTAGAAGCTACATTGCTGGTAATTAATGTCAGTGCTGTTATTTGGTCGTTCCGAGTGAATCGGAAGTGAGGCAGTTCGACCACAGGGACCACTGCACGAATGTATTGCGGTAACTCTTCTTTAGTAATAGGTTTCGTTATAGCCTTATTAAGGAGAAACCCTAGTTCAACCTCCATTCGCAAGTCGTGATAGTTGCCTAAAAGATAAGCACCACGATTACGGCTAAAACCACTGGCGAATAAAGCACCGACAAGTGGCTCGTCGACATTAAAAGCATCTTGGGCAGCTTCGCTCGTTAAGCCTGCTTTAAAACCTATGATTGGGTCCTTGATGGCATGCTGTAAAACGCTAAGTCGTTGTAATGAATAAGCATCTTCCACCAGTTTCTCGCGGTCAACATCGAGCACTAAGCCCATACAACCGGATAAAAGCAGGAAAACCGAGAATAGGGGTAATAATACGTTCGTATTTTTCATACAATAGGCCATCAATTTATTTTGGGTAAGCATAGCCTATATGGATGCCTCTAGCATAATCGAATCGTTAAACGATGCACAAACTGAAGCAGTAACAGCACCAAACAAGGCGTTACTGGTGTTGGCCGGCGCTGGCTCGGGCAAAACTCGTGTCTTGGTTCACCGCATTGCCTGGCTCGTTAAAGTCGAGCAGCTCTCTGCACACTCGATATTGGCGGTGACTTTTACCAATAAAGCCGCTAAAGAAATGCTGGGGCGTGTCGAGGATATGTTGGCGATGCCGGCGAGAGGTATGTGGATTGGTACTTTTCACAGTATTGCCCATCGACTGTTGCGTGCTCACTATCGTGATGCCGGCTTACCCGAAGGGTTCCAGATCTTAGATTCACAGGATCAGCTAAGAGTCATCAAGCGAGTGATGAAAGAGCTCAATCTTGACGATAACGAATGGCCGCCGAAACAAGCGCAGTGGTTTATTAACGGCAAAAAAGACGACGGATTGCGTCCTGGTAATATTCAGCATCATGGTGATTTCTTCGTCAGCACCATGGTCAAAGTGTATTACGCTTATGAAGAGGCCTGTAAAACCGCAGGCTTAGTGGATTTCAATGAACTGTTGCTACGTGCTTATGAGCTGTGGGCGAATAATCCGCATTTGTTAGAGCATTATCGTGATCGCTTTAAGCATATTCTGGTCGACGAGTTCCAAGACACCAACGCCATACAATACGCTTGGATCCGTCTTTTGTGTCATGACGACAATCGCATCACGATTGTTGGCGATGATGATCAATCGATTTATGGTTGGCGTGGCGCAAAAATCGAGAATATTCAACAGTTTGAGAATGATTTTCCTGACTGCAAAATTTCGCGTTTGGAGCAGAACTACCGCTCAACCAGCACTATCTTGAAAGCAGCTAACGCCGTCATTGCCTTTAATAGCGAACGAATGGGCAAGAACCTGTGGACAGAAGGTAACGAAGGCGAGCCGATCACAGTCTACTCGGCCTTTAACGAGCAGGAAGAAGCACGCTTTATTGCCGCAAGAATCGAGGACTGGGTGCAGCAGGGCAATAGTTATAACGATATCGCCATCCTTTATCGAAGCAACGCACAGTCGCGGATTCTCGAAGATGCGATGCTTAATCGTAATATTCCTTATCGTATTTATGGTGGCTTGCGCTTCTTCGAACGCGCGGAAATTAAGGATACATTGGCCTATTTACGCCTCATGACCAATCGTGACGATGATGCCTCGTTTGAGCGGGTGGTCAATACGCCGGCACGTGGTCTTGGTGAAAAGTCGGTCGATCTCATTCGTGCGCAAGCTCGTGCTGATGAAACCTCATTATGGCAAGCGGCTAGTAAAATGGTGGTGGAGCAGTTATTACCACCGCGTGCGCGAACTGCCATGGCGGGCTTTTTGCACCTGATCAACGAACTTGATTCGAGCACCCAGGAGCTCGATTTGTGGGAGCAGACCGAGGTAGTGATCGAGCATTCTGGCTTGATGGACAAGATTAATAAAGAAAAAGGCGAGAAAGCACAGGCGCGTAAGGAAAACTTACAAGAGCTAGTGAACGCAACTCGTGAGTTTGATCCTGATGAAGTTATTCCTGAAGAAACGCCAGACATGACGCCACTAACAGCGTTTATTGCCCACGCCTCTTTGGAAGCGGGCGATACCCAAGCTGACGAGTATCAAGAAGCGATTCAGATGATGACCTTGCACTCGGCCAAGGGTTTAGAGTTCCCGCTAGTATTTATTGCGGGCATGGAGGAAAAGTTATTTCCGCATCAAATGTCGCTCGATGAACCGGGTGGCCTCGAAGAAGAGCGCCGTTTGGCTTATGTCGGAATCACGCGAGCGATGAAACAGCTTTATCTCACTTATGCAGAAAAACGTCGTATGTGGGGGCGTGAAACTTACCCGTCGGTGTCGCGATTTATTAATGAAATTCCTGCGGAGTTGATGACCGAAGTTCGTCTCAACACGCAAGTGCAGCGTCCTGTTTTCCAAAAACAATCGCCGATAAAGCGCAAAGGCCCCGAAGGTTTTTATCTTGGGCAACTGGTACAGCATCCTAAATTTGGAAAGGGGATTATTATAAATTATGAGGGTGACGGCCCACAGGCATCGGTTCAGGTGAACTTTGAAAAAGAAGGCCTAAAAAAACTAATGTTAGCGTATGCTAAATTAGAACCTACTACATAAATAATTGATTTTAATAGAGATAATCTGAAATATATTTGCTGTGTAACAATTCGTAGCCGAAATGTAAAATGTAAAAACTTATCCTTGATCTGTTAATTGATTAGCTGTTTTAATCCAGTGAAGCCTTGTTCACTAGGGAAGCGACATTGCACTTCCTAGTGGACAGGGCTTTTTTGTTTTTGGCAAATCCCACAAACACTAAAAAATAAGCAAACTCAATAAACATTCAAACTTACGGGGGTAAGTAGATGCAATTTAAATTGAAGATGGCTTGCACGGCCACACTATTGGCCTTAGGCGTTTCAGCGCATGCAGCGGGTAATATAGGCAAAACAACCATTACAGCGCCAACCGCAGATAAAGATAAGCAACGCGTTATTGTGAAGTTCAAACCGGGGCACGGTAAACAAGCAAAGGCGATGGCGATGAAAGCCGGCGGTGAGCTCAAAGTTAACTTGAAGCAACATAATGCGTTTGCGATCGAGGTTTCGACTCAAGCTTTAGAAGCATTACAAAATAACCCAAACGTCGAGTACGTTGAGCCTGATCATAAGCGTAAGCTGTATTCCACCAACCTAGACCTGACAGAAATAGAGCCATGGGGTATTTCACGAGTTCAAGCGGATGTTGTTTCTGATAGCAACGCTGGTAACCGTACAGTATGTATTATCGATTCAGGTTATGACATTAATAACTCAGACCTTGCGAGTAACAACCACTCAGGAACCAACGATTCGGGAACGGGTAACTGGTACGAGCCAGGCGGTTCTCACGGAACGCACGTTGCAGGAACAATTGCTGGGGTAGCAAACGGTTCTGGCGTGGTTGGTGTGATGCCAAACGCTAACGTAAATATTCATGTGATTAAAGTCTTTAACGAAGCTGGTTGGGGCTACTCTTCATCACTAGTTGCAGCGGTCGACGAGTGTGCCAATAACGGCGCAAACGTCGTCAACATGAGTTTAGGCGGCAGCGGTTCTTCAACCACTGAGCGCAACGCCTTCCAAAGTCACTTAGACAATGGTGTCTTAAGCATTGCGGCGGCAGGTAACGACGGCAATTCAAGCCACTCATACCCAGCATCTTATGATGCGGTCATGTCAGTTGGCGCTGTAGACTCAGGCAACAAGCACGCAAACTTCTCACAATATACGAGCCAAGTAGAAATCGCAGCGCCAGGCGAAGCAATTCTTTCAAGCGTGGGCATTGGTGATGGCTATTTAGGTCAGCTTGAAGTCGGTGGTGTTGATTATTTTGATAACGGCGTAGTGCCACAAAACTTTTACAACAGTAGCTTGAGTTTTGACAATGCTGCTAATGTTGGTTCAGCTTCTGGCACCTTAGGCGTTTGTACAACCACAGGCACTTCCTATAGTTGTCCAAGCATGACTGGTAAGGTGTGTTTAGTCGAACGTGGCGAAAATCAGGCGGATGATAAAAGCACGACTGAAAACAATTACCCTGAATACCGTGCGGTAAATGCATGTATGGATGCCGGCGCATCAGGAGTTGTGGTATACAGTAATGCAGCACGCCCTGGTTTACAGCACCCTTTCTTGATCGATTTTGATTCAAAGATTGGTAATACACCGGTAGTTTCAGTGGATCGCACAACGGGTTTAGAGTTAGCAAACAAAGCAGGCCAAAGTGTAACCATGTCGAAAGATAGTGGCCAAGACTGGGAATACTACAACGGTACCTCGATGGCGACACCGCACGTTGCGGGCGTAGCAGCCTTAGCATGGAGTCATCATCCATCATGTACGGCGGCAGAAGTTCGCCAGGCATTGAAAGATGCAGCTATCGACTTAGATGTCGCAGGTCGTGATGATCGCACGGGTTATGGATTAGTCCAAACACAAGCGACTATCGATGAGTTAAACACTGTATGTGGCGGCGGTAACCCACCTCCACCAAGTGGCAACGAACTGGCTAAAGGCGTTAGCGAAACAGGTATTAGCGGTGCTCAAGGTTCAGAAGTCTTCTACACTTTTGAAGTTCCAGCAGGCGCATCGGATCTAACTTTTGACATGGCCGGTGGTTCTGGCGATGCCGATATGTATGTGCGCTTTGGATCTCAACCAACAACATCAACCTATGATTGCCGCCCGTATAAAAGTGGTAATACAGAAAGCTGTTCTTTCTCGGCACCACAAGCAGGTACTTATCATGTCATGATTCGTGGTTACAGTTCTTACTCGAACACCAGTTTAGTCGCTGACTATACTGAAAGTGGCGGTATCAATGACACCCTTAATGAGACTAACCTTTCAGGCGCTCAGTCAAGCACGCAATACTTCACACTAGAAGTTCCAGCTGGAAGAAGCACGGTAGATATCTCGATTTCAGGTGGCTCTGGTGATGCTGACCTGTATGTTCGTTATGGTAGCCAACCCACAACGAGCACTTACGATTGCCGACCTTACCGCAATGGTAACAACGAAAGCTGTAGCTTAACGGCACAAGCTGGGACTTACCATATTATGTTAAGAGGCTATCAGTCCTACTCAGGTGTAACTTTAACCGGTAGCTCAAACTAAACTCGGTTATCTGAAAATTAAAGGTCGCTTCGGCGGCCTTTTTTATGGAAAACAAGGGCTTAAAGAACAGACCTAATCTAAGATAAATATCTTTTGTATCGTTATGTATCAGTAGTTAAACAAAGTAAAAGATTAGATTAATTGTTAGTTGACACATCTTTACATAAGCTGTTTTAATCAAATCACAAGCTTCATCGACTATGGATAGTTAACACATTACCCATAGTGATGGAGTTTTTTTGTTGCTTAAAAAAAAGCAAATATCAAAATGAAGAGGGGTAGTATGAACTTAAAAATGAAATTGGCTTGTGCGGCAACCATGTTGGCATTAGGCACAGCAGCACATGCAGAGCGAGTTATTGTTTCTTATAACGATAATGGGCAAGGGCTAAAAAAAGGTCACAAAGTATTAGCACAGGGCAATAATTGGTTTGCAGTAGATTTAGATGAGAAGGGGAAGAGTGCCATTCGTGGTAAGCGTGGATTCAAAAAAATGGAAAAAGATTTGAAGCGCTACCCAATGGCCATTTATAACGACGATGCGGGCGACCCATCAGCACAACAATTGACACCGTATGCGGTGTATCAGTCACAAGCAGATCAGCTAACGCTTGGCCCTGGCCAAAAAGTGTGTGTGATCGACTCGGGTATCGCAGGTGGACAAGGCGAGACAGGCGGTAAAAACAACGATTTCGACTGGTCAGTAATCACTGGTGATAGTGACTCAGGAACAGGCGATTGGTTCACAGACGGTGGTCCACACGGAACTCACGTAGCAGGTACAGTTGGTGCTGTGGATAATGGTATCGGTGTTGTCGGCATGGCGCCAGGCGTTCCAATGCACATCATTAAAGTATTCAATGCTGCAGGTTGGGGTTATTCATCAGACCTAGCACAAGCAGCGGATCTATGTTCGCAAGCTGGCGCAAACATTATCACTATGTCGCTAGGTGGCGGTGGAGCTAACAGCGTTGAAGAGTCAGCGTTCGACACCTTTACAGCTAACGGTGGTTTAGTCTTAGCTGCGGCGGGTAACGATGGTAACAGTGTTCGCTCATACCCTGCAGGCTATAAGTCAGTAATGATGATTGGTGCCAATGACGGCAACAACAACATTGCTGATTTCTCGCAGTTCCCATCAAACACTGTGACATCAGGTCGCGGAAAGCGCGCGACTACAGAAACGCATGACGGTTATGGTGTAGAAGTGACGGCGGGTGGTGTTAATACATTATCGACTTACCCATCAGGTGGCGCGACAATTGCAAGCCTCACCGTCGATGGAACCGGCGTTGCAGCTTCTGCAACTGACAACACTGGTACCGTTTCAGGTGCGACATATTTTATGGGTACGGCTGAAGCAACAGATGCAGGTGCTAACGGAAAGGTATGCCTCATTGACCGCGGTAACATCTCGTTCGCGGATAAAATCAACAATTGTGGTAATTCTGGCGGTATTGGAGCCGTTGTTATCAACAATGTTGCTGGCGAAGGTGTCGTTAACATGGACATCACAGGCGTAACTACCAACATTCCAGCAGTTGGCACAGCTTATGAAGATCGCGCAACAATCCTTGGAGCTGCTAATGCAGACATCAACTCAGGTAGCAGTGACTATGGTTACATGAGCGGTACTTCAATGGCGACTCCAGCAGCAGCAGGTGTTGCGGCATTAGTCTGGTCAAATCACCCGAGTTGTTCTGGTACTGAAGTTCGAATCGCAATGAAAGCGACAGCGGAAGATCAAGGTGCCACGGGTCGTGATGACTACTTTGGTTACGGTATTGTTAAAGCCAAAGCTGCTAGCGATTATTTAACGGCTAACGGATGTACTGGAGCTGTTGACGGTGGCGGAGATGGCGGTGGTGATCCAGAGCCTGAGCCATGTAAAGGTGGTCCTAAAAAGTGCGGTTAATTAACTAGTTGATTAGCAGAAAAAGCAGGGATTATCCCTGCTTTTTTTTGTGCTGAAAAAAAACAATATATGCATTTATGCATTAGAATATATAATTGGTAAAACCAGTATAAAATTTGAGCAATAAAGCTTGAGCTTAGTATTTGATCTTGCTATAAAGTATCTTGCATTTGTATCAGTTTGTACTATGCATAATAAAACATAATGTGAAAAGCATTATGATAAATAGTTAAAAAATTAAATCTAAAACCAAATGGGGTAATTTTCTAATGAAAAAAACGATAATAGCTAGTGCTGTTGGCATGGCAATTGTATCGACACAATCTCTGGCAGTTGAGCCGACCAACCCGTCAAGTGATGAGCTGAATGTACAAAACCGTTGTATCATCACTTTGCATGACAGTGTCAATGCATCAGAAGTTAAAGGGCTTGCTAAGGGTATGGCTCAGCGCGCTAACGCTTCTGTGCGTCATGTTTACAAAAACTCCATAAAAGGATTTACAGTTAATGCTCCGTGTCACGCGGCTGAAAAAGCATTCGGTGGCGATATGAACATTAAGCGCATGTCACCGGATGGTGTTGTTCGTGTTAGTTTTAAAGGAAAACCTGGTGGCGGCGGTGGCGGTGGTAGCCAAACAACGCCGTGGAGCGTCACTCGTGTTGGTGGAGCACAAGATGGTTCTGGTTATACCGCTTGGGTTTTGGACACAGGGATTGATACTGACCACGGTGATTTAAATGTAGACACTAGTCGCGGTTTTACAGCCTTTACCAAAGGCAAAGATGCTAACACTGACGATGGTAATGGGCACGGTACACACGTTGCAGGAACCATTGCCGCCATTGATAATTCGCAGGATGTTGTTGGTGTAGCCGCTGGCGCTACAGTAGTCCCAGTTAAAGTTCTTGATTCACGTGGCTCAGGTTCATACTCAGGCGTAATCGCTGGGGTTGATCACGTAGCAGCAAACGCCTCACCAGGTGACTGTGCTAATATGAGCTTAGGCGGCCCTATAAGCCAAGAGTTGGATGATGCTGTCGAAGCGGCCGCACAAAGCTCAGGTGCCTATTTCGTTTTAGCGGCGGGTAACGATGGCGATCATGCTAACAACCACTCGCCA
The DNA here is from genome assembly GCF_039523535.1 of Kangiella japonica. Classification (NCBI taxonomy): domain Bacteria; kingdom Pseudomonadati; phylum Pseudomonadota; class Gammaproteobacteria; order Kangiellales; family Kangiellaceae; genus Kangiella; species Kangiella japonica. The sequence continues at coordinate 735,122 of NZ_BAAAFM010000003.1, read as the reverse complement.
GCGCGAGCTAACGGTAACCGAGTTTTCACCATTTCCGCTACTGACTCAAATGATAATTTAGCATCATGGTCGAACTATGGTAATCCGCCAGTTGATTATGCTGCTCCAGGCGTAAGTATTCTATCCTTAAGAAATGGCGGCGGTACAACAACAATGTCTGGTACCTCGATGGCATCACCAGCAGCTTGTGCTGTGATTATGTTGAAGAATGGTAATCCAGCGACAGACGGTACAGCTGGTAATGATCCGGACGGCAATCCTGATCCGATTATTCACCTATAATCGTAGAAAAAACTAAAAGGTCGCTTCGGCGACCTTTTTTATGCAGTAAGAAAAACGAGAAGGTAAGTCTAAAATCCTACATGCACTACAACAAAAGCCCCTGAATCAGGGGCTTTTGTTGAGCTAGATGGTTACTGCTGAGGTTGCTCTGGCTGTCCGTATAGTTGAGCCGCACGTTGATACTGTACCCAGCTGGTAAAAATATACTTATCGTTAGAAACAGGTTTCAGACCACGGTGCGTGTGAGTAAACGCAGCAGGCGCGATAACCAATGAACCTTGCTTCGGCTTACTTTTAACCTGTTGATAGAAAAATTCAGTTTCGCCACCTTCTTCTACGTCATTGAGGTAAAACATCCACAATAAAGTACGATGTAGTGAATCCTGATTCGGATCCTTAGGGTGCGGATAGTGCTCTGAGTGCCAGTGGAAATAACCACCTTCACCTTTGTTATACTTCTGCATATTGACTGGGCCAAGACGGTACACGGCTTGAATAAACTGAGCCAAGCTTTGGTCGTCCATCTTCTCAACGTCAACATAACTTAACTGTTCCATTTCCCCATCTTGGTTTTGGAACATCAAGGAGACGGCGCCCGCCAGCAAGAAAGGATATTGGCGAACATAATGGATCATACCGCGCAAAACCGCGTGTTGAATGTACTGAATTTCTTCTTGCCATTCGTCCGGATATTGAGTCACGGTAATGTCGATACTGTTCTTTTTAATTTTATCAACACCGTGGCCGGTTTCACCGAGACGCTGGTGAGGACTTTGTTCAAACTTTTCTATACATTTATTACAAAAGTCAGGATCGAGCGCTTGTTCATATATATTAATAAAACTCGACATTAATACCCCCTAGTCGATCTTTTTATAATCAAAGTTGCCATAGCCTATTATACTGGGTAAATTGTTGCCAGTCTTTTTAACAGGGTTTGTGCTGAGTAAAACAGGTGTTTGCTCGACCATTATAAAAACAGCATAAACAAAGCAAGATTAATCAATGGGTTATCTGAATGAAAAGAAGAAAATTTATCGGTGCACTAGGAGCTGGGGCCGCCGTAGCGGGTTTGTCCGCGTGCACGGGGGGAGATAAAAAAGAGGCCAAAGCGCCAGTCAAAAAGTGGGACGGCAAGGTTATAAAGTGGACCATGATCACCACATGGCCGAAAAATTTTGCCGGTTTAGGCGAGGGCGCGGAATATCTGGCGAAACTGATTAATGAGCTTAGCGGTGGCCGCATGGAAGTCAAAGTCTATGGCTCAGGAGAGCTGGTTCCTGCCTTGCAAGTGTTTGAATCTGTGGCCAGTGGTGCAGCCCAAATTGGCCACGGTGCTTCCTATTATTGGAAGGGTAAATTACCCATGACACCATTTTTCGCGGCAGTGCCTTTTGGCCTCAATGCCCAAGAAATGAATGGATGGTTGTTGCATGGCGGAGGCCTGGAGTTATGGCGTGAACTGTACGAGCCATTAGGACTGATTCCAGAACCGTGTGGTAATACGGGTGTGCAGATGGCGGGTTGGTTTAATAAAGAAATTAACTCGTTAGATGATCTAAAAGGTATGAAAATGCGCATTCCGGGTCTTGGTGGTGAGGTTTGGCGCCGTGCAGGTGGCATTCCAGTTTTGATGCCAGGTAGCGAGGTTTTTACCTCATTAGAAACGGGCGCTATCGATGCTGCTGAATGGGTTGGGCCTTATAACGACTTAGCATTTGGCCTTTTTAAAGCAGCAAAGTATTACTATTATCCAGGCTGGCACGAACCCGGCACCACACTAGAAGCTTTGATTAATAAGAAAGCGTATGAAGCGCTACCGAAGGATTTACAACAGATTGTAACCACCGCTTGTCGCACGGCAAATGCTGACTTGTTAGCTGATTTTACGGCGAAAAATAACGAAGCCTTGCAGACCCTAATCAACAAGCATGGCGTCGAACTTCGTGAGTTACCGAAAGAAGTTCTGAAAGAGCTAGAAACAATATCAGAAGGGATGCTTCAAGAGCAGGCCGAAACTGAGCTCGATCAACGAATCCTTAAGTCATTCGTAGAGTTCAAGGAGCAGGCCAAAGAGTGGCACCGCGTTTCTGAGTTAAGTTATTACCAATCACGGCGCTAAATAAAAAAAGAGTTAGGACTGTTTTACCAGCCCTAACTCTTCCTGGAGGGGAAACCTATAGGAGAATATCCGAGAGCACCAAAAGGCGCTCAAATAAAAGTTAACTAAGAGTTAGCACCTTCAAGCTGATTTAAAATCTCACGTCCTTTCTTTAAGCTTCTAGCGCCTTGTCGATAGCGACGTTGATTATTTAAGGTGTCCGCCATTTTGATATAGGCATTGCCTAATTGTGACTGAGTTCTGTTAATAGCTCAAAGTCCGCAGGCAGAGATTTGGCTAAAGGTTTCATCTCTTCACCGATAGCATCAAGCGAATTAACCGATTCTGCCGCTGCGATTTGTTCATTAAAGTCATCGAAGGTGCTGCTATTAAAAAGAGTTTGTTTTAAGCTCGGATCGATTCAGGGCTGCTGCCACGACGGCTTTGCTGGATTGAAAGAAAACTCTATCGGCTGTGACTGGATGTTTAGATAACTAGGTCCTTCGGCATTGATGGAACTGGGTTGATCTTTAATTGGCTCAAGTTGTCCCAATGCATATCCATGTCGTGCAGCTTCTGCGCTTAAATTGATACTGACCTGATCGTAATAGTCCATTTGATCAAGATGCTCTTGGATTAACCTTGTGTATTCAATGGATTTAAGTGTGAAATTATGATTCTACAGATGAGCGCGGATTTGGCGGTGAAGGTCGACTTCGTCGCTAGCGTTACAGGCAACTTGAATGGTGTAATTTTTGATAATGCCTTCGGGATCTAATTGAGCCACGAGGCAACGGCTTATCCATGTATGTTGTTGCAAAACATCCCTCAATTATTCAACCACTTAACCGAGGTATTTTAACCAGACTTAGTAGTGCTGTTAATCTAAGAGATATTATCTTTACTAGAATGTGAACAGTATCGCATATCCCAAAGATATCTGATATGATTTTAATGTTTTGATGCTATGCCGAGCTAACGATAACCTTTTTGCTTAGTAATTTTGTAAACACTGGTGTTGCGTTCTTGGGGTTGTCGCTAGAGAAAAAATAGTCTTGCTCATGTGGTAGATTATTAAATAACGCATTGACAGCGAGTACTCGTGTTAACTGTAATGATACCGCATCCGCTGTATCGAGCAGCTTTAGCGGGGCTGTGCCTGCGATTTTTTTGATGGTTTTCGCTAAGAAGGGATAGTGCGTGCAGCCTAATACTAATGTATCGACTTTGAACTCGAGAAGTGGCTCTAAATATTGTTTAACTAACTTTGTGGTTTCTGGGCCATCAAGATCCCCTTTTTCAATTTGTTCGACAAAGCCATGGCAAGCGATTTGGTGAATCGATTTATCGCGAGCAAATTGTGCTACCAGTCTTTGATAGCGACTGCTGTTCAGTGTGTTTTCGGTAGCGAAGACACCAATATGTCCTGTCCTCGTAACGGAGACTGCAGGTTTTATCGCAGGTTCGAGCGCAATGATGGGCAGGTCATACTCGGCACGAAGCCAGTCCGCCATCATAGCGGTGGCTGTGTTACAGGCGATAACCATTGCTTTGGCCTTATGCTTCACGAAGAAGTTAGCGATGTGCTGACAGCGCTCGTGTAATTTTTGCTTAGAAAGGTTGCCATAGGGAGCGTAGGCCGAGTCTGCAAAATAAATAATAGTTTCATTAGGCAGGTGTTTGCGAATGGCTTGGTAAACCGATAAACCACCTACGCCAGAATCGAAAATACCTATTGGGTTTGTGCTCATACAAAAATCCTATGTTAGCCTACTGCCGATGGCAGCCAGGTTGAGAGCTGGGGCCAGAATGCGATTAGGGCTAGAACAATAACTTGTATTCCAATAAATGGAATGACGCCGCGGTAAATTTGTGCGGTCTGTATCTCTTTTGGTGCCACGCCGCGTAAATAAAATAGGGCAAAGCCAAAAGGTGGTGTTAAAAAAGAAGTTTGTAAGTTAATCGCTATAAGCACGCCTAGCCAGATGGGATCTGCGCCCATCAGCAGCAATACTGGGCCAATAATAGGCACTATGACGAAGGTGATTTCGATAAAGTCGAGAATAAAGCCTAGCAAGAACATTACGACCATCACAATTAACAGCGCGGTAAATAGGCCGCCTGGTAGATCGGTAAAGAAATGACGAATCATCTCGTCGCCACCGTACATACGGAAAACTAACGAAAATATAGAAGCGCCGATAAGAATCAGGAAAACCATACTGGTGGTTTTAACTGTGGACTGCATAACGTCGATAAGGCGCGCTAGTGTGAACTGTTTGCGTAAAATAGCGAGTACAATGGCACCAAAAGCACCGATTGCGGCGGCTTCTGTCGGTGTGGCGATGCCATAAAGAATGGAGCCTAAGACCGCGACAATTAGAATCAGTGGTAGCGATAAGCTTTTTAGCGCCAACCAAATTGCGTGTTTTAGATCTTTATCATCAATCTCCATGGCTGGTGCATCGTTAGGGCGACGCCAAGCAACAAAGGCGATATAAAGCATATAACCGACTACCAATAACATCCCAGGAATGACAGCGCCCATAAAGAGATCGCCAATGGAAGCCACTTGCTCAGTTTCTAAGCCTTGGCCTTTGGCTTCGGTCATGGCGTTGGCTAGAACATCGCCTAATAATACCAACACAATTGATGGTGGAATGATCTGCCCTAAAGTGCCGGATGCACAGATGACGCCGGTAGATAATTCTGGCTTATAACCACGCTTTAGCATGGCGGGAAGGGACAACAAGCCCATTGTAACGACGGTCGCACCAACGATACCGGTGCTAGCGGCCAGAAGCATGCCAACGATTGTAACGGCGAAGCCCATTCCTCCTCTAAGTTTTCCAAACAAGGTCGCCATGGACTCTAGGAGATCTTCGGCAATCTTAGTACGCTCAAGCATTAAGCCCATAAAAATAAACAGTGGCACAGCAATGAGCGTCGTGCGATCCATAATTTTAAACAGACGGCCGGCCATAAAGTTGAGCTGGACAGGTTCGATAACTCCGCTTAAAGCACCAACGCTGACGAAAATTAAAGAGGTTCCGGCGAGTGAAAAGGCAACGGGGTAGCCCCATAGCAAAACGCCACAGACGGCAAGGAAGAGAAATAACGGCATCAACTCAAGCATGGTGTGTCTCCGCTAATTCTTCGGTTCGCAAAAGTTCCGGTGTGTCGAGCCAACCAAGCAAGAATGCACTGCACTTTAAAGTATCAGAAACCCCTTGGATGATTAGTGCAACAGGCATCGCCAGTAGCAGCGACTTAAGAAGATACATCAAAGGAATGCCACCGGGTTGGTTCGATCCTTCGCCAAGCGCCCAGCTGAAGAGCACATAATCTTTGCAGTAAATAAAGATAAATAGACAGACCGGAAGCAGTAAAAAGAAGAAACCAAGGATATTTACAATGGCTTTCTTTTTGGGTGAAAAGTGTTGGTAGAAAACGTCGACGCGAACATGGTCATTATGCTTTAAGGCGAAAGCGGCACCCAACATAAAGACGCAGGCATGCATATAGTTTACCGATTCTTGAAGAGCTATCGCGCTTAAATCGAACCAGTTACGAAGAATAAGCACTAAAGTAACGGTTAAGACCATAAAAAGGGTCAGCCAAGATATAATCTTACCAGTCCATTCGGTAACTGAGTCTAAAAAAGTCTGAAGTTTTAACGTGGTTGCTTTAAGCATTTATCGTTCTTTTGTTGTGTAATAACAAAGCTTTTAATTCAACTTATCCACAGCAAAGTTATAACGCTTAAGCGCTATATTCTAAAGTGTAGCTTTTAGTTGGTCTTTTAAGCTATTGTTATAAAAGGATTTTATACTGAGTTTTTGCTCCCCAAAGCAAAAGGCGTCTATTTCATCGGGCTTATACCATTTTAACCAAAACTTCTTCACAAAGTTATCCACAGAACCTAGTTGCCTGTGGAAAAAGTAAACAGGCGCCAATAAATTAAGACACCTAGAAAGATACTGGAATTTAAGTTGAAGATCCATTTTTATGACGCAGACAGTTTGCCTCGCGACAGATCTCGTTACAAATCACAATATTAGAATATTAGGATTTTTGCCAGGCACTGTATATGATAAATCCTTGATAGGAAATCGGACTCTTGAATAAAACCACTGAGCATGAGGTTAGGCATGAAAAACTATAGAACAGGAATCTTGGGTGCCGCACGAATAGCGCTGCTGTGTACTTTGGTCACCTCAGGTGTGGCTGCAATCGCAGGGGCTACAACGAAAGCTGTTAGTACAAAAAGTATAGAAATTGTGGAGAATGCGGATGTAGCTAAGCAACGTATGGCGACAGCTTTAGATCCTTACTTCGGAGCGTTGGCGGAGCACGACAGGCTTTTGGGAAGCATCGCCCTATATCAAGATGGCAAGGAAATTTATCATCGAGCATTAGTACCGAGCGACGACAATGTGGGTATCTCAAGAGATCAGCTCAAGTATAAAGTAGGCTCAATCACAAAAACCTTTACCGCAACTCTGGTTTTACAATTAGTAGAAGAGGGCAAACTAAGTTTAGAGACAAAGTTAGCAACCTTTTACCCCAATGTAGCCAATGCCGACAAAGTCACCATCGGACATATGCTGAATCACCACTCAGGGATTCATAACTATACCGATGAGCCTGACTTCATGACTTATTATCAGACGCATCAAGAAAAAGCGGTTTTGGTCGAAAAAATCGAAAGTTTTGCTGCAGACTTTGAGCCAGGAGAAAAAGCTGCTTACAGTAATAGTAACTACTTACTACTAGGCTATATTCTAGAGCACTTAACCGATAAGTCTTATGCCGAATTACTGGCGGAACGTATTTACAAGCCATTAGGCATGACAAATACCTTGCTTGGCAAAAGTATCAATCCGGACAATGCTGAAGTTTATTCTTATCAAATACAAGATAAAAAGTGGCAGCAGGTGCCAGAATGGGATATGTCGGTGGCATATTCGGCTGGGGCGATTGTTTCGACGACTCGTGACTTAGATATATTTATTCGCGGCTTGTTTGAGGGAAAGCTACTTAATAAATCCAGCCTAGACACAATGTTAGAGCTAGAGAATGGTTTTGGCCAAGGCATTTTCGGCACAAAATATAAGCATGGCGAGAAAGAACTTCAGGGATATTGGCATAATGGTGGCATCGAAGCCTTTGTTTCTCATTTGGCCTATTATCCAGAGGTCGATATTAGCGTGGTAGTGCTGACGAATGGCCTAAACTACGATATTCGCAAAGTTTATGAAGCATTGTTGGATGCCTATTTCGGAAATGAAATTCCAGTTCCGGAGTTTAGCAAGGTAGTTGATTTAGCACCTGAGCTATTAGAACCACTTCAAGGGCATTATAAGAGCGAGACGCACCCGCTAGACATTACCATCACTTTAGTCGATAAGCAGTTGTATGCGCAGGCGACTGGCCAAGGTGGCTTCCCTTTATCAGCGTTGGATGAAAATAATTTTGAGTTTGTACAAGCAGGTATTGAGATTCGCTTCGATCGCGACAGTGACATGTTCGAAATCAAACAAGGCGGCCGAGCCGATGTCTTTATTAAAGTGACAAACGTTGAAAAAGAAAAGTCGATTAATGTGCCTGAAAAGACCTTAAAGCAATACGTTGGCACCTACCAAGCGGATAACTTTCCCCTAGATATCGAAATTATGATCAAAAACGGTCAGTTATACGCGCAAGCTACCGGCCAATCAGCTTTTCCATTAACGCCAATATCGCATAACAAGTTTAAATTTACGCTAGCCGATATTGTTATTGAGTTTGATGTCGAGAAAAGACACCTGACAATCACTCAACGAGGGCAACCCACCATTATGGGAAAGAAATAACGAGGAAAAATGGAGTTTATGCAATCGACTGGCCTCAGCGAGTTACCTGATTAGTCTAGTTTATTCGAGACTAGATTGTTTACATTAGATCAGAGAGTAAAAATTTTTTTAGTCGATTAGGCTAAGAATGAATCAACATAATACTTTTGTGGCGATGAGTAAATTGTAGTCAGCTTCATGCCCCTGTGCTAAATTGATAAAAATAATTAATGCAACAACAGTCAATTTCTAAAGGGGAACACTATGAATAGTAAGGTAAGACAGCTTTTATTTATCACATTTATGTCCGTGGGTACCGTCGCCACGGCTGATGAAGTCATTCTAGACGATCTCATTGTGGATGGATCAGCGTGTGTTGGGACGCCCTGCATGAACGATGAGGTTTTCGATTTTGATACGTTGAAAATCAAATCCGACACGCCACAAATACGCTTTCAAGATACCAGTACGTCCGCTTCATTTCCCACGCAAGACTGGCTAATGGGGGTTATGACCGGTTTTAACATGACCAGTATTTTCTACATTCGAGACGAGACCAGTAGCGAAACCGTCGTGCAAGTGGAAAGTGGGGCTAATGGTGGGGTGGCTTTGGGAGCTGGGGCAGAACTGGTTACAGGAGCTGTTTCCGTGGGTAGTGCTGGAAATGAAAAGCGAGTTACTTATGTGGCAGACGCGGTAAATGGAACAGATGCTGTAACCCTAAGCCAATTTAATGATTTTGAAGCAAACGCGGCCGCGGCTGCTGCAACGGATATTGCTGCAGTAAATGCTGAAATAACGGATTTGCAAGCCGAGATGGCGCTATTAAACCAACGATTGGATGAAGTCATTACTCGTTTGAATGCTTTGCCGTAATGCAGGGACTAAACTCTAAACAAATTAGGTGAAGCAAATGATGAAAAAAATATTATTAGTAATACTGGGGTGGGGGTTATCGCAAATAGTGTCTGCTGATTTCGAGATCAATGATGATCTGATTTTGAGTGGGCTAAGTGATGGTACTGCACCAGCATACGATTGCACAGCTGGGGTTTTGTTGCCAATAAATTTATCGCCAACCCCTGAGAACTCGGGCTATTTTGACACTTCGGGAATAGCGACTCTTGCTGCAGGCGAGAATGTCATTGGGGTGACACCAAAGGGACCTATTGTAAACGATCCTGTAACAGGGGAGCCATCTCGGGAGTATGACTGCCAAAGCCCAGTTGCAAATATGTGCGTTGGGTTTGATTGTGTAAATAATGAAAACTTCGAGCAGGATACTCTAAAGTTAAAAGAGAACAATGTAAGGATAAGGCTTCATAATACAGCGTTCGGAAATGCATTTGGACAAAGTTGGAATCTCGAAGCAAATTCTACTAGAAATGGTGGGGCCCCTTATTTTAGCTTTCAAACTAAGTCTGTTGATAAGAACTATGCACGCCTAGTTCAGGCTCTAGATGGAGATGTGCCTGAATATGACTGTTCGATTCCCGGAACCATTAATGAACCACCACCTCCAGTAGGAACACTGAATATCGGTGATGCTTATATTGTGCCAGTGTTGGAAGATGCTGCAACAGATTGTGACTTAAGTGAACCCTATCCCTATGTCTGTACCTGGACGTGCGATCCGTCAATAGATTATCAGGTAGAAAATGCGTTGGTACTTGGCGTTACGGATACTAGTGCCTTGCTAACTGGCGCTGTGTCGCTAGGTAGTGGCAGTGAGGTTGAAGCCGCAACAGTCACGGTTGGTAAAGCCGCATTGTTACGTAGAGTGGTTAATCTTGCCGAAGCTATAAATGGCTCGGATATAATAAATTTAAACAAACTAAACGATTACTCCGTCGTTGCAGATGAAGCTATTGTTCTAGCCGACTTGCGACAGCAAGTAGAGGATATGCATCGTGAAATCGACAGTATCAATACAGCTATAGATTTTATCATTAATCCAGATGATGACGACGATGGATTCACAGATGAAGATGAAAAGATATGTGGTAGTGACTCTCTAGACCCTGCATCAATTCCGTTGGATACCGATGCTGATGGGCTTTGTGACAACGGAGTTGATGATGATGATGATAATGATGGAATAAGTGACAATGATGAGATAGCTCAAGGAACGGATCCAACTAAGTCAGACTCAGATGACGATGGCATTGATGATAACCAGGATGACTTTCCGTTAGACCCAAACGAAACCATTGATTCTGACGATGATGGCGTTGGCAATAATGCTGATATGGATGATGATAACGACGGTATCAGTGATGAGGATGAGATCGCACAAGGCACAAATCCCACAAATGCGGATACAGATGGCGATGGCATTAATGATAATCAGGATGATTTACCATTAGATGTGAATGAAACTACTGACACGGACAATGATGGCGTTGGTAATAATGCTGATATGGATGATGATAATGATGGAATAAGTGATGAAGATGAGATCGCACAAGGCACCGATCCTATAAATGTGGATACAGATGGTGACGGCATTAATGATAATCAGGATGACTTTCCATTAGACCCAAACGAAACCATTGACTCTGACGGTGATGGCGCTGGTAATAATGCTGATATGGATGATGATAATGATGGAGTAAGTGATGAGGATGAGATCACACAAGGCACCAATCCCACAAATGCGGATACAGATGGCGACGGTATTAATGATAATCAGGATGGCTTTCCGTTAGATCCAAATGAAACCATTGATTCTGACGGTGATGGCGTTGGTAATAATGCTGACATGGATGATGATAATGATGGAATAAGTGATGAGGATGAGAACGCACAAGGAACCGATCCCACAAATGCGGATACAGATGGCGATGGCATTGATGATAATCAGGATGATTTTCCGTTAGATCCAAATGAAACCATTGATTCTGACGGTGATGGCGTTGGTAATAATGCTGACATGGATGATGATAATGATGGAATAAGTGATGAGGATGAGAACGCACAAGGAACCGATCCAACAAATGGGGATACAGATGGTGATGGTGTTAATGATGGTCAGGATGATCTTCCACTCGATTCTACAGAAAGCGAAGATACTGATGGTGATGGGGTAGGTAATGAAGCAGATACCGATGATGACAATGATGGCATCAATGATTCAGAAGAAGGTTCCTATGACGCTGATGGCGATGGGCTTTCTAATGATGTCGACACAGACTCGGATAATGACGGCAGGAGCGACAAAGAAGAGTGCCCTAATGGTTCACCGTGCCCTGACTCTGATGGTGACGGTACCCCTGACTTCTTAGACGCTGTGGATAATAGCGGTGGTGGTAGCTGGAACTGGTGGGGAGTTCTGATACTATCGTTTTTCGCAGTTGCGCGTCGAACTAAGGTTTAGCGGGAACTGAGGATAAGTTAGGCGCTAAGCTAAACTCCTATAATCAAGGTTGTATTTTTATTAGCCCAGTTAACGCTGGGCTTTTTTTATGTATGGAGGCTGGTATTCGTTTCCATATAGGATTGTTAGGCAACATACGTTACACTTAAAGCAATCTTCAAAACCTTATATTCCAATGTCTGAAAAACAAACACCTTTTATATTAGTTGACGGCTCTTCCTATCTATTCCGTGCTTATCATGTACCGCAGTTGCAGCGGATGACGAACTCTGAGGGCATGATGACAGGAGCGGTATTCGGCGTGATCAATATGCTGAAGAGCTTAATTAATGAGTATCAGCCAACACATATGGCGGTAGTGTTTGATGCCAAAGGCAAGACTTTCCGTAACGATTTATACCCAGAGTACAAAGCCAATCGTCCGCCGATGCCGGAAGACTTACGTCAACAGATTGAGCCGATCCATAAGATTGTTGAGGCTATGGGATTGCCATTGTTAGTTGTGGATGGTGTCGAAGCTGATGATGTAATTGGCACTTTGGCAAAACAGGCCTGCGAAGAAGGTCGCGAAACTTTAATTTCGACCGGTGATAAGGATATGGCGCAGTTAGTCAGTGACAATGTGACCTTGATCAACACCATGGATAAAAACAACCCAATTACCGATTACGAGCGGGTGATTGAGAAGTTTGGTGTTAAGCCTGATCAGATCATAGATTTCTTGGCATTGGTTGGCGACAAAGTGGATAACATCCCTGGGGTTAATAAATGCGGGCCAAAGACAGCGGTGAAGTGGCTCAATGAATACGGCTCAATGCAGGGCGTGATTGAAAACGCCGATAAGATTGGTGGCAAGATTGGTGAAAATTTACGAGAGGCGCTCGATCAACTGCCGCTATCCTACGAGCTAGCAACTATTAAGCTGGATTGTGACTTAGACTTCTTGCCAAAAGAATTAACGCTTAAAGAACCAGACCTTGCAGAGTTAAAAGAACTGTATGGGAAGATGGAGTTTCGACGCTGGTTAACTGAAGTCCTAAAAGAAGGTGGGGAAGAGTTAGAAGGCGATGAAGATAGCGGTGAAACCCCTATTGATCGCAGTAAATACGAAACCATTTTAGAACAATCTGAGTTGGATAAGTGGTTGAAAAAGCTTAAAAAGGCAGAGCTTTTTGCCTTCGACACTGAAACCACCAGCTTGAATTACATGGAAGCTGAATTGGTTGGGATGTCGTTTGCGCTAGCTAGTGGTGAAGCGGCTTACTTGCCAGTAGCACACAGCTACATGGGCGTGCCTAAGCAGTTAGACCGAGACGACGTTTTAAGGCAGATGAAGACGTTGCTTGAAAGCGACGAGATTAAAAAAGTCGGACAAAATCTAAAGTACGACATGAGCGTGTTAGCACGTTATGGCATTACGCTTGGCGGAATCGAGTTTGATACCATGCTGGAGTCTTACTGCTTAAACTCGGTAGCAAGCCGCCATGATATGGACACCTTATCCTTAAAGCACCTCAATCATCCGACGATTAAGTTTGAGGAGATCGCCGGTAAGGGCAAGAACCAACTAACCTTTGATCAAATAGAACTAGAGAAAGCCTCGCCGTATGCCGCCGAAGACGCGGATATCACCATGAAGCTTCACCAAAAGCTGTGGGGCGAACTGCAAAAAGAAGAAGGGCCGGCGCAAGTCTTCCAGCATATTGAAATGCCATTAGTGAAAGTATTATCGAAAGTTGAGCGAAACGGTGTGTTAGTGGATGGGCCACTTTTGCTGGAAAAAAGCCGTGTCTTTGAGCAGCGCCTGAAGGAGATTGAAGCAAAGGCTTATGAATTAGCGGGTAAAGAGTTTAACCTCGGCTCGCCAAAGCAACTACAGGCAATTTTGTTTGAAGAATTAGAGCTGCCCATCATTAAGAAAACGCCAAAAGGGCAGCCTTCGACCGCAGAAGAAGTATTACAAGAATTAGCGCTTGATTATCCATTGCCAAAGCTAATTTTAGAAAACCGTAGTTTAAGTAAGTTGAAATCAACTTATACCGACAAATTGCCGAAGATGATCAACCCAGAAACAAAACGACTGCATACCTCCTATCATCAGGCGATCGCAGCTACAGGTCGCTTATCATCTACTGAGCCTAACCTTCAGAATATCCCTATTAAATCTGCAGAAGGTCGTAGTATTCGAACAGCTTTTATAGCGTCGGAAGGTTGTAAAATTCTAGCAGCGGACTACTCACAAATTGAATTGCGCATTATGGCGCACTTGTCACAGGACAAAGGCTTGCTTAAAGCTTTTGAAGAAGGCCTGGATGTACACTCAGCAACAGCGGCTGAAGTCTTTGGTGTTGAGCTTGATGAGGTTACCGATAACCAGCGTCGCAACGCAAAGGCCATTAACTTCGGCTTAATCTATGGTATGTCAGCGTTTGGACTTGCCAAACAAATTGAGGCCGATAGAAACACTGCCCAAGATTACATCAACACCTACTTTGCGCGTTATCCAGGGGTTGAGGCTTATATGGATAATACTCGTGAAAAAGCAGCGGAAAAGGGCTATGTCGAAACGCTATATGGCCGTCGTCTGTACTTACCTGAGATTCACTCAAAGAACGGTATGCGCCGAAAAGCTGCTGAAAGAACAGCGATTAATGCCCCGATGCAAGGAAGTGCAGCAGACATTATCAAGCTCGCGATGCTGGAAGTGGATAAATGGCTACAGGATCAGCCGGGCATCACAATGATCATGCAGGTTCATGATGAATTGGTGTTTGAGGTTGAAGAGCAGTATTTAGAGCTGGCTCAAAAGAAAATCCCTGAGCTGATGGAAAGTGTCGCCGAATTGTCTGTGCCATTAATCGCAGAAGTTGGGGTCGGAGATAACTGGGATGAAGCGCACTAGTTCAGAAAATCATAATCAATAAACTTGCGCTATTTATCACCTAAAGTGTGATATAGCGCAGGTTTTTGTCGCTAACACCGCTTAACTTCACACTTTCTTTCGATCTTTACACAACCTTACAAAACTCTTGAAACAAACCACCGTAAAGGGAGTCTATTTAACTGAGCACAATGAAGTGCTCCCCGCGACTCCCTCCTTACAGCGGGACTTGCGATTTGGCCTCCCCAAGCCGAATTGCACATTTGGGGTGGTTCTATGTTCCCTCAGACCACCCCTTTTTTTATGCCTGTTTGAAACTAGTACTAAACTTTTTATTAGGGTCTTTGTTAAGTAAGAAGTGACAGAAGAGCCTTTAGAGTTAGACCTCAAAGCCAAAAAAAAAACCAGCGTTTTGCTGGTATTTTTTGTTTGGGCTCTTAGATTTAATAAAGTAGGTAGTTAAGCCTTTGGAGTTAAAGCCCGAAACTCTTCTAAATCTTTAAGATCTTCGAAAGCATCTTCGCGTTCTAATTCATCAACAAGCTTTGGTGCTTTCTCAATGGCAATTTTAATGTCGTTGATAGCTTCTTGGGTGGCGCCATTGGCAGCATTAGCACAAGCGCGTTGCCAGTAGGCTAGGCCATAATCTTCATCTTGTTCGATGGCGCGATTTGCTAAACTGAAGGCCCATTCGTAGTCACCAAGCTCATAAGCGGCGTCAGCTTTATAGATTAATGCTTCAATATCCGTTGGGTTGATGGCCAGTATTTCATCATAAAACTTTATTTTCTGGTGAAGATTGTTTTCAAGGCCGGCTCGCATCCAGATAGAGTGAAGCTCGTTAGATCTCGATATATCCTCCTGAGCATCGATAATTTCTTGAGATCGTTTGCGTAATTTTCCTTCCAATTCACCCAGTCTGTCTTCGTATTCCTGAGTAAGCTCATTAATTTTTGTTTCAACAACTTCGTTCAGTTTACTTTTGACATCACGCATGGAACGCCAGCCCATTAAGACTAAGATGGAGGCAGCGGTGGTGATGATAATGAAAATGTTATTTAGCGTATCAGAGGTGTAACGAATAGCACGATCGGAGGCGTCGAGACGAGCGTTGGCAACCTTCTTCTCTATATCAGCCACAATTTGTTGCTGATCCTGCCTTACAGATCGTAATTCATCTAGAATGTAGCGCTCGATTAAAGGCTGGTAGTTGCTGGTTTTTTGTTTAGTCTTGTCTTCTGTTTCGCCAGCGCCACTATCCGCAGCAACTACAGCTAAGCTAAAAAAACTGCAAAAAAGCCAAAAAACTGTGTGAAGCAATTGCTTACCCATGAACCTCTTCCTCATCACCAGGTGTAATCTCTGGATTAGAGTACCATGCATCCATCTTGGCTAAAAGCTGGTCAAGCCCTTGTTTTTTAAGTGAAGAGAATGCTTGGACAGTGGCTTCAGGGTGCAATTCTTTCAATTGCTTCTTACACTGGGCTAGTGCTTTGGCTTTTGCGCCTTGTTTCAATTTGTCTGACTTACTGAGTAAACAGTGGACGGGTAAGCCGACGTCATACGCCCAGCTTAGCATTTGCTGGTCCGTTTCTTTTAAGAAATGACGCATGTCCATCAACAATACTAGGCCACGCAAACACTCGCGTTCTTGAAGGTAGCGGGAGAGTTCTTGTTGCCACATTTGTTTAGTACTTTCGGAAACTTTGGCGTAACCGTAACCTGGTAAGTCAATCAGGCGCGCATTCTCATCCAAGGTAAAAACATTGATGAGCTGAGTGCGGCCCGGCGTTTTACTGGTACGAGCAAGACTCTTTTGTTGGGTTAATGTGTTCAAGGCGCTAGATTTGCCAGCATTTGAACGGCCTGCAAAGGCAACTTCAATCCCCTCATCAGGCGGGAGCTGGTCGATTTTAGCTGCGCCAAGCAGGTATTTGGCTTTTTGATAGTGCATAAATATGGATTTTTTGCCTTAGGGTATTGGCATTTTAACGGTTAGTTCCCTATAATTCACCGAGCTTTTCGATTTTATTTTATTGGCGGTGACGGCATCGCATATAGATTTTATATTTTAGTAGGTAACCTAATGAGAAAGTTAGCTATTTTTGCTTTATTTTTTGTAGCGTGGAGTACCCCAAGTTTTGCCGGCGACGTGGCAAAGGGTGCTGAACTGGCCAATACCTGTGCAGCATGTCACGGGAAAGATGGTAATAGTGGCAACCCAATGTGGCCAAAATTAGCCGGACAGAGTGAGAAGTACTTAGAGAAGCAAATTAAAGACTTCCAAGCGGGTGCCAAAGATCAAAGCCAAGGTCGTTATGACGCATCAATGGCTCCAATGGTTAGCAACTTAAGCGATGAAGATGTTGCTGACCTTTCTGCGTACTTTGCATCACAAGAAACGCAAATGGGTGCGGTAAAGAAAGAATTCCTAGAATTAGGCAAAAAAATCTACTTCCAAGGTGATGCCGAGCGTAAAGTACCTGCATGTAGTGCTTGTCACGGCGCTACTGGTAGCGGCTTAAATACAGCGGGTTATCCTGCGTTATCAGGCCAGCACCCAGACTATACGATTAAGCAATTAAAAGCATTCTCTCACGGTGAGCGTAATAACGACGCCAATGGCATTATGCGTGATATCGCAATTCGTATGTCGGATCAGCAAATTGAAGCTGTTGCTCACTTTTTATTAGGTTTACATTAATCGGCGAGCGTTAATCACTTGCATCAAGCATTAGGTTCAAGGTAAAAAGACGACTTAGGTCGTCTTTTTTATTACCTTTTATAAACGTATATACTGATCGAAAAGGTCACAGGATAATATTGTATGTCTAAACTAGGTTTAATTATTGCGTCACTCAGCTTGCTAGTGATGAGTCATGGCGTTTTCGCCGAGTTCAAGGAAGGCCAAGATTACTGGAAAATTAAAGGTGTCGATGACATTGCAGTAGCGGCTGGTGATAATCTCTATTTTACTTGGCTTGGTTGTGATTCATGCCGAAAAATTGAGGGTGAACTGAGTGCAGAGCTTGAGGGCTTTGAAGTTGTTCCTCTAATTGCGCGCCAAAATTGGCGACCTGCGGCTAAAGCCTTTTATGCGATCCAAATACTTGGTGGTGATGCAGAAGCTTGGCAGAAACTGAAGCAGCAGGTTGAGGATAAAACTCTAGACCCAACCGACCAAAAAGCCCTATTTGCGGCGATAATCGAACTCGGATTTGATAAAGAGGACGTTATCGATTTGTTGGAAGATCGTGTGTTATATCAACGGATTAACCAAGCGGAAGCGCTAGCCAATAACTACGACATCAAGTATGTGCCAACAGTTGTGGTCAAGGGGCAATACGCAACAGATGCGCGCAGCACCATGACCGTTAAGAAATTCTCAGAAGTTATCAGTTACCTCAAGTCGCTATAAACCGTAGTCGTCTATTTTCTTCTCGTTACTGTGGTGGCTCGCATTATAAAGAGCCGCCAAGGTTGCAGAGCGGAACTCACGACGATAGAGCACCCAAACAACTAAAGCTGAGGCCAACATAAATACGAATGGGTTAAAAAACCAACCTAAGGTCGCCAAAGCAAAGCTATAGGCGCGGAGGCCGTAGTTAAAAGAGTGCGATGCACGTCCCATCAACCAATTCGTATGTTTAATGAAAATATCACGATCTTTTTGCGAGTCACTCGGATCGGGGGCTGAGCCAAAAAGTACAATAACAAAGTTGTATTGGCGCATCGACCAGGTGAATTTGAAGAATGCGTAAGCGAAAGTGATGACTAAGATTATGATCTTAAGTTCCCACGAAGCCCGTGAATCCACTTCAATCCAAGGCAAAGCTTCAACTAATGGGATCACCTGCTCAGTAGAGCCTAAAACGGTCAATAGACCCGCGATGATAAATATGGTGGTTGAGGCGAAGAAGGTAACGTTGCGTGACAAGATACCGATGCTACTGATGTCCGCCATGCGCATTTCGCGCTTTATCATACGCTGTAACCATTCAATGCGATTAGCCTGCAATTGATTGGCAATCGTTGAACAGTTCTTTTGCTTGTAACGCGAAAAATAGGTATAGCCAATCCAGCAGGCAATAAACCAGCCTAAAGCAATCCAATGGATTAGTGGTAAAAAAGAGAGCGTCATAGTGTTAAATTCTAGTTGTGTCGGTTGCAATCAATAGAAAAAATGCCATGCTTGTATAAACAAGCAGGACGGTGACCCAGAGGCTAACTTGGCATGTGTGAATCATAGCTGAAAAGGTTAGGCTCTGATCCATTTCATTAGTATTAACGGTTGAGATCACACAGGCATCGAAAGACTTGAAATCACTGTATACTGTGGGTTCAGCTTTGGCAAGATTCAAGCGTAATATCAATGTATTTATCGCCACAAAAATAGTTAATAGGTAGTCACATGGTCGAAAAGGATATGCGTAACAAATTAGCACAGGCGAGCAGTCCTTATTTATTGCAGCACAAGGACAACCCTGTTCATTGGCAAGAGTGGAGTGGTGAGGTCTTGGCTTTAGCCAAAGAGCTGGATAAGCCAATATTGTTGTCTGTGGGCTATTCTTCATGCCACTGGTGCCACGTTATGGCGCATGAATCGTTTGAAGACGAGGGTGTGGCTAAAGTAATGAATGAACATTTCATAAACATCAAGCTGGATCGCGAAGAACGCCCAGATTTGGATAAAACCTACCAACTGGCGCACCAACTACTCAACCGTCAAGCGGGTGGTTGGCCATTAACCACTATTTTAGATCCGAAAACATTGGTACCGTTTTTTAGTGGCACCTATTTCCCTAAGAAACCAAAGTTTGGTCTACCAGCGTTTACTGAGCTTTTGCAAAACATTAGCCGTATCTTTAAACAGAAACGTGACGAAATCACTGAGCAAAACGAGCGCTTAACCCAAGCCTTACAGACAATCGCGACTGGTACTAGAAATGCATCAGAGATCAGCACTGAAAGCTTAGTACCAGATTTTGCAAACAGTGTATTGAAACATCACGATAAGCGATATGGCGGAATGGAAGGGGCGCCAAAATTCCCGCAACCAGCTATTTGGGCCTCCAGTTTAGCGCTATCAACCAGCCAATCACTAACCAATGAGCTCGCGGATCATCTAAGACAAGCGGTGCTTGATACTGCCAAGGGATTCTGTAACTACGGGTTATTTGATCATCTAGCAGGTGGGTTTTTCCGCTACTGTGTCGATGAGCGTTGGGATATACCGCACTTCGAAAAGATGCTGTATGACAATGGGCAGTTGCTCAGCTTGGTGGCGGCGACAGGTCACTATTTTGCCGATGGGCAACTGATGCATTCGGTGGATCTCACGATTCAGTGGCTAAAAGAGCAAATGTTAGCGCCTGAAGGAGGCTTTTATTCAGCGTTAGACGCCGATAGCGAGGATGAGTCGGGTAAGAGTGTTGAAGGCGCTTATTACAGTTGGCAGCCAAAACAGTTTACATTTTTGGAAGAGCCCGAAGAAACGTTTGCTAAACACTATTACGGCCTGAACAAGAAAGCCAACTTTGAAGGACAGTGGCATCTTGTCGCGAGAGAGGATTGGCGGCAGGTGGCAAAAAAATTAAAGGTCCATGAAAAACAAGCACCCATACTGTTAGAGTCGGCGCGACAACAGTTGAAAATGGTTCGCGAAAAAAGGCCGCTACCATTTCGCGACGACAAGTTACTGACCAGCTGGAATGCATTAACGTTACAAGGCTTGCTCGAAGCAAAGCGAGCTGGCAGTAAAACTGCTAGCGATGAGTTAATTAATGGCTGTAAAAACTTTATACGTCAACAGGTCTGGAAAGAGCAACAACTTTACGCTTGCTATAAAAATGGTACAGCCTATCAAGAGGCGTTTCTCGACGATTACGGCTATTTGGCTAAAGGAATATTGCTTGCCCTGTCGGACAGATTTACTCAGGTCGATTGGAGCTGGCTAAAGCAAATATGTGAGACGTTATGGAACGAGTTCGCTGATAAAGCTGAAGGTGGCTTTTACTTTACTTCAAACCACCATCAAGAAGTCATAACACGCCATAAAAATTGGAGTGACGACGCCATGCCAAGCAGCTCGATTCAAGCGTTAGAATCGCTTTGGGTTGTGGCGGAGCTGACTGGAAATACCGAATGGCTCGAGTTTGTGGAAAAAAGTCTGCTTAAAGCAAGAGCAGAAGCAGCCAGTGCGCCTGTGCAGTATGCGTCGGCGGTACGTTTGCTCGAAGTCTGGCAACAAGGAATTGAGTTGTGGGTGATTCGAGGGGAAGGCTATGAGCTTCCGCAATGGAAAGAGTATTTGACCACAGGCTTGAACCCAAGTCGTTGGGTTTTTGCGATCGAGCATGGCGCTAATGACACGGTTATAGAAACGAAGTTCCCCGCAAAGCCAGACGATGAGCAGACTTTGCGGGCTTATTGTTGCCGCCAACACCAGTGTTTTCCGCCGATTAGCGACCTGGAAAAACTAAAAAGTTTTTTACAAGAAAACTAGGCAGCAGCTTATTTCAGCATGCTTGCTATTTTATCGACTAGCTTATTAATGCCTTTAGCAGCCTCGGAAACACTCGAAGCAAGCATATAAGCCGGAGTCGTCACCAGTTTATTGGCTTCATCAACTACGATGTCTTCCACCGGACAGGCTTGGTGAACGCCGCCCATCGCCTCGATGGCTTTAGCGGTATCTTCGTCAGTACCGATGGTAAGCTGTGTGCCTTGGCCATAGATATGCGGCAACATTGCTGGCGCGATACACATGAAGCCGACCGGTTTTTTATCTTTAGCAAAAGCTTTGATAAAGCTGACCAAGTCTGAATTGACCGTGCAATCGCTCCCTTTAACTGCAAAGTCGGAAAGGTTTTTGGCCGCGCCAAAACCGCCTGGTAAAATAGCGGCATCAAAGTGGTCGGCATTAGCGTCGGCTAAATCCTTAATGTCGCCACGGGCAATACGTGCGGATTCAACCAAGACATTGCGTGTTTCGCCTTCAGCTACTTCACCTGTCAAATGGTTGATTACGTGCATTTGCTCGATATTTGGTGCAAAGCACTGGTACTCAAGGCCGTGACTTTCAAGGGCTAAAAGAGTTAGCACACTTTCATGGATTTCAGCGCCATCAAAAACACCAGAACCAGATAAAACGACTGCAACTTTTTTCATAAGTAACTCGATGTTATAAGTGATAACTTTGATGATAATATATAAAGCAAGACAAATTAAGGCTCCAAGTTTTGATTTTTAAAGCTTTTTAGTTGAAACTAAGCACTAGAATAAACGGTAGTTGACTACCTATTAAGGATTTGAATGCCCATAAAATCTGCTAGCTTTTTGTCGATAATACTATGCTACCTGCTAGTCATGAGTACTGTTGGTGCTCAATCGCGGGCGCAAGTTTCAGAAACAGGATTACTACAAGGGCAGCTGTCACAAAGCACCGTCACATCGATTGTTGAAGATAAGTTTGGGTTTTTATGGGTTGGGACTCAGGATGGGCTGAACCGCTTTGATGGCTATAGCGTAAAAATTTACAACAAACAAAACAGTCAGTTACCGAGCACACGGATCAAAGATCTGAAAATTGATCAAAAAGGAGATTTGTGGATTGCGACTGAGAATGGGCTGGCGCTGTTCCAACAAGATACCGGCACTATAATCAATTTTTATCATAACGCTCAAGAACCTTTTTCTATTGCAGATAATTATGTGTCGAGTCTTGCTACTGATAATAATGGCGGGGTCTGGGTGGGGACTTACAGTGGCCCTTCTTACTATGATCCCGGCATTAATGGTTTTCGAACCATTCCGATCATGCAAAGTCGGAGAATTCCTGCTGCTCTCAATGAAGTGTCAGATATGCTGGTCGATAGCGAGCAACGCGTTTGGTTAATGACCACTCGTGGTGATTTAGCTATATACAATCAGGGATTGGGTTATTTTGAAGTTATCGATAATTCTACAAAAGAGCCATTGGGCAGTGTGCAATCTATCGTTGAATCTCCAAATGGAACTTTGTGGATACTTTCCTCAACCCTAGGCTTATTTGAATACGACCATAGTAATCAAAGCTTAAAGAAAATAGAGCTAGCTAAACTAGGGCTCAAGGCGGATGAGGCAAGTTTAAATAGTATCTATTTTGACTCGGAAGATAGGCTGTGGGTCGGTACAGAGAATAAAGGGCTTTATGCTTTAAAAGATGGCCGTATTATCGATCACCATATACATGGTGAGCCTGGATCTGTTGGTAATAATCGAATTAATAGCCTTTACCAAGACAGTAGCAATATTTTGTGGATTGGATCTTCTGCTTACCTTAATAAAATCAACCCTCATGCCATTAAGTTTCATCACTTTAATAGTAGAGATAATGAACCTGGAAAACTCAGTTCCGAGGTGGTCTATTCAGTCTTAGCAACCAGTTATGACCATTTAATCGTGGGTGGTGCTACTGGCGGTTTTACTGTTCTAAAACGCACCAATGAAGGGGCAAACCCCATCGATGTCGCTTTGCCTGAAAGGTTGAAGGGTAAAAGTATCAATAAATTGATAAGCATGGGTGCTGGTCAAAGTTACTTGATTTCTAGTCAGTCCGTTTGGGTATTTGATGAATTAACCTATAGTTTCAAATTGGTGTACGAAAGTAGCGATCCTCAGGACTATTTTTTAACTGCATACCATGATGGCCATTATTTGTGGTTAGGGACGAAAAAAGGGTTGTGGCGACTGAGTAGCGATAATTCGGTGCGAAAATACCGTTTGATAGATGTGGACTATCATCGAGACAATCGAATCAATACTTTGCTTGAAGATCGAAATAATGACGATTATTTGTGGATTGGTTCGGATAGTGGGGTTTATCGTTTCAGCAAAAAAAACGAAGCATTTGTCTCGTTAGAAAACCTCTTTAGCGATTTACCTATCGAGGCTCAAGACGTGGTCTTCAGCCTAGCCCAAGATCAAAACTCAAGGTTGTGGATTGGAACTTTTGGAAACGGTCTGGTGGTGGTTGATTTAATTACTCAAAAACATACCCTGTTGAATAGTCAGGTAAGTAACTTACATGAAACCGTCTATTCATTAATCATGGATGACTCAGGGGTGGTATGGGCAGGCAGTGGGAACGGCTTATACCGTATTGAGCCTAATGACTTTCGCATGAGTCAGTTTATTAGAACAGAAGATCAGCCGATCATTGAGTTCAATACCGGCGCTACCGGCAAAGACCGCTTTGGCAACTTATTGCTAGGAGGGATGAATGGGTTGATTCTTTTTGATCCAAATGATTACACTAGGGATGAAAAGCCACCATTGCCAGTAATCACAGATATCCTTGTTAACAATAACTCTATAGAAGCCGATGTAGATAAGCGTAAAAGATTAAGTAACCCCCCTCATATTGCAGAAAAAGTCACTATCTATCCAGAAGACACCGCTGTAAGTTTTGATTTCTCGGCTTTTAATTACATTGACCCTTGGAGCAATCGATTCCGTTATAAATTGGATGGATATGATGAGGGTTGGATTGAAACTGATGCACAAAGCCGTCGTGTTACCTATACCAATCTAAAACCTGGCGAATACCACTTTAAAGTGTATGCGGCTAATAAAGATGGTGTCTGGAGTGAGGAGCCCGCTGGAATTGAGGTCGAAGTTAAAACATTAGCTTTACTATCACCGTTGGCTTATACCTTTTATGGATTCTTACTAGGTTTAATCATTCTCGCCTTCTCCTACCTAGTTTGGGCCCGCTTAAGAGAGCGGCAGTCAGCAGCACAGCAATTGGCCGAGAGTGAAGAGCGCTTAAAATTATCGTTATGGGGAAGTGGTGATGAGTTATGGGATTGGCAGGTTAAGACGGGGGCATTGCATTTATCGAATGAATGGCCTTATGACTTCCCCAGAGACGGCATTCGAAGTGGTTATTCTGAGGCTAACTCTAACATTCACCCCAATGATTTACCCTATGTAAAACAGGCGCTTAACGCGCATTTGGAAGGTAAGTCGCTGCATTTTGAAAGTACTTATCGAATTAGTAATGAACGGGGTGGTTGGATTTGGGTTCTGGACCGCGGCAAAGTTGTTGTGCGCGATGAAAATAAAAAGCCACTCCGAATGGCTGGGACTTTAAAAAACATCAGTGATCTTAAAGATACTGAGCAGCAGTTAAGCATGGTTGTGAAGTCATTCGATAATATTTCGGATGCGGTTTGGATTCTTGATGAGGAATACAATTACATTGTAGTTAATAAAGCCTATACCAAAATTACTGGCTTTGAACCGGAAGAGGTTATCGGTCGTAAGATTCGAGAATCCTCGGTAGTTAATACCTCTGAAAATTTCATTGATGAGTTAAAAGAGGCTTTGGGAGCTGAAGATAGATGGAGCGGTGAGCTAGAGGCGACACGTAAAGACGGACAGGTTTACCCGATTGAAATTAATATTGATGTGGTTCGAGATAATGATGGCAACATTATAAACTATGTTGGAGTCTTCTCAGACATCACATTCCGTAAAAAGGCGGAAAAAGAGTTACGCCGTTTGGCGACGGTGGATCAGTTAACTGGCCTACGAAATCGAAACAGCTTTAAGCAGCGCTTTGAGGAGTTGTTGGCGTTATCGAAGGAGTCGGATCAGCATGCTCTATTATTTATAGATTTGGATAACTTTAAGCGGATCAACGATTCGTTAGGTCACGGGGTGGGCGATGAACTGCTGACTCGTGTTGCTGCAGCGCTGTTAGAAATAACGGAAAAAAACCATGGGATTGTGGCCCGATTAGGCGGCGATGAGTTCACTGTGGTGTTGGCAGATGTTGATACTTGGAGTCAGCCAGCACAGTATGCACAAGCGATCTTGGACTATTTTGCTAAACCCTTACCGTTACCAAGCGCGGAAGTATTAGTGTCGCCAAGCATTGGTATCGTGATGTATCCAGAGAATGGGGAAAGTGCGGAAGAGCTGCTAAAAAATGCTGACATGGCTATGTATTACGCCAAAAAGAAGGGTAAAAACACTTATCAATTCTATACTCGCCAGATGAATGAACAGGCACAACTAAAAATAAACTTGGAAAACGAGTTGCGTCAAGCAATTGATAAAGATGAGTTTGTTGTTTTTTATCAACCAAAGGTCAGCTTAGAAACTGGCCGAGTTACCAGTATGGAAGCCCTAGTTCGGTGGCGGAATCCGAATCGAGGCCTGGTCATGCCGGGGGAGTTTATACCTTTGGCCGAAGAAGCGGGCTATATTATTGCTATTAGTCAGAAAGTGATAGAAAAGTCCTGCCTGCAGTTACGGGATTGGAAGAATCGAGGTATTTATGATGGCAAGATAGCCGTCAACCTATCGGCAGTTCAGTTTTATCATGAAAACTTATGGGAAACGGTAAAAACTGCCTTGCACATTGCTAAGATCGAGGCAACTGATTTGGAGTTTGAAATCACCGAAGGCATGGTGATGCAAGATTTAGCGCATTCGATACAACAAATGAAGACTTTAAAGGAGATGGGGAGTAGCTTAGCGCTAGATGACTTTGGGGTGGGTTACTCATCGTTGGGTAATCTCAAAGACTTCCCAATCGACACATTGAAGATCGATCGTGCCTTTATTTGGGATCTGGAGGATTCTGAGCGAGACAAAAAGCTGGTTGCCTCTATCGTTACATTAGCTCATAACTTAGGCATCAAGGTCGTGGCTGAAGGTGTTGAAACACCGTATCAAGTAGAGGCATTGAAAGCCATGAACTGTGAAGAGATACAGGGTTATATCTTCAGTAAACCAGTGCCGCCTTGGGAAATGGAAGCAATGTTAAAGGATCCAAACTATACGTTAGATGCCATTATTGAAGATATGGGAGAAGAGTAAGTGGTTAGAATGGCCTAAAAAACCACTTTCTGGAGTAAACGTTGTCAAAAATCCGTTAATTTGGATAAAAAACGCCCAATTCATTTGATTGGCTGAGCACGGTTTGAGACAATAAGCGCCCTAAAAATTGCTGGCCTTACTCATATCTATTTAGGAGATTCGATGCCCACTTCTGGTAATGACACGCCGAGTCGTTTTCAATTAGCAAACGCCATCCGCGCCCTTAGTATGGATGCTGTTCAAAAAGCCAAGTCGGGTCACCCTGGCGCCCCAATGGGGATGGCTGATATCGCTCAAGTTCTTTGGAGTGATTTCTTAAACCACAATCCAAGTAACCCTGACTGGGTCAACCGCGACCGCTTCGTGATGTCGAACGGCCATGGTTCAATGTTGGTTTACTCGCTACTACACCTCACAGGTTACGATGTAAGCATCGATGACATTAAGAGTTTCAGACAATTACATTCGAAAACGCCAGGTCACCCTGAGTATGGCTATACACCAGGCGTTGAAACTACGACAGGCCCATTAGGCCAAGGCATCGCTAACGCAGTCGGTTTTGCAATAGCAGAAAAAACGTTGGCAGCCCAATTTAACCGTCCAGGTCACGATATTGTCGATCACTTTACCTATGTATTCATGGGTGATGGCTGCATGATGGAAGGTATTTCTCATGAAGTATGTTCGCTAGCAGGTACTTTGGGTCTTGGGAAGCTAGTCGCTTTCTGGGATGACAACGGTATTTCAATTGATGGTGAAGTTGATGGTTGGTTCTCTGATGATACGCCGAAGCGCTTCGAATCTTATGGCTGGCAGGTTATTTCAGATGTTGATGGACATGATCCAGAAGCGGTGAAAAAAGCGATTGAAGAAGCTAAAGCGGACAGCGAGCGTCCGACCTTAATTTGTTGTCGTACCGTAATTGGTTTCGGTTCGCCAAATAAACAAGGCAAAGAGTCATGCCACGGGGCACCGTTGGGTGATGACGAAATCGAATTAGCACGTAAAGAATTAAACTGGCCTCACGGCGCTTTCGAAATTCCTCAAGATATTGCACAAGCATGGGATAAGCGTGAAGCAGGACAAAAGCTGGAAAGCGACTGGGATCAAAAGTTCATCGCTTACCACGAAGCACACCCGGAGCTAGCTGACGAACTAAAACGTCGATTGGATAAGCGCTTACCGGACAACTTTGCAGAAGAAGCTGATAAATATATCAAGCAGTTGCAAGAAGAAGGCCCAACGGTAGCCAGCCGGAAAGCGTCGCAAATGGCCTTAAACGCCTACGCACCATTGTTACCAGAGTTGTTAGGTGGCTCAGCGGATTTAGCAGGCTCTAACCTTACTATCAATGACCAATCAAAGGGCATCACAGCGAAAGACGCTAGCGGAAACTACCTGTATTACGGTGTGCGTGAGTTCGGTATGTGCGCCATCATGAACGGTATGGCATTGCACGGTGGCTTATTACCGTACGGCGGTACTTTCTTAATCTTCATGGAGTATGCGCGTAATGCGGTTCGCATGGCTGCTCTTATGAAGCAACAAGCCATTTATGTCTTTACTCACGATTCGATTGGTCTTGGTGAAGATGGTCCAACGCACCAGCCAATCGAACAGTTGGCTAATATGCGAACTACACCAAACTGCTCGGTATGGCGTCCGTGTGATGCGGTCGAAACTGCGGTTGCTTGGAAAGCGGCTATCGAACGTCGCGACGGACCTACGGCTCTTAGCTTGAGTCGCCAGGGTTTACCACACCAAGAGCGTACCGCTGAGCAACTAGCAAATGTTGCTAAAGGAGCGTATGTCTTAAAAGACAGTAAAGAAAGCCCAGAATTAATATTGATCGCAACCGGTTCAGAAGTTGGTTTGGCGGTAGAAGTAGCCGACAAGCTTAGCGCTAAAGGCAAGCAGGTTCGTGTGGTTTCGATGCCATCGACCGACACTTTCGACGCACAAGACGCAGCTTATAAAGAAAGCGTATTACCAGCAGATGTACCGGCTCGTATCGCTATCGAAGCGGCAATTGCTGACTATTGGTACAAATACGTTGGCCTAGAAGGTCAAATCGTAGGCATGACAAGCTTTGGTGAGTCAGCGCCGGCAGGAGATTTATTTGAGCATTTCGGTTTTACAGTTGAGAACGTTGTTGCTGTAGCTGAAGACATGTTAGACGAAGGTGGCTTATTGGATTAATCGTCTTGAGTCGGGAAGCACCCACGGGCTTATTGCTGTGGAGCTGACCTGCTTAGAATGATGAACAATAAAGCCAAAGAATCGAAAATTTTGGAGAAGAAAATGACAGTTAAAGTAGCAATTAATGGTTATGGCCGTATCGGTCGCACAGCGTTACGCGCAATTTATGAGCACGGCTACCGTGACCGTATCGAAGTTGTTGCCATCAACTCTTCGCACCCAGCTGAAACCACTAAACACTTAACTAAGTACGACACGACTCATGGTCGTTTCAATGCGGACGTTTCAACGGACGGCGATCACTTAATCGTTAATGGCGATAAAATTAAGTTATACGCTGAGCGTAATCCTGAACTTATCCCTTGGGGCGACCAAGACGTAGACGTCGTTTTCGAATGTACTGGCGTATTTAAAGACCAAGCCGGCGCATCTAAGCACTTCAAAGGTGGCGCTAAAAAAGTATTGATCTCAGCTCCAGGCGCGGCAGATGTTGACGCGACAGTAGTATTTGGCGTGAACGACGACATCTTAAAGCCAGAGCACCGCGTTGTATCGAATGCTTCGTGCACCACAAACTGCTTGGCGCCATTAGCGAAAGTCCTAAACGACACCGTAGGTATTAAGTCTGGTCTAGTAAACACTATCCACGCCTACACCAACGACCAAAAGCTAATCGATAACCAGCACTCAGACTTGCGTCGTGCGCGTGCCGCAGCTCAAAGCATTATCCCAACAAAAACAGGCGCAGCTAAAGCGGTTGGTTTAGTACTACCAGAACTTAACGGCAAGATGGACGGTTTCGCCATGCGCGTACCAACGATCAACGTTTCTTGCGTAGATTTAACATTTACAGCAGGGCGCGATACAACAGCTGAAGAAATTAACGAGATCGTTAAGAAAGCAGCAGATGGCCACGTACTGGATTACAATGATGAGCCACTAGTATCAATCGACTTTAACCACAGCCCAGCATCTTCTACTTTTGATGCAGGCCTAACTCGAGTGATGGACGGAAACTTGGTTAAAGTTGTTACTTGGTATGATAACGAGTGGGGTTTCTCGAACAGAATGCTTGATGTCGCTATCAAGATGATGAGTGTTTAAGGCTAGTTACTCGTAATACTTCGTTACGGCTGATTTTCTCGATGCTCACGTACTAATGTACGCTACGCATTCTAAAATCAGCCAAGCCTCGTCTTCCAAGTAACTATCTCTTAAACACTGAGAGACTATTAATTGTAAGGTGCGTCGTGACGTACCGGATAATAAAAAAGAAAGACTTTTTTCGGAAAGTCTTTTTGTACTTTAAAGATACGTTTAAATAAACGTTAAAAGATTAAAGAATATAGGTTCTAAAACATGAATGTTTTGAGAATGTCCGATTTAGATCTAAAAGGTAAGCGCGTTCTTATTCGTGAAGATCTAAACGTACCTGTGAAAGATGGCAAAATCACCAGTGACGTGCGCATCCAAGCGTCTTTACCGACCATTAAATTAGCCCTAGAAAAAGGCGCTAAAGTAATGGTGATGTCACACCGTGGTCGACCAACCGAGGGTGTTTTGACCGAAAAAGACTCGATGGCGTTGATAGCTGATTATTTAAACGAATTGTTAGATGTGCCAGTGCGTTTAGTCAGCGAATACCTCGATGGTGTTGAGGTTGAGCAGGGTGAAGTAGTGGTCTTCGAAAACGTTCGCTGTAACGTTGGCGAAAAAACTAACGATGAGCGTCTATCGAAAATGTACGCTGATTTATGCGATGTTTTTGTGAATGACGCTTTCGGTACAGCACACAGAGCGCAAGCTTCGACTCATGGCGTTGCCAAATTTGCACCAGTTGCATGCGCCGGACCTTTATTGGCTGGCGAACTCGAAGCATTAGGTAAAGCGCTAGATAACCCAGCACGCCCAATGGTGGCAATTGTTGGTGGATCAAAAGTCTCTACCAAGCTAACGGTTTTAGAATCTCTATCAACCGTAGTCGATCAGCTGATTGTCGGTGGGGGTATCGCCAATACCTTTATCGCCGCGACCGATAAACCGGTGGGAAAATCGTTGTGTGAAAACGATTTAATCCCTGAAGCTAAGCGACTGATTGAGCAAGCTAAAGCAAAAGGCGGTGAAATTCCGGTGCCAGTCGATGTGGTAACGGGTAAAGAGTTTGCGGAAGATGCTGCTGCTGAAACCAAATCGGTCGATGATGTTGCCGACGATGATATGATATTCGACATAGGCCCTAGATCAGCACAGCATTTAGCAGAAGTGTTAAAAGAGGCGAAAACTATCGTATGGAACGGCCCAGTAGGGGTGTTCGAGTTCGATCAGTTTGGTGCTGGTACAGAAGCTATTTCAAAAGCAATCGCAGAGAGCGATGCTTTTTCAATTGCAGGTGGTGGCGATACTTTAGCGGCGGTTGATAAATACGGCATTAAAGACAAGGTTTCATATATTTCGACAGGTGGCGGAGCCTTCCTTGAGTTTTTAGAAGGTAAAGAGCTACCTGCTGTCGCGATTCTTGAAGAAAGAGCTAAGTAAGACTCTTTAACAAGAAGCGACTAATAGTAAGACACAGCATTTAAATATTAAACAGACAAACAGTTTAAGAGGATAGCAAGATGGCACTAATTACAATGCGCCAACTACTGGACCACGCTGCAGAGCATGGCTACGGTATTCCGGCATTTAACGTCAATAACCTTGAGCAGATGCGTGCAGTGATGCAGGCGGCAAATGAAACAGACAGCCCTGTTATCGTTCAAGCATCAGCTGGCGCGCGTAAGTACGCCGGTTCAAACTTCTTGCGCCACTTAATTTTAGCGGCCATCGAAGAATTCCCACACATTCCTGTTTGTATGCACCAAGATCATGGATCATCACCAGCAGTATGTCAGCAGTCGATTCAACTTGGCTTCTCATCAGTAATGATGGATGGCTCGCTTGAAGAAGATATGAAAACACCGGCAAGCTACGAGTACAACGCTCGTGTAACTAAGCTAACGGTTGATATGGCACACGCTTGTGGTGTATCGGTTGAGGGTGAATTAGGTTGCTTAGGCTCGCTTGAAACAGGCATGGCAGGCGAAGAAGACGGCTCTGGCGCAGAAGGCGTTTTAAGTATGGATCAATTATTAACTGACCCAGAAGAAGCAGCTCAGTTTGTAAAAGACACAGGTGTGGACGCGCTAGCCATCGCTATCGGTACCTCACACGGTGCTTACAAATTTACACGTCCACCAACAGGCGATGTGTTATCGATTAAGCGCATTAAAGAAATCCACGAGCGTATTCCAGATACACACTTAGTAATGCATGGTTCGTCGTCAGTTCCACAAGATTGGCTAAAAGTGATCAACGAATACGGCGGTGACTTGGGCGAAACTTACGGTGTGCCGGTTGAAGAGATTCAAGAAGGTATTAAGCATGGCGTGCGTAAAGTGAATATCGATACGGACTTACGCTTGGCTGCGACTGGTGCAGTTCGTAAATTCTTAAAGCATAACCCTAAAGAATTCGACCCACGCAAATACAACAAAGTAGCACAAGACGCGATGCAGGCTATCTGTAAAGCACGTTACGAATCATTCGGCACAGCTGGCAACGCTTCTAAGATTACTCCAATTAACATGGAGCAAATGGCAGCGGATTACAAAGCGGGCAAACTAGACCCTCGCGTGAAATAATTGCTTCTGTTACTATTAAAGCCAGCTAATTGCTGGCTTTTTTATGGCTACTACATTAATAAACCTAAAAAAACATAAATAAAATAACGATAACCGCACTTTTTACGTGACCCACACCATATACTGTAGAAATATCTAAGAACAGAATTTAAACAACTGGTATCTTACTTCGCGCTAGAGAAGGAGCCGTATCTTAGGAACAGTATCTATGGGGGTAGGTATGACTAAAAGAGCGTTAATCGTGGATGATTCCAGGACTGCCTATATGGTCCTGGCCAAAATCCTGTCTAATTATAATATTGAAGGTATTCATGCCAAGTCTGGTGATGCGGCTTTAGAATACTTAGCACGTCATTCCGTGGACGTTATCTTTATGGATCAAGCCATGCCCGGTAAGGACGGTTTCGAGACCATTAAAGAAATCAAGGAAGACTCGCGATCAAAAGATATTCCGATAATGATGTTTACCGCTAGAAGCGGCGAAGATTATTATCGCGAAGTGAAAGAAATTGGTGCCGAGGGGGTTTTACCTAAAGAACTATCGGCTGAAGAAGTCGAAGATGCGCTGATTAAGCTAAACCTGTGGGGTGCAATCTCAGGCCAAGCGACGGCTGAAGAAGTTCGTGAGGACATATTACAACCAACATCTGATGAAAAACTCAGAGTTTGGCTAGAGTCATTCCTTGAAAACGAGTTCTCGCCTCAGTTATCGAACAAAGTCCGTAAAGCCACCGATGATCTGCGCCGCGACACCATTCACTATGGCAAGCGGATGCTGGATGAAATCGCGAAAAGTGATAAGCAACAGCAAGTTTTGCAGGAAGTGAAAGGCCAGACGGATTATCTGAAACAGCTTTTTAAAACTTCCTTTAAACAGTACCGCCTAATAAGTAGTATTTTTATCGTACTATTAGTGGTGCTAACCTCTGGTATTGTCTGGTTACTGTATAAAACCTCGGTACTGACATCTGAACAGCAAGGTTTATATCAGAAAATAGTTGTTCTTACTGCTGAAAGTAGTGAAGGCGAGAGGCGTTTAAGCGATAAGATAGCAAAGCAATCAGAAAACATGGCAAAACTGCTTACAGAGCAAACTAATAATGTTAGTGCAGCAGTAAATGAAAACGAAGGCATCTATAGTGAACAAGGAATGGTGGGTAAATTAATCGGCGTTGAAAGTGAAGGAAGTCGATTAACCGCGAAAAGCGCTTATGGTTATCTTTTCACCGTCACCCCCCAAGGGCGATTGGCACGGAGTAACCTTAAACGTTATTACATGGAGCCCGGATGTAATGGAGCCACTTATGCAAATGCGCTTGCAGGGTTGGTGCTAAAACTCGAGGGTAATACCTTGGCTTACACGGAGTTACAGGGTTACGCCTTGGTACAGCAGCCTGTCAGTTGGTTAGACACT
Organism: Kangiella japonica; assembly: GCF_039523535.1. Lineage (NCBI taxonomy): Bacteria > Pseudomonadati > Pseudomonadota > Gammaproteobacteria > Kangiellales > Kangiellaceae > Kangiella > Kangiella japonica. Next base: position 701,484 of record NZ_BAAAFM010000003.1, on the reverse strand, counting down.
CATGACCAATGCCATGAATACAGCGAAAATGAAGAAGTGGTTTTGAGACAGTTATTGGTGAATGATGAGCGGATAACAGGTGTCACTGATACGGTTTATTACCAGCTGAACCAATAAAAAAAGCCGCCAAATTCAGAGCTGGCGGCTTAGATTTAAAGGAGTCCTACTAATAAAGTATGCGTGCTCGAATAGTCCCTTCGATATCCCGCATCTTCTCTAGCGCAGTTTTGCTAGAGCCTTCTTCAATATCAGTTACAACGTAACCAAGCTCGCCTTGGGTCTGTAAGTATTGCCCTGAGATATTGACGTTGTTATCAGACAAGATTTGGTTGATTTGCATCAAAACACCTGGTCTATTGTGATGAATATGCAAAATACGATGGCGCTTATCGTGCTCAGGGAGCGAAACTTGTGGGAAATTCACCGCCGACATGGTTGAACCATTATTGCTGTATTTAATCAGTTTGTCGGCAACTTCAATGGCAATGTTTTCTTGGGCTTCTTGAGTGCTTCCACCAATATGCGGCGTTAAAATCACGTTATCAAAAGCGCGCAATGGCGACTGGAATTCTTCATTATTGGATTTAGGCTCAGTTGGGAAAACGTCGATCGCTGCGCCCGCTAGATGTTTGCTTTCTAGTGCACTAGCTAGCGCCTCAATATCCACCACAGTGCCTCGTGAAGCATTAATTAAAATACTATTAGGCTTCATTTGGGCGATTTGAGTTTGCCCCATCAAACCTTTTGTTTGTGCAGTTTCAGGAACGTGTAAGCTGACTACATCCGAGTCCGCAAGCAATTCATTAAGTTCAGTAACTTGCTCAGCATTACCAAGGGTAAGCTTATTCTCGATATCATAAAAACGTACTTTCATGCCAATGCCTTCAGCCAGAATGCCGAGCTGGGTGCCGATATGTCCGTATCCAATAATACCTAGGGTTTTTCCTCGAGCTTCGTTAGACAAAGTGGCGGTTTTTAACCACTCGCCACGATGGGCAGCGGCATTTTTCGCTGGAATACCGCGCAACAGCATAATCATTTCGCCCAAAACAAGTTCGGCGACGCTGCGAGTATTGGAATAGGGGGCATTGAAAACAGGGATACCTCGATTTTGCGCAGCTACCAGATCAACTTGGTTAGTACCGATACAGAAACAACCCACCCCAACTAATTTCTTGGCCGCGACAAGAACTTTTTCACTCAGTTGAGTTCGTGAACGAATACCGATAAAGTGGTAATCATTAATGGCTTCAAGGAGTTCGGATTCGGATAAAGCCGTTTTATGGTAAGTCACATTCTCATATCCATCCTGGCGAAAGATATCTTCGGCCACGGGATGAACCCCTTCGAGCAGTAATACTTTCAAATCTTGTTTGTTAAATGACGTATGGGCTGACATAACAGGTCTCTGAGGTGTCTCTAGTTTAGTATTGATAGGTCTGATGAGTTCATTTAATCAAAAGACAAAAACGATAGAAAGTGTTTATTTATTTTATTAAGTTAGAGCGACAAAAAAGGTGTGTGCGTGGGTTGTTTTTGCTACAATTTGCCGCCATTGAGGCCGTAAAGGCTATGTTTGTGGTGCGAAACGCCTTTACTTGAGGAGAATGCCTGATGGCATACGAAGTAAATATCAATAAAATGATCGAGTTATTAAGCGATACACTATCGCTATCGGAAGGAGAGCTCTCGGCCGATACTCAGCTTATTGGTAACCTACCAGAATTCGATTCAATGGCGATTGTGTCGATCTTAATGCAAATTGAAGAAGATTTTGGGATTGAGATTCCGGATGATGAGTTGTCTGGAGAAGTCTTTGAATCCGTTGAATCATTAACAGAGTTTGTTGAGATTCACCAAGCAGCAACCGCTATCTAGTCTAGAACACCTCAAAATAAACTAATTACTTGATTTTTAAGGCCTAAGAGTGGATCTTTAGGCCCATTTCTTTTATAACAAAGACTCATTCTAACAAGCAAAATGCCATGGCAGGTTTTATTGCCAGTATTATTCTGGCCGTATATCTCTTAATTCTTACGCTAATTCGCTGGCGACGTATTGCCTTATTCTGGCCTTTATTGGTGATAGCCTTCTCGCTGGCATTCTGGAGTGTTTCTAAACTCTTTGAAGAACAACTGCAGCTTCCTTTTTGGATGCTTGAGTGGGTTCGACTCTTCGGTTTCTTTGCAACCCTGGCACTCTTTATGTGGAAGTTCGCCAGACTTCACATTTGGGTCAATGTCGGTGTGTGTGCTGTTCTTGGCGTATGGTTAGCGTATCAAGCGTATGGTCCTGAGGAGTTTGGAAGCTTAATCAACCCAGGTTTTGCAGGTCTAGTCTTACTCCTTCTGCTACACCTAGTAGAGCTCGCGGGCAATCAGTTCTCAGAAACCTATCGTAAAGAGATAGCGACATTGGCAGGTTCAATAGGCTTCATTTTAGTGTGGGATCTCTTCTGTATGTTGCTTTTCATGCTGGATGAAACGCGCAGCCCTGAAGTTCTAGATATTGCTCGCTCCATAGTCACAGCTCTGGCGATAAGCTTTGCCATTGTTCATCTACAAGGTATAGAGCACAGCCGCTTTCAATTAAACGAATCGTTACCGCGTTACCGACCGGAAAGTGGTTTGAATATATTTGCCATATACTGCTGGATAGCCGTGGTGGGATATATTTTAGTGGCTATGGTCACTAAAAATACGGAACTAGCATTAGCTTTTTTATTAACGGCAGGCGTAGGGTTTGTTTTATTAGCCTACAAAAAGCGCTTTTTTGGCCAACTCAAAATACTCTACCGAAAATTGTTTTCAGCCTACAAGTACGACTATCGCGAAAGCTGGATTCGCTTTAACCGAGCACTTGATGAAGCCAACGTGACGGGCAATTATTACCAATTATCGATAAAAGCCATTGCTAACATTATCGACAGTCCGGCAGGAAAGTTATGGAGCTTACGCAACGACAGTTTTGCTTATGTCGATCACTGGGAATTACCGCTATCAAAGGATATGAGCTATCAATTGCCTGAGACTTTAAGCCAATTCATAGATAATACCAACTGGGTTATTGATGTGCAGGAATACCAGAAAAACCCTGACATGTATCGTGACCTAGACATGGATTTAAGTGATCCTTTGTTTGAGAATCACCGCATATTTATACCTTTACGGCGAAACGACGAGTTGATTGGAATCGTGGGTTTAGCGGCGAGTTTCAGTAAACCAATTTTGAACTGGGAAGACCATGATTTGTTGAAAGCCGCGGGCTTACAAATGGCGAGTTATTTAGCGATGTTTGAAGCGACTACTCAAATATACGAACAACAGCATTTTGATGCATTTAACCGTTTGTCAGCATTCGTAGTGCACGATATAAAAAACGTGACGGCACAACTTGAATTAATCACTCACAATGCGGAGCGATATAGAGACAATCCTGAGTTTGTCGATGATGCCTTTGAGACGGTTACCAGCGCTACCAAGCGTTTAAACAAGATGCTTAATCAGTTGAAGCGGGGGCGTTCAACTTCAGATTTCAAAAAAGTCTGCGACATAAAAGAGGTTGTTGAAAGCTTTAAGAAAGGTGCAGAAAGACTAAACTGGACAGGCAAAGTTCCCGCGGTAAAAGTCATAGCTGAAAAAGATGCATTAATTAATGTGATCCAGCATTTGCATCAAAATGGGCTTGAAGCTAGCGATAAGGACAGTTTGGTGACACACCGAGTTGAATTAAAAAACAATCAAGTGCATTGGCATATCTATGATAAAGGAACTGGCATGGACAGTGACTTCATGCGCAAGCAATTATTCAAGCCATTCGCCACGACAAAAGGCAATGCAGGGATAGGGATTGGAGTCTATCAATGCCGTTATTTGCTACAGAGCTTCGGTGGTGATTTAATAATCCATAGCGAACTGAATCAGGGCACGCATTGTATTGCGATTTTAGCTTCTCCTGATGGAGAGAAGGAAGGACATAATGGCACAAAGTAAACCAGAACTCTTAGTCATAGAAGATGATGAAGGATTGCAGAAGCAACTAAAGTGGTCGCTCGATGAGTACCACGTGGTGCTTGCTGATGGCAAAGATTCTTCGCTAGCAGAACTTCGTCGCTTTCAACCTAAGGTCGTAACGCTTGACTTGGGGTTACCACCGGATCCAGCGAACGCCAGCGCAGGCCTGGAATTGCTTAGTGAAATACTAAAGCTTTCGCCTTCATCTAAGGTAATTGTTGTTACAGGTAACGATGAACGTGAGGTAGCGATGAAGGCTATAGAGTTGGGGGCTTATGATTATTACCAAAAGCCGATTCAGCCTGATGAATTGAAACTTATCATCAACCGTGCATTCGAGCTTGCAAATTTAGAAGAAGAAAGTCGAATTCATAGGCGCAATGAAAATATGCGTTTTCATGGGATCGTGGCTACATCACCTAAAATGCTGGCGGCTTGTCAGAAAATAGAAAAAGTCGCACCAACGGAACTCAATGTTATGCTGGAAGGCGATAGCGGAACCGGCAAAGAAGTATTAGGGCGTGCGGTGCATCTCCTGAGTAAGCGAAACGAACACTCATTTGTTTACCTAAACTGTGCGGCCATCCCAGAAAACCTATTAGAAACAGAGCTGTTTGGTTACGAAGCTCCTGGTTTTTCTGAAGATGGAGCCAGTAGCCAAGGTAAAATTGAAGAAGCCAATGGCGGAACACTTTATCTTGACGAAGTTGAGATGATGCCAATGTCCCTACAAACAAAATTAATGCGTGCTTTGAATGATGGGGGAATTGAACGAGTCGGTAGTCGTGATACCTTGGCGATTAATCTTAGACTCATTTGTTCGGCTAATGGGGATTTGGAACAATACGTTAACGAAGGAAAGTTTCGAGAAGATTTGTTTTATAAGCTGAATGAAATCAATATTCAAATTCCACCATTGTCAGAGCGCGATGGAGACGTGGTGCTGATAGCGCGAACTATGCTGACTAAATTTAATGAACAGTTTGGGCGAAATATCCGTAGTTTTACAAAAGACGCCGTACAAGCGATGGAAGCTTATGCTTGGCCAGGCAATGTACGAGAGCTTGAAAATAAAATCAAAAGTGCAGTTGTGATGTCCGAAGGCACGCAAATTTCAGCGGAAGATTTACAAATAGAAGAAGCTCAACTGCGTGAAATGCCTCTAAACCTACGCCAAGTTAGAGAAGCCGCTGAAACACGTGCTATTCAACGAGCAATCGTGCTAGCGGATGGAAATATTTCACAGGCCGCTAAGTTACTAGGCCTGACTCGACCAACCTTATATAGCTTGATGGATAAATACAGCATTCATAGTTAAATGAAATGAGAAAAGTTAAACAGATTTATAAGATAACCTATCCTACCGGTAAGATTTACATTGGGAAAGACAGTATTGGAAGTTATCGGTACTTTGGAACCCCCAATATGCAGGTAATAAATAATGACTTCGGGGGGTTGCCTGATGAAGTAAAGAGGGATTATACGGTAAGAAAGCAAAATTCTGTGGGAATCGAGCGAATGTTCTGAAAGAGAGCTCGCTGAGAAAGAGGTTTACTATATTAATAAGTATGAATCCAACGATCCTCAAGTTGGATATAATAGGTGGCCAAAGTGGAAAGAGTAAAGCACTCTAACCACTTATTGTATGAATTCTAATCAGCGGGTCAAAGTCTCAACCGAGTCTTGTTTACCGAGTAATAATACGTCCGCAGCTCGCTCAGCAAAAAGGCCGTTGGTCACGACGCCAACGATATTATTCAACAATCTTTCCAATTTAATCGGCTCGTTGATCTCGAAGTTATGAACGTCAAGAATTACGTTGCCGTTATCTGTAGTAAAGCCGGTGCGGTAGACAGGATCACCGCCAAGCTTTACAACCTCGCGCGCAACATAACTACGCGCCATTGGTATCACTTCAATTGGGATTGGGAATGCGCCAAGACGACGAACCAGTTTTGATTCGTCCGCGATACAAACAAATTTTTCAGCAACAGCTGCGATAATTTTTTCGCGGGTTAAAGCACCGCCACCACCTTTGACTAGCTCGAGTAGATGATTCGATTCATCAGCACCATCCACATATACAGGGATGCGATCTACGTCATTAAGCTCGAAAACTTCGATACCATGGGCTTTTAGACGTTCGGTTGAGGCTTCTGAGCTCGAGACTGCACCTTGGATCTTATGTTTGATGGTAGCCAGCTCATCAATAAAGTAATTGACCGTTGAGCCTGTACCAACGCCAACAATACTGCCTTCTTCAACATACTCAACAGCCGCTTTACCGACCAATGCTTTTAATTCGTCTTGGGTCATGCTTTATCGTCCTCAATGCTAAGAATAAAGTCCCATTCATCTTTTGCTACCGGCATAATCGATAAACGGTTACCTTTTTGCACCAAGCGCATGTCAGACAATTCAGGGTAGTTTTTGAGTTCATCCAATGGAATCTCACGTTTTAAGTCGCGAACGTGTTTAACATCCACCATGTACCAACGTGGTTTATCGGGATTACTTTTAGGGTCGTAGTATTTTTCATCAGGATCAAAGGCAGTATGGTCAACATAACCTTCCTTTGTAACTTCCATGATGCCGACAATGGCTGGTGGTTTGCAATTAGAATGATAGAAGAAGACTTGATCACCGACTTTCATTTCATCACGCATCATATTGCGTGCTTGATAATTTCGCACGCCATCCCAGTGATCGGTTTTATTTGGTAGCGCTTTTAAGTGTTCGATGCCAAATACATCTGGCTCAGACTTCATTAACCAATAGGCCATAATTTAACTGTGTTGGGTTGTCGATGGTGCAAGTATATACTTATGGCAAAACAAAGTGTAGGGCTGGTCCAAGCTGAACGATTCAGCAGCTGGTTAGTCGGTAAAACAGAGGAAATGATTGGGAGTAACAACGGCATTCATTCGTAAATCCCACTCTTCAGTAGGGATTGCTGGAACCTTCTGGAAGTTGTAGGCCAGACCGACAAGCTCTGGTCGTTCTTCTTTGCTGAAATTGGCAAAGAAAGTGTCGTAATAGCCGCCACCCATCCCTAAACGGTTACCATTGCCATCGAACGCGACTAATGGCATAAAAACCAGAGAAAGCTTCGACGGTGCAACCGCTTCCTTGGCATCACCAACGGGCTCATAAATGCCAAAGCTTCCTTTTTGTACTGAACCTTGCCCAGTATAGGGAAGAAAGTCCATTGCACGCTCTTTCTCAGTGTTTACTTTGGGGATGTAACACTTTTTTCCCAGAGATAATGCATATTCGATGATTGGCATACAGCTGACTTCGCCGCCGATGGGCAAGTAAAAAGCAATATGTTCATGATTTTCTATAAGTTTTGCCTGAGAAATATGACCGAGGATCGCGATCGCAGCACGCTGCATAAAAGGAGAGGTTAGGTTTTGACGCTCATGCTTTATTCTAGTTCTAATGTACGTTTTTTGTAGTATGAGGTTATTCATAAAAACCCAGACTGCCGTTGTAGGTAATAGCCCTGAAACCCGGAGTTTCAAGGGGGGACGCCATGTGTAAGATCAGGCTTTCCGGTCTAAGCGGACTTGCACAACACCTACATTAAGGAATCCCTATATAACAATTATCGGCTCGAGGACGGTCACTACTGACGAACAGCCCAGGCAAAGCCAGTATAACAAAATCAAGGGTTATCCGTCAGCCCTATTTGCTCGCTTTGTTTGAGCGCATCATCAATTTTTTCGTTCAGTAGTTCTATGCGTTGCTCAAATTCAGCACTCGTATGAGAATTTGTGCTCGGTTTATTTAATAGTTCATAGCTAAGGTTTAAGGCAGCCATCACTGCTATACGCTCTAAGCCTAGGACTTTACCTGCGGAGCGAATTTCGCGCATTCTTTTATCAAGGAAGTTCGCTGCCTGCAATAATGTTTGATGCTCATCCTCAGGACTCGCAACTTGAAATTCTTTCCCCAATATAGTGATATTCACTGGAGTTACATTTGATTTAGCCATGTTATTAGCCGTTCTCTACTATCAATTCTCCTATGATAGAAGTATCACAGGATCCCGCCGTCAAAGTTGATTTATCTTGCTGTTGATAACTATTGTGCGCTAGTGCGTTTAGATTGATTTCAAGCGTGAGATCATGACGTCGATTTGCTTACGAGCCGATTCATTACGACTGTGTAATCGATCTTTTTCGCTTCTAAGTTCATTGATCTGCTGGCGTAGTTGCTTATTTTCATTATCAATCGTATGAAAACGCGCCAATAAGGCGTCAATTTTCTGTTCTAATTGTTCAAATTGACTATCGTTCATAGCAAGTTACCTAATTTTGTTAAAGTATACTATAAGGTTCTGTATGGGGCTGGTCAATCAATAATCAATGGCAACGATAACCGGTTGGCTACTTCTTCGCTAACTTTCGCACAGAAACTGGGTTTTAGGGCGAACAAACGTTACACTAATGCCAAAATTGAACGAATTTACAGTAAATAGCTATTATGAATTACACCCAAGTAAACGAGTTGTGCCAGGATTTTTTCCCAGACTTAACGCCGTCCCAATTAGCTGGAATGATTCACGGTTTGTTAGGGCACGGTTTTGTGGTGGAAACTGAGCGTTGGAAACAGCACATGAGCGAGTTTTTAGCATCAGGAGAACCATTACCGGAGCCAGCCCTCGAAGGGTTAGAGCAGCTGATCGCTTTTAGCCAGAAAGATTATCAGGCGGACTCTTTCTCCATCGATTTAATCCGTCCGGAAGACGACTATCCGTTAGAGCAGCGTGCCTCAGCCATTGGCGACTGGTGTCAGGGCTACTTAACAGGTTATGGTTTAGTGAAAACGAATAACGCCAAGGAGCTTGAAGGCGAAGCTAAAGAAGCGCTTCAGGACATTAGCGAAATCGCAAGAATAGACTTTGAGGGCGTCGACTCCGAGGATAACGAAATGGAAAAGGCTTTTATGACCGTATGTGAGCATATCAAAATGTCAGGGTTGATACTGTTTCAAGCGAATCAGCCCGAAGCTACCGTAAAACCGGAACAAAAACAGGTTCATTAATTACAGGTTAAATAAAAATAAGTCTTTATGAAAGCCATTAACTTTGCCGCTCGACGTAAAAAATTAATGCAGTGGATGGGACCAAACTCCATCGCCATATTGCCTGCTGCTGAAGAAAAGGTGCGCAGTCATGACGTGAATTATCCGTTCCGTCAGGACAATAACTTCTGGTACCTAACCGGTTTTAATGAGCCGGATGCAGTAATGGTGCTGATTCCGGGGCGCAAGCAGGCAGAGTTTATTCTGTTTAATCGAGAAAAAGATAAAACCCAAGAGCGCTGGCATGGCCGTAGATTGGGCCAAGAAGGCGCTATTAATGAGTTAGGTGCTGATGATGCCTTTCCGATTGATGATATTGATGACATTTTGCCAGGGCTGATGGAAGGCCGTGAACGAATTTATTTTGCGTTAGGTGCTAACTCTGAGTTTGACCACAAGGTTATGGAGTGGCGCAGCGAGTTAATGACGTCGCCAGCCAAGCGAGCCGCGTCGCCGGGTGAGTTGATTGATATTGGGCATCATTTACACGATATGAGACTGGTTAAATCATCGTCGGAAATTCAACGTCTGCGTCACGCCGCTAAAGCTTCGGCTAAAGCTCATAAAGAATTGATGCAGGCTTGTGCGCCGGGTAAAACCGAACGTGAGATGGAGGCGGTGTTGCACTACCATTTCGCCAAAGGTGGCTGCCGCTATCCGGCATACCCTTCGATCATCGCTTCTGGCGATAATGCGAATATCCTGCACTACATCGAAAATGCCGACGAAATGCAGGATGGTGAGTTATTACTGATTGATGCGGGCGGTGAGTTTGAGCACTATGCTGCCGATATTAGTCGCACCATTCCTGTTAGTGGCAAATACAACGAAGCACAAGCGGCGCTATATGATGTGGTACTTGAGGCACAGTTGGCGGCGATAGAAATGGTCAAACCTGGTAATCATTGGGATCATATCCACAACAAAGCGGTAGAAGTGTTGACCCAAGGGCTGGTCGACTTAAAGATCTTAAAAGGTGAGCCTGAGGACTTAATTAAGCGCGGGGTTTACCGTGAGTTTTATATGCATAAAACAGGGCATTGGCTTGGCTTGGATGTGCATGACGTCGGTGATTATCACTTGCACGGAGCGCCACGTGTGTTGGAGCCAGGCATGGTGTTGACGGTTGAGCCAGCGCTTTATATCCCTGAAGATATGACGCGTGTAAATGGTCATAGCATCGCGAAAAAATGGCGTGGTATTGGTATTCGTATCGAAGACGATGTGCTAGTGACAAGCAAAGGTTACGATATTTTGTCGAAAGATGTCCCTAAAACACGTCATGACATAGAGGCGCTAATGGCGAAAGCTTAATTCAAATGGCTAGCATAAACGATTCTTACCCAGTGGCGATTGTTGGCGGTGGCATGGCCGGCGCCAGCTTAGCCTTGGCGCTTGCTAAGCGCGGAGTAGCTTGCGTGGTGTTTGAGGCGTTTGCCTTAAGCGAGCAGTCACAACCGAGTTTCGACGACAGAACTGTGGCGTTATCGAAAGCATCTCTTAATATCCTAGCAAACCTCGACCTTTTAGAAGATTTGGCTCGCGTTAGCGAAGCGATTAAAACGATACATGTTTCTGAGCAGGGGCATATTGGCTTCGCTCGATTGAGTGCTGAAGAGAACGCGGTTAAGCAGTTAGGCGCGGTGGTTGAAAATTGGCAGTTAGGTAAGGTGTTACATCAAGCCTTTGCAAAACAAGCCGAGCTTATAGATTATGTGGTGCCGGCCAAGGTGCTGGAGCTGGAGCAGAGTCAAGATAGTGCCGAGCTTACGGTCGAGGCTCATGGGAAGATTGTGAAAGTTAATGCTCAGTTGGTAGTTTTAGCTGACGGTGCGCGTTCACCACTGCGAAAAAAGCTACACATAGATAGTGAAAAGCGCGACTTTGAGGCTTCTGCGGTGGTATGCAATCTCAGCACCCAATTACCTCACCGCAATCAAGCATTTGAGCGTTTTACTAATGATGGGCCATTAGCCTTACTCCCACTTAGTCGTCAGCGAATGGCGCTCGTCTGGTCAAAGCCTCGGCATCAAGCCGAGCAATATGTAACGATGCCAGAGGACCAGTTTGCTAAAGACCTCGAAGAAGCCTTTGGCGCACGTCTTGGGCGTATTACGAAAGTGGGTAAAAGACAGAGTTTCCCGCTGGTGCAAAGCAGAGCGGAAACCTTGGTTCGAGGGCGCTGTGTGTTAGTCGGTAATGCTGCACAATCATTACACCCGATCGCTGGCCAGGGCTTTAATTTGGGCTTACGCGATATTTCCGTCTTGTCTGAACTGCTGGCTGGTGCTGAGGATTATGGCGATTTTCATGTACTTAACCAGTATCAAGAGTTAAGGCAATCTGATCGCGAACAAACTTTGTGTGTGACGGAAAGTCTCGCACGATTGTTCAGCAACGATTGGGCGCCTCTGTCATTAACTCGAAACCTATTATTAAAGACTATGGATATTGTGCCAAGCGCGAAATCTATATTTGCCCAACAGGCGATGGGATTTGGTTTTAAAAACAGTGAGTTAGCGGCTAATGACGAATAAAATCATTATCGGCTTGGCGCTTTGTGTTGTGGGACTATTCTACCTAGCGGTTAGCCTGTGGTCCGAAAACGATACGCTGGCAGAGCAGTCGCCTGAAATCATCAGTCAGCAGAAGGTGAGTTTAGCTCAAAAGGATAAAGAAACCGCCACTAGCGAACTATCAGTGACTTCGACTGTTAAAGAAAAAGAGGCAGAGCAAAAAGAAAACGTCGTCCAAGAAGACGTCGCCGAGACTAAAGAAGTGTGTCAGCTTGCGAATCAATATAACGACTGGTATCACTTGGGTAATAGTTATGAGTCCACTGCATTTATAGCTGAGGTCAAGGCTTGGGCCGGTACTCGTGGCTATTTTGAGACAGAATATTCACGCGGTAGTTTGGACGTAAAGAAGCGCTCGGATTACGATTATTACGCGCTAGAAGATTTAGAAGAAATGGCTGAAGCGGGCGATTCTATGGCGAATGTACGCTTGGCCTATCGTTTGTATTTAAAAGGCGACAAGAAAAGTTTACAGAAAGCCCAACCTTACTGTAATCGTGCTATCGCAGACGGTTATACGGCATTAATCATGTGTAAAACTGCAAATTTAGTGTACGACATCAGCGAGCTTGATCAGCAGGATAAGACTGAGCTGAACCGTAAAAATAAAGAGCGACTCGAACTTGAATTTCTCGCCTGGCAAGGCGTCGCCGAGCGATTAGGCGATGAATTGGGCGCGGAATTGGCTGTGAGTATTATGCCGGAACAAGAGTTTGAGTTCGACACGGCGAGTGTGCAGCAGAAAACCACTGAGCTGGTGGACAATATCCAAAGCTATCGTAAACACTTAGGAATTGAAGACATTCAACAGCCGCCGATGCCAAAGCTTCTGGCGTATCTTTTAAAGAATCCAGAAAACATCCAGGAAGACATCAATGCCTGCTTCGAATAAAAACCAATCCAATGTGGATTATGACGTCATCATTGTTGGTGGTGGTATGGTCGGATTATCCTTGGCGGGCTTGCTCCTAGAGCAGAATAATAAGGTTGCCGTGATTGATCCGAAAGCGGTCGAAAGCGATTGGCCAGAAGATTCCATCGGGCAAAGAGTGAGCGCTATTACCCGTGCCAGTGAAAGGCTTTTTAAGCAAATCAGGGCCTGGGAGTTTATTGGCGAACATGAAAAAGCCCCTTACCAGCGGATGTTTGTGTGGGATGGTGAGTCGAGTCGAGGGAAGATAGAGTTTGATGCAAGCTTAGTCGCAGAGAAAAACATTGGGCATATTGTAGAAAACCGTGTTTTGCGACGCGCCCTTTTCCAGTCCATTGAACGCGATAGACAGTTGGACTGGCTATGCCCAGAGCGATGCTTAAGCGTGGATTATCAGCAAGATTATGCCAAGCTAGAACTCGAATCTGGACGACAAATTACGGCACGTTTATTAGTCGCTGCCGATGGCGCCTTTTCATGGCTACGCAAAACGAGCGGTGTCGGACAAGAGCAAAAACCTTATGGGCATAAAGCTATTGTTTGTGCAGTTAAAACACAAAATTCTCACCAGCACACGGCTTGGCAGCGCTTCGACCATCATGGCCCATTAGCCTTTTTGCCATTAGCTGACGAGCATTACTGCTCTATCGTTTGGTCGGTGGATGAAGCTTATGCCGATCAGCTTTTAGCGTTAGGACATGAAGCATTTGCGGAACGTCTTAGTCAAACCTTTGAATCGACGCTTGGGGTAGTCAGCTTAGCCAGTAAACCTGTGGCCTTCCCGCTGATAGAGCGCACCGCAGAAAACATGGTTGCCCATCGGTTGGCGTTGATTGGCGATGCCGCTCACACCATTCATCCACTAGCGGGGCAGGGCGTTAATCTAGGCTTTAGTGACGCTATCGAGCTTTCAAAAGTGATTGATCAATCTTTGCAAAAAGGGGCAGATATCGGGCTGAAACATCGACTCAGACCTTTTGAACGGGCAAGAAAATCAGAAGCAAGAGCCATGCAGTTAGCAATGCAAGGGTTTAAGCGTTTGTTCGAGCAAGAAGTTCCTCTGATTCAAATGGCGCGTAGTCATGGTTTGGCATTGAGCGATAAGCACCCGTTGTTAAAGCAAAAGCTCATCCGAAAAGCGATGGGCTTGTAGCGAACCTACTAAAATAAACCCAATTGTCATAAAACTCTGCTTGAAATTACAAATGGTAATAATTATCATTCATGCATTGCACATCTATAGGTCAATCCTAGGATAATTAAAAATGAAAACGATCAATTCATGGTTAGTCGCTTCAGCGGTAGCCTTAGCCTTAAGCGCGTGTGGTGATTCAGAGCAATCTGCGAACAAAGAGCAGGCGGCAACACAGGCAGAAAAGCAAGCGACAACAGCGGCAAAAAAAGAAACAACACAACAAGAAATCGTTGTTTACTCTTCGCGTAAAGAGCATTTAATCAAGCCTTTCTTCGAGCAGTTCACCAAAGAAACGGGTATTCCGGTAGCCTATATTACGGATGCGGCCGCGCCGTTAATCAGCCGTCTCAAAGCCGAAGGCGAGCGTACTCCAGCGGATATTTTGATGACGGTTGACGCTGGAAACTTATGGCAAGCCACTGAACAAGATGTTTTACAGCCGGTTAACTCTGACGTTTTAGAGCAAAATATCCCTGATAGTTTACAAGATCCGAACAACCAATGGTTTGGCCTAACGGTACGAGCGCGTACCATTGTTTACAGCAAAGATCGCGTGAAGCCAGAAAAGCTCAGCACTTATGAAGCTTTAGGTGATGAGCAGTGGAAAGGGCGCTTATGCTTAAGAACCTCTAAAAAAGTATATAACCAATCGTTAGTGGCGATGTTGGTAGCACGCTATGGCGAAGAAAAGGCACAGCAAATCGTCGAAGGTTGGGTCGCTAATTTAGCAACAGATCCTTTCTCGAACGATACTAAAGTGATGAATGCTATTGAAGCGGGTGCTTGTGATGTTGGTATCGTAAACACTTACTACTTCGGCCGTTTAGAAAAAGAAAATCCTGAGATCCCATTAGCATTATTTTGGCCAAACCAAGAAACGACAGGCGTGCACGTTAACATCTCAGGAGCAGGTATAACCAAACATTCTTCTAATGTCGAAAATGCGACAAAGCTGATAGAATGGCTTTCAAGTGCTGAAGCACAGCAAATGTATGCTGGACATAATATGGAATATCCGGCGAATCCAAATATTAAGCCTGTCCCAGAAGTAGAAGCTTGGGGAAGTTTTCAAGCCGATGATATGAACTTATCAAAAGCTGGTGAGCTTCAACCACAAGCAGTTAAAGTCATGGACCGAGCGGGCTATAAGTAAAAGATAGCGATATTGCAACCCACTGACTTAACAACATCATCTCGTGTAAAAGACGCCAGCGGAAACCGCTGGCGTCAGCGTTTCAGTAGTTGGCTCCCAGCCATGCTGCTCTTCCTTGTTTTTGTCATATGCATTTTACCGCTAATTCCACTAGTCGCCTCTTGGACTAATGTTGAAGGGGAGCTGTGGGCTCATCTATGGCAGACCGAACTACCTGAGCTCTTCACAAATACCATTGTCTTGATACTTTTGGTCGGTAGCGGCAGTTTTTTGCTAGGTGTTGGCTTAGCCTGGCTGATTGTTATGTATGATTTCCCAGGAAGGAACATTTTGCAGTGGGGCTTGATGCTACCACTAGCCATACCGCCCTATATTCTCGCCTTTGTTTTGCTCGGCTTTACAGACTTCGGTGGGCCTTTGCAAAAGTTGTTGTTCTCGATGGGCTTGGGGATAAGTTGGCTACCTGATATGCGCAATCCTTTTGGCGTGGCGCTAGTGTTTACGCTAACACTCTACCCGTATGTCTACTTATTAATGCGTAGCGCACTACAGCGCAAAGGACGCTCGAGTTACGAAAGTGCGAGAACCTTAGGTTATAGTAAAATTACCGCTTTTTGGCGTTTAGTGTTGCCTTTGTCTCGACCTGCTTGGGTCGCAGGATTGGCGCTCGTCTTGATGGAAACCTTGGCCGATTTCGGTGCGGTTAGTATTTTCAATTTTAATACGTTTACCACTGCGGTCTATAAATCTTGGTATGGTTTCTATAGCCACAACACAGCGGCACAGTTAGCCTGTCTGCTGCTGCTTTTTGTCAGCCTTGCGGTGATGGCCGAAAAGTGGGGCCGAGGTAAGGGCCGTTACGAGCAGTCGGGCGCTGCATTAAAGCAATATCGTCAAGAATTGAAAGGGATCTGGGGGCTGCTCGCGCAAGTCGGAGCTTGGTCTGTCTTCGCGTTAGGCTTTGTCTTGCCAGTGATCCAGCTCTTAGTTTGGGCTATCAGTAGCTTCGAGCAACACACCGAAGGGACTATTGAACTACTTTTAAACACAGTCACCTTGGCGGTATTAGCAGCATTGCTCACACTAGTGGTAGCCGGAATTATGGTGTGGTCGCAAAGGCAAAAACAGACAAAAGCTCGCGGCATTATGTCAGAGTTCTCGCAGTTAGGTTATGCCATTCCGGGCACTGTTCTGGCGGTCGGTATTATGATGGTGCTGAATGTGATCGATAGCTGGATAGCCGATATTCTGAACGAACAAAGCCAATGGCTAGCGACGGGTTTGTTCGCGCTAATGCTCGCTTATGTCATTCGCTTCTTAAGAATTGGCTTCGGACCTTTATCAAGTTCTATGGGGCAGATTAAGCCCAGTGTCGTTGAAACCGCCGGAATCTTAGGAGCTGGAAAGCGCGAGCGACTCTTCCGAGTATATATCCCACTACTTCGTCCCGGTGTATTAACGGCCTTACTTTTGGTCTTCGTCGAAGTGATGAAAGAATTACCTGCGACTTTGATCTTAAGAACTTACGGCTGGGACACCTTGGCTATTCGAATCTATGAGCTAAGCTCAGAAGGACAGTGGGAAACCACCGCCTTGCCAGCCATTATGCTCGTTGCCGTCGGCATTATCCCCGTCTTCTTGCTGATTAAGAAGAGCGAGATTTAGTTGTAGACTTTCTTCTGGCAAGCTTCCTGCCAACATAAGTGCCAATAAAAGCGAATACAAGTAAGAAGCTTATGCTTAAAGCGGGAATCCCCAATAGATAGGCAAGTGCGGAAGAAGTGATGATTGCAAATAAGATAAGCAACTCTTTTCCTAAATATATTAATGAATTAGGCATGATTATTATCCACTAGAGATTCTAAACAGCTTGGTGACACTGTGTCGACCAGCTGCTTATTCCATAAACTAGATACAGAAAGTATATGGATGAGCTTTTGAGGTTTCAACACCGCAGGTGTAACAGCTTTTTAATAGAACACTCGCCATACTGTAAATTGACTGGTCAGACTCGCCTGAACTGACTTCTTTTGTCTCTAGAACCCTGTATAATCGGGCACCATTATTTTTGTTGAATTGTTTAAGGAACGCTATCGTTATGGGCAGTAAAACACCTTTATACCAAGCACACGTTGATGCTGAAGCTCGCATTGTTGATTTTGGTGGCTGGGATATGCCGCTGAATTATGGTTCGCAGATTGATGAGCACACTGCGGTGCGTGAAGCATCGGGTATGTTCGATGTGTCGCACATGACCATTGTGGAGATTAAAGGTAGCGATGCGAAGCCGTACTTACAGTACGTTCTAGCGAATGATGTGGCGAAGCTAACCGAGTCTGGCAAAGCACTTTATACTGCCATGTTAAACGAAGATGGCGGCGTTATTGACGATCTTATCGCATATTACCTAACTGATGCACACTATCGTTTGATCGTAAACGCATCGACGCGTGAAAAAGACTTGGCTTGGCTAGAAAATGTTGCACAGCAATTTGATGTGTCTGTTGAAGAGCGAATCGATCTAGCCATTATAGCCGTTCAAGGCCCCCAAGCCGTTGAAAAGACCTTGTCGGTGATTAGTGACGAGCACCAAGAGTTAGTATCAAACCTTAAGCCATTTACGGCAACCTATGCTGGCGATTTATTTGTCGCGCGCACTGGTTATACCGGTGAAGATGGTTATGAAATCCTTATCCCAGATAACCAAGCGATTGAGCTTTGGAATCAATTACTTGCAACAGGCGTGAAGCCGTGTGGTCTAGCGGCACGTGATACTTTACGTTTAGAAGCAGGCATGAACCTTTATGGCAACGACATGGATGAAAGCGTAACGCCATTAGAGTCTAACATGGGGTGGACTGTTGCTTGGGAGCCTGAAGGTCGTGATTTTGTTGGCCGCAAGGCTTTAGAAGCACAAAAAGAAGCCGGTATTCCGCACAAGTTGATCGGCTTAGTGTTAGACGGCAAAGGCATCATGCGCGAAGGCCAAGAAGTTCTGGTTAATGACGAAGTGGTTGGCGTAGTGACGTCGGGCACTATGTCGCCAACAACTAGTAAGAGTATTGCTATCGCTCGCGTTCAGCGAAGCCTTGATGCAGAGGAAGTTTTAGTACAGGTTCGCAAGAAGCAGATTCCGGCGAAAGTGGTAAAGCCAAGCTTTGTACGAAAAGGTAAGTCATTGATTTAACAGTGGCTAAATAGTGATCAGCCATTGATTGACGATTGCTAGTTGTGCCTAGGTTTAGAGTACGCTGGCGCTAGTCTGCCAGGCCCAAGCTTACAGTTGGTATGAAAGGCTTGGGCAGGGCCAAAGTTTCATATACAATACGACTAATTTTTGGTGCCCCGCAAAGCGACGGGGGTTAGAGAGGAAGAGACGATGAGCCAAATTCCAGCAGAATTAAAATATGTTTCAAGTCACGAGTGGATCCGCCATGAGGGTGACGGTGTAGTAACGGTAGGTATTACTGAGCACGCACAAGAGTTGCTTGGCGACGTGGTATTTGTAGAAGTTCCAGAAGTGGACTCTGAAGTAGAAGCAGAAGACGAAATCGCAGTTGTTGAGTCTGTAAAAGCCGCTTCGGATATATATGCACCGCTAGCGGGTACTATCACAGAGATTAACGAAGAGCTTGAAGATTCACCTGAGTTGTTAAACAGCGACCCTTATGGTGATGGCTGGATGTTCAAAATGCAATTAGCCGACGTATCAGAGCTAGACTCATTATTGTCAGCAGACGATTACGCGGAAGAGATTGCCGACGAATAAGATTTACCTAAATCTTGAACTGAACTAGTCGCATAGAATTTATTTCAAGATTTAACGGTGGGTTAGCAAAAAAGCTTCCCACCCCCGTCGCTAACTGACGGGATATTTAAGGGCCTCGAGATGTTCGGGGCTTTTTCGATTCAATCGTTTATGCCATTCGGTATAAGTCACATTAGCAGGTCGTGAAACGTATGACTGATAAAACTAGTTTGCAAGATTTACAGCAGTCGGATGACTTTATCCGCCGCCACCTAGGCCCTCGTGAAAATGAGATCCAAGAAATGCTTGGAGAGTTGGGGTTATCATCGCTGGACGAGTTAGTCGAGAAAGCGGTACCTCATAAGATTCAGGTTAAAGAGCCGATTAATGTTGAAGCGTCTCGTTCAGAGAAAGACACGCTAGACTATTTACAGTCGCTTGCAGATGAAAACATTATCGCTAAGTCATACATCGGAATGGGTTATTACGATACCGTAACGCCGACTGTAATCTTACGTAACGTGCTTGAAAACCCTGCTTGGTATACGGCTTATACGCCTTATCAACCGGAAATTGCACAGGGTCGCTTGGAAGCTATTTTGAATTTCCAACAAATGACCATGGACTTAACCGGTATGGAACTCGCCAGTGCATCGCTATTAGACGAAGCAACCGCAGCGGCAGAAGCGATGGGATTAGCCAAGCGTTCCTCAAAAAACAAAAAATCGAATACGTTCTTTGTTGATGAGAAAACTTTCCCACAAACGATTGACGTGGTTAAAACACGTGCCGAGCACTATGGTTGGGACTTAATTATTGGCCCAGTCTCAGAAGCTGCAGAGCATGATGTATTCGGTGCCTTATTATCTTACACCGATGTGCATGGTGATGTGATTGACCTAGAGCCAATCATCAAGCAATTGCACTACAAAAAAGCTATCGCTTGTGTCGCCTCTGACATTATGAGCTTAGTGATGTTGAAATCACCTGGCGAAATGGATGCGGACGTTGTATTCGGCTCGGCCCAACGTTTCGGCGTTCCGATGGGCTTCGGTGGTCCACACGCAGCTTTCTTTGGTACGCGCGAATCATTCAAGCGCTCGCTACCTGGTCGTATTATCGGTGTCTCTAAAGATACTAGAGATAACAATGCATTACGTATGGCGATGCAGACGCGTGAACAGCATATCCGCCGTGAAAAGGCGACCTCGAATATCTGTACGGCGCAGGTTCTTTTAGCCAACATTGCCAGCTTCTATGCGGTTTACCATGGTAAGAAAGGCTTAACCACAATTGCTAACCGCATTAACCGTTATGCGTCGATCGTGGCTTCTGCGGTCGTAAACGCAGGCTTAGAAGTGGTTAATGATCATTGGTTCGATACCGTCACTTTCCGTGCCTCAGACATCGAAGCGATTCAAGATCGCGCCAAAGAAGCGCTAGTGAACTTGCGTTACGATGGTGACTTGATCAGCTTCACCATCGATGAAGCGAAAAACCAAGCCGATATCGAGCAGTTGATTGAAGTGATTACGGGTACGGAAGCAGATATTTTCGCGCTGGATGACGAAGCGAAGAGTTCAATTCCTCAGCAGCTAGTCCGTGAGTCAGACTTCTTAACGCACCCAACCTTTAACGACTATTATTCTGAAACGGATATGTTGCGTTATATCAAGCGTTTGGAAAGCAAAGACTTCTCATTAGTTCATGGCATGATCCCGCTTGGCTCTTGTACCATGAAGCTAAACGCGACGTCAGAAATGCTGCCGATTACTTGGCCAAAGTTTGCAAACATTCACCCGTTTGCACCAGAAGATCAAACTTACGGCTACCTCAAGATGATCAAAGAGTTGGAAGCTGATTTAGTAGAAATCACTGGCTACGACTTTGTTTCGATGCAACCAAACTCAGGCGCTCAAGGCGAGTACGCGGGCTTGATTGCTATTAAGAAATACCACGAAAGCCAAGGCGAAGGTCACCGAAATATCTGTCTAATCCCAAGCTCGGCACACGGTACCAACCCAGCATCTGCACAGATGGCTGGCATGAAAGTCGTGATCGTTAAGTGTGATGATAATGGTAACGTTGATGTTGAAGACTTAAGAGCCAAAGCTGTTGAGATGAAAGACAACTTAGCCGCGCTAATGGTGACTTACCCATCAACTCACGGCGTCTACGAAGAAGAAATTAAAGATATCTGTGACATTATTCATGAAAACGGCGGTCAGGTTTACATGGACGGCGCTAACATGAACGCACAGGTTGGCATTTCGCGTCCAGGCGATATTGGCTCAGACGTGTCGCACTTGAACCTACACAAAACCTTCGCCATTCCACACGGTGGTGGTGGTCCTGGTATGGGCCCAATCGGTGTAAAGTCACACCTAGCGCCGTTTGTATCAGGCCACTCAGTACGCAAGATCCATAGTGTGGAAGCGCGTGATAACGCTGTTTCAGCGGCACCATACGGTAGTGGTTTGATTCTTCCAATCTCTTGGGCTTACATTAAAATGTTAGGTCAGGTAGGTGTGCGCAAGTCTACCGAAGTGGCTTTATTGAACGCTAACTACCTGAAAAATAAGTTAGCTGAACATTACCCTGTGTTGTATGTAGGGCGTAACGATAAAGTGGCTCATGAGTGTATTATCGACTTGCGTGAGATCAAAAATGAAACCGGTATTAGCGAAGTAGATTTTGCTAAGCGTCTAATGGATTACGGCTTCCACGCACCAACCATGAGCTTCCCAGTTGCGGGCACTTTCATGATTGAACCGACGGAAAGTGAGTCGAAGTACGAGTTAGACCGTTTTATTGACGCGATGGTTCGTATTCGTAAGGAAGTTGAGAAAGTCGCGAGTGGCGAATGGGATAAAGACAATAACCCACTGACAAACGCCCCACATACTCAAGCAGACTTACGTGACTGGGATAAGCCTTACTCGATTGCTGAAGCGGTATTCCCGTCCGAAGCAACAAAGCTAAGCAAGTTCTGGCCAACCACAAACCGTATTGATGACGTGTTTGGTGATCGTAACCTTATGTGTAGCTGCCCGGCGACGGAAACCTATGCAGAATAAGGCTCTCAGAGCGTTAGAGAGTTAATCATAAAAAGCCAGCGGTAGCTGGCTTTTTATTTATACTTTCGTTTATATAACCAGGGCGATTAAAAAAATATAATTTAGGGAAATATAGGGAATAAATATGTCTAAAAAGAAGTTTGAGGAATTTGTCATAAAGTTATCTGAAGATCCAAAGCTAAACCAATCCTATATCGAAAACCCAGAAGCCGTTATGAAGGATTTTGGTTTGGAGCAGAGTGAGATTAAAGCTGTGATGCAGGGTGATGCAAAAGAAGTAGATAAGCTTCTTGGGACTAAAGCTATTTGTATTAAAACAATCATTTTGATGAAAGATAAATAAATATGAGTCAGGGAAGCTTTTCAGCAGTTAGTATGGGAATATTATTGGCAGGACACGTAACTGTTAGAGCCAAAAGGGCTATAGAAAATGCAGATATTGTCTACTGCCTAGCGCCCAGTCCTGTTTCGGAAAAATGGCTTTCAACTTTGAATAAAAACTGCGTGAGCCTTCAGCCACATTATGGAGAAGGTAAGCACAGGATGGAAAGCTATGAAGGTATGGTTGCACAGATGCTATCATCTGTAGAGAAAGGACTTGATGTTTGTGGTGCCTTTTATGGACATGCAGGTGTGTTCTCCTGGGTGCCCCATGAGACCATCCGTAAAGCGAGAAAAGCAGGATTCTATGCAGAAATGGAGCCAGGAATATCGGCTGAGGCCTGTCTATACTCAGATCTTGGGATAGATCCTGGTGATTATGGAATCCAGAGTTATGAAGCATCTCAGTTTTTATTTTTTGATCATCCCCCAAATCCTGCTAGTTACTTGTTATTGTGGCAAGTGGCATTAGCTGGAGAGTCGACTGCAAGAACCTTCCACTCAGATGCAGCAAAAATTGATATGTTGGTCAATTATTTGAGAAAATGGTATCCTGAAAACCACGAGGTGATTCTGTATGAAGCTGCTTTCCTGCCTGTAGAGAAAGTCAGGAAAGAAAAGATTACACTAGGAGAGCTGGCAAGAAGTAAACTAGAGTTACATACAACATTGGTAATACCTCCCGCAAAAAAGCTTTGCTTCAATCATGAGATTATGGATTTGATGGGCTTAGACGAAGAGTCTTTTTTGAGACGAGACTAGCTAGATATTTTGCTTTTCATAAAGATAGGTGTAAGGGATTTTATGTCTAAAATACTAATTACAATGCTATTCTTACTATTTTTCAATGTGGCGTACACTAAGGAAGCTAAGTCGTATATTGAAGATCTTAACGCAATAGAAGCTAACCTTTTAAGTGATCTATCTGTTTCTAGGCTTGAATTAAGCAAACTATCCAAATATAAAAATCAATTTTCTGAAAGAGAGAAATATTTTTATGATGTATTAGACGCTCATTTGTTACTCTTAGGCAGTGATTTAAGCGCAAGTGAAAAGATTTTAGAACAACTTTCCAGCCAAACATCATCAAAAAGTTTAGAAGCAATGAGATATGTTCTTCTTGCTTCTATTCATCATCAGCGAGGGGATAGTGTGAAGGCCTTCCTTGCTACAGACAAATCACTAGATTTGCTGAATGCAATTGAGAGACCTATTTATAAAGCTAAAGTTCTTATTAATGCAGTTAGTTTTTATAAAGATTCTGACTTACTCGAGTTCGCGATAGAACATGGAAGACGTGCTGTCTATTTCGCAAATAAAACTAAAAATAGCTATATTATATGTGCTACATCCTATGAGTTAGGCGCCATAGAACTTATAGCTAAAAAATATATGATGGCTGAGAATAGGTTGCACAGTGCTAGACATCACTGTGAAAAAGAAGGCTCTACGCTTTCCATACATGCTGTAGACTACTCAAGGCTAGAACTTATGCTTGAGACTGGAAAACTAAAAGAAGCTAGAAATTTAGCGGAGGTTATATATCCAAAGATTAAAGACTTCGGGTGGAGTGTATTAACTTCTGCTATTCAGACTTTGTTTGCTCGTTTGTTATTTAAGGAAGGTAGCTATGAAGAAGCTGAAAAACTTGCTTTAGAGGCTTATAAGTTGGCAAACAAAATAAACGAAAAAAAGGCTAGAACAAGCTGCTGCTTTGTTGGCAGAAGTCTATACTGAGCTGAAGGATAATGATAAAGCTGTGGAATATTATAAGGAGTATATGGAGTTAAATGCTCAAAATAGAGTAAAAGTAAGGCAAAGAAAGCTGGCCTTTGATATAGCACGACAAGAACGTCGCTAGAATTTTGAGTTTAGCAAGCTGGCTCAAACTAAGTTATATTTTTAAACGGAGGTAAAAAAGTAATACAAAGTCTGGTTAAAAAGAAATTTGGAGCAGCATAATGCTTAAGAAATTAGTTTGCGCTATTTGCCTAATAATCAGCGCTTTTGGAGTTTGCGCCGATAAGGGCGAGTATTACGATACCCTCGTGCATATTGAAAGAAATATGCTTAATGGAAATGATTACGTACAAAAGCGATTAGAGGAGTTACAAAAGCACCAAGCAAAGTTCACACCAATAGAAAAAGACTTCTATCAACTTCTTAGCGCCCACCACGACTATCTTTTATCAAATCTATACGCCTGCAAAGAGAAAGCAAAAGTTTTAATAAAAGAAACAAACAGCATCGATATTAAAGCAAAAGCTAATATTTTATTGGCAACGGCGGAGCATGTGTTAGGCAATCATGTAGAGAGCTTTATAGCGCTTGATAAGGCGGTTACGGCAGTACCTGACTTAACAAGACAAAGGTACAAAGCCAGTATATTGCAGGCCGCGGTTGGCATATATCAACAGGCTGAGTTATTTGAGTTTGCACTGGAGTTAGCCCGAAACCTACAAGTTGAAGCGAGGAAGTTAAAGCATGGTGAGTACCTTTGTCTTGCTAACTATGAGCTAGCAATGATAGAACGGAAAACAGGTCAAACGAAAATGGCTAAGCAACGGCTGATGCTAGCTATAGAGTATTGCAAGAATAACGATAGTAAAATCTTCGAGTACAATTCAATTATTGCTCTTAATGAAATAACAGCTGAATTAGGTGAGTTCGAGAAAAGCAACCAAGAGCTTAAGAAAATTATCCAGCCAGTAAATGCAATCGGTTGGAAAAATTTGATTTCACAGTTGAATATAGCCATAGCAAGAAATTATTTAGGAATGGAGGACTATAAGGAAGCTGAAAAATATGCGTTGGTATCACATAACTTAGCAAACGAAGTTGGGGATAAACGAAGGTTAGAAATGGCCGCTGAAATCTTAGCTAAAGCGTACTCTGGGATGGGGCAAAAAGAAGAAGCAATTAACTACTTTAATCAGTTCATGGAATTAAACACTCAAAATAGAATAAGAGTAAGGCAAAGAAAATTAGCTTACGATGTCGCGCGTCAAAATCGTAATTAGCCAAACTGCTGCTGTAAGCATCGCTTGGTAAACTGCGGTCGTAAATAAAACCCTCTGGGCAGGGTTTTGATAGTGGCTCCATCAGGCCCTATAGCATCAGTAAGTGCTTTAGAGTTTGCGGCTTTTGGTCTAACTTGTAATATATCACCAAGCCTAGCATCTAGCTGTTCAATTCTACCGAGGGAAACCTGAACTAGCACATCTTCGAAGTCTTGCTTTAAAGCTTGCTCTTCTTCAGAGGTAGGTTGCCAAAGGAAGGGCATCGCTACTTGCCTGTCTTCAATCGGAATCTCACGACTCGCAACAATTGGGATCCATAAAACATGCATCAGCTTATGACGCACCACAGAATTTTCCCAGCGCAAACCCTGAATATTCATTAAAGGCACAACACTAACATAGGTTGATTCTAACGGACGTCCCTGCTCATCGATCGGCAGAGTCTTGAGCTCCACACCAAGCTCAGGAAAATCTGGCTGAGCTAAAGAACCTGAGGTCGCTCCTAAAATCATCTCTAGAAATTGCCCAACCCAGCCTTTTTTGTGAAGTAATTGTTGCGGAACTTGCTCCTTATAACGTGCACAAAGCTCGCCTAAGGTGAAGCCGGCGAAGCTCTGAGCATAGTCCAGTAAGGCTTGTGGGGTTTCGTGCTGCATAATTTGTTATTGTCGAAAGCTACGGTATGTGGAACAATGATACCAAAGTTTTATGATATTGGATGTATAGATGATCGACGCAGACGGCTTTAGGGCCAACGTCGGCATCATCATTTGTAATAAACAAGGCCAGTTACTCTGGACGCGCCGTTTTGGACAGACATCGTGGCAGTTCCCGCAAGGGGGCGTGCACCCGGGCGAAAGTGCAGAGCAGACAATGTACCGAGAACTATACGAAGAAGTCGGCCTTGAAAAAGATGATGTCCGTATTCTAGGCAGTACGCAGCATTGGTACAAGTACCGATTGCCGCAACGATTAATTCGCCAGAACTCCCAACCACTGTGTGTTGGCCAAAAGCAAAAGTGGTTCTTGTTACAACTGGTGAGTGACGAAAGTAAAATTGATTTCGCAGCGACTGACCATCCTGAGTTCGATGGTTTTATTTGGGTAAACTACTGGTACCCAGTAAGAAACGTCGTTAACTTTAAACGAGATGTTTATCGTTCGGCTTTATCAGAGCTCATGGGGTCGATGTTCCGGTTTCAGATGCAGGGCAAATCCAGTCATCGCCCTGAAAAGAAACAGAAGAAGCATAACCCTACACGTCATGCTAAGCAGAGCAAATCTGAGCAGCACACGAGTAACGATTCAAATGGCAATCAACAGCGCCAAGGTAATCGTCGCCGCAGGCCGCGCCATCCCTACCGTTCTAATAATCCAAATAAAGAGTCAGAGAGCAGCTAATCAGCTGCTCTTTTTTTTGCTTGGTTATTTTTATAGGCGAGGTTAGCAGCATGGAAACTCGGTAAGCTACAGAAAATGCATAGCAGAAGACTTAAGTATATTGCTGTAGTGTTGGGCACAAAGAATAAGGCGTTTATAGTAATAGTAGCACCAATAAAATAAGCCGAGAATAGCCATATATACGAGCCAGAATTAGCTACATTAAGCATAATTACACTAAGCGGTAATATATAGAAACAAGCAAGGACTAGCCCAAAACACAATATTAGAATGACCCCCTCTAGTACTGAGGAGCTAGAACCACCACAAGCAAAAAGACTAAAGCTTGTTAGCAAGAGCAATAAGAAAACACTGAATTTAATAAACATAAATACCTCCTTTTAAAGTTGGTATTAGAGCGAACAAAAAGGAGGTATTAATGTTTTAAATCTGACAAATTATGAAAGTATTAGAAGGAAGAGTTCTTTTGATAGGCTAATATCATGTTGTTCGCGGGCATCTCGTGACGCTCAACCAGCTGGAATCCATTGTATCTAGCAGCGCTGTTCATATCTTCATAATCACGAATACCGCTTTCTCGATTCTGCTCTTTAAGGAACTTATCGAAGTGCTCGTTAGATTCCGAGGTAAAGTTACCGTTTACGTTAAACGGGCCATATATCAACAGATAGCCACCAGGCTTAACGACTCGGTTTGCGCCAGAAAATAAGTCTTTAACACGATCCCACGACATGATGTGGCAGGTGTTGGCGGTGAAAATCGCATCGACCTGACTCACTGGCCAGATACGCTGGCCAACGTTTAAGGTGCGAGGCTTGCGAATATTAGGCAGTTCGCTAGCTTCAAGCCAAGCGATTATGGAACCATGATTTTCACGCAAGTCAGAGGTATGCCATGTGAGGTGTGGCATGGCTCCAGCAAACCAAACAGCATGCTGCCCTGTACCAGAACCGACTTCAAGAACTTCTTCCGCGTGTGTCAAATAAGGTTTAATAACATCTAAGATGGGACCCTGATTACGTTCACAGGCTTCGCTAAATCGGCGCATAATAATCTGAATTGCTGAGTATTAGAAACCATCATAGCCCAGCAAGAAAAAATCATAAAGAGTTCAAACTCATAGGCTATTAAGAACGGCCAATTTTGGAGCTGATAGAAAAAATATGACCGATATTTTACCTGATTTATGCCATAATCTTCCTACATCCTAAAATACAGTTTAAACTTTGGATTCATTAATTTATTGGCTTATAGCCTTTGTTGCCTTAGGACTTTTTAACGGCGTGCTCGCTGGTTTGTTGGGCATTGGCGGGGGCATGGTCATAGTGCCTGCTATGATATGGCTAGCGCCTCAACTCGGCGTGCCACAAGAGCACATTATGCATGTCGCGCTTGGTACCTCGATGGCGACGATTTGTTTTATTGCCATATCCTCAGCGCGTTCACACTACCGTCGTGGTTCGGTCAGCACATCATTGCTGAAAGTATTAATTCCAGGCATAGCCATAGGTGCTTTACTCGGCACTATTATCGCGAAATACATGGAAACCGAATGGCTCGCGTGGGTATTCAGTATTTTTGCCATACTCATCGGTATGAAGCTGTTATCAGGCGCTAACCCGCAGGCCAAAGGTGAGAAGGTGGTCGGTCATCAGCGTTTACCTGCAGGCATTACCATGGGCGCTATTTCGTCGCTGGTGGGAGTCGGCGGCGGAAGCCTCGTAGTTCCCTATTTGTTGTATCACAAAGAGAAGCTGGTGGTGGCCATTGGTACGGCGGCTGCTTGCGGACTTCCATTGGCACTGACCGCTACAGTCGGGTATATTGTCACAGGTTGGGGCACGACCTCCTTACCAGCAAACCATGTTGGTTTTGTCTATTGGCCAGCGATGGTTGCGATAGCCATTGGCTCGATGCTCACAGCTCCCGTGGGCGCATATTTAGCGCACAAATTACCGACCAAAGTGATTAAGCGGATTTTTGGTGTTTTGCTGATCATAGTTGCAATAAAGATTATCATTGAACACATATAACCCATTAACAATAAAGACAAATAATAGTTAAAGAGACTTGTATGGATTTTCCAAGAATTGACCCAGTAATGTTTGAAATCGGCCCTGTCGCTTTGCATTGGTATGGCTTTATGTACTTGCTGGGCTTTTTAGCGGCCTGGGGCCTAGGAACTTATCGAGCGAAACAGCCAAATTCCGGCTGGACGCCTGAGCAAGTGTCCGACTTCTTGTTTTATGGCTTTATCGGCGTCATTGTTGGTGGTCGACTGGGCTATGTGTTCTTCTATGGACTGGAATTCTGGGCTAAAGATGCACTCTATATCTTTAAGATTTGGGAAGGTGGCATGTCGTTCCATGGTGGACTGCTTGGTGTTCTCGCTGCTGGTTGGTATTTCTCGCGTAAAAACAAAAAAGCCTTCTTTGATGTGGCCGATTTTATGGTGCCACTCGTGCCACTGGGCTTGATGTTTGGCCGAATTGGCAACTTTATTAATGGTGAGCTATGGGGGCGCGAAGCATCTGCAGACTACTTCTTAGCGATACGCTTTCCGCAAGATCCGGCTGGACTATTGCGTCACCCGTCTCAGCTTTACCAGGCAATCTTTGAAGGTTTAATTCTATTCTTAATAGTCTGGTTCTACTCGGCAAAACCACGACCAAGAAAAGCAGTTTTCTCAGTATTTTTAATTGGTTACGGAGTGTTCCGCTTCGGCGTTGAGTTCTTCCGTGAACCAGATGCCCACTTGGGTAAAGTGATATCCTGGCTAACAATGGGGCAGGTTCTTTGCATCCCGATGATTGCGATTGGTGTGTATCTGTTGGTTAAAGCCTACAAGAAACCTTAAAACAGCGTAGTGCATACAGGACTGGGAACATTTAAGGGCTGTCATCCTGAACTGGATTCAGGAACTCATGGGTTGTAGACTGACACTGTGAAAAATTAATGATAAAGCGGATCTTATGAAACAATACTTAGACATGATGAGCCATGTACTTGAAAATGGCGAAGATAAAGGCGACAGAACAGGAACAGGTACTCGTAGCGTGTTTGGCTACCAGATGCGATTTGACCTACAAGAAGGCTTTCCGCTTGTAACAACCAAGAAGCTACATCTGCGCTCGATTATTTATGAACTATTATGGTTCTTAAATGGCGATACCAATATCAAGTATCTCAAGGATAACGGCGTTTCAATATGGGACGACTGGGCTGACGAGAATGGTGATCTTGGTCCTGTCTATGGCGAACAATGGCGTTCTTGGAAAAAACCAGACGGCACGACTATCGACCAAATTAGCAATGTCCTAGAACAGATCAAGAACAATCCAGACAGCCGACGCCTCATGGTGGTCGCCTATAACCCTGGCGTTGCCGATGAAATGGCGCTACCGCCGTGCCACTCGTTATTCCAGTTTTACGTTGCAAACGGTAAGTTATCGTGCCAGCTGTATCAGCGCAGTGCGGATATCTTCCTAGGCGTTCCTTTCAATATCGCCTCTTATGCACTACTGACCCACATGATGGCTGAGCAGGCAGGCCTAGACGTCGGTGAATTTATATGGACTGGCGGCGATACGCATTTATATAGCAATCATTTTGAGCAGGCTAAAGAGCAGTTATCCCGTGAGCCTTTACCTTTACCAAAGCTCAACATAAAACGTAAGCCTGACTCATTGTTTGACTATGACTTCGAAGACTTTGAGATCGTTGGCTACGAGAGTCATCCACACATTAAAGCACCAGTGGCGGTGTAATATGGCGAAGTCTCTTGATGAAAAGAAGAAGCCAATAATTAGCTTAATCGTCGCCATGGCGAACGATCGAGTCATTGGTAAAGACAACAAAATGCCATGGCACCTCCCGGCTGATTTAAAGCACTTTAAAGCTATGACTTTAGGCAAGCCAGTCATCATGGGGCGCAAAACCCATGAGTCGATTGGCATGGTATTGCCTGGCCGTAAAAATATTATCATCAGCCGTAACCCCAACTATCGTTCTGACTTCCACAATGAGCACTGCGAGGTCGTGACCAGTCTCGATGCTGCTCTTGAAATAGCGCAGAGCGAAAAAGAAATCATGATCATCGGTGGCGCAAATATTTATGGCCAAATGATCGACCAAGCCGATAAGCTTTACCTCACCTTTATTGACCTCGACGTAGACGGCGACGCGCGCTTCCCCGACTGGACGCATCATCAGTGGAAAGAAGTCTCGCGCGAAAAGCACCAGCCAGATGAGAAAAACAAATTTCATTACCAGTTTGTTGAGTTAAATCGAGTAAACGAGTAACCATTATTAGCTGATGCTTTCAAACTTCAACATCCAATAGCTAGTGGGATAGTAATATACCTATATCAGTTTCATTTTACGT
Source organism: Kangiella japonica (assembly GCF_039523535.1). Lineage (NCBI taxonomy): Bacteria > Pseudomonadati > Pseudomonadota > Gammaproteobacteria > Kangiellales > Kangiellaceae > Kangiella > Kangiella japonica. Next base: position 670,517 of record NZ_BAAAFM010000003.1, on the reverse strand, counting down.
TCAGGAATAGAATTTTATAGTTTAAACAACATGCTTATTACAGAACTTAATTTAAGTGCCTGTAAGCAAGTAGATGTAATATGAAGACAAGAACCTATCAATTAAAGAAATTAAATGGTACAGATTTGCTCCCAAAAAAAGGCTGAGCTAGTAATCGTTCATTACCAACTGCAACTTTCCTAAGGAATCAAAGTGAGACTTATAATAATTATTTGCATGCTATTCACGGCTACAACAGCTAAACCTGCTAGTTATGATTGTTCGCTTGCACAAACAGATGTTGAAAAAATGATTTGTGATAATCCTGATATTTCGAAGGCGGATGAGTCGCTAGCGGCTGTCTATAAAGATATTAAAGAACACCCAAAGTTTAACCACCAATTATATTCAGAGCAACGTGCTTGGCTAAGAGAAAGAAACAGCTGTCAGACTGAAGCCTGTATTATGGATAAATATATGACACGGGTTGCAGAGTTAAACGATTGGCTTCAAAAAGAGAAAGATAAAGCAAAAGAACTTGCAAGTTGCACCGACCGTCCAGAGTGTTGGCCTGAAGGAAGCGCAATGCATACAGGGCTGACTATTGTGCATGAGTTAGAGGAACTTACGAGTACCATGAATTCAATGCACGAGCAGTTATTAACGTTGATATCTAACTCATCAAGCTATACTTCAACAAGACGCATCGCCTTAGCATTAAAGACTCAGCAAACCTCTTGGGAAAAATATAGAGGTGACGAGTGTACATTAATTGGAGCGCTTACTGGCGCGGGAGGAAGCTGGCCTTCAACCTATGCGAACGAGTGTGAGTTAGAGCTGACACAGGACCGGTCACAGCGAATAGAAAAGGCTTTAGAGTGTGTTAAAAAAATCCCAGAAGATACGCGCGCGTTTGAGCTCGCTGGCTGCATAACGGATTTAACTCCATTAGTAAAAAGAGAACCGGTTTCAATATAGCAGGGTTGAGTCTTTGGATCCTCCCTTGCATAATGCCCCTAATTCAGCTCTGTTTGAGAGCTTTGGAAAATTGATCTATCGGAGTGTGTAGTGAGTATTTGGTTTAAAAAGCCTGATTTAGAAGAAATAAATAGTTGGAGCAAGGGAACGCTTTTAGAGCACATAGGGATTGAAGTCACAGAAGTCGGTGATGACTATCTAGAGGGCACCATGCCTGCAGATCACCGAACGTTCCAGCCTTATGGCTTAGTCCACGGCGGTGCCAATATTGTTTTGGCTGAAACGCTAGGTTCGATTGGCGGTATGCTAACCATTGATCCCGATAAGTATATTTGCGTTGGGCAAGAAGTTAACGGCAATCATCTCAGAGGTGTTCGATCAGGTGTTGTTCGAGGGCGTGCCGAGCAGGTTCATGCAGGCAGTAAATCGCAGGTTTGGGAAATTAAGTTGTACGATTCGAATAATAAACTTAGCTGTATTTCGCGCTTAACATTGGCTGTAGTAAAGAAAAGATAATAGAGCCAATAATACAAGAAAGAAAAACATGGATTAAGATTAAGGAAGTAAAATGTTTGGATTAGGCAACTATCTATATTTAGTGGTAACACAAGGAAAGTTGAAGGCGACAGAACTCAAGAGCGGGAGAACGGTTGAGAAGAGTTTAAAGCCAGCTGCGCATCCTCGAACCCCAGTTGGAAACTTTGAAGAGTTGGAAAGAATATTCACTGAGGTTATTAGTGAGTTGGGAGGCAGGAGGCTATTCAGACCTGCACCAGTTGCCTTTCTGCACCTTCTTGACGAAGTAGAAGGGGGTTATACTCAAATAGAATTACGGGTTTTTAAAGAAGCTATTCTAGGGGGTGGTGCGAGAAAGATATTTATACCAGAGTCTCGTACCTTGCTGACTAAGGATGAGCTATTAAATAAATCATTTATAGAAAAGGATGATTCTTAACTCTTAATTGTTAGCCAGTTTCGGTGCTGAGCATAAAAAGATACCCAGCACCGAAATAATCTTGATTGTTAGAACAATCTCTCGCCATTTCTGAGCCCGTAGATTTCTCTACCAAATGGCCACAATGCAATCTTAACCATTTTAAAGTGCTGTATACCGAAGGGTATACCGATAATGGTAATACACAGCACCACGCCCCAGAACAGATGGTTAATCATGATCCAGATCCCGCCAAAGATTAGCCATATAATATTTAAGATGACATTGATTAAATCCTGCGAAGCGGGGCGCTCGGCCATGCGCGTATCTTGTCCGAATGGAAATAGGGAAAAAATAGCAAGCTTAAAGCACTGTACGCCCCATGGAATCCCGATAATGGTGAAGCACAAAGCGATACCACCCGCAATATAGCCCATCGAAACGAAAAAGCCGCCAAAGATAAGCCAAAGAATATTTAGTAGTAGTGACATCGAGTTTCCTTAATTAGGTAGTTACTAAAAGTTTCGTACTTATTATTTAATACCAGAAATATGTGTTTGAGTAGTAACAAGTCGCAACAAACAGTGCGCAAGTGTTAGTAAATGTGTCTGTATAAAACCAATCTGGATTAGCTTAATAGGTTGATTTCATAGAGATTAACTTGCTCTCCACGACCTTCTAAGTCGTCAAACTTTGAAAAGTCGAAACCGAGTTTTAAGAGCAGATTTATCGAGTTTGCGTTTTTTGGGCTGGTGATGGCGAGTAACCTTTCATAGCTAAAGTCACTAGCATGCTTGATTATGGCTTGACTTGATTCAAAAGCATAACCTTTGCGCCAATGCTTTTGATCAATACCAAAGCCGATGTCAGGTGCATCAAGAAAATCGCGCTGTAATAACCCATTAACGCCAACAGGTTGGCCGGTAGAAATTTCTTCAAGTAGATACAGCCAAAAACCGAATTGTTCATAACGCTGTCGAGTGCTCTTGATAAATTCTTGTGCGCTACCTAGGTCGTGAACGCCACGATCGCCTATATTCTTTAGAAAAGCTGGTTGGTTATAAAGATCTAACAGGAAAGAAGCATCTTTGTCTTCTATATAACGAATGGTTAAACGCTCGGTTTGGGTAATAATCATGGGAAAGTATTAAACAAAAAAGCCAGCATACCTTACGATACGCTGGCTTTTAATAAAAAGAAAGTGCTTACAGTAAGTCTGCTACTGTATCGCGTTCTTCTTTAAGTTCAGCTTCTGATTCAACCATTTTACCTTTGATGAAATCAGATACTTCTAGGTCTTGAACGATTTCGTAGTCGCCGTCTTTGCAAACTACTGGGTAAGAGTAGATAAGACCTTTTTCGACGCCATAGCTGCCGTCTGAAGGAACTGCCATAGAAACCCAATCGTCAGACTCAGAACCTAGGACCCAATCACGCATGTGATCAAGAATCGCGTTAGCTGCTGATGCTGCTGAAGACGCACCACGAGCTGCGATTACTGCTGCGCCACGCTTAGCAACTGTTGGGATGAACTCTTCTTTAGCCCAAGTAGCATCAACCATGTCGGCAGCATTTGAGCCGTTGATTTGCGTGAAAGTGATGTCTGGAACCTGAGTCACTGAGTGGTTACCCCAGATTGTCATTTTCTTAACAGCTGCAATATCAGTACCAGACTTTTCAGCAAGCTGATAGATTGCGCGGTTGTGGTCAAGACGTGTTAGAGCCGTGATGTTACGCTGGTTAATGCTTGGTGCGTTCGCAGCCAAGATATAAGCGTTAGTGTTTGCTGGGTTACCAACAACACAGATGCGGATGTTCTTATCAGCAACTTCATCAATCACTTTACCTAGTGAACTGAAGATTTTGCCGTTATCAGCGATAAGGTCTTTACGCTCCATGCCTGGGCCACGTGGCTTAGCGCCAACCATCAAGCCAATCTTAGAATCTTTGAAAGCAACTGCTGGATCGTCAGTTACAACCACGTCTTTTACTAATGGGAATGCGCAGTCGTTTAGCTCCATAGCTACCGCTTCGCAGACTTTTAGTGCTGGAGTGATTTCTAATAGGTTTAAAATAACTGGTTGATCTTTGCCTAGCATTTCACCGCTGGCAATGCGGAAAAGTAAAGAATAACAAATTTGACCGGCTGCTCCGGTTACCGTAACGCGAACAGGCTCTTTCATTCCTGAATCCTCATCGTTAATGGATGTCTTAATTAAGGCGCAACTTTAACATAAAAGTGCTGTAAATCCCATAACTAGAGGGTTTGATGATGGGCTTGTAAGTGATTTTTATGGGGTTACCATGAATAATTGTAATGAGTGTCAGAGCTTTTAAATTGGCAGCTATGAGTATTTCGGATTGCTCGTAAAAAGTGGGCGGCTTTAAAAGCAATTAAAGCGAGATCTTGAATAAAATTCAGGATGACATAGCAATAAGATTACCACGGTCGCGCTACTCCCTCGTAATGTAGGCATTGAGAGGTGACAAACGGTTGAGATTGTAAGTGCGACTATCACTAAACGTCAGCAAACTCTTGTCGTGAGCCAAGCCAGCGTTGGCTAATCTTTTGAGCGACTTTTGGCGATTCATGCGCTAACTGTTTGGCGACTTGTTGAAGTTCTTCCACGAGCTCAGCATCGCGCACTAAATCTGCAAAACGCAGGCCAACGTCACCGGTTTGGCGTGTTCCGAGTAATTCACCCGGACCACGTAATTTAAGATCTTCTTCTGCAATCACAAAGCCATCATTAGTGTCACGCATGACTTGAATTCGAGCTTTTGCATTATTGGATAACGGTTGCTGATAAAGTAATACACAGTGGCTTTCGACGGAGCCACGACCAACACGCCCACGCAGTTGGTGAAGTTGTGATAAACCTAGGCGTTCTGGATTCTCGATGATCATCAAGCTGGCGTTCGGCACGTCCACACCAACTTCTATAACGGTGGTGGCGACCAAAATATCAAGCTCATTTTGCTTGAACTTATCCATCACCATCTGCTTTTGCTCGCTTTTTAGGCGTCCGTGGACTAAACCAACTTTTAAATTAGGCAATTGCTCTGAAAGTTGATTAGCCGTAGTTTCAGCGGCTTGGCATTGAACCTCTTCCGATTCATCAATCAGCGTGCAGACCCAATAAACTTGGCGGTTTTCTTGCTGACAAGCTGTCGCAATTCGTTGGATAACTTGTTCGCGCCTTTGATCGGATAGCGCAACCGTCTGTACGGGTGTTCGCCCTGGTGGTAACTCGTCGATTGTCGACACATCCATATCGGCGTAGACCGTCATCGATAGCGTGCGCGGAATAGGCGTGGCGGTCATCATAAGTTGGTGCAACTGATAGCCGTTCGGTGCTTTTTGCTTAAGGGCTAATCGCTGGTTTACACCAAAACGGTGCTGTTCATCGATGATTGCAAAACCTAAATTCTTGTACTGAACTTCCTTCTGGAACAGGGCATGAGTTCCTATCACAAGCTGGCTTTTTCCCTCAGCGATTTCAGCTAAAGCCGCTTTTTTGTCTTTTGCCGGAAGTTTGCTGACTAAAAAAGTGGTACTAATACCCAACTCACCCATCCATCCGGAAAAAGATAAGTAATGTTGTTCGGCTAGGATTTCAGTTGGAGCCATGATTGCGACTTGGTATCCAGCTTCGATGGATTGCAGCGCAGCCATTGCGGCAACTAAGGTTTTACCAGCGCCAACGTCGCCTTGTAATAATCGAAGCATCGGCTTGTCGGAACTTAAATCTTTAATGATTTCAGCGCTGACTCGAGTTTGTGCTGCCGTAGGGGTAAAGGGAAGTTGTTCTAATAATTTCCGCTGTAACTCACCTGCGCCCTGCATGGCAAAAGCCAGCTGTTGCTGCTGTTTATTGCGTTGCAGGATCATACTCAGTTGGTGCGCGATCAGCTCTTCGCAAATTAAACGCTTAGCCGAAGGCGAATTAAACTTGTGTAGTGCCTCAGGCTTGGCGTCTTTAGGTGGCGTATGAATCCATGCTAAGGCGCTATTAATATCAGGAAGCTTAAATTGTTGTTGAACCGCTTGAGGAAGTAAGTTATCAATCGGGTGTTTTTTCAGTAGCTCAACCGCTTGTCGCGTTAATTGTCGCAGGCTGTTTTGATGGAGGCCATCAGTTGTCGGATAAACCGGTGTTAAGCTGTCTAATAAGGGTGCGGCGTTATTGGAATCTACTGGAGTTAATTCAGGGTGAACCATTGAGCATTGATAACCAAAACGTCGAACTTCGCCAAAAGCATAGAACTCAGCGCCTTTTTCTAAGCGTTGCTGCTGGCTTTTATTAAAGTAGAAAAAGCGAAAGTCGATACTGGACGTTTGATCGCTAGCTCGGCAGACCAAAGAACGGCGCTTGCCAAATTTGACCTGACTCATCTCAACCTGAACTTTAATCAGTGCTCGATCGCCATCCTGTAAACTGGCTATAGTTTTAATTTGGGTGCGATCTTCGTAGCGATTAGGCAGATGAAGCAATAAATCGAGAACATTATGGACATGAATACGTTCAAGTTTCTCGGCAAGTTTTGGGCCAACACCTTTTAAGCTGGTGCAGTCCAGTTTGGCGAGATTAATGTCGGAAGCGAGTTTAGAGATAGCCATTATTCAATTAGCCGAGTTCCTGGAACCTCAATATTGTTTAACCCCTGTTTTATAAGTTCCAGCGCTTTTTTACGAGGGAAGCTTCTGCGGTAAGCTAGCGCTACTTGGCGGCTTGGTTTAGGCTGATCAAACTCGCGCGTGACTAAGCCCAATTTTTCATTATGAAAGTCGGCGGCCGATTTAGGAATGACACTAATACCTAAACCACTCGCGACCATCTGTCTGATCGTTTCGATCGAGCTACCAGTAATCCAGTCTTTTTGGGGGTTAAGGCTGTTATCGCGACATTGTGGACAAGACTCTAAAACTTGATCGCGGAAGCAGTGGCCCGCACCGAGCATAATCATTACTTCGTCGGCGATATCTGAAATAGCTAAAGTTTCACGCTTTACCCACGGATGCTTTTCAGGGAGTAGGGCGATGAATTCTTCTTGATAAAGAGGAACCACTTCAACTTCTGGCTCGACGAATGGTAAAGCTACGATGATTGCATCCACTTCACCATTACGCAGCTTCGTTCTTAAGTTGTGAGTATAGTCTTCATCTATATGAAGTGGCATTTTGGGTGCTAATTCGCGCAACTGGGGTATCAGTGAAGGCAATAAGTAGGGGCCAATGGTAAAAATGGCACCAATTTTAAGTGGGCCATCTAGCTGATCGGAATTAACCTTGGCGATTTGCTTAAGCTGGCTGACCTGTTCAAGAATACGCTGCGCCTGCTCGACCACCAACTCGCCTTGTGGCGTGGTGCGGACGTCAGATTTACTGCGTTCAAAGATCGCAATACCAAGCTGTTGCTCTAATTTTTTTACGCCAACGCTGAGTGTCGGTTGGCTGACAAAACATGCTTCAGCCGCACGTCCAAAGTGACGTTCGCGCGCTACAGCAACAATATATTTAAACTCTGTTAGTGTCATAATTGATAGCCTCTGCCTATTATGATCGTGGTCTAAGCGCGACAAGTCAACCGCTTTAGAACGAGACTTTCTGCGCCACAAATAAAGACAAAGGACGTCCATCATCGAGTGTGTGGACTTGATCGAGTAGGATTGACCAATTCGCGAATCGTTCCGCTAATTCATTGTTTTTGAGCAAAAAGTTCGGATTTTTAGGGCTACCAAAATCAGCCGCACCCTCTAGGAAGGTATGAATAGCTACTTTGCTGTGTACTGGCAGGTATTCTTTATAGACATCAAGCAACGGTCGGTAGAGAAAGCGGCTCTGCATGATTAACGCAGGCTGTTGTTGAGTGATAAACTCTATGGTGTCTTCCAGCTGATTTTTGCAGTCCATTAACAGGGTGCTAACCGAAACGTTCCAATGCTCGGCTGAGGTTTTCAGGCGGTCTAGCGCCTTGGCTTGGTTATCAATGGCAATAACGCGAAAACCAAGCTGGGCTAACAAAATACTATCGCGCCCAGAACCACAGCCTATATCGAGAGCGAGCGGTTTCTCTAGATCAGAATCAATTGTGCACTTCAGTAAATCTGCATGATGCTCCAAGAGAGGGTTGCCGCGCCAAGAACGATTGCTACCAACGCCTGTGTTGAGTTCCAACTTAGCCAATTCCTCATGAGTCGTTACTTTAACAACTTCATATCGGTGTTGGTTAAGCAGTTGAATCGCAGTCTCAGCTTGCTCTTTTAACACACAAAGGTGCAGCGGAATGTTCTTAGGCGGAAGTTCGTGCCATAAGTCCGGCCCGTCTAAAAGATTAAAATGCACGGCCCCCGGAAGGTGTCCGCTTAAATAATGATTATGCGGGCGAACGTCGAGAATCAGAGGACTATCAATATCTTGCATTAAACTTTCCTAAAAGGTTGTTTACGGCCGTAACTGAGACTACGCCACAACCATTCGAGGGGACCAAAGTGGAAACGCGCTAACCACCAAGGAGACCATAGTAGTTGTGCGATAAAAATAACAGCGACGATGATCATTAACTGATAGCGATCGAGTTGACCAAACAAGCCTAAACCGTGGCTATAAAAAATGAGCGTGCAAATAATACTTTGTGTAATGTAATTGGTAAATGCCATGCGACCAACTGCCTCAAGACGCTTTCTAAATGCAGCGAATTTGTTTGACTTGAACCATAAGCAAAATACCGCGATATAACCCAGTGCCACAAAAACCGCACCAATACTATTGAGTGACATAAAGGACAGCATAGAAGCGTTCAGATCGAATTTTGACTCTAGTAGCGAGTAAGTATCATAAGCGGTGATTCCAAAGCCGATGATAAAGCCGATCAGCATCAGCTTGATATAAAAAGAGCGGCTGCGCTCGGCCGTTAAAATGCCTAGCTGATATAGACCCATACCGAGTAACATCGAGCCGCCGATTCTGAAGAGGCCGAAGAATAACGCCATCATCGGAAGGTTAGCCAGGAAGAACTCAGTACGATGAGCAAGCTGTGAAGTATAATCGGTCGTATACACCGCGGTTTCTTGCGCGATATATTCAGGCGAAGGAGTGAACATATTTATCATATCGGACATATCTTCTGCTGGTGCGTCGCCAGCAAAAAGAGCGAGCAAACTCATTAGCCCTATCATGATAGTCACAAAGATTGAGCCAACGATTAGTTTGGTTTTAGCATCCGTGTTGCGAGCGAAAAAATAAACCCAAAGCCCAGCAATGGCGTAAGTAACCAGAATATCGCCGTACCAAATAAATATGGCATGAATAGAACCGAAAACGAGTAACCAGAACATTCGCCTATAGTGCAAGCCAGCGCTAGGCATGTCATTAGCTTTAGCGCGTTGCGCCATCAACATGATTCCAGCACCAAACAACATCGAGAAAAGCGTATAAAACTTTTGGTCGGCGAAAATATGTGTCACAAGCCAAGTGAATAGATCGATATCGGAGGGTGAGCCTAATGCCGTTGGATTGACATAATAGGCGTATATATTGGCGAAAGCATAGATATTCATAATCAGAATACCCGCCACCGCAATACCACGAATCAGATCGAGTGCGTGATATCGAGCTGCTACCTCGGTTGGTGAGAGGGGGGTAGTGGCAGTCATGACAAGTCCTTGTTATATATTTTTTTGGCAGTATAGCTTCAATGAACTAATTTTTCAGCCGTAAGTTATTAACCACCTTAGTATATTTTTTGATAAATGTTTTTACTGAATTGGCAGAAATGGTAGTGCAGGTGTCATTTATGCCACTGTTATTTATAATATAATTTATTGGAAGTCTAAGAAATGAGCTTGAGATGAAAGAAAAAAAGATCGCCTTTCTGGTATACGAGGGTATGGAGTTACTCGATATGGCTGGTTCACAGACGGCTTTCTATGAAGGCAATCAATTTGTGAATGGTAGCTATCGCTTAATAGTTGTGGGGATTAACAATGAGATTGTAGTTAGCGAATCGGGTACACAAATTAAGCCTTGCTGCAGTTTGGACTCGCTAGGTGAGTGCCATACACTTGTTATTCCTGGAGGGAAAGGAGCTAGGCTGAATTCATTGTCTCAGAAAGAATTGCAAAGACTTAGGGAGTTAATCGAAAAAAGTGAAAGGGTTGTTAGTATTTGTACAGGGGCTTTCCTGCTAGCAAAAGCAGGTCTGCCTGAAAAGACAAAAATTGCTACTCATTGGGCTTTTGCTAAGGACTTAAAGAGTGAATTCCCAGAGTTACTAGTGGATGAAAGCAGCTTATTCATTCAAGACGATAAATACTGGTCCTCTGCAGGTGTGACTTCATGCATCGATCTGACGCTAAAACTTATTGAATTAGACCTCGGGAAATTGGCAGCAATGCACGTGGCTAAATATATGGTGGTGTATTTAAGAAGAGCGGGCTCGCAGCAACAATACTCTGATCTATTGAGTTTGCAAAGCCCCAAAGATAAACGTCTATTGACAGTGTTGGAATGGCTTAAAGATAACCTCGAAAAAAGGATAACGGTAGATATGATTGCTGATCGAGCAAACATGAGTGAGCGTCAGTTATATAGAGTATTTATAAATGAGGTAGGGTTTCCTCCCGCGCATTACCTTGAAGAGTTGCGTATGGAAGTTGCAAGCACCTTGTTGGTTAGCTCAGAACAGAACATCAAAGCAATTGCTTTATCAGTAGGCTATAGATCTCACGATGGCTTTAAAAGAGCATTCCAAAGAAGGTATTCCATATCGCCACTGAAATATAGACAAGTATTTTCTTCAAGCGAAGTAGGTTAAGAGAGTTATATGAACTTATTAAAGATAATATTGATTTATTCAATTGCAATTATGATACCTGTATATGGGAAAGATGTATCAATACCAACAGGAAGTGGTAGTTTTGAAATTCAAGGTGGAAAAGAGCATCCAGAGAAGACAATAAAGGTTTATTATCATAAACCGACATCATTTAGCGTAGAAACTAAAGTGGTATTTGTCGTACCTGGCGGAGGAAGGAATGGTTGGAGTTATCGTGATGCATGGCAAAAAGCATCTGAAAAGTATGATGTTTTAGTATTATCTCCGAGTTATTCGGAAAAAAGTTACCCAAACTTTTGGAGCTATAATTTAGCAGGGATGATAAAAAATGTAGTCATAAACAAAGAACGTACAGCTATCGTATCCCTTGATGTAGTTGAGGAAGCTGATAAATGGATATACCCAGACTTTGATAGAATATTCGATAAGGTAGTTAAGGACTTATCTATGAGTGCCAAAACTTATGATATGTTTGGTCACTCTGCGGGAGGACAAATTCTGCACCGGCTTACTCTTTTTTATCCTGAGAATAAAGCAAATAGAATTCTTGCAAGCAACTCTGGCTGGTATACAGTTCCCGATTACACTGAGCAATTTCCATATGGTTTAAAGGGTGCACCTATAGGTACTGAAAAAATTGGATTAAGTTTTAAAAATAACCTAACGGTCTTTCTCGGGGAGCTGGACAACCATGAGGAGACAAGAGGTCACTTAGTTCGGAACTCAGTGATAGATAAACAAGGAATTGGTCGGCTATCTAGGGGGAAGTACTTTTTTGGAAAATCTAAACTGTTGGCTAAGAACAAGAAGCAGATATTTAATTGGTCTATGCATATTGTGCCTAATGTTGGACACAATTACCGTGCGATGAGCCAAGCCGCTGCTGAGTTTTTGTATGAGTAACTTAGAAGAGGAAATAATTTAACTGGCAAGAGAATAGCAAAAGACTTGCCAGTTTTAGGTTAAATCTTTTTTCGTAACTCGTCCCATTCTGGGTCGTCAATATTGCCGCGGTCATCGAGTTGCGGGTAGCGGATATTGTGCTTATCGCAGTATTTTTTAATGGTGGGGTGGAGCGCATTAAAAAGAATATAGTCGATTTCTTCTTGAGGCACTTTAAGTTCGCCATACATATTGGCTTCTGCGCGTTGGCGCTGTGCTTCATACATAATCAAAGCTCCGGCGACGGAAACATTGAGCGATTGCACCATTCCAACCATTGGAATAATGACGTGCTCATCAGCCAGTTCTGCGGCTTCTTCAGACACGCCAACAAGCTCCGAGCCGAGCAAGACGCAAGTGGGCTTGGTGTAATCAATGCTTCGGAAGTCCACGGCTTTATCAGAAAAGTGCGCGGCTAACACCTGCATACCTTGAGATTTAACTTCGGCGATACCGGTTTTTAAATCAGGGTGTTTGTGCGTAGTAACCCAACGCTTACTGCCGCTTGAAGTATGGTGACCACTAAAGCGAACGCCTTCTGGAAATACGGCGTGGGCATGACCAATACCAACTGCGTCTGCGGTGCGAACAATGGCGGCCAGATTGTGCGGTTTATGCACTTCATCCATGAAAACCGTCAGATCAGGCTGACGGTTGGAAAGAAGCTCAATGATTTTGTCGTAACGGGTTTTCCCATCAGCAGTCATACTCGGGTGCTGCAACGGTTAGTCCTCAAGAGTCATGATAGCGTCCATTTCGATTTGGGCGCCTTTAGGTAGTTCTTTAACACCAATAGCGGCGCGCGCTGGGTATGGCTCAGTAAAATATTGCGCCATAATCTCGTTTACCGTCGCGAAGTGGCCTAAATCGAGCATGAAGATATTGAGCTTTGAGATTTCATTCAGCGAACCCCCAGCAGCCTGACAAACGGCAGACAGGTTTTTGAAAACCTGATGCACCTGTTCGTCAAAGTTTTCAACCAATTCCATAGTTTCAGGAATTAGAGGAATCTGCCCTGACAAGTAAACCACGTTGCCAGTTTTAACGGCCTGTGAATAAGTACCGATAGCCGCTGGTGCTTTATCGGTATTAATGACTGTTTTCGACACGTTTATGCCCTTTAGGTTGTATATCTGGGTAGCGATACACTTTATTAACAAAAGGTATCACTCGTAATTTTTTAATAATAGAAGCTAGATGAACGCGGTTTTTAACACCAACACGGAAGGTTAGAATATTAACGTCACCATCGAGTTCGTTAATATCGATGTTGATAATGTTGCCTTCTTGATTGGCGATAATGTTGGTCACCTGAGCCAGTACTCCGCGCTGGTTAAAGACGTGCAATCGAAGCTCGGTGGTAAAGTCACCTTCTAAATCGTCTGACCATTCCACGGGAACATAGTGATCATTTTGCTTGTGCGCGCGCTGAATATTCGGGCAGTTATCGCGGTGGATATTGAAGCCACGACCAGGGCTAACGTAAGCCATGATTGGATCGCCTGGAATAGGTTGGCAACAACGGGCGTATTTAATCACCAAACCTTCGGTGCCTTTAATCGCAAGCGGTGAACGCTCTTCGTCTGAATCGACTTCTTTAGCCGTATCTTTGGATTTATTTTGATCACTCGTGAGGCGGTGCGCCACTAATGCGCTCGCTATTTTGCCAAGACCGATACCGGCTAAGAGATCATCAAAGCTTGGATAACGAGTGACCTCAGTAATGTGTTGGCGCTTCGCTTCGTCAATTTCTTCGATCGAGAATTTCAGCGACTGCTCAAGCAGACGACGGCCAAGATGAACCGCTTCATCGTGGCGCATATTTTTCACGAAATTACGAATATTAGTTCGAGCTTTACCAGTAACCGCATAGCTTAACCAAGCGGGATTAGGGCGAGAACCTGGTGCCGTAATAATTTCGACCGTGCGGCCATTAACTAAAGGTGTGCTCAGCGGTGAAAACTGCTTATCAATCTTACAGGCGATACAGGTGTTACCGACGTCGGTATGAATTGCATAGGCAAAGTCGACCGGAGTGGCGCCTTTTGGTAGCTCAATAATTTTGCCCTTAGGCGTGAAGAGATAAACTTCGTCTGGATAAAGATCAATCTTCACGTTTTCAATAAACTCGATGGAATCGCCAACGTTTTGTTGAAGCTCAACCAAGCTTTGTAACCATTCGCGCGCCTTAGTTTCGGCGTGATGCGTAGAGTTACCGGTTTTGTATAACCAATGTGCCGCAACACCATTCTCCGCCATCTGATCCATAAGGTTTGTACGGATCTGAACCTCTAGGTGCAAGCCAGATTTACTACGCAACACCGTATGTAACGATTGATAACCGTTAGCTTTAGGAATGGCGATGTAATCTTTGAAGCGACCTGGGATGGGTTTGAATAAATTGTGGATTTGGCCAAGAGAGCGGTAACAAGAATCTTCTGAATCGGTAATCACGCGGAAAGCATAAATATCCATAACTTCTGCGAAGGTGCCGACTTTGTCGCGCATTTTCTTATAAATGCTGTATAAACTTTTTTCGCGGCCAATAACTTGGCACTTCAAGCCGGTATCTTTTAAGCGTTCGCGAAGTTGTTTGGTAACTTTCTCGACGACTTCTTTACGGTGACCACGAACCTTCTTTACCGACTCTTTGAGAATTCGGTAGCGCATCGGATACATGTTAGCGAAGCCTAAAAGCTCCAACTGTTCCTTGATGCGGTGAATACCCAAACGATTAGCAATGGGTGCATAGATTTCGAGGGTTTCGCGGGCAATTCTGCGACGTTTGTCGGGGCGTAGTGCTCCAAGCGTCTGCATATTGTGTAAGCGGTCGGCCAGCTTAATGAGGATAACGCGGATATCTTGCGTCATGGCCATCATCATCTTGCGGAAGTTTTCGGCTTGCGCCTGCTCTTTCGACTGGAAGTCGATTAGCGTTAGCTTACTCACACCCTCGACCAGATCGGCCACAGTCTCACCAAACTGCTCGGTTAAATCTTGCTTAGTCACGTCACAATCTTCAATCACATCATGCATCAAAGCTGCCATGATGGTCTGATGATCAAGATGTAGTTCCGCTAGAATGTTAGCGGCGGCGACTGGGTGGGTAATATAAGGATCGCCGCTGGAGCGCATCTGTCCATCGTGTGCGCACTCAGCGACTTGATAAGCACGTTCCGTATCTGAGACTTGTTTAGGTTCTAGATAGGTTTCAAGAACGTCTTTAAGATCAGCAAAATAGGACATGCGTATCAGGATATTCTAGCCAATTAGAATAATACTGGGCGAGATTCCTGCTCTTGCTCAGCAGCGCGTTCGTCGGCTGCTACCGTTTCGGCTGTTGTTAAGCCTTCTTCGATTTCACGCAATGCAACAACAGTCGGCTTATCATTATCCCACTCAACTTTAGGGTCGTGTGTGCCATTAGCCAACTGGCGAGCGCGCTTTGCTGCCAACATAATTAAATCAAAACGGTTACCAACAACTTCTACCGCGTCTTGTACTGTTACTCGTGCCATAACTTACCTCAACAACCTTGCGGAAAACCCGCGCTAATAATCTCTTATAACACTATTCAATGACCTACAGAATAGTGTAACCAAAAATAGGCGCTAAACAATAGCCTAGCGCAATAAAACCTACTGATTTAGCAGATCAGCGAGCAAAGCCTGCTGTCGAACGAGCTGACTTTCCTTGCGTAAGCGTCGCGCTGTAAAAATAGCCGACAGATCTTTGCACGCTAAATCAAAATCATCATTAATAACGATATAGTCGTATTCATCGAAATGCTCAATCTCACGATGAGCCGCAGCCATTCTCGACTGAATCACTTCCTCGCTATCTTGCCCACGCCCCGTTAAACGGCTAAGTAACTCGTCTTGCGATGGCGGGAGAATAAAAATACTGCGGCATTCAGGCATCAACTCGCGGACCTGACGCGCGCCTTGCCAGTCGATTTCTAGAACAACATCATGCCCCAGCTCTAGCTGGCTCTCGAGCCACACGCGACTGGTACCATAATAATTGCCAAAAACCTCGGCGTGCTCTAAAAAGCTTTCTTCCTTAAGCATCTGTTGAAAGGCTTCAACAGTGACAAAATGATAATCTTTCCCATTCACCTCACCCGGGCGTTGTTGGCGCGTCGTGTGTGAAATCGACAGCTTCAACTCCGGCATCTGACCTAAAACCGCTTTCAATAAGCTCGTTTTACCCGCACCCGAAGGTGCCGAAACCACATATAAAGTGCCTTTAGCCGTGCTTTGAGAACTGTTTTGAGTAGTCGTTGCCGTCATAATCTCGAAAATCAATTGAGTCAAAAGTCCCCTAAAGCCTTCAAATATGGGCTAAATTGCTCGGAAAACCAAAGGGAAGATTGCATAGAGCGCAAAGTCGGTAATGATAACATAAGTTAAACGACTAACGGTATAGATAATAACCAAAATCCCCATTAGGATAGAACTTCTTTCGATTGGGGGGCGATAAAAGAAAATATCAGCGCTTTAGTCGTGTCGTTAAGAGGGAACTGTTCCAAATAACAAGGGATAGCTCAAAGTAGAAAACAATTATAGCGAAGAGGATAAATGGTTACTTCAGGACTGTATGAAAAGCTTGTAACTGAAATGTTAAGCACAAAGCTTGATGCCGATAGGTTTTATATTGGAGAGAGAAAAGTTGAAGCTGCAGAAGCTTCTGTATGGCTGTCCCGGTCACTCTCAAAGGTTATCGGTATCGCTATTGACTCCATTCCAAATAGTCCAGACCGAGTGCAACAGCAAGTTGAGTTAGCAAACAGCTTTATAAAGTGGATAAGTGAGAATATCCAAAATGTTGATTTAGAAGATAATCTCATCGCAGCAGAAGGCAAGATACTAGAAGGTGTGCTAGAGCGAGTTAACCCTGTCGCGCCCGATTTGGCTATGTACTTAAAAGAAGTGATGCCTCAGACCGGGCTTTCGCAAAGCGAGTTATTTTGTGGCAGTAATGCCGGCTTATCGCTTGAGTCGGAGATAAAGCGTGAAATAAGGTCAGCTGACGAAATTTACTGGTTAGTATCTTTTATAAAATGGGCCGGAATAAGGATCTTCAAAAAAGAACTGGAAGAATTTGCACGAAGCGGTAAATCGTTAAAGATCATAACAACTTCATATATGGGCGCTACAGATGCTAGAGCTGTTGAGTATTTAGCGGGCTTGCCGAATGTTGAGGTCAAACTTAGCTACAACACTGATCGAGAAAGGTTGCATGCTAAGTCATACTTATTTCTAAGGAACATAGGGTTTCATACGGGTTATATTGGCTCATCAAACTTATCACGCTCTGCTTTGACCAACGGTTTAGAGTGGAATTTAAAAATAACGTCGCAGGAAATCCCGCATATCATTGATAAATCTATTCATACCTTCGAGACGTATTGGGAATCGCCTGAATTCGAATGTTTCGATAATGGCGATACTGATAAAGAAAAACTTAGAACGGCATTATCAAAAGCTAGCGGAAACCAAGACATATCAAGCAATCAATTTTTCTTTGATATAAAACCTTATCACCACCAGCAAGCGATCCTCGACAAGGTTGAGTACGAAAGAAGCTATAATAAGCGATATAAAAATCTGATAGTTGCGGCTACGGGTACTGGCAAAACCATTATCTCGGCTTTGGATTTTAAGAGGTTTTATGCTGAGAACCCTGAGTGTAATTTTCTATTTATTGCTCATAGGGTAGAAATACTAAAACAAGCAAGGACTGCTTATCGAGGAGTTCTAAGGAACTCGGAGTTTGGAGAATTATACGGCGATGGAAATATGCCAAACAACTATAAGCACTTATTTGCATCGATACAGACAATCAATAGAAACCTCGATGAGCTAAACCTCAGTGGTGACTACTATGATTATATAGTGATTGATGAAGTCCATCACATTTCAGCGAACAGTTATAGGAAACTGTTAGAGTACTTTACGCCTAAAATCCTATTAGGTTTGACTGCAACTCCTGAGAGGCATGATGGAGCAAATATTCTTAACGATTTTTGTGGGGTGATCGCTGCTGAAATTCGACTACCAGAAGCAATTAATCAAAGGCACTTATGTCCTTTTCAGTACTTTGCCATTGATGATGAAACAGACTTAAGGAAAATAGCTTGGAGCAATGGAAAGTATGATGTTGGGCAATTAACCCACCTATATACGCACAATGACCAACGAGTTAATAAGATACTTCTTTCAATGGATGAAATTATTACAGATACCAAAAAGATTAAAGCACTAGGATTTTGTGTGAGTCAGGAACATGCTGAATATATGGCGAAAAAGTTTAATTTAGCTGGGATTGCATCAGCATATCTCACAGCTAACAATTCAGAGCAAAGAACTGAGTTACAGCAAAGTTTGAGACTGGGGGATATCCAAGTATTGTTTGTTGTAGATATCTTCAATGAAGGTGTCGACATTCCTGAGCTCGATACATTGCTATTTTTAAGGCCAACAGAGAGCTTGACAATTTTTTTACAACAGTTAGGGCGTGGCCTAAGGCTAACTCCAGAGAAAGAGTGCTGTACTATTTTAGATTTTGTGGGTAACTCAAGACCAGAGTATGACTACACGCAGAAGTTTAGAGCTGTAGTCGGCAAAACAGATCAATCAATAAAGAAAGAGATTGAAGGTGACTTTCCTAACTTGCCTCTAGGTTGTGCTATTGATTTGCAAAGACGCGCTAAAGAAATAATTTTAACAAATATACGTAATGCAATTGTTAATAGCACGCGACTAATAGAGCTGATCAAAAATTATAGCCATAACGCGACGGCTGAACTAAATTTAGCAAACTTCTTATCATTTTATGAAAATGTAAGCTTAGAGAATGTTTATAAAGTGCAGAACCGGGGGCTTGGAGGATGGAACTACTTACTTGAAGCATCTGGTCACTCTAAAACTGAAGCACTTGAGGATGTTCGGAAAGCTTATTACAGGGCTATTTCTAACCGCTTACTGGGGTGTGAGTCTAGATCTTACTTTGAGTTTATAACGGAGCTTATAGATAAAGATTTTAATATACAGTTACTAGATTTAACCGAAGAAAAGAAAAGTTTTGCGTTGATGTGTCATTATGACTTCTGGGGTAAACCAGGTGAAGAGCTAGGCTTTAACACATTAGAAGATAGTTTAAAGGCTCTTAATGTAGAACTCCTGAAAAATGAGTTGCAAGACGTTATAGAGATTTTGCTTAACCGGTTAGACAAAAAAGAAGTTATCAATGAGGCTTACCCTGTGATTGGGTTGCACTCTAGGCACCCAAAGGACCATATAATGGTGGCTTACGGAAAATCAACATGGGGTCAGCAAACGTTGCACCGAGAAGGTGTTTTAAATCTTGCTGAGCAAAATACAGAGTTATTATTCGTAACATTAAACAAATCTGAAGAACAATTCACGCCAACCACCATGTACCATGACTATGCTATTAGTGATGAGTTGTTTCATTGGCAGTCTCAAAATAGTGCTAGGCCGGATACAGGGAAGGGTTTGAGTTACGTACAACAGCGTGAAAGCGGACAAATAGTTATATTATTTGTAAGAGAAAAATCAAAAGATGAGAATGGAAGAACAAAGGGTTTTATCAACTTAGGAGAGGGTGACTTTGTAAAGTATGAAAATAGTCAGCCAATGGATATAACCTGGAAATTGAAAAATAAACTTCCAGCTTATTTATGGCAAGATGCTGCCAAGTTAGCGGTAGGATCTTAAGGAGTTAAGTATCATGAGGAATACAAAGCGTCGCCCTATCACTGTTGGTCAAATCTTACTGAGTGAGTATTTAGAACCAGCTGGTATCGGGCAAAAAGAGTTAGCAGAAGCTATGGGCGTGCATCGGAATAGTTTGAGTCGGATCGTTAATGATAAAGGGGTTCTGACCGCGCCGATGGCGATAAAGCTAGCTACTGCTTTAGGAAACACGCCAGAGTTTTGGTTAAATATTCAACATGCTGTGGAACTGTGGGATGTTCGCCACAAGGCTTACGCAAAAGAAGCTCAAGGTGTTAAAAAACTGGATGTAACGACTAGGAATGAAGCCACGGTAAGTTAGCAGTTACTTTAACAAAGCTTAAAAGATAAAAGCCTCGAAATGTTTCGGCACTTCGGGGCTTTTTTTGTTGGTGCTGTAATTTTAAGTCTTATTCGATGTTTTGCACTTGTTCGCGCATTTGCTCGATGAGGACTTTGATTTCGACAGAGCTGTTGGTGATGTCTGCGTTAATCGATTTTGAGCCTAAGGTGTTGGCTTCGCGATTGAATTCCTGCATGAGGAAGTCAAGTCGACGGCCGACTGGGCCTTTGTCTTTGATCAGGCGTAGGCATTCGGTTACATGAGTATTGAGGCGGTCGATTTCTTCGGCGACGTCAACTTTTTGTGCGAGGAAGACCATTTCTTGCTCTAGGCGCTCTTGGTCGAGTTCGACCTTGGCTTCTTCGAAACGGTTTATAATACGCTCACGTTGCCACTTTATAACGTCTGGCATCTGCTGTTGCACTTTGGCGACTTCTTCTGAAATGCCCTTTAGGCGTTGCTCGATAGTGGCAGCTAAGGCTTCGCCTTCACGTTGACGCACTTCAATCAGTTGGTCTACGGCCTGAGAAAAGGCTTGTTTCACGTCCTTTTCCATGGTGTTAGTGTCTGTTTCTTCTTGCTGTAAAAGCCCTGGCCAGCGCATTAGTTGCACTAAGTCTGCGGATTGGTTGTCTTGCGCTAAGACTTGTAATTCTTCGTGGGCGGTAAGCAGTTGCTGCGCCATTTCTTGGTCAAGCTTCATGCGACCAGCGTGCTTCGGATTCATCTCGATGCGTAAGGTGCAGTCGAGCTTTCCGCGGTTTAGGCGCTTACGAAGAACGTTTCTCAGTTCGAATTCTAGGTGGCGGAATGACTCTGGCATTCTGAAATTAGGCTCTAGGAAACGCTGGTTAACGGATTTGATTTCCCAGGTTACGTTACCCCACTCGGCAGCGAACTGCTGGCGGGCGAAGGCGGTCATGCTTTTTAACATACGAGTATAAACTCCGATTCGAACAATGGCTCAATACGATGGTGTATTAGAGCTATACAACTTATAGGGCTAATACGAAAATCGATACAGAAAGCCTGTAATTGTAACGATATTTGGCGAAGTTGGCGATAGTTTAATCAGGACGGGGGTAATGTTGGGCATTGCGATCTGTTATAGAGATCGCCACGGTCGCAGGCTCCCTCGCGATGACGGGGAAAGGGGTGGTGCTAAATATCATCACGATGACGTAAAAGGTACGTCTTTGCGAGAACTGGAAGCAATGCCTGTGGTGTGGAACAAAGCGATCTCACATCTATTGCTCGTCTTTGCGAGTGGAACGAAGCAATCTCGCTTTTAGTGTTGATGGTATAAGGTGTTGCGTTTTGTGATAGAGATCGTCACGTTCGCAGGCTCCCTCGCGATGACGGGGTATAGCAGAGTGTGGCGGTCGAAAGCTCCCTCGCGATGATGAGTGGGGATAAGGTGTTAGTCGCAGGCTTCCTCGTTATGACGAGGGTAACCTTACGCCCATTTTTTGATGGCGGGAACTGAGAAGCGCTTCTGGTCTTCTAAACGTAAGGCGGTGAGCTTATTTCCCCAGACGCAACCTGTGTCGATGGCGTAGATGTTTTTTTCTTTAGCTTTGCCTTGAAGGGCTGCCCAGTGGCCAAAGACGACGCGAGTTTCACTTTGGATTTCGCTAATCTCATACCAAGGGTATAGGTTTTTATCTTGCTTTCCTGGCGGCGACTTACTTTTAAAATCGAGAGAGCCATCGGCGTGACAAAAACGCATTCGAGTTAGGGCGTTAGTGATAAATCGTAGACGTTCGATACCTTTTAATGACTTCTGCCAACGATTTGGCTTGTTTCCATACATGTGCTTGAAAAAGTCTATGGCTGACTTTTTATCAGTAAGAGCTTCCTCTAAGTCATAGGCGCAGGCAAGGGTTTGCTTAAGGCTCCAGCCTGGGGGGACGCCAGCATGGGTCATCAGAAAGTTGAGTGATTTGTCGTAAACCGCCATGGGTTGCTGTCTTAGCCAATCCATCAACTCTTCACAGTTTTCAGCTTCTAAAATACGTTTTAGGTCGTCTTTTTTATTGAGCTTACTTTTTGTGTAATAAACGGCTAATAGATGCAGGTCATGATTACCCAGGACAATTTCGAACAGATCTTGATGCTCATAAATATAATTTAGAACTTCTAAGGACTTGGGGCCTCGGCTGATCAAGTCACCAGCGAGCCAAACTCGGTCGCTGGCAGGATTAAACTGTATTTTGTCTAACAGCTGGCGAAATTCATCGTAACAGCCTTGAATATCGCCAATTGCGTAGGTCGCCATGGTTTAGTGCAAAACCCCAGGCGCAGCTAGGCTAAAGACGGGAATTGGTGTTTTAAATTCGGTACCGTTTTGGCCAATCATTTTGTAGTCGCCTTCCATTGTTCCGATCGGGGTCGAAATAACGGCGCCGCTGGAGTATTGGAAGCTTTTACCAGGCTCGATAAAGGGTTGCTCGCCAATAACACCCTGACCTTGAACTTCGGTAACTTCGCCATTGGCATCAGTAATGACCCAGTGTCTGGAGTCTAGTTTTGCACCTAATTCACCGGTGTTTTCGATGGTGATGGTGTAGCCAAAAACAAAGCGCTCATTGTCAGGCTCAGACTGCTCTTCGATGTATTGTGTGTTGACTGTTATTTGAAATTGGTACTCTTGTGACATTGTTTAAGGATTAACCTAGGTTGTCAGTGCTTTGTTACCATTCTCTAATGTAACTGTGTTAGGCGCAAGCCTGTGGTAGTATTTAGATTATTTTTATCGTAGTAAGTTTTTATCGTAGCAAGAGTAAGGATAGATATGGCATCAAAAAAATCACAAAAAACGGTGATGGTCACTGGCGCAAGTTCAGGCTTCGGCTTAGAAACGGCACGACGTTTTGCGGAGAAAGGTCATAAAGTTATTGTGGCGGCGCGTCGTAAAGAGCGTCTTGAGCAACTGAAAGCCGAATTAGAGCAGGAATTTGGCCAATGCTGTGTGTATGTATTGCCAATGGATGTTACCTCGGAAGAGCAGATAGACTCGATGATCAATAGTCTGCCGGAAGGCTTTTCTGAAATTGATATATTGGTTAACAATGCGGGATTAGCGTTAGGCCTAGAGCCAGCACATAAAGCAAATCTTGACGACTGGCACCGCATGGTTGATACCAATATCAAGGGTTTGTACTTAATGACGCGCAAGTTGTTACCGGGGATGGTGGAGCGTAAATTAGGGCACATTATTAACATCGGCTCTATTGCGGGTAACTATGCGTATCCCGGCGGTAATGCCTATGGCGCTACAAAAGCCTTTGTTAAACAGTTTACGCGAAACCTTCGAGCGGATTTATTAGGCACTCAGGTTCGCGTGACCAATATTGAGCCGGGTTTAGCTGAGACTGAGTTTTCACTAGTTCGTTTTGGTGGTGATAAAGACAAAGCTGATGATGTCTATAAGGGCACTGAGCCATTAACAGCTGAGGATATTGCCGAAGCGGTAATATGGGCGGCGGAGCAACCGCAACACGTGAATATTAATTCGATTGAGCTGATGCCAACGTCACAAGCATGGGCGTCATTAGCAATAGATAAAGTACAAGGTTAATCCCTAGGAGTGTTCAACATGGCTTTCCAACCAATTTTACTGCCCGTTTTTGTGATGGTGATTTTAACCTTCTCAGTAGCCGTGATTATGGCGCGACGTCGCTTTCGGTACTACCGTGAACAACGGCTGCACCCACAGAAAACAGCATCGCGTCAAGGTATGACTAAGCTGATGGAAGACAATCGTGCCGCTGATCATTTTATGAACCTGTTTGAAATGCCTGTGTTATTTTATTTGGCGGTAGTGATCGCCATCCTGACCAATAGCGCCAGCGTGTGGTTGCTTGGTTTATCTTGGCTATATGTCGCGTGTCGTGTGGTGCATGCGTATATTCATTGCGGTTACAATAATGTGTTTCATCGCTTCAAGGCCTTTATTTTGGGCTACTTTACCCTGGCGGCGATTTGGATTGTGTTAATTTTAGACATTGTTTTATTTTAGGCGAGTTATAGCATGAAGATTGAGAAAAATAGTGTGGTTGAGCTGGATTATCAACTGATGGATACTGACGGTAAGGTTTGGGAAAGCTCGAAAGAGGGCGGCCCTTGGGTGTATTTGCATGGTCACGGCGAAGTTATGCCTGGGCTCGAAGGCGAGTTAACCGGTAAAGCCATCGGGCAAAAGATCCGAGTGGAGCTGGGGCCTGAAGAAGCTTACGGTCCTTATGAAGAGGACTTGAGAACTGAAGTGCCAAAAGAGGCATTTGGTGAAGTAGAGAATCTAACGGAAG
The DNA here is from genome assembly GCF_039523535.1 of Kangiella japonica. Classification (NCBI taxonomy): domain Bacteria; kingdom Pseudomonadati; phylum Pseudomonadota; class Gammaproteobacteria; order Kangiellales; family Kangiellaceae; genus Kangiella; species Kangiella japonica. Next base: position 646,434 of record NZ_BAAAFM010000003.1, on the reverse strand, counting down.
GTATGCGCTTAGCCGCCGAAGGTAGTGACGGGGTGCATGCCGTTATCGTGCGTGAAATTCGTGACGATATCGTGGTTATCGATGCGAATCATCCGCTGGCGGGGAAAGCGGTCAAAGTTGAGGTTAAAGTGTTATCGGTACGCAAAGGTACTGATGAAGAAATTGCCCACGGCCACGTGCATCAAGATGGCAATTGCGGACATTAATCAGGGATAATGTATGCGTATGACTTGAGAGCTTATAGTTAGATAGAGTTCGACATACGCATTAAACCTAACTCCTAAATTCAGTAACAATCCTAGTAACCAATTCAGCAGATTCTTTTGGTTTGGTATATAGCAAAAAGTGGCTGCCTTCCATCGGATATTTTCGAGCGCCAGGGTAAACTTTAGCGATGCTATCTTTTGCCCGTTGGTTGAGCACCTTATCGTTGCTGGCTTCTACATAAGCGACGGGTACTGGTGGCTGCGGTGGGAAGTTACCAATAGTTTTTAGCACTTCTGTTCTTTCTTTTAAGATATGCTCTGGAATATTCTCGATCACCGTTTTGACAAATTCTACCTGCTCTGGCGTCGCATCATTATTCAAGTATGTACTCGCCAATTGCTGCTCTGCAAATGGCAACTTTAAGACCGTTTTAGCAGACATAAACTTAGACAGCTCAAGAAGCATCTTGTTGGGTGGTGCTAACAAGCTAACGAAGAAGATAATGCCTTGGAGTTGAATCTCTGGCATAGCGTTGAGATAGGGCGCTATCGAACCTGCGTAAGATTCGACAAGGAGAACAAAAGGCTCCTTGGGAAGCTCTGGTGCGATATGGTGCGCGAGGGTTTCGTGATCTTGTGGGCAATCCTCGGGCAGTGGAATAAATAAGGTTTCAATCTCGAGGTGTGCTATAAAGTCGATGAAAAAAGCATCGTTGCCGTTAAGGCCTGGGATCATCACTAGTTTCATCAAAAGCTCCTTTTGTTTATAACCCTTATTTAAGACTATTATTTATAGGGGATGATAAGTCGCGCTACCACTTGCTGAGATACAATTGGCAGCGCTAGTTTATACCGATTAGCTAGCGATAGCCTTTTTCTGGATATCGAAAATCTCGCGAATACCTTGCTTGCCAAGCTCTAGCATTTGCATCAATTCGTCACCGCTAAAGGTCGCGCCTTCAGCCGTTCCTTGAATTTCAATGAAACCGCCGTGCTCGTCCATAACCAAGTTCATGTCTGTTTCGGCGCTAGAATCTTCTGGGTAGTCTAAGTCCAAAACTGGCGAACCTTCGTAAATACCCACTGAAACAGAGCCAATCATGTGCTTAAGCGGGTTGGTTTTGACTTTTCCTTGCTGGCGCATGGTAAACAGAGCGTCATGTAAAGCTACACAAGCACCGCTGATCGAGGCGGTTCGAGTTCCACCGTCCGCTTGAATAACGTCGCAGTCGAGGTAAATCGTATGCTCGCCGAGTTGCTTTAAGTCCACAGCCGCACGCAAAGAGCGACCGATTAGTCGTTGGATTTCAAGGGTACGACCGCCTTGCTTGCCACGCGATGCTTCACGATCCATACGGCTATGAGTCGAACGTGGCAGCATGCCATACTCGGCCGTTAGCCAGCCCTGACCTTTGCCTTTTAGAAAGCGTGGAACGCTATCGACGACGCTGGCAGTACATAATACTTTAGTCTCACCAAACTCAATCAACACAGAGCCTTCGGCGTGTTTGGTGTAATTGCGTGTGATGGTGACGGGTCTTAATTGGTTACTACTTCTACCGCTAGGGCGCATAAAGACTCCTCTTTATGAAAATACTGGAATAATTGCTAAAAGATTATACGGAAACTCGTGGGGTATTCCTATGCTTAAACCTTATCTAAGCTAAGGTTATTACGATGAGTAACTACTAGTAGCTTCAAAAGCTTGTATAAACTATTGTTTTGAAATACATCTCAAATAATGGGTGCGTTTATTGACTTTGTGGATTAACATAATAGGGTTAATTATCCATAACAAGTATTAGTCGGAAGAACACCAGAAAAAGACATAAGGACACGGTCTATGACAGCACTTATTAATCCTACCGTTAAAAAGAGTTACCAACCGTTCACTAGTCCAGCCTTTAAAGGGCTGAAGTGCTTGGGAGGATCAAGCGTTCTCATATCAAAAGATGCTCAACAAGTTATAGATAGGCTATCGCCATCAGGTAAAGCCAGTGTTAACAACCAGATGAGTTGTATCACTAAGAGCAACGTAGGCTCTGTAGGAAGCCACAAGCTTTATATTGAGTTGACTGACGGTCTCTTGGAATTAAAGGTAATTAAGCAAAAGAAGCTTAATCAACTACAGATAGAGTCTGCCAGAGAACTTAAAGGTCTCCGTAAGCCGTGGACGGGGAGTCGTATTAGTCTGACTCAACAGTGGTCGATAGCTAATAATGGCTATACTTATGACGAGCTTTATTACTCCAATCCCGTCTACAGTTATCCCGAAGAAGCACTTGACCGCTTTCTATTAAGAGTAGCGCCAGAGTTTCACCGGATGACTGATAAAGGTGGCGTTACGATTGGAGCTGATGTCCATGCAGGTGCTGAATACGTCTCGGCGATTTACGTTACTAAAGGTCCAGTAAACCAATACGCTTTGATTATTGAAACTCAAGGCCTGCCTTTGTTGAGCGTGGCCACTCGTCCAGCACCGCAAGGCTTTGCTACCAAGTATAATATGGTCAATGGCGCTAGAGCGAAAGAAACGATTCATACTCATGGAGAAAAGCGTTGGCGCAAAAAGGTGCGAAAAGATACCGAGCTGTTTATCAAGGTGTTTGCTAATGACCAAAGGCATGAAAGTGAACTTATGGCAAGGTATCATGCGCCTTTTGAGCGTAGTACCAGCCGTATTCCGCTCACAGCGAAAGGCGACTCTAACAACTTCTCTTCTGAAGATTTAAAAGCCTACGGGTGGTTAGTGACAGAAGACCGTACCTTGTTATTCCAAAAAGCCGATAAGAATACCGTAACTACAAAAGGACGTTTCTAATGCATTTAAGAGTTGTTTTAGTCTTGGCTGTGCTCTCTTTGTTGAGTTCTTGTGCTACGAATCCTAATGATAAGCGACTAACCGTAGAGGAAGCTGACCAATTAAAACACGCTTACCTATGTATTACCTTAGATGATTATGCTTATTTGCCGTGGGAGAAGATCCCACATTGCGTCAGCGATAAGGTTAACCAACAACAGGCTGATGCACTGGCAGCATGGATATGGCTCAAAGGTACACACAGCGACTTTGAGGGGCAGATATCGGCAATCAAAGCATTAAAGCCTTACCTGCGTAAAGGGGACTACTATTTCTATTTACGTAATGTTTATGGCCAGGCTCGTGATGCGGATGATCCCGAGAACTTTGATAAGTGGGTCAAGCTGATGGAGGAGGCTAACAAAAAAATCACGGAGCACGCTGGAGGTACCAGTGGCTATTGGTCTCGCCCTTCATATTCCAAGGAGAGGAAGAAACGTTTATTGATTGATGCTGCTAAACGAGGGGATTATATCGCCCAAGGCGCAATCGGTGAGTATTATCTGAAAGGAACGAACGGCTTTGAGCAGGATATTGAGAAGGGTATCATGTGGATGGAGCAAGCAGGAAACCGTGATGCCAGTAACTTTAGCCCATACAATATAAAAAGACGTGGTATTGGTCAGTATTTCTCAGAGAAAGACTTACGGTACTGGAAGGTCATGCACCAAATCCAAGCAAAAGTGGAACCTAATGAGCGGCTCAAGGACGAAGATGACTTCGATTATGACACCGCCCAAAGATTACTCTCAGAGGTTGAGGACTGGAAACATTTTTGCCGTAAGTTCTCTAACAAACGCTGGTTGTGGCCGGGAGATGAATTACCGGTTGAGAAGTACAACATACTAAGAACTATCATCGTTCAATGTGTTACCGCTAATCCACCTGCTGAAGAGAAGTATATTAACGATATCGAAGAGTATTAGTAATTGATCACTGATGGATCTCTTTGTTGCTTATAAGGTGCCTGCCTAGCTTAAGAAATAGCCATATAAACAGCAGGGGAAACAAAATGTTTTGCACAATAAACACGGTGATTAACTGAATCACGCTCTGGCTCGCTTGCTCGGCTGCTTCTTGGTAGGAAGCAATTTGCTTTTTGAGGTTTAGTTGGTCGGCGGCGTCGCTGAACCAGCGTTTCGTTTTTTCGAGCCCAGAAAGTTCTTCGTCGCCAGTCACATCGTCTGGGGTATTTTGTCGAATTGTGGCTTCGGTTTGTTGCAAACCTTGGCTCGCTTCTTTGTAGTTATTAGCGAGAAAACCTTGATACAGCGCTTCCGAGCCTAGCGCCATTATCGGTGTGGCGAAACGCACCAAAACAAGAAACAGTGCCACTTTAAGAATTAAAGGATTAGCTTGACGTTGTTTGAAATGCTTAAACAGTAGATAACCTGCAGCAAAAGCCCAAAAAGCGATAATAAGGTAATTAAAATAATCCCAAGCGCCAATCGATAACATTAGCTTCTGGATACCTAGTGCGCTGGCCGTGACCAGCATCACCAAAGAAAAACGCTCAATCAGATCATTGATCGGATCGAGTATTTCACCTGGCGACAGCGTTAGACCGATACCGGCAGGTTGCATCGCAATTTCAGCTTCTTGTGCCATAGATATCAGACCGTTGAGTCCACGAGCAATGGCGAAGGCTATAAGGCTGCGCTCCAACGCTTGATCTGTATATTGCTCGCCATAGTGGTCAACGGCTTTGCTACCAGCGAGCAAGCCTGAGATTAATAGGCCGAGAATAATCAGCCAAAGATTAATGGTTTTCATAAGATTCTTAATGTTGGTTTTAGCGTTTTCGTCGTGCGCCCAGCATAGCGATTAGGGCCAGCACAATAAAGATATTCAATGGACCACCGCCACCAGAGCCACTTGTTGGTGGGGTAATTGGTGTTTCTGGTTCGGTTGCCGTTGGGCCTTCATCACCAATTTGGCTGTTATCCTTGAGCACAAAAAGACCATTAGAAATGTCGCTTACGAGGATGTTGCCGCTGGGTAAGTAAGGGTAAGCGCCCCAAGCGCCATCGAACTGTGGGTCGTTAGCTTCTGGAATAGGGTAAGTATCGAAAAAGCCAATTTCCTTAGGCGTCGCAGGATTCGCAACATCAAGAATCGTCAGCCCACGCTTATAGTTCGACATATAATATTTGTCGCCTAGAGTGAAGCCATTGTGATCAATCGCGCGTGTTTGTCCTTCGAATTGGCCAACAACCTGCGGCGAGGTTAAGTCGCTAATATCCATCACATACAAGCGAGTATTCACGTCTAAGTTACGCTCATCAAGTTCGTCCTGTACGAAAATAAAGTTCTTGTCTTTGGAGTACCAGCCAGAGTGTGTGTAGCTCGCGCCGTTGTAAGGCGTGCTACTGATTTTTGTAGGCGCAGACTTGTCGGTAGTGTCCCAAATATCGACGGTATTTTCATTGAAGTCGATAAATAACTCACAAGGGTTATGGCCGTTCGCACATTGCTCTGTTCGATTGTCATCGATGATAAGGTTGGTCGCGTCATGGACATAACCTGTGGAATCCGGCGTGGTGACGAGTGCGGGATTTTCAGGATCCACTAAGTCAAAAACACGGTAAGAGCCGTTGCCTAAATTTGAACCAGCGATATACAGATAAGCGTCGTGCCCATCAAGCGCAGTGCCGTTGGTATAGTCGATGTTGCCTAAATAAATATTATGCGCCGTTTTGAAGACATCTATGGTGTTGACTAGCTGGATGTTATTCGGTGCATCGCTTAAGTCGATGACTTGGAGGCCGCCCTGGCCTTCGGTGGTGACGTAGGCGTAAGCCTTATAGCGGTCACTAGTTTGGTCGAAATACTGGTAAACTTTCACGTCGCGCCAAGTGCTATCAACGCCAGAAACAGTGCCCACTTCGGCTGGGTTGGTTGCATCGGTAACGTCAATAAGAGTTGTGCCATTAACCAAACCCATGACGGCATATTCGCGGTTGTTATTGAGATCGACGTAACCCCAAATATCGCTAGCGCTAGAAGGCGTAGTGCTCAAAGAGGCGAGAGAAAACTGTGAGATTAAATCCACTTGATAACAAGGAAACTCATCCGCGCTACCATTTTGGCAGGAGATTTGCTTTTTATTGGTTTGGTTAACCTTTTGATAGCGGTCGAGCATATCGAGGTATTCAGGCTTTACGCGAAACTCCTGATTGCCCTTACTGTCTTGCAGTAGGCGAAAGCCTTTTTTCTGTAACTTGTCACGATATTCAGCGGGCAGTCCGACGATGGTTGTGACGTTCTTTTCAGGGTTTTGTTGATGGTAACCATTTTCTTGTGAGAAGCCACCTTTGACCGCGACCATGTCATTCAACAAATAGAAGATATCCATCTCTTGAGCAAAATATTGACCCGAAGCGACATAAATCTTGTCGCCTTTGCTCGACTGATTGACCGCATAACTGATCGAGGCACAAGGCTTTTTAGCTTGCGAACAATTGCCTTGGTCGACACCGTCTTCGGCGACATATCGAATTGGATGCGCACCACTGTGTGCGAATACAGGTTCAGCAATAAAAGCCAAAGGCGCTGTAACTAACAGGGCAATATGGATCAGTTTGTTCATGGGGGCTTGCTCCAGAATGTGTCTAATTTCTAGCCTATACCAAGAAAATGTCTATTTCTATGAAAAATGTCTGTTAAAGATTAGGAAAAGTGATTATTTTGAAATAAAGAAAGGCCTATGGACGGAGGCTCTTGGAATGGTGCTCTGTGGAAGGTGCTCAGGTAAAGAGAGCTTAGCAAAAAAACATGAGGAAAAAACATGAAGCAATTAGGTGTCTGGGGATTGTTGCTGTTAATGTCAGTATCTAGTGCTGGCGCGCTGGCCGGTGTGGAGAAGCCGGCGATACCGTTACAGAGTCACTTAACTTCGGTGAATGGTCATCAACTTCATTACCATCAAAAAGGGCAAGCTGAGCAGAAGCCTCTACTAATTTTATTATCTGGGCCAACCGATAATTGGCACAGTGATAGTGCTTGGTGGATCTTGGCGCAAAACTATTTTTCAAAAACCAGTCTCGGACAAAACAGCCTTGCCAAAAACTATCAGTCCATCGCCATCGATCGTGCTGGACAAGCATGGTCAGAACACATTGAAGCGCCGTCTTATCGCCAGTTCGCTGATGATCTGGAGGTCTTACTATTATCAAAAGACGTTATCGACTCACAGCGTGAATTAGTTTTTGTGGCATTCGCCAGCTCGAATTTGTCCTTAAAGCTGTTGCTCGACAGTCCCCAGCTAAAGTCACGCACAAGAGGCGTGGTGTTAATCGACCCTGACGTACTCACGCCCCACTCGATAAAGCACTACACCAGCGAAACCGAGGTCTATAAAAAAGGTTGGCAGGGCTTAAAAGACTATATTGAGTCTGGTAAATATGATCTGCGAATTAAGGAAAAACTTAAAGCAGAGCGTGAGCATTTAATGACGCTTATTCCAAAAAAGCTCGAAGCTTTTATGGACTGGGATTATTACGATGCGGTTGAGGCGATTCGGAACACGCGGGATTATCAAATCCACAAGTTTTTAGAGGCTAGCGTTTATAAAGAGGATTTAGAAGCAGCAGTTAAACATCCGCTAGACTCAGAGTTACCCTTGGTTGTACTGGATACGGATTTTGAGAGTGCTTATTTAACGACTATCGAGGATGAAGCGGTTAGAGCATCGATTGCAAAGTGGCGCGAAGAAGGTATTGAGTGGTACTTTGAGTTAGCCAAGGCAAGCGATTGTGGGGCATATTGGCCGGTGGATACAGAGGAGCACTTATTGATGATGACGCAGCCAGAATTGATTGAGCAGGCCATCGAAAAAGTGTTGGCCTGCTCAAAGTAGACAATAAGAAAGCGTTAAAGAGGGCGTTGTACGTTTTCTTTAATCGCTTGCTCTTTAACCGCTTCAGCCACTTTTTGTGCGACGTTACGGTTTAGAGGATCGGGAAGAACGTGATCTGGTGATAACTTATTAACCGCACCTGCTAAAGCATGCGCTGCGGCAATCTTCATGCCCTCAGTAATTCTTGTTGCACGAGCTTCTAACGCACCGCGGAAAATTCCAGGGAAAGCCAACACGTTGTTGACCTGGTTCGGGAAGTCGCTACGGCCAGTACCCACTACTGAAGCCCCTGCTGCTTTCGCTTCGTCAGGCATAATTTCAGGAATTGGGTTAGCCATGGCTAAGATGATCGGATCCTTGTTCATGAGCTTAATATCGTCGCCTGTCAGCAAGTTACCTTTTGATACGCCAATAAATACATCTGCATCGCGCAGTGCGTCGATTAAGTTGCCGTTACGATTATGACGGTTTGTATAAGCTAGAATCTTTTCTTTTTCGTGATTAAGGTTATCGCGGTCTGAGGAAATTATGCCCTTAGAGTCACACACAAGAACATCTTCCACCGGAATACAGGCCGATTCTTCATGACCTACGCAACGCAGTAATTTTGCGATAGCAGTACCCGCCGCACCAGCGCCATTAATGACAACTTTTAATGTCTGAATATCTTTACCAGTAACCTTGCAAGCGTTAATTAACGCCGCTAACAGTACAATCGCTGTGCCGTGTTGATCGTCGTGGAATACTGGAATACCTATGTCTTGTAACGCTTCTTCAATCTCAAAACATTTTGGCGCCGCGATATCTTCGAGGTTAATACCGCCAAAGGTCGGGGCGATAGTTTTGACCGTGGTTACAATTTCTTCAACGGAAGCTGCATCAATTACTAGTGGCACTCCATCAATGTCGGCGAACTCTTTAAATAGAATAGCTTTACCTTCCATCACAGGAAGAGCAGCTTCTGGGCCGATATCGCCAAGGCCTAAAACGGCTGAACCATCGGAAACGATAGCAACCGAGTTACCTTTCATTGTGTACAGGTAGCTGGAGTTTTTGTCTTTTGCGATGTGATTAGAAACGGCTGCAACGCCAGGAGTGTAGGCTACGGAGAGGTCATCGCGGTTTTGTAAAGGGACTTTACTCTTGATTGCCCATTTGCCGCGTAAGTATTTGTGAATATCTAAGGATTTTTTGAAAAACTCGCTCATGATTATGTTTTCTCGCTCATGATTGTAGGTGTGAGAATTGATGCGTTCTAATGATACGCCTATTGTACGCCATTTGTGGTCGGATTAGCACCGTCAAACAAGGGTATTTAAGGAAAAGCCGTTGGTTAACGGCTTTTTTGGAGTGTTTTAAACGTTAGTCGATTATTGCGGTTTGGCGAAAACCTTGCGGAGCCAGTAGTCGACCGAGAAGTAACGACCGCCGCCGGTAAAGAATAACGAGGCTAACATGGCAAAATAAGTTGCAGCGAACTCTATTCCGTTTTGAAGGATTGCAAAGCTACCCTTCTCTGTTAGCCAGCTGTAATTGCCATGTTCTTGTAAAATACTACGGCCCATTTTTAAGCGCTCTGCAACTTCAGGGTCGGACGACTGAGCGATGGCATACCAGCCGTTATCCCAGTGTACTGCAAGCGCTGCAACCAACATGGTGATGATCAGTGGAATCGCCGCCCAACGGGTGGCAAAGCCAATCAGGATAAAAATACCGCCCACCATTTCAGCGCTAGCGGCTAAGAACGTCATCACATCAGGTAGTGGCATGCCAAGGCTCGCAAACCAGTCTGAGGTACTGGAGAAGTTTGCGAACTTTCGTGCCCCAGCTTCGTATAGCGGAAAGAATAGGATCAGTCGGAAAAGAAGTGGCGGTATCCCGTCTAGGTGCTTCACGTAGTGACACACACAAGCCTGAAACTGATGGTATTTTTGAACTAGATTACTCATGATAAATCCTCTTGTTATGGTATTCCGCTATTTTTTAAATGACTCCTTAGAGTTTTTTAGTCGGAATACTGCTTTCTTGATAAGGGTGAATCTTATCTAAAGGAGTCGATAGACCGGTTTCTGTTACAACTCTTACGTGATGACGCTTTAATCCGCGCGGCTCTGTCACACCACAAGAGTGCGCAATAACGCCGACAGCTTTGACTAAGTTTTTATGATAGTGGTAAACGCGTTCAGCTTTATCAGGCACCACTAAACCTTTTTGTAAATCAGGATCATGGGTGGTGACGCCTGTAGGACACGTGTTCTTGTTGCATTGAAGGGCTTGGATGCAGCCTAAGGCAAACATAAAGCCGCGAGCGGATAAGGCGAAGTCTGCACCCATAGCTAAAGCCCAAGCAACGCCTGATGGATTGATCATCTTACCTGAGCAAATAACTTTTACACGATCGCGCAGTCCCTGTTTTTGTAGGACGCTCAAGACTAAAGGCAAGCTTTCCTTAATCGTAAGACCGACATAATCAAACAACGGCTGTGGTGCAGCGCCAGAGCCACCATCGGCACTATCGATAGTAATAAAGTCGGGCGCGAACTTAATACCGCGTTTATGGATTTCTTCACACAGGTCAAACAAAAACTCATGGGTGCCAATAACCGTTTTAAAACCAACCGGTTTACCTGTTAAGTCACGAATATGATTGATCATATCGAGCAGGTCGCTGACATCATCAATTTCAGGATGTCCATTAGGACTAATGGAGTCTTCGCCGTCAGGGATGTGGCGAATCTTAGCAATCTCTTCGGTCACTTTTCTGCCAGGCAGAATACCGCCTTTTCCAGGTTTTGCACCTTGCGCTAACTTTAATTCGATCATCTTGACCTGATCGTGAGAGCACACCTTAATCAGCTTTTCATCCGACAAAGTACCGTCATCGTTACGTACGCCGTATTTTGCGGTACCAATTTGAAACACGACATCACCGCCACCAGAAAGATGGTGAGGCGATAAGCCTCCTTCGCCAGTATTGATCCAACAACCCGCTTTGGCAGCCCCTTTGGCTAGCGCTTGAACCGCAACTTTAGATAAAGCACCGTAGCTCATGCCTGAAATATTAAAAAAGCTTGGGGCTAAATAGGGTTTTGGGCAATAAGGGCCAATTAAAAGAGCTTCAGATTCGACCGCGTTCTCTTCCAGAGTGGGGAACTGATCGTTAAGGAACATCACGGTGCCAGTAGGCGTTAAGTTGCGAGTAGAGCCGAAAGCTAGGGTTCGGCTGACGTTTTTGGCGGCACGATAGGCCCAGCTTCTTTCCGCTCGATTAAACGGCATTTCTTCGCGATCGAGGGTAAAGAAATATTGACGGAAAAACTCACCAAGATGCTCAAACCAGTAACGAAAACGTCCTATCACCGGGAAATTTCGGCGAACGGCATGCTTCTTCTGAGTTTTATCAATAATGTAGGTGATGACTATGGCAATGAGTAAAAGCGTTAGCCCTAAAACGAAAATAAGCCCAATCCAATTAAGCACGGTTTTAGCAAATGCCATAAAGCCAAATTCCATCAAGTATTCCTCAGGTTATCATTGGTAAGGAGTTTATATCTTACGCTATAGCCATGTTTTGTAGTATAAATCAGTGATTTATAAGCCTAGTTAGTCTAAGGTTAATAGAGACCTTACTAGCAAGTCAAAAATACCTGCTTATTGGAAACCGAGGAGCCGATGGAAACACGACCATTACCGCCAGAAAAAGAGCTGGTGGAGCGTTTAAAGAATAACGATATCGCGCTATTCGAACAGGTAGTTAAAGAGTACCACTCGTCAATGTATGCGGTAGCTTACGCTATTGCAGGTTCGTCGATAGCAGACGAAGTGGTGCAAGAAGCATGGATTTCAGCAATTAACGCAATCAATAAATTTGAAGGACGATCCGCACTAAAATCTTGGTTAATTCGAATTACAGCAAATGAAGCGAAAAGTCGCCTACGCAAAGAGTCTCGCTCAGTGTCATTAGAGGCTGTCAACGAAAACTGGGCAACCGATACTCGTTTTACCCAGCAAGGGCGCTGGGCTGATGGAAACCCAGAGTGGGATATATCCTCACCTGATGAGCTGTTGTCTGCGGGCGAATTAAAGGATTGCCTCAAGAAACACATGGACAAACTCCCCGATAAACAACAACAGCTATTAAATTTACGCGATATAGGCGGACTTGATATGGAGGCGATATGTAACATCTTGGAGATCACAGCATCTAATGCCCGAGTACTGTTACACCGTGGGCGCGATAAAATGCAGCGAGTTATTGCAAAATTTCAGAGGACTGGAGAATGTTGAGTTGTAAGCATATTGTCGATCTTGGTACTGACTACCTGGATCAAGAGTTAAATTTTTGGAAAAAAGCTGAGATGAAAATGCACTTAATGATTTGCGGACCTTGCCGTCGCTACATCAAGCAGCTCAAGCAAACAATCACGATGCTGTCACATTGGCGGATGAAGCAACCTACTACCGAACAACTTGAACAATTGAAAAGTAACTACCAGAAGGCCGTTTCAGAGGGATAGAGCGGGAAAAAGCAGAAAAATAGGGTGGAAGGGCTAGCCACTCTCTTTAAAAGCAAGAATGGCTATAGAGTCCAATTACGATTCTTTTTCCGGCTTAATAGTGCCTTCCATGCGCTCTAACTTATTATCAACAAAATGAAGAATTAGGCGTTTCGAGCGAGTTTCACCACTCGTCGGCTTCATGTAATACAAGTAATACCATGTATTTTCTTCTAAATTCGTGTCCAAAGCCGGCTTACCCAGAATAAAAGCGATTTGCTCTTTAGTCATCCCAGGTTCAATTTTATTGACTTCTTCTTGTTGTAAAATATTACCCTGTTGGATGGCTGGGGTATAAACACAAGCCGTCGAGAGCGCGATTAGTAGCGATAAACAAAACAGTTTTTTCATGGATTACCTAATTTCTTGAGTTATTTGTGATTTTATAGGTTCTTATTTAACTTTCCAACTTACTTTCTATACAATCTGCTGACTAGTATAATCATTTAGTCGCTCAAATCTATTGGAGGATGTATTTTTGGAAAGTAAACAGTTACGAAAAGCAGGTCTTAAAGTAACCTTACCGAGGGTTAAGATTTTGCAAATACTGGAAAGTTCCGAGGAACGCCACTTAAGTGCTGAAGACGTTTACAAGATGCTGCTTGAAGCTGGAGATGATGTAGGTTTAGCGACGGTATACCGTGTCTTAACACAATTCGAAACTGCTGGGCTGATTGTTCGTCATAACTTTGAAGGCGGACATTCTGTATTCGAACTAGACGATGGCGAGCATCATGATCACATGGTTGACGTCGAAGACGGTACTGTTACGGAGTTCATTAACGACGAAATCGAACGCCTACAGCACGTAATCGCCGAAGAACATGGTTACGAGATTGTGGAGCATAGCTTGGTTTTGTACGTTAAAAAGAAGAAATAACCTCAAAATTATCTTTTGGCGCGATTGCTTTGTTAAATCCGCCTGCTCACTCAGTCATGCATTGAGTACGCACTCCCTCGTTGCGCGGCGAACTTGCCGCGCACTCACACCAAAATCTGAATTTTGTATCATCCCTCAAAATAAAATCTAGTTTTTGAGCCGTGGCGTATTTACAACACATAAAGGTATTCCTTCCAGTCTCGCACTTCTAACTATTCGTCTTTGCAAGCGAAGCGCGGCAAGCTCGCTTTTAATCAAGAGGGCGAACTAAACCTATTCGAACTCATACCCAAAGTGCCATTTCAGCTAGTCATGAAATAGCAAACTTCCTCGCAATGACAACATCCAAGATTTTGTAAAAAAAACTGACTGTTTGTTTTTTGTACAGTTGGGCGTATACTTTTTGCCTTGGAGTCCAATTTGAACTCTATATAACGCTTGCGCTTGTGTGTTTTTATCTGAGTTATAAAAAGGAGTTAACGATGTACAAGCGTATCCAAACTATCTGCCTATTTGTGGCAGTCATACCATTTGTTTTATTCATGAGTCATTCCGTCGATGCAGCTGATGAACCTCCACCGGCAATGGCAGAAATGTGGCATTTTAAAATTGATGGAGCCGATCAAGCCAAGTTCGAGAAAGCTTTAGAAGCTCATGCGAAATTTAGAAAAAGCAAAGGTGATCCTAGGAATTGGGCCACTTTTACACCGCATACCGGCGTCATTGGGCGTGACTACTATATCCGACATTGTTGTTTTACCTGGAGTGACCATCAAAAATACAATGAACTTGAGGTGCACCAGGACTTTGTTAACCATTGGAATAATGGGCCGGGTAAATATGTGAAATTAAGTCGTCACTTTTACTCTTGGTTCGATCATAAGAATAGTAATTGGTCGAAAAACACCAAATCCAATCTGCTTCGCTTAACGCATCATAAACTAAAACCAAACTCTGATATCGGGCCAATTGTAAAAGAAATTTCAGATCTGGCGCGGGATATTGGATGGAAGAGATCTTGGGGTTGGTCTTATGAACGCGACATGGACGGAATCTATTTAACCCTAGCCATGCCAAGTGAGAATTTTGCAGGTTTTGAAGAGCCGAAACCAGGCTTTGAAGAGCTTGCTTCTAAAAGGTTAGGTGAAGATAAGCTAAGAGATTTATTTAGTCGCTTCGATGAGCATGTTGAAAGTTTAAGCTTTAGAATCATGAAGCATAGACCCGAGTTTTCAGTGGTACACGATAAATAGAACGCTGTATCTAGGTTAAAACAGCCTCAAAGACTGTTGCTTTGGGGCTTTATTCTAGGGTTTAAACCTCGATTACGCGTTGCTAATCGAGGCTACGCAGTGGTTGACCCTCAAAAGCTTGTCATTCCGGCCTTGAGGGGGAATCTAGTGACTATAATATTGTAAGCGAATCAAGCTGTAAGCTTGGTAATGTCGGTAAATCGTCTGTATGGGCTAAATAATTAGTCTTCTAAGGTTATCTTAAAGCTCTGATCCATAAATTCAATAACGTCACCAGACACTATTTTTTTTCGCTTCTGAGTCTCGACAGCACCATTAAGCTTAACCAATCCTTCGCTGATGACCGTTTTAGCCTCGCCACCGCTACCGACAATCCCTTCAAACTTAAGGATTTTAAATAGCTCGACGGGTTCTTTGTTGATAATGATAGTTTGCATAATAGGCCTACTGAATCTAAAGGTAATAATTAATATGTGAGGTAGAGGTTATTAATTTAGTAACTCTCTTGCATGATTCCGGATGGTTTCGGTTATTTCGACGCCACCAATCATTCGGGCTAATTCTTCCACACGCTGCTCTGTACCCAGCTCTTGAAGTTCGGTTTGTGTGCTTTTCTTGTCTTGGGATTTTGCCACCATCAGGTGTTGATGGCCTTGGGCGGCGACTTGCGCTTGGTGCGTGACGCAGAGGATTTGCGCCTTCTTGCCTAAGTCTGCCAAAAGCTTGCCAACGATTTCTGCGGTGCCACCGCCAATACCAACGTCGACCTCATCGAAAATCAGGGTTGGCAGCTGTATGGTTTGTGCGTTTATCACCTGTAGCGCTAAGCTGATACGGGATAACTCACCGCCAGACGCGACTTTGCGGAGCGGCTGTGGTTGTTGGCCGGGATTAGTGCTAACCATAAACTCGGCAGTTTCTAAGCCATTGGATTTATAGGTTTCTTTGTCGACTGGGTTCAAGGCAACTTCGAATACACCATTACCTAAACCTAGATCTTTCATCAGCTTCACAACTTGCTTTTCGAGGTTTTTAGCGGATTTAGCACGCTCTTTCGATACTTTTGAAGCAATTTTGTGGTATTTCGATTGCTGAGCTTCGAGTTCTTTTTCAAGCTCGTCGAAGGTTTGCTCGTCGCCGGAAAGCTGCTCGAGTTCTTGCTCAATGGCTTGCTTAGTTTCCGGCAAATCAACCATTGTCACTTGGTGTTTACGCGCTAAGTCGTGCAATAGTGTTAGCTCTTGGTCTAACTGCTGAAACTCTGCTGGATCGATATCGAGATGCTCAATATAGTCGCGCAATTCGTGGCTAGCTTCTTCAATTTCGACTAGCGCCGACTGCAACAGATCGTGTGTATTAGTAACACCTTGATCCATTTGTTGCATATCGCTGATGATATGAATAATGCGACCAAGCTGACTCGCTAGATTGTCGTCATTTTCGTGAAGCGCCATCAAGCTTTGTTGCCCTTGCTCTAATAGCTTACTGGCATTGGCTGCGCGCTTATGATCGTTTTCGATATCTTTTGCGCGGTCAATCGGCGCCTTTTCAAGCTCTTCCAACTGAAACGTCAACAAGTCGCGACGATCGTTTTTGTCTTTTAAAGATTCCTTAAAAGAAGTTAACTTCGTTGAAATGGTGCTTATTTGTTTTGAAATTTCGCGTAACTGTGAAGTGTCTTGCGTTAAATCGGCGAAACGGTCGAGAAGCTGTAAGTGAATCTGGGGTTTAAACAGTGATTGATGTTCATGTTGGCCATGAATATCCACTAGAAAATCACCAAGCTCATTGAGTTGAGTCAAATTAACCGGTTGGCCATTGATAAAAGCCCTTGAGCGACCATCATGGTTAATGACGCGACGAAGAATACAATCTTCTTCCTCATCTAGCATCTGCTCTTCAAGCCATTTTTGTACGGGTTTTAGCTTAGAAATATCAAACACGGCACTAATCTCAGCGCGTTTAGCGCCATTTCGCACCACGGCACTGTCGGCGCGAGCTCCCAGCGCGAAAGAGAGTGCATCCACCATGATGGATTTACCCGCACCAGTCTCACCGGTGACCACTGTCATACCTGATTGGAGGTCCAAATCAAGTTGTTCGATAATGGCAAAGTCTTTGATATGAATACTTGAGAGCATAGGCAGTATTATTGTTTAAGTTTGATGAGCTACAGTCGAAATATTTGGTCTTTTCCAAATATAGCAGAACCAGAAAAAAAGCATTGCAGGGACATGAAACACCACAATCGCAATAGTCCACAACATTTTCTTATCTTTTGGAACACGATTCGATTTAAACATGAAGGCTGTGTAGCCTACTATTAATGTGATACTAAGAATGACATAAGGGAGTATTAGGTTCTGGATTGATTCAATGTCCCCATTTGCAAATGGAGCCGTAACAACCGTTGAGTAAGCATAAATAATTTTCGCCAAGGGTAATAATGTCACCAGTAACGCTATAGTCGCAACAAGTCTGTTAATCATGCAAGTCCTTATTTTTATTGACTCTTTACTGAGCTAAAGCTTCGAACCCCAACCTAGCTTAGTACGAAGCAGGCTGAAGTAGTCGTAATCTTTAGGGTGCAATAGCCATAAGTCTTCTTTGCGTTTGCGAATACAAATCTTCTCCCCTGGGGCGACCGGGAATCGCACCTGTCCATCACAACTTAAGCGAGCTTCGTTCTCATTAGCTTGGCTGAATACGATATCAACTTTGCTCTCTGCGTCAATGGAGATTGGGCGACTGGATAGCGTATGTGGGAACATGGGGACGAGCGATATGGCGTTAATTGACGGTGACATAATAGGACCGCCAGCGGATAAAGCGTAAGCCGTAGAACCCGTTGGCGTCGAGATAATTAAGCCATCGCCGCGCAGACTGTAGACGAAGGAGTCGTTAATATAGACCTCGAATTCGATCATGCGCGAGATTTCACCAGGATAGAGCACGATATCGTTTAAGGCATCGCTGTAGCGTTCTTTATTGTTTTCACCATCAATGTCAGCCTCGAGCAAAAAGCGGCGTTCTTGGCTGTATTCACCACTTAACACTTCACTGACTTTTTCGGTCACTTGTTGTGGCTGTATGTCCGTTAAGAAGCCAAGATAACCACGGTTTACACCTAGCAGCGGGATATTGTAGCTCGCCATCAAACGTGCAGCATAAAGCATTGAGCCGTCGCCACCGACTACGATAACTAAATTAGCGTTCTCGCCAATCGTCTGCCAGGTCGCTTGATGATCGGCTTTAACGTCCAGATCAGACGCAACAGAGTCTTCGACGAGCGGTTGATAACCTTCGTCTAGCAAATGGCGATAGAGTGTCATAATGGTTTCGCCGACTTCTTTATGTTTCGGTTTCCCCATGATGCCGATAGTTTTAAAGCTTAAAGCAGGAGCCACGTTTGCTCATTATCCCTTGTAATTGCATTATTGACCCACATTTAAGAATATATACAGCCAATAGGCAAGGGTTTTACTCAATCAGAATTGAAACTAACGACAACACCTTAATAAGGAACTGACTGATATCCATGAGCAAATTTGACCAGCGTGCGCAGATCTTGATGAAAACCTTGGTGGAGACTTATATCTCCAGCGGTCAGCCCGTGGGCTCAAAAACCTTACTGGAGAACTCACAGTTAAGCGTCAGCTCAGCGACCGTGCGCAATGTAATGCAAGATCTTGAAAGTATGGGCTTACTAACCGCGCCGTACACGTCAGCCGGGCGAATTCCAACCTCGCAGGGCGTTCGCTTGTTTGTCGATCAGTTGCTTACCGTCTCTGATGTGGAAGAGATTTACTTGCAGCAGCTACAGCAACATCTGGGCAAAGTTTCGGAAACGGGCGAGATGTTGTCGAGCGTCAGCAATATGCTGTCTCAGGTTACTCAAATGGCGGGGCTGGTGCGAGTACCGCGCCGCGATGTGACACGAGTGAAACAAGTGGAGTTTGTACCTTTATCACAGGACGCAGAAGCGCAGAATAAAGTGTTGGTGGTGTTGGTATTAAGTGATGGTGAGGTGCAAAACCGTGTAATCCAGCTAGATACGCCGGTAACGCGCTCAGAGCTACAGCAAGCATCAAACTATGTGAATCACCATTTTGCCGGCAAGGAGCTGGACACAGTACGCCGTGAATTGCTGAACGAGCTTAAGGCAGATCGTGCGAAGATGGATCAGATGATGGCGTCGATGGTCGAAGTTGCTGAAAAAAGTTTTACAGGCAACGAAGACGACGAAGTCCAGGTCACCGGCAAATCACAACTATTAAACTGGGTGAATTCTGGTGATATTTCGGACTTACAGTCGGTATTTAACGCCTTTTCCGAGAAAACACAGATGTTGACCTTGTTGGATAAATGCTTGAACGCCGATGGTGTTCAGCTCTTTATCGGCGAAGAGTCGGGCTACGACGTCTTTTCCCAGTGCAGCGTCGTCGGAGCGCCTTACAGCATTGATGGCGAAGCGGTTGGAGTTTTAGCGGTGGTGGGGCCGACCCGCATGGACTACAACAAAGTGATCCCCATGGTCGATATTACCGCAAAATTAATATCGGCAGCCTTGAATAATGACGATGAATCCTCATATTGAGTGACACTAGAGAATTCGAGTTCGCTTGCTGCCTTTAAAGGTTTCCAGCAGGCGTTGATAGCGAGTAAGAGATAACGTTTGGAGAGACCTATGTCTGAGAAAGACAAGCAAAATCAAGAAGTTGAAAAAAACGAAGCACTAAGCGAAGAGCAAATGGAAGCTGCTGAAGAGCAAGTGAAAAAAGTTGTGGACGAAGCTTTAGAAGAAGCAGTAGAAGCGGCTGAAGAAGATAACTTAGCGGATCTAAGCGATGAAGAGCGTAAAATCATTGAGTTAGAAAAAGCGCTAGAAGAAGCAGAAGCTAAAGCTGCTGACAATATGGATTTGGCACTGCGCACCAAAGCTGAAGCTGACAACATTCGTCGTCGCTCTGAAAAAGAAGTGATCAGCGCGCGTAAGTATGCGATCGAGAAATTCGCTGAAGAGTTGTTGGCGGTAGTCGATAGTCTTGAGCAAGGCCTGCAAGCAAAGGCTGAACACGAAGAGTCGAAAGCTATGAAGGAAGGTATGGAGTTGACTTTGAAGTTAGCCCTATCGACCTTGAACAAGTTTGGTGTTGAACAGTTAAACCCTATGGAAGAAGTGTTTGACCCACAGTTACACGAAGCTATGACCATGGTTCCGAGCCCTGATCATGAGAAAAACACCGTGATCGACGTCTTCCAGAAAGGCTACTCACTCAACGGTCGTGTTATTCGACCAGCACGTGTCGTGGTCGCTCAATAGCGTAAAATAAAGTAGTTAAAAGGTGTTGAAGGAAGCTGTCTCCATAAAAAAGGGACAGCTTTTTTTATATCTATCCGTTATAAATGCCCACTTTCTGAGCATTTCGTAATACAATACCCCAAATTTTGAAACCATAATCACGAGAGAATAAAGATGGGTCGAGCCTTCCAAAACCGTAAAGAGTCCATGGCGAAAACGTCTGATCAAAACGCCAAGGTCTACAGTAAATACAGTCGAGAAATTTATGTGACAGCTAAACAGGGTGGATCTGAGCCGGAAAGTAATCTGGCCTTAAGAAGCTTAATGGACCGTGCTAAGCGTGATCAGGTACCAGCCCATGTTATCCAAAAAGCTATCGATAAAGCTGAAGGTGGGGCGGGCGAAGACTTCGCGGTGGCACGTTACGAAGGTTACGCTCCAGGCAATGTTATGGTTATTGTGGACTGTTTAACTGATAACCCAAACCGTACTTTTGGTGAGGTTCGCCAGTGTTTCGTTAAAACTAAGTCAAAAATTGGCACAGAAGGTAGCGTGATGCATATGTTCGACCACAGCGCTATTTTTGTCTTTGCTCATGATGATGAAGAAGCAGTTCTCGAAGCGTTAATGATGGCGGATGTTGATGTGACCGATATCGAACATGAAAACGGCAAAATTACCGTTTTTGCACCACAGCAAGAGTACTTTAAAGCCAAACAGGCATTACTCGATAATTTTGAAGGCATCGAGTTTGACGTTGACGAGATCCAGTTTATTCCTAAAGTGATGACGCAGATTTCTGGTGAAGATAAAGAAATGTTCGAGAAGTTTTTGGAAATGGCTGATGATCAGGATGATGTGCAAAACGTTTACCATAACGCTGAGTATTAATATTTAAGTAAATATCAGAATAAGGCTTAAAATGATTACGAAAAAGCTGGTCTTTGGAGCAGCTTTTTTTATGATTTTTTAAAAGATACCCCTTGAAAAAAGTGCCCCACCACCAATATTCCATTCTAAGTTGGGTCTGCTCGATTATTACGATAGACATTTGAGTGGCCTTTTTGAGTAACCATAAAAAAAGTAGGCTTAAGGGGTTGATCTACCTTACCCAGCCCCCACATAAGCTACAAGCAAGATTTAAAGACCCTTTTGGAGTGAAAACATGGCCAAAATAATCGGAATTGATTTAGGTACAACAAATTCATGTGTTGCCGTTATGGACGGTGACAAACCTCGTGTTATTGAAAATGCTGAAGGCACACGCACGACCCCATCGATCATCGCCTACACCGACGGTGAGACTTTGGTTGGTCAGTCTGCGAAGCGCCAAGCAGTAACTAACCCAGAGAATACCTTATACGCTATCAAGCGTTTGATCGGGCGTAAGTTCAAAGATCAGGTAGTTCAAAAAGATACGGGTATGGTTCCTTATAAAATTATCGAAGCCGACAACGGTGATGCTTGGGTTCAAGTAAACGATAAGAAAATGGCGCCGCCTCAAGTTTCTGCTGAAATCTTGAAAAAGATGAAGAAAACAGCGGAAGACTTCTTAGGTGAAGAAGTTAAAGAAGCAGTAATTACAGTTCCTGCATACTTTAACGATTCACAGCGTCAAGCGACTAAAGACGCCGGCCGTATCGCTGGTTTAGACGTAAAACGTATTATTAACGAGCCAACAGCGGCAGCGTTAGCATACGGTATGGATAAAGAGCGTGGCGATCGCACGGTAGCTGTTTATGACCTTGGTGGTGGTACTTTCGATATCTCTATCATTGAAATTGCAGAAGTTGACGGCGAGCATACGTTCGAAGTTCTTTCGACCAACGGTGATACATTCCTTGGTGGTGAAGATTTTGATATGCGCGTTATCGAGTACTTGGCAGAAGAGTTCAAGAAAGACTCAGGCATCGACCTTAAAGGCGACGCACTAGCGATGCAACGTTTGAAAGAAGCTGGTGAGAAAGCGAAGATTGAATTGTCTTCAAGCAGCCAAACGGAAGTAAACCTACCGTACATCACGGCTGACGCTACAGGTCCTAAGCACCTTAACATCAAGCTAACTCGTGCAAAATTAGAAGCATTAGTTGAAGACTTGGTAGAGCGTACGCTTGAGCCTGTAAAGCAGTCACTAAAAGATGCAGGCGTTTCTACGTCAGAAATCGACGACGTTATCTTAGTCGGTGGTCAGACTCGTATGCCTAAAGTTCAGGAAGCTGTTTCTGGATTCTTCGGCAAAGATGCTCGTAAAGACGTTAACCCTGATGAAGCAGTTGCCGTTGGTGCAGCAATTCAAGGTGCGGTACTAGGTGGTGATGTGAAAGACGTTCTACTACTAGACGTAACGCCACTAACGCTTGGTATCGAAACAATGGGTCAGGTAATGACTCCGCTGATTGACAAGAACACAACGATTCCGACTAAGGCATCGCAAACCTTCTCAACAGCAGAAGATAACCAAACAGCAGTAACGGTTCACGTCCTTCAAGGTGAGCGTAAAATGGCCTCGCAGAACAAGTCACTAGGTCGTTTCGACTTAGCCGACATTCCACCAGCGCCACGCGGTACGCCACAGATTGAAGTTACGTTCGACATCGATGCCAACGGTATCATGCACGTTTCTGCGAAAGATAAAGCGACTGGTAAAGAGCAATCGATTCAGATTAAAGCCTCTTCAGGTTTGAGCGATGAAGAAATCGAGCAAATGGTAAAAGATGCTGAGGCGCACGCTGAAGAAGATAAAAAGTTCCAGGAGCTAGTCGAAGCGCGTAACCAAGCGGATGGCCTAGTTCACGCTTCTCGCAAATCGTTAAACGACGAAAGCATTACGTTTGAAGACGGCGAGAAAGAAGCGATTGAAAAAGCGGCTAATGAGCTTGAAGAAGCGATCAAAGGCGACGACTTAGAAGATATCAAAGCGAAGACTGAAGCGTTAAGCCAGGCATCTGCGAAGATGGCTGAGCGTATGTACGCAAACGCACAGCAGCAAGCTGAAGCTGGCCAACAGGCTGGTGGTGAGCAAGCATCTGACAGCAATGCTGGTGATGATGTGGTTGATGCTGAGTTCGAAGAAGTTAAAGACGATAAAAAGTCGTAATTAAAACGTCTTTTTGACTCGATAGCTTTGTTGCTGAGTTTTCTGCGAGTGCTCATTTACCTGAGTAAACTCCGCTTCTCGAAAACTCAGCGCCTCGCTCTCAAGCCAAACAGCTCGTTTTAAGAGATTATCTTTTGGATATGATGTCCATGGATAAAAAGTTAAGGTAAACGCAGGATTTGGTTCCTGCGTTTGCGGTTTAAAAAGATTGAAGAAAAGTAGCTAATTATGTCGAAACGCGATTATTACGAAGTATTGGGTGTGTCGAAGGGCGCTGACAAAGCCGAGTTGAAAAAGGCTTATCGTCGCTTAGCGATGAAGAACCACCCTGATCGTAATCCAGATGATAAAGAAGCTGAGCAACGCTTTAAAGAAGCGAAAGAAGCCTATGAGGTTTTGAGCGATCCACAGAAGCGTCAAATGTATGATCAGTACGGTCATGCCGGCGTTGACCCAAGCATGGGTGGTGGTGCTGGTGGCTTCGGCGGTGGTGGCGAAGACTTTAACGATATTTTCGGCGATATTTTCGGCGATATCTTTGGTGGTGGCGGTGGTCGTCGCGGCGGTGGTGGCAGACGCCAAGCCCGCGGTAACGATTTACAGTACAACTTAGAGATAACGCTTGAAGAAGCAGTTAAAGGCGTTGAGAAGGAAATTAAAGTTCCGACTTACGTCAACTGCGATACTTGTGACGGCGATGGTGCAAAGCCAGGCTCGGGCACTACCACTTGTACGACTTGTGCGGGGCAAGGTGCTGTTCGCATGAGCCAAGGCTTCTTCTCAGTGCAACAAACTTGCCCAGATTGTCAGGGCACGGGTCAGATGATTAAAGATCCTTGTAACGACTGTCATGGTCAAGGTCGCGTACACAAGACGAAAGAACTTAAAGTCACGATTCCTGCGGGAATTGATGACGGCATGCGAGTTCGCTTAAGCGGAGAAGGTGAAGCTGGCGGACCTGGTGCCATTACAGGTGATTTGTATGTTCAGGTTTACGTAAAAGAGCATCCGATCTTTAAGCGTGACGGCGTTAACTTATACTGTGAAGTACCGTTAAGTTTTGTGACGGCAGCACTCGGTGGAAAACTCGATGTACCAACCCTTGAAGGCAAGGTAGCCTTAACTATTCCAGCCGAAACGCAAACAGGCCGTATGTTCCGCTTGAAAGGCAAGGGTGTTAAAGGGGTTCGCAGTAGTATGGTTGGTGACTTACTATGCCGCGTGATTCTTGAAACGCCGGTAAAGCTGAGCAAGAAGCAAAAAGAGCTTCTAGAAGAATTCCAACAAACGGTCAATGATTCGGATGGTAAAAACAGCCCGAAGCAAACTTCTTGGTTCGATGGCGTTAAAAAGTTCTGGGACACCATGACCAACTAAATCTGATCAATCTTTTGAATTGTAAAGCCCGCCTTGTGCGGGCTTTTTTGTAATTGGCGGAAAAACCATTTATGCTCATGAGCATATTTTTATGTGATTGATGGATAGAGATGATAGAGCGATTGTTGAATACTAAGATACTCATTTTTGGGGCGACGCTGGTGTTGTTAGCCGCTTGTTCGGGTAAGAAAAAATTAGAGCCGTTACCAAGTGACGCTACTATTGTTGCTTTTGGCGATAGCTTAACCGATGGCGTTGGCGCTTCAGCAGGTAAATCCTATCCAGATGTGTTATCACAGTTGTCGGGTCTAGAAGTTATTAATGCTGGGGTGTCGGGGGAAGTAACCGCTCAGGGAGTTCAGCGATTGCCTTTAGTTTTGGAAACGCACGACCCTGATTTAGTGATATTGATGGAAGGTGGCAACGATATTTTGCGTAATCTAAACCAAGCCCAAACCAAGTCTAACCTTTCGAAAATGATAGAAATGATTCGATTGTCTGGTGCCGAAGTTGTTTTGATTGGCATTCCAGAGAAAAGCTTGTTTTCAGATTCAGCGGGCTTTTATGAAGAATTAGCGCTTGAGCATCAAGTTGTGTTTGATGGTGAGACTATGTCCGATCTCTTGAAAACCCGATCCTACAAGTCCGACTCGATTCATCTTAATAACGAAGGTTACCAAGTCTTAGCTGAAACCATTTATGAACTGCTTCAAGAGCAGGGCGCACTTTAACAGTAAGATAATCAATATGAGTAAAGCACAAATAATTATTAATGCTGCAACGGGCCGCATGGGCAAAGAGCTGCTGATTGCGACGGTCAATGACAAAGATGCGGAGTTGGTCGGTGCCATTGCGCGCGAAGATCATCCTATGGCGGGCAATGATATAGCCTATCTAATCGGTGCGGAACCACAAGGTGTGCGTATCAGTGCTGACTTACCGAAGCTGTTAAGCAACGATAAGGTACTGATCGATTTCAGCCTTCCGGATTACTCAATAGAGTCCTTAGAGCACTGTGTGGCGGCAAAGACTCCAATAGTTATCGGCACCACAGGCTATTCAGAGGAACAGTTGCAGCAAATAGAAGGTGCTGCAAAGGAAATCCCCATTGTCTTAGCGGCCAACTACTCGGTCGGGGTAAACAGCCTTATAGGCTTAGTTAAGCAGGCGACGGCCTTGCTCGGCGATAAAGCTGATATTGAGATATTCGAAGCACACCATAAGCACAAAAAAGATGCACCATCAGGCACTGCGTTAGCGCTAGGCGAAGCTGTGGCTAAAGAGCAAGGAAAGGAGCTCAAAGATGTCGCTGAGTGGACTCGCCAAGGCGAATCGCCTAGAAAAGATGGCAATATCGGTTTCTCCGTGATGCGTGCCGGCGATATTGTGGGTACGCATGACGTAGTCTTTGCCTTAAACGGAGAAATGGTGACCTTAAGACACGAAGCACAGTCACGACAATGTTTTGCTAGTGGTGCTGTCGTTGCCGCCAAGTGGCTCGAGAATAAGCCTGCTGGGTTATATAGCATGCAGGACGTATTGGGGCTTCAAGTCGTCTAATTATTGCGAGTGCTAACACTTAGATAACACCTAGCTAACATCTAGAACGGTACAATCAACGTTTGTGAGACATTGACCATTCTGCTTGTAGGATATCTCGCAAAGACAGGTAATCTCGAGCGGAATTATCGAGCCGATATTGGCGATCGAATGTAAAAGTAAAAGGCTAAGTGATTGTAACTAAAAATAATTGAGAAATCACTGGATGTGGTCTACAAATTAGAGCTCTTGTACTTTAAAGGATAAAGCGTAGAGTAACAGTTGTGCAAGGGACGCACATAAGGAAGATTAGCCGAGGGACTTGGTGAAACAGGAAGTCGCAGGGAGCAACATGAAAAAGGCATGAGGCCACTCGAAAATGGGCGGAATTACCGCCCTTTTTCTATTTATAGGCTAAAAATAATGAAAAAATATCTATATTCCGATGGCTCAGAGCAGCAGTGCCGCGTATGCGAGAATCTTGTGGGGCTACTATATATCCTAGGGATTGTTGCAATTACCTGGGGAGTCGTTGACTTTATCATCACTTTCTTTACACCGCGTGGTTCATTCACTTACTGGCTCACAACAATAATGTGGTCAGGCTGGTTTGGTAGCGCAATGTTGTATGTTTCCATACGAGATACTCTACCCCTCTTGGCTCTAAAGAGCGATAAGCTGATTATTTATACAGGTCTGGTTTCCAGAGACCGAATAGAGATAGAAGATATCAAGCACTTGGAAACAGAGTATCAAGAAGAAGCAGGACTTCAGATACTTATCACTTTAACTACCAATAGCAAGTTCTATGCAGAGATCTACGATAATAGTTGCAGCATAAGGAGCTGTACTATTTTCTTTAGGAAGTATGTTCCTAGTCTTAAAATTAAGTCAGGCTATAGGTTGGGCCCTGAATTAATGGATAAGGCTAATATCGGAGAAGACTTTGAGAGTCTTACAGATAAAGAGTTATTCGAACAAATGGATCTAGCAATAAAGCGAGGGAATGATGAATTAGCCCTAAATATACTTCACTGCTTGCACAAAAAAGACTATCTAGTAGAGGGGTTAATGGAAGATATTTATTTAGGAAGTGGCGGGGAGTTTAACGATAAGAAAGCCTTGAGGCTTTACAGAGAGGGTTATGAAAGAGGAAGCAGGCATGCCGCGATTGGGTTAGCAACCATGTATTATCATGGCATTGAAGTAAAGGCAGATAAGAAACGAGCTATGGAATACCTAAAGTTTGCTGAGGGGTTTAGAGATTCAAATAAGTACTACTATCTGGGCCTGCTGCATTTTGACGGTGTTGCCAGTGGTAGCCCAAATGAGGAGAAAGCATCGTTTTATTTTAAAAAAGCAATTGCATATGGCTCTGGGAACGGCTATCTGGGGTTAGCAATGATATCTGGTAAGAAGAAACAATTTTGTAAGACCTTTAAATTAGGCCTTAAACAGATAAAAGCCGAGCAAGTTTCATAGACATGAATAAAGTGATCCCTTACAATACACGGAATTTGCCGAATATTTGTCTTTCTTGTAAAAAATGTGCGGAGTCAATGGGGTCTAAACTAACCAGATCCTGAATGAATCCGATTTTTTTGCGCCTAAAAAACGGAGGTTTCTTTGCCAACACAAGAGTCTCAGCAGCTACTTTCAAGTCTGCAACCCGCCATTTTAGTTCTCGAAGACGGTAGCGTTTTTCATGGTTCATCAATTGGTTTTGATGGACAAGCTGTCGGAGAGGTAGTTTTCAACACAGCCATGACTGGCTACCAAGAGATATTAACCGACCCTTCTTACGCTAAACAAATAGTCACTCTAACTTATCCCCATATTGGAAATACAGGTATCAACAGTGAAGATGTTGAGTCTGACCAAGTGTGGGCGGAAGGATTGATTATTCGTGATTTGCCTTTGCTACACAGCAACTGGCGTAGCGAAGAGTCACTTACTGACTATTTAAAGCGTAACAAAAAGGTCGCTATCGCAGATATCGATACTCGCCGTTTAACCCGAATTTTGCGCGATAAAGGTGCGCAAAGTGGGTGCATTATTGCAGGCGATGTGGATGAAGCCCGAGCCTTAGAACTAGCTAAACAATTTCCAGGCCTAAAGGGTATGGATCTAGCTAAAGTCGTTTGTACTAAAGAGCAGTACCAATGGAGTCAAACGAGTTGGGATTTGGTCGAAGGTTATGGCGAACGCAAGGAATCAAAATTTAAAGTCGTCGCGTACGACTTTGGTGTGAAGAAAAATATTCTTCGCATGCTCGCGGACCGCGGTTGTGATTTGACCGTTGTTCCAGCGGAAACACCAGCTAAGGATGTGTTGGCTATGAATCCGGACGGTGTTTTCTTGTCAAATGGCCCAGGTGACCCAGAGCCATGTGATTATGCAATTCAGGCTATCCAAGAGTTCCTAGAGACTGACATTCCTATTTTTGGTATTTGCTTAGGCCATCAATTACTAGCCTTAGCAAGTGGCGCAAAAACCATCAAAATGAAGTTTGGTCATCATGGTGCAAACCATCCGGTAAAAACTCTGGAAACAGACCGCGTAATGATTACGAGCCAGAACCACGGCTTCGCGGTTGATGAAAAGAGCTTACCTGATAACTTGGTAGCTACTCATCGTTCGCTTTTTGACGATTCTCTACAAGGTATTCATCGCACTGATAAGCCAGCCTTTAGCTTCCAGGGACACCCTGAAGCCAGCCCTGGCCCACAAGATGCCGCGCCATTGTTCGATCATTTTATTGAGCTAATGGAACAAGCCAAAGCCTAGGAGAGATAAAGAATATGCCAAAACGTACTGATATAGAAAGCATCTTAATTTTAGGCGCTGGCCCAATTATCATCGGTCAGGCGTGTGAGTTCGATTACTCAGGTGCACAAGCGTGTAAAGCGTTAAGAGAAGAGGGTTACCGAGTCATCTTGGTTAACTCTAACCCTGCAACCATTATGACTGACCCTAACATGGCCGATGCGACTTATATCGAGCCAATTGAGTGGGAAGTTGTTTCGAAAATTATTGAGAAAGAAAAGCCTGACGCGATTCTTCCTACTATGGGTGGTCAGACTGCACTAAACTGTGCCTTGGACTTAGCCTCTCGTGGTGTTCTTGAAATCCATGGCGTGGAGATGATTGGTGCTAACCGCGAAGCGATTGATAAAGCGGAAGACCGTGAATTATTCGCCAAATCGATGGCTAAAATTGGTCTAGACCAACCACGACAAGATATCGCAAGAAGTTTAGAAGATGCTTGGAAAGTACAAAAAGAAGTCGGCTTCCCATGTATTATTCGCCCATCGTTCACCATGGGTGGTACAGGCGGCGGTATCGCCTATAACAAAGAAGAGTTCGAAGAGCTTTGTACGCGCGGTTTAGATTTATCACCAACGAACGAGTTGTTAATTGATGAGTCGTTAATTGGTTGGAAAGAGTATGAGATGGAAGTGGTTCGCGATAAGAACGACAACTGTATCATCATCTGCTCGATTGAAAACTTTGACCCAATGGGTGTGCATACGGGTGACTCGATTACCGTAGCGCCAGCACAAACATTAACCGACAAAGAATACCAGCGCATGCGTGATGCGTCGCTTGCGGTTCTGCGCGAAATTGGTGTTGAAACGGGTGGTTCGAACGTTCAGTTCGCGATTAACCCTGAGAATGGTCGTATGACGATCATTGAGATGAACCCACGTGTATCGCGTTCATCGGCACTAGCATCAAAAGCAACGGGCTTCCCGATCGCTAAAGTAGCAGCAAAACTTGCTGTGGGTTATACCCTAGACGAGCTACAGAACGAAATTACTGGTGGCAAAACACCAGCGTCTTTCGAGCCAAGCATTGATTATGTTGTTACTAAGATTCCAAGATTTAACTTCGAGAAGTTCCCTAACACTGACGCAACGCTAACCACACAGATGAAGTCTGTGGGTGAGGTGATGGCAATTGGTCGAACTTTCCAAGAGTCGATGCAAAAAGCAATTCGTGGCCTAGAAGTCGGCTCGAATGGTTTTGAGCCTAAGCTTGATCCTGATAATGCTGAGTGGGTTGACACTTTACGACAAAACTTACGTGTTCCAGGTACTGACCGTATTTGGTATCTCGGCGATGCTTTCCGTAAAGGGTGGACAATTGATGATGTTTACGATTTAACGGGTATCGATCGCTGGTTCTTGGTGCAAATTGAAGAAATCATCAAAATCGAAGAGATGCTCAAAGGCAAATCGCTATCTGATTTTGATGAGACATTAATGCGCCATGTGAAGCGTAAAGGTTTCTCTGACGAACGTTTGGCGGATATTTTCGCATGTCGAGAGCAAGAAATTCGTAAGCGACGCAAAGAGCTAGGTGTTACGCCTGTCTACAAACGCGTCGATACTTGTGCTGCAGAATTCGCTACAAGTACAGCATATATGTACTCAACTTATGAGGAAGAGTGCGAGGCGAATCCATCGGACCGTGAAAAAATCATGATTCTTGGCGGTGGACCAAACCGAATAGGGCAAGGTATTGAGTTCGACTATTGCTGTGTACACGCGGCGTTTGCGATGCGTGATGACGGCTACGAAACTATCATGATCAACTGTAACCCAGAGACAGTTTCGACGGATTATGACACTTCGGACCGCTTGTATTTTGAGCCATTAACGCTCGAGGATGTTTTAGCGGTTGTTGATGTTGAAAAGCCGAAAGGTGTTATCGTTCATTACGGTGGGCAAACACCACTAAAATTAGCACGAGCCCTAGAAGCTGCAGGCGTACCGATTATTGGAACCTCGCCAGATGCGATTGATCGTGCGGAAGACCGTGAGCGATTCCAGCGTGCGATTAATCGTTTAGGTTTGTTGCAACCACCTAACCGTACAGCGCGCAATATCGAAGAAGGTGTTCGTTTAGCTGAAGAGATTGGTTATCCTCTTGTCGTACGTCCTTCGTATGTATTGGGTGGTCGCGCTATGGAAATCGTCTACAACGAAGATGAACTTCGCCGTTATATGAACGACGCCGTAAGCGTGTCTAATGAGTCGCCAGTATTGTTAGACCGCTTTTTAGACGACGCAATTGAGGTTGATGTCGACGCTATCTTTGATGGTGAAAATATCTTAATCGGTGGTGTCATGGAGCACATTGAGCAAGCGGGTGTTCACTCGGGTGACTCAGCCTGTTCGATTCCACCATTTAGTCTGAATCAAGAAATTCAAGACGAGATGCGCCATCAGATGTTGAAAATGGCAAAAGAGCTTCAGGTTCGTGGTTTGATGAACACTCAGTTCGCGATTCAAGGTGATAAAATTTTCATCCTTGAGGTGAACCCACGTGCATCACGAACTGTTCCGTTCGTATCAAAAGCAACCGGCACGCCATTAGCGAAAATCGCAGCCTCAGTCATGGCCGGTAAAACATTGAAAGAAATAGGTTATACCAAAGAAGTTATCCCAGCTTACTACTCAGTTAAAGAGCCGGTATTCCCATTCAATAAATTCCCGGGTTCAGATCCTATTTTAGGCCCTGAAATGAAATCGACGGGTGAAGCGATGGGTGTTGGTAAAACCTTTGGAGACGCTTTCTACAAAGCGAAACTAGGTGGTGCTAGTGGTCAAACGGTTCCATTATCTGGACGTGCTATTATTAGTGTTCGCGAAGCAGATAGAGCTGGTTTAGTCGATGTTGCGAAGAAGATGGTTGAACAGGGCTTTGAATTGATGGCTACGAGCGGTACAGCACGTGCGATTCGTGCGGCTGGTATCCCATGTCAGCGTATTAACAAAATGTTTGAAGGCCGCCCTCACATTGTGGATTACATCAAAAATGGTGAGGTTGACTACATTGTTAATACAACCGAAGGCAAGCAAGCGATTAAGGACTCTTTCTTAATCCGCCGCAGCGCCTTACAATACAAGGTTCCGTATACAACGACTTTGGCGGGTGCCGTGGCTTCTTGTGCCGCAATGAAAGAACATACCCGCAGTACTATTAATTCAGTACAAGAATTACATAAGCAGGTTAAAACAGTATGAGCAGAGTTCCTATGACTGCGGCTGGCGCAGAACAGCTACAGGAAGAGTTGAATGATCTGAAAAAAGTGCAGCGCCCGAAAGTGGTTGCTGCCATTGCTGAAGCACGTGAGCATGGCGACTTGAAAGAGAACGCCGAATATCATGCTGCGCGTGAACAACAGGGCTTTATTGAAGGGCGTATTCAAGAAATTGAAGCGAAGCTATCTAATGCCCAGATTGTGGATATCTCAAAGATTACTAATACTGGTAAAGTTATCTTCGGCTCAACCGTGGTTCTGATTAATTTAGAAGACGGCAACGAGACTGAGGTGCGTTACCAGATCGTTGGTGATGATGAAGCGGATATTAAGCAAAACAAGATCTCAATTAACTCTCCGATTGCTCGCGGTTTAATAGGTAAAGAAGAAGGCGACATTGCTGACATCCAAACTCCCGGCGGTAAGGTGGAGTATGAAGTAGGCGAAGTGCTATATATCTAACCGATGCTTCTATTGAAAAAGGCTCCTATTTAGGAGCCTTTTTTTATGGCATCGAGGGATATAGTTGAAAAGCAACGCGGATTAGTTTTAGTAAAGAAACTAAAAGAACCTCTGTCATAGATGACTTTCGCATGACTGGACTTTTTACTAGGGAACGAGAGAGTATTTAGAATATTTACTATAAAAATTAACTTTGAGTAGAAGCAAAGTAAAATGGGTTACACTTGTTAGAATCGTTACGTGCAAATAAACTGACAAAAGCAAACACAATTCACGGGGTTTTCACACGGAGTTCACAATAATTTGCTTATGAAAAAAATACCTATAGCCATTAGCTCTTGCCTATTAGGCAACAAGGTCCGCTTCGATGGTGGGCATAAGCAGTCGAAGTACTGTCTGGATACATTAAATGATTGGTTTGAGTATCAGCCGATTTGTCCTGAAATGGGAATCGGTATGCCTGCGCCTCGACCGCCTATACGTTTGATTGATGATGAGGGCGATATTCGAGTGGTGCAGGTCGATGACCAGTCTTTTGATGTCACCGATGAGTTAAAAGCTTATGCAGAGAATAAACTACCTGAGTTAGACGATATCTGTGGTTATATCGTGATTCGCAATTCACCAAGTTGCGGCATGGAGCGGGTTAAGGTTTACCACAAAAATGGTAATCCAGCCGGTAAGTCGGATCGTGGGGTTTACATTAAAGAGATCATGAAAAGTCGACCAGAGCTTCCGGTTGAGGAAGAGGGGCGTTTGCAAGACGTGAAGCTTCGTGAAAACTTTATCACTCGAGTATTTGCCTATCAGGACTTAAAGGATAGCGTAAAAGATAAGCCTTCTGTGGATGCGCTAGTTAAATTTCATAGTCGCTATAAATACTTAGTGATGGCGCATAACTATGCAGATTATAAAAAACTGGGCCAATTAGTTGCTAACAATGATGGCTTAGAACTAAGTGTGTTAATCGCTAATTATGAGCTCGCGTTAATGGAGTGCTTAAAGAAGATAGCCAACCCTAAGTCCCATAGTAATGTGCTATATCATATTTTGGGTTATCTAAAAGAGGACTTGCAGCCTGAGGCAAAAAAAGAGTTAGTCAATGTCATAGAGCAGTATCGTAATGGTTCATTGACCTTGATCGCACCAGTTACACTACTGAATCATTATATTAAGCAGTATGGGAATGACTATATTGCACAACAAGCGTATTTGAATCCTCACCCGATTGAGCTGGGCTTAAGAAACTATATTTAATAGCTATTTTTAAAGTTATATTAAGAGCTAATTTTAAGAACTAGATTTAAGGAATTTTGGCGTGGGAAAAAAATTGGTATGGTTTAGGCAAGATCTTCGTATTCATGATAACCCTGCGCTATATCAAGCGTCACAGGACGGTGAGGTTATCGGGGTCTTTATAGAGGCACGGAAACAGCGTCAACAGCATCATGAGGCCGAGGCTAAAGTTGGTTTTATATACGACAGCTTAATTGAGCTTCGTAAAGAGCTTAACGCACTCGGAGTTCCGCTTGATATCTTAAGCTGTGATTATTTTGAAGATCAGGTAGAGCTACTCTGTGAAATCATTAAAGAAAATAATGTAGATGGTATCTACTTCAATAACGAGTACCCGTTAAACGAAACGAAGCGTGATGCGGCTCTAGAAACTAAGCTCAAAGAGTGTGGGGTTGAAGTACAACGTTTTCATGGTGATTTGGCGCTAGAGCCTGGATTAGTGAAAAATAAGCAGGGCGAACCCTATAAAGTCTTTACCCCTTATAAAAAGGCTTGGATAGAAAAACATAAAACTGCGCCAATAGAACCCCTGCCTAAGCCTGATAAACAAAATTCTGAGTTCACAGAGCAAGTCACAAGTGAATTTACACAAGAATACCGTAAGGACTTGTGGAGTGCGGGAGAAAACGCAGCTTATGAAAAACTCGAAAGTTTTTTAAATGACGTAGATTTATACAAGGATAAAAGAGACATACCGTCAGTAGCGGGCACAAGCATGCTTTCTGCACATCTTGCTATAGGAACCATCTCTGGAAAGCAATGTATTCATGCTTTATTGCGTCACTACGAAGGCGACGAGGCTAAACTGTACGGTGATACCTGGTTCTCGGAGTTAGTGTGGAGAGAGTTTTACCGACAATTATTAATAGACAACCCACGATTGGCAAAGCACGAAGCCTATAATCTTGATGCAAAAGAGACTTGGACTGGGGGGCAGGACTTGTTTAAAGCTTGGAAACAAGGGCAGACAGGGTTTCCGATAATTGATGCTGCCATGAGACAACTTAACCAAACGGGCTGGATGCATAATCGTTTGCGCATGAATGCTGCTATGTTTTTAAATAAACTCTGCTTAGTGGATTGGCGCTGGGGTGAGCGTTATTTTATGCAAACCTTAATTGATGGCGACTTTGCATCGAATAATGGGGGCTGGCAATGGTGCTCTTCCACAGGTGCCGATAGTGCGCCTTATTTCAGGATTATGAGCCCGTTGTCCCAGTCTAAGCGCTTTGATGCCAACGGTGATTTTATTCGAAAGTATGTCCCCGAACTTAAAGAGCTAGACAAAAAATCAATCCATGAGCCAAGCAAGGCGCAAAGGGAAAGTCTAGGCTATCCAGAGCCGATTATTGACTATAAAGAAGCACGAAAAAAAGCACTGGAGCTTTTGGCCTAACTATTGATTCGCTCTGCTGTTGTTAATTCACTCTGCTAGGGCGTGAAATTGGCTGTCCATGGTTTCTTCACCAAACCAAACATTAAG
Organism: Kangiella japonica; assembly: GCF_039523535.1. NCBI lineage: Bacteria > Pseudomonadati > Pseudomonadota > Gammaproteobacteria > Kangiellales > Kangiellaceae > Kangiella > Kangiella japonica. The sequence goes on along the minus strand of NZ_BAAAFM010000003.1, from coordinate 611,216 downwards.
GTAGTCTAAGCGACACTCTGTATTAGGCATGGTGTGAAGGTGTTTTTTGTTGAGATAAAGCTTAATGCCTTCATCTTTTAGGATATATAAATCATAAACATCTCCGTTCCCGACAGTCTGATAAGCGTTATTGAGGTCGGTAAAAGAGGCTAAGCATAGAGATTTTCTCTTGGGAGACAAGTTAGCTTCAAGGTATTCAATGGCGCCCTCGGTAAACTGCTTACCTTCCACTTCACGTAAGTATGAAAACCTAAGAAGTTTGGATTGTTTATCGAAAATGTTTTCGGCTGCAGCGCAATCCTTGTAATAAACTCCAACATCGACGATATCAAACCACAGCTTAGATACACGTTCTTTGTCGCAAAGCGCGAAGGTCTGATTATCGTATTGTATGGTATCGGTAATTTGAGCTTTTAAGGTTAAAGAGAAAAGCAGCAGTAATGAATAAGGAATAATCTTCATTACAGACTATCCCTTACTTTACGGACAAAGTAGCCGATATAGGGTAAGTGTTGATAAAAGCCTTCTGCACCATCCCAATAATCTTGGTGGAGTATAATTTTACCTTCATCATTAAAACGCAACTGGGTCATGCCAATTGATACAGAATGTATGTCGCGACCCTTTGCACTAAAGTCCATCACCATTTTCCAACGCAAGTAATAATCGGTTTCACTACGACTAATATCAAGTATTTCTACAGTTGTGATCGTAACATTCTCAGCGGTTTCTTCCATATAAGGAATTAACTCATCAATACTGCGGAAGGTTTTGAAAGTATCGTTGAAATAGAAAGAGTCGGCATAAACTTCGCGAATATTGCTTTCCTTGGCATCTTTGTGAAAGTCTTTAAAGACAATTTCAAAATGCGCAGCGGGGTCTGGATGCGAGCTGGTGGAAGGAATGGTTTTTATAACCGATAAAAAATCTTCTACACGTTCGTTGTACATGCGATCTCCTCCAGACGAGCAGCAAATGATTAGAAAACTCAATGATAAGAAAATACAGAGTTTAAGAAGCTTCATTGTAACGGTACCTGCTTTGTGATGTTATATTAGGATATAGCTGGCAACGTCAAATATTCGTGAACAAATGGTTCACAGTATTTTCACGGCAAAAACCGTAATCTGTTTATATAACTAAGAAAGGATTAATTGTATTGAAACAGTGGTTTGACAATAAAGCAGTTGGAACTTTAACTGATGATGGGGTTGATTGGCCCAGAGTTATTCCCTACATCCTGCTACATCTTAGCTGCCTTTTTATCTTCGTTGTTGGAGTGAGTTGGATTGCAGTGATTATTTGTATAGCAAGTTACTTTATAAGAATGTTTGCTATCACTGCTTTCTATCATCGGTACTTTTCCCATAAGACATTCAAAACGAGTAGAGTGATACAAGGTATCTTTGGGTTTTTAGGAACCACAGCGACTCAGCGAGGCCCCTTGTGGTGGGCTGCACACCATAGGCATCATCATAAGCATGCGGATACTGAGCTAGATTCCCACTCCCCGAAAGATGGTTTCATTAGAAGCCATACTCTATGGTTTCTGACTAAAAAGAATTTTCAAACGAATGAAAATCGAGTGAAAGATCTAGCTCAATATAAAGAGCTTAGGTGGCTCGATCGCTATGATGTTATACCACCAATCCTATACGCTTTTGTAATATTAATGATCGGTACATACATAGAGAATGCCCATCCAAGTCTAGGGGCTACAAAGTGGCAAATCCTAATCTGGGGATTCTTCGTGTCTACGGTGATACTTTCGCATGTCACATTTCTGATTAACTCGCTAGCGCACCGTTGGGGCTATCGAACCTATAAAACCGATGATGATAGTCGAAACAATCCTTTGCTTGCAATTCTTACGCTTGGGGAAGGTTGGCATAACAATCACCATAAATTTCCTGGCTCTATTAAACAGGGACTGCGTTGGTGGGAGATTGACATTAGCTATTATATTTTATGGGTTATGGAAAAAACTGGACTGATCTGGGAGCTTCGAAAACCTGAATTAGCAAAAATAAAGGAAGATAGGCTATGAGGGTGGCAATTATTGGCTCAGGGATATCAGGGATCTCTGCCGCTGCATATTTATCAGAACGGTGCTCAGTAACTGTGTTTGAAAAAAATAACAAGATCGGTGGTCATGCTGATACACAAACTATTGTGATTGATGGTTGGCAAATTGATGTTGATACAGGCTTCATAGTTTTTAATCCTGAAAATTACCCCCGATTTACTGAGCTAGTAACCAAATACAATGTGCCTTATAAGGATAGTGACATGAGTTTTTCGGTTTCTAATAGGCTCAGTGGTTTGGAGTACAACGCGACTTCTATAGATAAACTGTTTTGCCAACGAAAGAATGTTTTGAATCTAAATTTTTATCGAATGATTAGTGATATCAAACGCTTTTATAAAGAAGCAAAAGCGTTACTCACTGAACATGATAATAACATCAGTCTGGGAGACTATTTAAGGCAGAACAATTACAGCGACTACTTTATCGATGAACATATAGTGCCGATGGCAAGTGCTTTATGGTCGGGTAGATCCGAACTCATCCTAAAATTCCCTGCACGATATTTAGTCGCTTTTATGCAAAACCATAATATGATGCAAATCAGTAATAGACCTCTTTGGAAAACTATTAGTGGTGGCTCTCGCTCGTACTTGGAAGCGATTAAGGCAAATTCAAACTTTAGGATAAAACTTAATGCTGAAATTCAGTCGGTGGTAAGAAGCGAGACAGACGTAGTTATTAAAATGCGTGATGCAGAGGATGAAGTCTTTGATAAGGTAATCTTTGCTTGTCATAGCGATCAAGCTTTAAAGCTCATTGAGACACCAAGCGATGATGAAAGGGAAGTATTAGGTGCTATAAAGTATCAGCACAATGATGTTTGCTTACATTGGGATACAAATCTTTTACCCCGACAAAAGAAAGCCTGGGCCAGTTGGAACGTCATTCGAAGTGAAGCGAGTAAAGAGCACTGCACAGTAAGCTATTATATGAACCTTTTGCAATCATTAGATACAGATAAACCAGTCATCGTAAGCTTGAATATGAACGAGTTAGTGGATAAGGAAAAAGTTTGGAAGTACCTCGAATATGAACACCCCATTTATACACAAGAAACCATAAAAGCGCAGAAGAAAAGATATTTATTGCAGGGCTTTTCATCAAGTTATTTTTGTGGCGCTTACTGGGGTTGGGGTTTTCATGAAGATGGAGCTCGAAGTGGCTTAGAGGCAGCGCAGCAATTACTACTGGATGTAGACAATGCTGAATAATGCCTTAGTTAAGGGCTGGGTTAGACATCGTAGGTATAAGCCAAAGCGTCACCAGTTTGAATACAAGATGACATGGACACTCTTAGACCTCGATAAAGTAGAACAGACGTTCGAGCAATGTCGATATTGGAGTATTGAAAAAACAAATATCGTTTCTTTTCGACAGAAAGACTTCCATCAAGACCACGCTAGTAAAAGTTATCGTCACCCCCCGCCGCAAGTGACTATGCAAAATATTATTCAGTCGATAGGTAGGGAAAAGGGCAAGGAGTTTAATGGTAAGGTTTTCATGATGTCACACTTAAGAAACTATGGGTATAACTTTAACTCCGTGTGCTTTTACTTCTGTTATGACCTAAATAATAAACTTGAATATATTGTGAGCGAGATAACCAATACTCCATGGGGGGAGCGACACAGCTATATATTCGACTGTATAGAAGATGATGATTCCAAGCGTCAATCGATAATGCAGTTTAACTTCAACAAAGAGTTTCATGTATCACCATTTATAAAGATGGATATGCATTACCGGTGGACCTTTAAGGTGACGCAAAAAAAACTTCGTGTCCATATGGTTATATTAACCAACGAAGGGAAGAAGTATTTTGACACAACCTTCACGGCAGAGCTTCTACCATTAACCAATAAAGCTATGAAGCAGTATGCCTTTAGAAATGCACTACAACCGCAAAAGATGAGCTTTTTAATCTATTGGCAGGCTCTGAAATTATGGCTTAAGCGATTCAAGGTTTATGACCATCCAAAGCATTATTAGTATCGGGAGCAGAGATGTCACAATTTACACGAACAGAAAAACAAAGCAGCAATAGCGGGGAGCAAGCTGTATTCAATCGCGGCATGCTGCGCATAATTCGTAATCAGGTTAAAGACACTTTAAGCGGTATTACTCATGGAGGAATAATAATTTCCGACCCCATCGAAACGTTTGTTTGTGGTGATCAACAAACCGACCTCTCTGTTGTTTTGACGATCCGGGATTTGGATTTCTACCGATTAATTGCGCTTGAAGGAAGTAATGGAGCGGCCCAAGCCTATATTGATGGCAAGTGGGAAGTTGATGACCTTACTGGCCTTGTTCGAATTCTAGTAAGAAATATTGAGTTGTTAGATGCTATGGAAGGTGGCTTGGCTTGGTTGAAAAATAGCATCTTGAAAATATGGCACCATTTCAACAAGAACAGCGTTGGTGGTAGTAAGAGTAATATTTCTGCGCATTACGATCTTGGAAATGATTTCTTTAACTTGTTCTTAGATCAACACATGATGTATTCATCAGCCATATTCAAAGGCAATGAGTCATTAGAAGAGGCTTCAGAATATAAACTGAAGACGATTTGCGAAAAGTTATCATTGCAGCCAACGGATAAAGTAATTGAGGTTGGAACTGGTTGGGGCGGTATGGCGATTTATGCAGCAAAAAACTATGGATGCCATGTCACGACAACTACTATTTCAGAACAACAATACCAATACACTAAGCAAAGAATTGCCGAAGAAGGATTGAACGATAAGATTACTCTACTGAAACAAGACTATCGTGAGCTAAGAGGCCAGTATGATAAATTGGTTTCAATTGAGATGATCGAAGCTGTTGGTCATCATTATTTAGACACCTATATTGAGCAATGTAGCAAACTTCTGAAGGCAGACGGATTGGCTTTGATTCAGGCTATTACAATCGAAGACCGCCGCTACAAGCAAGCACTCAAATCTGTTGATTTCATTAAACGATATATTTTCCCAGGAAGCTTTATTCCTTGTGTTTCAGCAGTCGTATCTAGTGCCGCAAAAGTTTCAGATTTAAGGTTAATTAATCTAGAAGACTTTGGCGAAAGCTACGCAAAAACCTTGAGTCACTGGAAGGCGCGGTTTACTCAAAATCTAGAGCGAATAAAAAATCAGGGCTATAGCGAGGAGTTTACTCGTATGTGGCTATATTATTTTAGTTATTGTGAAGGTGGCTTTATCGAGAAATCGATAAGCGATACTCACTTATTGTTTGCTAAGCCACAGAACAAAAGAAAGCAATGGCTGGCCCAAGAATGAAGTTTAAAAACCTCGTTAACTTCATCTTGTTACAGCTAGTATGGGTTGGCTTTATTGTAGGTATAACTTTTGACCAGATGTGGTTAGGACCTATAATATTTATCGTGTTGATGGTGTGGCAGTTACGATCTGATGTAAGGGAAGGTAGTGATTTTGTAGTGATTAGCTGTAGTTTTATATCAGGGTTTGTCCTAGCGTCAATATGGTCAAGTAGTGGCTTAATTGAATTTAAAGAACATTGGCCATCACCTGATATAGCGCCTTGGTGGATATTGGCGCTGTGGATTGCACTTGGAGCAAGCTTTAACCATTCTTTGAAGTGGGTGCAGGCAAGCCCTTATTTGGCTGGTGCAGTGCTTGCAATCGGTGGGCCATTATCCTACTTGGCGGCTGAGCGAATAGGTGCTATTGAGATTAACACGCCAGTATTGACGCTGAGTTTAATGGCTGCAGGGTGGTTTACGATAGGCTTTTTGTTAACCATTATTGTAAAAAAGTATCGCCTATTCGAGAAATGGTGGATAGCTGATGCCTAATATCAATCTTCTCCTAGCATTGTTATGCTTAAATTTAATCGCACAAATTACAGCATGGTTTTGGCAAAAAAAATATCAACACGCTGACATCGTTGATATTGTTTGGGCTGGAATGATTGTGGTAAATGGATTGATTCTATTCTTTTTAGCTACAGGCGATTGGTTTTATCGGTTTGTCGTTTTGGTCATCCCAGTAGCATGGTATTTTAGACTTTTTTGGCATCTAATTTCACGTTATGACTTATCTAAAGAAGATGGCCGGTATGCGCATTTAAGAAGCTACTGGAAAGAGAATACTCAATTAAAATTTCTATTCTTTTTTGTGGGACAGGGACTCATCATTAGCTTGTTCAGTTTCCCAGCATCGGTTTTGGCGAACCATCAAGGTGCTATCGGTGTTGCGCAGCTAGCTGCGCTATTAATTATAACTGTGTCCTACATAGGCGTTTGGCTATCTGACAGACAGCTACACCAGTTTAAAAGGAATGCTGCGAGCTCAGGGAAAGTCTGCGATCACGGACTTTGGAAATACTCACGCCATCCTAATTATTTTTTCGAATGGACGCACTGGTTCGCTTACCCACTGTTGTTGATCGGCAGTGAGCTAGTCTGGCTGATGATTGTATTCCCATTCATTATGCTTCTTTTTCTTTTGAAACTCACAGGGATCCCCTTTAACGAACAACAAAACTTGCGTTCAAAAGGTGAAGCCTATCGTCAGTATCAGGAGCGCACTAATAAATTTTTTATCGGCCCACCTCAAAGCTAAATGCTCTGGAGCTAATTGTGATTCAAACGATTATTAAACTTATGGAATCTGGTACTTTGCCGGATGCGGTTATTCGGGCTGGTATTCGTAAGCTATGTCAGCAAAGGCTGGTTGATGAGCACGTCAATGACATTGAGGCTCAAGGTGAGCAGTACAATCGCTTTTTAGGAGAGTTACGCAATAGTGACATCGCTATTAAGACTGACAAGGCGAATGAGCAACACTATGAGGTCCCCGCAGATTTTTACAAGTTAGCGTTAGGAGAACATTTAAAATACAGCAGTTGCTTATGGAACGAAGATACACAAGACTTGACGGCTGCAGAAGCCAAGATGCTTGAGTTGTATACGGTTCGCGGTCAATTTGAGGATGGGCAAAAAATTTTAGAGCTTGGCTGTGGTTGGGGCTCTTTAACACTTTACCTCGCCGGGAAGTATCCAAATAGTCAGGTTACCGCGCTCTCTAACTCACATTCGCAGCGAGAGTTTATTATGAAGGAAGCTGAATTTAGAGGTTTAAGTAATATAGACGTTATTACTGTGGATATTAATGATTTCAAGACAGAGCAAAGGTTTGACCGTATAGTTTCAATCGAGATGTTCGAGCATGTACGAAACTACCAGAAGCTCTTTCAGAACATGGAGCAGTGGCTAGAAAAGCAAGGAAGATGTTTCATTCACATCTTCTGCCATCGATATTTGATGTACCCCATTGAAGAGGAAGGTGATGATAACTGGATGGGGAAGTACTTCTTCAGCGGAGGTCAGATGCCTGCCGCTGATACATTCTTGAATTTTCAGCAAGGATTGACCTTGGATAAACGATGGTTATTAAGTGGGCAGCATTATGAAAAAACCTCAAATGCTTGGCTTGAGAATATTGACCGCAAGAAAGAAACTGTATTAACACTATTTAAAAAAGTGTATGGTGAAAAAGAAGGAAAAATTTGGTTGCAGCGGTGGCGTATATTTTTCATGTCATGTGCAGAACTTTTCGGCTTAAACAATGGCAACGAGTGGCTAGTCGCTCACTATCGATTCAAGAAATCAACTAACGAAAATGGCTAAGAAGCAGAAGCGAATACACCATAAACTGATTAAGGCAATGCTGATTCAGCTTGTCCTAATTAGCGGTGTCACTCTGCTCAGCGTTTATGGCGCAGGAAAAGTTGTCGAAAAAGTTTTAATTAAACAGGCACTAGAGGGCGAAGCCGAATTTTATTGGCAACATTATGAGCAAGATCCCAATAGTAACCTGCCAAAAACGTTAAATTTAACGGGATATATGGAGCAAGAGGGCGATAAACAAGCTGTGCCAGAAGACCTAGCAAAGCTTCCTCTAGGCTATCAACGTCTTGAAACGCGGGAAAAGAGGCCGTTAGTGCACGTTTCTCAGCGACATGGGAAGAAACTTTATTTAGTTTTTGAAGAAGGTCAAGTAGCCAAACTTGCTCTTTTCTTTGGTATAACACCCCTCGCCTTGGTCTTACTCATTATTTACCTGCCTGCATGGATCAGTTATCACATGGCCAAACGCGCTGTTTCGCCAGTGATAAAGCTATCGAGGAAGATGGAAAGTGTGGATGGTCATGAAGGCTTTGAAATCGATTTTTCTGATATCGAAAGGGATGCCAATGCCGAAGTTGATGTACTACTTAACGCCTTTAAGAAGTACGCCAAACAGGTTGAGGAGTATGTGGAAAGAGAAAAAAACTTTACGCGCTACGCTAGTCATGAATTGAGAACGCCGTTAGCAGTTTTAAAGGGATCTTTGTCGGTGCTCGATCGGCAAGACTTGAGCGAGCGTCAGCAAACGGTAGTGGATCGAATGCATCCCATGATTAAGGATATGGAAGGATTACTCGAAGCTCTGTTGCTTTTGTCGCGTGATCAAACGCCCGAAATTTCAGACAAGCCAGTTTTGCTCAATGACCTAGTCGAACAGCAATTAAGGCAAATCGAGAAAATTAATGTCGGCAAAGATATTAATGTCACTACTGTTTACCAAGATCAGATCAAAGCCAAAGTTTCAAAGCGCCTCTTTTGTATTTGTCTCAATAACATCATTAGTAATGCATTTAATTACACTGACAAAGGTGAATTAGTAATTACTCTGAGGGGACGCGATATAATAGTTGAAGACACGGGTTGTGGTATTCATCCAGATGCATTAAAACGCGTTTATGAGCCCTTTTTTCGCGAAGATCGTGAAAGTATGAAAGTGAAAGGCTTTGGGCTTGGGCTACCAATTGTTAATAGAGTCTGTCAGCAAATGGACTGGAAACTGTCTATAGAAAGCGAGAAGGGTAAAGGTACTAAAGTAACGCTCACGGTGCCTGAAAGCGTGTCCTAGACTGCTGAGCTTACTTATTGTCTGGCGGCACTATTTTTAGACCTAAACTCGGGACCGTGTGAAGTAGTGCATTATCAAATGGTTTATCGATGACTTTGCGTAAATTGTATAAGTGACTCCGCAGAACATCGCTATCAGGTACTAAGTCACCCCACAGCTCGCGCTCGATTTCTTCTCTGGAAACGAGCTCAGGGGAGCGGCGCATCAAGACTTTGAGTATTTGTAATCCCGTTGGCGATAGCTTCAAGTTTTTACCGGCGCGGGTAACAGTCATGGTTTTAAGATCGAGCTCAAGATCGTGTATCTTTAAAGGCTTACTGCTGAAGTCGCCCTTGTGACGCTTAATGATAGAGTTGAGACGAGCATTCAACTCTTCAAAATCAAACGGCTTAATTAAGTAATCGTCTGCACCAGTATCGAAACCTTCCAGTTTATCTTGCAGCTGGTCACGCGCTGTTAGCATGAGAATAGGGATATCAGACTTGGCTTCTTGGCGGACTTTGCGACAGATGTCATAGCCACTCATGCTCGGTAACATGACATCTAGGATTAAGGCGTCGTAGCTGTTTTTTAGAGCTAGATTTAAGCCTGTTTGACCGTCGTTGGCATAGTCCACGATATAACCGCAAAGTTCCAAAAACTCTCCAGTCGTTGCTGCCAATTCAGCATGGTCTTCAACCAGTAAAACGCTATAGGCCACTCGTGACTCCTTAATTATTTCTCACAGTCCGGATGATTACTTGGGTAATACGATCTTTACATCATCAGAGCGACGATACAGAGCAACTACATGGCCGATAACTTGAACTTCTTGTGCTTTGGTTTTTTTGCAAATTTCAGTGATCATCGCCTTTTTGTCATCACGCTCTTCAGTACGAATGCGAACCTTAATCAGTTCGTGGTGATTAAGAGCAAGATTGATCTCTTCTAATACGTTTTCAGTTAACCCTTTATCACCGATCATCACGACGGGCTTAAGTTTGTGCGCTTTGCTACGCAAAAATTTTACTTGAGTTTTGCTTAACGGCTTGTTTGTTTGTGACATTTAATAGACTTAATGGTTATGAATTGCGGTTATTTTACCTTAAAAACGGTACAATAGAGACTAGTTTTAATCAATACAAGTATTTTTCTAAGCTATGTCACGAACAAAAAGCAGCCAGCGCTGGATGAAGGAGCATTTTGACGATCCTTATGTCAAAAAGTCGCAAAAAGACGGGTATCGTTCGCGTGCTGTCTACAAGCTGGAAGAGCTTGATCTCAAATATCGCCTTATAAAGCCGGGTTGTACTATAGTCGATCTAGGGGCTGCTCCTGGCGGGTGGTCACAATACGCTGCTTATAAGGTTGGTAGTAAAGGCAAAATCTTTGCGTTAGACATACTGCCGATGGATCCCTTACCCGATGTGTCTTTTATTCAAGGCGATTTCAGGGAGGAATCCGTGCTTAATGAGCTGATGGCTTTGATCGGTGAAGAAAAAGCGACCCTTGTATTATCGGACATGGCCCCCAATATGAGTGGGATGGATGCTATTGATCAGCCCAAAGCAATGTACCTTGCTGAACTGGCATTAGAGCTAGCGCGAGATGTCTTGGCACAGGGTGGCAGTTACGTGGTTAAAGTATTCCAGGGCGAAGGTTTTGACGAATATATTAGGCAGTGCAAAGACTCTTTTGCTAAGGTCATGATTCGCAAACCAGACGCCTCTAGAGCTCGCTCCAGAGAAGTCTATGTGGTTGCACAAGGCTTTAAAGGCTAAATTAGCGGGTGTTAGGCAATATTTAAATAAGTATTGCTAGAAAAACATTATGGAAATAATTACGTTTTGTTAAGATACTGGCTTGATTTTATGCCAATTTATGCAGTAATTGGGCTTACCAATCTCATAAAGCGTGGCATAATGCTGAGTCAGTAAGTAAAGACAGGTAACTGTCGGAGTTGAGGTCAAATTTTGAGCGATTTAGTAAAAAATATTCTATTTTGGGTTATAGCGGCAGTGATTTTGTTTGTCGTTATCGATGCTATTCAGGAGAAGCAGCTAGACGATAGTAAAATCGCATTCTCTGAGTTTGTTGAAAGGATTGAAGCAAAACAGGTGGATAATGTCATTATTGACCCTAATACTGGTACGGTTTCAGGTCAAGATTCAGGCTCGAGTCGCTCGATTAATGCCGAAATCCCTCCTGGTGGCCACGAAAAGCTGAATGAAATTCTTCTAGATAATAAGGTTCAGTATTCGGGTAAAAAGCGCGAAACAGGCGGTTTCGGTACCTTCTTATTAAGCTTCGGCCCAATCCTATTATTAATTGCTGTCTGGATTTATTTCATGCGCCAAATGCAAGGCGGTGGTAAGGGTGGCGGTGCACTTTCCTTTGGTAAAAGTAAAGCTCGCATGTTGAGTGAAGATCAGGTTAAAACCACTTTCGCAGATGTTGCTGGTGTAGAAGAAGCCAAAGAGGAAGTAGGCGAGTTAGTCGATTTCTTACGTGATCCACGTAAGTTCCAACGTCTAGGTGGTAAAATTCCACGTGGCGTTTTAATGGTAGGCCCTCCTGGTACGGGTAAAACCTTATTAGCACGAGCCATTGCAGGCGAAGCTAAAGTTCCTTTCTTTACGATTTCAGGCTCTGACTTCGTAGAAATGTTTGTTGGTGTTGGTGCTTCTCGTGTTCGTGATATGTTCGAGCAAGCGAAGAAACACGCGCCATGTATTATTTTTATCGACGAGATTGATGCTGTGGGTCGCCATCGTGGCGCAGGACTTGGTGGTGGCCATGACGAGCGCGAGCAGACTTTGAACCAGTTATTGGTTGAAATGGATGGCTTTGAAGGTGGTGAAGGTGTCATTGTCATTGCTGCTACCAACCGTCCAGATGTCTTAGACCCCGCTTTATTGCGTCCAGGCCGCTTTGACCGTCAAGTAATCGTTGGTTTGCCTGATATAAAAGGCCGTGAGCAAATCATCAAAGTCCATATGAGAAAGATTCCAGTGGATGACGATGTTGAGCCGAGTTTGATTGCACGTGGTACGCCAGGATTCTCCGGAGCTGATTTAGCCAACTTAGTAAACGAAGCTGCGTTATTCGCTGCTCGTGATAGTCGACGCACTGTTGGAATGGAGCAGTTTGAAAAAGCTAAAGATAAAATTTTAATGGGTGCAGAACGTCGCTCAATGGTGATGACGGAAGAAGAAAAACTGAATACTGCTTACCATGAAGCGGGGCACGCAATCGTTGGTCTTCGCGTCCCGAGCCATGATCCTGTGTATAAGGTCAGCATTATTCCTAGAGGCCGTGCGCTTGGTGTAACCATGTACTTGCCTGAGCAAGATCGCTACTCCTTGTCTAAAGAAGCGCTGGAAAGTCAGCTGTCTTCTTTATTTGGAGGGCGCATTGCCGAAGAAATTCTGAATGGGCCTGAACAAGTTACTACAGGTGCTTCTAATGATATTGAGCGCGCCACTGATATTGCACGTAATATGGTGACTAAGTGGGGCTTATCAGAAAAGTTAGGGCCTTTATCGTACGCAGAAGATGAAGGTGAAGTATTCTTAGGGCGCTCGGTCACTCAGCATAAGAATATTTCTGATGATACGGCTAGAATTATTGATGCCGAAATTAGAGAGTTTATCGACCGCAACTATGATCGCGCTAAGAAAATTCTAAATGAAGAAATCGATAAGTTGCATGCTATGGCGCAAGCGTTAATGAAGTACGAAACCATTGATGCCAAGCAAATTGAAGACATTATGAAAGGCGAAGAGCCGAGACCTCCTGCTGATTGGTCTGATAAAAACACTCAAGATAGTCGTCAGGATGACACGCGTGAGGAAAATCGCAGAGAGCAAGCATCTGCTCAAGAGCCTGCCGATAATCATACCGAAAACGACCGTTCTTAAGATGATTATGACAAGGGCCTCAAGGGGCCCTTTTTTCATGATCATAGAACTGGAAAGACAATAATGAGTAAACTGACAAAACTGCTATTACAGCCTAAACCCCTGGTTATGGGGATTCTAAATACAACCCCAGACTCATTTTCAGATGGTGGACGATTTCTCGATAGAGCCTCAGCAGAAGCCCAAGTGCTGACGATGTTAGAATCGGGTGCCGACATTATCGACATCGGTGGTGAGTCTACGCGGCCAGGGGCGGCGGAAGTTTCTGTGCAGCAAGAGTTAGAACGTGTTTTACCTATGATTGAGTGTGCCAAACAAAATGGCGCCATTGTTTCTGTTGATACTAGTAAACCAGAAGTGATGCAGGAAGCGTTAAAATACAAGGTCGATATAATCAATGATGTGCGTTCATTAACAACACCTGGTGCCTTAGAAGCTGTAGCTAACTCAAATGCTTACACCTGCATTATGCATATGCAGGGGGAGCCACAAACCATGCAGCAGAATCCGCAATATGACAATGTTGTTAGTGAGGTTCAGGATTCATTAATAAAACGTATTGCAGAATGCGAGGCAGAAGGGGTTTCACAACAAAGAATAATTATTGACCCAGGCTTTGGTTTTGGTAAAACTTTAGAGCACAACTGCCAATTAATGAGGCAATTAATGAGTTTCAATAAAATTGGCTGCCCTATATTGGTTGGTGTCTCTAGGAAAACCATGATTGGGCAAATTTTGGATAAAGATATAGCTGAGCGAGGTTTAGGTAGTGTTGTCGCTGCTTCTTATGCCGCGCTGAACGGAGCGAAGATTTTACGCGTGCATGATGTTGAGGAAACGGTGCAGGCAATGAAAATTATAAACGCTTTTCAATAACGATAAATAAAAATAGGAATTAAAGTGAGCAACAGAAGATATTTTGGTACTGACGGTATTCGAGGCACTGTAGGGGAGTTTCCAATCACGCCTGAGTTTGTTTTGAAGCTTGGTTGGGCATTGGGACAAGTGCTAGGCAATAAAGGAAAGGTTGTCATTGGCAAAGATACCCGAATATCAGGTTATATGTTTGAGTCAGTATTGCAGGCAGGTTTAACGGCAGCTGGTGTTAATAGTATGTTAGTGGGGCCAATGCCAACCCCGGCAATTGCATATTTAACCCGAACCTTTAGAGCCGATGCTGGGATTGTTATTAGTGCCTCTCATAACCCTTACCATGACAATGGCATCAAATTCTTTTCTGCGGATGGTACCAAGTTCCCTGATGAAGTAGAACTTGAAATAGAGGCTTTGCTCGATAAAGAGATGACGGCTCAGGAAAGTCATAAGCTGGGTAAGGCCTATCGATTGGAAGATGCATCGGCACGTTATATTGAATTTTGTAAAGCCAGTTTTCCGAATAATTTGACATTAAAAGGACAGAAACTGGTGGTAGATTGTGCACATGGAGCAACGTATCACATAGCACCTTATGTGTTTAAAGAGTTAGGTGCCGAGGTTATTAAGATCGGATGTGAGCCAAATGGATTAAACATTAATTTAGACTGCGGAGCCACAGACACAAAGGCGCTTTCTAATGCTGTGTTAGAACATAACGCCGATTTAGGCATTGCGTTCGATGGTGACGGTGACCGCGTCATGATGGTCGATAAGAAAGGTCGACTCGTAAATGGTGATCAACTGATTTGGGTTTTAGCAAAATCGCTGAACAAGAATGATAAAGACTTTAGTGGTGTTGCTGGGACTTTGATGACGAACATGGCAATCGAAGTGGATTTTAAGAAACACAATATTGACTTTGAAAGAACCAATGTTGGTGACCGTTATGTGATGCAGTCGTTAAAGAAGAACGGTTGGAAGCTTGGCGGCGAATCTTCAGGGCATGTAATATGTTTAGATTATAACTCTACGGGTGACGGTATTATTTCAGCGTTGCAGGTCCTAAAGGCTTTAAATAACGAAGGGCAGACATTAGAGCAATTTGCTGAAAGCCATCCGTTATTTCCGCAAACGTTAATCAATGTCAGAGTTAAAGATGCGGATGAAATTTTATCAAAGTCTGAGTTACAAGCAGTGATAAAAGACGTTGAAACTCAACTTAGTGATAAAGGTCGCGTACTTATCCGAAAGTCTGGGACCGAGCCTCTAATACGAGTTATGGTTGAAGCAACAGACCTAGAGCTATCAAAAAATAGCGCGAAACACATAGCTGACAAGGTGAAGGAGCTTATTTAGAATATTGTAAAATTGTTCAAAGTTACGTATATTTCTGAGTGTAAGTTATTGTTTCATGTATAATAGCTGTACTCTTTAAATTCAGAAAACAAAAGGAAGAGGGCAAAGTTATGAAGAAGAAGTTAATAGCAGCAGCTTGTTTGTTGGCCTTAGGTTCAACAGCATACGCTGGAGAAGGTGAAGTACAAGACCGTCATGGTTTTTATGGCTATGTAGGTATTCACGATTTAGATTTAGATGTATATCGTCAAACTAACGAAAGAATCGGAAGTGATTTTGGTTTCGGTTGGGCGTTAAACAAGAACTGGCAAGTTGAAGGCTTGTATAGCTATACAGACGATGCTTATAACAACGCAATCGGTGCGCGTACAGACATCATAACTTACGGTTTAGATGTTATGTATAACGATACGGATTGGATGGGTAGCACTCAAACACACCCATTCTTAAAAGTGGGTTACGGTAAGCACGAAGATAAGTACGACGTGTATCATTCTGATTTTGAAGACGAGTTCTACAAAGTTGGTTTAGGTATACAGCACTTCGCTAATGACAACGTATTTTTACGCGTTGGTTATGACTTCCTAGATTCAGGAGAGCGTGGCGATGACAAAATGGCTTATTTCAACATTGGTTACTTCTTTGGTGATACGGTTCGCGCAGGCGCTCCAGCACCTAAAGTAGAGCCAAAGAAAGAAGCTAAAGACTCTGACGGTGATGGCGTACTAGACGCTGACGATCGTTGTCCAGGTACTCCAGCCGGTGCTGCAGTAGACGCATACGGTTGTGCGCTTGATAGTGACGGTGACGGTGTAGCGGATTACAAAGATGCATGTCCTGGTACTGAAGCTGGTGCCAAAGTTGACGAGCGTGGCTGTAAAGTTGAGCCGAAAGAAGAAGTTGTCGTTGACATGCGTTTGAACTTTGACGTTGATAAGTACCAAATCAAACCAGAAATGGTTTCTGAAATTGCGAAAGTTGCAGAGTTCTTGCGTCAATATCCTGGCGTAAATGCTCAAATCCAAGGTCACACAGATAGCACTGGTTCTAACCAATACAACCAAGGCTTATCTGAGCGTCGTGCAGGTGCAGTAAAAGATTACCTAATCAATAACTTCGGTATTGATGGTTCTCGTTTAAGTGCTGTAGGTTATGGTGAAGAGCGTCCAATCGCAGATAACTCAACTGCTGAAGGTCGTGCCCTTAACCGTCGTGCAGAAGCACACGCAGAAACTAAGAAATAATTACTTTTAGTAGTTATGATAGTAACAAAGCCCAGCAACTGCTGGGCTTTGTTTTTTATAGGAAATAGGCTACTATCAAATGAAGCGTAATAACTATAAAGCTAAATTTTAAAAGGAGCCGCCTATGCTAAAATCAGTCACAGTACGTGATTATATGACTTCAGCAATGATTACTTTGAAGCCAGAAACTGATGTCGTTGAAGCTGCACAAACGATGATGGAATACAGACTTACCGGTGCACCTGTTGTTGACGACCACAATCGCTTGGTCGGCTATTTATCAGAAAAAGATTGTTTACACACTGTGTTAAGTGCGATTTACCACGGTGACCTAGGTGATCAGGTTGTTGATAGGATGGCGAAGGAGGTCCGTACAGTACATCCTGATGATAATATAGCGGATGTCGCTGAAAGATTTTTAGAAGATAGCTGTAGAATGTATCCAGTGGTCGAAAAGAGCCAACTTGTTGGTATGATTTCAAGACAAAGTATTCTTAAAGCCTTCCAACACTTCTCTTAACCAGTCACTGCCATTCAAATTAAATAAAGCAAAAGAGTAATTCTTAGGAATTACTCTTCGATTACTGTAATATCTAAACGGTGTTCATTATTGCGCATACGCGCACGCTTTTTCGCGCACGGCTTGTCGCAGTCGCAGGCTTTTTCAATACCAAGCGCATCCAGTCCGCCACAACTACCGCTTATACGCTTTTGCTGAAAAATATAACCAACGGCCATAATTATGATGACGCCAATAAAAAGTGCAAAAGCTAATAAAAATGTACTGCTCATAATGACTCTAATATCTCGTTAAGTGGGTGTATTTTATCATACTCCAATGACGAATATACAGTTTAAAAAACACACAACCTGTGATGTGATTTATCTGCAATATCAAGGATTAAGATTGCTGTGAAGTTTAGTGTGTCAAAATATAGCTACCGAACTGATCATTACTATGAGTGTTAGCCTCTTCATCCTGCTTATTACTATGTTCGACAATAAATACAGGTAGATCAAGGCGGTTAGCTAACTCTAGTGAGCGCTCGACTCCCATCACCGAAAAAGCTGTTGCATAAGCATCAGCGTACATATTCTGTGAGTGTATCACTGAAACAGAGGATAAAGTATGCTCGACAGGATAGCCGGTCTCAGGATCGATAGTATGTGAAAAACGCTTTCCATCAACAGTATAGTAGTTACGATAGTCACCAGATGTAGCGATAGAGGTATCTGTGAGACCCACCACAAGCATTTCACGCTGCGAGAGAGAGGATGGGTTTTCTACTGCGACTCGCCAAACGGTAGAGCTAGGGTTGCGTCCTTTGGCTTTTGTCTCGCCGCCAATCTCAACTAAGTAATCAAAAACGCCATGCTGTTCCACGATATGGGCTACACGATCGACGCCATAACCTTTTGCGATGGCCGATAAGTTAATCGTAATTTCTGGTAATCTCTTACTGATACATTGATTAGTGAAATCATAATTAAGTTTATTGGTACCGACTTTAGCTAATAGAGAGTTCACCTCAACTGAAGTAGGTACTTTTTCGTCATACTCTTCTACGTTGAATCCCCAACGTGAAATAAGAGGACCCATAGTAATATCAAAAGCTCCATTAGTGGCATGGTAGACTTTCTGTGCAGCGACAAGCACTTCCCAACTTTTGTCTGAGAAATGAAAGCATGAATCATCTTTTAAAGAATTAAATCGGTTAATTTCGCTGTCAGGTATGTACGTAGACATAAGCTGATTAATATCTTTGAGTTCCGTTTCTATATCTTCGTATACGGCTTCAGGAGAAGCTGTATCTGACTTAAGGATAACGCTGTAGGTCGTGCCCATAGTAGAGCCCGTAATTTTACTGTATGGAATGTCCTGTGAGCATGAAATACAGAGCAGACTAAGTATGGTAAGAAGTATAGTGCGCATAATCATAGTACCTAAGCGAGTAAGTATGTAATCGTGAAAAGCAGAAACAAAAAAGGCGACCCTAAGGCCGCCTATTTTAAAAGAGTTAGTAGTGATTAGCCACCAAAGTCATCGAGTAAGATGTTCTCTGGCTCCACGCCTAAATCTTCTAGCATTTTGATACATGCCGCGTTCATCATTGGAGGTCCACACATATAGAACTCACAATCTTCAGGGGCTGGGTGATCTTTCAAATAGTTATCATACAAGACATTATGGATAAAGCCTGTATAACCTTCCCAGTTATCTTCAGGTTGTGGATCTGAAAGGGCCACGTGCCATTCGAAGTTCTCGTTTTCGCGAGCTAGCATGTCGAAATCTTCTACATAGAACATTTCACGTTTGCTACGTGCACCATACCAGAAGGTCATTTTACGCTTAGACTTCAAACGACGAAGTTGATCGAAAATGTGAGAGCGCATAGGTGCCATACCTGCACCACCACCAATAAAGACCATTTCAGCGTCTGTATCTTTAGCGAAGAACTCACCATAAGGACCAGAAATAGTTACCTTGTCGCCTGGTTTAAGTTTCCAGATATATGATGACATTTTACCCGCTGGTAAGGACATATCGCGTGGCGGAGGCGTTGCAATACGAACGTTCAGCATGATAATGCCTTCTTCCTCTGGGTAATTCGCCATAGAGTAGGCGCGAATCACTTCTTCTTTTGATTCGGCTTCTACGTCAAATAACTTAAACTGCTCCCAGTCTGGACGATACTCTTCAGGAATATCAAACTCACTGTACTTCAATTTGTACGGAGGACATTCGATTTGAATATAACCACCAGCGCGGAAAGGAACACTTTCACCATCGGGAATACGTAAAACAAGCTCTTTAATGAAAGTGGCTTTGTTATCATTAGAAATAACTTCACAGTCCCACTTCTTAGTACCGAAAACTTCTTCTGGTACTTCGATTTTCATGTCTTGTTTAACAGCAACTTGGCAAGAAAGACGGTAACCTTCGGCGGCTTCCTTCTTTGTGATATGGCTTTCTTCTGTTGGAAGAATTGAGCCACCACCTTCAGTTACTTTACATACACACTGGCCACAAGTACCGCCGCCACCACAGGCAGATGATACGAAGATACCGTTGTTGGCTAGTGCACCGAGTAGTTTACCGCCAGCTTCAGTAGTAATAGATTTATCAGCGTCGTCATTGATGTTAATTGTAACGTTACCAGTAGCTACTAGCTGCTTACGTGCGAATAGAATAATCATCACAAGCGCTAGAATCACTATGGTAAATAAGGCAACGCCTAGAATAATTTCACTCATTGGTTGTTTCCTTATAGATTACAATTTAATACCAGAGAATGACATGAAGCCGATCGCCATTAATCCAACAGTGATAAAGGTAATACCTAAACCACGTAAGCCATCTGGAACATCTGAATACTTCATTTTCTCACGAATACCAGCCAAAGCTGCGATTGCTAGGGCCCAACCAAAACCTGAACCAAGGCCAAATACAACAGACTCAGCAAAGTCGTAGTCACGCTCTACCATGAATAGTGAACCACCCATGATGGCGCAGTTAACCGTAATCAATGGCAGGAAGATACCTAGCGATTGGTATAACGCTGGGAAGAACTTGTCTAAAGTCATTTCCAAGATCTGTACCAATGCCGCGATAACGCCGATATAGACAATCAAACCCAAGAAGCTTAAGTCAGCCTCCGGGAAGCCTGCCCACGCTAAAGCGCCGTCAGCCAAAAGGTAATGAACCAATAAGTTGTTCACTGGAACGGTAATGGTTTGCACGATGATAACCGCGATGCCAAGACCAATTGCAGTTTGAACTTTCTTAGAAACCGCTAAGAAAGTACACATTCCCAGAAGGAATGCCAATGCCATGTTTTCTACGAAAACAGAGCGGATAAATAATGATAAATAATGTTCCATTATTCTTTATCCTCCACTTGGTCTTTTTTCCAAGCACGTAGTGCCCAGATAAGGAAACCAATAATAAAGAATGAACTTGCTGGAAGAACCAACATACCGTTTGTCTCGTACCAACCACCGTTTGCGGTAGAAGGCAAGATTGTATAACCCAGTAACTCACCTGAGCCGAATAGCTCGCGAATGATACCGACTACAATCAATAGCACAGAGTAACCAAGACCGTTACCGATACCATCAAGAAGGCTCATGAATGGACCATTCTTCATAGCGTAGGCTTCGGCACGACCCATAACGATACAGTTGGTAATAATTAAGCCAACAAAGACCGATAGCTGCTTAGATACTTCATAGGCGTATGCCTTAAGTACCTGATCAACCAAGATTACTAATGACGCGATAATCGTCATTTGCACGATGATTCGAATACTTGATGGAATCTGCTTACGAATCATACTGATCAGCATGTTCGAAAGAGCAACAACCACAGTAAGAGCCAAACTCATTACTAAAGCTGTTTCAAGCTTACTCGTAACCGCTAGCGCAGAGCAGATACCTAGTACCTGCAAAGCAATCGGGTTGTTATTGAAAATCGGTGAAAATAAGACCGATTTGGCTTCTTGTTTATCAAATGCCATCTTAAATTTCTCCCGCTCTTACACGTTCCAAGAATGGACCGAAGCCATCCTCGCCTAACCAGTAGTGAAGTGTGTTCTCAACACCGTTACTGGTTAAGGTTGCACCTGAAAGGCCGTCTACTTGGTTTTCAGTTTGAGCCGAGCCTTTAACTAGCTTAATTACTGGCTCACCTTGCTCATTTAGAACCTGCTTATTTGGCCACTGTGACAACCAAGTTGGGTTTTCAATCTCGCCACCAAGCCCAGCTGTTTCACCTTGCTCGTAATATTTAAAGCCAACAACAGTTTTAGTATCAGGCTCAAGAGCTAGGAAACCATACATAGTCGACCATAGGCCATAACCGTGTACTGGTAGTACGATAGTGTCGAGTTCGTCACCATTGTGAACTAAATAAACGTTCGCAAACTGTGAGCGACGCTTAATACCAGCGATGTCTGCTTGGCCCTGTAAAACCTTGTTAGTTTTTGGGTCTTTAGCAAATTTACGTTGGTTAAAGCCTTTAGGAGGCTCAATGAACTCCCCCGTTGATAAATCAACAACTTTCGTTTCTACCTGCTTAAATAGCTCATCAATCTCAGACTGAGTGCCACCTTGCTCAAGCAAACGTGCTGCAATCAAAATATTACGCTTACGATCGAGTTCTTTATTTAGCTCTTGTTGTGGCTTTAGCTGAATCGCAGCAAAAGATACGACTACAGAGCAAACCAAACTCAAGACAACTGCGACAACAATCGTTTTGATAGGACTTTCTTTCTTAGACATTACGACGAGTCCTCCGTTTGATGTTCGCCTGAACCACAAAGTGGTCGATTAACGGCGCAAATAAGTTAGCGAATAGGATGGCCAACATCATACCTTCTGGGAAGGCTGGGTTGACGACACGAATCATCACAACCATAAAGCCGATTAGGGCACCAAATATCCATTTACCTTTGTTAGTCAGTGACGCAGATACAGGGTCTGTAGCCATGAAGAACATACCAAAGGCAAAACCACCTGTAACTAAGTGCCAGTACCAAGGCATTGCAAACATCGCATTCGACTCACTACCGATACCGTTGAGGATATAGCTGGTAGCAATCATGCCAAGAAGTACGCCAAGAACAATACGCCATGAAGCGATTCGCATGTAGATAATGAATAAACCACCGATCATCAACATTAATGTTGAAACTTCACCAATAGAGCCAGGAATGCGCCCCATGAAAGCGTCCCACCAGCTTGCGTTGATGCTGTAGTCAGTGATAGTGCCAGCCGCTGCAGCCGCTAATGGCGTCGCACCTGAGTAGCTGTCGACAGCTGCCCAAACGGTTTCACCAGAAATATCTGCTGGGTAGGCGAAGAAAAGGAAGGCGCGACCTGCTAATGCTGGGTTCATGAAGTTCTTACCAGTACCACCGAAGATTTCTTTGGCGACAACCACACCGAAAGAAATACCTAAGGCAACTTGCCACAACGGGATTTTAGCTGGAAGAATCAGAGCGAATAGCACTGAGGTAACAAAGAAGCCTTCGTTAATCTCATGTCCGCGAACTGTGGCGAAAAGCACTTCCCAGAAGCCACCGACAATAAATGTCACGGCATAAATTGGTAGGAAGAAACAAGCGCCGTAGAACATAAGGCCAAAGATTCCAGTGTCAGGCGTAATAGCGCCGCCCATGAACTGGAAGAAGTCAACTTGCCACATATCAGGAAGGCTCATACCTGCCTGTAATGCAATTTGAGCTTGATAACCGACGTTCCACATACCCCAGAACATGGCAGGGAAAGTAGCGAACCACACCATGATCATGATACGTTTTAAGTCGATATTATCTCGAACGTGGGTAGCGCCTTTAGTGACGTGACCCGGAGTGTAGAAAATCGTAGCTGCTGCTTCGTAAAGCGCATACCACTTTTCCCACTTACCGCCTTTCTCAAAATGCGGTTCATTCTTTTCAATTAAATTCTTTAAACCCATCTTAGCCATCCTTCTCAATCTTAGTCAGATTTTCGCGGAGAATTGAGCCAAATTCGTATTTGCCTGGGCAAACGAATGTACATAAAGCAAGATCTTCTTCGTCCAGCTCTAGGCAACCAAGTTGCTGGGCTGTATCGGTGTCGCCACATACTAATGCGCGGATTAGTTGCGTCGGCAGGATATCAAGAGGAAGAACACGCTCATAGTTACCAATTGGCATGATTGCGCGGTGTGAACCACCCGTAGAAGTGTTTAATTTGAACTTCTTTTTAGGGAAGATATGACCTAGGAAAGCACGAGTTACTGAGAACTTGTCGCTTCCTGGCATAGCCCAGCCAAAGAATTCTTTTTCACGTCCTTCAGGGATAACGGTAACCTGGTTATGATAGCGACCAACAAAACCACGAGCTTCAACCGCATTCACTCCGTTCAAAACAGAACCAGCGATTAAGCGATTGTCGTTATCATTGATTTCGTTCTGCAGTAGCTCATCAACGTTAGCGCCTAGACGAGTACGAACCAAGCGAGGGTTTTTAACTTCAGTACCACCTAAAGCAATAATGCGCTCTACAAAAAGCTCGCCATCCGCAAATAAACGACCAAGTGCGATAACGTCTTGGTAACCCATGTGCCAAACAACGTTTTCCGCTGATGCTGGACATAAGTGATGGATGTGTGTACCAACCAGTCCCGCAGGGTGTGGGCCGGAGAAGCTTTCATAGTTTACTTTAGCGTTAGATGACTTCTCAATGTTGGAGTCGGCTTTTGTAGCGACGAAGACTTTGTCTTCAGCCAGTTGAGCCAAGATATCCAAACCCAGATTAAAGTCAGCGTTACGCTCTTTAATAACCACTTCTGGATCGCCCGCTAAAGGATTAGTATCCATTGCGCTAACAACGATCGACTTAGTGGTCGAATCAATTGCTGGAACTTTCGAGAATGGGCGGGTACGCAAACCAGTCCACATGCCAGACTCAACCATTTGATCAACAATGGCTTGACGGTCAAGGCTTGAGATTTGGTCCGCAGAATATTTGTTAAAAGACACGGCTTCTTCTTGCTCTGCGATTTCAACCACAACGGAAAGCAACTTTCGCTTTGCACCGCGGTTTACAGCAGAAATAGTTCCTGCCGCAGGAGCTGTGTATTTTACCCCGGGAGTTTTCTTGTCTTCGAAGATTAACTGGCCTTTCTTAACTTGATCACCAACCTGAACGTGCATGGTCGGTTTCATGCCAACATAATCTTCGCCTAAGATGGCGACGGTTTTGACCGTAGCACCAGTTGAGATCGTTTGCTCTGGCTTTCCCTCTAGAGGAAGATCCAGGCCTTTTTTAATCTTAATCATAGGTCGCTACTTAAATAATACCTGATGGTTGTCACTTCAATAATTGCAACGTCATCTTGACCAAAAACAAAAACCTGGCGTACAGCACTCTGTAACCAGTCTAATCTATTGTTTTTTGGTCTATTTCCATTACAATCGCTCAACATTGAGGTCAAAAAATGTTCAATAACCTCAAACGGCGCGTATTATACTTGGATCAGAGCGGTAAAATCCATGATTTTCGGGATAAAACCAAGGATTGAACTTAAAATCTCTAAATCTTAAGCAACAATGCTTGTGTTAAAGCCAAGGCTCGGTTAATATTTGCGCCCTTTTGTAAAAAGGTGGGTTTCTTATTGTCCGGGCTTTGAGCGTTGCAAATTACTCAGTATCCCCACGTCAGTAAGTAGCTAACAGTCTTAGTTTAAGAGGTGTGAAGTGCGCAAAACCTTGATCGCAGGAAATTGGAAAATGCACGGTAATCTAGACTCCCTAGAGAGCTTGGTTAGTGGCATCAAAGGTCAGTTAGATAATAGTTGGCAATGCGATATACTTGTCTGTCCACCTTTTATACATATAGACAGAACGATTCAGCTGACTAAAGGCAGTAAGATTGCCGTTGGTGGTCAGAATCTTTCAGAGCAAGACCAAGGGGCTTTCACTGGCGAGATTAGTGGTGACATGCTCAAAGATATAGGCTCAAAATACGTTTTAGTGGGCCACTCAGAGCGTCGAAGCCTTTATCATGAGACTAACGATTTAGTAGCGGCTAAATACGCTAAAGCTCTAGAAGCCGGATTAACCCCTGTATTATGTGTGGGTGAGACGCTTGAGCAGCGTGAAAGCGGCACTACTATGGATGTGGTTAAAGCTCAAATTGATGCGGTGCTGTCCTTTTATCAGGACAACGCAGAGGGTTTAGAAAAGCTTGGCCAAGGCGTTATTGCTTATGAGCCTGTTTGGGCTATCGGCACTGGTGTCACGGCAAGCCCAGAGCAAGCGCAAGACGTACATGCTTCCATTCGTCAGTATTTATCAGAAATGAATGAAGCGGTTGCGGATAAAGTACAGATTTTATATGGCGGTAGTATGAAAGCAGCAAACGCTGAGCAATTACTAGCGCAAAAAGACATTGATGGCGGTTTAATAGGGGGAGCATCCCTAAAAGCCGATGAGTTTATCGCAATTTGTAAAATTGCAGGTTAAGAGAAGCAGGTTAAGAGTATGGAATTATTTTTAATGATCAGTCTGTTAGTAGTAGCTCTACTATTGATTGGTATTATTTTGATCCAACAAGGTAAAGGTGCCGAGATGGGAGCCTCTTTTGGTTCAGGAGCCTCGAGTACACTATTTGGAGCACCAGGTTCAGGTAACTTTTTGACTAAAAGTACCACAATATTGGCAATTATCTTCTTTGCTATAGCGCTTGCGATTAGCGCGATCAATAACAACGAAGAAGCCAACAAATCTAGCCTTGTTGACGCTGCTGCTCAATCTGAGCAAACTGGCGAATCAGCTCGTTCAGCGGAAATCCCAAGCGAAACTAGTGA
This sequence comes from Kangiella japonica, assembly GCF_039523535.1. Lineage (NCBI taxonomy): Bacteria > Pseudomonadati > Pseudomonadota > Gammaproteobacteria > Kangiellales > Kangiellaceae > Kangiella > Kangiella japonica. The sequence goes on along the minus strand of NZ_BAAAFM010000003.1, from coordinate 585,459 downwards.
AGAAATCAGTACAGAAATTCCTGCTGAAACAAAAGTTGAGATAAGCACAGAGATCCCAACAGCTGATAAAGACCAAGATACAATCGCTGAGTCTATCGATGCCGCAGCAGAAGATGCTGAACAGTCAAAAGACGGCGATAACTAAAAGACTTTTTTAGCTCAGGTGGTGGAATTGGTAGACACGCTATCTTGAGGGGGTAGTGGCCGTAGGCCGTGCGGGTTCAAGTCCCGCTCTGAGCACCAAAGTTTTAAATCAAGACGCCTTAGGGCGTCTTTTTTTATGCTTTGAGTTTTTCGACATTAAGGCTCTTTGAGCATATCTTTTAGCGAAAGGTGATTAAAAAAGTCATTATCAAGACATAGCTCGAGCTGTTGTAACCAACGTAAAAGTTGACTTTTAGCTTGGCTAGTTAGGGCAGACAATCTGGTATCACTACTATTAAACCATAGTAGCTCAAGAAGAGAGCCAAGTTTTATTGATATAAGATTATTGGGGATACTCGCTGTGGGGACTGATAACGCCTGGTGTGCAAGGCTTTGAAAGCGTCTTAGTTGACTATGAGTGATAGACATTTTCTCGGCGATGACCGTGCTACCTAAGAGTTCAGCAAGGTCTTGAATGGTTTTGATATTGAAGTGGCTCAGGGCTTGTTTGTACTTTTTACCAATACCACTAAGTTTATCGACAGAGGTAGTCGCAAGGAATTGCGATACATAGCTCGGGAGAATGTGGTTTTTGTCGGTTATCGAGTCTAGGCTAGTTGTATCGGTAGGACTATAGCTTACATCAATCAACCATCCCTTTTCAGCTGGAGGAAAGCGCTCTGTATTAAGTGTAATTTTATTGTCTTCGTTAGTTTGAGCACTTTGGCCCATGCGAACCCGAACATTAGAAAGCTTTATACCAGGACTGCTACCATAAACCTCGGCACTCGTAACCGCAGTCGCAATCTCGCCGTGGATCAGTAACACAATGTCTTCAACAGTAAAGTCAGTCATATTCGAACACTAGCGGATTGTTTTAAAATTAAGCTCGACTTCGCTAAAGATGTTAGCTTTTGTTTCAACATCTTGAGGCGACTTATTACTGGCGGGCTTAACTGTTAACCTAACTTGTTTATTGATATTAGGCTTTAAAATACCAACAAAACGGTTTATCGGTTGAATGGGCTCTAATTTATTCGTTAAGGCTAGTTTGGAAGTGGTCGCTACATGCAGCTTACCCTTCGATAAACTATGAATAGACGCGTTTGAGGTATTAGATTCTTTACCCTGGCTATCAGGGTTCTCTTTGGCGGAATCCCCATTAGCAATATTTGTACTAAAAGTTAACTTAGCGTTAATTTTGCCACTGTCGACTACAATGTTGGATAGGCCCTGTTCGATAAGTTTGGTCATGATGTTGCGTTTTTGAACCGCATAGGGCGTGGCTGCTTTGCGGTAGATTTTCAAGACCCCAGCGTCCGTCAAAGTTTTACTCTTACTATGATAATCAGATTTAGACAACTTTACGCCGAGCTTTTCAAATACAGCCGGGAACTCAGGAGTATTTCCAGATGCAGGCTGGTAAGGAGCACCTGAGTAGATAGCATGTAGCTGGTCATCATTATTCGCGGGAAAGTGCTCCGCTAAAAGTTCATCCACTTGTTGAATAAAAGAATCTTGCTGTAATAGGTGGTCGATAAAAGAGTCCTGAGGTAAGATCATGAGCTCTTGAAGTTCATTGAACTTTTCTTGTTGCTCCGCTTGAGAGGTCACTACCGCATCGAAGACCTCTGAAATGAGTTTCGCCACAAACTCGGCGAAACCCATATCGATAGGAGTTAAATTATCATTAGACATTTAACTAACCTTCATTTTGGTCTAAGGGTAAATAGTCGGTTTTGAAATTAATAAACACACGACCGTAAATTTGAACACTGCTACTTGAACGATCAACATCCGTTTTAGTGGCTGTAGAAATTTTGACACTATTGTAAGACGTTGAAGCAGATGCCTTGACCCAACCGGAAAGTAAACCTCCAGTTTTTGCTTTAGCTCTAAAGTTGAAGTCCTTACGTTGATAATCCGTAGAACGATTTTGATAGTAAGAAGAGCCATAGGTATTGAAGGTGAGACGTGTTTCAATTTCACCGTTTTCAACAACAAGTCGCAATAAGCCTTGCTTAACCATTTCTTTAAGCAAGGTATATTTGTCAGCCGACAAACGGTTTGCCACGGCATCGAGAATACTTTGAAATTTATTCTCGGTGACATTGCCGGCAGCTGCGACTTTATTATCAGAAGCAATGTCCGCATCTTTAACTTCCAAAGCATCGTTCAGCGAGCTGGCTTGTTGAGCAGTTAAGGAATCGCCAATCTTTAGATCCGGATTGTTGTTATCACTGTCTGCCCCAAGCACTCTGCCTAGGAACTGTAATAACATTTCTCCACTAATATCATCGCGGGTGTCGTTGATAAAAGTTTTGAGGTTTTTGCTAGTTTGCTTTAAAAGCTCAACGTAAGCTTCAGTTTGTCGTAGATTTGAAGCAATGAGTGAGTCAAAAACATCACTAACGAGCTTTGTGGTGAATTCCGGAAAGCCAATTTCCGGTAGGTGGGTGGCCAGTTCGACGGCCTCTTTTGATCCAGACATACTATACTCCTTGTATTCGTTCTGGTGAAAAACAAAATCCTTTGTATAAAATTTATGCTAGTCCAAGGATGAGCTTCTGTCAACGTATGCAAAAGTGACTTATTAACGAAAGTTGAGGAGGTTGCTAATATTTCCTGTGCTATTTTATGTGGGAAAAATTAAATGACGTTCAATAAATATGTTAAAAAAGTTGACGACGAATAGAGCATTAATCATGTTTGTTTTCTTTACAGAAAGTCATGTGTCATGGAAGTATTTCAATTTTATTTTTCAGATATGAACGATGCGTCCCATTATTGGTAATGATAAGTGTTAGTGGTGTTTAAAGCTAGTATAATAGTCTCTCGTTAGGTGAGCCAGCAGTTTATCAGTTGACTTTTTCATTACTTCGCAAAAGAGGATTTGCAAATGAAAAGTGTAATCACTCCAAAAAAAGAACGTGTCGAGCATGATGTTGAAGGAATCTTTTTAGACCTTTGTCGCGCTTTGATCGTGATATTATTATTAGCTGTAGTTGGATATGCAGTATTCGGATAATTGATGTTTTCTAACTGGAATATATGGGGTGATAGTAGGGACGTTACTATCAGCCCATAGAGCTTTGTCAAAATAGAAAACTTACATAAAATATCAAACCACCCTAACAGCGCCTTTATCAGCACTCAGAGCATGTTTGGCATAGATTTTTAAAGAAGTGGAGACTTTTCTTTTACGGTTATCAGGGTTCCACCCTAGATCTATACGACGTAGGCGTCGTTGTTCTAATAGTGACTTACTAACATTAAGACTTAAGGTTCTATTCGGAATATCGATAGCGATAGAATCCCCATCTTCTACTAAACCGATCACACCTTCATTCGCGGCCTCGGGTGATACATGACCAATCGACAAACCAGAGGTTCCTCCAGAAAAGCGACCATCAGTGATTAATGCACAATATTGATCAAGACCTTTAGATTTTAGATAGCTGGTTGGATAGAGCATCTCCTGCATACCGGGACCGCCAGCAGGACCTTCGTAGCGGATTACAACTACGTCACCCCTACAAATCTCGTCGTTGAGAATGGCTTTGACGGCGCTGTCTTGGCACTCGAAGACACGAGCTGGGCCAGTGAAAATCATAAGTTTAGAAGGAACGGCTGCTGTCTTAATGATGCTACCGTTTTTGGCAAGGTTGCCATAGAGAACTGCCAGCCCGCCATCTGGACTGTAAGCATTTTTAACACTGCGTATGCAACCATGCTCGCGGTCGAGATCTAAACCATCGTATAAGCAACTTTGACTAAAGGCTTGCTGGGTGGGAATGCCTGCTGGGCCGGCGCGATAAAGCTGTTTAACCTGCGGGTTGTTAGTGGTGGTGATATTCCATTCAGCAATGACTTCACCTATGGGCTTATTAAGAACCGTTGGTTGATTTAGATCTAAAAGGTTTGCACGTTTGAGCTCTCCTAGAATCGCCATTACGCCGCCCGCGCGGTGGACATCTTCCATGTGGTACTCTTTCGTCGCTGGCGCAATTTTGCTCAGGTTGGGTACCTGTCGCGAGAGCTCATCAATGTCCTTCATCGTGAAGTCAATCTCGCCTTCGTTAGCCGCCGCCAATAGATGGAGCACTGTATTGGTGGAGCCGCCCATGGCAATATCTAAAGACATAGCATTCAAAAAAGAGGCGCGATTAGCAATATTGCGAGGTAGAACCGACTCGTCATCTTGCTCATAGTAGCGTTTGCAAAGCTCAACAATCTGTTGGCCTGCTTGTAAAAATAACCTTTCACGAAATTTATGAGTGGCAAGTAAAGTGCCATTACCTGGCAGAGCCAGACCAAGCGCTTCGGTCAAACAGTTCATGGAGTTAGCAGTGAACATACCCGAGCATGAGCCACAGGTAGGGCAGGCACTACGCTCGATATTATCGCTGTCTTCATCAGAAACATTATCGTCCGCAGCAGCCACCATGGCATCCACTAAATCAAGCTTAATAAGCTGATCGGAAAGCTTGATTTTACCGGCTTCCATCGGGCCACCTGAGACAAAAATCACAGGGATATTAAGGCGCATAGAAGCGAGTAACATCCCAGGCGTAATTTTGTCACAGTTTGAGATGCAGACTAAAGCGTCGGCACAGTGTGCATTAGCCATATACTCAACAGAGTCGGCGATAATTTCACGCGATGGTAACGAATAAAGCATACCCTGATGGCCCATGGCAATACCATCGTCTACTGCAATGGTATTAAATTCTTTAGCGATACCACCGGACTTCTCAATCTCTCGAGCGACAAGTTGCCCCATGTCTTTGAGGTGAACATGACCAGGTACAAACTGGGTAAAAGAGTTACAAACGGCGATAATGGGTTTGCCAAAATCACCATCTTTAACACCGGTCGCGCGCCACAAAGCACGTGCCCCCGCCATGTTTCGACCATGAGTGGATGTTTTCGAACGGTAATTAGGCATATTCCTTATCCTTAACCGCAGTAACCGGCTCTAACCAACCTTGCTCGTCTTGTGTTGTGCCATTAAATAATCCAAAAAATGCTTCTTGTAATTGCTGCGTAACGGGGCCGCGAGAGCCTGAACCTACGGGCATATCATCAACACTTTTAATCGGCACTACTTCGGCCGCAGTGCCGGTCATAAAGGCTTCATCGGCTAAGTACAAGGCTTCGCGTGTCATGTTTTGCTCCTGAACGTCGTAACCTAAACCACGCGCGAGCTGTATGATAGTATCGCGAGTAATGCCCGGTAAAATTGAAGCGGTAAATGGAGGTGTGTATAGGGTATTATTTTTTACCACAAAAACATTCTCGCCTGAGCCTTCAGAGATGTAGCCATTAACGTCAAGCGCAATCCCCTCGACATAGCCTTTGCGCGTAGCTTCTTCAACGATCAACTGCGAAGACAAATAGTTACCGCCCGCTTTTGCCGCTGCTGGGATAGTGTTTGGAGCCACTCGATTCCACGAAGAAATACACACATCAACACCTTGCTCAATCGAATCGTTGCCCAAATAGGAGTCCCAAGGGAAGGCAGCCACTGAAACTTCTACGGGATTATGTTTAGGATTGACGCCAATCGAACCATAACCAAAAAAAGCGACAGGGCGTAAATAGGCATTCTCCAATTGATTACTTTTGACCACTTCATGACAAGCGCTAACTAGCTCATTAAAAGAGTAGGGAATTTGCATGCGATAGATTTTCGCCGACAAATATAAACGCTCAATGTGTTCTCTCAACCTAAAAAATGAAGGGCCGTTATGGGTCTGGTAGCAGCGAATACCTTCGAAGACGGACGAGCCATAATGTAGTGCATGGGTAAGCACATGAACCTGGGCATTTTGCCAAGGCATAAGTTCGCCATTGAACCAGATATTATCAGGGGGATTAAAGGTTGCCATTGTTTTGTACCTCTTGGTGAGAATTATTAGTGTCTAAGTTAATGTGTTGTGAGTCAGAGTTAAAAGCACTCGTCATTTCACTATTTTTATATTTAATTAAAAACAACTGATAGCTATCGATGAGAGCTTGTGTGCTGGCTTTTAGAATATTGTCTGAGCAACCAATCGTTGCCCAGCGTTCATCGCCATAGCCGGACTGAAGCCAAACACGAGTCGTTGCTGCCGAAGCATTTTCTGGATCTAAAATTGATACTTTATAATCCGTTAACAACATCTGTTCGACTTGAGGGTAAAAGTTGCTCAATGCTTTCTTGAGCGCGCGATTGAGTGCATCAACTGGTCCAGTCGCCTCTTCGACCATATGAGTCGTTTCGTTATTAACGCTGAGTTTTACGCTGGCAGTACACAGCTCAGTGTCTAGTTCTGATGATCGTTTGAGGTTAGTCACCGTGACTTGAATATTCTCCACAGTGAATAGAGGAGCAAAACCTTCCTCATGCTTGCGCACTAACATTTCAAAGGAGCCTTCAGCGTTCTCTAAAGTTAAGCCGTTTTGTTCAAGTGCCTTGATACTGTTTAACACTTGGCTGAAATTTTGTGATACGTCGAGACCTAGCTTTTCTGCTTGTAATAGCACGTTCGATTTACCCGAGAGCTCAGAAATACTAATGTCACGTTGATTACCAACTAGAGCCGGAGCAATATGCTCATAAGTCTGGCTTGCCTTTGCGATAGCGGCGACATGGATGCCACCTTTATGGCTGAAAGCATGATTGCCCACATAAGCCGCATCATTTTTAAGTGGCATATTGGCCACGTTGGCGACTTGTTGGGATAACGCCGTAAGCTGTGATGCTTGAATCTTAGGGTTTAATGAAAAGTTTTGATTAAAGCTAGGCTTTAGCAATAAGCTGCCGAGTAATGATATTAAATTTGCATTACCACAGCGCTCACCGTAACCATTGACTGTGCCCTGCAATAAAGTCACGCCCGCATTCACAGAAGCCAAGCTGTTTGCTACGGCGAGTTCACAATCATTGTGACAGTGAATGCCAAGGCTCAGTTGTGGGTATTTACTTTTTACTTGCACGACAATCGTAGCGATCTCATGTGGCATAGTGCCACCGTTGGTATCGCACAATGTGATATTGTCGACACCAGCTTTGATAGCTGCCTCAAGACACTGAAAACTGTAGTCAGGATTATCCTTAAAGCCATCGAAAAAATGCTCGGCATCTAAGATAACTTCACGCCCCCGTGACTTAAAAAAGTCGACACTGTCATAAATCATCTTGAGGTTTTCAGAAGTCTCAGTGCGCAGAACAGTTTCAACATGGTACTGCCAAAACTTACTGACTAAAGCGACGACAGGCGTTTGTGCATCCAACAAAGAGGCTAGCTGTGGATCTTTATCAGTCGCAGTATTGGGTTTTCGTGTGGCGCCAAACGCAACCAATTTAGAATGCTTTAAGCCTAAGTATTGAGCGTGCTTAAAATAGGCTTCGTCCTTTGGGTTAGAACCGGGCCAGCCCCCTTCGATATAATCCATACCAAAGTCATCCAACAGCTTGGTGATTTTGAGCTTGTCTTGTAAAGAAAAACTAATGCCTTTGTATTGAGCGCCATCGCGTAATGTTGTGTCATACAAGAATAGTTTCTTATTCATGGCTGAGGCTGCTCCTTATGCTCGCCGCGTTATAATGACGAACTTCAATAACATCGACTAGCTTGTGTAGTTGGTGGTAGAGGTTATCGGCAGAGCGTTCACTGCTTAGCTGCAATATGATTTCCATATTTTTTTCTACGTGGTTGGTCGCGTCACTGCCTTGGGCAAAGCAATAATTAACCTCGAAGCCACGGTGGCGCACTAAACGTAAAACTCTCTCAAGAGTCCCACTAGCTTGTCGAGTTACTACTTTATAGGTATTGGTGTTCATCGGAAGCCCTTACTCGATTGTGTTGAAGATGGATTGCAATTAGCCGACTGGTCATCAATAAAGTCAGCATTACTTTTGCCAGGAGGTACTAACGGCCAGACGTTTTCATCGGGATCAATCGCCACGTGCAGAAGGTAGCTTTTATCAGAGCTGAGGAAATCGTCCAGCGCATCATCTACTTGTGTGGCTAGATGAATACTTTTGCTTTGGATGCCGAAGGCATGAGCCAGCTCGGTGAAGTCAGGGTTGTCAGAAAGATCCGTTTCGCTGTAACGTTTTTCAAAAAATAACTGTTGCCACTGGCGAACCATGCCGAGCCGTTGGTTGTCGAGTAACAATATTTTTACGGGGATGTTATAGCGCTTTAAAGTGGCCAGTTCTTGAATGTTCATCATGATAGAACCATCGCCTGACACATTGATAACGGTAAGTTCGGGATTAGCAAGCTTGGCGCCTAACGCTGCTGGCAGGCCATAACCCATAGCGCCAAGACCACCACTACTCAGGTGGTGCTGGCATGAGTCGAACTGCATATGCTGTGCAACCCACATTTGATGTTGGCCAACGTCACAGGCAACAATGGCGGGCTGTTGCTGAAAGCGATGTGATAGCTTTTGTAGCAGAAGTGGGGCATAAATTGTGCTAAAGGGCGCATCGTAACGAAAGCCCAGTTGCTCTTTGTTGGTTAGACAATAATGGCGCCACTGATGAGCTATTTGATGAATGAAGTTGCCTGAAGTGGTCTCAATGATGGCACTCAATATCTCCTTCATATCGCCAACTAAACTGACATCTGCAAGCCGAAGCTTACTGACCTCGGTTTGATCGCAGTCGATATGTATGACTTTGGCATGGGGAGCAAACTGCTTTAAGTCACCAGTAGCGCGATCATCCAGCCGCGCACCGAGCACCAGCAATAGGTCACATTCTTGAACTGCAAGGTTGGCGGATTTAGTGCCGTGCATACCCAACATTCCAAGGTTATAGAGGTGTGAACTTGCGAGTGCGCCAATACCTTTTAAGGTGGTTACCGTTGGCAATTTAAAGGTATCGACTAGCTTTTTTAATAACGCCGAAGCTTGCGCAATGCCAACACCGCCTCCGGCATACACCAGTGGCTTGGCGCTAGAAGCTAATAGGCTTGCTGCTTTGCTGATAACCTCAGATGGCTGAACTAGGACTTGATGATCGTCTTGATGGGGCGAAGACTTTTCACAATAAGCTAAAGTTGCAGCCGGCATTTCCGCCATTTGTACATCCTTAGCGATGTCGATTAGAACAGGCCCTGGGCGACCACTCTGCGCCAAAGAAATTGCTTCGTTCAACATTCGCGGTAAATCCTCGATGTTGGTCACCAAGTAACTGTGCTTAACAACAGACAGCGATAAACCATAGGTATCAATTTCTTGAAATGCATCAGTACCAATAAGGTTTGAGGCAACTTGCCCAGTGATAGCCAGCAAGGGCACCGAATCCAACTGAGCATTTGCAATACCGGTAATTAGGTTAGTCGCTCCCGGCCCTGATGTTGCAATGCATACCCCGAGTTGACCACTAGAGCGGGCGTAACCATCTGCTGCGAACACGGCACCTTGCTCGTGTCGACACAGTATATGGCGAAGGCCACTTTCGTATAGAGCGTCATAAACCGGCATAATGGCACCGCCTGGGTAGCCAAAAACCGTTTCGACCTTATGGTCTTTTAAGGTTTTCACTAAATAATCTGCACCACGCATAATTCCACCCTTATTAATTTATGGCTTGATCAACCAGCGGTTTCTTCTTTATCCAAGGCATCATGTCACGAAGTTTTTCACCAACGGTTTCGATTTGATGCTTTGAATGAAAGTCACGAAGCTGGTGCAGTTTTTGGTAATTGTTGCGGCAGTCATCGACATACTCTTTTGCGAACTGGCCACTTTGTATTTCTGACAAAATACTCTTCATGGCTTGCTTGGTATCATCTGTGATTAAGCGGTTTCCACGAGTTAAATCGCCATACTCTGCGGTATTAGAGATAGAGTAGCGCATGGTGTTGATACCGCCTTCATACATCAAGTCAACGATCAGTTTTAGTTCGTGTAAGCATTCGAAGTAGGCCATTTCAGCAGAGTAACCCGCTTCCGTAAGTGTCTCGAAACCTGCCTGAACTAGAGCCGTAACGCCTCCACAAAGAACCGCTTGCTCACCAAACAAGTCGGTTTCGGTTTCTTCCTTGAAGCTCGTTTCTATCACACCTGCACGGCCGCCACCGATGGCACTAGCGTAAGCGTAAGCGAGCTCTTTAGTGTCGCCAGTGACGTCTTGGTGAACCGCCACTAAACAAGGCACACCACTGCCTTCGGTATGGGTTGAGCGTACGGTATGTCCCGGTCCCTTTGGCGCAACCATAAAAACATTAAGATCTTCACGCGGTTTGATTTGATTGAAATGAATATTGAACCCATGGGCGAAACCTAAACTGGCGCCAGGCTTTAGGTGTGGCTCTAGATACTGACGATAAACTTCGGGCTGGTTTTCATCTGGTAGTAGTAGCATCACCAAATCAGCATCTTTTACTGCTTCTTCAAGTTCTGCGCAGGCTAAGTTACTATGTTCTAGCTTACTGAAAGTGCTCGAGCCTTTTCGTAGCGCTACCTTAACATTGAAGCCACTGTCCTTCAGGTTGTTAGAGTGAGCGTAGCCTTGAGAACCATAGCCTATGACCACTATTTTTTTATCCTTTAAGACCTCGGTATTGATGCTGCTGTCGTATTGTACTTGCATAATTGCTCCTAAATAGTTGTTTAAATTAGATAAAAAAAGCCCCCGGACTTTTCAGTGCGGGGGCTTGAGTATTGGTATATTTTTTTAGCTCAATAGCGTCCCCCTTGCGGTAAAATAATCACCACAATAATGAAGACGATAATAATGCTGGTTAAAATATTCATAAGTAAAAAAGCTATATAAACATAGTCTTGGCGCCGCTTCGTGTTAGGTCTTGCTTTGCCATACTTTTTTAATTGTCAGTTAGCTTTTATCTCCTTAAGTTAAGTTCGTATTAATATTCATTAAGCCAAAAAAAGCCCCCGGACTTTTCAGTTCGAGGGCTTCGGTATTTTTTAAATTTATAAACTCACACGCGCCCTCGTTGCGGAATTAAAATGTCCACAATAATAATCACAACAGCAATAATTGATGTTGGGTTAATTGAAAATGTATTTAGGGCTTGTTTTATCATGTATAAATTCTGATTGAGTTTATCTCGAGGGGAATGCCCTCACTAATGCAGAAAGCCTACCACAGTGTTCTGGTACTGCAACTGTTTTTTATCATAAGCTTCGTGGTCAGAGGTGATGGTGAGTCCATGTTACTTTGTTGCTTCTGACTGATTCATTGTTATAAAAAGTTAAATTTAAAGTTGTATGCTTGTGTGAACTGGGTTGTAAAAGGTAGGCTATGATTTGCACTTGGCATCGACTATTCATAATAATGTTCGATAATTTTTAGTGGTGTGATGACAACGATAAGGAATGTATGGGACGTATTATAGGACTGTTGCTATTAGCGCTTAGTTTATCAGTGGCTGAGGCAGCTAAGAAAAGCAGTTATCGTATTAACGATATTAAAGTCGTGATTCACCCTATTTTCAGTGAAGAAGAACGGACTGGCTGGATCTATGAAACTGCCGATGAGCTCCATATTGATACTAAACCTTATGTTATAGAACGCTTACTACCTTTTAAGAAAGGGGAAACCGTCAATAAACGCTTATTGAAAGAAGCGGGGCGGATTTTAAGGCGACAAGGATTTTTACGTGATGCTAAGGTGAGTTGGAAGCCTGCAAGCAAAGGCGAGGGCATTGATGTCACTGTAGAGACTTGGGAAACCTGGACATTGGTTCCTACTGTCGATATTAGCCGTGAAGGTGGTGTTACTGAGTATGCTTATGGCATTGAGGATGACAACTTACTCGGTCATGGTATTCGAGCAACCTTAGAGTATTTTAAAGAAGACGACCGCTCCGGTTATACCTTTATCATGGCCTCGGATGTTTCCACCGAGCATCACATTCAAGCAGCGGTTGCCTTATCTAACAATTCCGATGGCGAACAATACTCTCTTTCTGTACGCAAGCCTTTCTACACCTTAGAAGACAAGTGGACGGCTGGTGTTTTTTACAATTCACAGCGCTTGAGAGATACCATTTATAGTAATGACGAGGCGGTCAATATCTTCGAACAGGAAGTGGATGAGTATGATTTGAGTTACGGTATATCGCATGGTTTACGGGGTGATCATTCCTTACGTTACTTATTTGGCTACAGCCATGAAGAGAACTATTTCGATCCTTTAACCAGCACCCAAGTATTGCCCTATGACCGTGGACTTGAGTATTTTTGGGCAGGACTTGAGTATCAGCAAGATAAATTTATTGAAACACAAAACTTGTACTTGATCGGGCGTAGGGAAGACGTCCAACTTGGCTGGTATCAGCGATTAAAGCTTGGTTATAACACTTCTGAGCTGGGCAAAGAAAAAGGTGCCGTAGGGGTTTGGAAAGGGCGCTACGTTTCTAAACCTAACGATAAACATTTAGTGCACCTATTCGCGAACTTGAGCGCAGAAGGTAAAAGTAGAGATAATCTCGGAAACTATTTGGGGCGTACTTCTTATTACAGCGCAGGTGTTGAGCATTTCTATCATTCTCGTCCAGAGCATATTTGGTACACAAAATTTCATTACCGTGGCGCCGATAATCCCTATATTGACAAGCCAATTTCATTAGGTGGTGAGTCTGGACTGAGAGGGTATCCTTTAGAGTATCAGCATGGTGAAAACAGTTACTTACTCAATCTAGAGCGCAGGTACTATCCAGGCACTACTTGGTTTAAGCTTCTTAACGTCGGTTATGCAGCTTTTGTGGATGTTGGACACGTCAGTGGTGAAACACCCTATCCAAATCAAGAGGACGGGGTACTAGCGAGTGCTGGTGTTGGCTTAAGACTCTTTATTGCTCGCTCAAGCGGTCGTAAAGTGATAAACGTTGATTTAGCCACGCCACTCAACTCAGACTACTTGAGTGGCATTGATGTAAGCATTACCCTAAAAACAAGCTTTTAACCTTAAAATAAATGCCTAAAACTTTGTGTTTTGACATATTTTGAAAGGGTTTGAGGCTAAGTGGTTGATTGTTTTCTCTAATGTAAGCGTGCGACACAGCTATTTACATTTATAAACACCCCCTTCACTAAAAATAGTGTTTGATGGATTCATGGACTGAAGAAACTAGGCAACACCTTCAGTAAATGTAATCATCAGTAGGGGATGACGTTATGAAAAACAAAAGCGAATTAGGTACTGAAATCGACCACGAATATGACGTAGAAGGAATCTTCCTTGATGTCTGTAAAGCGGTTATTGGGATCCTGTTAATTGGTATGGTGTTGTACGCAGCGCTTTAATTACTCAGGTCTTAACGGCTCAGCCTCTGGTTGCTCTAGCCCGTAAAAATCTATGGCCTGATCGATAAGTGTTTTGACTTGTTCAACACTGATAGCATCCATCAGGTTATCTCCCTTGAGGCGATAACCCCAAGGTATTTGTTGACGCTCCACGCCAAGCTCCTTGCAGGCAAGTGCCGTGAAAGCATCTGCGGTAAACCTTTGATAGAGGTAAGGCCCCGTGCGACTAGGGTTGCTGTGAGCATAGAGTCCAATGACTGGTGTGCTCTGTGTGACCGCCATGTGGGCTGGTCCAGAATCAGGCGCGATAACGAGTTGGGCTTTTTGCAAAGTTAGTAGCAACTGCTTTAAGTTTGTTTGACCTGCCAAATTAATCGTGTAGGCTCGCGATGCTTTAGATATGTCGGCGCACAACTGTTTCTCAAATGGAGTTGGCCCACCAGTCAGTAACACTTGGTAGCCAAGCTCGTGGCAATAGTCTGAAATAGCAGCGTATCGCACGGTCGCCCAGTTGCGTTCTGCTTTACTAGCTGCCGGTGAGATCACCACAAAGGGATCTTTCGGTAAAAAATTTGTCGCCCAGGCTTTCGCTTCATGCGGGATAGGAATATCCCACTCGGGCAATCCTTCATCCACACCAATAGCGCGCGCAAAGTCTCGAAAACCATCAAGCACGTGGAAGCCACGGCTATCACTGATGTGTTGATTGACGAAAATGGAGTGCAACTCTTTGCTACGGTTTTTGGCGAAACCTATTTTAGTTTTAGCGGGTATGAAAAAGGCAGCTAAGTTTGCTCGAAAAGCCAGTTGCATGTGAAGTAACACATCAAAGCGATGATTTTTCATGGACTGTCTGAGCTGACGGTAAGCCTTCCACCCCAAACTCTTGTCAAACACTATAAATTCAATTCCCGGTAAATCGCCAATCAACTTTTCTTCAACTTTACCAATGATCCAAGTGATTTTAGCCTTGGGATAGGTTCTTTGAATGGCTTGTACTGTCGAAACTGCATGACAAACATCGCCAATCGCGGACAGACGTAAAACACAAATGGAGTCTAGTGTGTTGGATGGTGGTGATGGCAATGTTGAGTCCAGGAGTTCATTGTGATTATTCGTATGTTATCACCGTCGCAAATAAAATAAAGTTAGAGCGTTATTTCTATTCTAAAAAAGCAATCTTGTTGAAAAAGGTTCTAGGCTGAATACAAGAGCTTCTAGGGATCACAAAGATTTTGCGGTATAGTATCCGCTAAACCAACCGCGTCATTGATTGAGTTTGAGTGAAAATTCAGCAAATTGATAACAACCATTACCTGGTAGCTATCAAAAAGTACCGTGACAGGATCACAAAGGATTGGTTTGACCCAAAAAAATTACAACAAAATAAAGAAGTTATCGGTCAATCTGTAGGACGCAGCACCACATACTTTTTTGAAAAAGAAGGTGAAGGTTTTGTATTAAGACAGTACTTTCGTGGCGGCCTATTATCAAAATGGGTCGAGGATAGCTATTTCTTCTTAGGGATCCGTAAGACGCGTGCGTATCGCGAACAAGCGATGTTGAAAAAAATGTATAACCTTGGTTTGCCGGTTCCACAGCCGGTGGCCATGCTGGTTCATAAAAAAGGTCTAGTATATCAAGCTTCGATCATTATACGCTTAATCAAAAACTCTAGAGACCTATTCCATATATTACGTGAGCGAGCACTTACTGATGATGAATGGGTTCGTGTCGGTGCCTTAATAAAAGAGTTTCACAATAAAGGCGTTTATCATTCAGACCTCAATATCCATAATATCTTACTTAGTGATTCAGGAAAGATGTGGCTCATTGACTTTGATAAAGGCCACTTTGTCGAGCCTAATGCTTCCCACTTGGAAGGAAATCTTAGCCGACTAAAACGTTCCTTGCTGAAAGAGAGCCGTAATCAGGCTCAATTTCATTGGCGTAGCCCAGACTGGGATTTGCTGATGAAAGGCTACGCGAGCGGATAATGACAGGCTAAGTCTTAAACAGTAATCATTGCCTTCATTAAGGCTAGAATCATAATAAAACTGAAGACGATGGCGTATATAGCGCTAAACACGACAAATTTAATTACTGTCCATAGGTGGCTTTGCTGATAAAGGCGTTTCATAGACAAATAGAGATAAACAACCGCCCATATCAATAGCGCCCAGCTTACTGGAATATATGCCAACCATTCGAAAGCTTCCTCGAGTTGATGCCAGCCTAGATAAGTCAAGATGGCTGCAAACATGAAGCTGTGAGAATGTATCAAAAGCACCAAATGTTCGACGTAAAGGTGATTGCGGCGTAAATAGAGAAGCTTTAGGGCTAGAGCCAATAGGGGGAGGGTCAATAAAAAGGCTTGCGGCAACGACTCAATAGCATTTTGTAGCAAAGTTAGGCCAAATTGTGCTTTTGCATGAGTTTGCTTGTAACGAGGTAGATAGCTGATATTGTCATAGGAGTCGCAAAGAGCAGCTATTTTTGCATCAAAGTAACTGTCTAGCCACCCTGGCCACGCGGCTAACAAATCCCCTGGATTATCACAGCCTCCAAATAACTCTCCATTTCCAGTAACCTCTGCGCTTTGCTCGATTGTGTTTGGCTCGCCATTTAAATTATCGTCAACGTCCTGGTCATTATCTAGCTTAAGATCAGATTTTGATGCTTCATCCAGTAATGGATTAGCATCTACTGCCTGATTGATTTCTTGTTCAATTTTATTGGCCGGCTGAGTTGTAATGTCGATAGAAGCAACATTCAGACCACCAAACGATGTTAGTAAGAAGAAAATAATGGATAAGAAGATATAGAGCCGAATTGGCGTGACGTAATGAATATGATGATGAGAGTTGCGAAAATAGTCTAATGTTAAGGCTGCGGGGCGGCAAAGGGCTCGCGCTGTTTTATAGGCTTTGGAATCATAACCAAACCAGTTTTCAACAAACTCCCATACCAATTCACGTACACTGCGGTGCGGACGAAAGTTTTTTTGCCCGCAGTGCTGACAATATTTTGTATTAGGAGTAATTTCTGACTTATCGAGGCTGTTGTTGCTCATCGTTTGGACTGTCTATAGTGGATTGTTGTTGTGTTTGGTCGACAGGAAGCACACTTTGACGTAGATTAATCACCTCAAAGTAGTGTAGCAGAAGAATGGTGATGAACAGTAAAGCACTGAGGCCGAGACGCCAGGCTAAACTTTTTAGAAGTTTTTTGCTGTTTTCTTCGCCGCCTTTTGTTAAAAAGAACAGTCCACGGAAAAGGCTGAATAATATAGCCAGTATTAATATAATAACGACAACTTTAATCCACATAACGATGCTCGAGGGCGATTAGAAACTTTGTGAGATTCATTATACGAGAAAAGATGGTGAGTGAAAGTGAATCTTAATAGGTCAGCCTTTTAGCGAACAAATAACGAAGGAAGTGCTTTGCGCAAACCCTCAGAAACACTGAAATTTTGGCAGAAACCGTTATTTACAATAACCCTAGGTGGTCGAACCTTTTCGCCAAGTATCGTACCGACGCTTGTCTTTCTGCTATTGCTTCCAGTATTGTTGCGCTTAGGAGTTTGGCAGCTCGATCGAGCTGAAGAGAAGCGACAGTTGATTCGCGATTTAGAAAAACAGTCCCAAGCGGAAGCTTTGCCACTAGTGACAGCGTTAAAGCAGGAAAAGCCTGACATGATGCCGGTGACAAGCGAAGGGCAGCTAATCTCTAACGTAACGTTGGTGACCGACAATCAAAACAAAAACGGGCGACTCGGCTATGAAGTCTATGGTCTGTGGCAAGCGAAGAATTTTAATAAGCCAATCATTATTAGTAGAGGTTGGTTACCGCGTAAAGATTTTTACCAAAAAGTGCCCGAGATACCTGAGTTTGAAGGTAACACAGTCGAAGGAAGTTTATATTATTCAAAAGGGCATAATCCGGTCGTAGCGAATAATGCCGTGTGGCAACAGTTCGAGGATGTTTGGCTTATCGGGCAGTTCGACTTTCAGACATTGGCAGAAAAAGTAAAGCAGATGGGGTATGATAGCGCCCCGTTTATCATCAGACTTAAAGCTGATGATAGGAGTGAGTTTGTGCGTCAGTGGGAGTTGATTGCGAGCCCACCAGAAAAGCATATTGCCTATGCAATTCAATGGTTTGCCATGGCTTTGGCCTTGGTCCTATTATTTATCATACTGAACTTGAAGCGAGTAAAGAATAATGAGTCAACAAGCAGTTGATCCAAAGCAACGAGCGCAGAATCGTCGAGTAGTATCGGGGTTAGTTTTACTATTTGCCGCGCCTGTAATTTTAGCTTATGTCGCCCACTACATGGGGTGGTTTAATGTTGCGACACAAAATCATGGGACCTTGTTAGAAGCTCCTTATCCACATTTTGAACAGTTTGAATGGGTCTCAGCAGAAGATGAGCAATTACACTTCCGTGATTTCGAAACTTTGTGGTGGTGGATTTATCTGCCTGAGTCTAATGAGTGCGCGGAAACATGTGATCTGACGGTAAAGTGGTTAACGCGTAACCATCTTGCCTTAGGTAAGAATGCCGATAAATTAAAACGGTTGGTGGTTTTCCCAACGGCCGTTAGTTATGTAGAAAAAGTTGAGGATGCGGAGAAAATCATCCTCGCCAAAGGGAGCGCGAAGGCTAGCCGCAACAGTCTTGAGCGCGGTAAGGTTTATCTGATGGATCCACATGGCAACGTGTTTATGCAGTATGAACCTGTGAACAATCAAGAAGAGGCGATTGCTAGAAGCAAAGGCTTGCGTGATGATGTGCGTAAAGCGATGAAGGTTACTGGACTTTAAGCGTTAAGAAAAATTGTCAGTGAACAAGTGGTGGGGTAGAAACAAGTAAATAACCCTAAATAATAAAAAAATAGAGTAAGCGGGAGAGCAATGCAAAAAAGAACATTACGCCGTTTGGCAATATTTGGCTGCTTCTTAGCCCTGTGCGTGATTCTATTAGGCGCATGGACACGCTTGAGTGATGCGGGGCTGGGGTGTCCAGATTGGCCTGGTTGTTATGGTCACTACACAGTGCCGAGCGACGCGGAGTTTATCAATGCCGCAGAATTAAAGTATAACCAGAAGTTTGAAGCGGAAAAAGCTTGGCCGGAGATGATCCATCGCTATTTTGCCTCAGGCATTGGGTTAGTCATTGTGATTTTATTTATTGGAACACTGATGGGGCGACGCAAAGATCCCAGTATTCCAGTTTTATTACCTTCTATTCTCCTACCCTTAGTTATTTTCCAGGGCCTGCTAGGCATGTGGACCGTTACTTTAAAGGTTCACCCTTTTATCGTCATGGCGCATTTACTTGGTGGTTTTTCAATTCTCAGCTTACTTTTCCTTTATGTGCTTCAGTTACGGCCAAAAATAGTGTCATTATCACAAGTCGTGGCTAAGAAGTTTAAAAAGTTTGCAATGGTTGGCCTAGTGTTGGTGATTGCACAGATCGCGCTTGGTGGCTGGACTGCTTCGAATTATGCGGCCACGGCTTGCACTGAGTTGCCCTTCTGTAACAGTGGATGGACGGATAATGCTGATTTTTCGGGTGGCTTTGATTTGTGGCAAAAAGGCTTCGACTTTGATGAATTTAAGCTTCATGAACTCGAAAAAATGGAGGCCGATTTAGCACATGCACGAGGCGAGTCCTTTATAAACTATGAAGGTGGTGTGCTTGATCATAGCGCCAAGGTAGCGATCCATGTGACTCACAGAATTGGCGCTTATGTTGTATTTTTGCTGGTTGGTCTACTTGCTATATTGCTTATTCGTGAGTGGGATAGTGTCTTGTTACGCCATATCGGACGTGCCGTTTTATTGGTATTGATGGCTCAAATGTTACTAGGTATAAGCAATATTGTATTTGGCTTACCGCTTTACGTGGCGGTGGCACATAATGGCGGTGGTGCCATTTTATTGTTGGCGCTTATCACCGTGAATTTTGTCGTCAACTGGCAATTTAGGGGGAAGAATGTCAGCTGAATTAAATTATCCAAATCCGCGTCCGATCACGTGGCGCGATTACTATGAGCTGACAAAACCGAAAGTGGTCTACCTGTTGGTGTTTACCGCTGTGGTTGGTATGTTTTTAGCGAATGATGTGACCCAGAGTTGGTTGCCACCTATTAATGCCTTGATCTTCGGCACCATTGGAATTGCTTTTGCTTCGGGTGCTGCGGCAGTGGTCAATCACGTGGTTGATGCGAAGATCGATACGCTAATGGCTCGAACTCAGCAACGCCCGGTGGCGCAAGGGCGCGTTAGTTCAGGAAAAGCGATTATCTTTTCTGCGACTTTGGCGGTTATTGCCATGGTGTTGTTGTGGTTTTTAGTTAACCCACTAACAGCGGTGCTGACGCTAGGTGGCTTGGTTGGTTACGCCTTTGTTTATACCATGTTTTTAAAACGTGCAACGCCACAAAATATTGTAATCGGCGGGCTGTCTGGAGCGATCCCACCATTGTTAGGTTGGACGTCCGTTACAGGCAGTGCGGATCCGCATGCATGGCTCCTGGTTTTAATCATCTTTACTTGGACTCCGCCGCACTTCTGGGCCTTGTCGATTCACCGCATCGAGGATTACGCTAAAGCAGAGATTCCGATGTTGCCCGTGACCCACGGCGAAGACTTCACCAAAACCTCGATTGTCTTGTACACCATACTACTGATTCTATCGACCTTACTGCCTTATTTGACGCAGATGTCAGGGATTATTTATTTGATTGGTGCGGTTGGGCTTGGTTTATGGTTCCTGTATTACACCATTATATTGAAGTACCGGGAGAAAGAAGGCGTGGCGATGAAAACCTTTGGCGTTTCTATCGGCTATCTGACGCTGCTGTTCGCGGTATTATTAATTGATCATTACGTCGATCCATTTATTTAATCGATTATATAGGCGAGTTTGATTATGAAAAAACAGCTAGGTTCTGCGCGTTTAATTATCATCCTAGTGGCGTTACTGTCGTTAGTGGCTGGTGTCTTGAGTTATCAAGTGCTGTTCGCTGAAAAGCGTATGGAGATTATTCGCACCTTTGATCAGGCGCGCTCAGTGGATGCATTTGAAGGGAAAACTCATAACGGTGAACGCTTCACTGAAACCGACTTTTTAGGCAAGTGGAGTATTGTCTTTTTTGGTTTTACCACCTGCCCAGACGTTTGTCCGACGGCATTAAGCAACATCAACGGCATGATGAAGAACATCGAGCCAGAGTACTTAAAAGATACTCAGGTAGTTATGGTCTCGGTGGATCCAGAGCGTGATACTCTAGATAAATTATCAAAATATGTACCAGCGTTTAACCCGGACTTTATTGGCATTAATGCAGGGCTTGAAGAAACTCAAAAGCTAACCAAGTCGATAGGCGTCAGTTTTTTTAAGGTTCCTGGCCACGACGATCCTGACAACTATCTGGTCGAGCATACGGCGCGTTGGTTCGTCATCGATCCACTAGGCCGTCGCTATGCGTATATTTCTCCAGACCAAACGCCTAAGCATAAAGATTTAGTCAAAACAGTTTCTGAAGATTACAACATCATGCGCGATCAAGCGGGCGACATCCACGCCGCTGGTCGCTAGACTTAAAGTACATCTAAAAAATCGTTAAGGCCTCAATGTGAGTATTTGGTCGCTGCGAGACATTAAGCATGATTTAAGCGACAAGCAGCAACATAGAAATACCTGGCGTATCGCGGCGCCTATGCTGTTGTCGAATATGACTGTGCCACTGGTGGGGCTTGTTGATTCTGCGGTTATGGGGCATTTGCCAGAGCCCTATCACTTAGCAGCCGTTGGCCTTGGCGCGGCCTTGTTTACCTTTATTGTCTGGACCATGGGCTTTTTGCGGATGATAACCACCGGTCTTGTGGCGCAGGCCTATGGTGCCGGTAACCATTACGACATTCGCCAATGGCTCTACCTTTCTTCAATTCTCGCCTTATCCGTAGCGCTCATCACTTTAGTATTTAACCCCTGGATAATTGATGCCATTTTATGGTGGGTCGATGGCTCGAGAGAGGTTGAACAAGGCGTATTAACTTATTGGAATACCCGTATTTGGGGTTTGCCATTTACCCTGCTTAATGCAGTGATGATTGGTTGGTTTATCGGTATGCAAAATGCGCGTATTCCTTTTGTTATGTTACTCATCATTAACTTATGCAACGTGGTTTTAGATTTGGTTTTTGTCTTAGGACTAGGCATGACAGTGGAAGGCGTCGCCATTGCTAGCGTCATATCTGAAATCCTTGGCTTTATTTATGCTGCGATTTGTCTAAAAAAGCTACTCAGCGAGCACCCCATAACTGAAAAGCTACAATTAGCATGGTTAAAACTTCGCAGGTTGCTCGGCTTAAATGGCGACTTGTTGCTAAGAACGCTATCGCTAGAGTTAGTATTTTTTACCGTACACGCGCGCGGAGCCGAGCTTGGTAACGAAGTGATGGCGGTTAACGCTGTGTTACTTAACTTCTTATTGGTCATTTCAAACGGTCTGGATGGTTTTGCAAACGCGGTAGAAGCACAGGTGGGACGAGCACTGGGACGCAATAAGTGGCAAGATTTCCGTGCCAGCGTTAATGTCGGTGGTTTTTGGTCGATTGTTACTAGCGTCTTATTCTGTGTGGTGTTTTTGTTGTTTACGGAAACATTCATTGGGTGGATCACCGACATTGAAGCAGTCAGACAACAGGCAGAGCCGTATCATATTTATATTATTCTCATTCCACTGGTTGCTATTTGGGGCTTTTGGCTAGACGGTATTTTCATTGGAGCTTCAGCCATAAAAACCATGCGTAACTCCATGATACTGGCTGTATTTATAGGCTTTGTCCCTTTGTACTTCTTAACTAAAGATTTTGGCAATCATGGACTCTGGTGGGCTTTTATCGCCTTCCTTGGTATGCGAGCGATAACCTCATTCTGGTTCCTGCGTCGCGGAATTCTAACTGGTGATTATATACCGTTAGAAAAGATTAGCCTGTATGTTAGGAGTCGATGATGAATATCTTGGTGGTGAGGCTCTCAGCGATTGGGGATTGCACCCTCGTATTGCCAGTTATTCGAGCAATTCTGGAGCAAAAGCCTGAGGTGACGCTTACCTGGTTAATCGGTAATGATGCCTATCAACTGCTCAAAGACTCGACACATCCTCGCTTGCGATTTATAGCCGTTGATAAACCAAAATCCATAAAGGATTATCGAGCTATCAAAAGCAAACTAAGTGAAACTTTCGATGTATTACTGGCAATGCAGGCCAGCACCCGTGCCAACTTGATCTATCCTATGGTCAAAGCGAGGCGAAAAATAGGCTTCGATAACACGCGTGCTAGAGAGCTGCATTGGCTGTTTACCAATGAAACTATCGACTTTAAGAATGAACATTTGCATGATAGCTTTTGCCAATTTGCACAAAAGCTCGGCGTTAAGACAACCGACTTAGATTGGAGCATTGTGTTATCCGAGAGTCACCAAGCGTTTAAGCTGCCTCAGCGGTATATAGCAATTAACCCCGCCGCCAGTAAGCTGGAAAGAAGCTGGCCTGCGCAAAGATATGCTGAGCTGATAGAGTACAGTGTTAAACAGTTAAACTTATCAATAGTCTTAACTGGGGGGCCCGCTAACTTCGAGCAAGAGCTCGCAAGAGAGATTGCTCGTCGATGCTCTACCGAAGTTATAAACTTAGTGGGGAAAACCAGTTTGCAGCAGTTAGCGGCTATTTTAGGTAACGCTCTGCTGTGCATTGCGCCAGATACAGGCCCTGCCCATATCGCCAATGCCATGGGGACACCTGTTATTGGACTGTATGCTGTGGCGCCAAGTCGCTTGTCTGGCCCCTATTTATCACGAGAGCTAACCATTGATAAGTTCGAATTCGCGGTTCAAGCCCTGATGAAAAAAGATCCTAAACAGGTGCCGTGGCGAACCCGGGTTCATGACCGACGGGCGATGGAGTTAATTACTGTGAGCGAGGTTATCGCTAAGATTAAGCAGGTGTTCGCTAACCTGCAATCCTTCTAGTCATTAGGGCTGTCAACTTGATTCAGTCGGTTTAATTGGTATTGCTCTCGGAACATTTGCTGGCTGGTTTCATCCTGTTGAATAAAGCCAATGGCGTTAATAAAGGCCACAATATCCTTTTCTCTTAAGGTCTCTTTAACTTCACGGTTGTAAAACTCGCAGTTACGAGGATTCAGTAAAATAGGACTACCGTTTGGGAGAAGCTGAATGTTGGCTTCTCGAATATCTCCAAGGCGAACCCCTTCATTATGCAGTTGTGCTAACCAGTTACCTAAAACGATGGCGGTCGGATGACGACGACTTTGTGGAATATGATGCAAAGCAACACCAGGCGCTTCTTGGTAGCGAATCATGTAAGCATTGCGCTCGGAGCAAAAAGTGAACTCTTTCGGTGATATGGTGTAAAAACCACGGAAAGTGAGCATGGCGCACTTGTCGAGCATGGTGCGGAGCTCTTTGCGCGTTAGGTCAATACCGAGACTGGTTCCACGATAAAACACATTCAGTAACTGACCATCCACGGTACGTACCAGTTTCGGCATACCGTCGTTTCTCGACAAAATTTTACCGGAGTACAAGGCTCCATCATGCTGCTTGCTATCGATAAACTTGAGTTTTGGCGGCTTCTGATAATAAATGCTGCGCTGACCTTCGGGTAAAGTTTTAAAACGTCGGTGAACCCAATAATACTGTTCTGGCGCTTGCATGATACAAGCCTCGAGAATCTTGTTAGTCATGGTGCAGTCGATATAGTCGTCACCGGTAAATTCAATTTCGGGAAGCACCTCGACCTTCATCACGCCTTTGTCATCTTTGTGATAACTAACAGGTAATACCTTGGCTTTGCCCAATTTAGCGATGCGCTGTGGCGAAGTAAGCGTGCTGGCGGGATTGCCAAAGAAGGGTGCAAACTCGGTGCTATGACGCCCCATATCTTGATCCGGCATAAGCCATAAGCCTTCACCACTTTTGAGCCACTTACCAATGGAGCGGATGTCATTGCGCCCCATGGTTTTGCTGCGGTTATTACGACCAGCTTGGATATGACCATCGAGCACAAGATTTTTATTGGGTCGATAAAAAGCAGCAAAATCTAAATAACGTGCCATGATGGCGCCAGCCAGCTCAAGGCTTGTAGTGTGGTAGCCTAAAAATAGGATTCCTTGACCACTTTCTTTAGCTTTTTGATAATGCTCTAAGCCTTTAATCTCATGATACTTTTCGAGCTTCTTAAAGGGTTTATACCAGGCCAGGGCTAACTCAGCGAAACCTTCGCCCAATGCTAAAAAGTGTTTTTTAGTCATCTCTTGGCGCTGGTTAAAGTCTTTTTTGCCAAAACAATAGCGCAGGTTAGCTTCGACAATCAGGCGTCGGCTCTTGATGCGATAGAGTAAACGTCCCAATAAACGACCGGTGGCTAGAACCACTGGATAGGGAAGTTTGGCAAATAACTTGAGGAGGCCGAATGCGAAGCCTAAGCCGATGCGCGAGCTGAGTGAACCTTTGGTGTTTGACAAAATAGGTAAAAAGTTAGTGTTTTCGCTATTTTACCGCGTAAGATGGCAATTACAACGACTGTAAATTTTGTCATAATGCGAGTCACTTTAAATCACCAGAAAACATCATGAAGAAGAACTTTTTGCTGCACGGCGCTATGTTCATGGCGTTAGCGGTGGCATTGGGGGCGATTGGTTCCCACGCGCTATCAAGTAAGCTAACCGAAAAGTCGATGTATCTGTTTAACCTTGGGGTTAATTATCAGGTATATCATGCGATTGGCTTATTGGCGATAGGCATCATCTTTGCGCAATTTCCTAACAAGAAAACCTTATGCTCGGGCTGGATGATGTTCGCAGGCATTGTGGGCTTTAGTGGTGGTTTGTATTTTTACGCGATAAAGCAAGAAGAATGGGTAAGAAGTATCATTCCGGTAGGTGGTGTCTTGCTTATTTCGAGCTGGATCGCTTTAATATGGGCAATTTTTGGGAAACAAGAAACAGCAAACCATGAGTAACCTGGATTTAGTACTCGAAGAAAAAAACATATCGGTGGCGGACTGGGCCGATGAGTTCTGGGATTGGACCTGCATCGTTTATTCTGATGGCGAAGTACAGACACTGTGTCTAGCGATGCAAAACCGTTTTAACTGTAACGTTAACTTCCTATTGTTAGCAATTTGGCTAGGACAGCGGAATTATCTAATTACAAAGACCGGCTGGCGACTCATCAGCAAACGGACACAAGCAATTCGCGAAGGTGTCGATAAATTGCGCCAACGTCGACGTAAAATCAAGCTTACCGATCGTCAAAAATATGAAGAATTACTTCAGTTAGAGTTGAAAGGGGAAAACCTTGTTCAATCCAGAGCAGTCGAAACTTTACTAGGATTTAACAATTCAATTCTTGAAAAAAATACCGTTGAGCCTAATCTAATTGCTTATGTACGCGCCACAAACGGTAGCGAGGAAGCGGAGCAAGATGCCATAATGCTTGGTGCTCTGGTTCAAAAGTTGAGCGATTAGATTCGCATTTTTAAGAATTCTATGCAGAATATGATGTTTTAATAATTAATTAACCATTTGGGGAATCGTCAATGACACAATTTACGATCAAGAAAACAGCAGTAGCGCTTGCTTTAGTGGGTGCCTTAGCCGCCTGTGATTCCGGTAATAAAGCCGAGAAATCTGATAAATCAGGTGATGTAAAAGTTGAAGCAACAAAGGCAGAGTTTAAAGATATGCACGAGAAAGCAGCCTACTCTATGGGCGTGCAGTTCTCTAAGCAAATGTCAGCAAACTTTGATTCGCTGAAAGAGTACGATATTAACATTAACAAAGAGCTTGTGGTTAAAGGTATGAGCGATGGTTTCGCTGGCGCCGCTCAGTTTAATGACGAGGAAGTTAAAGAAAATATTAATGCTTTCCAAAATGACTTAAACGAAAAGATTAAGCAACAGCAGGCTGAGTTAGCTGCCGAAGCTAAGAAAGCTGCTGAAGAAAACCTTAAAAAAGGCCAAGAATTCCAAGCTGAGTACGCTGAGAAAGAAGGCGTAACTAAAACAGAATCAGGCTTAATGTACCGTGTAATCGAAGATGCAGAAGGTACAGAAAGCCCAACAGCAGAAGACGCAGTGCGTGTTCACTATCGTGGTACCTTCATCGATGGTAAAGAGTTTGATAGCTCTTACAGCCGTAACAAGCCTATCGACTTCAACTTAAATGGCGTAATTCCAGGTTGGACGGAAGGTCTTCAGTACATGACTGTTGGCGATAAATATCAGTTTGTTATTCCAGCTGATTTAGCTTATGGCGAGAATGATCGTGCGCAGATCCCAGGTAACTCAACATTGATCTTTGACGTAGAGTTACTAGCCATAAACCCAACCGAGCCATACAAAGCACCAGAAACGGAAGCCTCTGTAGAAGAGAAGGTTGAAGCTGCGGAGGAAGCGGTTGAAGAAAAGGCGAGCGAAGCAGCCGCAGAGGCGAAAGCTGAGCTTAATGAGCTAAAAGAAAAAGCTGAAGAAGAGATTGAAGAAGCTACTGCTGATGATCAGTAGTCAGTAACCTCGAAACAGTTAGCGATAACTAGGCTACTATAGCTAAGTTAATATAAAATAATGGCTAATAAAGAAATTACCAGTTTCTCAGAGTTTTGGCCTTATTATCTGGGCGAGCACCGCTTGCCCAGAAATCGCATCCTGCATTATGTTGGAACTTTCGTTTCGATTACCCTATTAATTTGGCTGAGCCTTGCTCAAAAGTGGTGGTTGCTACCTCTAGTGCTGTTCGCGGGTTATGGCCCAGCATGGATAGGACACTTTTTAATTGAGAAAAACAGACCTGCTACTTTTACCTATCCCTTCTGGTCCTTAGCGGCCGATTACAAAATGTTTTATTACGCCTTAACAGGTCGACTGAAACATGAGTGGCCGAAATACTTTTGAGATGATTTATCTTTCCTTAACTAAGGCTCTTCATAAGTAAAAATTTCGTTTAGCGACTTACCAAAGATTTTAGAAATTTTAAAAGCAACCTCTAGCGACGGCGAGTATTTTCGTTGTTCGATTGCTGCCACTGTTTGTCGTGTCACGCCTAATTGCTCAGCTAAGTCTTGCTGGGTCATTTCGCCGGTTAAAAAGCGTAATGTCTTGATGTTGTTACTAATAGGGATTTGCTTCGCCATGGCTACACTCCACGACGGAATAAAATTAGTTGGGAGCTATAATTAACGATTTCAGCCACAACAAAAATAATAAAGACAAAATATATGTTTAGGAAAGGGATCTGAAAAAGCATACTGATGGAGAGATAACCGATCAGACAAAAGCCGAATAGGTGGCTAGAGTAGTAGTTCGACTTTAGCACGATCAAGCGCTCGCGTTCATCACCTTCTGCGTTAGCTTCTCTTTTGTTCCTAGCGGCGACAATGGAATGACCAATAATTTCTATCAAAATAAAAATCACCAGAGCGACCCAAAAGGGTTTGACCACCAAGATAGACTCTTCATAACCACTAAAGAATGGCCATATTTGCGCAAGGGTGAAAGCCAACAAAAGGCCTAGAGCCGTTATATGCACCAGAGCACTTTTTTCTCTAAACGTTAAGTCCTTGAACATCATAATAACCCTTTAAGTAAGTTAAATATAACATAATGTTAGTCATATTTAACATTAAGTCAATAAATATTTACCTTTGTGTGGGCTCGTTAAGTATGCAAGACATAAAAAAGCCGCTAAGAATCAACTCCTAGCGGCTGTATTTTATGAGCCAAGTTTTTGATATTAAATTAGTCTTTCTTAAGGTTTGTCGCTTCTAATACCATCACTTTTTCATCAGACTCGAGCAAAGGGCGCATTGCATCAAGTAAATCTTGACGTTCTTCGGACTCAGCCCATACCTCCCACGTTTCAAAAGAATCCCAGCAAGACATGACGATAACTTGACGAGGCTGATCTTTGATGTGAAAAATTTCACCGGATAAAAAGCCAGGTAAATTACTCGCTTTATTCTTAGCTTGGCGAATGAGTGCATGATAGTCATCGAGCTTACCATCGAGAATGTTACGCTCAATAATAATACGAACCATTGGGACACCTAATAAAGTAGAAAGTTAATAAGGTTTTGGTTTCTGGAAAGACCTAAAAAGTCTAAATCCAATGACCAAAGCTGCAATTATAAAAATAACTAGCATCCATTCAGGCATAGAAAGCCCTAAGAAGTTCCAACTTACTTTTGCACACTCACCGTCTCCAGACAGAACTGTTTGGATGACTTGTGTAAATGGCAGGACATCCATTAGTGTTTCTAACGGCGCACCACAGGCCGGAACTTCGTCGGCAGGCAGGTGTTGCAGATATACATGGCGACCGGCAATGATAGTGCCGCCGATTGTTGGTAGTAGTGCTAGAATTTGGTAGACCCTATTGGCCCAAGAGTGAATGTTAGGATTGTGGATTGCGTTGATGAGCAAAATAGCGCCCAAAGCAACCACCATCACTCTTTGGAAAATACATAAAGGACATGGTTCTAAGCCATCAACGTACTGGAAGTACAAGGCCGTAATGATTAGCTGGTAGCAGATAAATGCGCCAAAAAAATTCCAGCCACGATTGTTTAAATTCATTAGTTTAGACTCTTTCACAGGCTCTGTTTGAGCAAGCAATTTAGCGCACACTACATGGACTCGGTAAAAAGTGCAAGTGTTAGTGCCCTGACAGGGGTAGATAAAGGCTAGAGCAGGACGTCAACAAGGTCAATCCTGCTCTAACAAGCGTTCGACTAGTTTTTCTTGAGCGCGGCAGAAAGTGCGTCTGCAAAAGCGCCTTGAGGCTGCTTCTGAGTTTTTTTCTTGGCCGTTTTGTGCTGTCCTGACTTTTTGTGTTGAGTTGGAGCGCTTGATTTGGCTTGGCCTTCGGTGTTGGGGCCTATCATGGATAAGCTGATGCGCTTTCTTTGTAAGTCGACTTCATTAACCCATACGCGGACAATATCACCCGCTTTAACCACTTCGCTTGGATCTTTGATGAACTTATTGGCCATAACCGACAAGTGAACGAGACCGTCTTGATGAACACCAACATCAACGAAAGCACCAAAAGCGGTAACGTTGGTTACCACACCCTCAAGTTCCATATTGACCTTTAGGTCCTTAAGCGTCTCTACGCCGTCTTTATATTGCACCATACGGAACTCTGGGCGAGGGTCGCGCCCTGGCTTATCGAGCTCTTTGATAATATCGTTAATAGTATGTTCACCAAACTGCTCATCGGTGTAGTTTTCTGGCTTGATCTGTTTTAAGTGCTTGTCGTTACCGATTAGCTGGTGAACGTCTTGTAATTGCAGATCTTTGATAATCTTTTCAACGATTGGGTAAGTTTCAGGGTGCACGCCAGAGCTATCTAAAGCGTTGTCGCCATCTGTGATGCGCAAGAAACCTGCCGCTTGCTCAAAAGTCTTAGGACCCATGCGATCAACTTCTAATAATTGCTGACGCGAGCTGAAGCGACCGTTTTCATTACGCCAGTTATAGATGTTCTGCGCTAAGGTTTTGCTTAAGCCAGAAACTCGCGTTAACAAAGGAACCGACGCCATATTCAAATCAACGCCAACGGCGTTTACACAGTCCTCAACCACGCCATCTAGGCTTTTCGCTAATTGGCTTTGGCTGACGTCGTGTTGGTATTGGCCTACGCCAATGGATTTTGGTTCGATTTTAACTAGCTCTGCTAACGGATCTTGTAAACGGCGAGCGATGGAAACGGCGCCTCGATAGCTAACGTCCAGATCAGGGAATTCTTTAGCCGCTAACTCAGAAGCGGAATAAACCGATGCGCCAGCTTCGCTGACCATAATTTTCTGTAATTTAAGCTGTGGCGCTTTTTTCATCAGCTCAGCCACTAACTTGTCAGTCTCACGCG
Organism: Kangiella japonica; assembly: GCF_039523535.1. NCBI lineage: Bacteria > Pseudomonadati > Pseudomonadota > Gammaproteobacteria > Kangiellales > Kangiellaceae > Kangiella > Kangiella japonica. The sequence continues at coordinate 555,072 of NZ_BAAAFM010000003.1, read as the reverse complement.
AAGCAGTACCGTTGCCAATACTAATCAGTTCGACTTTGTGCATTTCACACATGGTTTCAAGCTTACGCAACGACTGATCCCATTGCTTTTGTGGCGCATGTGGGAAAATGGTGCTGTGAGCTAGTAGCTTACCCGTATCATCAACAATCACAGCCTTAACGCCCGTACGTAAACCAGGATCGAGGCCCATGGTGGTTTTTGCACCAGCAGGCGCCGCCATTAATAGGTCGTTGAGGTTTTTAGCAAAAATACGAATGGCTTCGGCTTCACCTTGCTCACGAACCTTAGTTAATAACTCGGTTTCCATGTAAAGATGAAGCTTAATTTTCCAAGTCCACAGAGCCACTTGCTGTAACCACTTGTCAGCAGGGCGACCCTGGTCTTGGATATTGAAATGTTGCGCAATGGTACCTACGCAAGGATCAGCGCCGTCTTCGTCTTCAATCAGCTTCTTGTTCGACACCATCTGTAGCGACAAGATGCCTTCGTTACGGCCACGCAGTAGCGCTAAAATTCGGTGCGAAGGAATGGCGTTAAAAGCTTCGTTATGGTCGAAATAGTCTGAGTATTTAAGGCCTTCTTGCTCTTTACCTTCAACCACTTTGGCTTGAATATAAGCGTTTTCCCATAAATATTCGCGCAATTGCTTGAGTAAATCGGCATTTTCCGCAAACTCTTCCATCAAAATCTGACGCGCGCCATCTAGGGCATCTTTAGTGGTGGCGATGTTTTTATCTTTTTCGTCAGATTCGTTCAGGTATTTTTCTGCTTCTTGCTCAGGATCAAGCGTAGGATCTTGCCATAAGGCGTGTGCCAAAGGCTCTAAACCTGCTTCACGAGCGATTTGAGCCTTGGTGCGGCGCTTAGGCTTGTATGGAAGGTATAAATCTTCCAGTTCGCTTTTAGTGTCGGCGCTTTTGATCGACTTTTCCAGCTCTGGCGTGAGCTTTTCCTGCTCCTCAATACTTTTTAAGATGGCGCTACGGCGATCTTCTAATTCGCGCAAATAGCCCAGTCGCTGCTCTAAATCACGAAGTTGGGTATCGTCTAACGCACCAGTAACTTCTTTACGGTAACGCGCAATAAACGGTACGGTTGAGCCTTCATCGAGAAGCTTGACGGCCGCTTCAACTTGTTGAGGGCGGACATTAAGCTCTTGAGCAATTTGCTGGTTAATTTGTAACATCTTATTTTCGTGTATTGGGAAAAATATGGCGTCATAGTATAGTGCTTGTGGAAATATGAAAAAAGTCTAAATTCGACATTCCGCGGTTATTATCAGCAAATTGTCATATTTAGTGCTTATTGATAAAAAAACGTGACTTATTCGATATGTGATTGGTAAGGATGGGGAAAACCATGACTGAGGAAACACCGAAAATATTAGTGGTTGATGATGATGTGCGTTTACGCAGTTTGCTTGAGCGCTATTTGAAGGAGCAGGATTTTATCGTTCGTACGGTCGAAAGTGCTGAGCAAATGGATCGCTTTTTAGAGCGCGAAAACTATCATCTGATGGTTTTAGACCTGATGTTACCCGGCGAAGACGGTTTGTCGATTTGTCGTCGCTTACGCTCGAATAATAACCCGATCCCGATCATCATGTTGACGGCCAAAGGCGACGAAGTTGATCGAATTGTTGGCCTTGAAGTGGGCGCTGATGATTATTTGGCCAAGCCTTTTAACCCCCGTGAATTGTTAGCTCGTATTCGCGCCGTTCTAAGACGCCAAGCGAAACACATTCCAGGCGCGCCCAGTAATTCTGAGTCTATCGTTAGTTTTGGACGTTTTACGCTGAATCTTGCGACACGTGAGATGACTGATGATGGTAAGTCGATTTCTTTAACTAGTGGTGAGTTTGCGGTTCTAAAGTCTTTGGTTGAACATCAACGCCAACCCTTGTCACGAGATAAGCTAATGAATCTTGCGCGTGGACGTGATTATTCGGCGCTTGAGCGGAGTATTGATGTTCAGGTGTCGCGCCTGCGTCGCTTGATTGAAGAAGACCCAGCACACCCGCGTTATATCCAAACTGTATGGGGCGTGGGTTATGTTTTTGTTCCCGATGGGGGCGAAGCCTAGGCTTTGTTAGTGGCCACCTAACCTCATGCGAATTTTACCGAACAGTGCCTTTGGACGAATTGCCTTATTGGTCGGTGTGTTACTGCTGATTAATCAATGGGTCTCTTATTTGTCGATTTCGTGGTACGTAGCTCAACCTTCAATGAAACAACTGGTGCAGTTGTTAGCGTCGGATGTTAAAACTGCTATGAGCATGCAGGACCTTGAAATTGAAGGAAAAATGAGCAATGAGGTGCGCCTAGAAATCATGGATGAGCAACGCATCCAAATGGTCTCGACTAGGATGGGCGATCCTAAGCAGTTACGCGAAGCGCGGTTATATACGGTGCTAACTGCGCAATTGGCGGATAGCTTGGGGGTGCCAGAAGAGAGCACTGAAATGCGCGTGGAAGAGTCCGACAAAATTTATTACTGGATTAAGTCGCCGAAACATAACAACGTCTGGTTCCGTATTGCGATGGAGCCCTTCGAAGGCTTCTATATTCACCCGCCAATTGTATATTTTACGGCAATCCTGCTGCTTAGTTTATTAGGTGGTTGGATCTTCACTAAACAAATCAGTCGTCCTTTGCGGCGTCTAGAGTTTGCGGCCAGAGAAATCGGGCGCGGTGATAACCCCGGCCAACTAAAAGAAGAAGGCTTAGAGGAAATGGTTACTGTGACTCGGGCTTTTAACCAGATGGCGCGTAACGTACAGCAACTTGAAGAAGATAGGACTTTGTTACTGGCCGGTGTTTCTCATGACCTGCGTACACCATTGACGCGAATTCGTCTTGCTACTGAGTTTATGGGCGAAGATGAAGCGGAAGTCAAAGAAGGCATTGTGCGAGATACCGAGGATATGGATCAGATCATTGATCAATTTATCTCTTTTGTCCGTGATGGACGCGATGAACGCGATCAAGTAGGTGACTTAAACACCTTAGTCGAAGACTGCATCAAGTCAGCCAGAATCCAGACCCAAGATATCAGCTATGAGTTTGGCGAATTACCACCATTACCTTTTAAGCCAATGGCGATGAAGCGCTTGGTGACAAACCTTATCATGAATGGTCTAAAATACGCTGGAGCGCCTTTAGAGGTGAAAACTTCAGTGGTAGGAAATAGCGTAAGGGTTTCAGTGTTTGATCAAGGCCCTGGCATCGACGAAAAAGAAATGGAGCGTTTATTCCAACCGTTTTCGCGTGGCAATAGCGCGCGTAGCGGTGGTGGCTCTGGCTTAGGACTAGCTATTGTTCAGAGAATTGCTGAGTTACACCGCGGAAAAGTATCGCTTCATAATCGTAAAGAAGGCGGACTTGAAGCCCGCCTAGAGTTCCCAATTCTTACGAAAATTTAAAGCAATAGCTTTAGTTTATACTGTCGCTTGCGACGTTATTGCTTAATAAGGCCATAATATCTTGCTCGGTAAAGACTTCTTTCTTATTACAGAAGTCACAAGCGAGTTCTAGCTGACCATCACTTTCTTGCACCATCTCTATTAGCTCTTTGGGAGCGATGGTGCCGAGCGCTTTTTCATTACGCTCGCGAGAGCAAACGCATTGGAACTGCAGAGATTTTTCGGGATATAAAACCACTTCATCTTGGTGGAACAGTCGATAAAGCAAATCTTGATGGCTTAATTCTAAAGCTTCTTCAGCGCTAAGCGTTTCGGCTAAAGCTTTAACATGAGCAAAGGCTTTGCTTTTTTCTTCCGCTGAAACGTCTTGTTGTGAGTTGCCCGGTAACACTTGTAAAAATAAGCCAAATACTTTGCTGTCGCTGGCAAACAACTGGATATAGGTAGGCAATTGCTCAGAACGTACGAAATAGTCTTGAAGGCATTGTGACAGCTCCGGGCTTTCAAGCGGCACCACGCCTTGATAACGTTTACCTTTCTCCGGTTCAATGGTAATTGCCATCTGGCCTTTCTGAGTCCACTGCTGAAAGTTCAGTTGTTCAGTCGCCTGTTCCGCATCAATTTTAGCTAGTCCGCGTAGGTGACCTTTATGAGTGCATTCAGTTAACAAAAGCTTAACCGCTGACTGGCTCTGGAGCTGTAACGCAACCTTTCCGTCAATTTTGATCATCTCGGCTAACAAGGCGTTGGCTGCTAAAGCTTGACCCAGTAATTGGCGTTGAGCAGCAGGATACTGGTGTTGCTCGACAATAGTTTGGTAACTGGTTTCAAGAGTTACAATCTCGCCTCGTATTGGTAACTGAGAAAATGTGAATCTTTGAATCGAGTCTGACATATAAAAATCCGCTGTGTTTCTAATGAATTCAATGTGGTGGCTTTTAGCTATTATCGCGCTTAAATCTATGGATCTGGCGACGCTGGCGTTTGTCGGGTTTGCCTTCAGTCTTAGGCATGGACTGCCTTTGCACAGCTAAAGCCTCACGATTTTTGATACTTTCGGCCGTTTCTTGATAGAGTTCTTGAGCTACTTTCGCAGGTCCTCTTTTATCCGATAAGCTTTGGACTATGACTGTCTTTTCATGAGATCCTTGGCGAATCTTTAAGCTCATACCGAGGGTAACCGCACGGCTGGCTTTACCTTTAACACCATCGCAGTGGACTTTACCACCATCGATAGCATCTTTGGCGATTGACCGAGTCTTAAAGAATCGGGCCGCCCATAACCACTTGTCTAACCTCACAGAATTGTCAATTGTCATCTTGAACCTTACTTATCTTTACAGTATCTTGTCTTGCTTTTCCGCGTTTTGAGTGGGAATATGCCATTATAAGCTATCTCAGAGAAAGATGGCTAAAGAATATTTGAGGACTTTACTCAGGATTGTGCGGACACCCGTACAAATAATATAAATGAATTCAATAATGAACAATGTTACCCAATTCGTGCAACAACGGGGTAGGTTAATAGCACGAATTGTCGCCTTGGTATTGGCTATTATAAGCCTCTTTATCTTGGCTAAATTGGTTTGGCTATGGGTTGAATATTTTCAGCCACCGCCAGAGCGCGCGCCTATAAAGTCAGCACCAATTCCTACCCAAACTAAAAAAGTTAATGTCGAGCGTCTTGCTAGCATGCACTTGTTCGGACAGGCTAATGCGCCTATTGAAGAGCAAGTTGAAGCCGAAGAAACTCAATTAAACCTAAAATTATTAGGCACTTACGTTTCATCAGAAGATAAACTGAGTAGCGCCATTATCGAGGCTAATGGAAGCCAAGAAGGGGTCTACTTTATCGGAGATAAACTAAAAGTACGAGGCCAAGTCACCTTACATCAGGTAGACACTTTGCAAGTCATCCTTAAAAACGGTGGCAAGTATGAAACGCTTACGTTAGTCGAAAATTTAAACCAAGAGGTGATGTCTTCGACTAAACAGAGAAAGAAAGCGGCAAAGCCAATGCCTGATCGCACTATAGACAAACGCCGCGATGCTCGCCTCAGTCAAGAGTTGGCTGAGATGAAAGAGAAGGTTTATAGCAACCCTCAGGCGTTACAAGATATCGCCAATGTTCAGCCGGTGGTTGATGGCAGCGGTCAAGTGACTGGTTTTAAAGTGTCACCTGGTAAAGACCCTCGAATGTTCACTAGACTTGGCCTACGCCGAAATGATGTGATTACATCGGTCAATGGACAAGACCTTAATGGCCAAGGAATGATGGGGATATTAAACGAACTTAATAACGCTGAATCTGTAGAAGTGACAATTCAGCGTAATGGCCAGCCCGTAAAATTATTATTAGGGGTTTCAGGAAACGATAATGGGCGCTCAAGAGCAGACTCACCACCTCGCTCAAGACCAAATATAGAGCCGAACCTAGACAAGAGAGAAGGCAATGCAACACAAATTAAATAGTCAGGATAATTATCAACAAAATCGACTTAATTGGAAACAAGGCACAGTCATGGGGCTGTTCTCCTTGGTGCTACTACTGTCGTCTGTAATGGCCAAGGCTGAGCGTTTAAATGTACGTGACGCCGATATTCGGGAAGTCGTCGAGACGGTTGCGCGGATTACCGGCAAAACCATGATCGTTGACCCTAGAGTCAAAGGGTTAAAGGTAACGATTATCTCGAATAATGACTTCAGCAAAGATGAAATTTACAACATCTTTGTTTCGTCAATTCAGATCCATGGCTTCCAAGCGATAGAAAATAATGGCGTCATTAAAATCGTACAAGACCAAAAGGCACGTTACGAAGCCTCGCCGGTTAATGTCTCTAACCCAGGCGACTACGGTGATCAGGCAATTACTCAGGTGATTCCAGTACAAAATGTCGATGCACAACAGATCATGAACGTGCTGCGCCCTTTAGTTTCGCCGCAATCGGGTCACTTGTTTGCTGTCCAAGGCACTAACACTTTAATCTTGCACGATTCCGCATCAAACGTGCAGCGCATTACGAAAATTATTGAGCGCACCGATAAAGCAAACGATGAAGAAATTGAAGTTATCCCATTAAAGCACGCCTCAGCCAGTGAAATTGTACGAATCCTAGAAAGTTTAAACCGTGGCGGGCAACAAGAGCGTGTTAATCAAGTTAAGGCGCCAAAGTATGTTGCTGATGAGCGTACTAACAGTATTTTATTGAGTGCAGGTAATCGTCAGCGCGTTCGACTAAGAGCATTGATTCATAGTCTTGATCGTCAGTTAGATTCCACCGGCAATACCAAAACCATATTTTTAAAATACGCGAATGCAGAGCAAGTGGCTGATGTTTTGTCGGGCATTGGCGAAATTAAGCAAAAAGAAGAGGCTGCTAACTCAGGCCGTGCCGCTGGTGCTGGTGGCGGAGCTTCACAACGATCGCTCTATTCGGTTCAGTTCCACGAAGAGACCAACGCCTTAGTATTAACTGCTCCACCAGATATTATGCGTGAATTTGATTCGGTTATCCGTAGTTTAGACATTCGCCGTAAACAGGTTCATGTAGAAGCGATTATCGTTGAAATTTCAGATAACACGGCGAAAGAGCTCGGCATTCAATGGTTATTCTCACCAGCGGGTTCGGGTACACAGCCAGCGGGTATCATAAACTTCAATAACACCGGAACCAGCATTGGTCAGATTGCCGGTGGTGCGCTTGCAAACCGTGGTCAACAAGAAGAGGTTTTTACACGAGACCCTGAGACTGGAGAAATTACGGGGACAGAAACCCGGAATACCGGCGGTGACAATGGAGTTGCATTAGCTGAAGTACTAGGTGGCCTTCAAGGTGCCGGCCTTGGCATCGCCCGCATGAGTCAAACGGGCTTAAGCTGGGCAGCGTTTATTAAAGCGCTAGAAGGTGTAACCGACTCGAATACTTTGGCGCGTCCAAGTGTGACAACGTTGGATAATGTAGAAGCGATTTTCAAAGCGGGTCAGGAAATTCCGATTATTACAGGCTCAACGCTAGGCGATAATAATAACAACCCGTTCCAGAACGTTGATCGTAAAGATGTCGGTGTGATGTTAAAAATCACTCCACAAATTAACGAAGGTAACTATGTTCGCTTAAACATCGAACAAGAAGTGTCATCGTTAGCCGGTACCACGGCAGTTGACGTTGTTACTAACAAGCGTGAAGTCAAAACGTCAGTATTGGTTCCTGATGGCGGCCTGGTTGTTCTCGGTGGCTTGATTAAAGATGATATCCAGCAAAGCTCACAAAAAGTACCTTTGTTAGGCGATATCCCTATTTTAGGCCATGCTTTCAAGTCTGAGCGTACACAAAAAACGAAAAACAACTTGATGGTGTTTATCCACCCAAGGGTTTTGCGTGACGACAAAGATTTACGCGATATCAGTAATGCAAAATACAGTTACATGCGTGCGCAGCAACTGGAGCAGGCGAATAAAGGGATTAGCCTAATGCCAACTGTCGACTCGCCAGTGATGCCGACTTACGATGAGGCGCTAGTGTTGCCACCAAGTTTTGAAGCCTATATGGATAAAGAAAAGTTACTTGATCAAGGGCAGAGCACTGATTCGCAACCTGAAGAAGAGGCAAATGAAGACTAATGTCTGAGCAGCTAGAAACAGCAGAAGCATTAAGTTCAGAGTCTGAAAAAGCGGGTGAAATAGGTCGCTTTCGAACCATGCCGTTTAGTTTTGCTAAGCGACATGGCGTCTTTTTGCTGGAAACTGATGATGGCGTTAAATGCTTTATGCGTGAAGGAGCTTCGCCTCAAGCATTGCTCGAAGTCAGAAGGCATTATCCTCTAACTTTTAATCTTGAGTGGTTAGACGAAGAGGCATTTGAAAAAGAGCTAAGCGCTTATTACCAGTCAGGCGCCACCGATGCGCGCCAAACGATGGAAGACTTGGGCGATGAGATGGATTTGTTCCGACTGGCGGAAGAGTTACCAGAAACGGAAGATTTATTAGAAGCCGAAGACGACGCTCCAATTATTAAGCTGATCAATGCCTTATTAACCGAAGCAATAAAAGAAAATGCCTCGGATATTCACGTCGAAACCTTTGAGAAAACGCTATCGGTACGCTTCCGCGTTGATGGTGTATTACGCGAAGTGTTACAACCAAGTCGTAAACTCGCCCCTTTATTAGTTTCCCGTATCAAAGTTATGGGTAAGCTTGATATCGCAGAAAAAAGAATTCCGCAGGATGGTCGAATTGCACTTCGAATTGCAAATCGTGCGGTCGATGTGCGTGTTTCTACCATGCCATCGAGTCATGGTGAGCGAGTAGTACTGCGTTTATTAGACAAAGAAGCTGGTCGACTCGATTTTTCTCACCTCGGTATGCAGCCTGACACCATGGAACTGATGAGTGATTTACTGCATAAACCGCATGGCATCATATTAGTAACAGGCCCAACAGGTTCTGGTAAAACAACCACGCTGTACGCGGGCTTGTCCTTATTGAATAACACCTCGCGCAATATTCTTACGGTAGAAGATCCTATCGAATATTTGCTTGATGGAATTGGCCAGACACAGGTCAACCCTAAAGTAGACATGACCTTTGCTCGTGGTTTGAGAGCAATTCTACGTCAGGATCCTGATGTGGTCATGATTGGTGAGATTCGAGATTTAGAGACTGCTCAGATTGCGGTTCAGGCGAGTTTGACGGGACACTTAGTACTATCTACGTTGCACACTAATACCGCCATCGGCGCGGTAACTCGTATGCAAGACATGGGCGTTGAGCCATTCCTGCTTTCTTCGAGCTTACTCGGAGTATTAGCGCAGCGACTAGTGAGAAAGTTGTGTGACGAATGTAAGCAGCCTGCTACCGCGAACGCTAAAGAGTGTGAGCTAATGGGCTTTGATCCGCAAAACCCACCGACTATTTATCATCCCGTCGGTTGTGATGCTTGTAACCAGCAAGGATTCCGTGGCCGTCAGGGTATTTACGAATTAGTATTGATCGATGAGCAAATGCGCACCATGATTCACAACAATAATAGTGAACAAGAAATGGAGCGTCATGCAAGACAAACAACACCAAATATTCGGGCCGATGGACGCCATCGTATTCTCCAAGGGATTACCACTGTAGAAGAAGTTCTTCGGGTTACTAGGGAGGATTAATGGCAGCTTTTGAGTATCTTGCGCTTGACGCTAAAGGCAAGCAAAAAAAAGGTGTATTAGAAGGCGATACTGCAAGACAAATTCGGCAGCAACTGCGTGAAAAAGATCTGACACCGTTGGATGTCAATCATATCGGTGACGCGGGAAAAAAAAATGACAAAGGTGGCGCCAGTTTTTTCAGCCCTAAAATAAGTGTTTCAGAGTTAGCGTTAGTTACTAGACAACTTGCTACCTTGGTTAGGGCGGCGCTACCAATTGAAGAATCCCTAAAAGCCGTCGCCGAACAAACCGATAAATCTAAAGTTAAAACCATCCTTTTAGGCGTGCGTGCGAAAGTCATGGAAGGCCATACTTTAGCTGACGGTTTAGCCGAATTTCCAGCCGTGTTTAACGAGCTATTTCGATCGATGGTAGCTGCCGGTGAACGTGCGGGGCATTTAGATAAAGTATTAAACCGACTGGCCGACTACACTGAAAGGCGCCAAAAAATAAGTAGCAAAGTTTCAGCCGCAATGGTTTACCCCATCGTGTTAATTCTGGTGGCGGTTGGTGTTGTTGCAGGATTAATGGTTTTTGCTGTGCCTAAAGTGGTTGAGCAATTTCAGCACATGGGTGAGGAGCTACCAGGTATTACAAAAGTCCTGATTGGAATCAGTAACTTCACCATTTCGTATGGTTTATACGTTCTTATCGCAGCAGTTTTGGCTTTCGCAGGAATTAAAGTGTGGTTAAGAAAAGAAGAAAACCGTCTAAAGTGGCACTCCGCCATTTTGAAAATGCCAGTTATAGGTCGCTTGTCGAGTAACCTAAATACAGCTCAATTTACCAGTACATTAAATATTTTGCATTCGAGCGGCGTACCGTTACTCGAAGCAATGAAGATTGGTGGTAAAGTTCTGTCAAACTTGCGAATGCGGAAGGCGATTAACGAAGCCGCAATTAAAGTTCGAGAAGGTGGCAGTTTAAAGATGGCATTACAACAAAGCGGTCAATTCCCGCCGATGATGATACACATGATAGGAAGTGGCGAGGCGTCCGGTGAGTTGGGGCAGATGTTGGAGCAGGTGTCTGAAAACCAAGAGACACTATTTGAGAACAGTATTGATGTGGCTTTAAATATTATGGGGCCACTAATTATTTTGGCGTTAGGCGGTATGGTAATGTTTATTGTAGCGGCGATGATGCTGCCAATATTCCAGCTGACTAACTCTATTACAGGTTAATGATGGAGATTAATTCGATGAAAATACGACACACACATTCAATGAACAAAAAAGTTAAAGGTTTTACTTTGACTGAGATTCTAATTGCCCTTGCGATTGTGGCAATTATGGGAACTTTTGTTACCTTGAGCTTGATTGGTAACGTTGATAAAGCCAACTTACAAAAGCTTAAAGGTGATATTGGTACGCTTAAAACAGCACTACAAACTTACAAAATTGATAATGGGTATTACCCAACCACCGAGCAAGGGTTGCAAGCTTTGATTCAGCGACCTACAAGCGAACCAATCCCACAAAACTATCCAAGTTCTGGTTATTTAGGCTCAACGTCGATTCCTAAAGACCCATGGAAAAGAGACTATATTTATATTTACCCAGGCCGTCATGGCGACTTTGATTTATACACGTTAGGTGGAGATGGTCGTGAAGGTGGTGAAGGCGAAAATAAAGATATCGGTACTTGGAATCTCCATGAAGCGAACTTCAATACCGACAATCAATAAAGTAAATCATCATAAAGCACTTCAATCAGGCTTTACCCTGATTGAAGTGCTTATTGCGTTAGCCATTGCGGCACTCATGATTGCGGTCGCGACCATTGCGCTAAGCGATAATGAATTAGCAAAGCTAAAAAATAAATCTCGCCAATTTTATGGGTTATTACAGGTCGCTCAAGAAGAGTCCATTATTCGGGGGATTGAACTTGGCGTTAGGGTCGACTCTGATGGCTATTCTTTCCTAATATATAACGGCGGAAAATGGCAGCCACTAGAAGACCATCAACTATTACGCGACATTGAGCTTGAAGAGCCCATCCAAGCAAGTATTAATCTAGAAGGGCAGGAAGCGCTTCTGGCTAACGAACAAGAAGACGAGACTGATTCAGGACGTAGTAATAAGGGTTCGGGTGAGGCGGAGCAAGCTGATGAAACCAAAATATCGTCGCAAACACCACAGATTTACATGTTATCAAGCGGTGAAATGAATGACTTTGTTGTTACCATAGGGCTTGATAGAGATGAACCTGTATTTTATCGCATTACCGGTAACTATGTTGGTGAAATCAAGTTATCAAATGCCATAAAAGGTCACTACAGCCACGATTGGGACCTTGATTTAGAAGACGATGACGATGAGTAAACATGGGCAAAATGAAAAAGGCTTAAGTTTGTTAGAGCTGTTAATTGCTTTAGCAGTGCTAGCAATTTTTATTACCCCCATGTTGTCAGGTTTATTTGCTTCAAGTGTTGTTGCGCTTGGCAATTCTAAGGAGCGAACCTTAGCAAGCTATGTTGCGCAAAACCACTTTGCAGAGCTCGAGATAGAGGACGAATGGCCATCCATCGGCACCAAGCAAGGTGTTACGGAATACGCCGGACGAGAGTGGGAGTGGGAACAACAAGTCGTGGGCACAGAAGTCGAAACTATGCGCCGCGTTAGCTTTAGTATCAAGTTCGGTAGTGAAGGTATTTTCACCATGACTGGCTTTGTAGGAAAGAAGTCTGATAAAGAACGTGGTCAACGAAGATGAACAAAGCTGTAAATCAACAGAAGGGCTTTACCCTGACAGAAGTTTTGATTGCATTGTTTATTTTCAGTGTAGTATTAGCGGGTGCGCTACAGGTTTTTAACTTTATCCAAGTGACATCTGATGCTAACGAGAAGCAAATAGAGCGTTTAAGAGAAGTACAACTAGCATTTAGGCAACTAGAAGATGATATTCGACACATGGTTCCGCGTGATCGAAGAAACTCTTTTGGTGACCGCGCACCATTATTGAAATCTGAATCGCAGTCTGCCAATAACTATATTGAATTTACTCGTACAAACTGGCGCAACCCTGCAAAGTTAAAAAGAAGTAATCTACAGCATGTTAAGTACGAGTTTGTCGATGACCGCATTGAAAGGCATCATTGGCTATATGTTGACAGTGCCCGAGAAGGGCAAGAGATGAGTCGTGACTTCTTAACCCAAGTTGATGAATTTAAAATGGAGTTTCTGACTAACGATACATGGAAGAAAGACTGGTTAGTCGATGGTGACGAACGTTTAGCGATGCCAGAAGCAATTAAGGTCACCATCGCTTTAAAGGACTTTGGTGAGCTGCATCGTTTATTTCCGATGCCGAAGTTTGAAGTGGCTGCTGATGACGGTGGGGGTACGGGAGAACCACAAGAGCCTGGAGTTCCTGATAATCCTAGAGCAGGGCGTAACTAATGCTTAGGGTGAAATCATGAGGTTACAGAATAGTCGAGGCGTGGCTTTAATTACAGTACTGATAATCTTCTCCGTACTGAGCATTTTGGCCGTGCAAATTCTTAGCTCACAACAGATGCATGTTCAACGAACTGCAAATATCATCAATGGTGCTAGGGCATACCAGTATATGTATGGTGCTGAAGTGTTTGCTACGAATCAACTGAGTAACTACTTTAAAGAAAGCAAAGCCGAAAGAGTTCACCGCAACCAGCCATGGTCACAAGGTGCTATTTCTTTCGAGATTGAGCAAGGTCTCGGTCAATTAGAAGGTCAGATTCGTGATATGCACAGTTGTTTCAATATTAACAGTGTTTTGATGGAACCGCCTTCTACAGGGGAAGAAGAGACAGGTGGTAACCTTGGGGCTGGTAATAACTTAGGAAGCGACAGTGGAGGCGAGAGGCGTATTGAGGATGATAATGAAAGCGGTATGCCGGGTGTTGATTTATTTGCCAAGCTCATCGAGCCGCATATTGGTGAAGAAACCGTATCACCACAAGCTTTGGCCACAGCACTCAAAGATTGGATCGATGAAGATCAGGAGCCATCTGGGATTGATGGTGCTGAAGATTATACATATACGGGTTTAGAGGTTCCTTATCGAACTGCTGATACACTAATGGCGCACTCTAGTGAGTTGGTTGTCGTAAAGGGTTTTACACCTAAGATATACGATTCGATAAAAGAGCTAATTTGCGTCCTGCCAACAACTGAAGGCACTATTAATGTTAATACAGTGAAACCAGAACATGCTGAGTTGGTCTGGATCATGTTAGAGGACGTGGAACTGTCTCAGGTCAAACAAGCTTTAGATGAGCTCCCTGAAGATGGCTACGACGAGACTTCTTTTTTTGAAGCATTGGGTAGCGGGAAAGTATCCGAAAAGGGTAAAGAGCGATTAGTTTTTGATAGCAAGTATTTGTTATTGAGCGCTCGCGCAAGAGTGAATACAGGTACTGCGGTTGTGCATTCATTGATGTTGAAAAATGATTCTAATTTTCACGTGATAGCACGCCATATTGGAGAATGATTAATGAAAGAACGGTTATTTATACGGTTCACAAGCGATGAAAAATCGTTGCAATGGGGGGTTCTTTCAGCGTCTAGTGAAAAGCACGAAAGCTTTGAACAAGAGGGAGAGCTACTCCTAGAAGACGTTGAGGCTTTAGCGGAAGTAGTTGCAGAGCAGCAAATAGTTCTGATGATTCCTGCGCATCGTGTGAAGTGTTTTAATGTCAAGACGCCAACCAAGAATCGTAAGCATTTAGAAAAAGCGATACCTTATCAGTTAGAAGAACAGATCTTAGACAGTGTAGATAGTCAGCATTTTGCGCTCGGTGCTTTTGATGAGCAAGATAGACTCGGGGTTAATGTCATTGATAAAGACTATTTTTCACAACTCGTCACTTTGCTAAAAGACGCAGGTATTGAGCCGGACTTCGTTCTATCGGAAGCAGCTTGCTTGCCAAGTTTCAAAGATGCTTGGACTGCTTTGGTAGAAGATCAGGTACTGGTTAGGCAGGAGTACAATAATTATTGGTCTGCCGATCAGGGGCTTGTCGAGCAGTTGCTAAAGCTGGAGCTACAAACCGATGAACTCAGTGTCACTCAAGCAATTCGTATTGTTGTTACTGAGTCGAGTCAAATTGATTTAGAGGCTATACCTGGTTTGGCAACACAAAAGGAAAGTGTAGAGGATGCATTTTTATTTTTAGCGACAAACTTTGATGATAAATCGATTAATTTACTACAACAAGAGTTCGCATCTCAAAAGAAAACACAAAGAAACTATGGAGTTTGGAAGCTCCCTGCGATTGCGGCTTCGATACTTATACTGATGGGGGTTGTTTATACTGTCAGCCATATTATGTATTTGAACAAACAGCTAACCACTGTTGAGGAGCAAATACACGCTGAAACTAAAAAGCTATACCCCAGCTTACCACTGACAACAGCCGTCGTTCAGGTCAATAATAGCTATAGAACTATTGGTGGCGCTAGTGGCAGTTCAGTTAGTTTTGCTGGACTAATGAATCAATCAGTAACATCAATGGATACTAAAAATATTAGGTTCTCGCAAATAGAATATATTGCTAGCCGAGGACAACTAAGTCTGGATGTTACGGCTGACAACTATGACATTCTGACAAAGTCACAACGCAATCTTGAGGCTGCAGGTTTGAACGTTGATATGCGAAATGCTTCTGAAAATGGTGGTGTTTGGACCGCAAGAATTACAGTGGGGGACAAGTAATGGACTCTATCAAGCAGTGGTACACAGGACTTAACATCCGCGAAAGAAATATGGTTCTAGTTCTTGGCGTCATGATGGCTTTGCTGATTATATTTATTGCGATGGTTATGCCAGTGAAAAAACACATACACCAACTCAATGAAAGCCTTGTCTTGGCTAAGCGAGATTTACCAGAAATTACAAGTAAGGTCAGGGCTTTGCAGTCACGCTCAGGCGGCAAGCAAGTATCTCGACAGTCTTTAAATCAGTTAATTACCACCACTAGTAAACAATACGGACTAAAGTTTTCCCGAATTGAAGAACGGAAACGTGACGAAGAGATACAGGTGAGACTTGACGATGTTGAGTTTGACCAAGTATTAAGGTGGGTTGGTTCGCTAGAGCAAGAACAAGGACTTGTTGTGGATACTTTAAGAGTATCCGACACTGATACTATTGGAATGGTAGATGCTTCGATTAAATTTAT
This sequence comes from Kangiella japonica, assembly GCF_039523535.1. Taxonomy (NCBI): domain Bacteria; kingdom Pseudomonadati; phylum Pseudomonadota; class Gammaproteobacteria; order Kangiellales; family Kangiellaceae; genus Kangiella; species Kangiella japonica. The sequence continues at coordinate 539,296 of NZ_BAAAFM010000003.1, read as the reverse complement.
TAAGCCATCATAGTGTTAGTATAGTTCGTTATGAAGAAAATGATTTTGGGGGCTTTATTAGTTCTCGTATTTTTTGTGGTTTTATTAATGGCGCTTGCACCAGCGAGAGTGGCAACGCCGTATATTAGTGATATTGTTCCCGGCGTGAGTTTTATTGGGGTAGAAGGCACTATCTGGTCATTCGAGGCTGCTAGTGTTGGCTATCGTCAATATCACTTAAGTCAGGTTAAGCTTGATACTAATCCTCTAGCCTTGCTCCTTGGCTCCCTGAACTCGGACTTACGAGTTGACGATAATCAAGTTAAAATAAGTGCAGAACTTAATTTATCAAATAAGGATTTCAAGTTTGATAATATTGCATTCGATATCGATGCTTCCTATATCCCTGAAAACTTCAACATAGCAATTGATGGGGCTAAAGGGCAAATTAGTGGTACGGTCGGCGTAGTACATTTTGCAAATAGTGAACTCGTGGCTTTAGATGGAAATGGTCACTGGCGTAACGCTATTATTGAGTACCCAAACAATAATTTAGAGCTTGGAAATATAGAGTTTAATCTGAGTAAGGTCGCGGAATCTACTGATACATTGAAGTTAACGGTCGTTGAAAATCAAGGTGTTTTAGATCTCAAAGGCTTTATCGAGCTTTCAATAGATAAAAGTTTCACTATGAAGTTACACACCAGCTCCACGCTACCGCCAAACCTTAAGGACTGGCTAACGCGCTGGGGACGAACACAAGGCGACAGGATATATCTAGAATGGGGCGGAAAATTACCTTAAGCCACAACGATTGGAGGTCTATCGATGCTATCTTGTTAGACATGGATGGCACCTTGCTTGATTTGGCTTTTGACAACCACTTTTGGAAAACTGAAGTGCCTAGTGTTTACGCAAAGGTAAATGGCATGTCGTTGGAAGAGTCCTTGGAGTTTTTAGGGCGGTGCTACCAAGATTATAGCGGCACTTTAAACTGGTATTGTACGGACTTTTGGGCAGAGAAATTAGGTTTTGATATTATTGAGCATAAGTCTAAACTCGCTCACCAAGTGAGCATTAGACCAGGAACCTTGGAGTTTCTAAAGAAAGTGCACGCAAGCAATAAAGATGTCTTCCTAGTAACCAATGCACACCCTGAAACATTACGTGTTAAATTAGAGCAGACGCGTATTGAGCAGTATTTCGATAAGCTATATACCTCTCATCAATTTCATAAACCTAAAGAATCCCCCCTGTTCTGGTCGCAATTAGAAGAGGATATAGGGACGTCACTTTCTCAATGTTTATTTATTGATGATACGGAATCAATTTTAATACAAGCGCAACAATCGGGTGTTAAACATATAGCCATTATTGAGCAGCCTGATTCAAGCCAACCTCCAAAAATAGATACAGGATTACCGAGCATTAACTACCTTGATGAACTGCTTGATAATTTCGTTTAGCTATCTTTGTATACTTAGAGAGATTTGTTGGCTAGCATAAAAAATTTAGAAGAGACATTACATGACATCTAAAACACCAAAAATAAAGAATCAAAAAATCATAGCCCAAACTCGAATCTTCGCTGTCGAAGAATTAGAGCTAGAATTTTCTAATGGTGTTTTTCGAATCTATGAGCGCCTAAAAGCGGGTCAGCATGGCGCTGTCATGATTATCCCTATGCTTGATTCCGAGACTTTTCTTTTGATTAAAGAGTATGCGGCAGGATTAGAGCGTTATGAGTTAGCGTTTCCTAAAGGGTTGATAGACCCTGGGGAGTCAGCGTTGGAGGCTGCAAATCGAGAATTACAAGAAGAAGCTGGCTATGCGGCGAAATCACTTTCGGAGCTTAAAAAAATTACATTAGCGCCGGGTTACTTAAGTCATGAAATGCACTTAGTGGTCGCTGAAGACTTGTTCGAGAGTAAGTTAGAAGGCGATGAGCCAGAGCCCATAGAAGTGGTTCCATGGAAACTTTCAGACATTGATAAGCTATTAGACGTAGAAGAGTTTAGCGAAGCGCGTAGTATTGCTGCAATCTATTTACTGCAGCGCTATTTGGCAGAGAAATAATCTAGGAACAGCTCTTGAAGCTAATAAAAAAGCCGCATAAAGCGGCTTTTTTTATGGCTTAGTTTTATCGCTCTTCAGCTGGCATCGAGATGATTTTTTCACCATTTTCATCAATCTCAAGCTGGCCATTTTGCTGTAAGTATTCTTCAATAGGCTTGTCGCCAGCAACGATTCTAATTGCAAAAGGCTTTGTATGTGACTGCTGTACATCCTCAGCAATGACCGTCACTAAGTGGATGCCCTCAGTCATTGGCGTGACACTAAATTTATGTTGGCTATTGCTCCCTGACTTTTGCATCTGAATTGTAGTATCGCCATGTAGCACAAGCTGTTCGCTAGTTTTTAATTTAGCGCTGCTAGGTTTAACTTGGCCTTTAAAGTTGAATTGAATATCAACCGTTTCGCCAACTGCAACGCGTTCTTTTGAGATTTGGTAGTCCATATCGACCTTCATCGATGGTTTACCTGGACTTTTGTAAGCGCTTTTGCTTTCCGCTTCCTTCGCTGTCGTTGCTTGGTTGTTGCAAGCTACTAACGGAATAGCGACTAATAGTGATAATAATAATTTCATGGTTGTTCCTCGGTATTCATTAATTCTGTATTAAGGCGACGTTAAAACAAGAGTCCGTTTGATAGGCTGAAACATCTGCTACGTAAGTGCCGGCCGTAAAGTTGTGGGTGATGTTTACACTGGATGAACCGCCAGCGTCATCAAAAACAACTAGATTGCCTTGTTGATAGATATAACCATCTAGGTCTTCGCCACTTGATGGCGTTAAGCGTAAGGTATAACTACCAGAAGCTGGGATGTTAAGCTTCAGGAATTTACGGTTGCCGAGTTTATTCATGCTTGTTGTTGATGAGTTAAAGGTTCTGATGGTACACAGTTGTTGTGCATCGCCAGGATTAAACTCGTTGTAAACGGGAATAACGCTTGGTTCACCTTCATCGTCGGTTTCAGTCGAGCCCCAAATATCAATATTTTGCTGGATGTTCTGATCGCTAAGAAGTTGATTTAGCCCCGCAACTTCGGGCGGATTATTCTCTTTTATGAAGGTCATAAAGGTGAAAATACTGGTAAAAGCCTCCGTATTTCTTTGTTTTCCCACCAAGACATCGTAAATCGGACCGAGTCCTAGAGCTACGGTGTCGTCATTGCCGGCATCGTAAATGTCATAAAGAATCGATTGCACCGAGCCTTCACTAAACCAGCCAGGGTTACTCACATTGTTTGCCTCAATATTTATACTAAAGCCCTGAGACTGTCCAGAATTCAAAGAGTCTCGATATATGGGATCGTCGGTAATCATGGCCGACCAAGCGTTACCAAAACCTTCTCCAAAAGCAACGCGCATATCGAGACGATCGCCACCACCGTGAGAGCCACCGATGCTATCGGAGCGCGAGTTGTTATCTTCGAAATAATGGCCCCATTCGTGAATTATAACGTGACCATCGTATTCGTCCGTGTCAGTGTCCGCGGCACCTAACAGATAAATCTTGTCAGCGCTGTAGAAGGAAGTGCCGATTCGACCTGTATTTAAACTGCCACTTTGTGGAATATTGTTTGGGCTCCAGTTTATGACCAGCTGGTCAAGTTGTAGGTTTGTGTCAACTACTCTTAGCTTATCAATGACATCGTAAACGCGGTCAAGAATGTGGAAGGGCGCCGCCGCTCTGGTGCTGGTGTAGGAGCTACCACCCCAACCAGACGCTGCGTTAAGGTTTCGCGTAAAGTTGGTGGAGTCCACTTGGAAACTGCTTGAATCTAAGACGTATTGCGCGTTGTTACTGGTATTATCGACGACCACGACATCCCAGGACTGAGTACCGGTTTGTTTAAGTTCCGCACGTACACGCAAGGTATAAGTAGCACCAGTTTCGCCAGTTAAACTGTAGTCACCGCTGTTGTCAGTGGTTGTAGTATCGACAACAGTGCTGCCTTGGATTAGTTGAACAGTCACACCACGAGCAGGGTCTTGAGTCGTCGCGTTATAATTTAAACCATTGGTTGAGGGGTTATGTGGAACATTATCATAGGTGATCTTTCCTGAAATAGTGGCACTTTCGCCACTACCGCCTCCACCCGGTCCCGGAGTTGCTGAGTCACCGCCGCCGCCACTGCACCCATAAGCAAGTGCCGATAACGACAGCATTAACATTAGTTTTATGGCTTTCATGAGTTCTCCTCAGTTATCAAACTCTTAGTTGAGCTGAAACTCCGCATCAAAACAGGTCGCAGCTACACTGGTGCCTTCTTCGTTATATCCAATAGTATCAGCAATGCTGATTCCTTGCTCTAGGTCAAAGCTGAGCACCGCTGGTTCAATGCCTGGAGCTTCGTCACGGGCAATCTCAACGCCATTGATGAAAATATAAGCGTCAATATCATTTTGACGCGATGGCGTAAGAGTTAAAGTATAATTTCCAGCCACTGGCGCGTTCAATTTTAAGAAACGGTGGTTTGCCAGCTTATTTCCAGCGTCGCCCTGTGAGGTGCTGGTGCATACTCGCAGATTATCGCGCGGAAATAGCTCTAAATATACCGGCAGGCCTTCTGGTAAAGAACCATTGTTATCTTCATTGCTTCCCCAGATATCAACCGCTGGATTGATATTTTGGGCTTCCATCAAATTATCAACATCAGTCGCGTATTCAGGATAACTTTCCTTAAAATAGGTCATAAAAGTGAAAATACTGGTTAATGCCGGCGTATCTTTTTGCTGATTAGTAAGAATGCTGACAATCGGCTCTAAACCTAAGTGCAGAAAGTCTTGTCCATCAGCAGCTTCGTCATAAATATCATATAACAAGGATTGCACTGAACCTTCGCTGAACCAGCCTGGGTTGATAACATCGTTATCTTCAATGGCTATCGAGAATCCTAAGGCTTGGGCTTGATCAAACGAATCCTGATAAAGCGGTCTGTCAGTAATCATAGCCGACCAAGCGTTACCAAAGCCTTCACCAAAAGCCACACGCAGGTCGAGGTAGTCACCACCAGCATGTGGACCGCCGATACTGTCCGAACGCGCCAGGTTGTCTTCAAAAAAGTGGGCCCACTCGTGAATAATGACATGATCATCATATTCATCAGTATCAACATTTTCAGCGCCCAACAAGTAAATTTCATTATTACTATAGTGTGATGTAATAATCTTACCCGTCGCGTAGTCCAATTCTTGTGAAGGAATGTTGTTTGGACTCCAATTCATGGTCAGAGTTGGCAACTGAACTTCGCCAACTTCATCCAGCTTAAGTAGGGTGTCGTAAACTTTATCCAGAATATGGAAAGGGGCTGCCGCACGGGTGCTCGTGTAACCGTTATCGCCCTGCCAGCCCGAAGCCGCATGAAGGTTTACTTCCATAATTTCACGCTTAACTTCAAAAGTGTCGGTACTGAGGGTATATACGGCTTTGTCGTTGGTATTGTCTACAACTCTAACGTGCCATTCGTTGCCGTCATCGCTTGTAGTGTCGTTAATTAATTCTGCGCGAACACGCAGCTGCACGAAGGTATCCATCTTTTTGATAAAACTGTAGCTACCTTGGTTGTCGGTTATATCCGTTTCGATAACTGTACCATCTTCGATCAGCTCTACTTTCACGCCACGAAGAGGCACATCGTATGAATTCTTGTAATCTAGTCCATTGGTATCGCTGTTATGAGGAACTTTTTCGTATGTAACTTTACCTTTAATCTCGGCATTTGGAATATCGCAGCCTGCTAAAACGGCAAAAGATAAACCGACTAAAAGGAGTCTCCAGAGATGCATATACTACCCCGATTCTATTGTGTTGTTTTATTTATAGAGCTTAAGTCTAATATAAGCTCACAATTTGATCGAGGTGATATGTCTTAATTTGTAGCGTTTTTGATGTGTTTTATTGCAGCCATTACCTGATTATCGCGTCGATAGTCTTGATTTTCAGTGGTTTGGTCTGATACCTGGTTTTTTGTATCATTTTGTAGCTTTTCGGCATCCGAATCATTGCTAGCCTCTATCGGCTCAAAAGGAACCTCAATATCGGGAGTAATCCCTGAATTTTGGATCGAGCGATCCTTTGGAGTGTAGTATAAAGAGGTCGTTAGTTTTATCGCATTGCCCCCATGGATTGGTAGAATGGTTTGAACCATGGCTTTGCCGAAAGATTGAGTACCAATTATGGTTGCTCTTTTTTGGTCCTGTAAAGCGCCGGCTACAATTTCTGAAGCTGAAGCTGATCGACCATTGAGTAAAACAACGAGTGGTTTGTTGCGTAATATATCGCCATAAGAAGCGTTGTGGACTTCATTACTTTCCTCGAGGCGCCCCTTGGTTTGTACAATAACGCCTTCGTTTAAAAATAAGTCACTAACCTCTGTAGCACCATCCAATAGCCCACCAGGGTTATTTCGTAAGTCGAGAATAAGTCCCGCTAAAGGTTTCTTATTCAGATACTCCATGTTACTGATGGCCTGGCTAAGATCATTAGCGGTGCGCAGCTGGAATTCCGTAATTCTGGCGAAACCAATGTTATCTTCTAATAGTTCGTAATTAACACTGGTGGTATGAATGATCTGACGGGTAATCACAAGAAGCTGTTCATCACTATTAGTATCGATATAGGTTAATGACACTTTACTTCCAGGGGCGCCACGCATTAGCTTCGAGCCTTCTTCTGGTGAGAGACCTTTGGTCGAAACCCCGTTGACTTTTATTACTAGGTCCCCTGACTTTAAACCAGCTCTCTCGGCCGGCGAGTCTTTGACCACGTTTACGATTTCGATGCCGTCATCAGTGTGGCTTGCTTCAACGCCAATACCAGCATAATCGCCCGTGGCGCTTTCTTGAAGAGCTGCGAACTGTTCAGCCGTTAAGTAACTGGAATAGGGATCTAAGTTATTGAGCATGCCACGAATTGCGGCATCTAAAATTTCTTTGTCGGTTAATTCTTTGACGTAGGACTTTTTAATCTGGGCGTAAGCATCGGCAAGAGCTGCAAGCTCATCTAAGGGCAGTGTTTCAACTTTTTCTGATGTACCAGACTCTTGCTGTTGGATCTTTTCCTCATCCTTGACGTTGCTTTGATTATCAGTCGGGGTGTCAGCGAGCGCTGAGGTGGCTAAAAAGACACTCAGTAAACTTACCAAAAAAAGATGTGATTTCATTCTTTCTTGTTCCCTTATTAAAGCCTAAAAGCTCTTACTTATTTTTACTTTATCCACCTGATGGGATTTTGTGGTTTACCCTTATAGCGTATTTCGAAATACAAACCAGGTTCACCACTACCACCACTTCCGCCGGAAATCGCAACCGGCTCGCCGGCCTCGACCCAGTCCCCTGGTGATTTTAGCAACGATTGGTTTTGTCCGTATAAGGAGAGATAGCCCTGACCGTGATCGACAATAACCAACAACCCATAACCTCGTAACCAGTCTGAAAACACTATTTGCCCATGATGGATTGCATGAACCGAGGTGCCCTCTTTGGCGCCGATTAGGATGCCATTCCACTTTAATCGGTTTCCGAGTTTATTGCTACCATAGCGATAGACTAGGGGGCCACTCGCGGGCCATTGCAGCTTCTTTTTATGTTTAGCTAAACCGCTTAGCGATTGTTTCGGAGCAAACTGACGTAACGTTTGCTCAATCGAACGAATGACTTTCGCCAGCTCTTCTTCATCACGTTTTAGTTTGTTGAGGCGCGAGTTTTGGTTATTGTAGCTGTCTTTAAGCTCTTGTAATGCGATCTGTTGCTGTTCTTTGAGTGTTTGCTGTTGTTTTTGTTGATTTTTTTGGGATTGCTCAAGCTCCGCCAAAGACTCTAAGGTGGTTTGAATATCTTGTTCAATCACTTCTAAGCGCTGTAGGGTTTGCTGTAATTTTTCAATATCATCAATCCGCGCTTGGTTTAAATAGCGAAAATACTCCAGCATTCGTGATACTTTAGTCGGATCTTCTTGGTTCAAAAGAAGCTTAATATATTCCTGACGACCTGAAATATAGGCGCTTTTGAGCTGTGCTGCGAGTCGCTGCCGTTGCTTTTCTCGTAACTCAACTTTCTGCGTTTGCTCAATCTTTAAATCAGCGAGCTTGTGCTTTTCAGACTCTAATTTAGCTTGTGTTGAGCGCAATGCACTGCTGGCTGCTGCGAGCTTTTTATCAATAATTTGTATCTTTTGCTGTGCTTGGCTTTGCTCTGTTAGATTAGATTGCAGCTCTTTTTGGATATCAGAAATAGCCGCTTTAAGAATCTTAAGCTCTTTTTCGGCCTGGGCTTTATTGTTCGCGGAATACGAAGGAAAAGAAAAAGTCACCAAGAAAACGAACAGGCATAGAAGAAGTTGTCTTGGTGACGTCATTTAGTAAACCTTGATTATAGTTTGAATATTGGTCTGCCCGTCATTTCATCAGGAATCGGCAAATCCATCAAGCTTAATAATGTAGGCGCTAAATCAGACAAGACGCCATCAGCAACCACAGGCTCGGCCTTACGACCAATATATAATAACGGCACCGGCTTGCTGGTGTGTGCGGTATGAGCTTGACCAGTCTTAGCATCCGCCATTTTCTCGGCATTGCCGTGATCCGCGGTAATTAAAGCTTCGCCACCAACTTCTTCAAGCGCCTCAACAATTCGGCCGATGCACTCGTCTAATGCCTCAATAGCTTTAACCGTAGCTTCAAAATTACCGGTATGACCGACCATGTCAGGATTGGCAAAATTACAGATAATAGCGTCGTATTCTTTATTTTTTATCACTTTAACCAAGTGATCCGTCACCTGTTTCGCGTTCATTTCAGGCTGTAAATCATAAGTCGCCACATCTGGAGAAGGGATAAGCTCACGATCTTCGCCGGCGAATGGAGTCTCAACGCCACCGTTAAAGAAAAAGGTCACATGCGCATACTTTTCTGTTTCGGCTATTCGTAATTGCTTTTTGCCGAGCTTCATTAAATGCTCGCCAAGCACATTGTTCATGCTAATTGGTGGATAGGCAACCGATGCATCAATATCTGTAGCGTACTGAGTTAGCATCACAAAATCCGCCAGATTAGGGCGGCTTTTGCGTTCAAAACCGTCAAACTCATCGTTAACAAATGCTTTACTGATCTCACGCGCACGATCGGCACGATAATTCATAAAGATAATACTGTCGCCGTCTTCAATTGGAGCTGCTTCGCCAATGATGGTCGCTTTGACAAACTCGTCATTTTCATCGCGTTCGTAAGCTGCTTTTAGTGCGCTTACGCCATCAAGGTATTGGTATTCAGATTCTGAACGAGTCAACATATCGTAAGCCAACTCTACGCGTTCCCAGCGGTTATCACGATCCATGGCATAATAACGACCGACCATACTGGCTAGGCGACCGACGCCAACTTCTTGGCAGACTTTATCCAGCTTGACCAGGCTCGCTTCTGCACTACGCGGTGGCATATCGCGACCATCTAAGAAAGCATGGATATAAACTTTTTTCGCGCCACGCTGTTGGCAAAGCTTAATCGCCGCATGAATATGGTCTTCATGGCTATGAACGCCACCCGGTGATAAAAGGCCCATCAAATGTACTGCTTTGTCTTTGCTCACGGCCTTATCGATAGCCTTCACAAGAGCTTCATTATCGAAGAATTCACCCGTTTCAATGGCCTTGCTGATGCGTGTGTAATCTTGGTAAACCACACGACCTGCGCCAAGGTTAAGGTGACCGACTTCGGAGTTGCCCATTTGACCTTCAGGCAGACCAACGTCGGTGCCTGAGCCAGAAATCAGGGTATGGCTATAGTGATCCCAATATTTGTCCCAGTTGGGGGTATTGGCTGCCATGATGGCATTATCTTTTGGATCTTCGCTATATCCCCAACCATCGAGTATGATCAGGGCAACAGGTTTTGGGCTATTACTCATGAAGTTAGATAAAATGACGAACTTATAAGCTATTGTATCGTGCAAGCCTTATGGAAGCTAGGGCAATAGAGACTGGGAAGAGTCCAATCAGCCCTCGAGCCCGCTACAGCTTGTTACAAAATCTAGAAAAAATAGATTGAACGAAGACTAGCGTTCATTCTATATTGAAAGCTTACAATTATTTTAATAACGAAATATTTAAGTCCAAATATTTAAAAATCATTATTTAAAACATAGAAAAGAGGAATCTATTAATGTTCATGGAACTTGTCATTGCGCTTGTCGCGCTAGTTGTCATCGGTATTTTCTTAGGCGTCAAAACCGTCACCCAGGGTAACCAATATACCGTTGAGCGATTTGGTAAATATCGTAAAACGCTACCGCCAGGCCTACATGTCATCATGCCAATCATTGACCGCATCGGCGCCAAGGTAAACATGATGGAACAAGTGCTAGATATCCCAGCACAACAAGTGATTTCACAAGATAACGCGACGGTGACTATCGACGCCGTATGTTTCTATCAGGTTGTCGACCCAGTGAAAGCGACTTACGAGGTGAATCAGCTTCACCGTGCCATGCAAAACCTGGTTATGACCAACATCCGTACCGTTCTAGGTAGTATGGACTTAGATTGGATGTTGTCGAAGCGTGACGAAATCAATGCGCGTATTTTGACTATCGTGGATGAAGCAACAAATCCGTGGGGGGTGAAAGTTACACGTATCGAAATTAAGGACATACTACCACCACATGACTTAGTAGAAGCCATGGGGCGTCAGATGAAAGCGGAACGTTTGAAGCGTGCGCAGATTCTAGAAGCTGAAGGCACCAAGCAGGCGGAAATTCTAGAAGCAGAAGGTGAAAAACAAGCACAAATTTTAACCGCCGAAGGTGCCAAAGAAGCTGCCTTCCGTGAAGCAGAAGCGCGCGAGCGTCAAGCCGAAGCAGAAGCTAACGCAACGACTATGGTATCGAAAGCAATTGCTGAAGGTAACGTGCAGGCGGTTAACTACTTCGTCGCGCAAAAATACGTCGATGCACTGGGCAAGATTGCCACTTCTGACAACCAAAAAGTCCTAATGCTACCGCTTGAAGCTTCATCGGTGATCGGCTCGGTTGCCGGTGTCGCTGAGATTGCTAAAGAAGCATTCAGCAAAAATAAATAACGACAACGATTAAGTTATAGATTAGCCACAAGGGGATACTATGGAGTTCTTCTCAAACGCAGAATATTGGCACTGGATGGTGTTCGGACTGGTGCTACTCATTCTAGAAATGTTCGCGCCTGGAGCAATTTTATTATGGTTAGGAATTGCCGCCTTAGTGGTCGGTACCTTGCTATTGTTTTTAGGAGAACACTTTAGCCCCGAGTGGCAGTGGATAGTCTTTTCTATCTTCTCCGTGGTCAGTATCGTCGTATGGCGCAGCTACAGTAAAAAACACAAACTTAACGAACCAGAAGACGACAGCTCGCTGAACAACCGCGGCAAATCACTTATCGGCCAAACCTTCACCCTCGCCACCGCTATCGAAAACGGCGTCGGCAAAGCAAAAGTTGGCGACACCTACTGGCGCGTAACAGGCCCGGACACACCCCAAGGTGAAAAGGTCAAAGTCGTTGGCTTTGAAGGTGCGACCTTAAAGGTAGAGCAGTTGTAGTAAAAGTGTTTCTTGTTTTTATTATTTCTGCAGTCATCTAGGCGTTCTTGATTGCCTGGGTCAGAGTTAATTATTTAGAAGAGAAATATATTCTGTCCCCTCCATTACTTATGAAAAAAATTATTATATTAATATTATGTGTCCCCTTTGCTGGCGGTTTTTGCCACAGAAGGGGCTGAAGGATTAGATTGTCACAATTCTTACATATTGAGTGAAAGTAAAGAAAGCCTAAATTGTGCTGTGGCCTACTATGAGAAAAAAGTAGAAAATCATAACAATAATGATGACAGGCTTACATTAGGAAGCTTATATTTCTTATCAAATCAAAAAGATAAAGCGATAGAGTTATACGAGCAAGTGAGAGGTGATGAGAAGAGTGGAGATGCCTCCTATAATTTGGCTCAAGTATATTACTCAGAAAGTAAAGGTAATAAAGACTTGAATAAGGTTAAAATGTATCTGAAGGAGGCGGCGGATGCAGGAATAGCGCAGGCTCAACTAGAGCTTTCATATATGTACTCTACGTATTTAATGAATAAGGACTTTAGCAAAGCAGTTAAATACTTGACTGATGCTGCAGAAAACAATGAAAAATATGGCGATGGATATGTTAGTGAAACAGTAATTAAGGCTCAGTTTATTTTAGGGAAGATCTATCTTGATGGAATGTGGGGTGTTGAAAAGAACAAAAACAAAGCAAGTTATTGGATAGAGCTTTCCTCAAAAAATCAGGCAAATAAAGATTATGGAGTGAAATAAGGGGAGTAAATTTAGAAATAAATGGGCAGAGTTAATTATTTAGAAGAGAACCGTACTCTGACCCTATAGCTACTGACCCTATTGCTCCATTACTCGGAGTAAACTCATAAATGTACTCTGATCCCATTATTCCAAGAGAAAATATACTCTAACCCCATTATTCGAAGAGATATAGGTAGGTCTACAATAAAAGTAGTTAGGTAAATTTTAGTTACTTTGATCCTTTTGTATATAAAAAAATGTAGTTTTCTCTATGCGTTTTTGAATTAACTATAATTTTTTAATTGCAGGCCTGCATAGAAGTTGTGAGCTTCATTACAAAATTAAGATTTGTCTTTGAAAAAATGGAATTTTCCTGATTAGTATACCTTGGTCCAACATTGGGCTTAATAATTAGAATATTGAAGAAGGAAAATGAGAAATGAAAAAAACACCATTAGCTTTAAGTGTCATGATGGCGGTTGGATTTGGTTCTGCACAGGCAGGTGAGTTCATTGCTGCGAGTAACTCTAGTAATGCAATCAAAAATCAATACATCGTTGTTCTGAAAGATTCTGCGGTAGAAAAGCAGCAGGAAAATTTTGGCGCCAAGTCAATTTTTAACGCTGTTGACTATATGAATACAACGCTGAGTAATCGTTACAATGCTAGAGTTGAGCGGACTTTCAAAAATGTATTAAACGGTGGGGTTTTCAGTATGACTGAAGCACAGGCAAAGGGCTTGGCTAAACACCCTGAAGTTGAGTATGTTGAGCAAGACCAAAAGGTGAGCATCAGCGCTTCGCAAAGTAACCCTACGTGGGGACTTGATCGAATTGATCAAAGAGACTTGCCTTTGAACAATGTTTATAACTATAGCACTACTGCCTCTGGTGTACACGCTTATGTGATCGATACGGGTGTTTACACAGCGCATAGTGACTTTGGTGGAAGAGCATATAACGGCTATGATTTTGTGAGTAATGACAATATTGCAAATGACTGTAATGGCCACGGTACACATGTCGCTGGAACAATCGCTGGTTCAACTTATGGTGTTGCGAAACAAGCCAAAGTTTATGGCGTAAGAGTTCTTGATTGTAATGGTAGCGGTAGTTGGTCAAATGTCATCGCTGGTATGGACTGGGTTGGTAACAACCACAATAATCCTGCTGTAGCGAACCTTAGCCTTGGTGGTGGTGCTTCAAGCAGTATCGACAATGCGGTTCAAAACCTCGTTAATGATGGGGTAACAGTAGTTGTTGCAGCAGGTAATAGTTCAGCCAACGCATGTAACTACTCACCAGCAAGAGCCGCTAACGCAATCACAGTAGGTTCTACAACATCAAGTGACTCACGTTCTAGTTTCTCAAACTACGGTAATTGCTTAGATATTTTTGCACCAGGTTCAAACATTAAGTCTGCATGGCACAATGGTGGTACTAATACAATTAGCGGTACCTCTATGGCTGCTCCTCATGTTGCCGGTGCTGCAGCGTTGTATTTACAAAATAATCCAAGCGCCACTCCTAGCCAAGTCACGAACCATATTACTAGTAATGCGAGCTCAGGTAAGGTAAGCAATGCTGGCTCTGGTTCACCAAATCTATTGTTGTATACAGGTACAGGGGGAAGTACTCCGAGTGGGCCAACAATTACTTCCATGCATACAGTGTTTATGAATTGTCAGGCTTATCAGTCACAACATGAAGTGATGTGGGAGTCTTCGCCTTCAAACGGCATCTTAGAGTATGATGTTGATGTAAGACATAACGTTAGCAATACATGGCTTGACCACTCCAATGGTAAATATGGTTTCACCGTTGTTACAGCTAATAATAATAGCTACGTTGAAGTTCGGGTCCGTGGCCGTAATGCCAATGGATGGGGTGATTACAAGTCAACATATACTCGACGAATTGACTGTAACGGAAACACACACCCGTTCTAAATCTTGTAACTATTCAGAACAAGAAAGGCCACTTTATGTGGCCTTTTCTCGCGACTTAAAAAGTCGATAATGTTGAGTATTGGTTGAACAAAAAGAGTTGAGGCTGGCACAGTACAATATAACTTCCTAATATAGAAAAAGCCCTCTTGCGAGGGCTCTTTTTTAAGCGGCGTCTTTTTGACGTAGGCTTGTTTGACTTTCTTCGTATATCTTTTCGAGCTTACTTGAATTAGCAAGTAAGTATTCGAACGATGCTAGCGATGCTTTAGAGCCTTCGCCCATGGAAACGACGATTTGTTTGTAAGGCACAGTGGTGACGTCGCCGGCGGCATAAATACCTGGCTGGGACGTTTCGCACTTTTCGTTAATCACGATTTCGCCAAACTTAGTGGTTTCGACGACTTCGCCTAAGAACTTAGAGTTAGGCACTAAGCCAATTTGCACAAAAACACCATCAAGTTCAACACTGTGGTTAGTTTCCGTCGCTCTATCGGTGTATTCGATAGAGGAAACCTTGCCATTGGTCGCGTGAATCTCTTTAGTTGCGACGTTCTTTAAAATGGTAATATTATCTTTTGCTTCGGCTTGGTCGACGAGTACTTTGTCGGCTTTAAGCTCTGGCATAAATTCAAAAACCGTAACGGATTTTACAATACCGGCTAAGTCTAGTGCCGCTTCGATACCTGAGTTACCGCCACCAATTACTGCAACATCTTTGCCTTTAAAGAATGGTCCATCACAGTGTGGGCAGTAGGCCACGCCATTACCGACGTTTTCTTTTTCGCCAGGAATACCCAGCTCTCTCCATTTAGCACCAGTGGCGATAGTCATGGTTTTACTGTCGATGACTTCACCTGACGATAGCGTTATGGTTTTGATGTCGCCTTGCTGAACATCAGTCACTCGTAAGTGCTCTTTAACGGTAATATCGTATTCGTTTAGATGTGCCTGTAATGCGCCTGATAATTCAGGACCTGTAGTTTTTGGCACAGATATGAGGTTTTCGATACCCATAGTGTCTTTCACCTGACCACCAATGCGATCAGCGATTAAGGTTACTTTTAAGCCTTTGCGTGCGCTATAAATCGCTGAGCTGACGCCTGCTGGTCCGCCACCAATAACGACCACATCTTGTAAAGGTAGCTTCTCAGCGGAATCCGCTTTTGCAATCGATGGATCTTGCTCTAGCAATTTATCAATGAGTTCTGCCGCGGTAACTTTACCGTTGGCAAACAATTCACCGTTCAAGTAAACACTAGGTACGCCCTGAATATCGCGCTCTTCGATAACGTCTTGGAACAAGCCGCCGTCGATCATTTCTGCTGAAATGTTAGGGTTAATCACAGCAAACTGGTTTAAAGCTTGCACCACGTCTGGACAGTTATGACAGCTAAGGCTGACAAAAACTTCGAACTTCATATCTTGGTCAATATTTTTGACCATGTTTTGTAATGAGCTGTCGAGTTTAATTGGAGATCCTGCTGCTTGCAGAACCGCTAATACTAGCGAGTTAAACTCGTGGCCCGATGGGATGCCTGAAAACTGGATCCCTGAATTTTCACCATCAACTTCAATTAGGAAGCTGATTGGACTGCGAACTTGCCCCTTTAGGTCACGTTCTTCAAATTGAACCTTGTCGCTAACGCTAGCAAAGCTCTGCAAAAAGTCTTTAAGTTCATCACGCTTGGAATGCTCACCAGTTTGCAAGACGAAAGTCACCGTCTTCTGCAAATCTGCGGTATAGCCTTTCAAAGCTTCTAATATTTGTTTGTTTAGCATAGTGTGTTCCTGCCTTGCAAAATTGACTGAGGAAGTTTTGATGTTAATGATAAAACTGAGTCAGTCGCGAGTGATTTAGGATGCTTGGTGAGCAGCGGAGCTCACCAAGCTTTTACAACAATTATCTATAAGTAGATGTGTTGGAGACTTGGGTCGGTTTTAGATTTAACCGACCTAGATCTTACCGACTAGATCTAACGAAGGAGCTAAAGTTTCTTCGCCTTCTTTCCAAGCCGCTGGACATACTTGACCAGGGTTGTCGCGTACATACTGAGCTGCTTTAATCTTACGAACCAACTCTTCAGCATCACGACCAACACCTTCAGCAGTAATTTCCATAACCTGGATGACACCGTCTGGGTCTACTACGAATGTACCGCGATCTGCAAGACCTTGGCCTTCGCGCATAACGTCGAAGTTACGAGTAATTTCGCCTGTTGGGTCACCAATCATGGCATAGTTAATTTTGCCAATGGTGTCTGAAGTTTCGTGCCATGCTTTGTGCGTGAAGTGGGTGTCTGTTGATACAGAGAAAACTTCCACGCCGCGGCTCTTAAGTTCTTCATAATGATCCGCTAAGTCGCCTAACTCAGTAGGACAGACGAATGTAAAGTCTGCTGGGTAAAAGAAAAATACTGCCCACTTGCCTTCGATGTCTTTGTTAGAAACTTCAACGAACTCGCCGTTTTTAAATGCTGTTGCTTTAAAAGGTTTAATTTCTGTGTTGATAAGTGCCATGTATGGCCTCCTATTCGTTAATATTGGGTTCTTTGTGAGTACGGGGAAGAGTATAGGAATTGCTGGTGGTTTAGTAAATTTGAATAAGTTGAAGATGATGTTCTATAATTGTGAATTATGGTTATCGGTGGGATAAATACTAATGGTGTCATTTAAACAGTTGGTTTACGCGTTAACCGTTGAGGAGACGCTACATTTCAAGAAGGCCGCGGAGCGATGCAATATCAGCCAGTCAGCGTTGAGTACCGGCCTGAAGCAGTTGGAAGAGCATCTGGGTTTGCAAATCTTCGAGCGCGATAATAAAAAAGTTTTAGTCACGCCATTAGGGCAAGAAGTGTTAAAGCGCGCTCGAGAAATCATGCTACAGGTAAATTCTCTTGATGAACTTGCTGAAGGAATCAAGCAACCACTGAGCTTCCCGATATCCGTTGGTGTTATTCCTACTATCGCGCCTTATTTGCTGCCAAAGATCTTCCCTTTATTGCACGAGCAATATCCAGAAGCGGAGTTGCGTATTGTCGAAGAACAGTCCCATGTGCTGGTTGATATGGTGCGAAAAGGGGAGCTCGACACTGCTATCCTTGCGTTGCCTTATGCGCATGAAGGCTTGTTGGCCTTGGAGTTTTGGCAGGAAGACTTTTATTGGGTAACGCTAAAAGGCGATCGGTTTAGTGGTAAAAAAGAGGTGACCAGCGACGAGCTAATGCAAAGTAACTTGATGTTGCTAAAAGAAGGACACTGCCTAAAAGATCATATCCTAGATGCATGCAAGCTTACGGATAAGCAGGCGGAGCATGGTTTTGGCGCAACCAGTCTTAATACTTTGATACAAATGGTATTAGGCCGCTTAGGCACAACTCTGATTCCCGCCATGGCAATGGAGCAGCTCATATCGCAAAACAAAGAACTCATTGCTGTGCATTTAAGCGAGCCTGGTCCTCATCGACGTATTGCCTTTCTCATACGACCGAATTTTACAAGAATGGGCAGCGTGGAGGCTCTAAAACAAATCTGTAAGCAGGCGCTTAGTGGAAAGTAAGTAGAGAGGCTCTAAATAAAGGGCAAATAATGTGCAAAAAATAGTCACTTTAAGCCGGCTCAATGGAGTGACTTCAAATATCATTAGTGCAAAAGGCTCTTAAGCTATATAGATACTGGGCGAATGGATAGTTTTGTGTATAATGCAATGTTCTAATTTCCAGTATCATTTTGACTTAGGTTTTCTGGCAAATGCAGCAATTATTTGAATTTTTTGGCAATCATCCGTTTCTAGGCTCGGCCTGGTTAGCGTTCGCACTATTACTTCTGATTAGTATCATCAAAACCCTGACCAGTGGCTCTAAGTCATTGACTCCTCTACTAGCTACGCAAATGATTAATAAAGAAAATGCGCAGGTGGTGGACTTGAGATCTGTTGCTGACTTTAATAAAGGCCATATCCACGGTTCGGTAAACATACCCTTCACCAAGGTCAAAGATAGCGTTAAGGACCTTGAAAAATATAAGCAGGTCCCCATAATTATGGTCTGCAACACTGGAATACAGTCTGGAAGCGCAGCGATTACGTTACGCAAGTTTGGCTTTAACCAGGTGCACAAACTCAAAGGCGGTATTCAGTCTTGGAGTGGCGATAATTTACCACTAGTTAAAGGGTAATCAATCAATGGCAACAGTCGAAATGTACACCAAGCAGTTTTGCCCATTTTGTGTGCGAGCAAAACATCTGCTTGAGAAACTAGATGTCGATTACAGCGAAATTGCAATTGATGGCGACAGTGAATTGCGTGACAAAATGATTGCAATTGCGGGTGGCCATACGGTTCCGCAAATTATTATTGACGGCAAGCCAATTGGTGGATGTGATGATCTATATGCATTGCATGCCGCAGGTAAACTAGAGCCAATGTTGGAAAGTTAGATCCATTATTAAAATAAAACATTAAATATCAAAGAGAGTACAGTTATGGCAGAGAACGAAAATGCAGCAAACCAAGGCGAGCAGAAAGTAGAAACTCCTGAAGGTATGCAGTTAATGGTGCAAACTATTTATGCAAAAGACATTTCTTTTGAAGCACCAAATTCACCAGAAATCTTTTTAGAGCAGTATAAGCCTGAAATCAACGTTAATCTAAATAACCGCGTTAAAGATTTAGAAAACGACAGCTACGAAGTTGAGTTGCAAGTGACTGTAACTTCAAAAGTTGGCGAGAAAACTGCTTATATCGCAGAAGTTAAGTACGGCGCTGTTTATGGCATTAAAGGTATCGAAGACGAAGTTAGAGCACGTTTATTGAGAACTTTCTGCTGTGAGCAGTTGTTCCCATATGTACGTGAAGCTATCTCTGAAGCCGTATCGCGCGGTGGCTTCCCACGCTTCGTATTACAGCCAATTAACTTCAACGCTTTATATGAGCAGGCGCAACAGCAAGCTGCTCAGCAACAAGGTGAAGCAAACGCTTAATGGGCACTCCTAAGTCTTTTGCGGTTCTCGGCGCTGGGTCGTACGGAACCGCATTAGCTATTGTCCTAGCGGGTAATGGCCATCAGGTAAAGATGTGGGCGCGTGATGCTTCTCAAGCTGAGCGAATGCAAAGTGATTGCGAAAATGCTCGTTATTTACCTGATACCAAATTTCCTGAATCATTAGTGGTTTCTAGTGATATTGAGGAAGTCATAAAGGATTCTTCTGTAGTTCTAGTGGCGGTGCCGAGCCATGCTTTTCGGGCTGCTTTACTAACTATCAAGCCTTACTTAGATGGCACCACGCCTATCATATGGGCCAGCAAAGGCTTAGATCCCGATACCGGTGACTTGCTTGGTAATGTTCTAATCGAAGAGTTAGGCGCTGACCAACCTCATGCGATTTTATCAGGTCCCAGTTTCGCCAAAGAAATGGCCAACGGGATGCCAACGGCAATCAGTTTAGCCTCAAACGAAAGAGCTCTAGCTGAAGAATTAGCCCTAGATTTTCACAATGACCGATTCAGAGTTTATACCAGCACTGATGTGATAGGTTTGCAAATCGGCGGCGCAGTAAAAAATGTTGTGGCGATTGGTGCAGGTATAGCCGATGGTTTGGGCTTTGGTTCAAACGCACGTACCGCTTTGATTACTCGTGGACTAGCCGAAATGAAGCGCTTAGGTGTGGCTTTAGGCGGCAAAGCTGAATCGTTTAACGGTATGGCTGGCATGGGCGATCTGGTATTGACCTGCACCGATGATCAATCACGAAACCGCCGTTTTGGTCTGGCATTAGGGCAGGGGGGCGATCGAGAAGGTGCTGAAAAAGCGATCGGCCAGGTAGTGGAAGGCGTGCGTAACGCCCATGAAATTCACATGTTGTCTGAGCGTGTAGGTGTTGAAATGCCGATTTGTGAGGCGATTTATAAGATTATTTATGAGGGCGCCGATCCTAAAGCTGCCGCACACGAACTTCTCACGCGTGACTTAAAGGCTGAATCTTAAGTTACTGACAGCCTTCAAAGCCTAGCTGTCTCAGTGCTTCAAACGCCATAATGGCAGCGGTATTCGATAAATTCAAACTTCGACTACCTTCCTTCATAGGTATTCTCAACAGAGTAGTCGCTAACTCCTCTAAAATATGATCCGGCAACCCTCTGGTTTCAGGGCCAAAAATAAAGTAGTCACCATCCTTATACTCAATTTCATGATAATGCTTTTTACCTTTGGTGCTTAGGGCAAAGAGTCTTTGTGGTTGTTGCTGATTTTTAAAATCATCGAAATTTTCATGGATAATAACATTGGCCCACTCGTGATAATCAAGTCCAGCACGGCGCATACGCTTATTCTCTAGCTCAAAACCCAAGGGTTTAATGAGGTGTAGCTGAATACCTGTATTGGCGCAAAGACGGATAATATTGCCGGTGTTAGGCGGGATTTCTGGCTCAAATAATACGATATGCAGCATACTTATTCTTCTTTGGAATTGGGCTTTTGTTGCCAGTATTTTAATTTACGGCTTAAGGTATTGCGACCCCAACCTAATATTTTTGCTGACTTTTGTTTGTGTTCTTGAGTTAACCTTAATGCCGTTTCAGCAACAAATTGCTCAAATTGCTGCTGCATTTCGATCAAGACCTCTGCATTGCCTTGATGGTACTCACTATCAATGTGCTTTTCAGCATGCTGCAACCACAAAGGCAAATCACTGTCCGGCTTATGACTATTTATAGCGCGCTGGCATAAGTTGATGACATGGTTGATGTCAAAGGGTTTGGGCAAATAGTCAAAAGCGCCTAATTCATGGATTTTGCTACCCAGATCAGTATCGGCATAGGCGGTGATCATTATGACCGGAAGCTCAGGCCATTTCTGGATAATGGTTTCTAATAACTCAAGCCCGCTCATGCCACTCATTTGAATGTCGGTAATCACAAGTTGCGGCTTTTGCTCAGAAATAATACTAAGGGCTTGCTGGCCACTGTCACACGAGATTACCTTGAACTGCGCATTGTTCAGCGCTCGTGCCAAGACCCAGCGGATAGAGCTATCATCATCGATCACAAGGACCGTGTTTGAAGTTCCGATAGTATCAGTCATCAAGTGAGCCCAGTTGATGAGTTGTGGCGGCCACACTAGGCTTAAGTTCTTCTTGCGAAACCACCGGTAGATATATGCTGAAACAAGTTTTATCGGCGCTACTGTTAAACTCTATTAAGCCTTGCTGTTGCTGAATAAGGCTTTGGGCAATTCCAAGCCCGAGGCCACTACTGCTTTTACCGCTTATTAGTGGGAAGAAGATATTAGGCTGTAATTTAGGATCAATAGCTGGCCCGTTATTTTCAACCTGCACGCAAAGTGTCAGCGGGTACTGTGTCTCGCCGATTGTATGCCTAGGCAAAGCTCGAGTGCGCAAGGTAATGGTTGCATCATCTTGCTCATGACAGGCTTCTATGGCGTTTTGAGTGATATTCAAAATGGCTTGATAGACCGAATCGGGGGCGCACATAAACTCAGGAAGGCTAGGGTCGTAGTCACGTGTGAGCGTTATATTGCTCGGCAAGTTGAGCTGGCATAAATCAATAACCTGCTCAGTGGTTTCATGAATATTCATCATGACTCGTGTTGCCTTCTGAGTAGAAAGTAACATGCGATTGACCAGCTGTGTTAAACGCTCAGTTTCTTTCTGGATAATAGTGCTTAATTCGCCAATCCCTTGGCTGACTTCATTTGGAATACTGCTTGCGGTAGTTTCTTGACTGAGCAACTGTGCAGCGCCACGAATACCGCTTAAGGGCGTTTTAATTTCATGCGCTAGATTTTGTAATAGCCGTTCGCTGACTTGAGTTTGTTTGGACAAGCCTTGTGCAAAGCTACGATTGCGGAAGTACTGGGAGCTTTGCCACTCGACCAACAAAAAAGGCTCGTCAGCCATAAACCAGTTGCCAGATATATCGACCGATAACTCCTTGCCATTCAGAAGTTGGAGCTGGATATTGTCTTGTACAAATTGACCATTCTGGCGAAGCGCTTCGAGAATTTCGGCTAACGGAAGGCTGTCACTAGCAATAAAGTAACTATAACGCTTTCCTTTTAGAACCTTGTTGCTGGTGTTGAATGCTTTTTCGGCGGCTTGATTTAAGTATTGAAAACGCCCATGAGCATCGAAAAGAATCACTGATGTCGATAAATTATCTAAAAGGCGCTCAAAACGCATGGGCAATGTTACTCAAAACTGCAAGATATGAAGATTGGTTATTATAGCAGTAACGGCCAGATTTGCACCGTTTTGGTGCGAATGGCGGCTGTTAACGTTTTTTGCGTCTATTCTGATTTAGGCGTGATGCAATAAGCGCATGGAAGCTAACAGTGTCGGAGGATTGAACAGCCTCACCACTATCATCGTCAATAATCACCGCTTGTAGTTGATGAGTACCGCGCTCGACATCTGAGAGGTTGAAGTAAGGAATCTTTTGCGCTTGCCCTGTATTATTGCCATCCATTTTGAGCTGCACGCTATGGTTTGGCCTGAGGTTTGGAGTGACAGCTACTATGACATTAATCCTACCGTCATTAGCTCTAATACCTTCGTCATCCTTAGGTGTGTCGATGGCGAGAACTTCGTACTGAAATTCTTTTTCATCAACCATTTCTGTTGGTTGGCTTATTGATGGCGCTTTAAATGTCGGCTTAGGTGTAGAAACCACATTAACATCTGTTTTTACAGTGATGGGTTTAGAGCCTGGGATTGGTTTGTCGGTAAACACCACGTTGCCATCTTTATCTATTTTTTTGTACATAACCGTTTCTTTAGCTAAAACAGCTAATGAACAACTGGCTAGGACAAATAGCGAAAGAACTGTCAAATATAATGACTTCATGGGGCTTCCTTTAAATTAAACACTCTCTCTAGTATCTAAAACTGTGGTAGTAGTGTCAAAACAAAAAAGCCCGGGCTGTGCCGGGCTTTGCAATACAGACGAATCCACGCTAATCAATTACAGACTGTAATATAAGTCGAATTCAACCGGAGATGGCGTCATTTTTAATAACTCAACATCACCACGCTTTAAATTGATATAAGCGTCGAGCATATCATCAGAGAAAACACCGCCACGCGTTAGGAACTCACGATCGTTATTCAGTTCATTAAGTGCCTCTTCTAACGATCCTGCAACCTGCGGGATAGATAAGGCTTCTTCAGCCGGTAGATCGTATAAATCTTTATCCATAGCATCGCCAGGGTGGATCTTGTTCTGAATACCGTCTAAGCCGGCCATCATAAGGCCAGCGAATGCCAAGTAAGGGTTGGCCATAGGATCAGGGAAGCGAGCCTCGATACGGCGCGCTTTTGCACTGTTTACGTGAGGTATACGAATTGAGGCCGAACGGTTCTTTGCCGAGTAAGCTAGCATCACCGGGGCTTCGAAACCAGGAACCAAACGTTTGTAAGAGTTAGTCGAAGGATTGGTTAGCGCATTAAGTGCTTTGGCGTGCTTAATGATACCACCAACAAAGTACAATGCTTCTTCTGATAGACCTGCGTATTTATCGCCGGCGAAGATGTTTGTGCCTTCTTTGGCCAGTGACATGTGGACGTGCATACCCGAGCCATTATCTCCTGCTAGTGGTTTTGGCATGAATGTAGCCGTTTTGCCATAAGCATGAGCGACGTTGTGAACAACGTACTTTAGGATTTGAGTTTCATCCGCTTTTTTTACCAAAGAGTTAAATTGAGTTGCGATCTCGTTCTGGCCGGCTGTACCAACTTCATGGTGATGCGCTTCGATGACTTGCCCCATACTCTCTAAAACTAGACACATTTGTGAGCGTAAGTCTTGCGATGAATCGACAGGAGGTACTGGGAAGTAACCACCTTTGACGCGCGGGCGGTGTGCAGTGTTGCCACCTTCATAGTCTTTATCAGAGTTCCAAGCAGCTTCAGGATCGTCAATTTTATACGATGAGCCGCTGATATCTGTTTTGAATTTAACGTCTTCAAAAATGAAGAATTCAGGTTCAGGGCCGAAGAAAGCTGAGTCAGCGATTCCTGTAGACTTTAAATACTCTTCGGCACGACGTGCAACAGAACGTGGGTCACGATCGTAACCGGTCATCGTTGCAGGCTCTAGGATATCGCAACGAAGCAACATGGTCGTGTCTTCGTAGAAAGGATCGATAAGGGCTGTTTCAGTATCTGGCATAAGAACCATGTCTGACTCGTTAATTCCTTTCCAGCCGGCAATTGAGGATCCATCAAACATTTTACCGTCTGATAGTAAATCTTCATCGACCACGCGTGCTGGAATAGTCACGTGCTGCTCTTTCCCTTTAGTATCCGTAAAACGTAAATCAACAAATTTAACGTCGTACTCTTCGATCATCTTCAAAACATTGTCAACTGACATTGGATCACACCCCGAAATAAGATTGAATTGAAACTGGCGTCATTATAACAAGGCGATGAATTAAAACTATGAATAAGATGGCTTCTAAAACAAGTCGCTGCACCAAAAGGGTGCAAAGGCAGGTGAAAAATAATAATGAAATAGATTAGAAATTATGGGTATTTTTCTGCTTATTAAATAAACAGCTGTGCGCTGTATTTAATGCAAGTAATTAAAAATAAAAGTTAATAAAAACAAGTGTTTAACAAAATCACATTAGGTTCCGCTTTAAAACATTAAAATGTAAATTTTGTTGACCGGCTAATTTTAATGTGGTACCTATAGCATACTCCAAGGCTGTATTTCGCCATGGCCCCTTCTTTGTGGGAGGCGAAAAATGGACTTGGTACAACAAAGAAAATTTACCAACTTATCTATAGGTAGGAATTTATGACTAACAAGACAATGATAGCTAAAGCTGTAAAAGTCGCTTTATATAGCGGTTTTGCTGCTTCTCTAGCTGTTAGCGCTCCAGCTTCTTTCGCTGCAGACGAAGATGGCGCTGAAGCAGAGAAGGTTATTGTAACTGGTTCTCGTTTAAAGCGTACAGACGTTGAAGGCGCAAACCCAATTACAGTAATCGACCGTGAGCAAATCGAACTTTCAGGTGAGATTTCAGCGGCAGAATTATTACGTAATACTACATTCAACACGACAGGTTCTTTCCGTCCACAATCTGGTTCATCAGCGCAAGGTGTTGCGATGATCGACTTACGTGGTATTGGTTCTTCTCGTTCATTAGTATTGGTAGACGGTCGTCGTTTGACTATGTCTCCATCTACTGGTTCAAGCCAAGATTTGAACTCAATCCCAATGGGTGCTATTGAGCGTATCGAAATCTTGACTGACGGTGCATCTGCGATCTACGGTTCTGATGCAATCGGTGGTGTTGTAAACGTTATTACTCGTAAAGATTACAACGGTGCTGAGTTAAGCCTTCAAAAAGGTTCTCCAAGCATCCCAGCAGACGGCGGTGACCGTGAAGCTGGCTCATTAACTTTTGGTTCTTCAAGCGACACTACAAGCGTTCTAGGTGGTATCTCTTGGAACAAGCGTGAAATCGTATTCCAACGCGACTTCCCATGGGTTGAGCCAGGCGTTTCAATCTACGGTAACAACTGGTCAGATACTGACTTCTCGAATGCATTCCAAGCAATCCCTGGTGGTTGTGAAGGTGAAAACTACTACCGTAATGGCGCTGCGTGTGCGTATAACTTTAACGCAACTAACGCTAACGAAGCTTCAACTACAAACGAATCTTTGTTCTTAAAAGCTAGTCACATGATCAATGATGACTGGGAGTTATATTCTAGCGCTACAATCGCTTCAAATGACTCGTTCGGTCGTTATGCTCCAATCCCAGATAGTAACTTCTTCCAAGGCTTTGCTATCGCTTCGGACAGCTATAACAACCCAACAAACCCAAATGCTTGGATGTATGACACTGCAAACAACCCAAATGCAGTTGCCTATGACCCGACTATTGGTGCAGCGCGTGACGTACACTTGTTCCACCGTTTCGCAGCTTTAGGAAACCGTGACAACACAGTAGAAAACCAAAACGTTGACTTCTTAGTGGGTACTACCGGTTATGTAGGTGACGTAGAGCTAGATTTCAGCATGCGTCGTGTTCGCAACCAAACAAACGAAATTGGTAACGGTTACCTAGCAGCACAGATTGCTTGGACATTCGTTAATGATTTCAACCCAGGTTATGATTCAGGTGGTGTTTTTGTTGGTGATAGCGCTCGTTATGGTTATGACATCCAAAACCCATTCTCAAATCCTGAGCAGGTATTGTCTGGTTCAAAAATCACAACTTCTCGTGTAAGTAAGTTCGACTTTGATGAAGTTGCTGCTTCTGCAAGCTTTGACATCGCAGAAATGGACGGTGGTACTGTTCAAATGTTCGTAGGTGCTGACCGTCGTGAAGAGCGTTACAGCGATCAATACGACGCACAATCAGAAGCTGGTCAAGTTGGTGGTTCTGCTGGTAACTCTGCTGGTGGTGGCCGTGACGTTACAGCTGCATACTTCGAAACAGTTCTTCCATTCACAGAAGACTTCGAAATCAACCTAGCTGGTCGTTTCGATGACTATTCTGACTATGGTAATGATTTCTCACCAAAAGTATCTTTCCGTTGGTCGTTAACTGATGAATTGCTACTTCGTGGTTCATACGGTGAAGGTTTCCGCGCTCCAACGTTAGATATCTTAACGCAGAAAACAGCTTTCTCAGCTGACCCTGTACAAGATGAGCAAACGTGTGTAGTGTTCGGTCAAGCTCCAGATTGTGAAGTTCAAATCAACGCTTACCGTATTGCTAACCCAGACCTAGAGTCAGAGCAATCAACTCAATACGCATTTGGTGTTGCTTACCAACCAACAGATTGGTTCAACATGGCGTTGGATATGTACAACATCGAAGTTGACAACCGTATTGCGTTCTTCAGCTCACAAAACTTGATTAACCGTGAACAAGCTGGTGACCCAATCCCTCCAGGTCTTGGTGTAACTCGTCGTTCAAACGGTTCAATTGAACAAATCCTAACAGGTTATGGTAACGAAGGTGATCTTGAAACTCGTGGTGTTGATTTGAACACTCGTTTCAACTTTGACTTTGAAGATGCTGGCCGTTTAACAACTAACTTCCAAGTTAGCTGGATTGACGAACTTTCAATCGACGGTGGTCGTAACTTAGTGCGTGACCCAGGTACTCCTCAATGGCGTGCAGCGTTACAAAACACTTATAACATCAACGACTTCACAATCGCATGGAACGTAAACTCAATCGGTGGTCAATACACTGACGTAGAAGCTGTTCCTGGTGATGATGGTGTTGGACGTTCTGGTAACATGGGTGTTTGGACAACTCACGATTTACAAGTGAGCTATGCAACTCCATGGGATGGTCAAATTGCCGTAGGTGCTCAAAACGTATTTGAGAAGTACCCTACTATCGAAGACTTCGATGGTCGTGAGTACAACTACTACCTATACAATGGCTATGGCCGTGTAGCATATGTTCGTTATACTCAAACTTTCTAAGTTAGAGATTAACATGACATAAAAAAGCGGGGCTTAGGCCCCGCTTTTTATTTTAGACAGAAATTATTTAATCATTTCTATAAACCAAGCAAAAGGTTTGCCTTGTATCATAAATGTTTGTGCTTTTGCCTTTAGCGTAAACTGCTCAGCTTGAGATTTTAGTAATTCAATTTTTTTATCATTAAACGTAGCCTTAGTTTGATCCTTCAAACGTAAACAGTGCTCATTGAGTAATTTGAATTGTTCCGCGAGAAATGTACGAAGTTGTTTAGGGTTTTCTTTTCCAACAAGTTGAAGTACTGAAACCACTCTTTTAAATATGTCCTGAATCCAAACCTCTTGTTGTTGAGTATTAAACTCCTGCTGTAATTTATCTAAAATCCAACGTATGGTTGTACTTATTGATTGGTTATATGGGTTTTGGGGCCAATTGCCGTACTGTCCTGAGGCTTGAACTTGTGACGCAATATCTAGTAGTAGGTCTACTTGAATAAATAGCGGGCTTGAATTCAGGACGTCATTTAGCACTTCAATTCCAGATTGAGTACTATGAGAAACAGCTGAGTCCTGATGGTGGCTAAGCAGAATAACTTTCCCTTCTGGCTTCAAAGCTTTGGATACTTTCTCAAGTGCGATTTGTGTGTCCGCATATTCAAATCCAAATTGACTTATAAACAAATCTACAGAGCTTTCTTCAAAAGGTAGTTCTTCGACAGGGGTTCTAGGGTAAAAGTTGACTTGCTTCAAATTATTAGATTGAGGATTATCATCAAGTATTTGTGATGGGTCTATGTCTGCGGCGTCAATTGCATGCACATTAAAGTTTAATCTATTTATATTACTATATTCGACTGCAAGGCATGAGAGAGCCCCATTACCGCAACCAATATCGACAACTGTAGATCCTTGCTTTTGCTGAGAAAAAATCGTGTCCCAGAAATCTTTTATTTCTCCAGTATATCCTTGAGCTGAATTAGACTCTGCAAAACTATTTAATGCTTGAGTGGAATTCCAGTAATTTGACCAATGTTCCATAATAAGTAATATTAACGTTGATTATAAAATAAGTATAAGGAAGTTATTTAAAATGAACACATCTAAAAGTGAAATATTGCCATTATTTTCTGTTCCTTTGGGGGTAACTTATAATGATAACCACATGGCGATTAAGAGTGAGTTAATTCAGTTATTTAAAGAACGTGAGCAAAAAAGTAACAAATCACAACATGGTTTGGTAACAAAAAATAGTAAAGTATTTGAGAGTTCATTTGATCTCTTTGATTGGCGAAGTGACTGTATTAATGAGTTGAGAACTTATTGTTGGGGGCAACTTTACCAAATGATAGGTAGTCTGAATCAGTATGATGTGGGCATGCTAAAAAAACTACATATTGCTTCAGAAAGTTGGTACCACATTACTAGAAAAGGAGGTTACTTCGGTATTCATAATCACGCAATGTCAGCCTGGTCAGGTGTTTATTGTGTTCAGGCTGGCGATAAAGTTGAAGGAAGTCCAGATAGTGGTTGTTTAAATATCGTTTCCCCTCATATCGGCACTACAAGTTATATTGACAAGTCTTGTTCCAGTTTGAAAGGGCAGTTCAGCCGTGGAAATAGACTCTTTGATCTAAAAGAAGGTCAGCTAGTTATATTTCCTTCTTGGTTATTACATGAAGTCAAACCATACTTTGGGGAGAAAGAAAGGATTACTGTAGCATTCAATGCTTGGTTTAAAATGGCTACTTAATTAAGTAGCCCTAACGTCACTTTTT
This sequence comes from Kangiella japonica, assembly GCF_039523535.1. NCBI lineage: Bacteria > Pseudomonadati > Pseudomonadota > Gammaproteobacteria > Kangiellales > Kangiellaceae > Kangiella > Kangiella japonica. The sequence goes on along the minus strand of NZ_BAAAFM010000003.1, from coordinate 509,754 downwards.
GATTATAAAAACAATCTCGTGTTTATCTTCTTCTGTCGAAACGACTTCGTGCTGATTAATACGGCACCAAGTAGGGATGTCACTTAGAGTTCCTGGGTCAGTGCAAGTCACTTCAAGCAATTCGCCCTCAGAGAGTTCTTTGAGGGCGTTTTGTGTGCGTATAACCGGCATTGGGCACAAGAGGTTACGGCAATCTAAAGTATGCTGGCTCATACGTGCCACTCCTGTTTTACTTCTTCAGCGCTCATAGGAGGGACGTCCATGACAAAAGAAGTTCCTTTGTAGTTTTCAACTTGAACAGTGACTTGATCAGCGTTCTTGCCACCTGAGTAACGAGCAGCTATTTGCGCGGCAAGCTTAATATCTTCTTTATCAAACTCTCCATCTAACAGTGTCAGTGGTCCGCCATGGCTAACCGTATGTATACTGGTGAATTGCTTCTTGTAGCCACGTAAGAAATTATTTTCACCTTCTTCACGGCTTACTATCAATTTAAAGTTTTTCTTTGGACGAATATGACGGCCTACTTTAAGAAGCATAATGTCATCAAGCTCATAACGGCGCTCACCACGAGCATCCCATAAGTCGGCAAGCTTCTTAGAGTAGTTTGCGTCAGTCAAGAAGCAACAACCGCCTGCTGGCTGTGCGAAGTCTTCGAAACCAAACTTCTTTGCAAGCTCAAACTGTGGTTTGCGACTACGGCCTGAAAAATCGTAGAGCTCATCGCGATTAACCCATCCTTCACGCTCTGGCAGAGTTGGCATAAGGTTTTTCGCACACAGTGGACGCAATAAACGATCATCCGCTCCGGATTCGCGAGCGATAATTGGCATCGTTTCTTTACGCTGTGATTTTGGTCGCTGACCAATAACCTCACCGGTAATAATGAAGTCGAACCCGTTTTCTTCAGCCCAAGCCCAAGCTTGTGCTTGATTGACCATAAAGATTTTACAGTCTAAACAAGGATTGAGATTAGCGCCATAACCGTGTTTTGGGTTTAATACGATATCTTTGTATTCTTCAGAAATATCGATAATATGAAGTTTAATGCCAAGCTGCTCAGCAACCCACAAAGAATTATTGCGTTTTTGCTTATCTTTGTCTTTTTTACGGATCGCGTGCGTGTGGCCCTCGACGCAAAAGCCCGTATAAAAGTTAATCCCTTCTACATGTATTCCTTGCTCTTGAACGACTTTTGCCGCTAAGAGCGAGTCGAGGCCACCGGAAATTAGTGCCACGGCTTTACGTTGTTTAGGCTGTTCGCCTGTGTTTACTGAAGAAGTTTCTTGTGTCATAACCAAAAATCAATAGCTTGCGGAGAGCTTGGTGCTCAAAAAATGGACAGAGATTATATATTAGCCGAGCGTTACTAGCAAAGATAACTGGTAAATAATTGAGCAAAACTTTCACATTTAAAGTGAGATAAGATAGTATCAATAACATAGGGCTACTGGGGGATCGACTCTGAAATGCTACCAGACGGATTTTCTAAAAAAACAAATAATCTACGGTATATTATTTGGCTTATTTGCATTTTTATTTAATTATAACTTTATAATTCCTATCTATGGCCACTTAGTCCTGCATATTGGGGAAGTTTTTGTTTTCCTGTGCCTCATTTTCCGAGGGTTGATTCCTGCTATCATAGCAACCCTTTTGTCTTTTCTAGGATTATTTTTAGCCACTGAGAATCCATCGCTTCTGATTACGACTCTTCTGCAAACCTTTGTGGTCTGTTTTTTGGTTCGTCGAGGGGTACTTATCCTTATAGCAGATATTATCTATTGGGTAATTATTGGCTTGCCCATCACGTATGTAGTGATCACTTACTTTTATCAAGTGACGTCGAGTGACTTCACGCAAGTAATCCTAATTAAACAGACAATCAACGGGGTGCTAAATATTTCTCTTTCCCTGTTAATACAGCCTTTCTTGCCATCTAGACTATACAGTTCGAATATTACAAATAAACTACCTAAATTATCGAGTCGAATATTTGAACTAACGCTTATATGTATTGTTTTTCCGACATTATTAATTACCTTGATCTTGTCAGATAGTAATGCCGAGCAGTCGGAGAAAGAACTTGAAGAAATTCTTAGAATCAGAGCTGCTCACTTTGCAGAGTTAAGCAGTGGTTATCTTTCCTATCATAAAAAGGCCATCGAAAACTTGTCTGAAGTTATAAGTGATCTGCGAGATGAAACTGAGCAGGTTGATACACTAAAGCACTGGAATACAAACTATACAGGCTTTCTCACTATGCTTATTACTGATGAGAGAGGATTAGTTATAAAAGGTGTACTAAGGGAAAGGTTTGAGAAGTTATTAGCATTACCTGAGTTATCTCGCATGGTTAGCGACCGGGATTATTTTATAAAGCTAAAGAGACGAATCAAAGCTTCATTTCAGAGGTATTTCTAGGTAGAGGGTTTGGCAATGACCCGATAATTGCAATTAGCGCACCCTATTATAGTGATGGGAAGTTTAAAGGCGTTGTTGAAGGCTCGTTAAATTTGCCTAATTTTAGTGATGTTGATTCCACCGGTAACACCTATTCGGTGATTGTTCTCGATAAGTCAGACAAGGTCATCTATTCGTCACCGAATCTAAATATCAAGGCCTTAACAGTATTTTCCCAAAAAGATATGACGTTGGCTTACTCAAGCAATTTACCAGCGATACAAATAGGAGAAAGGGAGTATCTCTATAAAGAAGTAACAACCGACAACGGATGGGTGGTCAAGGTTCTAAGTAAGCCCAACACTTTAATCACAGCATATAAATATAACTTCTATAAATTAATCTTTTCACTATTCATTATTTCAGTTCTCGCGCTGGCGGTGACCAGAAGGTTTGCTAAACAAAGTGCTCGCCCCTTGGAGCGGTTAGTAAGGTACTTTGAAGCTCAGAAACCTGTACCAAATAGATCAATGAAATACTTGTCAAGCGAGGAAGTAGAGTCTATTCGCACGCAATTGATTGATGCACAGTCATTGATGATTGATATCAAGAAAAGTTAAAAAAAGAAGTTGATGGTAAAACTAAAGAATTGAAACTAATCAATGAAAAGCTAGAGTTCCTGAGCAGACAGGATCAACTAACCAATATTTTTAACCGTCGTGGCTTTGAACTCGCGACACAAAAAGTATTTAAGCTCGCCGTTCGTAACAAGAACACTGTTACTTTTGCTGTGTTAGATGTTGATAACTTCAAATTTATAAATGATAGCCTTGGTCATAGCGCTGGCGATAAGTGTTTAGAATTTATAGGAGAAAGGTTGCGGGATATTTTCAAGCGAGATACCGACTTTGTAGGTCGCTATGGAGGAGAGGAGTTCGTTGTCCTGATCGCAGAAGGCACTGGAGACATGCACTTAGACTTGTTGGAGCGGCTAAGAGCATCTATCGAGTCAGGAAGGGTCCCGTATGAAGGGCAACAAGTCAAAATGACTGTAAGTATTGGTGCTTACACGCTTAGCGAGGACTTTTCTCTCAGTTATGAAGGAATTATAAAAAAAGCTGATGATCTTCTTTATATCAGTAAAAGAAGCGGAAAGAACAAGATAACGCATAAAGAGCAATAGCTGTATTCGTCTATAAGTTGAGGAAATGGTTAGTAATAGGTATAAGTGGGCATAGAGATTTAAGTAAACAAGGAAAGGAAATAAAAATGTCTATAAAAAAAGTGTTAATCATTGTCAGTTTAATACTATTCCCAACAATAACCTCAGCAAAAGAAACCCTGTTTGATTTACATAGAGTAGAAGAGGGGGCTGAGAAAAAGGCTGATGAGTATTTTGAGCAAGGAAATTATCAAGCCGCATTTGAGCAATATTTATCACTCGCAAAATATGGCGATAAATATTCGCAATACATGGTTTCTTTTCATTATCTAAATGGCTTAGGGGTTAAGAAGGACATTCTCCAAGCGTATGGCTGGGCAGGTTTAGCAAGGAGAAGCCCCTCACTCGAAATTAAAAGGTTTTATCAGCAGGTTCAGGAAGCTGTTCCGGATGCTGAAAAGCATCAGGCTGAAAAGGTTAAGATTGATCTTTCTGAGCAGTACAGTGATTTAGCGATAGCTATGAACCTTAAGAAAATGATCAGGAACACAATTCCTGAATGTACGGGCTCTCGAATTAGAGGCAACTGTGGCTTTATCCAGCATTACTGTGTTGATAGTGGCAACCAAAAGAGTCTTGATGAATGTTTGCGCAAGGTTAGTTTGACAAATCCCAATGTTATTCGAGCTTTGAAGCAGGATTTAGCCAGAACAAATAGATTTATTGAGCAGAAATTAGCGACTGGAGGCTCCGTTATCAGTACAGAAGTGGAAAGTCCAGAGCAAGAACAGCCTGAAACTGAAGAAAAATGACTATTTTCTGTGCGAATGGCGCTATCTAGTATAGAATGGCGCCAATTTTTTGCACAAACTGGTAATTTACTGCCAGAGTATTGAGTTTCAGGAACTATATGATAGATAAATTAAGAAATATTGCGATTATTGCTCACGTTGACCACGGTAAGACAACTTTGGTTGATAAGCTGCTAGAGCAGTCGGGAACATTAGGAGAGCGTGCCGGCGAGCAAGATCGTGTAATGGATTCGAACGATATTGAGAAAGAGCGTGGTATTACCATTCTTGCTAAAAATACAGCGATTGAGTGGAAAGATTACCGCATTAACATCGTAGACACGCCTGGTCACGCCGATTTTGGTGGTGAAGTTGAGCGTGTTTTGTCGATGGTTGATTCCGTATTGCTTCTAGTCGATGCCCAAGAAGGCCCAATGCCACAAACTCGATTTGTGACGCAGAAAGCTTTTGCTCAAGGTCTAAAGCCAATTCTTGTGATTAACAAGATTGACAAGCCAAGCGCGCGCCCTGACTGGGTGATGGATCAAGTATTTGATCTATTTGATAACCTTGGCGCAACCGACGATCAATTAGATTTTGATGTTGTTTACGCTTCAGCACTGAATGGCTGGGCGAGCAAAGATGCTGATACTAAAAGCGAAAACATGCAGCCTTTATTCGAAACCATCGTGGAAAGCGTATCACCACCGCCGGCTAACTCTGAAGGCGGTTTCCAGATGCAGATCTCGCAGCTAGACTATAACTCTTATGTTGGCGTTATTGGCGTTGGCCGCATTAAGCGCGGACAAGTTAAAGTCAATCAACAAGTTACAGTGGTTTCTGCTGATGGCACCAAGCGTAACGGTAAAGTCGGTCAGGTTCTTGGCTATATGGGGCTAGACAGACACGAAGTGAAGTCTGCGGATGCTGGCGACATTATCGCCATTACAGGTCTTGGCGATCTAAAGATTTCCGACACTATCTGTGATCCAAACGTAATTGAAGCTTTGCCGGCGCTTTCTGTTGACGAGCCTACAGTTACCATGACATTCCAGGTGAATACCTCGCCGTTTGCGGGTAAAGAAGGAAAATTCGTCACTTCACGTAATATCTTAGAGCGCCTAAAGCAAGAGCTAGTGCATAACGTAGCTTTGCGAGTAGAAGAAACGGACAACCCGGATAAGTTCCGTGTTTCAGGTCGTGGTGAACTTCACTTAGGTATCTTAATTGAAAATATGCGTCGTGAAGGCTTTGAAATCGCAGTATCGCGCCCAGAAGTTATTATTCGCGAAGTTGATGGCAAGCTGGAAGAGCCTTTTGAAGCAGTAACTATCGACGTTGAAGAAGCGCACCAAGGTAGCGTGATGGAGCGTTTAGGTGAGCGTAAAGCTGAAATGACGAACATGCAGCCGGATGGTAAAGGTCGTGTGCGTTTAGACTTTATGATGCCGAGCCGTGGTTTAATTGGCTTCCAAACTGAATTCTTAACCCTAACGTCTGGTAGCGGTTTGATGTATCACACCTTTGATCATTATGGTCCTTTCAAAGGTGGTGAAATCGGCCAGCGCACCAACGGCGTGTTAATTTCAAACTCGCAGGGTAAGGCTCTAACCAACGCACTGTTTAATTTGCAGGAGCGTGGTCGCTTATTCACTAAGCACGGTGATGAGGTATATGAAGGCCAGATCGTTGGTATTCACAGCCGCTCAAACGACTTAACGGTTAACTGTCTTAAAGGCAAGCAGCTAACAAACGTACGTGCCTCAGGTACGGATGATGCGCAGGTTCTGTCGCCACCGGTTAAATTAACACTTGAGCAAGCGCTTGAGTTTATTAACGATGACGAATTGGTTGAAGTGACGCCTGAAAGCATTCGTATCCGTAAAAGACACTTAACGGAGAGTGAGCGTAAACGCGCGTCACGTCCGCCAAAGGGCTAGTTTTAGCTGATGTCAAAACCGCTGCATTGTCAGCGGTTTTTTTATGCTGAAAGTTTTTATGACTATGCTATATTGTGGGCAAAGCATCCACTCAAATAAAAAAGGTCAGGTTTTTCTATGCGCTATCCCGTTGCTTCAATTTCCGCCATATTAAGTTTAATTTTGTTATCAGCTTGCAGTACAAGTGGTGGCTCTAGCGAAAGCAATGGTGCGATAAAGACCATAAGTAAATTACTGGGTGGGCAGCATGATCAGTCTGTATTTAAGGACACCACGGTTAAAGAAGAGCTTGAGTTCGAATATCGCGTTTGCCTAGGAGACAACGAAGGCGAGCATGAGAAAATGAAGCAATGTGTACAAGAGGCTTACGCCAAAGTGGTAAAAGAAAAAGGAATAGGAGAGCGCCCGACTGGCGGTACTGTTACCATCAAAAAAGAAGATGAAGGCGTTATTAACGATAGCGACGCATCTAGTGACGCGGATGATAAAGACGTTGACGAAAAAGATAGTAGCAATAACTAGACATGATAGCTTTAATCCAACGAGTCGAAGAATCAAGAGTCGTCGTAGATGGCGAAACTATTGGTGAAATAGGCCAGGGTATCATGGCGCTTATTGGTGTCGAACGTGGTGATGATGTTGCTAGCGCTGATAAACTACTTAAGAAAATATTGGGTTATCGAATCTTTTCTGATGACGATGATAAGATGAACCTTTCCGTAGAGGCAATTAATGGTGGTTTATTATTAGTGCCGCAATTTACGCTTGCCGCTGATACCAAAAGTGGCATGCGACCAAGTTTTTCAACTGCTGCGCCTCCAAAGCTGGGCGAAGAGCTTTTTGACTATCTGGTGACGAAAGCTAAAACTACTTACGGTAAAGTAGAAACGGGGAAGTTCGGTGCGGATATGAAGGTCCACCTTATCAACGATGGACCTGTGACTTTTACGCTTAAAGTGTAGCCAGCGCCAGTGTTATTCCCTCAGGCTGTCCTCAAACGCATCAGGCTGTGATTCTTCAATCAACTCTTTGAGTTGCTCTAGGTTGTGCTGATGGCCTTCGTCAATGGTTGAGCCAAGAAGAAAAAGTAAAGCATTCTGAACAATCCCTTTACCCGTATAATTTAAGGTGAGACTTAGCTTGGTGGTTCCAGAGTCAGTCTGCTCAAATATGGCAGTACTGGTGCCTTCTAACCACTGATTCTGATAACTATAACGAATTAATTCGTCGGCTTTATAAGCTAACAACGTTTGCTCAAGACTGCTAATTTCGCCAGAACCGGTGGTAAAGTTAAGACGATGTTTATTGCCCACCTCATTAATCTGACCTTCAATTTGCTCTAAGGACTGATAATTAGTCATCCAACGCTTATACAGTAAAGGGTTATTGTATACAGCAAACACCTGCGACTTTGATGCATTAATCTCGATACTGGCATGACTTTGATAATCAGTTTTGAATATTCCAATAGCAACTAGCGTTAGGAAAATAACGCCCACAAAAATAAATAAATACTTCGCAAATTTCATAGTGACTCTCTTTAGATTATTTTAATCAATTATAAGTAAGCAGGATAAAGTAACGCCATCATGGCTTATCACCTCTAAGCCCTTTAACCACAGTATACAAGCTATCTTTAGTAGCTTCGTTCGCGGCAATTGGCTTGTCAACTACAAGATGAACTTTGGTCCGTAAGCGTTTTACGCGGTCAATAATTTTATTAACTTTCTTGCGGCTAAATAAACTGTGCCAAAGGCCTTGCAGTGCCATCGGTACCACAGGAACCGGTGACTTTTCTAAAATTCTCTCGACCCCAGATTTAAAGTCGTTCATCTTGCCATTAGTCGTCAGTTTGCCTTCGGGGAAGATACAGACTACTTCACCATTATTAAGCGCTTCTTCGATAGTGTACATGGCTTTATTTAAAAGCTCAGGGTCTTCTTTGTGACCAGCGATAGGAATGGCTTTTGCCGTTTTAAAAATAAAACTAAGCACAGGAATTTTAAAGATTTTATGGTACATCACAAAACGAATTGGGCGTCTTATAGTGCCACCAATAATTAGTGCATCTACATAGCTGACATGGTTACAAACCACCACACAGGCACCTTCTTCGGGCACATTTTCGACGCCTGTTTTCTTCACGCGATATATCGTATTGATAAGAATCCAAATTAGGAAACGCATCAAGAACTCAGGTATCAGAGTGAAGATATAAATAGCGACTACCGCGTTAAGAATCGCTGTGAGCATAAAGAATTGCGGAATAGTCATGCCGTTGCCAAGACATATTGCCGCCAGCAAAGCAGCAAACACCATGAACAAGGCATTAAGAATATTGTTACCGGCAATTACGCGTGATAGGTGAGACTTTTCGCATCGCTCTTGGACTAAAGCATAGAGCGGAACAATATAAAAGCCACCAAAGATCCCAACGAAAGCACAGTTAATCAGCGTGCGTATAGCACCGTCTTGGGCTAGAAATGCCGAAGGGCCAAGTTCGCCGATAAAATCACTGCTAGGGTTGGCAAAATAGATATCGAGCGCAAACCAGGTCAATCCGATTGCTCCAAAGGGCACCAAGCCGAGCTCTACTTTTCGCCCCGATAGAAACTCACACAGCGCCGAGCCAACGCCAATTCCCACCGAGAAAGTAGCCAGAATAATAGTTGCAACATTTTCATTACCGTTAAGACTGACTTTGGTGAAGTTAGGGATCTGAGTTAGGAATACCGCACCATAGAACCAGAACCATGAAATACCTAAAATTGATAGAAACACGACCTTGTTCTGGCGCGTATATTGGAAGGTACGCCAAGTTTGAGTGATTGGGTTCCAGTTAATCTTGAGGTAAGGCTGAGCCGAAGGTGTCTCTGGAATATGGCGACTGGCCCAGTAACCACAGGCAGAGACTATAATCAGTAGGGAACATAAAATCTTAATACCGAGATCGTCAAAGCCTATTAAAACGCCGCCAATGACAGTTCCGATAATAATAGAGAGAAACGTGCCCATTTCAATAAGGCCGTTACCACCAAGTAGCTCTTTGTCGGACAAATGTTGCGGCAAGATACTGTATTTAATAGGTCCAAAAAGGCTCGATTGAAAGCCCATTAAAAATAGAATCCCCAACAAGTACCAGATGTTGCTAGAAAAGAACCCTAAAACAGCGAGTGTCATGATACCGATTTCGAGGACCTTTATTTTTCGAATCAGCGCAGACTTTTCGTATTTTTCAGCGATCTGGCCAGCGGTAGCGGAAAATAGGAAGAAGGGCAGAATAAATAGGCCTGCAGCAATGTTATTCAATAAATCTGAATCTAGCCCTAGTTCGTCGCCAGCTCGAAAGGCGATAAAGATCAGCAAAGCGCTTTTAAAAATATTATCGTTAAGCGCGCCTAGAGCCTGCGTGATGAAAAATGACGAAAAGAACTTTTGCTTGAATAAAGAAAACTGATTCTGAGCCATACTAGTGTTCCTTGGCGTTTATATTTTTAGTTATAGAAAGCTGAAAGAAAGCGACCGTATTGTTATAACAGTTGGAAGCCAACTCTTGTAATGATTGCTGACGACAGCTTGCGACCTTTTGCGCTACATGCGGCATCAAAAAAGGCTCGTTGCGATTACTCTTTAATTGTTTCTTCTGCTCTTTGGTTAAGTCGCGTGGGGTAAGAAAGGGCGCGTCGGTTTCTATCATCAGCTTGTCGTCGGGAATCAAGTGCACCATTTGTGCCAAATCCTGCCCACGGCGTTCATCGCAGATCCAGCCTGTAATGCCAATATACAGCCCCATATCGAGGTATTGCTCTAAACTCGACTGACTGCCGGTAAAGCAGTGAATCACGGCCTTGGGAAGCTTTGATTGATACTGCTGTAGTAGTTGCACCATTTCTTGGTCAGCGTCGCGTTCGTGAATAAACAATGGTTTCTGGGTGTCGCAAGCTAATTGTAACTGGTGCTCAAACACCTCAAGCTGAATGTCTGGAGGCGAAAAGTTACGATTAAAATCGAGGCCGCATTCGCCAACCGCAACAACTTTTTCATTATGCAATAGCTCTTTTAGTATCTCTAAGTCACTAGGCTTAAAATCTTTAGCATCGTGAGGATGGCATCCTGCGGTAGAAAAAAGATCCGAGTATTGGCTCGCTAACTTAAACGCTTGTTGGCTTTCTAGCGCTGAGGTACCGGTGATGATTTGAGCGCTAACGCCATGCTGACGGGCTCTTTCTATAACCTCATGGTAGTCGTCATTAAAGCGATTATTCGTTAGGTTTACGCCAATATCAATATAGGACATAAGTGATTAGTTTTCGTTGTAGACTTGTGATTTTGCATTCTTGTTATAAACTATTTTGACACGAAATGATACTTGCCACCAAATACCAATTATTACAGGGAACCCTATGTCATCAGATGTGAGCCGTGTTACCAATGTATTATTAGCCTTAGCGGCTACCTTTATTGTGATTGCTGGATTAAAAGCCGCCAGTAGCTTTATTGTGCCTGTAATTTTGTCGTTATTCGTCTCTATCATTATAGGACCTTTGTATTTTTATATCGCCAATCTAAAGCTCCCGAAAACTACAAAAACCGTACCCGATTGGTTAGCCATGATATTGGTGGTGGTGATTATGTCGCTATTGTTTTTCTTGATTGGGCGTTTAGTTGGTAACTCGGTGGAACAGTTTTCCGCCAAACTGCCTGAATACGAAATCATGCTACGCAATAAGCTCGCTGGGGCTATGACTTGGTTAGAAGGTTTAGGCTTTAGTATTCCTGAAGCGTCGCTAGCAGAGCGTTTTTCGCCTAGCACGGTGATGAGCCTATCCGCCTCGGTACTTAACGGCTTAGGCGGTATGCTGAGCAACCTATTCCTAATTGTCTTAACCTCGATCTTCCTCTTAATGGAAGCCAGCGTGTTTGGTGAAAAAATGCAACGCGCCTTTCCTAAGACGGACAGCAAAGCACACAGTGGCTTAAACGAAGTTATCGACAAAATTAAACGTTACGCCACCATTAAATCCATCGTCAGCTTACTTACCGGCGTCTTAATCAGTGTGTGGCTAGTGTTTTTAGATGTGGAATACCCGTTCCTATGGGGTCTAGTCGCCTTTATGTTTAACTTCGTACCAAACATCGGCTCCATCATCGCCGCCGTGCCAGCCGTTATCATGGCCTGGCTAACCCAAGACTCGATTACCACGCCGCTGTTAGTGGCTGCCGGTTATTTAACCGTCAACTTCGTCGTCGGCAATATCGTCGAACCCAAATTTATGGGGCGTGGCTTGGGGCTTTCGACTTTAGTTGTATTCTTATCCTTATTATTCTGGGGTTGGGTCTTAGGGCCTGTTGGCATGTTGCTCTCAGTACCATTAACCATCATCGTCAAAATCGTCCTCGACAGTAATAAAGAAACCCATTGGATTGGTATTATGCTAGGGGATAAGTGACATACAACATTAATTCTCATTAATGTTGTATGTCATCCCCACGAAAGTGGGGATCTCGAAAAAGTTTGCTGTGAGCTATAACTATAGAAAAAGAGAAAAGATAAAGGCATTGGCTCCGCGGTTAAACGACCGAAGGGAATGCCCTTGGTGCAATCTCATGCCTTCTTGCTGTGAACCATAAAAAAGGAATATAGAGAAAAATACTGGGTCCCGCGGCATAGCTGTGGCCCATAAAAAGTTCGGCGAACCGTGGATGGTTATTTATCCGCATTTTTGCGAAAATCCACCAATTAATTAGGAATTTTATTAAAGGGGTTCTTATGCAGTGGTCGAAACTAAAAAGTAGAATAGAAGAGTCATTCGCGAACTCTATACAAGGACGAATTCAAATATTTACTACTGCTTACAGGCGTCAAGATGGCATGTCGAGAAGTTGGATTGTTATTGACGGTGAGCAGGTAGTTAGCTTAACTGATGAGGCCTCTTGGAGGGAGCAGGGTGCATACTTTCATGAACTAACTCCAACTGATTGTTCGCAGCATGAGGCTATTAGTGAAGAAGACCGTTGTAATAATACAATATATGAGCGTGGTGAGTTTAGTAGTTACGACTTTAAAATAATGGCATTTGAATCTCTGAATTTATCTGCTCAGGACTGCGTTAATTCGGAGCACCCACTATTAAGAGCTCTAGGAGTTCTTAATAAGAAAACGGGGAAAACCAAGGTTAAAGCTTTACAAAGAGATAAGCATCCTATGGTTGCTTATCTTGCAAAGTTTAGAGCCGAGGCTGAGGCAGCTAATAAATAGTAGTATCTGACAAATAGTAAATACGGGTGAAATAAGTTTCCCTGATTTATAAACCGCGGAGCTTCGGAGTTTTAATAAAAAGCCCTGCAAATGCAGGGCTTTTTAGTGTCTAGCAGTCGAGCTTATTGACTAAGTTACTCGTCTACAGGCTCTGATGTTTCTTCTGGGTTTTCCCCTGTTTCCACGCCTGTCTCTAACTTGCCTTGGGCATTGAAGTTAATCACTTTGTCGCCGCCACCGAGCGCTTTGTACAAGGATATAACATTGGCTAGCTGTGCGCGTTCAGTTTCTAGCAGTGCTTGTTCTGAGCTGAACTTATCTTGTTGTGCGTTAAGCACTTCAAGATAGCTGGCTAGGCCGGCTTTGTACTTGGCTTCGGCGAGCTGTAGGCGTTTCGCTTGGGCTTTGACTAATGAACGGTTGGCTTCTAACTCACTGTCGTAAGTTGTGCGGTTGCTCATTAGCTGATAAACCTCGGAGAAGGCTTGTTGCACGGCTTTTTCATACTCGGCGATTAAGCGTTGTTGCTGTGCTTTGGCAATATCGAGGTTTGCTTGTAGGCCGTTGTTGAAAATTGGAATTCGAATCGATGGCATAAAGCTCCAACTTTTCGAATTACTTTCGAACAGGCTGTCGAACTCGGTACTGGAATAGCCATAGTCTCCTGTCAGGGTAATCGACGGGAAGAAGGCTGCACGAGCGGCACCGATGTTGGCGTTAGCCGCGTACAAACTTTGCTCTGCGGATAAAACGTCAGGACGGCTTAGTAATACTTCTGAACTGATGCTTTCTGGTAGTTCCAGCGCCATCTCGGCGATGCGCAATTGCTCTTTATTAAACGGAACCGTGGATAGTGGTTTGCCGATTAATAGTTCAAGAGCACTTTTTGCCGCGGCGTGGGCACGCTCAAAACGAGCTTTCTGTGCACTTACGGTAGCAAACGATGCTTGTGCTTGTGCTAGGTCTAATTCACTCGCGATGCCGGTATCGAGGCGTTTTTGGATCAGATCACGGCTGTCTTTACGGCTGGTTAGCGTTTGCTCGGCTAAGTTTAAACTGCGTTTAGCCGAAACCCAACTGTAATAGGCGTTCGCGGTTTGTGCGATGACGCTAAGCTTTACCGAGCGAGTCGCTTCTGCGCTCGATAGGTATTGCGCTAGTGCGGCGTTGCTCATCGAATTTACACGACCAAAGAGATCAAGCTCATAAGAAACCAAGCCAACTTTGGCATTATAAACATCAACGATATTGTCGTTGCCTTGAACGTTAATCGAGTTTTGGCTACGGACTTGGTTTACTTCGCCACCGATTGCAGGGAATCTGTTTTCACGCTGGATCTGATAACGGCCTTCGAGCTCAGCCATACGCGCGATGGCTATACGCAAGTCGGTGTTCGACTGTAGCGCTTCTTCGATCATGATGCGAGCGTTGGCGTCTGGGAAAAACTGTTGCCATGCTTCTAATGTAAATTCAGCATGGCTAACTTCAGTTTGCTCTCCAAAACTTTTTTCGATAGCTGCTTCGGGGCGCTCATTCGTAGGCCCCATGGAAATACAGCCTGATAGTACAAGGCTCGCTGCCAAAGCCGTTAGGGAGGTCAGCGCCTTAGTGCCTCTAGTGTTACTCATCGTCTTTAACCTCCATACCTTTAGCGGCAAGTTCATAATGTTTTAATTTTCTCGGGAAAATCTTGCGCACCAGTAAGTAGAACACTGGGACGAAGATGACTGAGAATATTGCGGCTGTAATCATACCGCCCATCACGCTAGTACCGATAGCTTGGCGACTCGCTGAGCCTGCGCCAGTAGCAAGAACCAGAGGCAGTACGCCCATGATAAAGGCTAGCGAGGTCATTAAGATCGGGCGCAAACGTAAGCGACAGGCTTCGGTTACGGCTTCGAGCGCACTTTTACCTTCGCCCTGAGCTTCACGCGCAAACTCAACAATCAAAATTGCGTTTTTGGCAGAGAGGCCAATAATGGTAATTAAGCCCACTTTGAAATAGATATCGTTTGGCATCGAGCTTATTGCAGCGAATAACACCGAGCCTAAAATACCCAAAGGAACGACTAGGATAACCGCTAGTGGTACTGACCAACTTTCATAAAGCGCGGCAAGTACAAGGAAGACTACTAAGAACGATAAAGCGAAAAGTAAGGTCGTTTGGTTACCAGCCACTTTTTCTTCTAGCGACTGACCTGACCATTCGTAACCGATGCCTTTAGGTAGCTGCTCTGCGAACTGCTCCATTAACATCATAACTTCACCTGAGCTTACGCCTGGCGCGCCACTACCGGTTAAAGGTATCGACGATGAACCGTTATAACGAGTCAGCTTCGCTGGTGCTTCTGTCCACTCAGCAGTGGCCACTTCCGATAGGTTGACTAAGTCGCCTTGCTTGTTACGAATTTGCATGCTCAGAATTTCTTCTGGCGTCGAGCGTGTGTCAGCGTCAGATTGCAGCCAAACTTGGCGTACCTTCTGGCCTTCAACATAGTCGTTGATATAGGACGAACCTAAAGCTATTTGTAGCGTGTTGTTCAACTCACCAATATCCACACCTAAAGAACGCGCTTTAACCCGGTCGACTTCAAACGTCAGTAGTGGTGCTGGCGGTAATGTGTCTGGGCGAATTTCAGCAAATTTACCCGACTGCATGGCTTGGCCTAATAATTGGTAAGCTGCGCCGATGAGTTGTTGCGTGCCGACACCTGACTTATCTTGAAGCTGGAAGTCGAAACCACTGCTGTTGCCTAGGCCAGGAATCGAAGGCATATTGAATACAAAGGTATTACCTTCTTGAAATCTCGTGAAAGCACCTGTCGCGGCTTCCGCCAGTTGGTCGGCATCGCGCATCTCTTCGCGCTCTTCCCAAGGTTTTAGGTTAACGAACGTAATCGAAGTGTTTTGACCGGTACCAAAGAAACTAAAGCCGGCGACCGTAATAATACGCTCAACTTCTGGCTGCTCTAGGAACCAAGCGTCAGTTTTCTTGGTCAGTTCTAGAGTTCGTGCGCGCGTCGAGCCTGAAGGCATTAGCGACGAGGCGACAATAAAGCCTTGGTCTTCAGACGGCACGAATCCTGTCGGCATGCTAGCAAAACGCCAGCCGACGAATGCAGTGATTACGACAAATACGGCCATAGTGATGATTAGGCCCGTCTTATTGAATAGCTTTTTGACGCCATTCATATAAACGTTTGTGAACTTACTAAAGCCTTGGTTGAAAAGGCGGAATGGTGCCCACTCTTTCTTGCCTTCTTTTTCTTTTTTCAACAAGCCTTGAGCAATTGCTGGGCTGAGTGATAAAGATAGGAACGCTGAAATAGCAACACTTAAGACAATGGTTAGCGAGAATTGTTGATAGATTCGACCTACTGAACCTGAGAAAAAGGCCATGGGAATGAATACAGCAATCAAAACCGCGGTAGTACCAATAATCGCACCAGAAATCTGCTTCATCGCTTTCTTGGTTGCTTGGTATGGGCCTAAGTCTTCTTCATCAAGAATACGTTTAATATTCTCGACAACGATAATGGCGTCATCGACCACAATACCAATGGCAAGCACCATCGCAAACATGGTTAGCATGTTGATCGAGAAGCCTAGCAAGTAAAGCCCCATGCCAGTACCGATTAACGACACTGGTACAACAATCAACGGGATTAAGGTGGTGCGCCAGCTTTGTAAGAATAAGAACATCACCAGCGTTACAAGGAACACCGCTTCGACCAGCGTTTGTATGACTTGAGAGATTGAGCCTTCAACGAACACAGATGTGTCGTATGGGATGACCCACTCAACGTCTTCTGGGAAATATTGTTCTAAGTCTTTTAACTTATCCTTTACAGCTTGGGCTGCTTCTAAAGCGTTACCGTTGTTACTAAGTTTTAGTGCAAAAGCCGCAGAGTCTTGGCCATTTAACATGGCTTGTGAGCCGTAGTTGTTAGCGCCGCGCTCGACTTCCGCTACATCTTTTAGACGCACGATGGCGCCGTCGCTTGAGGAGCGTAGAATGATGTTGCCGAACTCTTCAGGAGTCGATAAGCGCGATGGTACTAGAATGGTTGCGTTAATTTGCTGATTGCTTGGTGACGGTAATGAACCTAATTCACCAGTCGCTAGCTGGGCGTTCTGATCGCGAATGGCCTGTGAAATTTCGCTCGGCGTAATGGCGTATGACGCCATCTTTTTCGGATCAACCCATACACGCATGGCGTAAGTTGCACTGAATAATTGTGCGCTACCAATACCATCGATACGGCGCATCTCACCTAAAATGGCGCGATCAACATAGTCGCCTAAGTCGGTCGAGTTATAAGTGCCATTTGGCGAGAATAGTGATACCACCATTAAGAAGTCAGGGCGAGTTTTATCAATATTCACACCTTGAGTTCTAACCGAGGCTGGTAAACGAGCTTCAACACGCTTTAAGCGGTTCTGAACTTCAACTCCAGCGATGTCTGTATCGGTGCCGGTTGCAAAAGTTAAGACAATGGTTGAAGAGCCGGTACGAGAACTGTCCGACTTGATGTAACGCAAGCCCTCGATACCATTCATTTCCTCTTCAATAACGGTTGTTACCGTATCTTCAATAACCTTCGCTGACGCACCCGGGTAATTAGCTGTAATCGTCACTTGAGGTGGCGAAATATCAGGGTAAGCCATGACTGGAAGATTCTGCACCGCGAGCGAACCGCCAAGTAGAATCAGCAGGGAGAGTACCCATGCAAAGATAGGTCTGTTAATAAAAAACTGTGCCATAAATAATACCTATTACTGAGCCTGTGACGCTTTTTGTTCTGAGTTCTGGCTAGAAGTTGTCATTGCTTTAACAGGTGTACCTGGTTGCAGGAACTGAGTGCTACTAACGATGACTTTGTCGCCTGCGTTTAGGCCACTTTTTACAACCCAGCTAGTGCCCATCATAGGCCCAAGCTCGACCGGCTGCATCGCTAGCTTGCCGTCTTTGACGACTTTGACCATGGCGCCTTGAGCAGTAACTTGAACTGCTTTTTGGGGTACTTGGATTAGAGTTTGCGAATCAGCGACTGGAGCTTTTACGCGTACAAACATACCTGGCAGTAGCTTGTGATCAGGGTTCTTAACAATCGCACGAAGCATTACCGAGCCAGTATCAGGATCAACCGAAAGGCTTGAAAATTCTAGGTGTGCAGGGTGCTCGTAAGGCGTCCCATCATTAAACAGTATTTCTACCTGCTGTGAGCCCGAATCTGTTGCGTCTGAGTTAGCGAACAAATTACGCATTTTATTCAGCTCAGTCGGCGAACGGGTAAAGTCGATGTATACTTCGTCCAATTGCTCAATAGTCGCCATGTGCGTTGCGTTAGTTGCGCTAACTAAAGCGCCTTCTGTGACTAAAGCGCGACCGATACGACCTGAAATAGGCGCAGTAACTGTGGCGTAATCAAGACTAATTTGAGCTTTTTCTAACTCAGCTTTCGCTTGCTCAACCATGGCGTCTGCCTGTTGGCTTTGGGCAAGATAAGTGTCGTACTCTTGCTGGCTCACGGCACCTTGCTGCAATAGTTCTTCATAACGTTTGAGCGTTTGTTTGTTGAGCTTTTGCTGAGCTCGCGCCGTGCTTAAATTCGCTTTGGCCGCGGCAACATTGGCTTTCATCACTCGGTCATCAATCTGGAATAAGGCTTGGCCTTGTTTGACATCAACACCTTCAGTGAAAAGACGTTTTTCAAGAATACCATCGACACGTGCACGAACCTCAGCGGTACGCACTGCTAGTACACGCCCAGGGAGGTTTTGCGTAATGGTTGTGGTATCAGAAGTCACTTCCGCGACTTGCACTGGAACTGCCTGTTGTTGGCCTTGTTGTGCTGCAAAGCTGGTAGAAGCACCGGCAGTCATCAATAAAGTACTGATTAATATTGCTCTTTTCATAACGTGTTATCCTTACGTCTTTTGCTTGGAGTTACTAAGCGCAGCCCAAGCAAAATTGACCATTGATTCAATTTTTTTATCAGAAATCTCTACCTGATTTACGTAGTAGTAATGCATCAAGTAGCTTATTCCGCCATAGATCGATAAATGTTGTTCTGGTGCATCGGGTGAGCCGATAACGCCAGCCTCATAAGCATCTTTATAGAGCTTAATAAAGGTTTCAAATACGGGGTATAGCTTGTCGCGAGTTTCCTGTGTGATGACAGGAGAAAAAGCGTACAAATGTAAAAATCTAAAATAGGAGCAGTTATCCAGCATAAACCGTATGGTTGAGGTGTAAACTTTTTTGAAGCGTGCTTCAAAACTAGCCTCAGGTTCATAGTGCTCAAGCAAGAACTCAACTTCATTCTGTTTTACATAGAGGAAGCACTCATTAATGAGATGTTCTTTCCCCTCAAAGTAGTTGTAAACGCTACCCGTTGCAACCTCTGCTTCTTTGGCGACGAGCGCCATCGAAGAGCCTTGCAGGCCGCGTTCTACGAATGAACGAATCGCTGCCTCAAGAATTTGTTGTTCCTTGGACATATAAATCGGGTGTAAAATGAACGTTCATTCATTTTAGTGTTGTTGAGCTTGCACTGCAACCAATATTATTAAGTCTCATAGTTGTTTAGGAGCTTTAAGGCACTTTGAAATAGTCATATATTTGACCTAGTATCGGTGATATTATCTCTAACATACTGAAAATAAATATAATTTTTAACGATCATAAGAGCGCAGGCCTTTTATGCTTTAAATTGGTCGATAGGAGATTTCTATGAAAGTGCTAAAAAACATAGTTATTGCATCCATAATAGCCGTAACCGCTATGCAGGCTTACAGCAAGAGCAATGAGCAGGTTTTCGAGCAAGGCTTAGAGGTGGGTGAGTTGCCTAAGGTGTTATCTCATCGCGACAGAGCCGCGCCAATCAATAAGATCTTGCAATATCGCTTGGATAATCTTTTACCACAGCTGATGCGCGAATCTGACTTGGATATGTGGTTGGTGATAAATCGTGAATATGGTGAAGATGCGCTTTTCTATACGCTAGTACCCGAGCCGACTTTTGCAGCGAGGCGTACCACCTTACTGGTATTTGCTAAGGATGGTGATCAGGTAGAGCGTTTCAGCGTTAGCCGATACGACATTGGTGACTTTTATAAAAGTCGGTGGGAAGGCGGCACCGTTGATGAGCAGTGGCAACGTCTTGCTGAGATTATTGGCGAGTATGACCCTAAAAGAATCGGCATCAACGTCAGTGAAGAGTGGGCGCTGGCGGACGGTTTAACTCAGGGATTGCATCAAAAACTAGTGAGTAGCTTACCTAAAAAGTTCCAAGAACGATTGGTTAGCTCAGAAGAGCTGGTGATCCGCTGGATGGAAACTCGCACCGCTCCTGAGCTTGCGGTGTACCCACAAATCGTAAAAGTCGCACGAGGCGTTATTGATGAAGCCTTCTCGAATAAAGTAATTACCCCTGGAGTAACTACGGATCAGGATGTTGCTTGGTACATACGAGAACGATTTGAAGAGCTAGGAGTGAAGCCCTGGTTCCAGCCTTACGTCACTATTCAGCGTAAGGGTGATAAAAACTCACCAGACTCACCATTTTTTGGTAAAAGCAATCGGACGATAGAGCCTGGGGATATTATTCACACAGACGTTGGGATTTGCTATTTAAAACTCTGCACCGATACTCAAGAGATGGGCTATGTGGCGAAGTTCGGTGAGTTTGAAGTGCCAAAAGGTCTAAAAGAAGCGCTAAAAGTCGGCAATCAATGGCAAGATATTCTAACCTCCGAATTTAAGACGGGGCGTAGCGGTAATGAAATCTTAGCCGCGACACATAAAGTTTCGAAAAGACAAGGTATTAAGTCCAGTACTTATACTCACCCGCTGGGTTTCGTCGGACACGCCATAGGCCCAACTATCGGTATGTGGGACAACCAAGGACCAACGCCAGTTAAGGGCGATTGGAAGCTGTATCCGAATACGGGCTACGCCATCGAAGGGAATGTTAAGGTAAAACTACCGGAGTGGGATAACCAGTTAATCCAAATCATGTTTGAGCAATCAGCGGTGTTTGACGGGGAACGAGTAGTCTATCTTGGTGGCCGCCAAACGAAGTGGCATTTTATTCAGTAGAACTATAGGCGGCAAAAGACAGTTATGAGGCTGTCTTTTGCTTTTTTGAAATGTGAATGGTTTTCCAGACTTTAGCAATTAAAGTACCATCGGTATCTGTGATATCCACTTCAAACACAGGTTCAATTTTGTCTTGAGTTTCGAGCTGTTGCTTTAACTCTGACATCATATCTTCTGTAATTTTAAATTCAGCAAAGACGTCTTTGCGACCAGGTTTGATAAACTTAATTTCAGCCTTTTTATCCCAGACCACATACTCACGCCCCATTTTATGCAGTAGCAACAACATGTAAAATGGATCGCACATTGAAAATAGTGAGCCGCCATAATGAACATCCACATAGTTGCGGTTAAACCAGTATTTGCGTAGACGAACCTTGGCATAAGACCAATCATCCGCGAGTTCGGTGACGCGGATACCTGAGCCCCAAAAGGGTGGCCATATATTAAGCAGGCGTTTAAGGTTTTTGGCGGAAACTGTTTTCATAGATGTTGATTGTATACTGATCGGATGAGTCTATTGAATCAGATAGCATCAGTTGTAGCAAGAGTGGGCTATAAATCTTCTTGCTCAGTGGTTTCTGCTTTTTTTGGCGAATAAGCTTTAGCGAAGATCAAACCTAGTTCAAACAATATCCACATAGGGATAGCCAGTAGTACCTGTGAGATCATGTCCGGTGGTGTTAACAGCATGGCAAAAACAAAAATACCGACTACTGTATAAGGGCGCGTGTTGGCAAGCTTTTGGTGGCTAACTAGGCCAGACCATATTAGCAGCATGGTGGCTATGGGGATTTCAAAGGCTAGGCCAAAAGCGAAGAACAGTTTTAAGGCGATTGAAAGTACGCTATTAATATCGGGTAGATAGTTAACATCTTGCGGACCGATGCTCGATAAAAAGCCAAATATAATGGGGAATATCACAAAATAGGCAAAAGCAATACCCGCATAGAAAAGGATAATACTGCTGATCAGCAAAGGTACAGCAAAGCTTTTTTCATGCTTGTAGAGTCCTGGTGAGATAAACATCCAAGCTTGGTGTAAGACGAAGGGCATGGCGATAAAAATGGCTAACACAAAAGCTAATTTAAAAGGCGCGAATAGTGGTGCCGTTACATCGATGGCTATCAGCGTTGAGCTTTCAGGTAATGCTTCTTTTAAGGGTTTAGACAACCACTCATAAAGCTCGTTAGCGAAAAAAGCCATACCAATAAAAATCGCAACAATAACAAGCACCGAGCGCAAAAGGCGCGTACGCAACTCAATCAGGTGCGATAAAAGTGGCATGTCATTGTTTTTGTTATTGGTGCTGTCAGTCATGGCAATTAAGAGGAGGTCTTTTTATCGTCGGTTAGATTTGTAGTGCCTGACTCGATAGCTTGTTCGGCGCGCGTTTTGGCTTCTTCAGCGGCTTTAATTTTCTGCTCAGCTTCGTCACGCAGCTTCTGTAGGTCAGAGCCTTCCGCTTGGCGCTTGATCATAGCTTCGTGCTCGGCGAGTTTTTTCTTCATCTCATCAAGCTCAAGCTCACGATTAACTTGGTGGTTAAAGTTAGTCATAGTGCGCTTAGCTTTGCCTGCCCATCGACCAAAGGTTTGCATTGCTTTAGGTAAACGCTCTGGCCCTAGTACTAATAGTGCCAGAATCATTACAAGCAGTAATTCGGAAAAACCAATGTCAAAAGGCATAATTGGCTAGATTGTTGCTATGATTTCTTGTTACTTTCAGAGTCTTTTGACTCGGAAAACTGGGCGTCTTCCGCTTTATCAGCACGGTCGTCTTTTATGCCTTCATTAGATTCTTCTTTCGAAGCGGTCTTTTCGTCTTCATCTTTGAATGCCTTTTTGAAGTTTTTAAAGGCCGCGCCAAAGTCGCCTCCAGCGTTCCGTATCTTCTTAGTGCCAAATAACAGCAAGATGATAACGAGTAATATTAATAATTCCCACATACCAGGTTTCATGGATATACCTCAATTGTGTCGCTTGATATTAAGCAAAAGGTAAGCGACCGCCGCCGCCCAAAATATGAATGTGTATATGATACACTTCTTGTCCGCCTTCATCACCTGTATTGATGATGGTTCTGAAGCCTTTTTCACAGCCCGCTTCGTGAGCGATTTGTGGTACTTTGCGCATCATGTAACCGAGAAGTTCTTGATGCTGGTCCTCGACCTCAGCTAGGCTGGCGATATGTAGCTTAGGGATCATCAGTAGATGAACCGGAGCTTTCGGTGCGATATCCCTAAAAACATAGATCTTTTCATCTTCATAGACTTTTTCTGATGGGATATCGCCATCAATGATTTTACAAAAAATACAGTCACTCATAATATTCTAAACTCTCTATTGTTTGACTTATTTGGTCTTAATCGGCCACAAGCTTTTTGCTAAAAAGAATAGAGCTAATACACCTGACGATACCGTTGGCAGCCAGTCTTGAGGCAAGCCTAGGTATAGCAAGCCGCTTAATAGCGCAAACCCACTGCCTATAATGGCATGCTTTTGTGCATGGTTCTGACGTAATTTATAATGCTCTAGCTGTGTCAGCTCTTTTTTTAAGCCTTCAAACTTTTCTAATTCTTGACCTAGTCGACTAACATTATCGAACAATAACCCGGGGATTTTCGGCGCCTTGTGTAACCAGTCGGGTAACTGTGCTTTGACTTCGTCGAAGATTGCTTGTGGGCCGATCTGATCTCTGAGCCACTTCTTTAGATAAGGTTGTGCGGTTTCCCACAGGTCAAGTTGCGGATAAAGTTGACGGCCTAACCCTTCGACATACAGTAGGGTTTTCTGTAGCAGAACTAACTGCGGCTGAACCTTCATGTTAAAGCGACGAGCGGTTTGGAAAAGTTGAATTAAGAAGTGTCCGAATGATATTTCTGCTAACGCCTTGCCAAATATAGGCTCACAAGCAGCTCGAATCGCAGACTCAAACTCAGGAATAGATACGTCATCGTCGATCCAACCGGATTCCACATGAAGTTCGGCAATGCGTTTATAGTCACGCTCAAAGAAGGCTAAAAAGTTATGTGCCAAGTAACGTTTATCGGCTTCATCTAAAGTTCCCATAATGCCGCAATCAATAGCGATGTACTGGGGCTTTTCGGGATTCGACGTATCGACGAAAATATTACCAGGGTGCATATCCGCATGGAAAAAACTATCGCGGAACACTTGTGTGAAGAAAATTTCGACACCACGATCGGCAAGCTCCTTCATGTTGACGCCATCATCTTTTAAGCGTTGTACATCACCAATCGGAGTGCCGGAAATTTTTTCTACGACCATGACCTTGTTGCGCGTATAGTCCCAGAAGACTTTGGGCACATAGAGTAATTCTGAGCCTTCAAAATTATGGCGCAGGTGCGAGGTATTCGCCGCCTCGATTCTAAGATCCACTTCGCGCTCAAGTGTTGCGTCGTATTCTTTGACGACTTCTTTAATCCGTAAACGACGCGCTTCGCTTGAGTACTTTTCAGCCCAGTTGGCGAGCTCATGCATCATGCTTAAATCACGGCGAATCTTTTTGCGGATATTGGGGCGTAATACTTTAACTACCACTTCTTCACCAGACTTTAAGGTCGCTTCATGAACCTGTGCGATTGAAGCGGACGCTAGCGGGGTGGTACTAAAACTTGTAAAAACTTGCTCAACTTTAGCACCGAGTTGCTTTTCGATAACGGCTTTGGCTTGCTCTGAAGGGAATGGTTCTACTTGATCTTGAAGTCGCGCAAGCTCATCGGCGATGTCAGGTGGCACTAGATCACGACGAGTCGATAGCATTTGCCCTAACTTTATGTAAATAGGGCCTAGCTCGATCATGGCTAAGCGTAAGCGCTCGCCACGAGACTTGTTTTGTGCTGACTTTTTAAAGCTAAAAGAAAACAACCGAGCTACTGGGCGTAACACAGCAAGAGGCGTTGGCGTTAAAAACTCATCAAGGCCATAACGGACTAAAGTGCGATTAATTTTAAGGGCATGGTGCAGCTGCTTAATGGTATTCATTATAATGCTGTGTCCTTATCAGCTTGTGCTCGCTGGCTCAGTCGCTCAATACGCATGGCAAGGCGTTCGACGTCAGATTTTAAGTCAGCGATATCATCATAAAAGTTTTCGAGCTCTATCGATGCCGGCACTGCCTTTGCTTCAAAACGCAGATACTCGCTGGCATTTTGTTGTGCTGTTTGTGTTGTCTTGCTAAGCCAATTGAATAGAGCTCGACCATTGTTAAACAACTGATGGGCAGCGATATCACCCACATACTGTGATAAGTGCTCTTCCCAGTCGATGTCTAACTGGTTAAAGAATTTCTGGAAGTTTTGTGCCGTACTGATTTCTCCCGCAAAGCGAACCTCACCCTTAAAGATAGGCGCGCTATCGTCGCCTGATGCTAAATTGAAAAAGGAGAGCAGGTCTCCGCTAAGCTCTGCATCCGCAGTCTTGTCACAACGATGTTTCACTAGGATATAGCTTTCGTCAATCACGAAATAAAGCTTCTGCTGAATATCGGTAAAGTGGAAAGCGATGATCTTTTGTTCTAGGCGAGCTAAACGTTGTTTAGCTTCTGGATCGAGACTAATAACTTTATTGATAACCGTCTCAATAGTCGGCGCGAATAGATCCACCAGCATTAGTACTTCTTCCCGATATGTAACGCGACCACGCCACCGGTTAGATTGGTGTATTCGGCGTCATCGAAGCCAGCGTCGGTCATCATGCCTTTTAAGGTTTCTTGATCTGGGTGCATACGAATTGATTCAGCTAGGTATTTGTAGCTTTCAGAGTCGTTGGCAACCAATTTCCCCATTGCTGGTAATAGCGAGAAAGAATAAATATCGTATACTTTTGATAATAACGGTAACGCAGGCTTTGAGAACTCTAAGACCAGTAAGCGACCACCTGGCTTGAGGATGCGATACATCGACTTTAGAGCTTTGTCTTTTTCGGTAACGTTTCTTAAACCAAACGCAATGGTGATGCGGTCGAAATAGTTGTCTGGGAAAGGTAAACATTCAGCATTCGCCTGCACGAAGTCAACATTGCCAACAACGCCTGAGTCGACCAACTTAGAGCGACCAACCTTAATCATTGAATCGTTGATATCGGCTAGAATGACTTGGCCTTTATTGCCAATAATTTTAGAAAATTTGGCCGTTAAGTCGCCCGTTCCACCGGCAATATCGAGAATTTTCTGGCCACTACGAGCGGCGGCTCGCTCAATCGTATAGCGCTTCCATAAACGATGAACACCGAACGACATCAGATCGTTCATCACATCGTATTTGCCCGCTACGGAGTGAAATACTTCGGCTACTTTGGCCGCTTTTTCTTCTTTAGCGACTGTCTCGTAACCAAAGTGGGTGGTGTTGCCCTGATCTTGTGGCTTTTTATTGCTGTTTTGCTTGTCGTCTTGTGTCATGACTCGATTCTTTGTTGGTAGCTTCGTTTGCAATGTTAGTTTGAGTTTGGGGAATATACATTTACGCTTTTATCGGCAGAGCGACTTAGGCCCACCGCTTCGAGGCGTTTTAAGTAAGTTTGCCAATTACTGGACTGGTCGCGACCTAGCTCAAACAATGTCTGCCAAGTATACAGGCCACTATCGTGTCCGTCATCAAAACTGAGCTTAATTGCGTACTGCCCCACGGGTTCAATATCGGTGACTTGTACATTTGCCTTGCCACCGACCAAAGTCAGTTCTTGATTACCATGCCCTCGAACCTCCGCAGAAGGGGAAAATACGCGTAGGTATTCATATGGTAGGAAGTAAGTATTTCCAGAGAAACAAACTTCAAGCTGCCGTGATTTTTGGTGAAGCTTAATGGCGCTGGGCACTTGGTTCATAGTTTTTTATTATAAAACGGTTTTTGATAAAGCTATTGTAGCAGAGGAGGGGAAGGAACTGAAAATATGAACAGGTCTGAGTCGCACGTAGGTTTAGGAGGCTAAGACAATAAAAAAGCCGACCCTAAGGCCGGCTTCTATCATCTATAGTTAAGATGAACTAACACGTTGAGATTATTCCCAAACAACGTCCAACGTTACGCCAGAGAACGTCTGATAAGCACGTAAGCTGATGTAGTAACGGTCTTCTGCTGGATTAGAAACAGTACAAGTCTCGTTGTTACCATAACGGTATGGACGGCAGTCATACGCTGACGTAGTAGGCTGTGAGCCGCGACGAACGTATAGGTCAGCATCACCAGTACCACCGCTAGTAGTTGCTGTTAATGTGCTCATACCTGCTGGTACGTCTAGGTAATAGTGCTTCCACTCGCCACTTGTAGCAGAGATATTTTCAATCTTAGCGCTGCCACCATTGCTTGGAGGAGGATTAGTGCTACCGCCATCATGGTTAGCTACTAAGCTAGCACCAGAGTAAGAGCTGTAGCCACGAACCATTACGTAGTAAGTACCAGTTTGTGCGCTGAAGTTACAAGTCTCGTTGTTACCATTTCTGTATGGACGACAATCGTAGCTTGAAGTCGTTGGAGCGCTACCGAACTTAACGTAAAGGTCAGCATCACCAGAACCACCAGACATCTGGAAGTCAACTGAAGTTGCATCAGAAGGAACTTCGAACGTGAAGTCAGTTTCAGAACCTGAAGCACCTGAAATAGTTTGTGCTACACCGTTCTCAAGCTCGTTACCTCCTGGAGGTGGTGGTGGTGGAGGTGTAGAACCGTCGAAGATGCTATATAACAACAAGTTTGGCGAACCGGCTTTAGCGTCGCTTACTTTGTTTGGAGTAGCAGCATCAAGGATTGCTTGAGTTACTTGGCTCACAGAAGCGTTAGGGTTATTAGCTAAGTATAAAGCTGCAACACCAGCAACGTGAGGCGATGCCATAGAAGTACCACTAATCGTGTTAGTGCCACCGTTATGCCATGCTGAAGTGATGCTTGAACCTGGCGCGTAGATGTCTAGGCAGTTACCGTAGTTCGAGAAGCTTGAACGAGAATCGCTTGAAGTTGTTGAACCAACAGTGATCGCGCTTGATGCACGTGCTGGAGAGTAGTTACAAGCGTTTGAGTTGTCGTTACCTGCCGCTACAACAGTAGTTACACCAGCAGCAGTCATACGAGCAACCGCTTGGTCAGTAGCAGTAGATGCACCGCCACCTAAACTCATGTTAGCAACAGCTGGCTTAACGTGGTTGTCAGCAACCCAGTCCATACCAGCGATTACGCCAGAGTTAGAACCGCTACCGCTACAGCTTAGTACACGAACACCGATAAGCTTAACGCCTTTAGCGATACCGTAAGTGCTACCACCTACTGTACCTGCAACGTGCGTACCGTGACCATTACAGTCAGTCGCATCGTTATCGTTATCAACGGTATCGATACCACTTACTGAACGACCGCCAAATTCGCTGTGCGTGTTCAAGATACCTGTATCAATAATGTAAGCGTTTACATTTGATGCAGTAGTGTTGTAAGTGTAAGTACCGCTTAGAGGAAGGTTACGTTGGTCAGAACGGTCAATACCCCAAGTCGCATTGTTTTGAGTTGCGTTGATAGACATCATTTGGTCTTCTTCAACCAACTCAACACTTGGGTCTTGAGCAAGCTTCATCGCTTGATCTTCAGACATTTGGTATACGCCGCCTTTCAATACTTTCTTATAAGTACGAGTAACGCGAGCCTGGTATTTGTTAGAAAGCTGGTCGTTAACCATTTGAACGGCTTTAAGGTTTGCTTGTGAAGCGAATAAACCTTCGTTCTCAGCAACAACATCATCTTTAAGAACAACGATATATTGTCCTTCGATAGCGTTTGAAGGGTTGTGCGCTGTTTTGAACTGACCAGCGTATGCGCCAGCAGCTCCAGTCGCAAGTAGTACCCCTGTAACCACTTTAGTTAGTTTCATATTTTTTACCCCTTGGTATTAATTTTGTATCTCTCTTCTCATAAGAGCACTTGGACTGTATAAAAATTGACTTGTTAAAACAATTTTATTTATGCAAAAAGGGTAGTTAGATGAATAATTCTTGAGGCTTGTCACTTTTGTACACAGCGTTACAAATCTCAAATATCTCAAAAGTTCGGAAGATCAGCGTGATTTATCTGTTTAGCCTGAAAACGCTACATACTGATACTTTAAGGCTAAGTTGTTGTTTTATGGGTGAACGTAACTCAGATGATTTAAGAATTATCTAGGGTTGTCAGGATAGCGGAAGGTGTCAAGCTGTGATTTCTAGCATTAGTTCAGCTAAATGCAAATGTGAGCTGTAGGTTTGTGATTTTTTAAGGGGGAAACAAAAAAAGCTGACCGCTGGCCAGCTTTTTTGTATGAGTGATTGCCTTTACTAGAGGATAAAGCGACTTAAATCTTCGTCATCGGCTAAATCTGATAGCTGTTTTTTGACGTAATCTGCATCAATCACTAGCGGTTCGTTATTCTCGCTAGCATCAAAAGATACTTCGTCGAGTAAACGCTCCATGACTGTATGAAGGCGTCGAGCGCCGATGTTTTCTGTGGACTCATTGACCTGAAAAGAGTATTCAGCAATTTTCTCAATACCGCTTTCGTCAAACTCGATGTTTTTGCCTTCGGTCGCTAATAGCGCTTGATATTGCTTAGTTAGAGCTGCATCTGGCTCAGTCAAAATACGTTTGAAATCTTCTGGCGTTAATGCGCGCAGCTCAACACGAATCGGCAAACGCCCCTGTAGCTCGGGGATCAAGTCTGACGGCTTCGATAAATGGAAAGCTCCTGATGCAATAAACAAGATATGGTCCGTTTTGATCATGCCGTACTTGGTATTGACGGTACAACCTTCAACCAGTGGTAATAAGTCACGCTGTACGCCTTCCCGCGAAACGCCACCTTCTTGGCTGTCGCTACGTTTAGTCACCTTGTCAATTTCATCAAGGAAAACGATACCGTTCTGCTCAACAGATTCCACGGCTTTGATCTTCAGCTCTTCCTGATCGATCATTTTGGCTGCTTCTTCTTCGGTCAACATCTTCATAGCGTCTTTGACCTTAACCTTGCGCTTCTTGCTTTTACTTGGACTCATGTTTTGGAACATGGACTGAAGCTGGCTAGTCATATCTTCCATGCCCGGAGGTGCCATAATATCGACTCCAACCGACATTTGCGCAACGTCGATTTCAATTTCTTTGTCATCTAAATCACCTTGGCGCAACTTCTTACGGAACACCTGACGAGCAGAGGAGTCTTCAGTTTTAGGCTGTTCCTCTTGATCCCATGGGGAGTTAGACGATTTTCGAGCTGGTGGTAGCAAGGCATCTAGAACCTTCTCTTCGGCAGCGTCTTGCGCGCGACCTTCTACTTTTACCATTTCCTGTTCACGCAACATTTTAAAGGCCGCATCAACCAGATCGCGAATAATAGACTCGACATCGCGACCGACATAGCCCACTTCTGTGAACTTAGTGGCTTCGATCTTAATAAAAGGCGCGTTAGCTAATTTCGCTAGGCGGCGGGCAATTTCAGTTTTACCAACACCAGTAGGGCCAATCATCAGGATATTCTTAGGCGTGATTTCATTACGCAAGCTTTCATCAACCTGCATACGGCGCCAGCGGTTACGTAGCGCGATGGCGACCGAGCGCTTAGCACCACTCTGGCCAATAATGTGTTTGTCCAGCTCATGGACAATTTCACGAGGAGTCATAGACATAATTAATTCTCTACTCTATTTATCAAAGCATCATTGCGAGGAAAGTAAGGGCGGAAAGCATAGCAATAATACAGAACGCCACGGTTAACATCTCGCAATGAGGTTAGTATTCTAGTTCTTCAATGGTTTGGTTGTGATTGGTGTAAATACAAATATCACCAGCGATAGTTAAGCCAGTTTCAACAATCTCACGTGCACCAAGATCAGTCTTTTGCAATAAAGCTTTAGCTGCTGACTGTGCAAATGCGCCACCAGAACCAATCGCGATTAGGTCATCTTCTGGCTGAATAACGTCACCATTACCGGTGATAACTAGCGAATGTTCTTTATCAGCCACAGCTAAAAGTGCTTCGAGTTTTCTCAAAGCGCGATCGGTACGCCAATCTTTTGCTAACTCAACCGCAGCGCGCATTAGCTTACCGCCATGCGACTCTAGCTTGGCTTCAAAGCGCTCAAAAAGAGTAAAAGCGTCAGCGGTGCCACCAGCAAAGCCAGCGATAACTTGATCGTTATATAAGCGGCGAACCTTACGAGCATTACCCTTCATAATGGTATTGCCTAAAGAAACCTGTCCATCGCCTCCAATGACGACTTTTCCATTGCGACGCACCGATAAAATGGTGGTTCCACGATATTGTTCCAAAATTCTGCTCCGGAGTTTTGTTCTTTGTTACTCAGCTAAATGGGGGCGTGACTAATGAATTCAAGGATAAATTATGCTCTAGACTCGCTGAAAATGTTGCAAAATGTGATGTTACATACCGTCTTAAAACGGCTAATAGATTTATCGGCGGAGAGAGTTTAGTCGATAACTGGCTATCAGGAGGGATGTGAGATTGATAGCCTTCAGTTGGCGGTTAGGCTTTAGAGACCTTCTATTTCAAAGAAAACTTAATACTGGAGTGGTCTTTGTCTTTAGTGACATTGAGCAGTGATACTCTTTGATAATATTGGTCTAGCTGTCGGTCATCGAGAAATTTCATGAGTTTTGCAATTTCGGGATTTGTTTGTGTGCCTGCGGAAACATTGGCGTCGAGCGTACAGAAACCATTCTCACAGGTAACATCGACAATTTCTGTGGATGCGTTGTCAGCGTTAAATTGGTGGACTAAGTTGGTGACATAAGTTTGACGCTCATAGTCGGTGGCTGGGATAACTTCTTCTCCAGGCGCTGAGTTTTGGACTTCAGCTTTTAGAGCAGTTAGTTGTTGCTCTTGCTGTGTCACTAGCTCTTCTAGAGCTTGGCTTTTAGCTTGCTCTTAAGTTAAGGCTTGCTTGATCGAGTCGGTGTTTTGATTCTTTTGGGAGCTTTGCGCTTCGCTGGCTAAAGGCTGTGATCTCTTTTCTAGATTGTCGTTACTGTGGTTTTGTTGAGAGTTAGGTTCTGTTTTGTTATAGCCCACATAAAAGCCAATGGCGAATGCGATTACAACCATTATGGCTGTAATAACTGAAAGGTTTTTCATGAGTAACTCCTTGTTTTATAAAGCCTTACCAAATCTGACAGTTTAGGTATTTATTATCCTGTAGTTTATGGCGATCGCTTTCGGCGGTTCGCTTACTTTTATAGGGGCCAAGGCGTACGCGATGCCAGTCGCCTTTACTGAGGATGTTTGCTTGAAAGCCGATAAAAGCGAGCTCTGCCTTCATCTTTTCAGCATCACTAATCTTCTTAAATGCTCCGCATTGCATGATGTAGGTTTTATCGCTGTCAGTGGTTTTGGGCTTGTTGATCACCACATCAACTTTTTTATTGGTTAGAGTTTCATGGTAGGTAAACTCTGTATCTGGCTCTTTTTTAGATTCTTTTTGAGTATTTTCCGATGTTTCAGTCTGTGATTTTGTGTTTTTGGCTCCGACCTCTTTTTGCTCCACTATTTCCTTGATTACGTCAGGCTTTTTTACAATAGCCCATAGGAAGACGGCAAACAGCGTCAGTAAAATACCGCTCAGAAAAACAATGATCGGGGAAATGGGTTTTTTATTGTTGCTGCGTGGTGTGCGCGTGTTGGTTTTTTTCTTTGCGCGCTTACGTTTGGCGTAATCTTTAGTCATTATTATTAGGAAGCTCAGTTTTAGCCTAGGTTACCGACATTGTTTAGTCTATTGGAGTATTTTAAGCACTGGGCTTAGGAAGTCCAACGACAAGTTTTAATAAAAAGTAAAAATGTGACCCTTTATGGTTGATTCGTGAGAAAAAGATATTGCACCAAGTGTATTCCCTTCGGTTACCGCCTCGCTTTACTCTTTCGCAATGACTACAATTTAAAAAACCTCTTGTGGATCGATATCAATCGACCAGCGAACTTTACGCGAACTCGGTAACTGTTCGAGTGTTGGTGTGATGGGGCTCAAGACCTGCTGCAAGCGCTTGCGCAGAGAGTGTTGCACCATTAATTGTGCGCGCATCTTACCTGCTCGTTTGGGCATTGGTGCCGGAAAGGGACCATAGACACTTAAGTCAGACTGCTTAAGCTGTTGTTTTACATCGTTTAAAAAGGTCATAGGCATTTCGAGCGTACTGGCTTCTGCGCGGAAAATGGCCATGGCTGTAAAAGGGGGAAGTTGTGCTTCTTGACGCTCGGCCAAGATATTCCGACTCAATGTTTGGTAATCCTGAGTGAATAAATTCACTAACAAAGGGTGATCCGGGTGATGCGATTGAATAACAACTTCACCTTTAATACCTTTGGATCGCCCAGCTCGGCCAGCGACTTGGGTTAATAATTGTGCGGTTCGTTCGGTGGCTCGAAAGTCAGCACTAAATAGACAGCCGTCGGTATCGACTACGCCCACTAAGGATAGCTTCGGGAAATGATGGCCTTTAGCGAGCATTTGAGTGCCAATTAAAATGTCGATTTCGTCATTTTTAATAGCCTCTACAAATTTCTGCATCGAGTCTTTACGCCGCGTGCTGTCTCGATCAATTCGAGCTACTGATTTGTCAGGGAATATTTCTTTTAGTGCCTCTTCTAGACGTTCTGTACCTAACCCTACAGGATTAAGTTGAGGTGATTGGCACTCAGGGCAACGTTTCGGCATAAAAACTTGCTTGTCGCAATGGTGGCAATGCAAACGTTTGAAGCGTTGGTGGTAGGTCATGTGGCGATCACAGCGTTGACAATCAGCAATCCAGCCACATTCATGGCACATCAAGGTTGGTGCAAAACCTCGGCGATTTAGGAAAATCATGCACTGCTGGTTTTGCGCAAGGTGTTTGCGCATATTATCGATTAAAGGTTGCGATAGCCCTTGGTTAAGGTGACGCTGACGCACGTCTAACACCTTGATATGCGGTGGCTTTGCTTCACCAGCACGCTTCGTCAGTCGTAATAACGAAAGCTTACCTTGCTCAACATTATGCAACGACTCCATAGAAGGTGTTGCGCTACCCAGCACAATCGGAGTTTGTTCGTACTGCGCCCTAACGATAGCGAGATCGCGCGCAGAATAACGAAAACCTTCTTGTTGTTTATAGGAAAGGTCGTGTTCTTCATCGACAATAATTAACCCTGGATTGGCTAGAGGTGTAAAAAGTGCAGAGCGGGTGCCAATGACGATAGAGATTTTACCGGCACGAGCTTTTAGCCAGATATTTAAGCGCTGTTTATCGGTTAAGCCAGAGTGAAGCATAGCGATGGGGACATTAAAGCGGCGCTCAAGACGCTTTACCGTTTGTGGCGTCAGGCCAATTTCAGGCACTAACATCAACACTTGCTGCTGGCGACTTAGCGCTTCACGAATCAACTGTAAATAGACTTCTGTTTTACCACTACCTGTAACACCATCCAACAAAAAGCCCTTAAAGCTCCCAAAATTCGGCTTAATCGAGTCCACTGCATCTTCTTGCTCGTTGGTTAAGGTTACGCTTTCTGTGTCGTAGCCTGCTTCGGGCTCATAGACCACTTGGCTTGGCTTTTGCTCAGATCTCACAAGCCAGCCTTTTTCTTCAAAGGTTTTCAGATAAGAGGGTATAAAGTCGTAAAGTCCTAACACCTGCTCGGTAATAACACCATTGTGCTCGAGACATAGCTGAAAGAGTTGCTTTTGTTTAACTGCATTGCTGCGGATTTTGGGAATAGCATCCTCGCCTGATGTAGTCAGCGACCACTGCCATTCGGGCTCTAACCTTGCGGGCTCACCTTTGTTAAGAAGGGTTGGTAAACAATTGGCGAAAACTTCACCGATTGGGTGTTGATAGTAATCAGCAGCAAAACGAATAAGCTTAAACAAAACGTCTGGTAGTAAAGGCTCACTATCGATAACTTTGTCAATATACTTGAGTTTGCTGCTAGGCACCTGACTGCTTTCAGGATGGCTCAACACTACGGCGGTTAACTTCTGACGACCAAAAGGTACTACAACGCGGCAGCCCACAGCTGGCGCTGTACCTTTATATAGGTAATCAAAAGAGCGACGTAGGGGAGTCGGAACCGCGAGTCGAATTAGCATTTAGTAACGTTATTAGATCTTAAGCAAAGTGAATGCATCAAGGATAGGTAGTGCAGACACTTATGGCAATAAATATTTTGCAGTTTAACGCTTGTGAAAGAGGCGTGTTGCGTTGGGAAAGGAGAAAGCGACAATCTGGTCGGACTTGTGATTGTAAAAAAACCTGATACTGTATGCTCTAGTAAAAATACTAATATTAAAATAAGCAAGAGATAGAAAAAACTAATCGTTAGGCAGAGCAGAGCCTATAATTACGATCAAAAGCAAATTCAATGGGGAGGAGCGTGACATGAAAATAGGCAGTATTGCGTTTTTAGCGGGGTTAGCGGTAGCGGTAATCGGTGGCTTTATAGAAGTTAGCTGGTTTCCTTTATTACTGGTAGTCGTGGGTTTAGTGGTAGGCCTCCTAAATGTCTCGGGTAGTGAGACGAAAGGGTTCTTAATCGCATGTATTGCCTTTTTAATGGCATCGACAGCGATTTACCCACTAGAAAATGCCTTAAATGATTTCGCCGGATTAGGTTCTATTATCGGTTCAATCATGTATAACATTGGCTATATGGTAGGTGCCGCAACCTTGATTGTTGCAATCAAAGCGCTATTTGAGATGAGCAAAGATTAATAACGACAACAATTTATAATAGCAATAATAAAAACTGAAGCAATTAAGCGACCTAGTGTCGCTTTTTTTATATTTAACCACTATCCCTACTTTCATCTGACAAAAAATACGATTCAATATTACAAAATTCCAACTGACTCATATAAATCTTAATTCTAACCCACTGTATAAAAGTGACAATATTTGTCAGCAATTGTCGAAAATTTATACATAATCCGAATGATTTCGAATCTCTGATTATGTTGATTTTATAATTAGGATTACCTCGGTTAATCTAAAATATTTATAAGTTATTGAAATATAAGTCTATATGAGTATAATGTCGGCGCCGCTCTGTAAGCTAAATAATTAATGCAGATTTGACTTATCGATTGTCTATACAATGTGATATAGTTCACATCTAATTGCCATAGAGCAGTTCTATACATAGGGGAATTATATGAATATCTTGAAAAAATCTACAGTTGTAGCGATTTTTGCTACAAGCTTTATCTTTGCATCCTCATCTAAAGCCGCATCTTTAGATGTTAACGTTGATGTATCAATACCAGATGTGTTGATTCTATATGCGTACACCGATATCGATCTAAGCTTTGCTCCTGGTGAGTTTACTAAGCTCTTAGATAGTAGTTGTAGTTCAGAAGACTGTGCATCAGCATTAACGGCAACGCAAAGTGGTACTATCACTAGCAGTGTTGTTGACCTTGATATTGCTTCAGACCTTTCGGCGACAGGCACTTCAGCTAGTATCACTCTTCAAAACAGCTGGGCAGTACGTGCGCTAGGTTACGGTACTTTCAACGCTTCTATCGCCGACAAGGCTAGCGAAACAGCAGTTTCAAATCTCGATATAACACCATCAACTGGTACACCTTCTATGGTAGCTACTACGGGTGATGTGTCTTTTGATATTGATTTAACATCTTCAGATTTGGATGACGGTACTGTAACCGCTAACTATACGATTACAGTAACGGGTTCTTAATAGCGATCGGTTATTGAGAGATACCATGGATGTTTTACGAAAAAAGTCGAGCCTATTGAGTTCGGCTTTTTTTGTTTTATGTCTTTCAATATTCTCTCTTAAAGCTGAAGCGAAAATTCGT
Organism: Kangiella japonica; assembly: GCF_039523535.1. Classification (NCBI taxonomy): domain Bacteria; kingdom Pseudomonadati; phylum Pseudomonadota; class Gammaproteobacteria; order Kangiellales; family Kangiellaceae; genus Kangiella; species Kangiella japonica. The sequence goes on along the minus strand of NZ_BAAAFM010000003.1, from coordinate 473,261 downwards.
TGTAAGTCTAAGGACTTTACGGACGATATAACACGCTCACAGATTACTGGTTCGGGGAGTTCTTCCACAGCATACGGGTTCAACAATCTACAACGTAAAGCTATTTCTGCTCAAAAGGTTAATCTTAATATTCAGCTCGATATTAGTTCACTTGCCAAGGTGCAAGTAACAGCCGAGAGTAATGATTGGATTTGGGAATTAAAAGCGGGCGGTAAGGATGGTTTACGGGGTGATATTATTGCTAAATATAAAATTGAATCAGCTAGCGGCCCCATGAAAATATGCTCAAGTTCGAGCTCTTGTATTGAGGTCGTGAGGCTGGATACTGATGTTACCTATAAGCGTAATGGAAAAGGCGTTATAACTCGCGCGAATGGCAGAATACAGTTAACACTTGATTTGTCTCAGGCTAACGAGGCTGGGAGTTACCAAGGCGATATGACTGTGACTCTTCACGAAGATAGCACTACAAACCCAGCCCTTTGCCCATGATTATGGTTTACTTGAGATGAATGTACTCACGAAGATATTAATACTATTGTTGCTCCTTCAAATTCACTTGGTTTCAGCAGCACAGTCAAAATTACAACCGCAATTAGCTATCTCGCCGTCACGCGTAGAATTCAATACCGAAGAAGTGCGTAGCACTAAAAGCGTTACAGTCCTAAATTTAGGGTCAGAGCCCATGAGCGTTGAAGTCTCGGTACAAAACTGGGATTTTGATGAGAATAATAACTATCGCGCTCTACCACCGACACCACAAAGCTTGGATCAATGGTTGATCATTAACCCTGTGCGTCTAGAGATCCCTGCCAATAGTCAGCAAACAGTCCGTATGGCGATTCGTCCAAAGGCAAAGCCAATGGACGGTGAACACCGCGCTATGGTCTTTTTTAAGCAGCAACAAAAAGAGCAGTCCAAAGGCGTGAATGTACAGTTTAACGTGGGTGTACCTGTGTATGCATTCTTTGGTGACATTGAGAAAGACGCAATATTTCATGGCATGAGTTATTCGAAAGAAACACAGGAACTAACATTCGACTTAACAAATAAAGGCAATGTCTACATTCGCCCGCAAGGAACCTTTAGGATTGTGACGGAAACTAGCCTTTCTGATGAGGAACTGTTGTCACAACTAAAGCTAAAAGCTGGTGAGTCTGAAGGCGAGTATATTGAGCAAGGTAAGCTGAATGCGAAACCTGTTTTTGCTGGCGAACGTCGAACAGTAAAAAGCGCCTTACCGCTTACTAAGCCGCTACCTGTCAATTATGCTCTAGTGTTAAAGGTGGATATTGCAGGTACTGTCTATGAAAAGGTTTACCGTGTAACAATCGGTAAGTAAGAGCATTGGACAGCAAGATTATAACCAAGGTAGGTTTTGCGCTAGCGACAATGCTAGCGGCGAACGCCTTTGCACAGCCTGTGCAGCACTCATCAAATATAGACGAAGCCACAGACGACTTAGCCTACCATAGCCCAAAACCGCTCGACAGTAGCGCAATTTACAGCCCGTGGGAAGCGAGTTATAGCGAATCTGGCTCGGCTAAAACTGCCGGTAACAGCTACGGTTATGAAAAAATTCTGGTCGGTTTAGAAGTGCGAGGCCGTGAGCTTATCGCGCTCGATATCGTAAAGTCAGAAACTGATTATCTAATTCCCATTGAACAAGTATTCCCAGTCATCGGCGCTAGTTTTAAATTAGAGAATGGCGTTATCACTGTGAGTGTGCCTGGAACCGAAGTCGAGATTCCAGCCGGCCATAGTTTCCGCATCGATGGTGAGTTATGGCTAGGGCTTAGCACCTTAAACGATTACCTTAGAGTTAATGGCGATTTTGATGAGTCAAAATATGCGCTGACGTTTTTACCACCTTGGTCGAATAAATCTGAGCCTGTGACGAGTAGCAGCAATACTCGAGACATCGATGTGGACTTTAAACCTGACGCATTTAGTTTGCGCCAGTTCCGCTTGTCACATGAAATTTATGCAGAAAAAGAGGGCGGGCCATTAGATTTCAAGCAAAATAATAGTCGCAGTGAAATCTTAGGTAGTGGTGCTGCCGCGGGTGGATCATGGTTATTGGAAGCAGAAAAAAACTCTTCGGGCGATTGGCGCTTGGATGAATACTTTTGGCTTAAACGTGATGATAAAGAGCAGTGGTTGATTGGTAAGCAGGTAGCGAGCCCATCGGTGGTGTCACCAACGGTTACGATTACTGGAGCGCAGTATTTTTACAGCAACAAAAGCTTGCCTTTTGACCCCTATCAAGACATTAGCCAGTCACGTTTTTTCCGTGAACTAGGAACTTCAGTTCAGAAGATTAGAGGTAATGCGGAAGCTGGGGCGGTCGCTCAACTTTTCGTTAATAATCAGTTAATTGGCGAAACCTTTGTTCGTCTCGATGGGACCTATGATTTTGGTGAGGTGCGCTCTGAATCAGGGCTTTATAATGAAATTGAAGTGGTGGTTTTAGATGCTATCAGTCGGACCGAGCTTGAGCGTCAAAATAAAACACGTTTAAGTTCCGAGAGTTTACTGAGTGAAGGTCAAATAGTCACCAGTGTTGCTTATGGTAAGAAAGGGAATTGGCTGGATCCTGACTTTGAAGATAATGGTGAAGCAGGCGTGTTTCTTTATCGTTACGGTTTAAGTGATGAGACCACGCTAGAAGCTGGCTACTTATTGGATGATGTTGATACTAAAACTGCAGGTGTAGCGTCTTCTTTGGGCAGTCACTTTGTTGGGGCGTACCGTGCTGCTTGGCGTAATGACGCGCTGACACAACAGCTGGAACTCGACGGTAGCGGTAAAAAATGGCGAGCCTCTACTTTTGTTCGTCAGCAGGAAGCGGGTTTTTATGACCACACTGATGGTGATTTAACCACAGCCAATACCTATTTTTACTACACCCCTGAGACGAATTTACGCCTAGAATTAATCGGTCGTTATCAAGATCGCAAGAACCAGCAAAGTAGCGCTCTAAACAGTGAGAGAGTGAGTTTTATTAAGCCCGGTGTCTTTTATGGAGTAAGTGATAACTTCTCCGTTGCGATGCGTGCTGACTACGATGGTGCATATCGAACAGAGTTATATTACCGCCCAAATTTTGAGTCCCGATTTCGAGTGACGCATAAGCCGGACGAGCAAACGGTGCGCTTTGATCATGGTGTTAATGAAAATGTACAAAGCTATATGTCTGGGCGAATGTATAAGGACACAATAGAGAATCGCCCTTACCAGAACACCATTATTGAGTCGGCCGCTGGTTTCTATTGGCGCTCGTCTGATTGGACAAGCTATGACCATTTGCGAGTTGAGATCAATCACTCCAACGAGTACGGGGCTGGTATGTTCGCAGAGTATCGAAAGCAAGTCGCGTCGGGGGTCTACTTGGACTTGAGAGTGCGTGAGGCAGACCCTCAATACGATGGTGGGCTTTCAGTGTTTGCTCGAGTTTCGATGGATTTTGCGGTCGCTGGCGATAAGTTTGTGCCTGCGACTCATCGCAGATCCTATAACACTAACGGCACCATCGCAGGCAGTCTCAACACCGGCAGTGACAGCTGTGATATGGAGCATGTCAGTGTGTTGGTGAACGGTTCAAATTATAAAGTTCCTGTACAAGGCTGTACCTTCTATCTAGAGAAAGTAACGCCTGGAATCCACCGTGTGGCATTAGATGGTGAGTTCTTGCCTATTGAGCTGGTGCCTGATACGAAAAGCTATATTGTTGAAGTGGGGGCTTCTGCGGTAACCCGCGTCGATTTTGACATGGATGCAAAGTATAGCGCTGCGGGGCAGGCAACTATTAATGGTGAGGCTAGCCCTCAAACCAAGATTTCTGTGTTTGATAAAGACGGGAACCTAGTCATGAGCACTTATACCGATCAGTTTGGTTACTTTAGGGTTGATGGGTTAGGCAATGGCGATTATCAGCTGCAAGCGATAAATGATAAGGATGAAATCCTTGGGCAGCGCCCATTTTCTGTAAATAATAACTTTTTATTTGGCGTGGATATCGAGCTTGTAAGGTAAGAGTGTCCATAAAGAACAAGGCTTTTCATTTTAGCGACTTGATCTCATTAGCAATGGCGCGTACAATCTCGCTTCCCAAATATTTGAGTGGTGTTTGGCGTAGCTTGGTTCTGTTAGTTAACGGTTCTTTAGGTTATAGCCCGAATGGCGACTCCAAAAAGAGAGATGAATTATGAAACAAGGTATCCACCCAGAATACAAAACGATCAAGGCAACTTGTAGTTGTGGTAACGTTATTGAAGTAGGTTCAACTGGTTCGGACATTAGTCTTGATGTTTGTTCAGCATGCCACCCGTTCTATACTGGTAAGCAGAAGATGGTTGATTCAGGCGGCCGTGTTGATCGTTTCCGTAAGCGTTTCGGTAATCGTTCGCTTAACAAGTAATAGCCCTAGGTTATTATTGAAAAAAGCACCTTTCAAGGTGCTTTTTTTGTGTCTGAGGGAAAGCCAACAGAAAATTACAGTTGGCAGACCTGAAAGCTAAAATATAGAGCTTGGCTCAGGCTCCTGTTCTTCCTCTGGTTCTTGCAGGCCATCCTCTTGAATAGAGTCAATCAGCTGGTCTAATTGTTCTTGCTCAAGATTTTCAGGCGAGCCTTGCTGTTGAGAACGATTGGTCTGATTATAAATATCGCCAAAATCAGTGCTTCTTTGGCTAACCTCAGAAGGTACATTGTCATCTCTAAAATATTCGAAAATAGCATTACTTTGGCCAAGAGCCGCTAACTTCCCTGTTTCAGGATCGATCTTAGCCGAGACTACACCAGGCGGCTGGATAATCTCTTGCTCAGGCACGCCCTCAAGAGCCTTTTCCATAAAGGACGCCCATATCGGTAATGCCGCTTTACCGCCGTATTCGTAACGGCCGAGACTACGTCTATGGTCAGAGAATCCCATCCAAGCGCTAGCGACGAGCTTATCGTTAAAGCCCGAGAACCAGGCATCTTTATAATCGTTAGCGGTACCTGTTTTGCCCGCTAAGTCTTGGCGCTCCAATAAAGGACTGTTTCTGCGTCTTAGCTGCGTCGTCGCTGTACCACTATGAATAACATCCTTCATCATGTCGTAGATAATAAAAGCATCACGCGGGTCGATGACTTCTTTAGCAAACTTCTTTTCAGGCAGTGGTAGAGCAGGGTAGTTGCGTATTTCAGGTTTGTATTTAGCGTCACGAATTTGGTTGTTAATACGAATCTGCTCGCACTCATCACAGACTATTTTCGGTGTTGCTTGATAAAGAATGTCACCATAAGAGGTGGTTACCTTCTCGATGTAATAGGGCTCGACTTGATAACCGCCATTAGCCAACACGGCGTAGGCTGTGGCCATTTCAAGAGGGGTGAAGCTCGCGGTACCCAGTGCTAAGGATTGATAAGGATCCATGTGTTCATCAGGCAGACCAACTTTTACTAAGAACTGCTCGGCGTAGGCGGGACCAATGCTGTCAATCAAGCGCGTCGAAATAGTGTTAATGGAGCGTTTTAGGCCAACTCTTAAACGAGTAGGACCATTGTATTTTAAGTTGTCGTTTTGGGGACGCCAAACTTCATCAATTTCATTGTTCACTTTGACATAAGGGGCGTCGTTGACCAGGCTAGCGGGCGTGAAGCCTTTGGCAAAAGCGGCTGCATAGATGAAGGGCTTGATGTTAGAACCTGGCTGCCGGCGAGCTTGAGTGACCATATTGAATTTGTTGGTTAGGTAATCGAAACCACCAACCAAAGATGTTATAGCACCATCTTTAGAGCGTATCGAGACAAAACCAGCCGAGGCCTCAGGGATTTGACTCAGTTGCCACTTGCCGTCACTGACAGCAATGATACGGACAAGGTCACCAATGGCAGCGACTTCTTGAGCAGTCTTAGGCTTGTAGCCAACCCTACTATCACTAATAAACTTAGCTGCCCAATTGAGACCGTCCCAATCAATGGTAATTTCTCCTGCGTCAGCAGTCAGAACCTTAATCGATTGCTCTTTAACCTCAGTCACTATTGCAGGGCGTAAGTCAGCGATAACAGGAGTATCTTTTAGAATTTGTAACAACTCAGCTAATTCTTTATCTGCAAAGGCATCAATCTGTCTTTCTGGGCCTTTGTAACCATGACGGCGGTCATAGCTTAAAAGACCTTCACGCAGGGCGTTATTCGCTATTTGTTGGTGCTTTGAGTCAATGGTTGTGACAATATCAAGACCATGGTTGTAAGCAATATCGCGGCCAAATCGATTAATGACATCGAGCCTAACCATCTCTGCGACATAGGGCGCTTCAGCATCGAGAGCAGCGGCATGTTTTGTTGCGGTCAGTGGCGTTTGAATCGCAAGATCGTAAATGTCTTGATCAATGTAATTTTCTCTAAGCATACGACTCAACACTAGATTTCGTCTCTGAAGTGCACGCTCAGGGTTTGAAATAGGGTTATAGGCTGACTCACCTTTGAGTAAGCCCGCCATCATGGCTGACTCTGGTAGCGTCAGTTCAGTGAGTGACTTGCCATAATACACCTCAGCGGCTGCTGCAAGACCATAAGCTCTATGGCTAAAGTGGACTTTATTGGTATAGAGCTCAAGAATTTCTTCTTTGGTTAATTCTTGCTCCATCCTAACCGCTAAAAACATCTCGATGAGTTTTCGCTTAAGACGTTGGTCACGCGTCAAGAACATGTTTCGCGCAGTTTGCATCGTTAAGGTGCTCGCACCTTCCGAGAACTCACCAGTGGTTACTGCAACTTTGATGACCCTGAGAAGACCCTGAAGATCTACGCCACTATGCTCGTAAAAGCGCTGATCTTCGGTCGAAATTAACGCATTGATGAAGTTTTTGGGGATCTGCTCATAGCTGACTGGTTCTCGCCTAACGTCACCAAACTCACCAATTAACTTCCCATCCGAGGTAAATATCCGCATCGGGGTTTGTAATTTTACATTTTTGAGAGAGTCTATTTCAGGCACTTGCGGAGTCGCATAGAGGAATGCGCCAATTATGGTCATAACCACAAATATTGTGATAATAATCACAAAAAGGGCTAATTTCTTCAATATATTGATGGTCATTTTATGAGAAAGATTTATTGTGAAGCGTAATAGCTGATGAACGAATTGAGTACCAGTATACCTTTTCTAAAAAAAAAGGCTGAATTTTTTTGTAAATCAGTGTAAATATAGTATCTTAGAAGTGTTAGTTAACAAAAAAGTTTAAGTTTAATGTGGATTTGTATCCACTTTTCTGGGGACATGTCTTAGAAGTGTATTAAGATAAAACGGACAAATGGATTGTGTTGAACCAACTTAATGAGGCATAGGATTTATGGTTCTGGGGTTATTCAAAAAGAAACAAGTACCAGTGATAGGTATCGATATCAGCTCGACGACGGTCAAGGTTTTACAACTTGGCAAGTCTGGCGGACGCTACAGAGTCGATCGATACGCTGTTGAACCATTACCGCAGGGCGCAGTTGTTGAGCGAGATATTCGTGATACAGAAGCGGTCGGTAATGCAATAAAAAAAGCTGTCCAAAAAGCTCAAGCCAAAACCAAAGACGCCGCTGTTGCAGTGTCGGGCTCAGCAGTAATTACTCGCACTATCCAAATGGAAAAGGGTCTGTCGGACCAAGAAATGGAAGATGTGATTAAAGTTGAAGCGGATCAGTATATTCCATACCCACTTGAAGAAGTTAATCTTGATTTCGAAGTATTAGGCGATTCAGCGACAGATGATAACTTGGTTGATGTGCTTTTAGCAGCCTCACGAAGTGTCAACGTTGATACACGTCTCGATGCTTTGGATATTGCAGGTTTGACACCAAAGATTGTTGATATCGAGGCTTACGCGATTGAGCGCTCGTATCAGCTAACCAAAAAGAAAACAGTTGAGCACCTAGAAGATTCGATAGTTGCGATTGTCGATATCGGTGCAACCATGACAAGTTTAAATGTGCTTCAAAATGGCCAAGTAATTTATAACAGAGAGCAATTGTTCGGCGGTAACCAATTAACAGAAGAAATCCAAAGCCGCTACGGACTATCTTACCAAGAAGCAGGCTTAGCCAAAAAACAGGGCAGCTTGCCGGATGATTATGAGTCAGAGGTGTTAATGCCTTTTGCTGAAATCATTACACAGCAAGTCGGTAGAGCGTTACAGTTCTTCTTCTCTGCCAGCGAGTTCAGCTCGGTAAACGAAGTGATCTTGGCAGGAGGGTGCGCATCGATTGATGGTTTGGATGGTATGATTCAAGAGCATCTGGGAACTCCTACTCGCGTGGCTAATCCATTTGCGGATATGTCAATTTCGTCTCATGTGAACACACAAGCATTGAGCGCCGATGCGCCAGCAATGATGATAAGCTGTGGACTAGCATTAAGGAGTTTCGAATAATGGCACGCATTAACTTACTTGATTGGCGTGAAGAGTTACGCCAAGAACGCAACAAAGAGTTTTGGATTACGTTTGGCTTAATGGTGGTTCTGGCTGGCTTAATTTGGTTACTGGTCAATACAGTTATGAACTCTAGAATTGAAAACCAAGATAAGCGTATAGCAAAATTAAATACCGAAATCAGTGTGCTTAAGCAACAAACTAAAGAAATTGATCGGCTTAAAAAGGAAAAAGAAGAGTTAATTAAGCGGATGGAATTGATTACTGATTTACAGCAAAGTCGACCTGAAGTAGTGCGAATGTTTGACCAGTTAGTTCGAGTAACTCCAGAAGGGATTAACTTAATCACTTGGACTAGACAGGAAACACCAAATACGGGTGAGCAAGCTTCAGAGCATAAATTAGTATTCACTGGTCAGGGTGAAACTAACCCTAGAATATCTGAGTTTATGCGTAAGATGGACAGTTCTGACAGACTGCAAACATCGGCACTGAAAGATGTTAATAGGCAGACCAAAGGGCTCCCTGCACAAAACTTCACACTGGAAGCAAAACAAATTATTCCTGACAATGTGAAACAACAGGAGGGCAAATAATGGCTGACTTAAGTCAATACCAGGATTTTAATAATATTGGTTCTTGGCCTCTTCCTGGGAAAATAGTATTTATCATTATTGCCATGTTAGTAGTTCTTGGCTTGGGCTATTATTTTGATACCAGTGAGCAAATTAGCGAGCTTGAGTCAAAGGAGAAAAAAGAAGTTCAATTACTAGCCGACTATAAGCGTGAATATGAGAAAGCGGTTAATCTTGACGCTTATCGTGAGCAAATGGCTGAAATGAAAGAGACCTTCAAAGGGCTTTTAGAGCAACTTCCGAAAAATACTGAGATTCCAGGCTTACTAGACGAAATCTCATACGCTGCCTCTGGTGCTGGCGTTGAGCTTTTGTCTCATAAATATTTGAATGAATCTAAAAAAGCTTTTTATATTGAAAAGCCTATAGAAATAGTGGCGACAGGTAATTATCACCAAATCGCAGATTTCGTGAGCCGTATATCGAAGCTACCTCGCATTGTTACCTTGCACAGTTTTGAAATTACACCTGCAAGCAACGAATCGAGAAGAGGCACGCTTAGCCGTGAACAGTCCGAACAGTTAAGTTTTAGTGTCTTAGCTAAAACCTACCGTTATGAGTCAGAGGAGGGATAAAATGGTGCTAACAGTAAAAATGAAAGCCCTTCTAAGCACTATTCTTGCATTGGTTGTATTAACTGGCTGTGAAGATGGCGATATGCAAAGCTTGGATGACAAAATAGCAAAGATAAAGAGCGACACGAAAACGAATATTGAGCCTTTACCAAAGGTGGAAGCTTATGAGCCGTTTACTTATTCAGCCTCAAATTTACGTAGCCCATTTGCTAAGTTAGATCCTGAGCTTGAGTCTACAATGATGCTAATTGATGGAGATTGTGAATCAGATGTTAGACCCGATCCTAACCGTCAAAAGTTTGAAATGGAAAAGTATGGCTTAGATGCATTACAGTACTCCGGCATGATTGCTAATAAGCAAGAGTTAAGAGGTTTAGTCAAAATTCTTAGCGGTGATAGTGCTGGTGTCATTCAGCCTGTTCATGTAGGTGAGTATATCGGTTTGAATAATGGAAAAATTAGCAAGATCGATAGTAACCAGATCACCATTGAAGCGATTGTCCCAAATGGAAGAGGTTGCTGGGAAAATCGTACACAATTCCTAGTATTAGGGCAGTGAGGGGCTAAGTGATGCATATTAAAAATGAAGAATGGATGAACAAGTCAGAACTGGGTAAAACGACTATGTTGACAAAGATGAATAAAATGATGAAAAGTTGCACTGTATTATTAGGGGCAACACTATTTTCTTGGGGCGTCCAGGCCAGCCAACTGCAATCTATAGATTACAATGTGTTGCCAGGGGATAAGGTGATGGTTCGTATGAGCTATTCAGATACTCCGCCAATGCCACAGGAGTTTACGACTTCTAATCCAGCAAGAATTTCTATGGACTTTTCAGGAGTTGGTTCAAGTTTAGGTTATAAAACCAAAGATATTGGTATTGGTGCTGTAGGCTCAATTACAGCTATTGAAGCTCAAGATCGTACACGTGTGGTGATTAACCTTTCTGAGTTGGTTGCTTTTAACAGTCAGATTCAAGGCAACGACTATGTGGTAACGCTTGATTCGGGCACAGCACCAGCTATGGCTTCAAACAAATCGAGCACCAGCTCAAGTTACACGTCTGGTTCAGATTATGATATTGAAGGCGTAGACTTCCGTAGAGGTACCGATGGGGAAGGTCGCGTTTTAGTTAACCTAGGCGCAGCCAATGTCAATGTGGACTTACGACAAGAAGGGCGTACAGTCATCGCAGACTTTATCGGTAGTGATATTGACCCTAGCTTTATTCGTAGACTAGACGTTATCGATTTCGGAACACCTGCCCAGCTGGTTGAAACGACTCGTCGAGGTGATAATGTTCGATTGAAGGTTCGTGGTAATGATGCTTTCGAATACTTAGCATACCAAGCGGATGACTTATATACGATTGAGCTTAAGCCTCTTTCTAAACAAGAAATTGAACGTCGTGAACGTGAAAAGCCAAAATATACGGGTGAAAAATTAACGCTACAGTTCCAAGATATGGATTTAAAAGCAATTTTACACACATTGGGTGACTTCGCGGGCATTAACATTGTTATTAGTGATGATGTACAGGGTTCTATGGCTCTAAATCTAGTAAATGTTCCATGGGACCAGGCGCTAGATATCATTTTGAAATCAAAAGGCCTCGATAAGCGCAAAGACGGTAATGTAATGATGATTGCTCCGGCTGACGTTATTGCCGCCCGTGAGCAACAAGAGCTTGAAGCAAATAAGCAACAAGAAGAGCTAGCCCCATTAAGAACAGAGCTAATTCAAATCAATTACGCAAAAGCGGGTGAGATAGCAGGGTTATTATCGTCATCGACGGGAGGCTCTGACAGTGATGGCGCTACACTTGGGATTCTATCTGAGCGAGGTGCTGTGTCAGTAGATGTTAGAACAAACACGATTATTGTGAAGGATGTCGCTTCTAAGCTAGAAGATGTACGTCGCCTTATTAATCAGCTAGATATTCCTGTGGAGCAGGTACTTATTGAAGCAAGAATTGTCACTGCTTCAGATGGATTTGCCCGTGATTTGGGTACGAGATTTGGCATCAGTGACTCAATGAACTCTGGCGAAGTAGGTGTTTCTGGCACTGTTGTGGATGCAGGCCGAATAAATGGCTCCGTTCAGGGTGAAAGAAACCAAAACGATGGTTTTAACGTAAACCTTCCGGTTTCTAACCCAGCAGGATCATTAGGACTGTCATTTGCTCGACTAGCTGACGGAATCATTGTAGATATGGAGTTATCAGCACTTGAGGCTGAAAATAGAGGTGAAGTAGTGGCTAGCCCTAAAGTAATTACAGCTAACCAGAAAGAAGCCTTTATTAAAGCTGGTGAGGAAATTCCTTATCTTCAAGGTGGTTCAAGTGGTGCTTCAAACATTCAGTTTAAAGAAGCCGTTTTAGAGCTCAAAGTTACACCGCAGATTACCCCAGATGGTCGTGTATTTTTAGACTTATCAATCACGCAAGATACTCGTGGTGAAGAAGTCTTATTTACCACTCCTGACGGCTTTGCAGTTGGCGGTGCACCTGCCATCAATACTCAAGAGATCGGCACCCAAATCCTAGTAGATAATGGCGAAACCATTGTACTTGGTGGTATTTTCCAGCACAGAACTAAGCTAGATAAAACTAAAGTACCACTATTAGGTGATATTCCATTGCTAGGTTGGTTGTTCCGTAATACGTCTCGTGAAGACTCGAAAGAAGAACTATTGATCTTTGTAACACCAAAAATCATTAAACAAGGCTTGAAATATTAGTCAAACATACCCAAATACTAAAAACCTAGGTATAATCGCGTGCCTGGGTTTTTGGTTTTTCATATTTGGTTAATTAATAAAAGAGTTCAAAGTTAATAATGAAAGGTAAGCGCAATATCTTCCTAGTAGGACCAATGGGTGCGGGTAAAACCACCATTGGAAAGCAGCTGGCTGAAATCTTAAAGCTCGAATTTGTGGATAGTGATCATGTACTTGAAGAACGTACTGGTGCGCCTATCGATTGGATCTTTGATATCGAGGGTGAAGACGGTTTTCGTGTTCGAGAGGAAAAAATCATAGAAGAGCTGACACAAGAGCAAGGTATCGTGCTTGCAACTGGCGGAGGAGCTGTTGTTTCTGATAAAAGTCGCAACCATCTTGCCGCGAGGGGAGTTGTGGTTTATTTGGAAACTTCGATTGAGCAGCAATTAGAAAGAACTCGTCGTGATAAAAGACGCCCACTAATCCAACATGGTAATCCAAGAGAAACTCTTGAGGCACTCATGAAGGAAAGAGAGCCTCTATATACTGAGATTGCAGATCTTACTGTTGCAACCAATATCAGCTCTGTGAAATCTGTAGCAAAAGAAATTGTCGAGTTGATGGAACAACCTATAGCCTAGCTAGAGCAAGCTTTGAATATTCTGGATTTACAATTACCCAATAAAAGTTCGGATTATCAAATACTTATCGGAAATGGTCTACTCTTAGATGTAAATAATTTCCTACCAGTTATCAAAGGGCAACAAGTTTTTATTGTCAGCAATGAAACCGTTGCCCCTATCTACCTTGAACACCTCAAAAAAACTCTCAGCCAATTTGAAATTCATAGTTATATTCTTAAGGATGGAGAAAAGTATAAATCATTAAGCAGTCTAGAGGATATTCTTGATTCAATGCTGAACTCAGGATTAAGGCGTAACGCAACTTTGATTGCGTTAGGCGGCGGGGTGGTTGGTGATATTGGCGGTTTTGCCGCAGCAATATACCAGCGAGGGATAAATTTTATTCAAGTCCCTACAACCGTTCTATCGCAAGTTGACTCTTCGGTAGGTGGCAAAACGGCGGTAAATCATCCCTTAGGGAAAAATATGATAGGGGCATTCCATCAACCCGTGCGTGTTATCACCGATCTTTATACTTTAAAAACGTTATCTAATAGAGAGTTTCTAGCTGGAATCGCAGAAATAATAAAAGCCGCAATTATTGCGGATAGACAGCTGTTTTATTGGCTTGAAAACAACAGTGAAAGCATATTAGCTCAAGAGATTGAAACTCTTTCTACAATGATTCATGCATCATGTTCCATAAAAGCCAAAATTGTCTGTCTAGATGAAAAAGAGCAAGGTGTTAGGGCTTGGCTCAATCTTGGGCACACATTTGGGCATGCCATAGAAAGGGTTTTAGGCTTTGGTGAATTGTTACACGGCGAAGCAGTGGCCATTGGAATTGTCATGGCGACAGAGTATTCAGTAAGGCTGGGCTTATTAAGCTCCTCCGAGTCAGAGGCCGTTAGACGACTAATTCAAAGATTTGGACTACCGACTACCTTAGATTCAATGAATTTTAGAGTCAGCGCATCAGATTTAGTCTCCGCTATGGCTTTGGACAAGAAAAATGTTGACGCAGATCTCACTCTGATTTTGCCAAAAGCGATTGGGAAGGTTACTATTAGGAACAATATAAAAACTCAAGATGTTGAACAGTTCATTGAACAATTTCTTGAATTTAAAACATAACAAGGCATTGTTTTAAATGGCTTTTTCACAGTCCCTAAATCCAAATGTTTTAGAAAAGCATAATCGTATTTTATTTTTGCCATCAAGTTGGAACCGATTGATCAGTTTGATCAAGTATCAGGTACCAAATGGTGGATTTGCCGTTATGGAAGGGGAGTTTGGTGCTGGAAAGTCTTCTTTCGCTAAGATATTTGAAAAAAAAGTGGTACTCGATGAAAAAATCGATTGCCAGGTTATCCAGGTTCACCCTTTAAGCACCATTCAACAAATTCAAGCTCAATTACCCAAGTCTCCAGAAAAGCCAATGATAGTGATCATTGACGATGCCCACGAAGCTTCAACATTATTACTCCAAAAGCTTACTAAGCCCCAAGATAATATTTATTGGCTGCTATTAGCTGAGCCTGGAATTGACGAACGTGTCGATGCATTTACTGAGAGAAAAGTTGAACTTCCACTTTTTTCCAAGGAAGACTGTTTTGAGTTCTTGCAGAAACAATTGCAAGATCAACCGAAGTACGTTCAAGTTTCTCAAATGCAGAGTGATACTATTTGGTATTCGAGCCAAGGCCTTCCGAAAAACATCATTGAGCAAGCAAGGCAAAATCTAAGTAAGCTTTTTTCTGGCCAAGAGAGCAGTGAAAACTTCGAAAAAGCAAATAAAAGCTGGTATATGACAGCGGCCCTAGCTGCTGCCGGCTTAGTTTTTATCATTTTGTTAATAATTAATATAGCAACTAATGAAGAGGATACTAAGGATGAGGGAGAGACAGCAGGTGGTGAGTTAGTGATTAAAGGCTTGCAAAAAAACAATAATAATCAGGCTAGCCTCTCGCAAAGCGAGACGTCTGATGAAAGCATTGTTGTCGTAGATCGCTCAAATCGTTCTAACAAAGAGGGTATGGAACAGCTAGATGCCGACTTATCTGAAAAATCAATCCAGCAAGCCGCAATCAATGATAAAAATACCGCTTCTGCCAGCGATAACTCGTCAAGCCAAGAACCAGCAGCACGAGATTCTGCAAGATCTAATTCGACTAACCAAGCTTCACTTTCACAGGCCGAGGTTGATGAAGCCGCTGAGTCTAGCGATCCCATAGAATCTATTGCACTTAAGGTCGCGCGTAAGGATGTCACTCCGACTAGGGCGCCGCGACAGGATGAGGACTTCACAAGTTGGCTAAGCAAGCACTCACAAGATGTTTATAGTATGCAACTCTTTTCTCACTCTGAGCGAGCTGCTGCTGAACGTTTTCAAAAATCTCTAGATTTGGCTGACAGTTTTGTTTATCGAGCTAATCTAGATGGGAAGATCCGCTACCGTGTGCTGTGGGGAGCCTTCAACACTCGTGCTGAAGCGAAGCAAGCTATTGAGTCATTACCGGAAGATATTTTGGCTCAACAACCATGGATTCGTCAGTTTTCTGCTATCTCTAAGGAAGTTTCCCGATAAATAGACAATAAAGCTGAATAAAGACTGCTTTCTTAAGATTAGGCTGTTTTCGTGCGCTGTTCCATCTATAATAGCGTCCAACAGAGACTAACTTTTAGAGCACCATGAGCCATCCACTCGTTAATGATCGTTATATCAAAGCCACCCTACAGCAAGAAACTGATCGCACGCCAATCTGGATGATGCGTCAAGCTGGCCGTTACTTGCCGGAATATCGCCAGTTGCGAGCAGAAGCGGGTAGCTTTATGGATTTATGCACTAATCCAGAATTAGCTTGTGAAGTAACCTTACAGCCATTACGTCGATTCCCTCTAGACGCTGCTATATTATTTTCAGATATTTTAACGATCCCAGATGCCATGGGACTTGGTCTTTACTTTACGCCTGGCGAAGGTCCTGCCTTCAAGAAAGCTGTACGTGATGAAAAAACGGTTAAAGAATTACCGATCCCAGATCCAAATCAAGAACTAAAGTATGTGACGGACGCTGTCAGTACGATTCGTCGTGAGTTGAAGGGCAGTGTCCCCTTAATCGGTTTTTCGGGCAGTCCGTGGACCTTGGCGACTTATATGGTCGAAGGTGGTCCAACTAAAAACTTCTCAGAAGTGAAAGGTATGATGTATGGCAATCCAAAAGCTATGCACTTATTGTTGGACAAGCTTGCAGACTCAATCATTGTTTACCTTAACGCACAGGTCGAAGCCGGCGCACAGGCTTTGATGATCTTTGATACGTGGGGTGGGGTTTTATCACCTCAGGCCTATCAAGAGTTCTCTTTGCGCTATATGAGCAAAATTGTTGATGGCTTGACTCGTGAAAAAGATGGTCAGCGCATTCCAGTTACCTTGTTTACGAAAGGTGGTGGCAAATGGTTAGATATCATGGCTGAGTCAGGCTGCGATTGTCTTGGTGTTGATTGGACAACGGATTTGAGCGAAGCCAGACAGCGCGTGGCGGGTAAAACAGCACTCCAAGGTAATATGGACCCTTCGTTACTTTACGCTTCTGATGAAAGAATTCGTGAAGAAGTCGAGACTATTTTAGCTAGCTATGGACACGGTAACGGTCATGTGTTTAATTTAGGACATGGCATTCACCAATTTGTAAAACCAGAGAAAGCTGGGGTATTCATTGAGGCGGTGCACGAATTAAGCAAAAAATATCATCAATAATTCATAGGGTTCTATGTTAAAAGAAAGTCACTTTGATCCACCATGGTGGTTAAAGAATCGTCATTTGCAAACATTTTGGGCGCCTTTAGCGCCTAGATTGCCCTTGCCCGAGCTTACTCGACAGCGTGTCGAGCTTAGCGATGGTGACTTTATTGATATGGACTGGGTTAACCCAGAAAGAGATGCCCCAACAATAGTTTTATTGCATGGGTTAGAAGGGGATATAAACTCTCCATACTTACGGCGTATGCTATTCCAAATTCAGCAACGTCGTTGGCGTGGAGTATTGGTATATTGGCGTGGATGCAGTGAAGAGGAAAACCGTCTCGATAAAACGTATCACTCAGGTAGAAGTGACGATCTAGATGAAGTGATAACTGAAATTCATAACAGTAAAGCTCCAGATAAGTTATTTGTTGCGGGATACTCCTTGGGCGCAAATGTGCTTTTAAAGTGGCTAGGTGAGCAAAGAAATAATGCAGATATCGATGTTGGTTGCGCGGTTTCTACTCCTTTTAACCTGTCTATCTGTGCAGACTCGATTGACCAAGGCTTCTCAAAAATCTACAAGTACTTTTTATTAAACTCCTTGAAAAAGCGGATTGTTAGGAAGTTTCCTGAGCATCGAATGCTAGAACTTTTAAATTTATCGCCAAGAGATGTTATGGCGATTAACTCCTTCCGAGAATTCGATAATCGGGTAACATCTTTTTTAAATGAGTTTGAAGATGCCGATGATTATTATCGTAAAGCATCGAGTATTTATCATATAAGCACGATTAAAAAACCAGCGTTAGTGATTCACGCGGCTGATGATCCGTTCATGTCACCTGAAATTATTCCAAGAGAAGATCAGCTTCCAGGAAGCTTGGAGTTACTAATTAGCGAATATGGTGGTCATGTAGGCTTTGTTTCAAGCCCAGGCAGTAAAGGTGTAAGCTTCTACCTTGAAGAAACCATTTTAGGTTACTTTGATCGCTTCCTATAACTGTAGTATTTATGGGAGCAAAGCTTACCGACTTCAATGCTGACTTTTTGATTAGGTGCGAACTCTTATATCTGTTAAGCTAGGTTCCATTAACATATTGATATCTATATTTTTATTATGGACTTAAAGAGCAGACTAGAGACCTTCAAGCAACACTATCAAAGGGAACCTTATCCTAGCTTAGAAGAGCGCGATAGGCGGCTTCGTGATCTTAAGCGTCTACTACTAGAAAACCAAGACGCGATTAAAGATGCGCTTAATACTGACTTTGGCTATCGCTCACCCTACGAAACCGAGTTTGCAGAAATCTACCCTGCTTTAAAATCCATTAGTTTTACACGAAAATCGCTTTCTAAGTGGATGGCGCCTAGTAAGCGCGGTGTGGATATTTGGTTTAAACCTGCGAAGGCAAAAGTTATGTATCAACCGTTAGGTGTGGTTGGTATTATTGTTCCTTGGAATTATCCGCTATTCTTAGCTTTAGGGCCTTTAATTGGAGCTTTAGCTGCGGGAAACCGCGTAATGTTGAAAATGTCGGAATTTACCCCAAGCTTTAGCCAGCTGTTTGCAAAGCTCTGCGAGCAATATTTAGGCTCTATGCAAGTGGTGGTAATTAACGGTGGTGCGGATGTTGGAGAGGCATTTTCAAAGCTTCCGTTTGATCATCTTGTGTTTACGGGGTCGACAAATATCGGTAGAAAAGTCATGGCGGCAGCAAGCGAAAACCTAACGCCAGTGACCTTAGAGCTCGGTGGAAAGTCCCCAGTCATTATCGATAAAAAGTTTCCGCTGAAAACTGCAGTAGAGCGGGTGCTGTTTGGTAAGTTATTGAACGCTGGCCAAACTTGCTTGGCTCCAGATTATGTCTTTGTGCACGAATCACAAGCTAAAGACTTTGTACGTTTATCCAAGGACGTCGCTCGAAAATTCTACCCAGAGTGGAGTGGGCGAGACTATACGGCTTTAGCTTCCGAAAAACAGGTGAAGCGTTATCAGGGAATGCTTAAAGACGCTAAAGAAAAGGGCGCTAAGATAATTCCGCTTTTTGAACACGAAGCTGATCAGCTCGTTGATAACAAAGCAGTGCCAACGCTAGTCTTAAATACCACGCCAGATATGTTGATTAGACAGCAAGAGATTTTCGGGCCACTGCTTCCGGTGGTATCCTATCAAGAACACTCAGAAGCTATTGCTTGGATAAATCATCAGCCCCGCCCATTGGCACTTTACTTATTCAGCTATAACAAAAAAGTAACGAATCATTATATGCTGAATACGATCTCAGGTGGCGTCACTTTGAATGATACCATTTTGCACGTGAGTCAAGATGAGCTACCATTTGGAGGAGTAGGCGCAAGCGGCATGGGGCATTATCATGGTAGAGAAGGGTTCAAGACTTTCTCAAAAGCCAAAAGCATTTATCAGCAAAGTCGATTATCCGGTGTCAAACTGATGTATCCGCCACCTTCGAAGTTTACGAAATTTTTACTGAGCATCATGAAGCGGTAAAACCGTTGGTACAATGCTCCATGTACACAACCAATAATTGAATGAAGTTTTCTATGAAGAAAATAGTACTATACCCAGGGACTTTTGATCCGATTACTAAGGGCCATATGGACCTCGTTAAAAGAGCCTGTCGCCTTTTTGATACTGTTATTATTGCGGTAGCGGATAGCCCCTCAAAAAAACCTTTGTTTAACCTAGAAGAACGAGTGGGAATGGTGCGTCAAATCTTTAAAGGCAACAGCCAGGTCCAAGTGGAAGGGTTTAACGGCTTATTGGCGCATTTTGCACAAGATAAAGGGGCGTTAGCGGTACTTCGTGGAATTCGCGCGGTATCGGACTTTGAGTTCGAGTTCCAGCTAGCCAATATGAATCGTCACCTTGACCCTGATTTAGAGTCTATATTCTTAACGCCTTCGGAAAAATATTCTTATATCTCTTCGTCATTAGTGAGGGAAGTGGCGTCGCTAGGAGGTGATATCACAGCCTTTGTGGACTCAACTGTGCAGCAGGCTCTTGAGCAGAAATTTTCGCAATAACGCTCGAACTTGTATAGCATATAAGCGATAATACTCTCTAGCTCATTAACGAACCGTTGGTTTAAATAGTATGTCATTAATAATTACAGACGAATGTATCAACTGCGACGTTTGTGAACCTGAATGCCCGAACGAGGCTATTTATCAGGGTGAGGAAATTTACGAGATTGATCCGGACAAATGCACTGAGTGTGTAGGCCATTATGATGAACCACAGTGTCAGCAGGTCTGTCCGGTAGACTGCATTCCTTTGGATGAAAATAATCCAGAAACAGAAGAGCAGTTAATTGCCAAATATGAACACTTAACTGGTGAAAAGTACGTTGAAGTTTAATTGCGTGAGCTGGGGGATTGCAGCTCAAATATCTCCATGAACCTGCATGACTGGCTGTCGCAAGAGCCATTCACCTTAACCCTGTCTTCAGGGTTTTTTAGCTTCTTTGTTCATACCGGGATGTTAGCCGCGCTTGAAGAGCATGAGTTGTTACCACAAAGATTGACGGGGTCCAGTGCTGGGGCTTTAGTTGCTGCCTGTTGGGCTTCCGGCCTCGATACATCCGAACTTAAAAATATCCTATTTGAATTAAAACGTTCTGACTTTTGGGACCCAGGCTTTGGCTGGGGCTTACTGAAAGGTGAGAAGTTTCGACAAATTTTAACTGATATCTTGCCCGTTGAGACCTTTGAAGAGTGTCGAGCTGATCTTTCGTTGTCGGCTTATGATATTAAGACCAAATCAACCGTGATAATCAATAGTGGCGAATTGGTATCGGCGATTTATGCATCGTGTGCCATTCCTTTTTTATTCCAGCCGTTGGACTACCACGGCTATCGCTTGCTAGATGGTGGAATTAAGGATCGTCCTGCATTAGCAGACGTGTCTCAGGGGGAGCGTGTGCTTTATCATCATATTGTCTCTGTCTCACCATGGCGTAGCAAACAATCAAAAGCCTTAGAGGTTCCACAAAGAGATAACTTAGTCTCGCTACAGTTGTTTGATTTGCCCCGTTGTGGGCCTACAAAGCTCCATTTAGGTCCAGAAGCCTTTGTTGACGCTTATAATGCTACAAAAAGGGCTTTAAAGCGCGAAATTGGAGATGAACAAAAAGTGGCACTAGCGGTTTAAGCCGACTCCATCTCAACGATGACTGGCCACTTTCCTCGCATAACAATAAATCCAGCATAACGTTGAGCCCCATCCGTGGCGAACTCGAATTGGTAACGTCTCAAAAACTGACGCTTGCCGTCTGAATCTTTATCAAAATATACCTTTTTAAGAGCGACGTAGCCATCTAGGTTTTGGACTGAGGCATCCTCACAGGCTTTCTGAGCGGCTTTATAGGCGTTTTCTTGTATTCGTCTATTGTAAACCCAAATTCCGACGACAAGGGATATGAGAAGGATTGTAAATAACTGAGTCATATTAAGAGTGTAAGGTCTGCTGCTTCTTTTTGCTTAATTTAGAATAGACCATATCGTATGAGCCTTTGATTAGAAGTTCCAGTCCTTTCTGGGGTAATGTTGCTTTGTCTGTGATTGAAATCCAGTGATATCGAGCAAGGTAAGGTGCTGGCTCAATTCCGTGCATATCCGTCAGTACAATAAAGTCTGCTGGAGTGACTTTTAAACACAGCCGTTTTGAGGTTTCAGGCCTCGAATCACAGCAAAAAACAGCAAACATTTTATCTGCTATGCAGTAAGTTCGGTCTGCCCCCCACTTTAGGTCAAACTTGGCACCAGGCAACTGCTCACAAAAGTGTTCTAAAGTATTGATGTTCATTTCTAAAGGAGTGCCTTAGGCAATAAAAAAGGTGGCACAAGCCACCTTTTGTAACGCTTCCTATAAGCTTAACCGAACGCTTAGTCAGCTGTAATCCAACGAGCTACGTTTACTTTAGATACGCCAGCAGAATTAGCTTGATCAACTGCAGTTACTAGAACTTCGTTGACAGCATCTTCGTGCACTCGTACCAAAACAGGCGAGCGTGGGTCGACTGCTAATTGAGTTTCGATGTTAGCTCGAATAGCTTCAGGATCAACAGAACGCTCGTTCATAAAGACATTACTCTGACCGTCGATTGAAACCACAATTAATGGTGGTGGGTTCTTTGGCGGTGTTGTGTCTTGGTTCGTTGTTGGTCTTGCAAGCTCAATCGTATCTTCTTTGACGAATGACGTCGTTACAATGAAGAAAATCAACATGATGAATACGATGTCTAGCATCGGTGTCATGTCAATTGCCGTTTCGTCTTCGTCTCTATTTCTTCGTTTACTACGCATATATCTTTATCCTGTCGCACTTTTGTTGCTTCGATGATGTTATTGAATCAACTTAAGCATTTGGCCCACAAAGGCGGCATTGTTTAAATGTGTCGTTAAAGTATAACCGCCACATTAAATGTGATCCAGCAAAAAATGTCTACCCTTAATTCAACAAAAATTGCTAATCGTACCTGTGGCGGCTGTCTGTTAATTTAAAATCAAGCGATTAAAGCGTATGACCGTTTTCCTTTCAAGGCCATCGAGCCACACTAACGTTAGCCACACCTGCTTTATTCGCTTGGTCGACAGCGGAAACTAAACTGAGGTTATGTACATCGCCATGGATTTTAACGATTACAGGGGCTTCGGTATTGTTAATGAGCTGACTTTCTAAGTTAGCTTGAATCGCTTCAATATCGATATTTCTTTTATTAAAAAAGACCTGGTTATGCTCGTCAATTGAGACTATTAGAGGGGAGGTATCTTTATTGCAATCTTGCTCACAAACGGTTGATGGGCGAGTGATATCAACGCTCTGCGTTTGAACAAAGCTGGTTGTAACGATAAAAAATAGTAGCAAGATGAAAACGATATCCAGCATTGGGGTCATATCGGCTTGAACATTGTGTGGCGTGTTCTTGGTTTCTTTCTTAGCATATCAATACTCCTTCGATGGCTTCCTAAACGGCTGGCATTAATAATACTTAGTGATCCAACTAAGTAAGTACACCAAGTCATCTGACCAGCGCCTAATTCCAACATAGCAAAAAAAGGAGCCAAGAACAATTTTAGGTTAGCGCTGGCACTTCGGGCAGTAAAAGCTGGAGCGTTGGCCAAGCACGATATTCTTAATGGGCGTTTGGCATTGGTTACAAGGCTGGTTTTCACGTCCGTAAACATTTAACTCTTGAGCAAAATAGCCAGGCGAACCGTCTGCCTGAGTGAAATCTTTTAAGGTGGTTCCACCTTGTTCGATAGCTTTTTTCAGAACCTGCTGGATATTGTAGGCCAAAAGGCGGCAGCGTTTTAAGCTGACGCGGTTAGCGGATCTTTTAGGATGAATGCCGCTTAAGAACAAGGATTCACTAGCATAAATATTGCCAACTCCAACGACCACGGCGTTGGTCATGATAGCGTTTTTGATTGCGCCTTTGCGCTTACTGAGCTTGTGGTGCAGATAATCACCGTCGAAGTTCTCTGATAGCGGTTCCGGCCCAAGGGAGTCAATGATGTCGAGTGTTTGGCCTTTAGTCTGCCACAAAACGGCGCCGAAGCGACGCGGGTCATTAAGACGTAATGCTTTGCCGTTGTCGAAAACGACTTCAAAGTGATCGTGTTTCTTTAATGGAATATCGGCATCAACAACGCGCATTGCTCCTGACATGCCTAAGTGCATGACCACTGAACCAGTTTCGAAATGCCATAACATGTATTTGGCTCTGCGCTCTATAGCGTAACTCGATTTACCAACTAGCTGTTGTAGCTCTTCTGGTATAGGCCAACGTAACTTAGGCTGATGAATGTTCACGCCAATGATGGTTTGCCCAGTAATATGAGGGGCTAATCCACGTGTTGTTGTTTCGACTTCAGGCAACTCAGGCATAAGGGTTCTAATACGTAGTTATTGATAAGGCAGTGATATTGTAATGCAGAATAGCAAAAAGCCCAGCGATGCCGGGCTTTTTAATTGTTTTCTTGGAGGCAGAAAACAGTGAAGCTAGATTTAAGTGGTTGTATTACTTAATTTTAGCTTCTTTGTACATAACATGCTTGCGAATGGTTGGATCAAACTTTTTGATCTCCATTTTACCAGGCATGTTTTTCTTGTTTTTGTCAGTGGTATAGAAATGACCTGTACCAGCACTAGACACTAAACGGATTTTATCGCGCATCTTTCAGCTCCTTATACTTTTTCGCCACGAGCACGCAATTCAGCTAGCACAGTATCGATACCTTTCTTGTCGATAATGCGCATACCTTTTGCAGATACGCGTAGTTTTACGAAACGCTTCTCAGACTCAACCCAAAAACGGTGAGAGTGTAGATTTGGTAGAAAACGACGTTTTGTACGGTTTTTAGCGTGTGACACATTGTTGCCTGTCACTGGACGCTTACCCGTTACCTGACAAACTTTAGCCATGATATAGCCTCCAAAAAATAATCTTTACATTGGCGAGGAGATGAAATTATCCCACCGCTACTCTTCAAATAGGGCGCACTTTATACCAGAAAGGAGTGTCTTTGACAACTAAACTGACAATAAAAGCCCAATTTACACGAGTTTTTGCCAGTTCACCCAGCGAAACTCGAGTAAGTGCCGAATTTGGTCATATTAAGCCATGCTCCGCAAAGGAGTAGCTTTTGTTGTGAGCGATAATAATATGGTCCAGCGTTCGAATATCTACCAGCTGTAAAGCTTGTTGAATACGGTCGGTAATTTGCCGATCGGAAGGGCTGGGCTCCAGGCAACCACTCGGGTGGTTATGCGCCAATATCACTGCGGCCGAATGATACCTTAGGGCTTGCTCCACCACAACCCTTGGATGCACTTCTGCACTATTAATTGTGCCTTGGAATAAGGTTTCTTGAGCGATGAGTTGATGCTGATTGTTAAGGAAAAGAACCAAGAATTGCTCACGTTTATGGTGACTGAGCAAGCTTGAGAGGAATTGCTTGACGTCATCGGGCGATGAAAAGCTTTGATTTAATTGTAAATTTTGCTGTAGGTAGCGTTTTGATAACTCTAAACTTGCTTGTAGCTGGCAGTATTTTGCCGTGCCCATTCCCGGTTGCTCAGTAAATGTTTTATGCTCAGCTTCAAGCAATTGTCTTAATCCACCAAATTGACTCAGTAAATGTCGAGCTAGATCCACAACATTGTAATTCCTAGTGCCTGTTCTAAGGAATATGGCGAGTAGCTCCGCGTCGGAGAGGCTTTCTGCGCCATCGCGCATCAATCGTTCCCTAGGTCTTTCTTGTTGTGGCCATTCCATAATCTTCATGTTATTAACGTCCTTGTTTTAGTCTATGTATTGAGCATTTTTATTAATGCAATCACACGCTGTTAGCGTTGTCGATTGAGTTAAAGTGAGGAGTGCTTGCGCGATTCGGTACAGCCGTTATCCATTAACTTCTGATAAGTATGAAGTGTAGAGGCTGAAAGAGAAGATGTAATTAAGAATTTGACTATAATTTTTGTGCGTAAAAGCGTAAACTTGTAATTCATTATAAGTTAAATCAATCGGTTAGCATGAGTTTGCAAGGTAAAAAAATCCTGTTAGGAGTGACGGGCGGCATAGCTGCGTACAAAAGTGCGGAATTAAGTCGCTTGTTAATCAAAGCTGGCGCAAACGTCCGAGTCGTTATGACGAAGGGCGCGCGTGCATTTATAACTCCGATGACTTTTCAAGCGTTGACAGGTAACCCTGTGCACGAGCATTTGTTAGATTCTGATGCGGAAGCTGCAATGGGGCATATCGAATTAGCGCGTTGGGCAGATTTGGTGGTGATTGCTCCTGCTACTGCTGATGTTATCTCTAAATTGACTAACGGTGCCGCTGATGATCTACTGACGACCCTTTGCTTGGCGACTGCCGCACCGGTTGCTGTGGCGCCGGCGATGAATCAGCAAATGTGGGCAAACAAAGCGACACAAGCGAATGTTACGACTTTATTGGAACGGGACATTCAGGTTTGGGGCCCTGGCTCAGGGGAGCAGGCTTGTGGAGATACTGGTCTTGGGCGAATGCTTGAGCCTGCTGACTTGTTGCAGCGCACGGAACACTATTTAAGCGCAAAACCTTTGCAAGGTCAGCACTGGGTGGTTACTGCTGGGCCGACAGTCGAAGCGATTGATCCGGTACGTTATTTGGCGAATCGTAGCTCGGGTAAAATGGGCTACGCCATTGCTGAAATGGCTGCTAAGGCGGGAGCTAAGGTAACCCTAGTTAGTGGCCCAGTCAGTTTAGACGTCCCTTTTGGCGTTAACTGCTTTAAAGTTGAAAGCGCGGAGGCTATGCTTAAACAAGTTCAGGATGCTTTGGATAACGATTCTGTGTTTGTATCCTGCGCTGCTGTGGCTGATTACAAACCAAAAACGATGGCCACAGAAAAAATGAAAAAGTCTGGAAGCGAAGGACTTACTATCGAGTTGAGTCAAAACCCCGACATACTGAGGTGGGCGGCACAAGAAACTAATGCTTTCTGTGTGGGCTTTGCGGCGGAAACGCAGAATGTTAGCGATTACGCTAAATCAAAAATGGAACGGAAGGGGATCACCATGATTTGCGCAAACGATGTCAGTCGCGATGATATTGGCTTTTCATGTGACCACAATGAGTTACTCGTTTTTATTCGCGAACACGATACTACAAAAGAGCAACGAATTGGGCCAGCAAGTAAAATAAAAGTTGCTGAGCAATTAATTGAGTTAATCCATCAAGTACGACCGTCATAATAATAAAGATGAGTACTTACGGGGAGAATAGGAGTCTTCAATGGGAAAAGGTAAAAGTTTAAGCAGCTTTTTTATTATACCTTTAGCGATTGGGTTACTGATTTTAGTCGCGGTTTCGGCAAGTTTATATTATTTGGGGATTCAGGATCCGCTAGAGAAGCAGGCCCAGCAGTTATTGGCTTCACGTACTGCTGAGCGAGCTAATTTAATCGAACAACGAATCCAACAGATACAGAGTTCTTTAGATTTGGCAGCACAGTCAGTGTTTGCCGAAGACAATCCTAAAGTTATTGAAAAGCTGAAAAAACAAGTACCGAAGCTGGAAAAGGTTATGGTGTTTGAGAATAGCTCGATTCAGCCAGATGGTAACTCGGATCCTGTAATTACTCACGTCGTTATTGATTTATTAAGAAAGGCTGCCCAAGGCGAAAAAACAAAACCTGAGCTCATTCTGAAGAATGGCCAGCCTAGTTATATTGCTCTGACAGAGAAGCTCGCAGACGATCGTTTAATCTTAGCAACGGTGAGTTTATCTGAAGTGAAGAACTTGCTGGGTAAAGCCGATGGCGAAAGCCGGTTAGAGTTGCGACAAAATTTTGGTGACACATCGCATGTAGTAGCAGCCATTGGCAATGGGACTGCAGAGGGTGAGCCTTTATTAGAAACTCAAAGTTTTGGTGCGAATTGGTCCCTTGTATTATGGCAACGTGTCAGTGCCTTTAGTACCGATGCAGGACAATTACCCTTGCTATTATTTATTGCGGCAGTGGTCGCATTTTTAATTGTTGGATTGATGCCGTTATTGAGTATGAAACGCTTGTTTGCCAATGATGCTCGAAAATTTATTCAGGGTGTCAAAGAGCAGAGTGTTACTCAGAATAGTTATCAGCTTAGCTTTTTTAAGGACCTTGCTGCGGGTTATCGCAGAGCATCTACAGGCGTGGATGCTAATGAAGAAGAAAACGCCTCGGCCAGTCAAGTGGTAGAGGAGCAATCATCGCTACGTCGTAGAAGGCGTGGAAAAGCAGTAGCTGGTGTAGCAGAAACTGCAGAGCAGGAGACAGCTGAGCTTCCAAAAGAGGCTCCAAAGCCCCAAGTGGTCAAAGAGGCGCCTATCAGCTTGGAGGTGGATGAGGGGAGTGCTTCCAAAGCGATCAATCCAGACATTTTCCGCGAGTATGATATTCGCGGCGTCATAGGGGAGAACCTTGACGCTGAAACGGTGTACGTTATTGGTAAAGCAATAGGTAGCGAGGCTTACTCTCGTGGTGAACAAAGCATCGTTGTTGGTAGAGACGGACGATTATCGAGTCCCAAGCTTCACAAAGCACTAGTTGAAGGTCTCGTTGCAAGCGGTCGAGACGTTATTGATATAGGCATGGTACCGACGCCACTAGTGTACTTTGGTACTCACACTCTTGGTTCTCGCTCAGGGGTCATGCTCACCGGTAGTCATAACCCACCAGAACATAACGGTCTAAAGATCGTGCTAGCTGGCGAAACGCTTTACGGGCAACAAATTCAAGATTTGCTAAAGCGAATTCAAATGCAGGAATACTTTAACGGTAAGGGTAGTGTAACGGAGTCAAGTATTGAGCAGAGCTACTTGGATAAGCTGCTTGCTGATATTAAAGTCGATAAACCGTTAAAAGTAGCGTTGGATTGCGGTAATGGTGTTACTGGTAACTTTGCCCCTAAGATGTTACAAGCATTGGGATGTGAAGTGATTGGTCTATATACCGATGTTGATGGTAACTTCCCATACCACCACCCAGATCCAAACTCAGCTAAAAACCTTGAAGCATTAATAGACATGGTCATTAAAGAAAAAGCAGACGTTGGTATTGCTTTTGATGGTGATGGCGATCGGGTGGGTGTGGTTGACAATAAAGGTAAAATAATTTGGACCGATCGTTTGATGATGTTGTTCGCACAGGATATTTTATCACGCCACCCTGGTGCCGAAATTATCTATGACGTCAAGTGTACGAGATTCTTGAAAGATGTAATAACCCAGGCGGGCGGTAAGCCACTGATGTGGAAAACTGGGCACTCACTGATGAAAGCTAAGATGCGTGAAACCGAGGCTCCTTTCGGTGGCGAAGGAAGCGGACACTTATATTTTAATGAGCGCTGGTATGGCTTTGATGATGCGCTTTATGCGGCAGCGAGACTATTAGAGATTTTAGGGAAGTCACAAGCCACATCGGCTGAGCTATTTGAAGAGCTACCTGAAGGTATATCCTCAGAAGAAATTAACGTCCCAGTGCCTGATAAGGTGAAGTTCAAACTAATAAAGGCTCTAGTGGCCAAGGGCGACTTTGGGGATGGAGAGGTTAATACCATTGATGGATTGCGTGTGGACTACAAGCATCGCTGGTTATTAGCGAGAGCCTCTAATACAACGCCGAGCATAGTTGTAAAGTTTGAGGCTGACAATGAAGTTTCATTAGAAGCAGTGAAAGATCGATTGAGAACGCAATTAATAAAAATTGCGCCAAAAATAAAACTTAATTTTTAAAATTTGAGAGTAGCATGGCAACTAAAAATTCATCGAAAAGAAAGAATGAAATATTACAAGCGCTAGCATTGATGCTTGAAAAAGACCCCGGAGAAAGGATAACAACAGCAAAACTAGCTAAACAAGTAGGCGTTTCGGAGGCCGCACTTTATAGGCACTTTCCTAGTAAAGCGAGAATGTTTGAGGGCTTGATTGAATTTACTGAAGAAGCACTATTTTCACGCATAAACTTGATAGCAAAGGAACAAATGACACTGAGTGTGCAGTGCCAACAAATACTGGGGTTGGTGTTGACTTTTGCCAGTAAGAACCCTGGCATTTGCAGGTTATTAACTGGAGAGGCGCTATCTGGCGAGCATGAACGGTTGAGAGGGCGAATCAGTCAGTTATTCAATCGGATCGAGACACAGATTAAACAACTGTTCCGTCAGCATGAGGTTTCAACTAAAGCGAAATATACTCCAGAGGTCGGTAGTCGGGCGAATTTGTTGTTGGCGGCTGTAGAAGGACGAATTCAGCAGTATGTTAGAACTGATTTTATGCAATCGCCTCTAGCCAGTTGGGAGAGCCAGTGGCAGTTGCTTGAGCCAATAACAGATGTGGACTGATGATTAGAAATACTGAGCAAGCTGCAGTGTTAGAGCTTGCTCAATAATAATGTTGTCATTGTAACTAGCTATTTTTCTGTGAGATGTATTGGACAAACTCAGACTTCAATAGATTAACCTTTTCACCATTACACAGCTTTTCACCCGCCTCAGAGTTATAGCATTGCACTTCTAGCACAATTTGCATCGCGTCGTTGTCGGCTGGGATCCGTGTAATTGACAAACCTAGTTGCTCATCATTTTTAGGTTTGCTTGAAATAATTAAACTATCAGTAACAATTTCTAGCTTGTTCGAAGCATTCTCATGAGCAAAAATTTGAGCAAGCTTCCAAGAGCGTTCACAGGACTTGTAAGAGTCACACTCTACTTTTGTGGTAGTCGGAAGAGAACGTTGATTTTCAGCATATTGCTCTACAAGGCGCATCGCTTGTAACTCTTTAAATCTAACTAAATCATTTTTAAATTGCTCACTTATAACTTCTACTTGAGATTTGTAGCGAGCAATTGAGTTGGTATTCTCTTCAATTTGATCTTTAGTTGCGTCAATCTGTGTGAGAATTGATTTGGGTACGGCTGTACCTTTACGCTCATAGTTTGCTGCGCTTGACTGCAAATTGGAGAGCTTTTTTTCTAAATTTTTATTGTGGCTATTGAGTATTGAAATATTGATGTTCAGCGATGCCGTTTGGTTTTTTTCAGTACGCTTGATGTCATCGATCGTTCTGTATTGGCGCAATAACATTCTGTCATGCTGACGCATCTTTCTTTCTTTTTCTTGCTGAGCTGCTATTTTTTCTTGTCGAAGTTCTTCAGCTAATTTTTCTTCCCTAGTCATAATAGGGGCAACCTTTTCAACCACGCGTCCACTTTCGTTTATGACTTCATAGCCTGACTTTAAAGCTGAATTCGGCAAATAGTCTTTAACCACAAGACGGCCATTACTATCTTTAAATCGATAATAGTTTTTTGCATCGACCGAAGTCGAGACAAAAATTAAAATCAATAAAATAAGTATATGTTTAAAGCTCATAGTGCTCCATCTAATTTGATTAATATCACCCTTAGGGATTATTCCACTCCATATGTTTCGCGGTAGGCGAGAACTTTAGGGTAGAAGCTACTGAAAGTCGGGTGAACTTTTAAGTAATTTAGCAGATCTGTCAACTTTATAATAGAAAATACAGGAATTCCGTAATCTTGTTCAACTTCTTGAACAGCCGAAAGCTCGCCGGTGCCTTTTTCTTGACGGTCGAGGGCAATCAGAACAGCTTTAGGTGTTGCTCCATTTTGTTTAATAATATCGATTGATTCACGGATTGCCGTACCTGCACTGATAACATCGTCGATGATTAAAATATCACCGTTAAGTTGACTACCAACGATATTGCCGCCTTCACCATGATCTTTCTTTTCTTTGCGATTAAAGCTGTAAGGCGCATTCACGTCATGATGCTCAGCAAGCGCCATTGTGGTACAGCTGACTAGAGGAATTCCTTTGTAAGCGGGACCAAAAATAACATCGAAAGGAATATTTTGTTGGACGATGGTTTGCGCATAGCAGCGCCCAAGCTGCGCCAGGTCTGCTCCACTATCGAAAAGGCCTGTGTTGAAAAAGTAAGGGCTTCTGCGGCCACTTTTGAGGGTAAACTCACCAAATTTAAGTACATTTTTGGATAAGGCAAGCTCTATGAACTGTTTTTGATAGTCGTGCATGATGGGTTCGCTGAAAAGTGAATATAATCAGCCAACTATGATAACCTTATTTGGGAGCAAAAAAAACTAGAAGGCGCAGTCTGCATGATTAAAGTGTATTCATAATTCTTCTGGTGAGGCTAAGGATATATACGATAGGAGGGCTTCAAGTGAAGCGGTCCGAAGATCAAATGTTATAGGTGCTGCAATGAAATCAAGTAAACTCTAGGGCTATTGTATCTTCTTCAACTCGAATAACCCGCATCGGGTGTAATACCATTTGGTCTTGATCTTCACCCAAAATACCTTCAATGTGGACCTTAACTAAATCGCCTTTTTTAAGTTCATGTTCACCGATATTTTTTACGAGAACGCCACCCTCTGAAATATCAAGACTTTCTGAGATTAAAACATTCGAGTTTTGTTGGCGAATTGCAATTGGAAGGTGAATGGAAACACGATAAAAGCGCCTCGCATCTGCTTGAGATTGAAGAGACTCGTGCTTTCTCTTAACTTTACTTTTATCCGACTTATCTTGCTCTATTCTCATAGTTACTCCCGTAAATATGCAATCCTTGTTCCTAATCTAGATTAGCAAAAAGTGTGAGAAAGTCCACATTTTTAAATGTTACGAGCTTCTATGGTTTGGCAGATATTAATAAAGTCAGTTAGTGACAGTCTCTCAGCTCTTTCCGTTGGCGAGATTCCAACAGTCTCAAAATCTTCTGGGGAGAGCCAATCTTTAAGGCTATTTCGGATAGTCTTACGACGTTGGTTAAAAGCCGCTGTAACGACTTTTGCCAGTAAATCGGTATCGCTAACAGGATTCTTAATGGTCTCGTAGGGTTTCAGGCAAACGATGGCAGAGTCCACTTTTGGGGCGGGAGAAAAGGCACCTGGCGGGACTACAAACAACATGGCGGCTTGGCAATAATACTGTGCCATAACGCTTAAACGACCATACTGTTTAGTCACTGGGGCGGCACAGAGACGCTCTACCACTTCCTTTTGCAGCATAAAGTACATATCGTGGATGACATGCTTTTGTCGCAGCAAGTGGAAAATTAAAGGGGTGGAAATATTGTAGGGTAGATTGCCAACGATACGTAATTTTTCTTCCGGATCTGACTGAAGCTGGGTGAAATCAAACTTCAGAGCATCACTTTGATGGATCGTAAAGTTTTCTTGCTCAGCAAACTTCTTTTCGAGACGGGGAATTAAATCACGGTCAAGCTCCACGACATCAAGTTTTCCAGCTTTAGTTACTAGATGCTCGGTTATTGCGCCCAAACCAGGGCCAATTTCAACTAAGTGGTCGCATTCCTGAGCGCCAATTGATTCCACAATTTTGGAAATATAGAAATCATCGGATAAAAAATTCTGACCAAAGCGTTTGCGAGCTTGGTGACCTTGAACCACTTTTGAATTTACCATGAGTTTAGCTTTGTCGACGGCGTTGAATTAAATCTTGAGTGAATTGTAGCGCATATTGCATGCTACCGATATCGGCAATGTTACTGCCAGCGATATCAAGCCCTGTGCCGTGGTCCACTGAGGTGCGGATATAAGGCAACCCTAGGGTGACATTTACTGCTTTGCCAAAGCCTTTATATTTGAGGGTTGGTAGCCCTTGATCATGGTACATGGCTAAAACCGTATCGACGTTCTCGATCTTATTCGGTTGAAAAGCGGTGTCAGCGGGAAGGGGGCCAATAAGCGTTGAATCGAGCTCTTTGTTTAACTCAGCAAGAGTTGGAGTGATAATTCGCGACTCTTCGGTGCCGAGGTGGTTATTCTCGCCAGCATGAGGATTTAGACCACAAACGAGTATTTGTGGCTGTTGTATTGAGAATTTCTCGCGAAGTTCACGATCAATAATAGTGATCACCTCGCGCAGCAATTCAGGCGTGATGGCGTCAGCAACTTCACGTAACGGTAAGTGAGTGGTTGCTAGCGTAACGCGTAACCCTTCTGTAGCAAGCATCATCACGACTTTGTCACAACCACAACGCTCAGCAAAGAACTCTGTATGGCCAGAAAACTTTAGACCAGAATCATTGATAATCCCTTTGTGTACTGGTCCAGTTAAGATGGCATCGACTAAACCCTGTTGGGCTAAATCGCTAGCGATATTTAAGGTTTCAAGGACGTATGCGGAGTTCTCAAGGTTTAATTGGCCGGAAGTGACTGGTTGTTTGAGCTGGCAAGGAATAACCCAAAGGTGTCCTATTTGATGGGGCTTTGGCTCTGCGTCTAGGTCTAGTTGGGTTATCGCTAGGGGCAGTTGAATCTCATTAGCGACTTGTTGTAGTAGTTCGGGATCGGCGCATACCACGAGTTGATCTGTACAAGGCTGTTGCGCCATCTTGACGATGATTTCAGGACCAATACCGGCGGGTTCCCCCGCCGTAATTAAGATTCTTGCAATATCCATGATACTACCTACCCAGCTTTTAACGGGTGTTATGAAGGGGTTATGCGTCTTCTTCTACAACTTGTTTAACGTAGGCTTCGTCGCGGATTTCACGGATCCAGTTCTCAACTTCTTCTGAGAACTTGCGCTGACGCAATATTTTCGCTGCTTGTTGACGTTTCATATCATCCGACTGGTCATCTTTCCTTTTACCCGTCAGTTGAACAATATGCCAGCCAAAGCTGCTTTGAAATGGCTGACTGATTTCATTAACTTCTAAATTGCTGAGAGTCTCTTCGAATGCAGGATCAAAAGCACCGACATTGTTCCAGCCAAGTTCGCCACCAAGGTTCGCTGAACCTGGGTCATCAGAATGTTTCTTCGCCATGTTGCCGAAATCTGCTTCACCGGCCATAACTTGCTCACGGATGTGATTAAGCAGATCAATGGCGTCGCTCTCAGTGGTAATCGCGTCGGGACGTACAAGAATGTGACGAGACTTGGTTTGTTGCACCACGTGCTCTAAATCACCGCGCTTGTCATACAACTTTAAGATGTGGAAACCCGCTGGACTTCGGATAGGCGTAGAAACCGCGCCTTTTTTCAAATAGTAAACAGGTGTTCTAAAGAGTTCAGGTAAGCTTTGCTCGGAATTCCACCCAAAATCACCACCTTCGCTAGCTTCTGAGCCATCGGAGTGTTTTTGTGCAATTTCAGAGAAGTCCGCACCGGATTTTAGTTGATTCGAGAGCTCAAGAGCCTCTTTCTTGGCCTTTGCTACTTCAGCGTCAGATGCATTTTCATCAACCGCAATAAGAATATGGCCTAATAAATACTCAACGTTACTCTTTGCATCCATAGCTTTAACTAGCGAATCAATTTCTTTGTCGCTAATCTTAATACGGCGCGCAACATAAGCATCTCTGAAACGTGCAGTAACGATTTCTTTGCGTAGGTCATCTAAAAACAATGGCCAAGCGATACCTTTTTGTTGCATGTGTAAGCGGAACTCATCCAGCGACATATTGTTTTGTTGGGCAACACGAGTTGCGAATTGCTGTAACTCTGCTGGCTGAACCTGCATACCGGCGCGATTAGCCATTTGGTATTGGAGGCTTTGTACAATCAGCTGCTCTAACAATTCTTTTTCTAACAGGCTGTCAGGTGGTAATTGACCGCCGCGGGCGCGGATCTGGTCTTTGGCTTGTAGAATTTTTCTA
Organism: Kangiella japonica; assembly: GCF_039523535.1. Taxonomy (NCBI): domain Bacteria; kingdom Pseudomonadati; phylum Pseudomonadota; class Gammaproteobacteria; order Kangiellales; family Kangiellaceae; genus Kangiella; species Kangiella japonica. Next base: position 438,332 of record NZ_BAAAFM010000003.1, on the reverse strand, counting down.
TCAAGCTCACTTTTTAAGATGACGTCTTGGTCAACGTGAGCAATAATTTTATCAATAGTTTCTACGCTTTGAGCGCTTAGCGGTGCTAATGTCGCGACTGAAACCGCTAGTAAGCAAGCTGAAATCAAATGTTTCAATGTCATAGTTATTTGCCTAATAAATCTTCGTATCCGTAAATACTGTCTTCTAAAAACTTAGTGGTGCTGCCTTGCAGGCTACCAATTCCTTTCAGAACAAATTGGACGTAGACGCCTGAACTGTGTTCATCACGCTGGTCGGGAACTAAAGCACCTTGGCTATCGAGCTGAATATTGATGTAACGTCTAGCGACCACACGAACAGCCCAGCAACAGGACTCATACTCTAGACCGAGAAAAGAATCGTTAGTTCGATTTTCTGTGAGATCTTGATTATAACGGCCTAAAAGTCGCCAATCTTGGGCCATTGGCCATGCAAATGCAAGCTCAGCTTCTTCTTGTGTTCGATTCACCGTTTTGCGATAGCGGTGGCCTAGGTTAAGAATGTGGTTTTCTTCCGGCTCGTAATGAAGATTGACTAAGCCGTGAGTGGTTTCGTTGTTTTGGTCATCCCACTCAATCGCCGACTTAACTTCTATGCTGTCCGTCCAACGCCAATTAACCTCAGCCAGCAAGCCTGATTGTTTATCGGTTTCAACCGGCAGGTTGAGCATAGTCACTTTACGATCTTTTAGATATACCGTTCGCCCAATCGACACTGACGCTTTTTCGCGGCCTTGTTCGTCTAGGAAACGACTAGTGATGGCGCCACTGACTTGGTTGGCGTCACCTATACGATCGATGCCACTGAAACGATTTCTACTGAATAACTGAGTAAAGTTGAAGGTCGGCAGACTGGTATCGTAAAAAGCGATGTTTTGCTGCTCTTCGTAAGGCGTGTATAAGTAAAACAGTCTCGGCTCGAGTGTTTGCGTCATATCGCCATCATCAAAGTTGAGTGTACGCTCGAAAAACAGGCCGGTGTCTATAGAAAGAGTCGGTAAGCTACGATCGATGGTTTGATCGTTACCCGATATATCTGTCTGCTCATACTGGGTATAAGCAAAACTGAGCTCTGGGCGGAAAAAACTGTAGAGAGTTTCATGACTCCAAGCGACTGATGGTTCGACGTGATAACGCTCAGCCGTCACTGCGTTATCTTTATCAAAACGCGTGATCTCACTGTTAACTTTAGCTTCGAAGCCATTATCGCTCGGTTCGAAAAAACGGGTTAATTGCACGCGAGGTGCAATTGTGTAGCGCTCGACAGGACTGTTGAGTAGCTGCCAGTCTTGGTATTCAGTGCGCATAAGCCAGTCTTGGCTTAGATACTGCACATAGAGGTTCTGGCTTAAGATATCTTGATTGGAGTCTTCAATACTGCCACCAAAATCTTGAAAATAACCGTCATCACTCACTTTTCTTGCTGCGATACCGCTCGACCAGTTGTCGGTAAACCGAGTTGTATGGTCTAAGTCGTATTGCCAACGTTTATCAGGCAGAGTCTCACCGTTGCTGGTAGCAGCTGCTTTGTCATTGGGCAAATACTCAAAAAAGATCTCGCCGTAGTTTTGCGGCGTTAAATATCGAAATTCAGTGCCTAGCATAGAACCGCGAGAGGTCATATAGCGAGGTGTTAGAGTTAAATCGTAGTTGGGCGCTAGGTTGACATAATAAGGAGCACTGATGTCACGGCCATTACGATTGGAGTTGCTAAATGATGGCGGCAATAGACCTGTTTTACGGCGGTCATCCACGGGGAAGGTGATGTACGGCAGATAAAAAACAGGAATATCCGCTATTTTTACCACACTGTTATAAGCCTTACCCCATCCACTATCACGATCGATTACAATTTCATCTGACTCGAAAACCCAACTTTTTTGGTCTTCGGGGCAGGTTGAGAAGTCCGTATTGGATAAGGTGAGAACCTGCTTATTATCGACTCGAATATTTTCCGCACGACCGTTACCGTTATTGCTGTAGAGGTGGAAGCGTGTATCTTCGATGCTGGTTGAGCCTTCGAGGGAATAATAATCCAGGCTTTCAGCGCCTACCACAAAGTTTTGGTTAGTGAATAAAAGGTCGCCCTCGGCGCGATAAGACTTGGTTTTATTATTGGCAATAAGCCTGTCGGCGGTTAGCTGTTGTTGATTTTGCGAAACTCGGACATTACCCGTTAGGTACGCCATATCGTTTTCACGAGAGGCCTCGTCGGAGTAGATTCTGATGGGCTCGCCGTCTGCACCAAGAAGAGGCTGGTAGCGTATTGGCGCTAAGGCTTCGCTTGGACAAGTTCTAAACTCAGGGAATTGGTCAACAAAGTCGTTTTGACGCAGTTCGGACTGAGTTTCCTCGAAAGAACTGTCTTCTGTAGCATTTTCTTGTTCCTGCTCGACATTTTTCTCTGCCACAGAAGGCATCGCCATTATTAAAGAACTGCTAATAGCGGAAACTAAAAAAGATTTTACCCAACGGACTTTCTTGCTTACCATGTACTTTCGAGTATATTTTTCGGGTTGGTCACAAAATAAACAGCCCGTTGATTCAAGGGCTTACGCTTTGTAACTGACATCAGTTATAAAGACCTAATGATAAACGCTTACGAGGCAGATTGAAAATTAATAATGACAAAAGATAGTCGTCAAAGCCAACTTAAAGAGTGGTCAAAGCAACAAATTGTCGCTTTGGTTGGCGTTGCAAGCCACTCTGCAGAAACGTTCCAGTGGTCGATGGTCTCAGGAGACGCCAGTTTTAGGCGCTACTTCCGATGGTCTGATGCTGCTAGTGGACAAAGCTGGATAGCCGTTGACGCGCCTCCTGAGCATGAAAATAGCCGACAATTCGTAAAAGTCGCGCAATTACTCGAAAGAGTGAATGCGCCTCGTGTACTGGCAAAGGATTTTGAGCAGGGATTTATGCTCTTGAGTGACTTAGGTGACCGCTTATACCTACCTCTGCTAGAAGAAGCGCAAGCGTCGAAAAATATCGCTATTGCGGATAACTTGTACCGTAGAGCAATAGACAGCTTGGTTAAGATTCAGCAAACGCACTCCACAAGCCTCCCTGATTATGATGAAATTATGCTACGAGCAGAAATGGAGCTGTTTCGAGACTGGTTTTTACAAAGGCACCTTGGCTTGGTGTTATCCACTGTAGAGCATCGGCTTATAGACACCACATTTAATCATTTAATCAAAAGTGCCCAGACGCAGCCACAGGTCTTTGTGCATCGCGATTATCACTCGCGGAATATCATGGATTGTGGCCCTACTGAATCGCCAGGCATTATTGATTTTCAAGATGCGGTACGCGGTCCTTTAACCTATGATCTGTTGTCGTTATTGAGGGATTGTTATATTAAGTGGTCGCCAGAGCAGGTTGATAACTGGGTTGATTATTACCTCGAACGTTCGCCTGCAGTATTAGAAAAGGACAAATTTATTCAATGGTTCGATTGGATGGGGTTACAGCGCCATATCAAAGTCGCAGGGATTTTCTGTCGCTTGAATTACCGTGATGGTAAAGAGGGTTACTTGAAAGATATCCCGCTAACCCTTACTTATATTCTTCAGCAAGCAGAGAAATACCCAGCAATGTCTGAATTTTACCATTGGCTCAAAGAAAAAGTGGTACCAGCTTTTGAACAAAAGCAGGGGGTAACTCTGTGAAAGCGATGATCCTTGCCGCCGGGCGTGGTGAAAGAATGCGGCCATTGACCGACGCGCATCCTAAGCCACTGCTAAAAGTGGATGGTAAAGCGCTAATCGAGTGGCATATCGAAGCCCTAAAAGACGCTGGAATTAAAGACATTCTAATTAATACCTCGTGGCTCGGTGATCAAATCCCTGAATATCTAGGCGATGGCGCCTACTGGGGAGTAAATCTTACCTTTTCTCATGAGCCTACCGCCCTAGAAACCGCGGGAGGTATTCGGAAAGCATTAGACTTTTTTGATGAGCAGCCTTTTATCGTCGTCAACGGTGATGTCTGGAGCGAATATGATTACGAAAAACTACTACAGCAGCCGACAAAGTTGGCGCATATCGTATTGGTGCCGAATCCAGAGCATAACCCCCAGGGAGACTTTTTCTTGCGCGATGATGGTTTAGTTATTGCTGAAGGTGAAAATCGCGCGACATTCTCCGGCATTGGGGTGTATCAGCCAGAGGTGTTTAAAGATTTGAAAGAAGACGAACCTTTGCCACTGGCGCCTTTATTGAGAGAATTAATGGTGGAAGCGCAGGTAACAGGAGAGTTATTCGATGGGAAATGGCATGATATCGGCACGCCAGAGCGTTTGAAGAATTTGAATCAAAGCTTCCAAAGACGCATTAATACCATCGAGTACGATGGAAAAATATAATCCAAAAACGGTGAAAATAACGCATGAGTTGGTTTGGTAAAGTAATTGGCGGTGTCCTAGGGTTTTCCCTTGCCGGAGGCCCGATTGGCGCAATCATTGGCGCTGTATTAGGACATCAACTAGATAAACGAAGTGACGATTATCAAGAGCGATACGCTCCTGGCGATCAAGAAAGAGTGCAGGCCGCATTTTTCACAGCGACCTTCGCCACCATGGGGCATATTGCAAAAGCCGATGGCACTGTGACGCAGAACGAAATCCGCCATGCGGAAAATGTAATGCAACGCATGGGACTCGATCAGGATGCGCGAAAGTTCGCGATTGATTTGTTTCAGCAAGGTAAATCCAGTAGCTTCGACCTAGAGGCAGTGCTGACTCAGTTTAAACAAGAGTGTCATCGTCGCCGTAATTTGATGCAGATGTTCCTAGAGGTGCAAATCACTATGGCCTTGGCCGACGGCACCATCCATGCGCATGAGCGAGCTATTTTGCATCGAGTGGGTAAGCACCTTGGCTTTGCTGGCTTTATGATCGACCAGCTGATCAAAATGGTGCAAGCGCAGCAAGGTTTCCATCAATATTCTCAGCAAGGTCAAACAGGTGGTGGGCATGGTGGAGCTCAGTACGAAGCGCCGAGCGCACCAAGTGTCGAGCAGGCATATCAAGTGCTCGGCGTTAAAAGCTCGGACGATGAAAAAACGGTTAAAAGAGCGTATCGCCGATTAATGTCACAGCACCATCCTGATAAGTTAGTGGCAAAAGGTTTGCCAGAAGAGATGATTAAGATGGCGACGGAGAAGACGCAGGAAATTAAGTCGGCGTATGAGTTAATTAAAAAACATAAAAATTGGTAATAAAGTCTAAGCTACTTGGACTTGCGATTACTTTGTTAATTACAATTTTTAATTTGCCTCGCACTTCCTTCGTTCGTAACGTTTTACGAGTGTTTGTAATTGAGTGCTGAGCGACATTGAAAATAACTTAAAAGTATAGAGAATTGAATGAATAAAGAATTAATGGTAAAGCAAATCGCAACGATGCTGGAAATGCAGCATGCGATGAACACGAAAGTTCATGAGAAATGGTTTGATCAAAACTATGAGTGGTATCGTGCAATCTGGATTGAATGCGCGGAAATGCTAGAGCACTTTGGTTGGAAATGGTGGAAGCATCAAAAGCCAGATGTTGATCAAGTCAAGATGGAGCTAGTTGATATTTTTCACTTTGGCTTAAGCTCACGCATCGACGGAGGATTGTCGTTTGAGGAAATTGCAGAAGAACTCGCAGGTGAAATGTTAGAGCCATTAGTTAAAGATGACTTCAAGCAAACCCTGGAAGTTTTAGCGGGACAAGCGGTGCTGTATCAACACTTTGACGGCACAAGTTTTGCAGGATGTATGGCGCAAATCGAAATGCCTTTTGAAGAGTTATTTAAAAGTTACGTTGGTAAAAATACGCTTAACTTTTTCCGCCAGGATAATGGTTATAAAGACGGCTCTTATATAAAAGAATGGAACGGGCAGGAAGATAACGAAGTTCTAGTTGAAATTTTAAATGCGCTTGACCCGACGCATGAAGATTTAAAAGACCAAGTTTATAAAGGGCTCGCTGATAGATATTCAGTTTTAAAGTAAACTAGGGTTTAACTATTGTTAGCAAACGATTCTTAAGATAATAAAAAATACTGGAGAAATCATGTCAGAATGTACTCATAAAGTTGTATTAAAAGGGTATGAAGATTCAGACAAAGGAAAGTATTACATCGAGCAAGACTTAGCAGAGCTTTTTGGGATCGAACAAAAAGTGGCTAAGCGACTATTAGAAATTACAGCGGAAGAGCCGCGCGATGTAAAAACTAACGTAGACTCGAAAACTGCTGAACGTTATCTCAAAGCATTAGAAGCCACTGGTGCAGAAGGCGAAGTCATCGATACTCGCTTTGATTTTAGTGGCCTTTCAATAGAGTAGTTAGCTAGCGATATGGATATCGAACCTGAAATCTTAGCGTTAATTCAAAACGCTAAACGAGTTACCATTTTAACAGGCGCCGGAGTCTCTGCGGAATCCGGCGTTGCTACATTTAGAGCCTATAAAGATGAAACCAAAGAAAGCCTATGGAGCCAATACGATCCGCAGAAAATGGCGAGTATTGATGGTTTCCTAGAAGATCCAAATTTAGTCTGGCAGTGGTACCAATGGCGTCGTGATGAACTTAAAGAAAAAGAACCTAACGATGCTCACAAAGCCATTGCTAAATGGCAAGAGTCTAAATCTCTTGGTTTAAAGCAACAAAACGTGACACTAATTACGCAAAACGTCGATGGACTACATCAAGCTGGTGGCTCGGAAGACGTTATCGAGCTTCACGGCAATATCTGGCGCAATCATTGCCTGCAGTGTTGCGCTGAGTATCAAGGTGATGTAGATGGGGTTGAGAGTGTTATCGAGTGTCCCGAATGTGCTGGCCAAATTCGCCCTTCAGTCGTCTGGTTCGGCGAAGCTCTTCCCGAACAAGCGTGGCACGATGCCGAAAGCGCCTCTTACTCCTGCGACCTCTTTTTATCCGTCGGAACATCTAGCCAAGTTTATCCCGCCGCCGGACTCGCCGCCCTCGCCAAAAGCCAAGGCGCAAAAGTCATAGAAATTAACCCAGAGCCAACAAAGAGTTCGGTGGTGGATTTAAATGTTATTGAGAAATCGTCTTATGTCTTAGTTTGGTTATTAGGAAATATTTAGCTATGTCAAAAAGTATAAAATCATACGAACTCCATGGTAGTTATGATTTCGCTACTCATGAAATTAATATAATAAAATTAAATAATAGGGATTTGAGCTTTTTGACTGAGCTCAAGGAAGTGTCTCAAAATAAAATAACAAAGAGTGATCTAAGTGACATAAGGACTATCGTCCATGAAATCACACATTTTTTAGATTCCACAACAACTATTTGGGGCGCAGAGTTTAATTATAGGAAAAATCTTTACCTGGTTGAACAAAGCAATCAAAGAGGAGAAGTCCTTCAATTGAATCTTTCAGAGCTCAGTTTGCATCATGAGCTGAACGACGGTGCTGGAGAAAGTTTAAGTCTTAACTTTAAAATTGAGCATGCTATTGAGTACGACAATGAATATGGAGTTTATATCTCCGTTCTTTTTTACAATGAGGGAGGTGAGGTTACAGCCAAGGTTCCTACAAGTATGCTTGCGCTGTTAGAGTGTAATGCTATTGCAAGCGAGATTTTAATAGCTTTAGAGTTGGTTAAGTCAGTTGACGGGTATAGTGGGAGTGATATTGAAGAGGAGTTTAATGATTTTTTAATTAGCTCTAATGACATCGAGTACAAATTATTTCTTTTTCTTGCAAGGAAGCACTTTAACTTTTTACCACTAGAATCATTTTTAAGGTTATTCAAATCATTTGTCGACTTATCTTTAAATGTTGAAGCCATTCCGTTATCAAAATTTGCTAATATTGTTGAGCGTACTTGCTTGAATAAAGAACTTGGTAGATTGCTATCAGCGGAGTTAAGAAGAGGCAGCTCTAGAGCTGCTTTCTTATTTAAATTAATACTGTTTTCCTATGGTCATTATATTACTTGTGATGATGAAGAAAAGCTGAAATTGAGGGAAACCATATGTAAAAAACCAATAAACTTTATACATACAGTGCTTATGAAGCTTGGAGTTAGACTTACAAACATTAATGAGTTTGGTATAACTCAAGAACAACTTAAGAACCAATGTTTTTTTGACTCAGAAATTTTTATGATGACATCATCATTTAATAGAAACTTGCTTAAAAGTGAACAATTCTGTTTTCAGACTCTAAAAAAGTTGAAGTATCCTGATATCTTCAAGCTGAACAATAAAAATGCTACTCTACCTTGCTTTATCAAAGTAGACCTTGAGTCAAAAATTAGTCAAATATTCCCTGCTTTTAGTCAACTTTATGATCTATATGATGAGGCTCCAAAGTTTCATTTGGTTCCAGGTTATAAGGAGTTTTATATAAGATAAAAGGCGGGGTACCCTGCCTTTTAGTCTCCAAATCTTAATCAACCAACTTAAATTCGTTTTTTAAGATTTGGATGATTTCTGCTTTTGGATTTTCCGATAATTCGATCTTTTCACCAGTAACTTTTTCAGCGATATCTAAGTAGGTTCTCGAAAGATTCATCAGTGCTTCTGTGGGTAGTTCGTTGTTACGAGCTAATGCTTGACGTTCGTCCATGCGATCTTTGTTCAACAGAATGTCTGGATCTTCGAAATGGTTCAGTAGGAACTGACGGAAGCCTTCTTTCGATTTCTCGACTATTTTGCCTTCTTCACGAAAAGCTTGACCATCCCAGATTCGTGATGAGTCTGGCGTACCCACTTCGTCCATGTAGATCAGTTTTTCGTTGCCGGCTTTGTCGGTGACGTAACCAAATTCAAATTTGGTATCGACAAACATTTGATCTAGTTTGGCAAGTTCGTTGCTGATAAGTTCGAAGCCTTCTTTGAGTAGCTTTTCGTACAAGTCGATATCGTCTTTACGACGGAACGCAAAGGATTCGTAGTTATCTTCGATGTTTTTACGAGTGACGTTGACGTCGTCCGCTTCAGGTACGCCAGGGATACCTTTTAGAATGCCTTTAGTTGATGGAGTGATTAATAACTCATCAAGCTTTTGGTCTTTTTCAAGGCCGTCAGGGAGTTTTATACCACAAAATTCACGTTCGCCTTTGGCGTAAGCGCGCCACATTGAGCCTGTGATGTATTGGCGAGCAATCGCTTCGATCTTTACCGGCTTGGCTTTTTGTACAATCCAGACAAACGGGTGTGGAATTTCAAGGATATGGCTATCGGCTAGGCCGTTTTCGCGGAATAGCTTAAACCAGTGGTTTGAGATAGCGTTTAGGGCTGCGCCCTTGCCAGGTACACCGTGCATACCGCCTTCGCCGTGCCAGATGGCGTCGAATGCAGAAATACGGTCACTGATGACCATAATGGCGAGCGGTGCGTCAGCAACGACGTCGTAGCCGCGTTCCTTGATTAAGCGTGCGCTGTCTTCTTTGGTTAGCCAGTAAACTGAGCGGACTTTACCGCTATGAACTGGTTGATCGGTACGGATCGGTAGATCGTTATTAACGGCTAAAACTTTTCCCGCGAGGCTCATGGAGTAGTCCTATTGTGCTATTCAGTTAATGACACAGGGTCCTACGGTGTTAGAAGATTTCTCAACACCAAATTTAAGAGCGCAATAATACCAGAAATCGTGACGTTCTCCACGAATTGTATGAGTTTTAAGCAATATTTTTAGTAATTTGACAGTCTAAATTTTATGTTATTAAGTAACTAAGGTATAGTGATGAGTAGCGTGAAAATAATTTAATTCTTTGATTTTATTATTGTAATTACAAGGGAGCCCATGATGAGCGACAAGGTAATTGATTGTAAGAAATCTTTATCAGTCAATGGTAAAGATTTTGATATTTGGAGCCTCAAAGATCTAGAGGCACAAGGCCACGGCATTAAGAAACTGCCATTTTCTATTCGAATCCTTCTTGAGAACGCACTGAGAAACCATGATGGGCTAGCTGTTACTGGCGATCATGTGGACACTCTATTAAATTGGAAGCCAAACCCTGAAAAAAAAGAAGTGCCTTATAAGCCTGCGCGAGTTTTGATGCAGGACTTTACGGGGGTTCCAGCGGTGGTCGACTTGGCCTCAGTTCGTGCGGAAGCGAGCCGACACGGTGTGGATGGCAAGAAAGTTAATCCTTTAATTCCCGTAGACTTGGTCATTGACCACTCGGTTCAAGTTGATTTCTATGGCGACAAGAACTCTTTAGATAAAAACATTGATATGGAGTACGAGCGCAACCAAGAGCGTTATCAGTTCTTGAAGTGGGCGCAGACGGCTTTCGATAATTTCACGGTGGTGCCACCAGGTATGGGGATTTGTCACCAAGTAAACCTTGAGTATTTAGCTCAAGGCGTGGTCGAGCGCGATGGCGCTTTGTTCCCTGATACGTTAGTGGGTACTGACTCACACACGCCGATGGTTAACGGTATTGGTGTTGTCGGCTGGGGCGTTGGTGGTATTGAAGCTGAGGCTGCCATTCTTGGGCAACCGATTTTCTTTATCATGCCGGAAGTGGTCGGTTTGAAGCTGACAGGTAAATTACCTATCGGCACCACGGCTACCGATATGGTGCTGACGATTACTGAACTACTGCGTAAGCATGGTGTGGTCGGTAAGTTTGTTGAAGTCTTTGGCGAAGGTCTTGACCATTTAACGGTAACAGACCGTGCGACTATTTCTAACATGTCGCCTGAGTTCGGCTGTACCGTGACTTACTTCCCGATTGATGATCGCACATTAGATTATATGCGCGACACCAATCGCAGTGAAGAGACTATCGAGCGCGTAGAAGCCTATACCAAGAACAATATGTTATGGCGTGAAAACGAAGATGATATTGAGTACAGCAGTGTCGTTGAACTGGATTTAAGTACGGTAGTGCCGACTGCTTCGGGTCCGTCGCGTCCACAAGACAAAATTGCGATTAGCAACTTAAAAGCACAGTTTAAATCCTTGATGGAATTGAACTATGGTCGCCAGTATCAACAATTGGAAGATCGTAGCCCAGCCGATAACGATAAAGGCTTGTTAAAGACTATCGTGGTTGATGATAAAGATAGCGATCAGGATTATCAGCTGCACGATGGTTCGATTTCTATTGCTGCGATTACTTCGTGTACCAACACATCAAACCCAAGCGTCATGATTGGTGCAGGTTTGGTTGCGAAAAAAGCCAATGAACTGGGCCTAAAAGTTAAGCCATGGGTCAAAACTTCGCTGGCTCCGGGTTCTAAAGTGGTGACCGACTATTTAGAAAACTCAGGTCTTATGGATGATCTTGAGGCGCTAGACTTCTTTTTAGTAGGTTATGGTTGTACTTCATGTATTGGTAACTCTGGACCTTTGCCAGACGCAATCGGCAAAGCGGTGACCGAGAACGATTTAGTGGTAGCTTCGGTGTTATCAGGCAACCGAAACTTTGAAGCGCGCGTTCACCCAGACGTTAAGATGAACTTCCTCATGTCGCCTATGTTGGTGGTGATTTATGCGTTAGTTGGACGCGTCGACATTGACTTCGACAGTGAGCCAGTCGCGCATACACCAGAGGGCAAGCCTGTTTACTTTAAAGACTTGTGGCCATCAAACGAAGAAATTCAGGAGATTATGGCGAAAGTTTTAACACCAGCAGATTTTGCGAAAAACTATGGCAAAATTTTCGATGGTAATAAACAGTGGCGTGAGATGGAAGTGTCCAAAGATAAGGTTTATCAGTGGGATGACTCGTCGACCTACATCAAGCAAGCACCATTCTTCCAAGGACTTAAACCTGAGCTTGATGAGCCAAAAGATATTGAAGGCGCGAAAGTTCTTTTGAAATTAGGTGATTCGATTACGACAGACCATATTTCGCCAGCAGGTGGCTTCTCTGAAGATTCGCCAGCGGGTCAGTATCTAAAAGGTCGTGGTATCGAACCTCGTATGTTTAACTCTTACGGTTCTCGTCGCGGTAACGACGAGGTCATGGTGCGCGGTACTTTTGCTAACGTTCGCATCAAGAACCAGCTGGTGGATAAAGAGGGTGGTTATACTCGTTATATTCCTACTGGCGAAACTATGACAGTGTTTGATGCGGCGCAAAAATACAAAGCGGAAAACACACCGTTAATCGTTTTGGCGGGTAAAGAGTACGGTAGCGGTTCATCGCGAGATTGGGCGGCCAAGGGTACAACTTTGTTAGGGATCAAAGCCGTCATCGCAGAAAGCTACGAGCGAATTCATCGTAGTAACTTAGTTGGTATGGGTGTCTTGCCATTAGAGTTTGCAAATGGTGAAGACGCTGAAACCTTGGGCTTAACGGGTGAAGAGAGTTTCACCATCAAAGGTAAATCAGGTGGTCTCGAAGTGAACCAAACCTTTGAAGTCGAAGCGAAATCAAGCGATGGCAAAGTTAAAACTTTTGAAGCCTTGTCGCGCTTAGACTCGAAAGTCGAGCTGGAATACTACAGAAATGGCGGTATTCTGCATTACGTCTTAAGAGACTTTATTAGAAAAGGATAAGGATTAAGACGCATGTCAAAAGAGTCCACCGTTGAACAGGTTTACGAGGCTATCAACAGTGGCGACGATGGGCGGGTCTGCAAAGATATTCCCGAGCAGGCCTGCGACCATCAGCCTAAAAATGTCACAACACATGTCATCTCGTTAGCGGCTACTAAGGTCGCTGATGGGCTGATTGATCCAAAACTTATCCTGAGCTGGTTACTTTCTGCCTTGGGCGCATCAACGTTTCTAGTGGGTCTCTTAGTTCCTATTCGTGAAGCTGGAGCTTTACTGCCACAACTGTTTACGGCGGGTGCGTTACGACGTTTACCACAGCGTAAGTGGGCGTGGGCACTAGGTAGCCTTGTACAAGGTTTATCGGTTGTCGGCATATTATTAAGTGCTATTTTTCTTAAAGGCCAAACCGCTGGGATAGTTATTGTCAGCCTGCTGGGTGTTTTAGCTATTGCACGCAGCGTATGCTCCGTGTCTTACAAAGATGTGCTCGGTAAAACAGTTTCAAAATCCATGCGAGGCAAAGTCACCGGACTCGCCGCAAGTGTCGCTTCGGCAGCTGTCATAATCTTCGGTCTGGTTTTAGCTTCAGACTACGTTGAACGCATGACCTTAGTATTGATTGCGCTAGGCTCAGCAGCAACTTTGTGGATTTTTGCCAGTTTAATGTTCACAAAGCTAGAGGAAGCCTCCGGTGCGACGGAGGGCGGCGGCAACCCATTAACTGTTGCCAAAGAAAACCTCGCTCTGCTAAAAGACAAACAGCTATTATTATTCATCAGCGTTCGTGCACTGCTTATTGCTACGGCCTTAGCGCCACCTTTTATGGTGACTCTAAATGGCTCTGGCGGTATTGAAAATCTAGACTCAATGCTTGGGGGGTTAGGCGCACTCGTTTTGGCTTCATCTTTGGCAAGCTTTTTAAGCAGCTATGTTTGGGGCTGGTTAGCCGATAAATCGAGTCGTAAGGTATTATTGTTTTCTTCAGTAGTAGCGACTATAGCGTTAACCGCAACTGTGGTTTGTGCTTATTATGATCTGATAGGTCAAAGTCTTGTTTTAGCAATACTACTGTTTGTTTTAATGATTGCTTACCACGGCGTACGTCTCGGCCGCTCAACCCATTTAGTCGATATGGCCACCGCAGAAAATCGCGCCGCATACACCGCACTGTCCAACACCATTATAGGACTTATCTTGCTGACCGGCGTTGGCTTCAGCGCCATAGCCCAATATTTTGGCAATATTGTAGTGCTCGGCGTTATGGCGGTTATGTGCTTTTTTGCCGCGCTATTGGCATTAGGACTGAAAGAGGTTCAGCAGTAATTAATTTTGGGTGGGCTGTAACATAATCTCGCTAAGAGTATAATGCCCACCACATTTTTTAATAGTCACGGCATAAGCCATGAACTACCTGCAATTTGTTAAAAGTAATAAGTATTTGCTTTTGTTCGGTTTTCTCTGTGTTTTTGTAGGAAACTTGGGGCAAACCTTTTTTATTTCGCTTTTTAACAAAGATCTTATTGGCAACCTTTTATTGGAAAAGGATAGCTTAAGCCTTGTTTATTCCCTCGCGACATTAATTAGTGGTTTTACCATATTTTTTGTTGGCGCCAAGATAGATGATATTGAAGTTAAGAAATTCATGTCTATCGTGATCTTAGGGTTAATTGCTTCTTGTGTGTTGTTTGCGAATAGCTCGAATCTTGTCACGTTGTTCTTTTCGTATCTCGGTATTCGTCTGTGTGGTCAGGGTTTGATGACGCATATTGCTGTTACCACATTAATGCGATACATCCCAAAACACCGTGGTAAAGCAGTAAGCTTGTCACTACAAGGCATGGCGTTTGGTGAAATGGTGATGCCTATTATTGCGGTGATATTGCTTAAAAATTATGGGCACACTGCGAGCTGGATGACCTACGCTACCATTGCTTTGGTGGTGATATTCCCACTGTTATTGTGGTTGCTTAAGAAGGCCGATTTAGTGCCTGTGCATGAAGTGTCTGAATCGAATGATGAAAAGACGATCACCAAAGACTGGTCTCGCACGGAAGTTATGGCAGATTGGCGTTTTTGGGTGGTTCTGCCAGCTATCATCGCACCTGCGTTTTTAATTACAGGACTCTTTTTTCATCAAACCCTACTAATTGATGGCAAGGGATGGACATTGGACTGGCTTTCCATTGGACTGATGATGTATGGCCTAATTCATTTTGTCGGTGCCATTGCGACGGGACCCTTGGTGGATACTTCGCACCCGCGTGTCTATATGCGTTGGTATTTGCTGCCGTTAGTAGCAGGTATGGTTTGCCTTTATGTAGGGCAGGACAAGCTATGGTTAATAGCCTTTATGGTGTTGGCAGGTTTGACGGTGGCATCTAGTGGTCCGGTCATTAACTCTTTCTACGCCGAAGTGTTTGGTAGCACCCACCTTGGTGCTATTCGAGCGCTGGTCTCGGCGACAATGATTATATCTACAGGCATTGCGCCTTATTTATTTTCACTCTTTGACAGTATTGAAACATTTTTGACTTTCGCTATCGGCTACGGCGTTGTTGCGAGCTTGTTAATTCAGAAGAAATTGCTGGCGGAGAAGCATACAGAGTAAGAATGGGGATATAAAAAAGCGCTCATAAAGAGCGCTTCTTTTGTCTGAATATCAGAATTACTGCTTGCTTAAGTATTCTTTAACATCGGCTTGATGGTACTTCACTTGCGCCATACAAAGCTCAATCGACTCGATGCTTTGTTGATAGGCCCGTGGAGCGCCGGCGAGCTCTTTAACGATAGGGCTAAAGAACTGCTCAAACTCTTGTTTCATTGGAGCGGAGCAGAAGAAGCGACCTACTACCGGTAATCGGTTTTGACCGAAAGGTGGTACACGCCCTTTAACGCCTTCAAAATTCTTTTTGAACCAGTCCCACATTGGCTGCTGGAGTGCATCAATATTCAGTTGACCAACAAGTATCGAGTAAATCTCATTATCCCTTAACGACTCGGACAATATTAATTCACGTAACTCTGTGGCGTACTCAGGATCTTTGACTGAGCCTAAACCATTCAATAAGCGACCACGGACTGTGCCATCGTTTGAGGAGTCAAAAAGCATCTTTAGGTGTTTAGCGAAAGGCGTTCCTAAGTCTTCTACAGCAACTTTAAGCGCTAAATTTATGGTGTTACTATCAGCTTTATCGGGGTGAAGATTTCCGTCTTCTTTATAACCTGTATAAGATACTGCCATAGTAGTTAAGTATTGACGAACTACCTTGTCTTCACCCTCTTGCGCTAAAAACTCAATCAACGAATTACGCAATTGAATCGTATTTACGCTATCCATCTTTTTAGTTTCAAGACCGAGCTCGGTAAGTCTTGGACCATAAAGATCACGACTTAGCTTCGCAAGCTTTGCCTTTTGCTCCTCATCTTGGAGGATTTTGTTATAGGCAAAACTGAGTAAGCTACTTGGGCCCATAGCAATCGCTTCTGAGTCCGACGATATAATTCGAGGGGCCACTTTTACCAGATCCGTAAAAGATAAATTACCAGCGTTGATGGCGCCTAATAAACTATTATTGAGAGACATCATCTCGCGAGTATTTAAACTTTCTTTATGATTTAACAGTGACTGCCAGCCGTCGCTACTCATGCTAAAGCGGTAATAACCAGCACCATCTGCATTAGGCATAAAGTAAGCAGGGCAACCTTGCTCAGGGAGTTCAATCGTCTGCTGTTTTTGATCTAATACTTGGCACAACTGATGTTCGTTGCCATCGATGGCGTATTTAAAGCAAGCGGGCACTTTCCAAGTTTGGTCAGTGGAGCCTTTCGAGCCAATCGGTAAATAGCGAGACTGCTCGATAGCGACGCTGCTGTTATTCGACTCATCACAACTTAATTCGACCCTAAGGTATGGAATCCCTGGCTGCTCTAGGAAGCTGTTAAAAGCCTGCTGAATCGTTTCAAGTGGTATGTCAGGTGACTTTTCACCAATCGCGGTAATAAAGTCTTGAGCGGTAGCGTTTCCGAACTCAAACTTCTTCATGTAGTTTTGAATGCCGGCTCTAAAGTTTTCAGGGCCAAGAAACGCCTCAATCATGCTTAGAACGCCGCCACCTTTGGAGTAGGTAATACCATCAAAAGCAGACTGAATGTCATGATTACTTTCAATCGGTTGGCGGATTTGGCGTGCACTTATTAAGCTATCAGAACTCATCACGTTCAAAGAGCGATCGAGTAGTGCTTGTTTAAATTTCTGCTCTGGATAAACCTTGTCGTTAGAAACGTGCGCCATCCACGTAGCGAAAGCTTCGTTGAGCCAAATATCGTCCCACCAAACTGGCGTCACTAAGTTACCAAACCATTGGTGTGCTAACTCGTGTGCATGCACATTCATGTATGCACGTTTTTGGCTTAAGGAAATGGTGTTATCGAATAGTAGCAGCTGCTCTCTGTAGGTAATTAACCCGGCATTCTCCATAGCACCAGCGTTAAAGTCTGGCACCGCGACTATATCGAGCTTTTTATAAGGGTAGGGTATTTGGAAATATTGCTCTAAGCCATTGAGGATGTCTTTGGTGTTTTTGAGCGCGTAAGTTAAGCGGTGGCCTTTGCCTTTAGTCGCGATACCGCGTAAAGGAATGCTAAAGTTTCGCACATCCGATTCTGGAATGTCTTGCCATTCAACCACATCAAAGTCGCCAACGGCAAAGGCAATTAAGTAGGTTGGTAAAGGTTTAGACTTGGCGAAAACTATTTTCTTCCAACCATTACCAAGATCCGTTTCAGAGATAGCAGGCGTATTGGTAAAGGCTTTATGTTCGTTACGGACGGTCATGCTGTAGGTAAATGGAACCTTGAAGGCCGGCTCATCAAAGCTTGGAAAGGCTAATCGAGCAGCTGTCGCTTCAAACTGAGTGAAAGCGTAATTTAAATCACCGTCTTTTACACGATATAAGCCTTCTAAAGCTTCATTAAAAGGGGCTTCGTAATCTATCACTAATTCAGCTGTGGTCACAGGAATCACTTCCTCGAAGCTGAGTTTAGCCACACCAGTAACATCCAACTCTTCATAAGTCGCGCTTAAGGGCGTTTGCCCCTTGATAGTAAGCGTGACGTTTTTAGCGGTAATATCACGACCATGGAGCCAGATATGTGACGTCGGTTCGTCAATATTTAACTGAATTGTTACCGTACCCGTGAAGCTTGGTTTATCAGGATCGACCTTTAAATGAATATTATAGGCTGTGGGCTGAATCCCCGCGGGTAAACGCCCTGTTGGGATATCGTCTGGATAGTTTGACTCTAGAGAGTCGGCGGTTGGCGTTTCCTTTTCCTGCTCTAATTGCTCACTTTGCTGTTCTTTAAGCGATTTAATGACCGTTGTATTCGCCTCTACAACTTCTTGCTTTTGTACCTCTTCCTGCTCACAACCACTGATGACTACAAGCGACAAAAATGTTGCTATAAACCACTGATATTTCATAGTTTACCCCAAAGTAGACCTATCCTAATTATAAGAGTCCATAGCATACATAAAATATGGTTTTGCGACTAGATTTGTTGTCAAAAGTCGGCGTTGAAGCGCAATTTTGCGCTTTAAATGGTTTTACAAATTCAGGAGAAATATTTTGTTACATTTATAAAGCTATACTTAAGAGTAGGATGACGACGAAATGTTTACACTGTAGGCGCTACATTAAAGAGCAAGCACGGATTCTGCATTAATCCTTTATTTTCAAAAACTTATAAGCATTGAGTTATGAGCAGTAAAAAGAAAAACCTGTGGTTTTCCACAATATTACCTATCGCACTTCTAGTGGCTGTCATTATTGTGGTTAATATGATGACCAGCAGCAAGCCGAAAGCCTTTAGCCGCAAAGCGCCTGAGCGCGTGGAAATGGTTAATGTAGAGCCTGTGGAGTTTACCGATTACCAAGTCTTTATTGACTCTTATGGCAATATAGAAGCCGCAACTTCGAGTCAGTTAGTGGCTCAGGTTTCAGGTCAGGTAATTGCTGTCGCTCCTAACTTTAAAACAGGTTTGCCTATTAAGAAAGGACAAAAGTTACTGCAAATCGATGATCGTGATTACCAAATTGAAGTTCGAATAGCTCGAGCTGAGGTGGCAAATGCTCGGTTAGCGCTGAATGAAGAAAAAGCGCGAGCAGAGCAGGCGCTTAAAGACTGGAAAAAAATAAACCCTAACAAAAAGGCCAACTCATTAGTATTGCGCGAGCCACAAATGGCATCGGCTCAAGCAAAGCTAGACGCAGCCATTGCGCGCTTAGAAAAAGCAAAGCTAGCGTTGAGCCGTACGCAAGTGGTGGCACCTTATGATGGTTACATTGTAAAGCGCTTAGTCAGTGAAGGTGAATTGATTAATAGCAATAAGCCAGTGGCAGAGATTTTTGCAAGTGACTCATTGGAAGTTCGCTTGCCAGTGGCGAGTAATAAAGTACAGTTTTTAAAGTCTGGGGATGGTGAGCCTGCTCAAGTAAAACTCCAGGCTGATTTTGCGGGTAATACAGAGTCTTGGATTGTGCCACTGGACAGAAGCGATAGCGTCATCGATAAAGATACGCGCCAATGGTATGTCACAGCTAAATTACCCAAAGACTTTTTGCAAAAAAATCCACAGGTCAAAGTGGGGCAGTTCGTTAGTGCTGAAATTGAAGGTCGTTTGTTAAAGAATGTGGTGATAGTGCCATCAACGGTTCTGACCTCCGACAACCGCGTCTTCAAATTTACTGATGGTGCTGTCTATCGTAAAAATATCAAAATTCTATGGCAAGATGATAAAGACACAGTTATCGATCCTGATGGCGCTGAAACTGAGTTAGAGCTAGGCGACTTGGTGGTGACATCACGACTTAACTTTGTGGCCGATGGTGCGAAAGCAAAGGTTAATGAACAAAGCTCCCAGGTCAGCCGTAGTGTAAACGATGGCCTGACTTCTAAATCAACTAATGGGGTGGAGTAAGATCTATGATTAGTTGGTTTGCAAGGAACTCCGTGGCCGCTAACTTATTAATGTTCGTGATTCTTATCGCGGGTGCTTTCACCATGTGGAAGCGAGTGACGGTAGAGACGTTCCCCAGTATTGAGTTTGACTACATTAATGTTTCTGTACCTTTTCGCGGTTCTACGCCGGAAGAAGTTGAGCAAACGGTATCGACCCGAATTGAAGAGGCTGTGTATGACCTCGAAGGAATAAAGCAAATATCTTCTACGTCTTCGGAAGGTATCGGGCGCGTAACGATTGAAGTTGACGAAGGCTATGACGTTAAAGATTTGCTCGACCAAGTCAAATCACGCGTCGATGCTTTAAATACGTTACCGAGAGAAGCTGAAAAACCGATCATATCTCAGTCAATAAGACGCAGAGAAGCCATTAGTGTGGTGATCAGTGGAGACTTGCCGGAAAAGGATTTAAGACGCTACGCAGAGATTATTCAGCAAGAAATCGCGTCACTACCAGGACTATCCCAAATTGAAACTTCCGGCGTTCGCGCTTATGAAATAGCCATTGAATTTAACCAAAATCAGCTGAACGAGTATAACTTAACACTGCAGGATATTGCTAACGCGGTGAATAACCGATCATTGGATTTATCAGCAGGGCAAGTGCGTTCAGAGCGTGGCGACATCTTGTTGAGATTAAAAGGACAGTCTTATACGCGTGATGAATTTACACAGATTCCGATTCTAACAAAAAAAGATGGCACTATATTGGAGTTGGGTGATCTGGCCGTGGTTCGAGATGGTTTCGAGGAAGAAAGCATTAACACTCGCTTCGATGGCAAGCCGTCGATCGAGTTAGAAATTTATCGAACCGGTACACAAAGTACGATCGATGTTTCCGAAACGGTAAAGTCTTTTGTCGAATCGAAACAAGGTTCTCTCCCTACTGGGGTTAGTCTATCCGTGTGGCGTGATCGGGCCAAGCCCTTGGAGGCGCGACTAAGCACACTGGTCAGTTCCGCGATTCAAGGGGGCTTGCTTGTTATACTGCTATTAGCTCTGTTCCTACGCCCGAGTATCGCCATGTGGGTGAGCCTCGGCATACCGATTGCATTCGCCGGCGGTATGATTTTTATGCCTGAGTTAGGGATTAGCGTTAACCTTATCAGCTTATTTGCCTTTATTTTGGTGCTCGGTATCGTGGTTGATGACGCCATTGTGACCGGTGAAAATATTTATAATCATCTGAATAAAGGCGCTAGCCCATTAAACGCTGCAATTGATGGCACCAAAGAAGTTGCAGTGCCAGTGACCTTTGGTGTGATTACCACCATGGTTGCTTTCTTACCGCTAGCTTTCATGGGCGGTGGCTGGGGAGTTTTCTATTCGCAGATTCCATACATTGTGATCCCTGTTTTAATCTTTTCGCTGGTGGAGTCGAAGTTAATTCTGCCAGCTCATATTGGTCACACTAAACCACGCCGTGAACAGAAGAAACCGAATAAAATCATTCAGTATCAACAGAAGTTCGCTAAAGGTTTTGAAAGCGCTATCCTAAAGTTCTATAAGCCTATTTTGGATTTCGTACTTGACCGCTGGCAGTTGAGCTTAGTCATTTTTCTCGGAATTTTGCTTCTTGTGTGGGCGAGTATTTCAAGCGGTTTAACGCGTTTCGTGTATTTCCCTCGAATTCAAAGTGAAATTGCACGAGTGTCGCTGAAGATGCCTGAGGGTACGCCCTTTGAGTTAACCGATTCTTATGTTGAGAAAATTACTAACGCTGCTTTAAAGCTAAAAGAAAAATATCGAAATGATGAAGGTGAGTCGCTTATTCAGCACATCTTCTCATCCAGTGGTTCGACTTGGGGGGGCGGCTCTGCTTCATCCAATATCGGTCGGGTTATGGTCGAAATGATGCCTCCTGAAAGCCGCGATGATGACATAACTAGCATGGAAGTTGTGTCTGAGTGGCGTAAGTTAATTGGTCCATTGCCAGGGGTCGAGACCTTAACATTCCGCGCCGAAATTGGGCGTAGTGGCGACCCAATAGATATCCAGCTTAGAGGCTCGGATATTACTCGCTTAAACAGCGCGGCTAAAGAGGTTGAAGAAAGTTTAAACGACATTTCTGGGGTCTTTGATATTGCCGACAGTTTCTCCAAAGGTAAGCAGGAGATTCAGTTCAAGCTTAAACCCCAAGCAGAAACTTTGGGGTTAAGTTTGAGTGATTTGGCGCGACAAGTTCGAAGCTCGTATTTTGGCGTCGAAGTTCAACGAATACAGCGTGGTCGTGAAGATGTGCGCGTGATGTTACGACTAGCGAAAGAAGAGCGTGGTAGTTTGGAAAGCTTAAACAGCTTACTGATCGATACACCAGCTGGTGGCAAAATCCCTCTTTCCCAACTGGCCGAGCTTTCTTATGGAAAAAGTCCATCGAGCATCTATCGTATCGATCGCCAGAGAACTTTAAACATCACCGCCGATGTCGATAAAGTGAACGCCGATATTGAGGCAATCAAGCGTAGGATTATTGACGAAGCAACCGCCATCGTCTCTAAGTATCCTGGCGTTTCATTCAGCTTAGAAGGAGAGGCTAGAGAACAGGAAGAGTCAAATGCTAGCTTAATGATCAGCTTGGGCTTCGTGTTGTTTGTAATTTATATCTTGCTGGCCATTCCATTTAAATCCTATGTGCAACCTTTTGTGGTTATGACAGTTATTCCATTTGGTGCGGCTATGGCGACAATTGGCCACTGGATTATGGGGATGCCGTTGTCGATTATGAGTATGATGGGGATGTTGGCTTTAACAGGTGTTGTGGTCAACGACTCGCTAGTACTGGTGGATTATATTAACCAACAACGCAGGAATCATGGCGAGAGCTTGAAGAATGCGGTTTTGCATGCTGGAGTAAGACGTCTTCGCCCAGTAATGTTAACCTCATTGACGACTTTCGCGGGCTTGATGCCGCTAATTTTTGAAAAATCGACACAAGCCCAATTCCTCATTCCTATGGCGGTATCACTAGGTTTCGGCATCTTGCTATCGACCGCAGTGACTCTGGTATTGGTGCCATTGATGTATTACAAAGCGGCTCATGTGAAACAGTTCTTTAGACGTAAAGTTGCTTAACTAAAAGCAAGGGCTTGAGTCTTGTGTTAAGACTTAAGCCCATATTTTGACAGCATTTTCTCGAGTGCTTTTTGCTCTTCACTCTCCGCAAAGAATTCGGTTATATGCTGGCGGATATAAGCTATTTGTAGGTTTATGGCATCGTACTCTTTATTTGGATACGAGGAATTCTTTAGCTCTCCTAAAACAAAAATCAATTGCATTAAGATACCAGGATTTTGTTTTCCTGCATCCCTAATTTTCGATAGAGCGCGGAAGAATATCTCGGGTTTATGACTTGATTTTGCAACTAACTTTAGTTGCCCAGACTCATCATGGTAAATATGACTAGGGAGCTTGGAGTCCATCAGCTGTGCTAGTAACCCTGAAAGTTTATCGAGTACCGTTATAGCGGTAAAGTCATCATTAATTCCTGGCGATAAAGCTCGAATAGCGATTTCTACTAGGTGTCGCACTGAATACTCGATATCTTGTGCGCCAGTTCGATTCTCTCCTACATCAATACATGCAAACAATGCCAGCTCGATCTCTGGAGTGATTTTGTTTGCAGGGTAAACGATACCGACTTGCTGGCCTTTAAAGAGATAGTCTCCTGCCATGCAATCCAATTGAATCACAAGGCCTGTGTCTTGAGCTAAAGTTAAAAGTGTTGGGTACTGGATATTCTGAATATAACCATTATGAGAGCTATACAGGGCTCGACCATTTGACTCAAAGTCTGCAGGCTTTAAAGCTTGATTGGCTTTATTATCATTAAGGTCATCGGTTGTGCAGAGTCGTTCTAAGGATTGCTGGATTTCACAACTGACTCTATTGATGGTTGTATCAGCGATGCCTGAACGAGCAACGTGGTTAACGTACCCTAAAAGGATAAATAGGTTGATAAAGGTTATGGTAAAGCTGGCGCTAATTGATAATCGCGGCGTTTTATCAAAAGTTGAGTTGTCATGTAAAAGAATTAATAGAGTCAAACAAAGGGCAATACTGCCAAAAAAGAAGCCTATATAGATTTGTGTTACTCGGCTGCTCATAAATGTATTAATAAGACGTGGACCGAGTTGTGATGCAGAAAGGCTTAAAACTACCATGGTTATCGAAATGACCAGTGTGGTCATGGTTATCATTGCCGACAAGGCGGTTTGTAGAATACTTTTCGCATCTTCAATACTACCAGCATATAGGTAGTGGATCTTATGGACGAGTTCCGTATAGTGAAGCTCGAAGAGGAAAACGGCAATAATACCCGCTATGAAGCAGAAAGATATAATAACCGGAACATAAAATAAGCTATTCCGCGTCAGTTCCCAAATATTATAAAGCTTAGATACCCAAGATTTCATGACCATCCTTTTAATTAAAGCGTTTAACCATTGTTGGCTAAAATCGATTGATAATCAATGGGGTAGACGCTTGAGGTGCAGTTAATCGAAAGTAACAAGAACTGGCGACAAAAGAGGAACTGGGAGGTGATTGGGTTGTAAAAATAATGGGGTTGTATAAATGGTGGGCCTTCCCAGACTTGAACTGGGGACCTACCGATTATGAGTCGGGTGCTCTAACCAACTGAGCTAAAGGCCCATCTATACAACTAAAAAAAGAGGTGCTGCAAAAATGCTAACGCGCAGGAGTTTACGAAAAATCTCCTGCGCGTGCAATAATAAATCTGAATTAATTAAAACTAATTAAGATTCCTGTTTCCTACTCATCAATATAAGTACGAAGTTTTTCTGAACGACTTGGGTGGCGTAGCTTGCGTAACGCTTTGGCTTCGATCTGACGAATACGTTCACGAGTTACGTCGAACTGCTTGCCGACTTCCTCTAACGTATGATCCGTATTCATATCAATACCGAAACGCATACGAAGGACTTTCGCTTCACGGGCGGTTAGGCCAGCTAGAATTTCGTCAGTCACTTCTTTCAAGCTTTCGCCTGTAGCAGCGTCCACCGGCGAGTCAATCGTCGAGTCTTCGATAAAGTCACCAAGATGTGAATCTTCATCATCACCAATCGGCGTTTCCATAGAAATCGGCTCTTTGGCAATTTTAAGGACTTTACGGATCTTATCTTCCGGCATTTCCATACGCTCTGCCAACTCTTCCGGTTGTGGCTCACGACCCATTTCCTGAAGCATTTGGCGAGAAATACGGTTTAGCTTATTGATGGTTTCAATCATGTGTACAGGGATACGAATCGTACGTGCTTGGTCAGCAATCGAACGAGTAATCGCCTGACGAATCCACCATGTCGCATAGGTTGAGAACTTATAACCACGACGGTATTCGAACTTGTCTACCGCTTTCATCAAACCAATATTACCTTCTTGAATCAGATCCAAGAACTGTAAACCACGGTTTGTGTATTTCTTTGCGATTGAAATAACCAGACGTAGGTTTGCTTCAACCATTTCTTTCTTCGCGCGGCGAGCCTTCGCTTCACCAATCGACATTTCACGGTTAGCTTCTTTAATTTCAAGCACCGATAAGTCACAGCTTTCTTCTACTAGTTGCATTTTGCGCTGAGCTTTGCGAATATCTTCAGCATACTCTGCTAAAGCTTCTGAGTATTTACTTTTCTTTGCAAGATGACCGTCTAACCACTCAGGATTGGTTTCTGAGCCTGAGAAAGTAGAAATAAAGGTCTTGCGTGGCATACGAGCTTTTTTAACAGCCATGTGCATGATATAGCGCTCTTGCTCACGGATGCTGTCCATCTTAGTACGTAGGTTTTGTACTAAGTAATCGAACATACGTGGAGCCAGTTTAATGTTCATAAACAGCTCACACATCGCCTCAATTTGCTTGATTGCAGACTTGTGGTCGCGACCGTAGCGCTTAATGGCTTTTACTGTTTTATCATATTGCTTGGCAAGTGCAGTGAAGCGCTCTTCCGCTTCTTCTGGATCTGGCCCAGTATCCACTTCTGTCGCTTCTTCATCATCGGCGTCGTCTTCATCTTCTTCGACATCATCATCAAGATCTTCATCTTCAGCTTCCGCTTCCGCATTGGCACTCGCGATTTTAGCTGCTTCAGACTCTTCTTGTACGAATTCGGCTTCTTCGCCGTCGAGGAAACTGTTTACGATATCGGTAAGGCGGATAAACTCGTTTTTATACTGATCGTATTCTTCAAGCAAAATACGGATTGTGTCAGGGTAGTTGCCAATTGCTGTAAGAACTTGGCGAATGCCTTCTTCAATACGTTTAGCAATATCGATTTCGCCTTCACGAGTAAGAAGTTCAACGCTACCCATTTCACGCATGTACATGCGTACTGGGTCGGTTGTACGGCCAAACTCACCATCGACACTGGCTAAAGCGGCTGCAGCTTCCTCAGCGGCTTCTTCATCAGTCACTGATTCATCGTTAATGATTAACTCGTCGGCATCAGGCGTTGTTTCGTAAACCTGAATACCCATATCGTTAATCATGCGGATAATGTCTTCGATCTGTTCTGGATCGACAATATCTGGCGGTAGGTGATCGTTCACCTCCGCATAGGTTAAGAACCCTTGTTCTTTACCACGCGCAATAAGTAACTTTAACTGTGACTGCTGTGACTGTTGCGAATTCTCTGACATCTAGAATACCTTTGTTGTGATCACACACCATTTGCGTATATACGCGAATTCATAATTGGCTAGGCGTTAGGCGCACATAACCCTCGCGGTTAACGCATGGCGAACCGCAAATTATACAGAATTTGCCCCCATTTCAGCAAGCGTTAGCTTTATCCTGATTTTTGAGGCTTTTGTTTCGCCAACAATAGTAATTGCTGGTATTCGGATTTTTCTGTAGCCGTTAATTTTTGACCTGATTGTTCATCCTTTAATCGAAGGTAATCCAAACGTTGGGTTTGGGCCTGGCGAAGGAGTTGTTTCATGCAGTCTTGGAGCTCTGCTTGCTCATTACCCCGCATCCGCTCTTCTCGTTGGTGAATTGCGAGTTGAGAAAGCCGTTGATAGAGCTTTTCATGATCTCGCCAATGCTCGAGCAGGGTACCTGTTGTTATATTGGGGTTTCTATGAATAATTTCAAGGAGCTGCTGTAGTAGCTTAGGCCCCTTTTCAGGTAACGTTTTTAACCATACAAAGTTAGTAATCGATAAGCCCAAAGATGGCTGTTGTAACAGTAACGTTAGAGCTAGTTGGATTGTTTTATTGGTCTTCCCCGTCTTTTGTGCAGACTGCTGTCGAGGGACGGTTTTGGGTTTCACCTCAGGCTGGGCGATGATTTTCTCTAACTTTTCAACCGATAACTGAGCTTTTTTGGCCAATGCATGGCTAAAAAACTCGTGATATATCGGGTCTGAGACTTTTTCCATGTAAGGTTTAGCCAGGTGAACTAGTTGGCCACGACCTGAAACCGAGTCCAAATCAACTTGTGACGCTAAGTGGCTCAGTAAAAACTCAAATAGCGGTGTCGCCTCTTGAACCTGCTGGGTAAAGGCTTCTTGACCAACTTTTCGAACCATCGAGTCTGGGTCTTCGCCGTCCGGTAAAAACATCAGCTTAATTTCACGGCCATCTCTGAGCTGACTCAAGCCATGGTCTAGAGCACGCAGTGCAGCGTCGCGACCGGCTCTATCACCGTCGAAACATAGCACTAGCTCGCGAGTCGCTCGAAAGAGTTGCTGTAGATGACTTTCTGTGGTCGCCGTACCGAGCGTAGCCACCGCGTTGGTGAAGCCGAATTGCGCAAGTGCCACCACGTCCATATAGCCTTCTACAACCAGTAAACGCTCAAGCTTCCGGTTAGCCTGGCGCGCCTGATATAGACCATAAAGTTCGTTACTTTTGTGGAAAATCGGCGTTTCAGGTGAGTTCAAATATTTAGGCTCACCTTGATCAATTATACGACCACCGAAGGCAATAACACGACCACGTTTATCCTTAATCGGGAACATGATGCGATCACGGAAACGGTCGTAGCTAGAATTGTCTTTTTTGATCAACATGCCACAATCGACGAGTTGCTGCTGAAGCTTCTTGTCGCTTTTCAGTTTTGGGAAGATTTTCTCTAGATTGCGCCATTCGTTTGGCACGAAGCCAATACCAAACTGTTTGGCTATCTCGCCACTTAAGCCGCGCTTTTTTAAGTACTCAACAGCTGGCTTACCCTGAGGTGTGGTTAATTGACGCTGGTAGAACTTAGCTATTTTCTCCATCAAGTCATAAAGAGACACATCGACCTTAGGGCGGTTGGGCGCATTTTCATCGCGCGGAACCTCCATGCCAAGACTTGAGGCTAGTTCTTCAACAGCATCTGGAAACTCTAAGCGATCGTATTCCATGATAAAGCCAATGGCGTTGCCATGGGCACCGCAACCAAAGCAATGGTAAAACTGTTTATCCTGACTGACCGAGAAAGAAGGGGTTTTTTCGCCGTGGAAAGGGCAACAAGCCTTATAGTTGCTCCCTGCTTTTTTTAATGGCAGACGCGAATCGATCAAATCGACAATATCAATTCGAGCTAAAAGCTCCTGAATAAACTGCTGAGGGATAAGGGCCATTATTCTTTCTTAGAGAGAAACGTTTTATTGAGACACAAAAAATTATTAGCCCAATCATAGCAGAGGGAGCTTATTTTACCTAGCTTGTAGGAAAATAGTCTTGTAGAAAAATTGTTTTAAAACAGGAAAGTCTAATTAAGACAAACGAGCCTTAATTTTACCACTAACGGCGCCCATATCTGCGCGACCTTGGAGTTGTGGTTTTAATAGCCCCATGACCTTGCCCATATCTTTCATTGATTCTGCGCCAGTTTTGTTAACGGCATCTTCAATCAGGGCGCTGACTTCTTCGTCAGTTAATGGTGCTGGAAGGAAATCTTGTAGAACTTCGATTTCAGCTTTTTCGATTTCGGCGAGTTCTTGACGACCGGCATCTTCGTATTGCTTAATCGAATCACGACGCTGTTTTACTAGCTTGTCTAAGATAGCAAGAACGGCCGCGTCATCTAACGTCTCACGAGTGTCTACTTCGACCTGCTTAATAGCAGACAAAGCTAAGCGGATAGTGCTCAAGCGCTCTTTTTGCTTAGCGCGCATGGCATCTTTCATGGCTTCTTTTAGACGATCATGTATTGCTGACACGGCTATCCTCTCACTTATCTAATGCGTTCTTAAAAAGAATTGCTTAAATAAGCTCTTAATACAAGCGAATGCGACGAGCGTTTTCGCGAGCTACTTTTTTCGCTGCACGCTTTACTGCCGCTGCTTTTTCACGCTTGCGTACAGATGTCGGCTTTTCGTAGTATTCACGCTTACGAACTTCAGCCAAAATACCTGCTTTTTCGCATGAGCGCTTGAAGCGACGTAATGCAACGTCAAATGGCTCGTTATCTTTTACTCTTACGCTTGGCATTAAAAATCACCTAACCTTTAAGTTAATGTTAATAAAATCAGAAAGTTAACTTCTTGAACTGAAACTATTGACTCAAGAAGGGCGCAAATTTTAAACATTTTTCAAGCAAAAAGCAAAGAAAAGGCCCCTTTCGAGGCCATTTATTTGCGATCTTTGCTTAATTTGATGGACTGAAGTCTAGTTTGACGTAGTAAAAAGCACCATTTATACCGAATGGAGTGGATTCCCAAGGGTAAATATAGTTACCAAATTCAGGGGCATCACTAATAAAACGGTGAACCGCATTGTCTGGTAACTTGTCTGGGTACTCATCAGTAATATTGTTTCCACCAACCGTTAATCTAACGCCATTGTCGAAGTCATAACGAACCTCAAGATCCGCTAACCACTTGGCGCTTGAGCGGACTGACGGTGATGGGTCGATCCCTAAGACGCCATTACAAACGTCTGGGTTGGAGGTTGGAATGCCCAATCCTTGGCAAGTAAAGAATGATGTCTTTACTTTACCGTAACGATTCACCTTTAATGAAGATGACCAGTTATTAAGTGCCCAATCCAGGCCAAGCATTAAACGCTGACGTGGCTGTCCCGTTTCAATATTATCAACTTGTGCTTTTGAGAATAGTGTTTCGGGTAAGACTCCTTCGGGGGCGTTAATCTCTTTAACTTCGGTACGGTTGTAGTGACTTAACCAGGTAAAGGTGTAATCACCCCAGCTTTCAGTTCCCCAATCGTAAGTTAATACAAAGTCAGCACCAAAGGTTTCGGTGTCGATTGCGTTGGAGAAGAACTGACCTTTGTTATAGCCATTGGCGTTGAGGTAATCCAAAGCTGGTTGGTTAACGACCGGGGTACCGTTAGCATCAGCATTTTGGCCATTTAAACCACCGCCTAGTACGATACGATCTTCAATATCGATTTGATAGGCATCTAACGAGATGCTAAGGCCGTTGCCAGGACTATACACTGCGCCAAGACTAATATTGTCCGAGGACTCGTGCTCTAGCTTACTTACACCGTAGGCTGCTGCAAATTCACTGCCTTCTGGCGCATGGTAGGTTTGTGACAACTCTGTGCCATCAACGTCAGTAAATACTGTGGTGAAAGCACGCTGAGCTAGACTTGGTGCGCGGAAGCCTGTTGAAACCGCGCCTCTTAAGCCAAAGGTTTCAGTTAGATCCCAGCGAGCTGATAGTTTTCCGGTGGTAGCGTCGCCTGCATCACTAAAGTCTTCGTAGCGGGCGGCAATACCGAGCAGGAAGTTATCGCTTAGGTTGGACTCCATGTCGATGTAAAAGGCATAGTTGTCACGCTCGCGCTGACTTGCCGCTGAAATTTCAGGGCTGTAACCTGGGAAGCCTTGCATACCGCAGGCCGCAGCAACGTTTGGATCGATTACTGACGGGAATGGGTTGTTGGTGTTGCCAGTGTAACCACAAGAATATGAAACCAGTTCACCAGCGTTGATACCATAGTCCTCTTCGCGGTACTCGATACCAGTTGAAAAATACACATCGTCGTGCAATCCCCAGTCCAACGGACTACTTAAATCAAAGTTATAGGTTAATTGCTGAAACTCGATGCCACCACTATCAGCTCGGGTTGGCCCTGCGTTGGCGGCAATTTCCGCGTCTGTAGCGCCAGGATTGTTAGCCACATATTGAGCGGCGATGGAGGCGTTCAAGGAGTTTGACGCGATAAAACCGTATTCGTTTTTGCCATAAACCGCGCTCAGGTCATATTCCCACGACTCGCCAATAAAATCGCGAATACCAAACGCTAGAGAAGTGTCATCGACACTGGTGTTCTGCAAAGGCAAGAAACCATCGGGATACACTTGCGGTACGTTTCGGTCTGCGCGATCTTCGAAGCGGTAGAAACCACCAGATTGACCTGAGCGTGATGAAACACCACCAAAGAAATAGGCAATGCCTGCCTCGCCATTAAAGAACAGGTATTTATTTTCAGCTGAAGAGTCGCCTAGACGCATAATTACTCGATCTTTGCGATTACTGATCCCCGCTCGATTGGTAGCGCCACGGTCACGGAACTCGGCGGTTAAGTTCAAGAAGCCAGTGTCGCCAAGCTCGATGGTGCTGTTGGCGGAAACCTGCTTTACTGTTCCGTCGCCTTCTTTAGTTTGGCCCCATTTTCCAGAAAGTGTTGTTCCGGCGCTTCCGCCTTTGAGGATGATGTTGATTACCCCAGCAATAGCGTCGGAGCCATATTGGGCGGCTGCGCCATCACGTAATACTTCGATATGCTCAATTGCGGAAACGGGGATTGAGTTGATATCAGTACCCGCAGAACCACGTCCGATAGTTTGCTGGATATTGACCCAAGCTTGGCTGTGGCGGCGTTTACCATTGACTAAAATCAGTACCTGATCGGGGCCGAGGCCTCTTAAGGTCGCTGGACGGATGATATCGGTACCGTCACTGACGGTGGTGCGAGAGAAGTTGAAGGATGGTGCCAGTTTTTGTAGTAACTCACCAACTTCGCTGGCTCCTGATTCTTCGATAATGTCGCTGGTGATTAAATCAACCGGAACGGCGGTGTCTTCAATCGTTCGACCGCTGACACGAGTACCAGTGACAATGATGGTTTTGGATTCTTTTGAAGCATTTTGTTTAGTGTTGCTCTCTTGAGCAGCTTCGGTAGTACTTGAATAAGTTGCGGCTAAGGTTGCAATCACCGCCGCGTGAATTATGTTTTTTTTCATAGTTACCCCCTAATAGTGGAAAGCTAAAGGTATCTAGAAGGCCACTTTTTGACTGTGAGCTAGTTCACATTTATGTGCGGAGTAAGCTTATTTGGTGCCAACCCTAGCAATACTCGCCACGGCCTTACGATTTCTATATAATCTTGGCCAGTCATTAAATAAAAATTTAAGCGGAATTGCAGTGAAAATACTGGGTATTGAAACTTCTTGCGACGAAACTGGCGTGGCGATTTATGATTCTGAAAAGGGCATCATCGGCGATGCACTTTATAGCCAAGTCGAGTTACATGCTGAGTATGGTGGCGTGGTGCCAGAACTGGCCTCGCGTGATCATGTACGCAAAACAATTCCTCTCGTTCAAGAGGTTCTCAAACAAGCGAATTGCAACCAAGATGACATCGATGCCATCGCTTATACCAAAGGTCCAGGATTGATTGGCGCTTTGTTCGTCGGAGCTGGCGTTGGCCGTAGCTTGGCTTATGCGTGGGATATCCCTGCTGTTGGCGTGCACCATATGGAAGGCCACTTGTTAGCGCCTATGCTAGAAGATGATAAGCCTGAGTTTCCGTTTGTCGCTTTACTGGTTTCAGGAGGGCATACGCTCTTGGTCGATGTTGAAAACCTAGGGCAATACCATATTTTGGGTGAGTCGATTGATGATGCCGCCGGTGAAGCTTTCGATAAAACTGCAAAAATTATGGGGCTTGGATATCCGGGTGGCCCTGCGCTAGCGAAACTTGCGGAAAAAGGTCGAGCCGGGATTTATAAGCTACCACGCCCCATGACTGATAGACCTGGTTTAGATTTTAGTTTTAGTGGCCTAAAAACCGCGGTGGCTAATTTGTACAACAGTTCTGATAAGTCTGAGCAGTCCCTCGCTGATATTGCTTATGCCTTCCAAGAAGCGGTGGTCGATACCATTTTTATTAAGTGTCGCCGAGCCTTAGAGCAGGCGGGTAGGAATCGGCTTGTTGTGTCGGGCGGTGTCAGCGCTAACGTTGCTTTAAGAGCAAAGCTCAGCGACTTACTCGAGTCGAAGGGTGGTAAAGCTTATTATCCACGACCTAAATTCTGTACCGATAACGGTGCCATGATCGCTTATGCTGGCTTCTGTCGCTATCAGGCAATTCTAAAAGGGCAAGGTGAGTTCGAAGAGCCAGCGGTTAGAGCAAAACCTCGCTGGCCTATTGCAGAGTTAAGTTAACTTTGTGACTATCTTGGTAACCTAACTCGCATAAGTCTCTATAAAGAAATATGCGGTAATCGCAATACTGGCTAGAATCACAACCAGTCTGACATAATGTTGAGAGATGCGGCGCGAAGCGTGCGCCGCTACATAACCGCCAAATAAAGTGCCAACCAATACAATAAACCCTTCATACCAAGCAATTGCGCCGTTATAGATAAACACTGTGGTGGCGATTAGCGATACCACCGAAGAAACCAGAAGTTTAATACCATTCATGGCGTTGATGTCGGTAAAGCCTGCTAGCGCAAGATAGCTGAGGGTGATAACCCCTAGCCCTGCGTTAAAGAAACCACCATAGGTACAAACTCCAAGCAATAAAAGTAATAACAGATAGTTTCCTATCGAAGATGCGTGTTGATGGTGTGAGGTCAGGCGTCGTAGCGTTTGGTTGATGTAACCACCAAAGGTAAAAAAGAAGGTGGCGAATAACAGTAACCAAGGGATCGATTCACGGAACAGTTCTTCGGGTGTCTGCAATAATAACCACGAACCGAGAACGCCACCCACTAAGCTGACGATAATTAGCTTTGGTAACTTTTTCTTTTGTTTCTGAAGATCTTCTTTGAAGGCATAGGCACCGCTTAAATAACCAGCACAAGAAGAAAAGGTGTTGGTAGCGTTGGCGCTAACCGGTGGCACGCCTACGAACAGTAGAGCAGGAAAGGTTAAAAAGCTTCCACCACCAGCAATAGAGTTAAGTACCCCACCAAAGAAACCGGCAGCGAACAGCAACAATAATTCAAACATATACAATCACCTAAGGGTTTTTAATGTTTTAGGCAAAACATAACGTGAATGGTTACACTCGATTTGCGTCATTTATGTCGTGCTTTACGAGGCTAGACGTGTTTTATAAACCGAGTAGGATACCGCTAGTAATAAACAAATCCCCGCAGGGATAAAGAGCGCTTTGAATTTAAGGATACTGAATAAATAAGCTCCTAAAGCCCCGCCAAGCACAAAGCCAACGATGATCAGAATAAACAGTAAAGCTTTGCGTTTATCGAATGGTTCACCCCTTAACTTACCTTCAAGCATAATACCTAAGTCGGTAAAAATACCGGTGACATGAGTCGTACGTACTATGGCACCGCTGTAGGTACTGGCGAATGCGTTTTGTAGCCCACAAGCCGCGGATGCGAGAAAGTGTCCATACAAGGAGTCGTTCATTAAAAAGAAAACTGAAGCAATTAAAAGCGCGGCTTCTAGCATAAGTAGCCCGCTGTAATTGCGCCCTAGCTTAAGAGCACCATCGCGTAGCGTATAACCTGAGACAGAAGCGCCTAAAACAAAACATAAGATAATAAAGGTTAGGTGCAAAACATCAGCCCACGCAAAGTCTGCAATACCCGTGCCTAGAAGTGTGGTGGTGCCTGACAAGTGCGATACGGATTGATGCTTAAACCCTAGAAAGCCAATGGCATTAACCAATCCAGCAATCAAAGCGAGGATAAATGCACCATATTCAACCCATCGGGGCAACTTAGTAATCACATGAGTCCTTTATAAATGAAGCTCTCAAGCTACAGCTATGTAGGTGTATGTTGAGGCTTAAAAGTTTTTATCAATAGTCATGGAGCTAAGTCATTGATTTACTGTGATATTCAGCCTCTCGTGTTCTTAAAATTAAGCGCTTGCATCAAGATTACCAGAATCACCGAGGCTAAGACTAGCCATGCGAAATTGTGCGGTGTTCCATTGTAAAGCAGGGCAAGCAATGGCCCGGCGAAGGCACCGGAGCCAAATCTTAACGTGCCTATTACGGCAGTGGCGGTACCACTTTTTTCGGCGAAGGTATTAAGCACTAGTGCATCGGAGTTGGTGGTGATGAAAGCAAGCGAACCGAGCAAAAGGAAAATCGAGGCGGCGGTAATATAAAGCCCTAGGTCTAATTCTAAAACTGTAAAGAAAAGAGTACCCGTAAATAAAGCGTATACAGAGCCGAAGCGTAGGAGTTTTCGGGAACCAAACCTCTCAACAATGCGGCTATTGATGATATTGCTGATAAATAGCCCGATGACGTTTGCCGCAAACAGAATACTGAATGTTTTTTCATCTGCACCAAAGTGACTAATATAGAGGTATGAGATCGAAGTCAGGTAGCAGAAAAAGGCAAAAGTCGCGAACATCGAGGTGAACAAGTCCAGTCGCACCGATTTGTTTGCAAAAACAGACTTGTAGTTATTGGCGAATTCTCGTAACCATTGTCGGTTTTTCTTCTTCGGCATGCTGCTTGGAAGTTTCCACACCACAAATCCAAGAATAAGCACTGCATAAGCGGCTAATACGAAGAAAATATTTCGCCAGCCCGTAAAGTGAAGAATCAGACTACCAATGCTCGGAGCTATCATCGGTGCAATCATCATGATCATGCTGACGTAAGACAGCCCTTTTGCGGTATGTCGTCCGTACATATCACGAATCACACCGGGCACGACTACTGTGGCGCCGCTACTGATGGCTGCTTGGAAAAAGCGTAACGTTAGGAAACTCTCGATAGACTGTGCAAAAGCTAAGGCAACAGAAAAGAAAGTAAAACCTAATAGTCCAATGATTACTACACTCCGACGTCCAATACGGTCGGCGATTGGACCGAATACGAGCATACCTAAAGCATACCCCGCCATGTATATACTTAATGAATTTTGCACAGCGGTGGGGCTGGTATTGAATTCTTCGGCAATAGTTGGCATCGCCGGCAAGTACATATCGATAGCTAAAGGTGAGATGGCAACGATGGAGGCGAGTAGAGGTAGTAGTCGAAGGGGATTTATAGCTTTATTGTGACTCATTGTTTTGATTTCTATGCCTCGTTTTTACTACGTGATTTTTTGTCAGTGATTTTTCGTTCAGTTCCGTGCCACAGGTTTTTGATGTTCTGGCGATGGCGCCAGGTCAAGATCAAGAACATGGCGAACAACGGGAAAAAATATCTATGGTCGATGTAAAACCCAAAGGCTGCTACCGCAAAACTGGCGAGTAGTGATGCTAGCGATGAGTAGCGGCTAAAAAACGCAGTAACGGCCCAAGTAACTACACAGAACCCTAATAATAATGGCGACAGAGCAACTAAGGCACCGAAGTAGGTTGCCATGCCTTTGCCACCTTTAAAATTAAAATACAGCGGGTATAGGTGGCCAATAAACGCCATAAAGCCAACCCAGCCTAAATTTCGATTATGCAAATCTAGGGCATAACCTATTAGAATGGGAATGATGGCCTTGAGCATGTCACCCAAAAGGGTGAATAACGCGGCTTTTTTCCCTCCAAGCCTTAAAACGTTGGTTGCACCTGGGTTGTTGGAGCCGAAATCACGTGGATCGGGAAGTTGCATGACGCGACATACAATAACTGCACTCGATATTGAGCCGGTTAAGTAAGCCAGTATCCATAGTCCGACAACGCTCCAATCCATCAATTAACCTCTAGCTTTAGGCTAACGTAGATGCTGACAACGATGTTATGGGGTGCACTTTCGATACACATAGTTGCGACTAACTCCATTTCGCAGATTAGCAATTTTTAATGGTTTGGCGCCATTTGACGCGCCACCTTAATTTTTCTTTAGTGTATACAAAAAATTCAAGGATTGATAACAAATTGGCTGGAATTTGATATTCTATCAGACTACTAACTATAACAGTTTGAGAAATCGCGTGGATATTGTTTTTATTGAAGATTTAAAAGTCGATACGGTGATTGGTATTTATGACTGGGAGCGTCAAATTCGCCAAACCATCAGTATTGATCTGGAAATGGCTCATGATATTCAGCCAGCAGCGTTAGAGGATACGATTGACAAGTGTTTAGACTATAAGTCGGTCGCTAAAAGAGTCATCAGTTTTGTTGAGGAGTCCGAGTTTCAGCTGGTCGAGACGCTGGCGGAGAAGATCGCAGAAATCATTCGTACCGAGTTCAATGTCCCGTGGTTAAAATTAAAGTTGAGTAAACCAGGTGCGGTACGTGGTTCTAAGAATGTTGGCGTCTTGATTGAGCGTGGTTCAAAAGGGTAAGCGCCCACTAGGATTATTATGCCAAAGATATATATCAGTATAGGCAGTAACCAGGACGCTGAGAACCGGATTCGATTTGGCGTCGAGCAACTCGGTTATTATTTCTCTGAATTAAAGCTTTCTAAGGTTTATGAAAGTGAAGCTGTGGGTTTCGATGGTGATAACTTTTTGAATCTTGTGGCCTCGGCCAAGACTCAGATGACGGTGTCACAGGTTGACCAAGCCTTTAAGCAGATTGAAAAAGCTGCTGGGCGGATTCGCGGCGAAGCTAAGTTTAGTAACCGAACGCTAGATATCGATCTGTTGCTGTATGATGATTTAGTGTGCGAAAAGCCGGTTCGGCTACCAAGAGGTGAAGTGTTATACCATGCTTTTGTGCTGTTACCTTTGGCTGAAATCGCGCCCGATTTAAAACATCCGGTCGCAGGTAAGACCTATCAGAATTTGTGGCAATCATTCATTAACAAAGACAAACAGCCACTGTGGCCGATTGATTTCGAGTGGCAAATATAAGGAGCAAAGTAGTCATGGCTCGTAGAACGGCATTAATCACTGGGGGAGCGATTCGAGTAGGGCGAGCGATTGCCTTGGCGCTGGCTGAGCATGGCTATAATATTGCACTGCACTACAACCGTTCTTCGCACGAAGCAGTGCAAACAGCGGAAGAGATTAAAAAGTTTGGCGTGAGCGCTAAGCTTTATCAAGCCAATTTAACTGAGCCACAGCAGTGTCACGCATTGGTTGAGCGTGTCAGTAAAGAAAATGATCTCACTATTTTAGTCAACAGTGCCGCTATCTTTCCGGAGACTGACTCCATTTTAGATGGGCTAGCCGACTGGGATGAAGTCATGAATTTGAATCTACGTGCGCCACTTTTACTAGCCGAAGCCTTTGTCGCTAACACGCCTAT
The DNA here is from genome assembly GCF_039523535.1 of Kangiella japonica. NCBI lineage: Bacteria > Pseudomonadati > Pseudomonadota > Gammaproteobacteria > Kangiellales > Kangiellaceae > Kangiella > Kangiella japonica. Next base: position 400,476 of record NZ_BAAAFM010000003.1, on the reverse strand, counting down.
ATCTGGGCACATCATCAACGTCTTGGACGCCCGAATTAAGCGACCAGCCGGCGATCATTTAGTGTATCGATTGTCTAAATCAAGTTTGTGGCACCTGACCGAATCGTTAGCGCTCGATTTAGCACCTAACATTCAAGTGAACGGGGTTGCGCTTGGAGCAATAATGCCACCACCTGGTGCCGATCAAGATCATTTCGAACGTATGAGTGAGAAGATCCCACTTGGCAGAACAGGTTCGCCGAAACTGGTTGGTGAAGCTGTTACATTTTTAGTCGGGCAGGAGTTTATTACGGGCGCTATTCTGCCGATTGATGGTGGTGAGTTTTCTTAATGGAGTTAGATTGCTCATCATACCCCGAATTCTGTCGAAACTTTGAGGATTACCGCAGGAGTCTCACAAAGCAGTGCCAAATCTTAGAGGTTCCATGTCCGGACGAGCATGCAATAGAGGTTAGTTACCAACTAGCTCAGCGTGTTTCGCAACAAATACACTTCCACGGCAAAATTCCTTTTTCGGAATTTATGCAACAAGCCTTATACGCGCCTGGCCTTGGCTATTACAGTGCTGGTAGTCGTAAATTAGGAGTAAGCGGTGACTTTGTCACAGCACCAGAAATTTCCGCCCTCTTTGGGAAAACCTTAGCGTTAAGTGTGCAGCAAGCATGGCAACATACGACTAAAAATATCCTAGAATTCGGCGCAGGCTCTGGTCGATTGATGTGCGATATATTACGCCAATGTGAGGCTGACAGTTGTTTGCCAGACACCTATTCAGTTATGGAAGTGTCAGCTGAATTAAAACAGCGTCAACAAGATTTACTTCGAAAAGAGCTACCTCACCTTTACTCTAAAGTTACTTGGCTAGAACAATTGCCTCAGTCTTTTGATGGCGTAATGCTCGCTAACGAAGTCGCGGATGCCATTCCTTTTGAACTGTTAATGCAGACAGAGCAAGGGCTCACTCAGGGCTTTGTACAAACTGACGCGCAAGGCTTTAGCCTAACCTTTACGCCAACAGATTTTAGTCGCGGTTGGCAAAAGCGACATCAGGATATTTGTCAGCAATGGCCGGATGGCTATTTGGCGGAGGCCTACAACCACCGTTCGGATTGGCTCAGCGCATTGTTAAACTCTCTAAATCAAGGCTGTGTTCTATTACTCGACTATGGTTACGAAGAAGAAGAGCTTTACTCGCCATATCGACCACAGGGCACCCTGCAGTGCTACTACCGTCAGAAAAAACACTCGATGCCGTTGACCCTGTTGGGGCTTCAGGACATTACGGCTTCAGTAAACTTCACACAGTTAGCACATCAAGCGCTAGATTCAGGTGCACAAGTGTTGGGATTTACCAGCCAAGCACAATTTCTCACTCTAAGTGGCATTGAGCGGTTTGTGGCGCAGGATGATGATTCTGATACAATGTCCAGCGCATCCATAGCACAGCAATTACAGACCTTGTTGATGCCTAATGAAATGGGGCAAAACATCAAAGTTCTTGGTTTATCCAAAGGATTTTCTGGAACAGTCTCTGGATTTAATTCTCTCGGAAAACATACAGTATGAAAAAAATAATATTCGCTGGGTTTGCTCTGTTATTCTCACCTTTAGCTTTAGCCGCTTCGGGTAAAGGGGTAAGTTGGTATTGGCTATTGGTCATTGCGGTCGTCATTTCAGCAAGCCTATCAACATTGCTCGTATGGAAAAGTAAAAAACTCAATACCTTCACTTTAAAAGCCGTCGGCTTTGGGGCTTGGTTTTGGTTTATTATTTTTATTGAGGTTATGGTGTATGGGTTTTATGTAGGTCTTACGAAGTAAGTCTGCCCACAGGTCTTTTTTATTTGATACGGCGTTAAAAATGTACTCGATTTCGTCATTTATTAACAATAAACTCCTCATCTCCGTGCATTTTTGCCTTGTCTAAAATAAAAAATCCTATGTGTTTGGATATAAAGACAAGACCTAACGACTGAGCGTCTATTCTTTACGCCCTTTTCTTTGAACCTCAGGTAATACCTTTAGGCACTAAGAAAATGGTAGAGAATATATGAATATAAACAATATAGAGTGATCAATATGGATTGGCTTCAAGCAGTATTTTTAGCATTAATTCAGGGCTTAACTGAGTTTTTGCCAATTTCGAGTTCGGCGCATTTGATTTTGACGTCGAAGATTTTAGGCTGGCAGGATCAGGGCTTGGCCTTTGATGTTGCGGTTCATGTCGGGACATTGATGGCGGTGATGCTTTATTTTCGTAAGGAGATTGCGGAGATGGTCGTTGCTTGGTTTGGTTCAATCTCTGGGAAAGGTTCGACGCCTAATTCTCGACTAGCATGGGCTGTGATCTGGGGTACGGTTCCGGTTGGGCTGTTTGGTCTGTTCTTGGAAGCATTCGATATTGTTGATAACTATTTGCGCACGATACCTGTGATTGCCGCGACAACGATAATTTTTGGTTTGCTGTTAGGTTATGCCGAAACTCGTTATAGCGGTAAGAAACGTCAGGATTTCAAGAGTGAGTATGACTTAAGGTTGCGTGATGTTGTGACCATCGGTATAGCGCAGGCTTTGGCGTTAATTCCAGGAACTTCGCGCTCAGGTATTACCATGACAGCTGCGGCGATGTTAGGTTTTTCTCGAACCGCTGCCGCTCGTTATTCGTTCCTTCTATCGATTCCAGCAATTCTACTTCCAGGTGGCCTCAAGGGGTATCAGCTAGTCGAAGAAGGTGCCAAGTTTGATTGGAGCTTCTTAATTTTGGGTATTGTTGTTTCGGCGATTAGTGCTTTTGCCTGTATTCACTTATTCTTAAAGTGGCTTGAGAAAATCGGTTTTATGCCTTTTGTTTGGTATCGTTTAGCACTGGGAATCGGACTACTAGTACTTTTCTACAGCTAGTCGTATTTGAATTTAGAATGAACAGACAAAAGCGGCTTATTCTTTAGCCGCTTTTTTTATATCTTCAACCGTCGTTTGAATACGTTTTATCCTTTCCCGTTCAATAGCCGTGCCAAGCTTCGCGCCTTCATAACCTTGCTCTATAAGTGGCTGTGCATCTATCTTATAAGATGCTTTATAGCACTCTCGAAGTAAGTCACCTTGTGCATAAGGTTCGTCCTCAAGCCCTAAGCGGCCGTTAAAGTCTGCTTCACAAGCGACAATAAACTGTTCGAGAATAGACTCTTTTTTATAAGCACCGATAGACATTAAGACTTTATGAATGGTTTTGGGGCGAAGCTCAAACATTTTATGACAGTGTAGGTGGAAGCGGGACACCATCACAGCGAGGTTCTCATAGTCTTTTGGTGCTTTGATCCTTCGGCATAAATTTTTAATTAAGGGCACTCCAGCTTCTTCATGACCGCGGTGTTGTGGCCAATATTCTTTTTTGGTCGCACCTTTACCGAGGTCGTGCAGCACGGCAGCAAAACGTACGCTCACATCGTCAGTTTTACGTGCAGCTTGCTCAAGCACCATCAGGGTATGAATCCCTGTATCAATTTCCGGGTGCCACTTTTCTGGGTTGGGGATACCCCACAACACATTGATTTCAGGGAATAAAACCTTTAGCCCACCACAACTACGCAAGACCTCAAAATAGACCTGGGGGGATTGAGTGGTTAAAGCCTTTTTAGTTTCTTGCCACACTCGCTCCGCCGTTAAAAACTCCAGTTCGCCTTGATTCACTAGCTCGGTCATTAGAGCCAAGGTTTCTGGTGCAACGGCAAATCCTAAGTGAGCGAATCGAGCTGCAAAGCGAGCTACGCGCAAGACTCTTAAGGGATCTTCTGCGAAGGCTGGGGAAACATGGCGCAGCACTTTATTTTTCAGGTCATCTTGACCATCAAAGGGATCAATAATAGCGCCATCTTGCGCTTGCGCCATAGCGTTGACGGTCAGGTCGCGACGTTCTAAATCTTGTTCCAGTGTGATCGTTTTAGAAAAATCAACTTCGAAACCTTTATAACCGTGTCCAGACTTACGCTCCGTCCTTGCTAGCGCATACTCCTCACCAGTGCGGGGGTGTAAAAAAACAGGGAAGTCCTTACCGACCTCTTTAAAACCTTGTTGCTGCATCTCTTCGGGGGTAGCACCAACAACTACATAGTCGTGGTCGGTCACTTCAAGGTTTAATAATTGATCGCGTACAGCGCCACCAACTAGGAATATTTCCATAAACTAACGACACACCTGAGTATTTGGATTCTTTGCCATACAGTGTAGCAGGGTGTTGAGCTTGGGATCAGCTTTGTGGCAGTTTTTTACAGTGATACGCTTTTTTAAGGTTTCTAATTCCGTAAGCTTTTCTGCAAACTGCATATCATTTATCTTACTCTGGGCCAGCTCTTGTTCAATCTTCTTTTTATGGGTGGCGAAGTTTTTGCTAAAGTTATCAACCGCTTGTCGGCACATGGAGCTTGATAATGCTTGTGTTTTAAGCGGTCGCGGCATATCCACAATATTCATATTGTCGAGTTTTTGCTGAGTAGCTTTAAGTCCTTTATCTTTGGGTGGTTTGTCTGAAAAGTGTGTATTTCCTTCTTTATCGACCCATTTATAGATTTTAGCTGGACAGCTAAACGCTATCGCACTCATAATCATAAATAGTAATGCTCGATTTCCTGTGAGCCAGCTTGTGATCATAGCAATTGTACCAACATTGGCTTTAGCATATATTACCCATAATCATAGACAAAGCTGAAATAATAGACAATAAACGCTCACAAAGAGTGTGAGCCATTCTTTATGTATAACGATTTTTTTGGATTTAAGAAAACACCTTTTACCATTGCGCCCGATCCCCGCTTTTTGTACATGAGCGAACGGCACCGCGATGCTTTGGCCCACTTACTGTATGGAATCAGTAACGGTGGAGGCTTCGTTATGCTTACTGGAGAAGTCGGCACCGGGAAAACGACGGTTTGTCGCTGCTTATTGGAGCAGTTATCTAGCAACGTTCGTCTAGCCTATATCTTGAACCCAAAGCTAGATGCTATCGAGCTCATGGCGACAATGTGCGACGAGCTGGGAATCGAATATGAGCCGGGTGAAAAAAGTCTAAAGGCATTTACTGATTTATTAAGAGACCGTTTGTTAGAGAACCATGAGCAGGGGCTCAATACGGTTTTGATGATCGATGAAGCACAGAATCTAAGTGTTGAGGTCATGGAGCAAATTCGATTGCTGACCAATTTAGAGACTAACGAACGGAAGCTTCTACAAATTATATTGATTGGGCAGCCCGAGTTACAAGAGTTGCTAGCCAAAAAAGAGTTACGTCAATTAGCACAGCGGATTACAGCAAGATATCACCTTAAACCATTAAGCTTAAAAGAAACGGCTTCCTACATCGAGCACCGACTGCGAGTAGCGGGTATTCAACGCCCATTGATTAAGTCCAGTGCCATTAAGCAAATTTACCAATCAAGTGGTGGCGTTCCTCGTCTTATCAACATCATTACAGACAGAGCTCTGCTGGGAGCCTTTGTTGAGCGCAGAAATACCATTAATGACACAGTGGTCAAAAAAGCGGTGAATGAGGTCTTGGGGAATTATGAAGAAAAGAAATCATCACGAGCTGGTAATAGTCGTTGGTGGTTTGCCGCGGCATCTGTGGTATTCGTCATATTGTTAAGTTATATCGTTGTTAAACAAGCCCTCAAGCCAGCTGATTTTGTCGAGGAAAAGGAGTTATCACAAAACACTGAGAGCAAGACCCAGAGTTCTTCAGGTGTCGATACAATTTCTGAAATGAGATCTCCTCTAGTTCGCGCGACCACGAATGATGAAGTAGCTGAGCAATTTTGGCAGGAGCAAAGCTGGGATCGAACCGGCTTTGTGTCTGCGCGTAATTTATTCGCGCTCTGGGGAGTCAGCTATTACCCTTATCAATCAGGTGAACCGTGCGATTACGCGCTGAATTATAATCTCAACTGTGACTCCGGCAGAGCTGACTGGGCATACATTAAGCAACTAAACCGACCAGTAAACTTAAAGTTCAGCACTGAAACCTCAGGTCACTTTTGGGGGACGCTCAAGGAAATTGATGGTGATTACTTGGTGTTACAGTTTGCTGATAACGAAGTTAGAGTATTGCCTCGTCGGTTAAACCCTTTGTGGCAGGGGGAGTACCAGTTGTTTTGGAAGGCGCCTGATGGTTTTAATGAACATGCTAAAAAGGGGGATTCTGGTGCTACAGTGCGTTGGCTAACAGATGCGATATACAGTATTGACCAGGTGGATATTTCCCCCGCTGATTACTTTAGTCAAAAGGTCGAAGATTGGTTGATTCTGTTTCAAATGGAGAATGGTTTAGTGTCTGATGGGATTCTTGGTAAGCACTCGGTAATTATGATCAATAATCACGTGATAGCTAATATTCCTAAGCTAGTTAATGATCTATCGGTAGCACAAAGAGGAGCGCAATAATGTCTTATATTCTTGATGCTCTGAAAAAAAACAAGCCTGATAACGACAAGGAGCAGGTGCCAGATCTTTCGAGCGACCACGGTGCAGAGCATGACTACCATAATTTCGATGAAGAAAATTCATTGAAGCGATGGCTGTGGCCAAGTGTGGTAATGATATTACTCTTAGTCGTTGCTATTTTATCGTTTATGCTGCTTAACCCTTCGGCTGATGAAGCGTATCAACAGCTTATTCAACGTCAAGTTAACACGAGCATAAACGCTAACAATAGTGATAACGAAAGTGCTGTTTCGACAGTTAATTCTTCCTTAGAAGATAACGATAAAGCAACTATAAGTTCATCGATTAGACAAAATACTTCGATCTCGAAAGACGCTGTGGTGGTGAACAAGCCCCTACAAGTGGCTGAACCTGTGGTACAAAAAGTGACAAGATCTAACCTTTCTGCACAGTCTAAAAAAACGAGTCAACAAAAGGTTAAAACTACTACCACAATGACTAAGTCCGACCTACCTAAAATCATCTACACCACGCACATCTATGCAACTCAGCCGAGCGATCGCTTTGTGATGCTGAATGGCCGAGCCTATTCTGAAGGTGATAAGACGCAGGAAGGTTTTTTGATTAAGGAAATTTTAGAGAACGATCTGTTAATTGTGTATAAAGGCCAGGAGTTTACATTGCCCAGCCTTGAAGATGTTAACGCGAACGACTAATGCAGACTAATAGGTCCAGCGAGCATTGCGCCGTACGGGTGCATTAAGCCAAAGCGCTAGGTACATATCACTACTGAATTTATCATCCTGCTCAGACAATACACCCTTGCGGATAAAGTCCTCATGCAACATATCTAAAACTAAATCTAAGCCTAAAGCGTTATATTGGGCATTATTTTTCTGATACAGCTTTAGCAAACCCGAGAGTAACTCTTTCTTGCTGGTGAACTGCACTTTAAACGTTTTTCCAGTTTGTCCATCTTTGATTGCAGTTTGAGATGGTTCGAGTGGACGGGGAACGTGTTGTCTCACTTTGTCATCAACATATTCAGCATATTCATAGCTCGAGCGAACAGATAATAATAAGTCCTTGTCTCGTTTATCGATCAAATCTGTTTCTTCATCTGGTGTCTCTGGCTCTTCTTTTTCTTTTTGAAGTTCGGCAAAGTTAATCACACTATCCGTGCCAATTAAGTCTTTGAAGTAGGCCGTTTCTTTATTGTCAGCATTTGGTAAACATTTCCAATACGGAATATACTCATACTTACCTAAAGTTTCTATCATCCCCCATTCAATCAGCAATCGAATCGCTTTGTGGCGCGCATCGACGATAGAATGAGACACGGCGTAACCGAGAGAGTTACCGTCTACGCTAATGCCATAGCTACGGTCATGACCACGTTGAAATAATTGAACCGTATTGGTTGCGCTGCTGTGGTTAACGATATCGCCAACGAAACCATGCGCTGTATAAAAGTCCATGGTCATGCGGGCGGTATTTTTGTCATCAAATCGACTAAATTCAAAATCAGTCTCGCCACTACCTCCACCAACTTCGACCGATGCATCACGTGAGCGACGTGCGTTTCGGATAAAGCGATCATACTCGGTTAAAGCACCATAAATTTGAATGGTATCTTGACGGTAATGACTGGCTCCATAAGTATTGAAAAAAGGGTCTTTTTTGCCTGGAGTAGCGCCGTACTGGTAAGCACTGATGATTTCATTATCTTTTGGGATATGAACTATTCGTATTGGGCCCCCAATTTTCGAGGCTATGCTTAAAGTCATATTAGTGAAATCGTTGGGGATTTCACTATTAGGGTATTGAACGGTTGAAATATTGGTCGCATCGTTTACCGAAACAATTGCTATGCGTAATGGATCAACAGTGCCATTCCCTGCGGCGTAACGATACTCGGTTAGCATATCCCCAAAGCAACTTAAGTAGTCCGTAGCGACGGTTTTAGTTGGTTTTGGCATCTCCAACTTTTTGGAAAACTCTGTCGTTGACGTGGACACTGCACAGCCATTAATCACGGCAGCCACACTGATGACTAAAAGTCCTTTTTTCATCATTCCCCCCCTAGTCTTAACGTTTAATAGCTATCGGAAAACCTGAGCCATCGTTATAAATTATTAGCTCGTCGGCATTGACGCCAGGTAACACAAACACACTACCACTTGCTGTTGGTATGATGTATTCGTCTAAATCTTGTAGGATATCGCTACCCTCGCGGATTGATTTTTTAACAGTACCGATAATATCGGCCTTGATGTATTGAATGTTTACCAGGTCGGCACCGTAGCGACCATAAAAGCTGGTGGCTTTACCGTTTAGACCCTTTGCCTGATAGCGTTCATTGGCCTCTGTTTCGGCTGGTAAAAATATAAGTGCATGGAAGACACTAAGAAAACAAATACTCTTCAAAAGCATTTTCTTGTCTCGTCCTCCATGAAGAACAGATAAGCGTTTTGTGTTCATAATTGTCTCCTTAATGTTTCCATGCGGCTGGTAGTGACCAGTTTATGAATATGACCTACAGACCATATCCAGCGTTAATCACAACAGAGCCTGCGTTTGCTGCACCAAATGCTAGTGCATTGCGGCTTTTGTTATCGATAACAGTTTTTTTACGGCAAGGGCAGCCATTCACAACGACTGAACCTGCATTGGCACGTTTGCCGGCTGCGTAGATAAAGCCACCTTCAAGGGTTGTGCCATCGAAGCTTCCCGCTGCTGCAAATAATTCACCGCCAACTGCTGTTGCGTTTCGTGAATCATTCTTTACAACAAGTTTGCCACGCTCATGCGCCGCTGCTGCTGTGCTTGCTACTGCAATTACTGCAGCAATTGATAAAGTAGTTAATAATTTCATGATAATCTCCAAATATTTTTATTAGAAACCGGAGCCACAATCTTTTGCGGCTCCATTACCGCAAAGTTTAACCCGTTATTGATTAATCAAGTCCGGCGTTAATGACTACAGAACCCGCACTGGCAGCGCCTAGTGCCATCGCTCCGCGGCTTTTGTTATGCACCACAGTTTTCTTACGGCAAGGACAGCCATTAATTACAACTGAACCTGCGTTAGCACGGTATCCCGCCATTTCTAAGTAAGTTCCACCTGAGCCAAACACGCCAGAATAGAAACTTTCGGAAATCAGCTCACCGCCAACCGCTGTAGCGTCTCTAGAGTCGTTTTTCACGACAAGTTTGCCACGCTCATGAGCTGTTGCAGCTGAGCCAGCAGCAGCAAGTAGTGCAGCCAAAGATAATGTTGTTAATAGTTTCATTACTTCCTCCTAAATAGGATAGTTTCCATGATACTCATTATTGAGTTATTGCTTCCCTAGATTGTTCTAGGCTTTCACTACCATGTAATTTAAAAACCTAAATTACGATTAAAAATGTAACGCTATAGTGATTGAAAAAATAGATGTCGAAAAAATAGACATTTTAGGAGTTGCTAATAAAGTAACTTTAATGCAGTTTTGATTTGTTTTTGAGGCAAGTGTCATAGATGTTATGAGAACTTGGGTGGTAAATTGGCTTGAAACTGTTTCAGTTATGGAACACTTATGACAAAGGGCGTCATAAGTGTCAGGTATTTTATCAAGGTAATTGGTTGAAAGTTTTATCCCGCACAAGATCCCTTGGTAAATTATTTTTTAATTTATTCCCCAAATGTTTTACTAAACCAAGAGGCGTTTGCTTGAAAGTCACCATGAACTCCTTATTGGTCGGAGCCTTTATGGGGGTATCAAGGAAAATATCTTTTCCCTGATAATAATCTTCTGCTTGTTGTGCGTTTAGCTCGATATGTTGCTTGGAGAATGTATGCCCAAAGCTTATGGCGGCTTGGTGATGGAGTTTTACTCCATGTTTACTGATTTCCATTAATTTGATGCCATACCGATTCAGCTTAATGTGCCGACAGAGCTTTTCCGTAGACTTGGGTAGATACCAAATTTCTAGTGATTTTCCGCGATTATCTTTTTGCCACAACTGTTGTTTAATGGGGCCAATATCCCAGCCGAACAGACTCGTATGAGTAGACGCTGATGTGTAATGTTCAGAGGAAATAGGCGAAAAACTGAATCGAGTGTTTTGATTGCTGGTGTTATCAGTGATCAAAACGTCTGATGGTTTTTTTTCAAAACAGGCGACAAAAAATCCTTCGCAGTCATAAAGGTTAGGGTAGACGTGCAGATAACCCTCTTTGGTGATCGCTTTGTTTGCGCCTTCAAATAAGTCTGTTAAGGGTTTAATTTGGATAGAATCTCCGTATAAATCCAACAAGTGCTGACAGACTTCTTGGTTTTCCTCCTTCGATAAAGTACAGGTGGAATAAACCAATCGCCCACCCGGCTTTAGCGCTTTATAAGCACTAACGATAAGATCTTTTTGCAGCTGTGAGATGGCACGTACGGCATCGATATTCCAGTTGGCTAACGCTTGCTCGTCCTTGCGCACGGTGCCTTCACCGCCACAAGGCGCGTCCAACAGAATCGCATCAAAAAACTCAGGGGTACTTTCGCCAAAATGCCGAGCATCGGTATGACAAAGTACCGAGTTAGTAACACCGCAACGCTGGAGGTTGTAATGCAGGCCCTTGATCCGAGAGGATGACAGTTCGTTGGCAACGACTAATCCCTGATTGTTGATTTTGGCTGTCAGTTGAGTCGTTTTTGAGCCTGGCGCGGCTGCCATATCGAGGAAGGCTGATTCTTCGTGGCATTCAAAATCATGTAGCAACGCTTTGACTGGTAACATGGAGCTGGCTTCTTGGATGTAACATTGTCCTTCAAGGTGAGGTAACCAGTTTCCAAGGTTTTCGGGTAATGCCTTTTCGTCTTCATCAACCCAGAAGCCTTCTTCGCACCAGGGAATGGGTAACAGTTTATAGCCGTGTGACTCGAATTCTTGGCGCAGCTCTTGGGGTGACATTTTAAGGGTATTGGCTCGGATACTCTTGCGCAAAGGGCATTGGCAAGCACTCAATAAATCGTCGAGAGGAACGGATTCGGGTAGCTGTTTTTCAATGTGTTCTATAAATTGTTGGGATATTTGTGCCATAGGCGTTTGTCTGTATTTGGGTGCTTCTGAAACACAAAAGGCACAGACGAGCTGTGCCTTTTGGACGTTTTAACTAGCTAGCAATTACGAGTCCTTTAAAAACTCTGGCGATACATCTTCATCACCCAGTGATAAAAGTGTGGCGTTACCGCCGATTGCTGCTGTGTTGTTGGTACGAGTATGCTCAGTTGCAAAACGGTACAAGTAGAAAGGTCCGCCCGCTTTAGGGCCAGTACCCGATAAACCTTGACCACCGAATGGCTGAACACCTACCGTAGCACCAATCATGTTACGGTTAATGTAGACGTTACCAACACGAGCACGCTTATCGATGTACATCGCTGTTTCTTCGTTACGCGAATGCACACCAAGTGTTAAACCGAAGCCATAATCGTTAATTTGATCGATAACCTTATCCAAGTCTTTCGCTTTGTAGCGCACGATATGAACGATTGGACCGAACCACTCTTGGGTCAAATCGTTAATATGATCAATTTCGAAAGCGACAGGCGATAGGAAGCTACCGTGGCCTTCTAAACCTTCTGGCATTGGCGTTTCAGCGATAAGTTTGCCGGCTGCCTTAAGCTCATTAATGTGCTCTTGTAGCTCTTCACGCGCTGCCATATCAATCACAGGACCAACGTCGGTAGATAAGTCCGTTGGATTACCAAGGCGTAATTCTTGCATCGCGCCTGACAAGACTTCAATGATTTTGTCAGCGATCTCTTCTTGGACATAGAGAACGCGAAGGGCTGAGCAACGTTGACCGGCACTAGTGAAAGCCGAATGAATGACGTCGTCTACTACTTGCTCTGGTAACGCAGAGCTATCAACGATCATGGCGTTCTGACCTCCCGTCTCAGCGATTAGCGGTGACAACATAGCATCACGGCTGGCTAGAGTGCGGTTAATCGTGTGAGCGGTGCTTGTCGAACCTGTGAAGGCAACACCAGCAATACGGTTGTCAGCTAGAATCACCTTACCTAAGACCGAACCACGAATTGGAACAAATTGAAGCACGCTGCCTGGAATACCTGCTTGGTGCATCAATTGAACCGCACGGTAAGCGACCAGTGTTGTTTGATCTGCAGGCTTAGCGATAACTGTATTACCCGCGACAAGTGCTGCCGCAACTTGGCCGATGAATATCGCTAATGGAAAGTTCCATGGGCTGATACAAGCGAATACACCACGGCCTTGTAAGTAAAGGTCGTTGCTTTCACCGGTTGGGCCTGGCAAATGGATCTCGTGACCGAACTGGTTACGCGCGTTGTAAGCATAGTAGCGACAGAAATCAATCGCTTCACGGATTTCATCGATACCGTCTTGGATGCTTTTGCCACCATCACGGCTACAAAGTGCAATTAGTTCGTGCTTATGCTCTTCCAACGAATCGGCAACCTTGTCTAATAAAGCTGCGCGCTGTTGTACCGGCGTCATGTCCCACGCAATGAAGTTTTTATGGGCAACGTCTAAAGCTTGTAGCGCTTGCTCTTCGGTAGCTTTATGAACAGTACCTACCGTATGGCTATGGTCGTAAGGACAAATCACTTGCTCTTCAGTGCTGGTGTGTTCTTGACCGTCAATAATCGGCTTTGCGTGCCATTGGTTATCTAAGAAATGTTTGACCTGGTTCATAAAAGGCTCTGTCTCACTATGAATATGTAAATTAGTACCACTTGAGTTTTCGCGATCTTCGCCAAAGTCTCTGTATAGCTGTGGCGGTAGCGGGATGCGATCGTTATGCAAGGTTTCAAAGTTCTGCAATGTAACGCATGGATGCTCTACTAAATCATTGATCGGCGTATTCTCATCCACCAACTGGTGTACAAACGACGTGTTTGCACCATTTTCAAGTAATCGTCTTACGAGGTAAGGCAGTAAGTCTTTGTGGTTACCTACTGGCGCGTAAATGCGGCAGCTTAGGTCTGGGTATTGCTTTAATACCAAGTCATACAAGGACTCGCCCATGCCGTGCAAGCGCTGGAATTCGAAGTCTCGATTATTGCCGGCCATATCCAGAATACTATACACCGTTTGCGCGTTGTGCGTCGCGAACTGTGGGTAGAAGGTGCCTTTGGCCTGTAGTAAGTATTTCGCACATGCTAAATATGAAACATCAGTACCACATTTACGAGTAAATACAGGGTAACTGGCGTAACCACCTTGCTGTGACCATTTGATTTCCTGATCCCAGTAAGCGCCCTTTACTAGGCGTAATGGAATTCGACGGCCGTGTTTGGCAGATAATGCATCGAGCCATCCTAGTACCGGTAACGCACGTTTTGAGTAGGCTTGAACCACAAGTCCGAAACCTTCCCAGTCTTTGCACACAGGTGAATCATAGACTGCTTCAAAAACTTCCAAGGAGATCTCTAGTCGATCGGCTTCTTCCGCATCAATCGTCACCGCAACATCAAGCTGTCGAGCTTGCTCAACCAGTTGCTTAACGGTTGCGACTAATTCGGTTAATACGCGGTCACGTTGGCCGTCTTCATAACGAGGGTGGAGAGCTGAAAGCTTGATCGAAATGCTAGGAGCTTTGACGCCGTCTTGAGTTTTTACCTTACCAATTTCGTCAATTGCATTGCTGTACGCTTGGAAATAACGCTTCGCATCAGGCATGGTGTAAGCTGCTTCACCGAGCATATCGAAAGAGTGGGTATACCCTTTGTCTACGCTCTTAGAACCACGCTTAAGTGCTTCTTTAATGGTGCGACCCAATACAAACTGGCGACCCATGATGCGCATAGCTTGGTTCATGGCTTGGCGAATCACAGGCTCACCAAATTTAGCCACAAGGCCACGAATCATGCTATCTGGCTTACCATCACCATCTTTGTCGGTATCGACAATTTTACCGGTAAGCATAAGTCCCCAAGTCGAAGCGTTAACGAGGTATGAATCGCTTTGACCAGTGTGCTTTTCCCAGTCGGCAGCGGTCAGCTTGTCACGAATTAAATCGTTAGCAACGCGTGCATCAGGGATACGCAATAATGCTTCCGCTAAACACATCAGAATAATGCCTTCTTTGGTGCTCAGGCTATATTGCTGAAGAAATGCTTCCACACCGTCTTTAGAGCGTTCATCTTTGCGAATAGCAGTGACAAGATCGCTGGCTTGACGAGTAACTTTTTCAAAGGTGTCCTTATCAGGCTTGGCTAGCGCCAGCAGTTCATTCAGATAATCCGATTCATCGACTGCGTAATTTTGGGTGATCAATCCCTGCCATTCGTCCAGTGACAGGTGCTTGTAATTATCTGAAAATATATGACTAGCTCTTAACATTCTTTTATATACCTAAAACATAAACCTATAAACCTTAACGCCAGCCGGATCGTTGACGTTTCTTTTGACTAAATCTTGATACTACCCAACTTAAAAACATTCCAAACAGTAACACTAAAGCTCCCGCATAAAAAACATCTTTGTGAAAACGATCTTTTTGCAAAGATGCTTGCTGACTGAGTATGTTGCGCTCATTCTCGAGCTCTGAGACTTGCTGTTGTAACTTATTATTAAGTTGAATAATGTTGGCTTTATCAGCGATATCCTGCGCGAGCTCTTCAACCTGCTGCTTGAGTTTATTGTTTTCTTCTAAAAGCAGTTGGTATTTGGCGCGCACAGTGGGCTGATCGGTGATGTAATCGGACTGAATCCAACCTGTATCACCATTAGCGACTTGGACTTTACTGCTCTTATTGGCAGCATCACGTTCTAAGATCGTGATAGGGGTGCCGGCCGCTATTTTGCCTGTGACTCGATAACGATTGGTCGGCCCGCTTCGCAGAACTACGCCAATATCGTCTGAGATATAAAAGTTTGTCGATGCTTGAGGGCTTTCAGAGGTGTTTTCTTCCGCGGCATTAACCCGTTCAACGGATAGCGCAGATGTGAAGAATATTGCCCATAAAGTCAGGATACGTAACATATCAATCCTGGTCAGATTAAACGGTTCAAGGGGGGAGTATAAGTAGGTTTTTCTACCCAGGCAACCTGTAAATTCGCGTTTCAGAACTTTTCTAGATAACGCAAAATAGTGGTCACTGCAAAAACCATCGATTTGCGCTCGAAGTCAGCCCCTCAGAAACAACAGGAATTACCCTGATCGAAGGTATTATAGGGGGTACAGAGTATCTGTGAGAAGGTGTTTAGAGCCCATTTACAAGATTATTAACTTGCGTCAAGAGCTTGAAAAAGAAGGTTTTTTAAGTGATGAGCCAAGTATGGTGTATATTCAAAGTCGAGAAATAAAAAGAGGTGGTCAGACAAGCTGACCACCTCTAAACATTTCAATCGATTTTTTGACGCTACATCGGCTCAGCTTACGAGAAGATGGCCTTGAAGATGTAGAAGAAAATAACTGACAGAATCGCGCCTGCAGGCAATGTCACTACCCAAGACACAAAAATGTTCCTAACTACGCCTAAGTTCAAGGCAGCGATACCACGAGCCATACCCACACCTAATACCGCACCAACAAGGGTTTGTGTAGTAGAAATCGGTAGGCCGATACCACTTGCGATGATGACCGTTGATGCTGCTGCTAACTCGGCAGCAAAGCCACGGCTTGGCGTTAGGTGAGTGATTTTTTGGCCGATAGTTGCCATTACACGGCTACCTAAGACGATCAAACCAATCACGATACCAATAGCACCTACTAGTAAGATTCGAGGGTCTACGGTTGCGCTTGCACCAATTTCACCGCCACTTTGGATAACACTAACAATAGCAGCCAAAGGACCAATAGCGTTTGCCACATCGTTAGAACCGTGAGCAAAGGCCATGCCACAAGCGGTAACAATCATTAAAACAGCAAACACTTTTTCAACGCTAGCAAAGTGATACTCTTTGTTTTCCTGCTTATCTATCTTTATACGGCTAATGAAAAGAGCACCAATAACAGCAATAATCAGACCGACACCTGCGGCGATAAAGTACATTTCCGCAGTCGATAAGACGATGCTCTGATCCTTAAGAATATGCTTCAGACCTTTCATAATGGTCACTAGGGCGATAATAAAGCCCGCTAAAAACATATAAAAAGGAACGTATCGTTTAGCTTTTTGGAAAGGATCTTCAGTGTTTAGAATCAATTTTTGAACGCTTAACACGATCAGGAAGGAAATAACACCAGCCAATAAAGGAGTGACGACCCAGCTACCAACGATAGAGCCGACTTTGCCCCAGCTTACAGCATCAAAACTGACGCCAACCGCCGCGAAACCGATAATTGCACCAACGATGGAGTGAGTGGTTGAAACTGGCCAGCCGAGACGGGAGGCAATCAATAACCAGATGCCTGCTGCCAAGAGCGCTGCCATCATACCGAAAATTAAGAGTTCTGGTTGCCCCGAAAAGTAAGTGGGGTCAATCATGCCTTTGCGTATGGTTTTTGTGACTTCGCCTCCTGCTAAGTAAGCACCTGCAAACTCAAATATTGCAGCAACAATGATTGCTTGTTTTAGAGTTAGTGCTTTTGCGCCAACTGACGTCCCCATGGCATTGGCAACGTCGTTGGCTCCGATCCCGAAGGCCATAAGGAAGCCAAAGGCTACGGCGATCCAGATAATGGTATCTGAGTTTTGTAATATAAAATCCAAAAGTTCCCCCTACTGAACTTGATTTGTCTTTAGCGAGCGACGGTCATTTCGAAGCGCGAGCCAACGCTTTGAGCGCTATCTGCAAGGTCTCCGACTTGACGAATCACTTTATACATAAACATGACAGCGACTGGTGGAAGCTCTTCTTCCTGTTCGAAAATCTTGAATAGAAGGGCTCTTTGCAGTTCGTCTGTATCATTCTCAATGACATCCAGCTGTGATACGAGCTCTTCAACGAGATCAGCTTCACGGCCGCGGAATCCAGTAGCGAGTAACTCATCAAGCTCATTAATCGCTTTGAATGCTTGCTTAGAAGCATCTATAGAGCGTTTAACTAAGCCAAGTAGGTCGCTGTGAATATTTTCTGGGAACTCCATTTTCCTAGCGAACACTAGGCCCGAAATGTCACGTGCAATATTAGCAATTTTATCCTGTTTGCTGAGAAGCGATAACAAGTCAGTTCTTGCAACAGGCAAAAATAAGCCTTTTGGCAATTGCATTCTAAGACCGTGTTTTAAATCGTCAGCATCATTTTCCAGTTGACGAATCTCATCTTTTATCTTTTCAGCTTCCTGCCAATCTTTGGCTAAAGCTGCTTCGAAAAACGGGACCAGTTGCTTGGCGGCTTGGTGCACCTTGCTCATATGATCCTGCATCGGACGAATCGGTGATGACGCAAACATATCAAGTATCGAGTTGGCCATATCTACCCCAGAAAGGTTTTAATTTAATGAAATTTGATGCCACATTATAGATAAGTTGCTATTCGCTGGCTACAACTACCTACTATAACTGCCTAAAAAATATGCACAAAGGTACTTGAGGTTGAATTAGTCTTGGGCTAGGAATCATTGTGCGTCTGCTGAATTAAGTATGTAAATTCTGAGTGATAGTTGAGGCTTATGGGGGCTGGCTTTGGAAGGATAGCTTGCTTTTAATCAAGGCGCCCATAATAGGGATTTGGCAAGAAGTGATTCGCGCTGTAAACTTAGGCCATGAGTTTGCTATTAAGCATAATAAATAATGTCGATTGAAATAGAACTAAAGCTGTCTGCAAGCACTGATAAGATTCAAAGGGTTAAACAATGGTTAGTCGAAGTTGGAGCTTCTAAGAACAACACAGCCGCGATAGAGTGGGAGCAGAAGCAGCTCCATAACATCTATTACGACACAAAAAACCATCGATTGAGAGAAACGGATATCGGCCTTCGCATTCGCAAAGACGGTGATCGTTATATCCAGTCTGTAAAGTCAGCCGGCCGTGTCGTTGGTGGTTTGTACCAAAGAAACGAGTCTGAAAGTGATATTGCTGAGAATAAACTGCAGCTTGAGCTAGTGGACGAGCCATACCTGATGATTTTGCTCGAAGAGGCGGAAGAAGAAGATGGCCCTTTAGCACCTATATTTGCAACCAATTTTACGCGCGATCAAGTCACTATCGATTATCAAGGCGCTGAAGTTGAGGTTGCATTGGATCAGGGGCATATTAATTGCATTGGGGACGATGTCGTCGCTGAAAAGCTTGAGTTATGTGAAGTCGAGCTGGAGCTAAAAGATGGCGACGCCAGCGTGCTTTTTGCATTGGGTAACGAACTCATCGAACGTTTTGGACTCGCGCTAGATAGCGAAAGCAAGGCCGAACGTGGTTATCGTCTGTGCCATAACGCGCCAGAATATACGAAACGTCTAAATATTGTAAATTTAACTTCTAAAACTTCAGCGGAAGGGGCCTTCGAAAGTATTGCTCATAAAGGATTAGGCCATTGGCAGTATTACATCAAGAAAATCAAACGTGAACCCAGTGTTGAAGCGGTATTACAACTGAATAGAGCTTTGATGTTTATGCAGACCATGTATTCGGTGTTTGCTGCGGTAATTCCGCGCCATAGCCTGCTAGATCTGCGTCGAGACTGGCGCGAAATTACCAAAAACCTTTCTAAGCTCATTGTTATTGCGGAAGAAATTAACTGGCTAAAAAACAGCAAGCTTTACGGATTTGAATATTCCGAACTAACGCCAGAAGAGTCTCGCCTAGAACAAGAATTTGCCACAGAGCACCAAGAATTTGTCGAATATCTACAGACACCGTCGTACAACTTGAAATTACTACGATTTTCACGTTGGTTGTATTTAAAAAAATGGCGCGAAGCCATTGGTGAGTCAAATTTAGAGAAAATTCAGAAAAAAGAAGTATTTCCATACGCTAGAAAGCAATTGCAACATTTATTGCGTGACTTAAAGCGCCACCTTTCTGACAAGGTGTCTCTCACCAGCAAAGACTACATCAATTATTTGCCTAAGATGTCACGAACCTTGGATATCGGGCTATTTTTCGGTTGTTTATTTGATGATCGCGCGCGTCGTGAGTACCGACAAAGCTGGGCCGACATCGTCGCCAACATTCAGCTACTTGAGCAGCTGGCATATCTCGACAAAACTCTAAAAGAAAAGGGTGTTGAAGATCCGTTGATTGCCGAAATCGAGGCTGAGACCTTGATCGTTCTGCAAGAAATGCGCGAAGAAGCTCTGTCTAAAAACCCATACTGGAATTGAGTTACCGTTAATAAAGTAGCTGCATAGGGAAACCTTATGCAGCTATTGATACTTTAAGAAAGTCTACTTTTGAACTGAAGCCAAGACTTCTTTTTGAGAATTTTCAATAATCGGTGGAATAGGGCAGTCGAGACATTCGGCGATTGCTCTAAGTAGTTCAATTTCTAGGTGTTTTACGATTCCGTCGTACTCTATAGCTTCTTCTAATCCATTCAATAAAGGCTTTTTAAGCATGGGTGATAGGCGGCGTAGGGTTTTGAGTGCTTGGTGGAATTGCTCAGCATCAAAATCTTCGGCTAACAATGTTAGTTCATTTGAACTGAAGCCGGAAAAGACTTGTTTGAATACCTTCTCTTTAGTGGCCTGATCTTGACCACTGGCATGGATCACTGCAGATAATAGAATTTGCAGTTCTTTTTCGACTTTACCAAATCGTGTTATTGATTTGTTGCTCTGATCGCCATTGCCGATGAGGTGCTTGTGAATTAAACAATACAGCACATATTCAAACTGACTAACGTGGTTGTCTTGGTGAATGAGCTGACGCAATAAGCCGAAAAATTGTTTACGCTCTTCATTCGAAAGGCGTCTTAGGCTCGGTATCGCAAGATCTAAAATCGCGAGACGGAGCTGGCGCTGATCTTTGGTGATGTGGCTGGCAAGCTCTAGAATTCGTTCGCTACTTTGTGCGCCGTATATTTGCTCGATTGCTTGTAGCGAGGCTTCTTCGACTTGACCATGATCGCTTAGTAATAGAGCGAACACCAAGTGCATGGCATGACTGTTTGAGTGATGCCCGTGTGCCGCCTGAGTTATAACTTCAGGTAGAGCCAACAATAGCGCGCCGGCTGCATGCATGTGCATAGTAGTGGGTTTGCCCACGGTGTCAGCCAGTCCACCAATATCAAAGCCTTTCTGTTGTGTTTGCGACTGCTGTCGAGCTTCTTCGCGTATCGCTTCTTGGACTGAACGGCGAGCTTCGCGTTCAGCCTCTTGATCTTTCTGCTCTTTAAAACTTCTCCAACCAGGCATAATAGCTGATAACCGCTTTTCAATTGGCGGGTGGGTGGCAAGGCTGTTAAGGCTGAGCTTTATAGGCTCGGCGATACACATATGGCTGGTTTCTTCAGCGTGCGAATTATTCAATAAAGAGCTTTGTCGCTGAATCTTAATAAAAGCACCTGCCAGTCCCTCATTATCACGTGCATACTGAATCGCGGAGGCATCCGCCAAATATTCTCGTTGGCGCGAGATGGCGGCTTTGATTAAACGGCCAAAAAAGAGTCCAATAGAGCCAATGGCGTAGACGGAAATGCCAATCATCACTATGGCAACGACAATGCCACCGCTATCTTTGTTGCTGCGGGTTGAACCACCGTAGCGAAAGGCACGCATCATGAAGTAACCGGCCTGGCCGAGCATTAAAATACCGGCCAAAATACTAATTAGACGTACGTTAATCTTCATATCAGCGTTGAAAATGTGGCTGAATTCGTGCGCCACAACGCCTTGTAATTCCTGCCTAGTAAGTTGCTCAAGAGCCCCACGAGTAACCACCATGACCGTATCGGCACTTTCAATCCCCGCCACAAATGCATTGATGGTATTTTCTTGATCCATGACGTAAACCGTAGGTACTGAGGTTCCTGAGGCGATGGACATTTCCTCGACGACGTTGAGAAGGCGTCTTTCTAACAGATCGTTGGTGTCAGGCAAGACTTCTCGAGCATTAACCATGCGAGCGACGGCTTTGCCGCCATCTGCCAAGCTGATCCAACGATACAAGCTGCCGAGTAGAATTAGAGCAATCGAACCAATGGTAATGTAAAAGAACCAGCTTTCCTTAAACCACTGCGCGAGGCTGATGGATTGTGCGTTATTACTAAAACCACCGCTGAGATTGAATAAACCCCAGAGTGCAAGATTGAGAGCCGTAACGATAAGAATAACGGCGCAGAGGAAGTAAAAAACCAGCAGCTTGGTTTTGCGCCGAGCTGCTGCTTGGTGTTCAAAAAAGTCCATACTTTAACGTTAGATCGTTTTGATAATTAATCGAACGATACTTTAACGGCCTCACGAACTTGTTCATCTTCAACCTCAAACAATTCTGCTTCTTTGAAGCCGAATGGGTTGGCGATAAAGTTATTCGGTACTTGCTCGCGATAGGTGTTGTACTCCATTACTGCATCATTATAGGCCTGACGAGCAAAAGCAATTTTATTCTCAGTGGTGCTAAGCTCTTCCATCAGCTGCTCCATCGTTTGGTTGGCTTTTAAATCCGGATATGCTTCTGATAGCGCGAATAAACGGCCTAAGGCACCGGTTAATTGGCCTTCGGCTTGATTCAGGTGCTTAATAGCATCAGGATCATCAGGGTTCGCTGCTGCCGCTTGGTTCGCTGAAACAGCACCATTTCGGGCGCTGATAACCGCTTCTAAGGTTTCTTTTTCATGCTTCATGTAACCTTTTGCAGTTTCCACCAAGTTTGGAATTAGGTCATAACGACGGTTTAATTGAACATCAATTTGCGCAAAAGCATTTTTAAATCGATTACGAAGTGTGACCAGCTTGTTATATATGCCGACTAAGAACAGCACCAACGCTGCTATCACAGCCAAAGTAATAATAGTACCCATTTGGAAAGGCTCCTTTCTTTTAACAACTCTATAATCCTAGCAATGACGCCTAATTTAAACTACTTTTACTTTGTAAACAACTGTAACCATCGAATAATCAATGGCTTACAGCTTAATGTGTGATTATTAAAAATTGATTTGTTGGGTCCTTCCAAGTATTGTCATAAGATCAAAAACACCTTAATTAATGGCAACCCAAAACTCCATGAGAACTGACTTTACACTACCAGAAGCGTTACAAGATCTTGCTAGAAGGCGCTACAGCGAGTGGTGTCGAGAGCTCGAGCAATCAGATAGTTACAGTAACGAAGAACTAGAAGCTGTGGCTAAGTTAGTACTCGCTTCGAGTGATTACGTTTATCGATGGGCAATAAAAAAGCCACAATGGCTACTCGATGCTCTAAATGGTCAGTCTATCGAAGAGGGGCTGAATGATTTAAGTGGTAAGTTTGATGCCAGCCTGACCGAGTTTGATATTAAGCAAAAGCTTCGATTAGAGCGACATTATTGGTCGTTGCTGATTGCGGTTGAAGATATTTGCCAAAGACAGGACATTAAGGCCATCACCTTTTTCCAGTCGACACTAGCAGACATCCTAATCCTAGCTGCCTATCGTTGGGCCGAGCACCATTGCCATCAAAAGTATGGCGTTCCTATGTGCGCTAAAGGCGATAAACAACAACTCCTCATCTTAGCCATGGGAAAACTGGGTGGCAGAGAACTGAACTTTTCTTCAGATATCGATCTGATTTTCACTTTTCCTGAGGACGGTGAAACCGATCGTGAGCCAAAAGCCATTGAAAATCAGAAGTTTTTTACCCGTTTAGGGCAAAAGCTCATCAGTTTACTGGGTGATATTACGCCCGATGGGTTTGTCTATCGAGTCGATATGCGACTGCGTCCTTATGGGCAAAGTGGCGCCTTGGTGACGAATTATAATGCGCTACAGGACTATTATGTGGAGCAGGGACGTGAGTGGGAACGGTTCGCCATGATTAAGGCGCGCGTGCTAGGTGGTAATGATACTCAAGCGTCTGATTTAGAAGATATTATTCGCCCCTTCAGCTATCGCCGATATATTGATTTTAGTGTTTTGGAGTCGATACGACAGCTCAAGCAAAAGATCGCCAGCGAATTGTTACGCAAGGATAGCGCGGGCAATATTAAGCTGGGTGAAGGGGGGATCCGTGAGCTTGAGTTTATTGTGCAGTCACTACAGCTCATTGGTGGTGGGCGACATCCTGTATTACAAACTAAAAACTGGTGGCACAGCCTGCAAACACTAGAAGCTCAGAATTTCATACCCACGGAAGAAATTGAACCCTTACAAAAAGCTTATGAGTTTTTGCGTAAGCTCGAAAATGCGCTTCAAATTCGGAACGAAGAACAAACTCAGCAGTTGCCGATTGATAGCCTTGAACAGTGGCAAATTGTTGGCATGATGGGGGTAAGCAGTTGGCGAGCGCTAACTGACACTCTAAAAGCGCATCAAAACTATGTGGATACTTTCTTTAAGGGCTTATTCCACGATCCGCATGAAGAAGGCAAGCTCGATCAAGACTACGAGCAAGTTAAGCGCTGGATAGAAGGGCGGTTAGAAGAGTCCAACCAACAAGCGCTACAGAATAAGTTACCGCTTACTCTGGCGATGATTGAGCTGTTACAACAATTTCGTGCGGAATTTTCCGAGCGTAAAATTGGTAGTCGCGGCCTTAATCGGTTAGACCAACTGTTGCCGCATTTGCTTTTAGAAGCTTGCCGTCAGCCTGAGCCGGAAACTACCTTGCAACGTTGTGTTGAGTTGTTGCAGGGGATTGGAAGGCGCACCGCTTATTTTGAAATGCTGGCTGAAAACTTGCCGGTGTTAGAGTTTTTAGTACAACTAGTTGGGCGCTCTAGGTGGCTCGCAAAACAGGTATCTATTTATCCGTCGTTGCTCGATGAATTATTGTTTCCGAGCAACTTTGGTAAGCAGTTGAGTAAAAGTGATCTCGCTAACCAGCTTCGGCAATCGTTAATTCGAGTAGAGGTTGAGGACTTGGAAGGGCAATTAGTTGCACTCGGCGGTTTTAAGCAGTCTAGTCAGTTTAAAATAGCCGCTGGCGATCTGACCGAACGATTCGATATTAGCGCCGTCTCGCAGCAGTTAACCGATCTGGCGGAAGTTATCGTCGAATATTTATTGCAGTATGCATGGCGAGAAACGGTTGCCAAATATGGTGCACCTCCAAATTGCAATGAAACCCTGGCTTCGGGCTTTTTAGTGCTTGGTTATGGTAAGTTAGGTGGCGATGAACTGGGTTATGGCTCTGATTTAGATTTGGTGTTTTTATATCAAGGCGATCCTCAGTCGGAAACGTCTGGGCGTGATCATTCTGGCGAAAAATCATTGGAACTGCATCAGTTTTACACTCGCGTGGCGCAGCGTTTGGTGCATTATTTAGGGACTCGAACGCAACAGGGCATAATGTATGAAGTTGATACTCGCTTGAGGCCTTCTGGGCGCGCTGGCATGTTAGTGAGTCATATTGAAGCTTTTAAAAAGTATCAACATAATGAAGCTTGGACGTGGGAGCATCAGGCTTTGGTTCGCGCGCGACCAATTGCAGGCGATAAACCGTTAACAGGCGAATACATGGATTTAAGAGCCCAGATATTGGCTAAGCCCGAGTCTTCCCAAACGCAAAACTCAGAGCTGGCCGAAGATGTCGTCTCTATGCGCCAAAAAATGCGCGCCAATCTCGATAAAACGGATTCGAAATTGTGGGATATAAAGCAAGGCAACGGTGGCTTAGTGGATATTGAGTTTTTAGTGCAATATTGGGCACTAAAGCACTCACAGCAAATCATGGATACTAATCCTAAGACACAGCTTCCTTTTAATAATGTCGACTGGCTACAGTTGTTAGCGAAACATGGCTTTATCTCGCAAGACGTTCGTGACCAGCTGATAGATAATTATCGAACTTTCCGAGATATCGCCAATCGGAATGTATTGCAAAGTCAACCTCAGCTCATTGCAGAAAGCGAACTGCGCTTTGAAAGAGAGCAAGTTTTAGAACTATGGAGTTCGACTTTTAAAAACGCCAAGGTACAATGATTTTAAACAAAATATTGGGAGCAACCGTGGACAACCCTAGAGTAGATAAAGACGCCACCGAAAAAGGTTCCGAGCAGAAAGAGCAGAAGGCTATCGAGATTACTTCCGATGACTTGCCTTTGAGTTGCCCCATGCCTGACGTTACTTTATGGAGTCAGCACCCGCGAGTATATATCCCTATAAAGGACAACCAGGGGCATTGCCCTTATTGCGGTAATAAATTCATTTTGAAGTCGTAACTGATTGTTACTAAGTAAGTGGTTACTAAAAAGAATATTTGACTATGACTAAAGATTCACAAAGCCCTTCATGGGTCGTTTTAAAGTTCGGTGGCTCTAGTGTGTCCAGTCGTGAAGATTGGAATAATATCGTTGGGATTATCCGCTCTAAGTTGCAGGAAGGCTTGAAGGTCGCCGTGGTACATTCGGCATTTAAGAATGTGACAAATCGTCTTGAAGAGTTAGCTCAATTGGCTGCGAGTAATGCCCATCATGAACTACTGGATGAATTAAAGGATTACCACCAAGATATGGCGGAGCAGTTAAAGCTTGAGCCATCTCTTTTAGCCCCTTGGCTCAATTCACTGACTAAGTCTGCGAAAGACATTGTTGAAGGTGGCGAGTTAAGTTCAGCATTGCGCGCAAAAGTGGTTGCTCATGGCGAGCTTTTGTCGTCAGCACTTGGTGCCGCTTTTCTCGAGCAACAGTTAGCAGAGGATAATAAGAAGACGAAGTGGTTAGATGCCCGTGACTTGTTTATTTCGGAAGTTGAAACACACAGCAACATAAACGATCAATATTTAAATGCCGTTTGTCATCCTCGTCCTGACCATGAGTTAGCCGAGCAGTGGTCACAAAACTATGATGTGGTGTTAACACAAGGCTTCATCGCTAGCAATGAAGCCGGTGAAACGGTGCTTCTTGGACGAGAAGGCTCGGATACTTCAGCCTCCTACTTGGCCGCGTTGCTCGAAGCGAAAAAGCTAGAAGTTTGGACCGATGTTGCGGGTATGTTTACCACCGACCCCAATAAGATAGCTGACGCAAAAAAGTTGGAGCAAGTCAGTTATGCCCAAGCCTTCGAGATGGCAGAGGCTGGAGCCAAGGTGTTGCATCCGCGCTGTTTGAGCACGGTGATGCCCTACCATATTCCCATTGAAATCAAAAATACTCACCAGCCTCTTGAATCTGGAACCTTAATTAACGGCGAGGAGCAAAATTCACGCTGGGTCAAAGCGATTGCCATAAAACAGCAGGTTCCAGTCATGACTTTATTGTTAGGGCGTCGCGGGCAACAGCCAAAGACCTTGCAGAAAGTATTTGCCATCTTTAATGAAATGGCGCTTGGTTGTGAGCTATTGGCTTCGACAAAAGAGTCTTTAGTTATCGCCGTAGAAACCAGCAACAGTGTTCACGACAAACATATCTTAAACGATTTGTCTGTGAAGCTAGCAGAAATGTGTCGTAGCGTATTATTGTCACACAGCGCCATTATTACACTGGTTGGCTGTCCATCGAGCCAAGCGCTGTGGCACTTATTGCAAATCGACGCAGAGCTACCGGAGCAGTGGTTGCTACTCAGTCAAACCTCAAGCGATCAGCATTTATCCTTCCTCGTCAGCGACGACGAAGCGCTGGATATTGTGAAATTACTGCACAATCATTTAATACAATAAGAAAGGCGCTTAATAGCGCCTTTCTTATATATTATTTGGAGACAAACCTAGTAGTAAGGGTTCTCACCAGCAGCGTGTTCCGTGACGTCTTTAACGCCTTTAACTTCAGGAATACGCTCTTTTAAGGTTTTTTCGATACCTTCTTTTAGGGTAACGTCAGCCATGCCACAACCTTGGCAACCGCCACCAAACTGTAGGACAACGATGCCGTCATCAGTAAACTCAGTTAAGGTTACCTGACCGCCATGATTGGCGAGCTCTGGGTTAATCTCAGCTTCTAGATAGTAACGAATACGATCCACTGCAGGCGCATCGTCAGCCACTTTACGCGCTTTGGCGTTTGGCGCTTTTAGCGTTAACTGACCACCAGTTGCTTCTTTTTGGTAGTTGATTTCGGCGTCTTCCAAATAAGGCGCGCTTTCTTCATCGATAAACGCTGAGAAGCCATCAAATTTTAACTCTGTATCATTATCTTCCACCGCGTCAGGTGGGCAGTAAGAAACACCACATTCTGCATGCGCTGTACCTGGGTTTACGACAAAGACACGAATACCCGTATCTGCGTCTTCTTGCCCAGCAAGTAAGCGACGGAAGTGTTCTTGTGCTGCTTCTGAAACATTAATCATATACAACTAAACCATTTTGCTTTTAATGAAACCATTATACACCTAATCGACTTCGAAATGCACAGCCTGCAGTACCCACTTTGCAAGGCGGGACTATAGACTATAAAGTCATAGCTTTTGTCTAAAACTACGATTTTCCGAAGCAATCCTATGAAAAGGATCTGAGGGCTTGCAGCTGAAATTGCAACCGTTAGAATAAGGAAAACGATCAATATCTCCAGATAATGATAAACTTCAAAAAAACTGCATTATTTTCAGTAATATTAATTACTTGCGCAGCATTGTTGCCAGCTTCAAAGGCTCAAGAGCCGACATTAGAGTATTACTTCAACCAGTCGATAGACTATTCCGATGATGTCTTAACACCAAAAGATATTTTAGGGCACCAAGTGGGCACTTGGCATGTGCGCCCTGAGCAGTCGGTGGCTTACTTCCAGTCTTTGGCGCATTTGTCTGAAAAGGTTGCCTTAAAAGAGATTGGACGTACTCATGAAAATCGTCCTTTAATCACTGCTTACATATCCTCGCCTGAGAATATTGCTCGCCTTGAACAGATTAAAGCGTCTCGCCAAAACCCAGAAAAGTACGATGGGCCAAATTTAGTATGGCTCGGTTACTCGGTTCACGGCAACGAAGCGAGTGGCGCTAATGCGGCCTTGTTAGTGGCTTATCGCCTAGCAGCTTCAAAAGAGCCTTGGGTCGAAGAATTACTGGAAAATTCAATCGTTATGATTGATCCCATGCTTAACCCTGATGGCTTGGCGCGTTTTGCTCACTGGGTAAACAGCTACAAGGGCAAGCAGCTGGTAAGCGACCCTGCTTCGATTGAGCATAATGAAGACTGGCCTCGTGGACGTACCAACCATTATTGGTTTGATCTAAATCGTGACTGGTTGTTGCTACAGCATCCAGAAAGCCAAGCGCGTATCGAGCACTTTTATCAGTGGCGACCGCACATAGTGGGCGACTTTCACGAAATGAGCACCAACTCGACCTACTTTTTCCAGCCGGGCGTGCCGAGCCGACAAAACCCTCTAACCTCTCAAGAGAACTTTGACTTAACTGCGGACATCGCCGAGTTTCATGCAAAAGCACTCGACAGCTTAGGATCGCCGTATTACAGCAAGGAAGGCTTTGATGACTTTTATTACGGCAAAGGCTCGACCTTCCCCGATATTAACGGTGGCGTTGGAATTTTATTCGAGCAAGCGAGCTCAAGAGGGCACTTGCAAGAATCGGTTAATGGCGATTTAAGTTTCCCTTTCGCTATTCGTAACCAAGTAGCGACCTCATTTTCGACCTTAAAAGCCTCGCTACACCTCAAAGACAAGTTACAGAAATATCAACGTGACTTTTTCGCCGGACGAGAAAAAGCGGCAAAGAAGGATTCTATTAAAGGCGTCATCTTTAGCTCAACCGATAAAGGCCGATTGCAAGAGCTGTTGAGAATATTACAGAGTCACCAGGTTGAGGTTAAGCAAGTCACCAAAAGCATTAAGTTTGACGGCACTGAGTACCCAGCTGAATCATCATTCGTGGTCGATTTTAAGCAAACTCAGTATGGCTTGATTAAAGCTATGTTTGAAACGCGCACAAAGTTTAAAGACAACACTTTTTATGACGTTTCTGCGTGGACATTGCCGTTAGCTTTTAATATGTCTTTCACGCATCTTGATGCTGGCGATTTATCAGACGTAAAAACAAAACCGGTCGTATTAGCCTCGCAAGGGCAGTGGTTTGGTGGTGACAACCCGGTAGCCGTAGTCGTGCCCTGGAATAACTTCAATGCTGCTAAAGGTTTGACGCGTCTCTTGAAAGATAAGGCAAAACAACAACTGAACCCTAAAGTCAGCACTAAGCCTTTTTCGCTTACGGCTAAAGGCGAGCAAATTGACTTTACCGCCGGCTCGATAGTGATTCAGCTACCGGGCGACGCTCAGGCCAAGCGCGAAAGTGTGGCGCTAATCAAAAAGTCATTCCTTGAAGCTGGCGTTGATGTGTATGGTGTCGATTCTGGTTTAGCCTTAAAAGGCATTGATTTAGGCAGTCCAAGTATTCGTCCTATCAGCATGCCGCGATCGCTATTGGTCATTGGTGGTGAGTCTTCCTCTTACGAAGCTGGTGAAGTTTGGCATTTATTGGATACGCGCCTTGAAATCCCGCTGTCGATGCAGAATGCGAACTATATTGATTACAATACCATCGACCGTTATAGCCACTTAATCATGGTGAATGGCTATTATGCGGATCTTAACCCTGAGGAACACCGAGCCCTGACCGAGTGGATCATGGAAGGGGGCAACCTGATTGTGACCCGTGGTGCTGTCGAGTGGGCCATCCGAAATCAGCTACTCAGCTTCGAGATTTCTGTTCCAGAAGAGCCAAAACCAGAAGGACACCAATTTAGCCATCGTGATGATGTGATCGCTAAAGGCATTATTGGTGGTGCGATTTATCAGGCACACTTGGACAATAGCCACCCGTTAGCTTATGGTCTTACTAATGACACTATAGCTTTCACCAAGGCCGGTACTCAGGTCTTAAAGCCTGCGACGCAGGATTTTCTGACGGTTGCAAGCTACACGGATTCTCCGTTGGCTGCGGGTTATTCCTCAAAAGAAAACGTTGAGCGCATAAAAAACACACCTGCTGTATTGGCTCAGCGCGTAGAACGTGGCAGTATCGTAGTGTTTAACGACAATCCAGTGTTTAGGGGCTATTGGCTAGGGGCTTCTCGCCTGATGGTGAATAGTTTGTTTTTTAACAGAGCCTTTTAATCGGGCTGTGATCAATAATTAAAGCTAATAAAGGTATAGGGAATCGTTCATGCGACGTTTTATTCAGTCTATTGTTATCGCGTTAGTTTGTGTTGCCAGCGTCAGCGTCAATGCAGCTAGCTGGTCGGAAATTCGAAATCAATCGAAACGTGTTAATGGTTTTATTCCATATCAAGTGAGCAATAGCCAAGGAAAGATTTGGCTAGAAGTGGATGAATTTGAGAAGCCTTTTATTATGTACACAGGCTTACCCTACGGCATTGGCTCTAATGATATTGGCTTAGACCGTGGCCAGTTAGGTGAAAGTCGTTTAGTGCAGTTTGAGAAATACGGCGATAAAATTTTTCTCAAACAGTTGAACACACGGTACCGAGCCGATACTGATAATCAAGCCGAGCGTTCGTCCGTGGAGCAGGCTTTCGCCAGCTCAGTGCTTTATGGCTTTAAGGTTGAAGCGCGCTCAGGCAAGCGTCATCTGATTGATATGACAGGCTTTTTAACGAAAGACTTACATGGCATCAGTCAGCGTTTACAGGCGACCAAGCAAGGCTCATACAGCGTCGACGCTTCGCGTTCAGCATTGGTTACTGCAAGTAGCAAGAACTTCCCTAAAAACACCGTATTCCAATCGATTCTGACCTTTAAGGGCTCTAATCCTGGTCAATTTGTGCGCCAAGTCGTACCTTCGCCAAGCGAAATCACGGTACAGCAACAAGTTCAGTTCGTGGCGTTACCAGACGATGGTTATAAACCTCGCAAATTCCACCCAAAAAGCGGGTATTTTGATTTAACCTATGCGGATTATGCGTCTCCTATCACTGAGAATATTAATAAGAAGCTGATCTACCGTCACCGCCTAACGCGCGATGAAGAGGGCAATATCGAGCCGATTGTGTATTATTTAGATCCAGGTGCGCCAGAGCCGATTAAAACGGCTTTGCTTGAAGGCGCGAAATGGTGGGGCCAAGCCTTCGACGCTGTAGGTCTAGAAGGTGCTTATGAGGTAAAAGTCCTGCCTGAAGACGCCGATCCGCTAGATGTTCGTTATAACGTCATTCAGTGGGTTCACCGAGCGACACGAGGCTGGTCTTATGGTTTAGCCTTGGCCGATCCGCGCACTGGCGAAATTATCAAAGGCCACGTGACGCTAGGCTCGTTGCGCGTTCGTCAGGATTTGTTGATTGCTAATGCTTTGACTGGTGCCGCAACTAACGACGAAAAACAGCAGAAAGCTTTGGATATGGCGCTAGCACGAATTCGTCAGCTTTCTGCACACGAAGTAGGCCACACTCTAGGGATCGCTCATAACTTCGCAGCGAGCGTTAATAATCGTGCTTCGGTGATGGATTATCCACACCCTTATGTGACCTTGAACAATGGCAAAATCTCTTTAGAGAATGCTTATGCTGAGGGAATTGGGCGTTGGGATATTGAAGCTGTGCGCTATGGCTATGCGGAGTTTGAAGCTGAAGAGGAAGACAAAGCCTTGCGCGATATTGTGCGCGATACCAGCGCCAAAGGCTTACAGTTTATTTCTGACGCAGATGCTCGCCCGCAAGGCGGATCGCATCCTGCGGCCCATCTTTGGGATAATGGCGCTGATGCTGCCCAAGAGCTGAGCCGTGTGCTTCAAGTGCGCCAGCAGGCTTTGCAAAACTTTGGTCATGCCAACCTGAAAGATGGTCAGCCATACTCAGAGTTGGCCGAAACTCTGGTACCGCTTTATTTATTCGACCGCTATCAGGTCGAAGGTGCGGTTAAATTAATCGGTGGCGTTAATTTCGAATACAGCGTTAAGGGCGATAGCTATCGCCCCGTCAGCGCTGTGTCTAAAGAGCAACAAAAAGCTGCGCTGGAGATGTTGCTATCGACACTACAGGTCGAGCAGTTGAAGTTGCCAGAGCATATTTTGAAGCTGATCCCACCAAAAGCATACGGTTATTATAAAAACCGTGAAAGCTTCCCAAGCCAGACAGGTTCTAGCTTAGATCCAGTGGCGATGGCGGATGTGGCGGCTCAGCACACTCTAAAGCTACTGCTTAATCCAGATCGTATGGCGCGTCTATTGCAACAGAAAGCTCAAGATGCTGAGCAGGTGGGGCTAGAAACTATGCTCAACGAGCTCTTGGTTGCAACACTCCGCAGTACCGAGAAGAAAGGGCTAGACGCGTTAATCCAGCAGCGAGTCGATTATTTAACCGTAAAACACATACTGATAGCAGCTTCTAATCCGCAGGCCTCTCCTGAGGTTCGTGCTCATATGCACAGTGAAATTGGCAAGTTGGAAGGGTGGTTAGTGACTCAAGCGAAACGTAATCCGCTGCGTTATTTATGGTTAAAGTCGCTGGTCGATAAGTACCAAGCGGGTGAGTTCAAGGTGGACTATGTGAAACCATTGCAAATACCACCTGGCTCGCCAATCGGCATGTCGCTTTAATCAATCACTATCAATTAAAAAGCCGCGTTACGCGGCTTTTTTTATGCTGGTTTGTTTATAGAAGGAGAGAAAGGTGGCCTTGGGTTAACGCTAAAGTAGGGAGAGCGTTACTTTGGATTAAGGGGTATGTCTGGGGGAACTCGTTCCAAAAATACCCAAGGCCAAAACACTAACTAAATACTTATTCTATGTTTAGAATCTGCATTACCAACCGATGACGGAACCAAGGATTATGCCTACTGCTAACGGCTCCCAATAACGGTGGTGACAATATCTAGTATGGATATGGTGTCTTGGGAACGGGTGGTAATAACCGCCATAGTAGTACCAGTCTTGACCTAAGTAGTACACATTCGCTGGGTAGGATCTTGGGTGGTAGTGTCTATAGTGACGGTGCTTATAACGCGGGCGGTGATGATTTCTATAACGGTCGTGTGAGTAATGACGACGGTTATCGCGATAGTGGTCATCTCTATGACGTCGACTATTATCAGCATGTCGACGACGTTCTCTATCGCCACGATAGCGATGCTTGCCATTATTGTCTCTATGGCTGTCTGCTCGACGCTCGGCTCCACGATGACCTCGATCGCGTGAAACACCACGATCACGAGCGCTACTCGAGTTGTAGCTAGAGCCACGATCGGCACTTGGGCCTTTATGTTCCTTAGCTTCGGATACCTGCGAGAAGCCAAACAATAGGCTCGCGCTAATTAGGGAAATGATTACTTTATTCATGGCTAACTCCTCGAAAAACACTATAATACGGTTACGAGTGAGGCCTTTTATTCTGACAAGCTGTTTAGCTAAGGTTTGCCTTACTCATTGCGTTATCAGTTACTATATACAGAGTAAACTGAATTCTTACTGAACATATTTTGACCATATATTAAGGACCTCACATTGGATATTAGAGCCTGTACTATTGATGATTTAGAGTTGTTAGTGCCAGCTTTTGATAAATACCGCCAATTTTATCGCCAAAGCTCACAACCAGAGCAAGTTCGAAACTTCCTTAAGCCTTTGATAGAAGAAGAAAAATCAAAAATATACTTATCCTTCGACGAGGATGAGCTAACTGGCTTTATTCAGTTATACCCGTCTTTTTCAAGTATCGGTTTAGCGCAAATATGGACGCTGAACGACTTTTTTATATTTGGTGGTGAGGATCGTCGTGCAACCGCGAAAGGCTTGTTAGACGCTGCTAAAATGCTTTGCGAAGAGACTAAGGCGATTCGGGTTGAGGTGACAACGCGTAAAGAAAATCATCGCTTGCACAAAATTTATCGCGATTATGGCTTTGAGAAAGATTATAAATATGATTATTACTTTTTGCGTTTAGCCAAAGGTGAGCCTGGGTCGAGCATTCTTAAGTAAAAAACCAGTTTAGACGGCTAAACATCCATCTGTTGAATAATAGGAGCGACTTGGTTATAGTTGCTCCTTCGCGCTGATTTGTTCCGATTGCGGGCGCACTCTAGTTAAAGAGTAAATACTGCTAAAGAGAGCTTCCATTATTCTTTTCTGTCCGCATCCCCAAGCCAGCACTTTAATCCCTTGTAGCAACAACATGCAGGTATGGTATGACAGAAGAGACTCTAACTCCTACAGATAAAGCGAGCGCAAATCCCGCCATTCGCGAGAGCCACCTTAGTCAGGTGAATTCTGTAACACCGAGTTTTATTCCGCTAATTCCTATGATGGTATTTTTTGTCCTGTTTTTGGGCACTGGAATTTATTACACCTTGGATGGCGTTGAGCAGGCATTTTATCAATTACCAGCGCCCATCGCTGTGTTGCCAGCTATAGCTTTATCGATTCTGTTAGCCAAAGATTCACTAGAGAAAAGTATCGGACATTTGATCGCGGGCATGGGTGATAAAAACATTATCGCCATGTGCCTCATTTACCTGCTAGCCGGCGCTTTTGGTGCGCTGACAACACAAATTGGTGCTGTCGCTGCGGTGGTTAATTTATGCCTAGACCTAATCCCTGCCTCATTTATTTTGCCAGGACTCTTTTTAATCGCCTCGATTGTGTCTTTTTCCATGGGCACCTCAATGGGCACATTGGCTGCACTCGCGCCAATTGGCATGGGTTTAACCGAAAGCCTGCAAGTCTCGCCAGCGTTAGTTGCTGGGATTTTATTAAGTGGTGCTATGTTTGGCGATAACTTGTCGGTAATTTCGGATACCACCATCGCTGCAATAAGAACCCAAGGTGCGACCGCAGCTGACAAACTAAAGCAGAATGCACGATGGGCGGTACCGGCGGCAGTCATCACCGTAATTCTGTACAGCATATTTGCAGACGGAGGCGAAGCAGTCGAGATAAAGGATTACCAGTGGTACAACTTAATCCCTTACGCCTTTATTTTGGGCTTGGCACTGTTCGGTTGGAACGTCTTCGTTATTTTAACCATAGGTATCGTGGTTGCCATTGTTGTCGGGCTAATTGGAGGGAGCTTTGCGGGTGATTCTGGCGTTGCGGTAACCATGTATCAAGGTTTTAGTAGCATGCAGGAGATCTTCTTGCTGTCGATGTTAGTGGGCGGACTTGGAGGATTGATTAAGGCGCAGGGTGGACTAGTCTGGTTGGTGCAAAAGATCAGCGGCTTGTTTGGTGTAGCCAAATCTCAGCTACGAGCAAAGTTAGCCTTACTAAGCACCACGGCAGTAACCAACTTAGCCATTGCCAATAATACGGTAAGTATTGTGCTGACTGGCGACGTCACCCATGAATTAGCCCGTAAGAATAATATTTCTCCAAAGCAGAGTGCTAGCTTGGTGGATATTGGAGCTTGCTCAATTCAGGGCGTGCTCCCTTATGGTGCACAATGTTTATTGCTGGGGTCGAGCTTTTCCATATCGCCGCTAGCACCAGGGCAGTACGCTTGGTATTTACCATTGCTATTAGTCATCGCTCTAGCTGGAACGATAAAAACCAAACAACCGGAAGACTAGCTAGTCGACCTGAATGCGGCTCCAGTTGCGGCGCTGCCAGAGCCAAACGAAAGCGCCCGACTGGACGATACGATAGAGTAGATACGCGAGCCAGATGACGGTTAAACTTTTGCCAAGGTAGGGTCCTAAATACCATGCGACGGGTAAGAACAGTACCCATTGGGTTAGGATAGAGACATACAAGGTGGACTTGGTGGAGCCTGCACCATTAAGTGCATTGAGGAATACTAGCCCTACAGCGTCAACCACGATGATTAAGGCCGATAATTTAAATGGCCAGTGGGCATAGGCAAGTGCTTCAGGCTCTTTGAGGAAGATTCCCATGATCGGGTCAGTGAAAATAAAGAAGATGGCGCCGAGCCCAATGGCAAAAATAATCGCCATTTTGACCACATCCCAGCCCCACAAATAAGCATTATGCGGTTCTTCTCGTCCGAGCGACTGTCCAACCAAAGTGGCGGCGCCAATGCCTAGAGCGATACAAGGAAGGATTGCTACCAGCATGACGCTAGTGATGGCGTTAACCGCCGCTAGTTGATGAGTACCGACCGTTCCCACGATCCAGAATAAAGCCGTAAAACCACCGGCAAAAAACAGCTGTTGTAATGCTGAGGGAATTGAAATTTTAAGGATGCCACGAACCGTTGGCCATTTAGCTAATTGTGACAGATAGCCGTGATTCTTAGTGTGTTTATGAGCTAGAAAGTGGTAATACAAAGTTCCCAGAGCGACAGAAATTGTGGTGCCGATCCCTGCGCCAAGCGTACCTAGCTCGGGCATTCCGAAGTGGCCAAAAATTAAAGTGTAATTTAGGAAAATATTGATCGTGTGCATGATCAATAGAGTACGTAAATAATACTGGGTTTGATTAATTGCGCTCCAGTAACTGCGGTAACTAAAGTTTAAACCCACTGCGACAATGCCGACGAAACGGGCTTGCAGGTATGGGATTCCTTCCTGCAATAGTTCAGGATCATCGTTTAATAAATGAAGAATCTTCGGTGCTAAAAAGAATAAAACAATACTGGTGGGAAGCGCCAATAGTGTGATGATGGCTAGTGCAGCATTCATTGGATATGCCGCTTCAGAACTTCGTCCTTGACCAATGCGACGAGAGACCATGGCTTGGACACCGGCCGCGAAGCCGGTAAAAAATGCCACCGCCATAAAATTAATAAACCCAGCAATACCAATAGCTGCGATCGCAGCACTGCCTTGAGTACCGACCATGGCAGCATCAACCAGATTCAATATATTCTGTGAGACCATGCCGCCGACGATGGGTAATGATATTTCGAGAACTTGGCGGGATCGATCTTTATTTAGCAAACTGCAGGCCTGAAAACTATTACTAGAATGGCCCGCATTGTATCAGGTCTTGCGGGTAGCTGTCCGTTATAAAATGTAATAATCAAAGCTCTGAAGGTAGGTGCCAATTGATTGGTGTTTTACCATCATCTACTAAAATTTCGTTAGTCTTTGCGAAATGGTTACAGCCAAAAAAGCCACGGTGGGCAGAGAGTGGAGAAGGGTGCGGTGCGGTTAATACATAATGTTTGTGCTTATTGATGTGTTGCCCTTTCTTCTTGGCGTGGCTACCCCATAATAGAAAAACAATGCCTTGCCCATGCTGATCTAGGGCTTCAATGACCTTGTCGGTAAAGCGTTCCCAGCCAATTTTGGCATGAGAGTGGGCTTTACCTTGTTCTACGGTAAGCACTGTGTTGAGTAGTAACACACCTTGCTCGGCCCAGCTTTGTAAATAACCATGGGGCGGTATTTCGAAGCCTTTAATGGACTGCGCCAACTCCTTATACATGTTTGCTAAAGATGGCGGTGGCTTAATTCCCGGCTGCACAGAAAAGCATAAACCGTGGGCTTGATTGGGACCGTGATAAGGGTCTTGCCCTAATATTACGACTTTGACATCAGAAAATGGGGTGGCCTTGAAGGCATTAAAAACCTGCTCTTTCGGTGGGTATATGACTTTGCCATCTTCGCGCTCTTGCGCGATAAAGCTCATCATTTGCGTAAAGTAGTCTTGGTTCTTTTCATGACCGATCACATCACTCCAAGTTTTCACGCTTCCCCCTTAGAGACTAACTTAAGACCGACGATTCCTGTGACAATTAATAGTAAACACAGAATACGCAAAATATCTTTCGATTCATTGAAGAGAAACATACCAAGAATGGCAACGCCGACTGCGCCAATGCCAGTCCAGACCGCGTAGGCTGTGCCAACAGGGATAGTCTTCATGGCGATTGAGAGCAGCCAAAAGCTAATTATCATAGCTACGATTGTGAAGGCGGTCGGCACTGCTTTTGTGAAACCCTCTGTGTACTTTAGGCCGATAGCCCAAGCACATTCAAACAAACCTGCGATGCATAAATAGACCCAAGCCATGAAAACCCCTAAAGACAATCATTAAAAATTCGATAAATATAAAGGCGCTAGTGTAGCACCAGCTTGAGAAAAGATTAATCTTAATGAATCAGTAGCTGACCGATAAGACCAAGCAAGAAGCCGGCGACAGCACCAAGCGGTGGTCCCCAGTGTTTTTCGAGCTTGGCCTGTGGCGCAATGTCTTGGAAAGTCAGGTAAAGAATACCACCCGCAGCAAATATCATGATAGCGCCCACCACCGTTGGGAAGGCTGAAAGCCAGAAATACCCTGCTAATCCTGCAATTGGGCCGAGGAAGGTCATGGCTAGGAATGCCAAGATAATGACGGTGGGCTTAAAGGCTTTAGCTTGGTTCATTTCACGGAAGGCGTTGAACCCTTCGGGTAAGTTTTGCAGGGCGATCAAGCCTGCAAGAAGCAAACCTGCGGAACCTCCACCGGCAAAAGCAGCACCAAGGGCAAGGGCTTCTGGAATAAAGTCGGAGAGCATGGCGGCTAACTGGCTGGCGGGACTTTTTAGGTAGTCTAGAAACCAGTCGAGTGCCATAAAAGACAAACCGCCTAATGCGAAGTAAAAGGCGGTTTCTGGAATACTCAGTTTTGCACTCCCTTCGGGGACTAGCACTAAAGCGATGGCAGAAAGTAAAGCGCCACCGCCAAAGGCGATTATGCTATGGCGTAATTCTTGTTCTAGCCAATTCGGGTGGATATTCTCGAAGCGTGCTATGACTGCTCCTATGGGCATTGACAAGCCCGCACCAAAGGTCAGAAGAACAATAAGTAGCCATTCTGGGAGCATTCTTTATCCTTTAGATGTGGTAAATACCTTCACGCTCTGGCTGAGAAACCACTTCATCGACAGTAACTTTCATAATACCGCCGCCAGGTTTTGGCCACTCAATGCTATCGCCTTCTTTAAGACCAAGCATAGCGCTGCCTACTGGCGCTAAAATAGAGATGGTTTTGCCGGTGTCATCAAGATCTTTAGGGTAAACCAGTTTCAGCACAAAAGAGTCTTGTGAGTCGGAGACTTTGAACTTCACTTCTGAGTTCATTGTTACTACGTTTTTCGGCATTTTTTCTGGTTTCTTTACCGACGCCCGCGCCAGTTCTTCTTCTAGCGCCTCAATGTTCGGGTTGGTGGCCTTTGGCATCTTATCCAGTAGCGCTTCCAGTCTAACTAAATCCAGTTCAGATATAGTGATTTTAGGTAATTTACTCATGATTCTCTTTTCAATGATAAGTAGCAAATAACTCTAGGTTACTGTGCATTTATTTTTCGTCAAGACAAATAGCGTGGTTAGGCCTTTTATACATGGCTTTCAGGGGTTTTTAGGAGAAAAAGGCTAAGTTTTAGCCAAGCACCATACGTCCACGCGTTGCGCACCATATCTTAAACACAATTTAGTTGCTTCATTTACCGTCGAGCCCGTCGTTACCACGTCATCAACCAGTGCAATATGAGAAGGTAAAGTGCCACGAACATCGAAGGCATTATTCAGGTTTTTACGCCGCTGCTTTTCGCTAAGACCAATTTGATGGGGCGTATTTTTCACTCGAATTAAGTTGCCAGCCGTTGGAATGCCAAGGCTCTGCGATAAATGCTTAGTGATGATCTCCGATTGGTTAAAGCCACGCTCTTGCAACCTCTTTGGATGTAAAGGAACGGCTAAGATAGCCTCTGGGTAGGGTGCATCGAAGTAGTGCAACTTAATCTGCCGTTCAAGCACACAACAAAGACTCCGCGCATAGTGCAGTTGTTTGTTGAATTTGAGTTCACTTAAAGCTTTATCGACAGGAAACTGATAACGGCTAGCTGCAATAACTTTGTGATAGTGAGGCGGTTTTTTGATGCACCTACCACAAAGTACCGACTTTATGGTCTGTGTTCGCTTATGAGTAATAGCGCTTGCACATCGTCCACAAGATATATCGTTACTTTCAATCGCAACAAAGCAGGTATCGCAGATTCCCGTTTGTGTTTGCGCGACATTACAGAACGAACAGCTACTGGTATTAATCGTGGAATGAACCGCCGTTTTAAGGCCACTAAAGAAGCTCATTGTAAACCTAAATTCCTTTTTCTTGGTTGACAGTGTAATCTTGAGAAGTAAACTTGCACGAATATTCCAGTTTCTTACGCAAAACGTGCAAAAAACATACTATAAGGGTTAATGAAGCAATGAGCAATTTAGATTATCTAAATAGTGGTAAAGTTCGCAATGATTGGACTTTGGAAGAGATAGAAACCATTTACAATCAACCATTTAACGACTTGTTGTTCGCTGCGCAACTGATCCACCGTCAGAACTTTAACCCGAATGAAGTTCAAACAAGCACCTTGCTCAGCATTAAAACCGGCGCTTGCCCTGAAGATTGCGCCTATTGCCCTCAATCTGGGCACTACAATACAGGCCTATCGAAAGAAAAGCTGATGGCAGTGCAAAAGGTTATTGAGAAAGCACAACAAGCAAAGAAAAATGGTGCAACACGGTTCTGTATGGGCGCAGCATGGCGCTCGCCGCGTGAGAAAGATTTAGATGTAGTTATCGAGATGGTGCGCCAAGTAAAAGACTTAGGTCTTGAAACTTGCGTGACCCTTGGCATGCTTACTGATGAACAGGCAGGAAAACTCGCCGAAGCAGGCCTAGATTACTATAACCATAACCTCGACACCTCGCCTGAGTATTACGAGCAGATCATCACTACTCGTAGCTATGAAAATCGTCTAGACACGTTGCAAAATGTTCGCGATGCGGGCATTAACGTTTGTAGTGGCGGTATCATCGGAATGGGTGAAAAAATCAATGACCGTTATGGCTTGATTAAACAGTTGGCGAATATGCCTGAGCACCCACAAAGTGTGCCGATTAATATGTTGGTAGCTGTGCCGGGAACGCCATTAGGTGAAGTAGAAAAACTAGATGAGTTTGACTTCATCCGCATGATTGCGACCGCTCGAATTGTAATGCCTAAGTCTTACGTGCGCTTGTCGGCGGGACGTGAAGACATGAATGAGCAAACACAAGCGCTTTGTTATTTCGCCGGTGCAAACTCTATTTTCTATGGCGAAAAGCTACTAACTACGGCAAACCCAGAAGCCGAAGCCGATTCGCTCCTATTTAAGCGCTTAGGAATTCAGCCTGAACAACGTCATCACTCGAAAGAAGCGGTAGAAGCTGAAACTGCAGAGCTAGTGGCGAACACGGCCGAGCAATCAAACGCTGATTCCAAGCCACTGTTTTACGACGCGACCAAAGTTAGCTAGTTATAGCCACTTTACACAGATCGTTAATCATTAACCGCTAGGATATCTATGTGGAGCAAGCTGCAAAGCCAGCTAAAACAACGGCAGGCGCAAGATATGATGCGTCGTCGTTTGACCTTGGAGTCTGGTCAAGATACTGAAATAAGTATTAATGGCCAGCATTTCATCAATTTTAGTAGCAATGACTACTTGGGTTTGGCGAGTCATCCCAAACTAATCGAAAGCACGCTAAAGGCGACGCAGCGTTTCGGAACTGGAAGTGGCTCATCACATCTAGTGGCGGGGCATAGCCACGA
Organism: Kangiella japonica; assembly: GCF_039523535.1. NCBI lineage: Bacteria > Pseudomonadati > Pseudomonadota > Gammaproteobacteria > Kangiellales > Kangiellaceae > Kangiella > Kangiella japonica. The sequence goes on along the minus strand of NZ_BAAAFM010000003.1, from coordinate 358,631 downwards.
GCATCATCAGCTTGAAGACGAGTTGGCTGAGTTTTTGGGCGTTGAAAGAACTTTGCTCTTTTCCTCAGGCTTTATGGCCAACTACGGTGTCTTAACTGCGCTATTCGATCGCAAAGATTTAATCGTTCAAGATAAGCTTAACCATGCGTCACTAATCGATGGTGGCCGTGCTAGTGAAGCCAAAATGTTGCGTTATGGTCATAACGACATGAACTCCTTAGAGCGACAGTTACAACATCAGGTCGAAACTAAAGTTGTGGTTACCGATGGTGTCTTTAGTATGGACGGTGATCTGGCGCCTTTACCGCAAATTTTAGAGCTAACCGAACACAGTAAAAGTAATTTGATGGTTGATGATGCGCATGGCTTTGGGGTATTAGGCACTTCAGGTCGGGGTACTATAGAGCATTTTGGGATCGAGCAAAATAAAGCAGACATTTACATGGCGACCTTTGGCAAAGCCCTTGGTGGATATGGTGCTTTTGTTGCCGGAAAAGAGGTTTTAATCGAAAGCTTAGTGCAGTTTGCGCGTAGCTATATTTATACCACGGCGCTTCCGCCAGCGGTTGCTGCGACAAATCGGGCTGGTTTAGCGCTTGTACAAAGCGAACCAGAGCGACGCCAACAACTGCACGACAACATTAATTATTTCAAGCAACTGGCTACAGAGAAAAGCTTACCGCTGATGCAATCGGATACCGCTATTCAGCCAGTATTATTGAGAACCAATGAACGTGCGCTTGAAGTTAGTCAAGGCTTGCTCGAAAAAGGGTTGTTAGTGGTGGCGATCCGACCACCGACGGTGCCCGAAAATAGTGCGCGTTTGCGCATAACACTAACGGCGAATCACCGTCGCCAGCACATAGAGCAATTAGTCGAAGCTATTTCCGAGCTATAGAAAAAGCGCAACTCAAAGGTGCGTTAAAGCACTTTGTAAAGGCACTTAGTAAAGAGTATTAAACAATGAGCAAATTAGAACCCTATATTGAAAGTATTGGGCAAGGTCCCGACTTAGTTTTGCTTCATGGATGGGGGTTACACTCGGGGATCTGGGAATTAATGACCGAGCAGTTATCGAAAAGCTATAGACTGCACTTAATCGATCTGCCTGGCTTTGGTCGCTCGCCGCTCCCCGGTGGTGACTATACGGTTGAACTTCTTTCTGAACAGATTCTAAAAGTTGCACCAGAAAAAGCACACTACCTAGGTTGGTCTATGGGCGGTTTGGTTACGACCAATATCGCCATCAACCATCCAGATCGTGTTGAATCATTGATTACAGTTTCCAGTTCGCCACGCTTCGTCCAAGCAGACGACTGGCAGCACGCGATGAAACCGAACATTATGGACAGCTTTTGTCGTTTTTTGGAAGAAGACTATCAAGGCACCATCATTCGCTTTCTAGCGATCCAAGCCATTGGTAGCGAAACACAAAAAGAAGATATACGACGCTTACGTGACACCGTTTTTATACACGGTATGCCGGCTTCAAGAGCGTTACGAGAAGGATTGAGTTTGCTTAACGATGTAGATTTCCGCTCACAGCTGAAAGATATTACTGTACCGTTTTTGAGGCTATACGGACGTTTGGACTCACTAGTCCCAGCTAAAGCGGCGGACGAGGTGAAAAAACTGTCGCCTCACAGCCAGCACCATGTATTTCCTAAAGCAAGTCATGCTCCTTTTTTATCGCACACCGATCAATTTATTGAAAAAGTAAATGAGTTTTTAGCCTCATGAGTCATTTAAGTTCTAGCGACGTAGCCCGCTCCTTCAGTAAAGCTGCCAGCACTTACGATGCGGCGGCATTCTTCCAGCGTATTGCTGGCGAGCGTTTATTTGAGCGCTTAGATTACTTTAAACTCGAGCCAAAAAAGGTCATTGATTTAGGCTGTGGTACCGGCGTTTTTACTCGCCAATTATCCGAGCGTTTCCCTGAGGCGGATGTGACCGGGGTGGATATCGCAGAAGGAATGATTGAATGGTGTAAACAGCAATCATCAGCAGAGCAGTACGTGTGTGCGAACGCGCTAGCACTACCCTTTGAAGACAACTCTGTTGACCTGTTCTTCTCGAACTTATCGATTCAGTGGGTCGAGAATTTACAAGACTTGTTTATTGAATTAAACCGAGTGTTAAAGCCTGAGGGCTTGCTACTCTTCACCACATTAGGGCCTGATACGTTAAAAGAGCTCAAGCAAAGTTTTGCCGAAGTTGATCAGTACCAACACGTAAATGACTTTATTGATATGCATCATGTCGGTGATGCAATGTTGCAAGCTAAAATGTTAGACCCAGTGGTAGACGCTGAACCAGTAGTGATTAGTTACGACAAAGCGTCAGAGTTAATGCGTGATTTAAAAGACATTGGTGCGCATAACATCGACAGTCGCCGTAGTTCAGGCTTGATGGGCCCAAAGAAATTACGAGCTGTAGAGAAAGCTTACCGTCAATTTGCACTGGACGATGGGCAATTACCAGCAACTTACGAATTAGTATACGGTCATGCGTTTGGGTCTGTCGAAAAAAAGGCGACTAGTTACCACGAGTATATCGTTGAGTTGGCGGAAGGGAAAAGAGACGTTTAGCTGTTTGAGTTCTTTTTGTTCTCAAACTGAATAACTTTTTCTTCGAGCTCTTGCTCTTTCGCTTTTAAAGTTTCTTTGACGTTTTTCATTTGAGCATCGTGGAGGAAGTCGCGCAGAGTTTCGAACTCTGTACGGTAGAAATCTCGCTCATCACGTAGATTGTCGGTATTTTTGCTTAAAGTTTGGTTGGCAGTGATAAGGCGTTTATGACTTTTTTTGATATGTTCGTAATCAGCCAAATAGTTGGATTTGAAGTTATCGATTTCGTCACGAGACTCTTTGCGGACGTTGTTAACTTTTTCTTCAGCGTCTTCGCGGATTTTCTTAATCGCCGCTTCTTGTTCAGTTTTTAATTGATCCATTTCGTCTTCAAGCTCACGCTTGGTATCGGAAATCGACTGTAAGGCGTCCAAGTAATTTTTTTGGGCTTCTTCATAATTTTTGAGCGTTTTTTCAAACTTAGTATTGAGTTGGCGATGCTCTTGAATCAGTGTAGTGTTACGTTCGGAAAGACTGGTTAGAGAGTCTTGAAGCTTTTTATAGTCGGACTCAAGGTCCTCTATTTTTTGCTTCTTTTTAGCAATGTTTTGAGTGTTTTCTTTGATGACCTGCTTGAGCTCATCATTTTTTGATTCAAGCTGACGCACTAAGGCATGTTTTAATGCAGCTGTAACTACAGCACCCAATATCATGACCAGAGCAAGAACGCCCAAGATCAAAAGAATCATGTTGTGGTCTGTAATGTTATCCATAAATGAACTCTTAGGCTTGAAAAAGTAACCCTTGGTACCCAAGGTAAACCGACTCTACCAATATTGCTAGTTTCCAGTATAAAGCAATAGTATATATCAATCATACTCGATTAATTGTGCGAGGTATAACAAATTGAGCAAAGCTAAATCCTTAATATTTGTCACAGGGACTGATACAGAAATCGGCAAGACCTTTGTCAGTCGGAGCATCATCAGAGCACTGGTAGCACAAAACAAACGTGTTGCAGGCTTAAAGCCCATTGCTTCGGACGCCCATCGCGTAAAGGGCGTGCTACAGAATGAAGATGCGTTACAGCTACAAAAAGCTTCAAATCTAGAGCTGAGCTATGAGCAGGTAAACCCTATTTGTTTTGAGCCGGCTATTGCGCCTCATATAGCGGCGGACTTAGTGGGGCAGCAGTTAAACGTTGATGTGCTAACGTCCAAGTTGAAAGTACCAGAAGAAGCCGATTGCGCCATTATTGAAGGTGCTGGGGGCTGGTTAACGCCGCTAAACCTCAAAGAAACCTATGCAGACTGGGTAGAAAGTCAGAACTTTGAAGTCATACTCGTTGTTGGGATGAAGCTGGGTTGTCTGAATCACGCCATGCTAACCGTGCGGGATATCGAGCGACGCGGGCTAAAACTTGTAGGTTGGGTTGCGAACTTTGCGCTAGGTGAAATGAATATGGCTGAAGATAATTTACACTGGCTAAAGCAAAATATTCCCGCGCCATGCCTGGGCATAGTCCCCTATCAGGAGAGCCCAGACTGTGCGGATAAAGTCGCTGAACTATTAAATGTTAGTGCTTTGACTTGAGTTTGTTAAACACTGGTTGCGAACACAGCTTACGCCTGGCTTTGGAGTCACAACACAGGTACCCATGAATTGATTTTCCTGGTTGTATTTTTTGCGCTGCTCGCTGTACTGTTGTCCTAAGCTTTTAAGCTTTGCGACATCAGTATTGTTTTTTGAGTAAGCCAAATAAGCTTCAGGGCCACCGCAAGGCTTGTTACCAACGGCTAATAAAGCGCAGTCAGAACTGGTGCTACAGCCTTCTACGCTGATGCTTTGTTGGATTTGGCTATATAAGTCTTGGGGCTGGGATGAATCTACCTTTTGTGCAGCTTCATCGTTATTCGCCTGTGTGCATGACTGAGTTAAAGCTAAAAGAGCTATTAAGCTTATTGAAATCAATGTCTTTCTTGGTGTCATAATCAATCCTTGTTTTGTCAGTTGGCGCCAGTTTACAGCTTGCAAAGAACGGGGTTCTTTCTACTCCCTCACAATCCTACTAAACTCTGATTGGTTTTGTCACTTAGAGATATTAAGAGTTAGTAGCTTGAATAATAAAGTGATGTGTTTTTTGTGCCGCTAAACGCCAAGTGTCTTCGGTAGTGAGCGCTGAACGCTTCAATGTCTCAAAGCTATGATTGCCATCACCGAGCCACTCCACGGAAATCTGTGGACTTAATTGGTAGCCGGCGACTTCATCGGGCTTACCAAAAGGATCGCGCGTACCTTGCAGAATCAGCGTTGGTGTTTGCAAGTCAGCTAAATGCTCGGTACGTGTTTTCTCAGGCTTACCCGGCGGATGAAAGGGATAGCCCATAGCAACAACTCCATCGACATTATGATCATCCGCGATCATGGTGGCGACGCGCCCACCCATAGACTTGCCGCCAATAATAACGAGGTCTGTGTTGACTTGGCGTATCTGCTCGCTGAAGCTTTCAATTAACTTAGGCATACGATCAGGCGGAGACTTTTTGCCGGTTTGATGACGACGAAACATATACGGGAAGTCGAAAGTGATTACGTTTATCTGATCATTAGCAATTTCTCTTTGCATAAACTGCATAAACTCTGACTGAGAGTCGGCGCCAGCGCCATGGGCTAAGATAAAGGTAATACTTGTTTGATTCATACTCGATGCCTTATAAATCGTGATTTTCGCTGTTATTCGTGATCGGTTTTGATAAACTAGCGCCAATGTCTCTTTATTAATACTACTACATGTCGATAGCCCAGCCTCTAAAGTTCCAACGACCTTTCCTTAAATGGGCTGGTGGCAAGTTTAGATTATTACCGAAAGTTCTGCATCATTTACCGCAAGGAAAAAAGTTGATTGAGCCATTTGTCGGCTCAGGCGTCGTTTTTTTAAATGCGGATTACGACCGTTATTTGCTGGCTGACATAAACCCCGACTTAATTAATTTATTTCGTGATTTAAAGCGCGGTAAAAGTAGTTTTATACATTATTGTGCTAATTTTTTTACTGAAGAATACAATAACGAAAAACGGTTTTATGAACTGCGCGAATACTTTAACCAGTTAGAAGCGAGTAAAGAGCGTTCGGCTTTATTTTTATATTTCAATCGTCACGGCTATAATGGTTTGTGTCGCTATAACCGTTCTGGTGGTTTCAACGTGCCTTTTGGGCGTTACAAAAGACCTTACTTTCCTGGCCATGAATTAGAGGTATTTGCTAAGAAGTCGCAAAAAGCCGAGTTCAAATGTCAGGGCTTTAGGCAAAGTTTCAACGCGTCACGTAAGGGCGACGTCATCTATTGTGATCCACCCTATATTCCGCAAAGCCTTACGGCAAACTTCACCGATTATACTAAGCAAGGTTTTACTTATGGTCAGCAGGTGGAACTAGGCTATCTCGCCGAAAGAGCGAGGGAGAAGGGCGTTGTAACGGCTGTATCTAACCATGATACGGTGGTTGCGCGAGAAATATATAAAGAAGCCACGACAGTTGCTAGCTTTGATGTGCAACGTTTTATCTCTTGTGATGGTAATAATCGGGCTAAGGCTAAAGAGTTATTGGCTGTGTATAAATAAGTGCTAGCTGACCCCAGCATTTTCTAGTGCTGAATTAACAAAGTATAAGATGGTTAAAATAAAGACCACTACAAAAATAATGCCGCCAATTATAAACTGAACAGGACTTCCTTTTTCGAAATCTTTTTGACGCTGCTGTTCCGATTGAACCCCAAACATGGCTCCAAGAATGGTCTGTAATGTTGATAAAATACCAGTGCCTTCTTTAGAGGGTTGATTCGTCTCAGAGGCTTGAGTGGTGTTACGGCTTGTTTGAGAATGGTTTGTTTGAGATTGGCTTGTTTGCGACTGTTTTGATTCAGCATTATTGTCCAACCCAGAGTGGCTGGAAGTAGGATGTTTTTGACTCATTATTCTATTATCCCAAATGGCTTACCTTAGATTAGGTTAACATAACCTAGTCTAAGGTAGAAATTAAGATCTTTCGAATAACTCCAAAAACTGAATGAAGTGTAGGCTTGGCATATTGTGCGACTCTGTTAACCAAGAGAACCAGTTGGTTGATTTCTTTTGAGCCATCTCAGAACCCATTTGATTGTGTGCAGGCTCTAGAAGTTCAGGTTCTATGGAGGTGATAATATGAAGCTTGTCACTGTTGTAACTGACTTGGTTACTGTCAGAGCAAATTTGAGCTTTTGCGATAGCATTAGAACTGCCCAGGATGCTTAAAGCAACGCCGGCAATTATTAATAGTTGTTTAATGCTTTTATTCAGTATCATGGTTTACTCTCCTACCCTTGTGGTGCACCCACACTTATCCCATTAGAGATATCTCCTGAATATACGATAGAATGCGCTTATGGATCAAGAGCTTGATGAGCTTTTTTGCTCACGTGAAGGGTTTTTTACAGAATTCAGTTCTAAACTATCAATTAATTCAAAGGCTTGACTCAAGTTGAGTCGAGGGTCAACTAAGCTGGTATAAGCTTCGCCAAGCTCCTTAGGCTCCACGCTGTAACTGCTACCGACACACTCCATGACTGCCTCCCCAGTCATTTCTAAGTGTACTGCACCTAAAAATGAGTCATATTCTTTATGAATATCAAAGGCTTGCTGTAGTTCAGACAAAACGTGTGCAAAGTCACGAGTTTTAAAACCATTTGCGCTGAGCTCGGTGTTACCGTGCATAGGGTCGCAGCTCCAAAGAACTTTGATGTTTGCTTTCTGTAAGGCTTCTATCATCGCTGGAAGTGTTTTACCAATCTCTCGGTGTCCAAAGCGTTGGATTAGCGTTAATCGACCATCCTCGTTATTGGGGTTAAGCCATTGGCATAATTCAACTAAATCCTGGGGGTTGACCGTTGGCCCGACTTTGATTGCGATTGGATTCGCAATACCCCGCAAATACTCCAAATGGGCGCTTTCGCTCTGCACAGTTCTCATGCCTACCCAAGGAAAGTGGGTCGATAGGTTATACCAACGACCGTTAATCGCTTGACGAGTCAATGCTTGCTCATAATGCAAATGGAGCGCTTCGTGACTGGTATAGAACTCGGTCAGGTTCTTGTGAGCAGCTTGTTTACCATTGAATTGATGAAAAATACTTAAAGCATCTTGGAAGTTGCGTAAACTTTTATGGAGCTCTTTTTTACTCGCTAAGCTCTTAAGCGAAGAAACTTCATCTTCAAGGTTAAACAGTTGATCCATCTCGCTTTCTAGTAAAGAGCGAATATAGTTCAAGGTCAGAGATGCGTAGCTATAGCCCTCTAACATTCGAGCCGGATCGGGGGCTCGAGCAGACTCACTAAAATGAACATGATTCACTAAATCGCCACGATAACTGGTTAAAGTGGTGTCACCCTGCGTTTCCGTTAAAGCTGAGCGAGGTTTTGCATATTGTCCTGCGATTCGCCCTACACGAGTAATCGGCTTTTGAGTCTTTTGGCTGATCAGAAGGCTGAGGCTGAGTAAGCTACGAACCTTCCTTGAAATAGCGTCGGCATTACAGTCCGAGAAGGACTCAGCACAATCTCCACCCTGGACAATAAAGCGTTCGCCGCGTTGAGCCTCTGCTATGTGCTCACGCAAAGTATCAACTTCAGATGAGGAAACTAAAGGAGGGAGTTGGCACAGCTTAGCGACCACTTGCTGCAAAGCTTGTGGATCACCGTATTTAATTTGTTGGCTGACGGGCTTGGATTTCCAGCTATCGGGACTCCAACCATCAGCATTACGCTTAACCATGCTGAATCATTTTAATTACTTCAATAAATCTATTCTATCCCATAAGATAGAGGCGGGCAAAAGTTGTCGCTTGCAAGGTCGGCTCGAGTAAAGTGAGGATGTGAGCCATTGAGCTTATGCTAGCGCTAGCTCTTATGAGCTCTAATAGCCACCAACAGAATAACGTAGTAAGAATTGTAATAAACAATTAGGGATATTATTCAAAAAGGGGTTGGGTTATTGGGCTCAACATCTAGAAGTTAAGAGAGTTACCAGAAAACGGTTTGGGTTTTGGGACTCACTTAAAAAGTTAGGAGAATTACTATAAAACGGCTTGTGCAAAGTGTGACGAGACAAAGTTTTAGAGATGATTTGAGTTTATTAAGCAATAAATGATAAGCATTGATTAAAGCTTTAACAAAGTCACACTGATGAACAAGGCGTTTGGGATTTTTGATTTATGGCGAAAGTAAAAACAACCTACGTCTGCCAAGAATGCGGCTCAGAAACACCACAATGGGCAGGGCAGTGCGGACAATGTAAAGCGTGGAACTCTTTAGTAGAGCAGGCTAGCGTGAAGCAAACCAAGGGTGAGAAAAGCTCTCGCTTTACGGGGTATGCTGGTGAGCAAAGCAAAGTCGTGCAGATGAATAAAGTGGACTTATCTGAAGTGCCACGCATGGGCTCTGGCCTGTCTGAGCTAGATCGAGTACTTGGTGGTGGTTTAGTGCCTGGATCGGTGGTGCTTATGGGCGGCGACCCGGGAATTGGTAAATCAACCATTCTTCTACAAAGCTTGTGTGCGATTAGTAAAGAAACACCTGTGTTATACGTCACGGGTGAGGAGTCGATGCAACAGGTCACCATGCGAGCGCAGCGCTTGGGACTAGAAACTGGCGACTTTTCATTATTGACCGAAACTCAAGTTGAACACATAACTACACAGGCGTTAATGCAAAAGCCAAAGGTGATGGTGGTGGATTCGATCCAGACGATTTACACCGAAATGTTGCAGTCGGCTCCGGGTGGTGTGGCTCAGGTTCGAGAGTCAGCGGCACAGCTTGTCAGGTTCGCCAAGCAAACAGGTACAACCCTGCTGGTCGTAGGTCACGTGACCAAAGACGGTGCTTTGGCCGGGCCTCGTGTTCTGGAGCATATGGTGGATGCGGTTTTGTATTTTGAAGGTGAGCGAGATGGACGCTTACGATTATTACGAGCCGTAAAAAACCGTTTTGGTGCAGTCAACGAGTTAGGCGTTTTTGCGATGACCGATGAAGGCCTAAAGCAGGTTAAAAATCCGTCAGCTATCTTTTTATCGAAATATACTGACCCAGTTGCAGGTAGCGCCATTGTCTCCACGTGGGAGGGTACTCGACCGATGTTGGTGGAGATTCAGGCGCTTGTCGATACCTCACATGCACCGCAACCAAAACGAGTGGCCGTTGGTTTAGATCATCAGCGAATTGCAATGTTATTAGCGGTACTGAACCGACATGGCGGAGTCGCGACCTTCGATCAAGATGTGTTTGCCAACGTGGTGGGTGGCGTACGTGTAATGGAAACCAGTTCCGACTTAGCCCTTATTGCCGCTATTATTTCTAGCTTACGCAATCGTCCTTTGGAGGAGCATTTAGTCATCTTTGGTGAAGTCGGATTGGCAGGCGAAGTGCGGCCAGTACCGAATGGTCAGGAGCGTTTAAAAGAAGCGGCGAAACATGGTTTTAAAAAGGCGATTATTCCGAAAGGAAACTTACCGTCTAAAAAACTGGAGGGCTTGGAAGTGCATGGTGTCAGTCGTTTGCAGGAAATGATTAATTTACTGTAAAGTAAACTAGCTAACCCCAGCATTATTAATGCAGTCAGAGAAGGTATGCTTCCATGATAAGTATTTTAAATGACGAGTGGCGCAAAAAAATTGAGGCATTAGGAAAAGTACTTAAAGCTAAGTACTGGTTTCCGCATGGAGTAATGGCCACGTTATTCGTTATAGGTGGGGTTTGGTTATTCCAAACAGATTTAGGTGATCACTGGCTTCCATATATAGAAAATATATTTACAGGTGATAGGGAGTTATCACCAAGAAACCTACCGCCGCTTGTTATTGGAGGTGGCATGATATTGATGTCGTTAGGTTTGCTGCTCCACTCCAGGGTAGCTTGGTCGATGTCTTTATTTCTAGCAGGTTTAGCGCTAGTGAGCATCATCTGGTCGAATAGAAGTAACTGGCAACTAATCTATTTTATCTTTCTAATTGTATCCTTAGCCTTATTCAGGCGTTCGTTCTATAAATCGAGCTTGGCGGCAAACTCTATATTTGCGTTGTCATCCACAGTGATGTTGCTTCTCTATTCGGTGATAGGCAGCTACTACTTAGGCAAGGATTTTGACCCGCATATTACAGAGTGGATAACAGCTCTATATTTCTCGGTTGTAACGATGACCACCGTGGGCTATGGGGATATCAACCCTGTGACGGTGGAAGCTAAGTTGTTTAGTATTTCAGTAATCATTCTTGGCGTTGCAGTGTTCGCAACATCCTTAACCGCAATTATCGCGCCCATGATAAAGGCGAGCCTGACGAAGATAATGGTACATAAAGGTAATTCTATGAAAAGAGAAAATCACTATATTGTTATAGGGAATAACTCACTTGCGATTAACACTTGCAATGAATTAAAAAACCGTGGCAAGCACGTCACACGAATAGTCCAACCAAATGTTGATAAAGATAGTGTTTCTGGCGACGATGTTATCTTTGGCGAGCCGAGTGATATTGATAACTTAGAAGAGTCTGGCTTGAAAAAAGCCAAGGCTGTGATTTCGTTGTTGGATGATGACTCTGAAAATGCTTTTGTAATTTTAGCGGTCAAAGAGGTTTGTGATTCAGTTAAAACGGTCACTGCCGTGAATGACACTTATAACTTGAAGCGCGTAAAACTGGTTCAGCCGGACGTTATTATTGCACCACAAATTCTAGGTGGTGAGCTGGTGGCGATGCACCTAGAAGGCGAGGAAGTTACATCAGACTTTTTGATGGAGCGGCTTTTTCAGCAGTAATCTTTAGGAGCAAACTATGTTAGAAATTGATTGGAATGTGGTACTCAATCACCTTATCACAATGGTGGTGGCTTACATTTTAGCCTTTCCGATTGCTTGGAATCGTGAAAGTGAAACGAAAAGTGCTGGGATCCGAACATTTCCATTAGTCAGTATTGCCTCTTGCGGTTTTGTCCTGATTGCAATGGATATATTCAGTGACGCAAGTGCCCAAGCAAGAATTATTGAGGGTGTGGTCACTGGAATCGGTTTTATCGGTGGTGGAGCTATTTTGAAAAACGGTGGAAGTGTTTCAGGCCTAGCAACGGCTGCAAGTTTGTGGGGCACTGCGGCGATTGGCATTGCCGTCGCAACTCACCGTCTAGAGATTGCGATACTCTTATGTGTCGTCACCTTTGTAACCCTTCAGGTCATGGCAAAAGTAAAAAAGAAGGTTCCTGAAAATGAAGAACGTTGTGAAAACGATGGTTAGTAAAGCTCAATGAATACAACAAAAGAACGAAAATTTAAGCCGGAAAAGCTGTTTGAACCACGAGACTTTAAGCGTCCTGAAATTCAAGATAAACAGTATTTAGAGATAGGTGCAGGAAAGGGTATGCATGCGATGCAGTTTGCAGAGGCAAATCCGAGTAAGCACTTGATCGCAATAGAGCGTACACGCGCTAAGTTTGATGTGTTTTCAGAAAGGTCCAGGGAGCTAGCGCTAAACAATTTGTTACCTGTTCATGCCGATGCAATTCCTTGGGTCGTTCATGCCTTGCCACCAGAATCTTTAGAAGGGGTCTTTTTATTGTACCCAAATCCTGAGCCTAAAAACTCCAGCCAACGCTGGCTTAACATGCCTTTTTTTGAATTCCTCATTTCACGAATGAAGCCTAATGCGACCCTAGTTTTAGTGACTAATATAGTGGATTATTTTAAGGAAACCACCGAAGTTAATCGTGATGTATGGAAGCTGAAAGCAGAAGAAAGTGAAGTCCCTAAAGATAGTGCGAGGACACACTTCGAAATCAAGTACCTCGCGCGTGGCGAAAACTGCTACCAGCTACTACTGACAAAGCCACATAACTATAAAACTTCTTTTGATGAATGGGCGATATAAATAAAAAGGAGAGTTTAGGAGTCTATATCTTCAGCATTTTTTTCCCAGAGAGCTTGAGATTCCTGGTGAATAGTTTCTGAGTCGTTATTGTGTAACGTTAAAATGGTTCTGAGGTGAAGCATGCTATCAATATCAATTTCCTTGCACTCGACGCCATAGTCGTGGTCCTTGTGATAAACAATCTTAGCAATCATATCGACAGGTGGAGATAGCTCATCAAAAATGATGTGCAATTTTATAGGAGCTTCACTGCTCAAGTCGGCTTCTGTGATTAGGTGGGCACCATTTAAGGAAACGTCGGCAACTTTGGCAACAAATTTTTCGCCAAATTGTTCAACTAGGGCTTTAGCCGAAACCGGAATACGAGTGAACTGTCTGCGTTCTTCGTTGATAGTACAATTCCTTTGTCTAAACGATTAAGATTTTGTTTAGGTTAGCAAAAGTGCTTGAAGTTGTCGAAGGGAAAAGGTGTGAACTATAACTAAAAGTTGGCAACACCTGCGCCGTTTGCGACGCGGATGTTGCCATGCTTGATGATTATGACTTAGTGATTTTACGGTATTTAATACGGTGTGGCTGATCGGCTTCTGCGCCAAGGCGACGCTTGCGATCCGCTTCGTATTCTTGATAGTTACCTTCAAACCAAACCGTTTCACTGTCGCCTTCAAAGGCTAAGATATGCGTTGCGATACGGTCCAAGAACCAACGGTCGTGCGAAATAACCACGGCACAACCAGGGAAGGCCAGTAGCGCATCTTCAAGAGCTCGTAAGGTTTCCACGTCCAAGTCGTTGGTCGGCTCATCGAGTAGCAACACGTTGCCACCGCTTTTCAGAAGTTTCGCTAGGTGAACACGGTTACGCTCACCACCTGATAAGTTACCGATAAGTTTTTGCTGATCGGTGCCTTTAAAGTTAAAACGACCCACATAAGCACGCGAAGGTGTTTCGTAGTTGCCTACAGTAATGATGTCTAAGCCATCAGAGATCTCTTCCCATACAGTCTTACTGTCGTCTAAAGAATCACGGCTTTGATCAACATAGGCTAAATCTACAGTTTCACCAACGATTAGCTCACCGGAATCCGGCTGCTCCTGCCCCGTGATCATTTTAAACATCGTTGACTTACCAGCGCCGTTCGGGCCAATAACACCAACGATACCACCTTGCGGTAGGTTGAAGTTTAGGTCGTTATATAACAACTTATCGCCAAACGTTTTGGTTAGGCCTTTAGCTGTGATGACCTGTGCGCCTAAGCGCGGACCTGGTGGAATGTAAAGCTCTCGTGTTTCGTTACGTTGCTGAAACTCTTTACTCGATAGTTCTTCGAAACGTGATAAACGCGCTTTAGATTTAGCCTGACGGCCTTTCGCGTTCGAGCGAACCCACTCTAGCTCTTCTTTCATGGTTTTCTGGCGAGAAGCTTCTTGCTTCTCCTCTATTTCAAGTCGAGCAGATTTTTGCTCAAGCCACGAAGAATAGTTACCTTCCCATGGAATACCTTCACCACGGTCAAGCTCTAGAATCCAGCCTGCAGCGTTATCCAAGAAATAACGGTCGTGGGTAATCGCCACAACGGTACCGTTATAGTCTACTAGGAAGCGCTCTAACCAAGCTACTGACTCAGCATCAAGGTGGTTAGTCGGCTCGTCGAGAAGCAGCATGTCAGGGTGTTCAAGAAGCAATCGACAAATAGCGACTCGGCGACGTTCACCACCTGATAAGTGTTCTACCTTAGCGTCCCACTCTGGCAGTCTTAGTGCGTCAGCAGCCCGCTCTAGAGCGTTTTCTAGATTATGCCCGTCACTTGCTTGGATAATTGCTTCTAACTCGCCTTGGCGTTTTGCTAAAGCGTCGAAGTCTGCGTTTTCTTCAGCGTAAGCAGCATAAACCTGATCTAACTCGGCTAGAGCTTCTTTGACGTGAGTCACCGACTCTTCAACAATTTCACGAACAGTTTTACTTTCGTCAAGTTGAGGTTCCTGTGGCAAGTAGCCAATTTTAATCCCGGGCTGTGGACGTGCTTCGCCATCATGATCCTGGTCAATGCCAGCCATGATGCGTAATAGGGTTGATTTACCGGCACCGTTTAGACCCAAAACGCCAATTTTTGCGCCAGGGAAGAAAGATAAAGAAATATCCTTTAAGATAGTTTTATTCGGGGGAACGATTTTGCTCACCCGATTCATGGTGTAGATGTATTGAGCCATTAAAATAATACCTTAATCAATGTTGCGGGCATTTTACATGGCCTGAACAGCTTAAGCTATACCCATTACTATGTTGAAGGACTTTAAGGAGACATGATGAAGCATTGGTTTTTATGGGGGGTGACGGGATTTTTAGCGGTTTTTTGTGCAATAGGGTCAGTAGAATCTAGAGCTTGTGTGCACCCCAATGATATTTATTACTGGGCGGACATGCGCGACGTACAGCATTATAAATTTGAGGAAGCTTTAAACTGCGATGATTTACCCTTGGAAACCCTTGAAACGACCTTAATTTCCTTTGGACGAATTGGTGGTGAAAGTGCCGTGAAGCAGGTGCTTCCGTATCTACAACATGAAAATGCCACCATCCGAAAAGCAGCTGCTTTTGCGCTAGGTCTTGCCAAAGTTCCTACCGTGGGAGCATCGTTAGCCTCTGCCCTAGAGTCTGAAAGTGACCCAGAAGTACAATATCGCATGGCATTAGCGCTAGGCAATATGGGTTATAAAGACGCGCAAAGCGTTTTGACGCAAATCATCAACCAAGGCCTTTCGGATAAGAATCAGTCAAAACAAAAAGTCCGTGGCGCCCTTCATGGCTTAATGATTCTAGCGACTTTCCATAACAACAAAGTTGAGAGCTTCGACAAGGTTGATACAAAGCAATTACTGACTTACCTCAAACATCAAGAGACTCAGCTAGAAGCCAGCTATTTACTCGCTAGAGCACCACTTCTCGATAGCGACAATATGAGTCCGTTTCTTGAGCTATTACCTGAGCTCGCGCCACCCGCGAAAGCTAACCTAATTCGAGCTTTAGCAAAAACGAAACAACGCCAAGTGTTACCAACGCTTCTAAAACACCTCGACAGTGAGCATATTGGAGTTCGTGTAAATTCGATTCGTAGCTTAGCGAATTATCAGGATAACCCAGTGTCGATAGCCGGAATTTTACAGGCGCTGACTTTTGACGACACTATAAGCCAAGTAACGGCTTTGCAAACGGTGCAGGCAGAATGGCTAAAAAGTCCCGAACTTCTCAACAGCGTGAACGCAAAACTCAAGCATGACAACAGCTGGGTACAGTCGGAAGCTTTGCTAGCTTTAATTCGAGCCGATAAGGGCGATAGAAAAACTGCGCAACAGTGGCTAGAAAGTGACGACTCCAATCATCAGCGTGCAGCTATCGCTTACTATGTGAAGCAGAATGATAAAGATAAGCTAAAAACACTGGCTGAAAGTAAACGGAAAATTATCGCAAACGGCGCCAAACAAGCACTAACGCCGGAGCAAGAAACTGCCAAAGAAGCGAGTAAGACCGAAGACGCCCTTCCTAAGCTTCCAGCTATTGTTAAGTTAGAAACTACTAAAGGCATTATCACAATAAAGCTTTTCGCTGACACGCCTTATACCTCTGCAAACTTTATAGAGCTAGTCGAGAACGGATTTTATAACAACACCTATTTCCATCGAGTTATCCCTAACTTTGTCGCGCAGGGTGGTAGCAAAGTTGGCGATGGTAGCGGCAATGTAGACTACAGTATTCGCGAGGAGCTTTCTTACCGTTCGCACTTACCCGGCACTGTCGGTATGGCGACCATAGGCAAAGATACCGGTGGGGCTC
The DNA here is from genome assembly GCF_039523535.1 of Kangiella japonica. Taxonomy (NCBI): domain Bacteria; kingdom Pseudomonadati; phylum Pseudomonadota; class Gammaproteobacteria; order Kangiellales; family Kangiellaceae; genus Kangiella; species Kangiella japonica. The sequence goes on along the minus strand of NZ_BAAAFM010000003.1, from coordinate 342,292 downwards.
AATTCTTTATCAATACCGCCCCAAATATCCACCTCGACAGCAACTACACCATCTTTGGCGAAGTTATCGACGGCATGGGGGTAGCTATAAAACTTGAACAGAATGATAGGGTTATTTCTGCTAAAACTACAACAGATCAATAAGGAGCTACGGTGAGTATAGCAGTAAGAAGCTTATGGAAAGGTTACCTTTTAGTGTTGCTAACTTTGACTGGCATGGTATTACTATTTTTGAGCTATTACTCTTACGGGTTAGCTGGAACAGATATTATCGTTATTAGTGATAAACTCAACAGTTTTATAGGGTTATTTCTAATAGTTGAGGAAAATAGTGATGCTGTTCTTCAAGTTAAAGAGGCTCCGTGGTACTACTTTTATGAAGACCAAGCTATACAGTGGTTTGCAGTAGTAGGGTTATTTTTTGCGTTGGTGTCTCTTTTATGGATAGTTAAGCTTAGGAAGCTGCATCACTTAAAGCCTTATTGTGCTTTTGCTGCATCATTCTCCATGATTTGTTTGGTATTTGGTTCATTACACCTGTATCGATTGTAACCCTCCATTAAACCAATATAAAATTAATAGTGTTCATAGCAGATGGTAACAGCGAGCATTAAATTCTCCTTATATTGAGCCGAGCTAAACCCAAAATATAGTAACCAAAATCGTGGATGATTTTGGTAAGAGTTTTTAGCACAAGGAAGTGCTATAAACTCTGGTACGTTAAGTAATTTGGGGATTGCTCGGGTAGTCATTCTTAGAATGACCTCAATATAGGAGTGAGCTTCTCTTTGGATACTTTCTCTTGCTCATTCAAGAGAAAGTATCTCGACGAAGGGCGAAAACAACACTCAAAGACATATAACAGATGTTAAATTTATACTAATTGACACAATAATAGTTAACCTACAAAAACATCTCCATCACAATATCGCACCGACTATAATCAACCCGAGACTCATGGTTAACGAACTCTTTAAAGCCGAGCTTCTGATAAAGATTCATGGCGGGGGTGAGCTTGCGGTTAGACTCAAGGAATAGTCGCTTGCAGCCTCTTTGCTTAGCTTCTTCGATAATAGCTTCTGCTAAGGCCTGGCCAATCCCGGTGCCTTGGTATCCTTCTATCACGCCCATCTTTGACAGTTCATACTCATCATCAGCCCACTTTTTAAGAGCGCATGCAGCGACCATTTGCTGAGTTTCGTTGTCATAAACAAATAGGATATGCCCGCCAGTATCTATTAAGTACTTCTTCGGATCGTTCAAAACTCTGAGGTCTTCGGCTTCTACTTCAAAGTACTTCTCTATCCAAGCTTGGTTAATATTTTTGAAATCATCGGCAAGATTTTGTGTAAAAGGGATGATGGAAAAGCGGGATGGATTCATAATAATTCGTTCTCGAAATGTCAAAAGTCTGTGCTAAGATGCACTAGATTAATCATAAATAAAGAGAAGGAATAATGGAACTATTTACGATAGAAAACCTGTTGACGTTAGGTATGTTAATTGTACTGCAAGCGGTACTGGGCTTCGACAATCTACTTTATATCTCCCTCGAATCAAAGCGTGCACCGCTCGAACAGCAGAAGAAAGTACGCTGGTTTGGTATTGGATTAGCCGTAGTACTGCGGATCGTACTGCTATTTGTGCTGGTTCAGCTAATTGAGTATGTACAAGACACTTTGTTCACCATCCAATGGGAAGGCGTAATAACTGGTACCTTCAACCTTGAAAGTGTGATTGTGTTATTCGGTGGCTTTTTCATCATGTATACCGCCGTTAAAGAGATTTGGCATATGATGGCGCTTGAAGTTGGTGATGGCAAAGATAGAAAGCCACAGTCAGCGACCAAGGTTATTGCGCTTATCGTGATGATGAACCTTGTGTTCTCCTTTGACTCGATTTTGAGTGCTATGGCGCTGACGGATAACTTCTGGATTATGGCCATTGCGATTATCTTAAGTGGTATTGCCATGATCTGGTTAGCCGATACAGTATCTGACTTCCTTCAAAAGAATCGGATGTTTGAGGTGCTAGGCTTATTCATCTTATTAGTCGTAGGTATCATGCTTCTGGCTGACGGTGGCCAAAAGTCCGAGCTACACTTCTTCGGCTATCCAATCGAGTCAATGAACAAAGCGACCTTCTATTTCGTCATTGCGGTAATGGTCTTAAGCGATATTGTGCAGTCAAAGTACCAAAAGAATCTCATGAGACGAAAAGAAGCGGCGGCAAAAGCCAAAGCGGATCAAAAAGCTCAAGAACAGATTATGTAATTAATTTTGCTCACATAAAAAAGCCCGCGAATTGCGGGCTTTTTTATGTGTCTAATAGAGCTTTAACTCTAGAATAGAGTCGTTAATGGAATGAGGTATCTGATGTTTTTTTAATTCTTCAGAGACGCTTGCAATATTCTGACTTTTTTTCATACCCAAAGTTGTAATAAAGGTTTTGGGTATAATTATATGAGCAAGCTCCTCAAAGTGGAAAGGTTGGCCCCAAACCCCACTATCCTTTATATAACTTTCTCCAATGTCCTCTTTAGCTGGAAAGCCGCTAGTCCAGTAACCGCAGTCTGAGGCCATCAGCCTATCAAAAGTAGTCCAAGAGCACCAAGAGTCACTAAAAGCCATACTGTGTGAGCCATTGATTAAAAATTTTGAACCAGTTTCAAAAAATATTTTCCACTGATGATCTGTCATTACTGTTAAGTCCTTTTTATTCTAAAGCATCGGCTTTAGGTATTTACCGGTATAGCTACCTTTTTCTTTAGCGACGTCTTCTGGCGTTCCTGTAGCGATGATGTGACCACCTTTGCTACCGCCTTCGGGGCCTAGGTCAACAATCCAGTCGGCGGTTTTGATCACATCGAGGTTGTGTTCGATGACGACAACCGTATTACCGTGATCACGTAAGCGATGCAGAACTTTTAGTAGCTGATTGACATCGTGGAAGTGTAGACCAGTGGTCGGTTCGTCCAGAATGTAAAGCGTCTTGCCTGTATCGCGCTTAGACAGTTCGCGCGAGAGTTTGACGCGTTGCGCTTCACCGCCGGATAGGGTGGTCGCTGCCTGGCCAAGCTTGATGTAAGACAAACCAACATCCATTAGCGTCTGTAGCTTGCGAGCTACTGCTGGAATGGCGTCGAAGAACTCACGCGCGTCCTCAACCGTTAGCTCCAACACTTCGTGGATGTTTTTACCTTTGTATAAAACTTCGAGTGTTTCGCGGTTATAGCGCTTACCTTTACAGACGTCACAAGCCACATACACATCTGGTAAGAAGTGCATTTCGACTTTAATTACGCCATCACCTTGGCAAGCTTCACAGCGTCCGCCTTTAACATTAAAGCTAAAGCGACCAGGTTTATAGCCTCGAGCACGAGATTCTTGTGTGCCTGAGAAAAGTTCACGAATAGGCGTGAAGATTCCCGTATAAGTGGCTGGGTTAGAACGTGGCGTGCGGCCGATTGGGCTTTGATCAATATCCACCACTTTATCGATGTGGTCTAAGCCATCAATTGAGTCATAGGCTTTCGGCTGCAAGCTCGATTTATTAATTTTGCGTGCAACGATAGGGTAAAGCGTATCGTTAATTAAAGTCGATTTACCTGAGCCAGAAACTCCCGTGATACAGGTCAAAAGCCCTACAGGTAGGTTGAGGCTGACTTTGTTTAAGTTATTTCCGGTCGCGCCTTTGAGTGAGATAAACTTCTTTTTATCAGCTTGAGTACGTTCTTTCGGCACTTCGATTTTTAGTTCGCCAGTTAAGTATTTGGCGGTTAAAGATTCTTTCTTCTTAAGAATATCTTTTAATTCACCTGCCGCGACTACTTCACCGCCATGCACACCGGCGCCAGGGCCAATATCAACCACATAGTCGGCGGCGCGAATAGCGTCTTCGTCGTGCTCGACCACGATAACGGTGTTACCCAAGTCGCGTAGGTGAACCAATGTTTTAAGTAATCGGTCGTTATCGCGCTGATGTAAACCAATCGATGGCTCGTCAAGAATATACATAACACCGACGAGGCCTGCGCCAATCTGACTGGCGAGACGAATTCGCTGTGCTTCACCGCCTGATAGCGTGTCTGCGCTGCGTTCGAGCGTTAGGTAATCAAGGCCAACATTGACCAAGAAGCCTAAGCGGTCGCAGATTTCTTTTAAGACTTTCGCGGCAATTTCACCACGCTGACCCGGTAAATCGAGGGTATTAAAGTAATTGTGACTGTCTTCAATCGACCAGCGTGTAATTTCAGGTAATGAAGTTCCTTCGATAAAAACATTGCGCGAGCTTTCATTCAAACGAGTCGCATTACAGCTCGAACAACTCTGTGTGGTCATGTACTTTTGCAGCTCTTCACGTACAGCGCTCGACTCTGTTTCATGATAGCGGCGCTGCATGTTTGGAATAATGCCTTCGAAACGGTGCTTACGATGGTAGCTATCACCACGATCATTGCTGTATTCGAAGTTGATTTGTGTGGTTCCACTACCGTGCAAGATAACATCCTGAATTTTCTTACCAAGGCTGCTCCACGGTGCCTCGATGTCAAAGTCATAATGCTTGGCTAGCGACTGTAACATGTGGAAATAATAGACATTTCTGCGATCCCAGCCGCGAATAGCGCCACCTGCCAAAGAAATATCTTCATTAGTAATAATCTTCTCAGGGTCGAAGAACTGATCGACACCAAGGCCGTCACAAGTAGGGCAGGCGCCTGCTGGATTATTGAAGGAGAAGATTCTTGGTTCTAGTTCCTGAATCGAATGACCACAAGTTGGACAGGCATATTTCGCCGAAAAGACCATATCTTCTGAAGGATCACTTTTATTATCCATCGCCGCTACGCGAGCGATGCCATCGGCTAGATCCAGCGCTGTCTCGAATGATTCAGCGAGACGCTGTTGTTGATCAGGTTTTACTTTAAAGCGATCCACAACCACTTCAATAGTGTGCTTCTTACGCAACTCAAGCGTCGGAGGGTTCGATAGTTCATGAACTTCGCCATTGATACGGGCGCGCACAAAGCCTTTGGCTTGAAGCTCTTGCATCAGCTGAATATGCTCGCCCTTACGGTTTTGCACCACTGGCGCTAGCAGCATCAACTTTTCGCCTTCTTCTCGCTCTAATACCAAGTCCACCATTTGGCTCACGGTCTGGGCCTGAAGCGGGAGTTGATGTTCAGGGCAATGAGGCGTTCCGACTCGTGCAAACAATAGTCGCAGGTAATCATAAATCTCAGTAATAGTACCTACCGTCGAGCGCGGGTTGTGTGATGTCGATTTTTGCTCAATCGAGATCGCCGGCGACAAGCCCTCGATATGCTCAACATCAGGCTTTTCCATCAGCGATAAAAACTGGCGCGCGTAAGCCGACAGTGACTCCACATAACGTCGCTGACCCTCGGCATATAAGGTATCAAAGGCAAGTGAGGACTTACCAGAACCAGATAGGCCAGTAATCACAATTAGCTTATCTCGTGGTAGGGTAATATCAATGTTTTTGAGGTTATGGGTTTTTGCACCGCGGACGTCTATGGTATCCATCAAGCTCCTACTGCTTTAAATTTTGGTTGATTTGCATTTATGTTGTCACTGTACTTTTTACCTCAGTGGCCGCGTCATATTGAGTGACACAATCAAGAGACACATTGTGCCTGAACCTATGTGAATTAAAAGCCAACGCGGACTAATATTCATGGGATCATTAAGAAAATAAATTTGGTCTTTACGCCATAAAATGCGAGAATCACAAACCGTTAACTATAGCGTGAAACAAGGCCTTGCGAAAAGCCTTTTAGAGATTATTAATTGAATCAACTATGAAGTCTTCAGCCTTAACTCCCGTCGAACGTCGTTCTGCGATTTCACTAGCCAGTATATTTGCCTTACGAATGTTAGGGTTATTTATGCTATTGCCCGTCATTCGTATCCTAGGCGAAGACTTAGAGGGCGCGACGCTACCACTATTAGGCCTGGCACTAGGTATTTATGGCCTTTCGCAAGCCATCCTTCAGCTCCCCTTAGGGCTACTTTCCGATAAAATCGGTCGTAAGCCAGTTATCTATGGCGGCTTATTAGTTTTTATTGCCGGTAGTTTAGTGGCGGGCTTTTCAGAAACAATTTGGGGACTCATTGCTGGCCGAGCGTTGCAAGGCGCCGGTGCTATTGCAAGCGCCGTGATGGCTTTGGCGGCCGATTTAAGTCGCCCAGAGCAACGCTCTAAAATGATGGCCATGATTGGGGGGAGTATTGGTCTAGCCTTTGCTATCTCTTTGATTTTAGGGCCTTTATTAAGCGAATGGTTATCCCTACAAGGACTATTCTTTGTTATCGCAGCATTAGCCTTTGTGGCTTTAATCGTAGCGATGACGCTAGTACCACGTGGCGGCCAGACGAGTAAAATCAGCCTAAACTTGAGTTTTGCTGAGCGCTGGAAGCATGTTACCGCTAAGGGTCGAATTTTTGTGTTGGCCATTGCAGTATTTGTCATTCACTGGTCTCTAGTCGCTGTTTTCATGATAGTTCCGGAAAAGCTGGAGCAAAGTGGCTTTGCCTTGGTTCAGCACTCATGGATTTACCTCACAGTATTAGTGCTTTCTATCGTACTGATGGTGCCTATGATGCTTGGCGCAGAGCGTAAGAAAAAACACCGAGAGGTGATGCAATTAGCTTTTGTGGTGATTGCGCTGGCTTTAGTCAGCCTATTTAGTGGCTTTACGCATATCGTATTTTGGTTGGTGGTGTTAACGCTGTTTTTCGCAGGTTTTAACTTGCTGGAAGCGAAGCTACCATCGACCGTGTCCAACCTATTTGGCTCGCAGTATCGCGGCACAGCGCTTGGTATTTTTAGTACCAGTCAATTTCTAGGTGCTTTCCTAGGCGGTAGTATGACAGGGTATTTACTACCTAAATTGGGTGTCGAGGGCATCTTGATCTTGAATATCGCGCTAGCGGTAGCGGCAGGCTTGGCGTTAGCCTTCTTAGGGAAACTGCCGGAAATTGAAAAAATTGCTATAAAACTCGATTCGAGTGATGATGACTCGATAAAAAATACGCAGATTTCGGCATTAAAAATGCCTGGAGTGCTCGAAGCGTTTGCGAACGATGGTGAAGGCAAGGTATATTTACAAGTCGATAAATCAAAAGTCCAACAAAAGGAATTGTTGAAATTAGGGACTGTAGAGCGCACATAAACGTTAAACAACCCACAGGCCAATTGTTGGTTAAATTAAAGAATTTATAGAAATAGGAGTATTACATGGCCAGTCGTGGCATTAATAAAGTAATTTTAGTCGGTAACTTAGGTAAAGATCCTGAAATTCGTTATACCGCAGACGGACGCGCTATTGCCAATATTACAGTAGCGACCTCAGAAACATGGAAAGATAAAAGCTCAGGTCAGCAGCAAGAACGCACCGAATGGCACCGTGTTGTTATCTTCGGCAAATTAGCTGAAATCGCTGGTGAATATCTGCGCAAAGGCTCGCAAGTTTACTTCGAAGGTAAATTGCAAACCCGTAAATGGCAAGATCAGTCAGGCCAAGACAAATACACCACAGAGGTGGTGGTAGACATTAACGGCCAAATGCAGATGCTTGGTGGCCGTAGCGGTGGCGGCGGTGGTGATACATCTTTTGGTAACAACAACCAACAACGCCCACAGCAACAAAATCAACAGCCACAGCCAGCTCCGGCGATGGATGATGATTTTGATGATGATATCCCGTTCTAGCAGTGTTTAAATCAGTAACAAATAAATAACAATTAGATAGGCTTTAGCAAAGGAGAAATTAATGAGCTATCAAGATATTCAACAAGAGTCAGCGGTTAGTCGTCCTGGCTTGGGCGATCGCGCGCAGTTTATTACAAGAACCTACAACCACTTGTTGGGTGCTATTTTCTTGTTTGTAATTGTAAGCGTTGCTTTATTCCAATCAGGTACTTCATACAAAATCGCTTCATTCTTTGCTTCGATGGGCATGGGTGGCAACTTATTGATGATGGCGTTATTCGTCGGTATCGGTTGGTTTGCGAGCCGTTTTGCACATACAGCCGACTCGAAAGCGGTGCAGTATTTGAACTTGGTGATCTTCACTGGCCTGTATGCCGTGTTTTTCTCGCCGATTCTTTTTATTGCCGCTACAAAAGCGCCAGGCATGATTCAAAGCGCAGCGACTATCACTTTAGTAGGCGCTGGTATTTTAACAGCGATTGCTTTCGTCACGCGTAAAGACTTCTCATTCTTACGTGGTGTTGTTATGTGGGGCTTCGGTTTAGGTCTTCTAGCCATTATGGGCGGAATGATTTTTGGCTTTAATTTAGGAACCTGGTTCAGCGTTGCCATGATTGGTATTTCGGGTGCCGCTATCCTTTATGATACTTCAAATATTATCCACCATTATCCTCAAGATAAATATGTTGGCGCAGCCATCTCTTTATTCTCAAGTATCGCGATGATGTTCTTGTATATCCTACGTCTATTTATGGCGGGTGATGATTAAGTCCTAATTGTGAGTGTAAAAAAAGCGGCTTTATAGCCGCTTTTTTATTGCTAGTAATGATAATGACTAAGTCAACTTAATCCTTGGGTGGTTCGTCTGAATTTTCTTTCGAGATTTCTTTACCTTCACGACTAATCTCTTCTGATTTTGTACTGAGAAACTCAACTAGCTTAGCCTCTCTAACCTTAAGCCTTTCATAGCTTTGTTTAAGTTCCTGCTCGATCTTATCACTTTCCGCGTGATCAATGGCTTCTTTAGCTTCCTTCATACGCTCCAGTAATTCTTGGTGTTGTTGTTTCATTTCATCCAGTTTTCCGGCTTTGTCAGCTTTGTCGAAGATGACATCTTCTGGGTTTTCGACGTTCTTTTGTTGGGCTTTATTGTTGCGTTGCTTAGGGATGAAGGTGTGTTCATTAACCTGGCGTTGGTTCATGAAGGTTGGGGAAACAATCTCGACACCTGCTTGGTGCAGTTCATCGAGTACACGTCGGTTCAGCATAGATCGTGCTGACAATATGGTGGTTAAATCTTTCGCTAACCCATGGATTTTATAAACGATAGAGTAATCACCCAAGTTATCAATATAAACAAAGGGTTTTTCTAGTTCGGCTTTTTCTGCAGCCGCTAGCAACAACGGTTCAATAACTGAGTGGTCAATATCATAGCCCAGTGATATTTGCGTAGAAATAATGGTGCCATCGGAATGGCTCACAGTCACGGGGTTGGAGGCTAAGAAAAGGTTAGGCAAAGTGATCAAGTCGCGGTCAATACTTTGTAATTCAGTGTGTAATAGGCCTCGCCCAGATACTCGACCAAACATACCCTTAACTTCAACAAAATCACCAAGTCGGAAGTTTCGCACTGAACGTAACCAAATCCCGGCCATGATATTGCCTAAGAATGTAGCGGAACTAAGAGCGATTGAAGCGGAAAGTACGATACCTATTAAAGCAATAATCTGGTTTTTAAGGCTATCTTTTATTGGCAAAACAATAACGAAAATGATGATTAGAAGTAGAATAAAAACAATGTTGGTTAATTGTTTTTGTAATACAACGTTAGTATTTTTGTTTTTACTTAAGTCAAAAAATTTCTGTAGGACTTTGTAGGAAAAGAAGCCAACCACAAGGACTAGGCTAGGTATAAGCACTCCTGACCAATTAATATCGAACGATTCAAGCATAGGTTGTCCCTATTTACGAGTTCTGAAAGACGTCATTGGTTTTATGATAGATGTTTACTCAAATCTTGCAAGTCTCAATAAGATTGAGTCTGTACCCCTTTATAAATCTTAATAAAAAAGGGTGCCCTAAAGCACCCTTAATCACACATGAAGTGAACTATGTTAGAAGACGTACTGGAAGCGAAGGGCTAATGCGTTTCCGTCTTTGTTAACGCCACCTTCGTTCATGTCACCATTTACATAGTTAATACCAACGCGAACTGCTTTGTTGGCATAATAGTTTAAACCTAAAGTATAGGCATCGGCTTCATCAGATCCTGGTGCGTAGTGGCTTAAACGTCCGAAAACTTCCCAAGCACCAGCCGAACCTTTTGGCGTTACACGCTTGAACTTGCCTTTACTGTATGGGCGTGATTCGCCAGTCAACACGTAACCAAACTGGGCGTAGTAACCGTCAATATCAGTGTCAGCAGTCCAGCCACCACCATCAACTTCACCCTCAAAATACTCGGCTTGCATGTGGAAAGGTCCCGCAGCGTATGCCAATTCTAAGTTATAAGCAGTAATGCTTTCGCCCATGATAGTGCCTGAGCCCACTTTTTCATCAGCGGTATGCACTTCTAAGCGTTGATCACCATCTTTGTAAACATTGCCCGCTAAACGACTTTGACGGAAACCTGCACCTAGGTGCAACACTTCGTCATCAGTGATGATAGGTGCGAAAGTCATGCGACCAGTAATACCAGTAGCAATGTTGCCACCTTCGTCGCCATGGTCAAATACACCAAACTGCCATGTGAATTCGTTGCTAGCTGAACCAAGAGAAGCACCGTAGTTTTTGCCTGGGGCAAGAGCGTTGATGATCATAGTGCGCTCGATAGCCGTGATATCTTTAGACGAAGTTTGCTCTTCAAGACCAAAAGGCTCTTTGTGCTTACCTAGCGTTAACGCTAAGTCATCCCAGCCGTTGTACTGAAGGTAAGCGTCACCAAGTTTCGTGCTTCCATCATCTTTAAAGTCGCCTTGCACTTTAGCTTTCCAGTCACCGAACTCACCGCTGACGTAGATACGGGCACGGCGCAATTCTGAGTCAGAACCAGAACCTGTATTGCCTGTAAATGCTTCGTCATCAAACCAGTCGATGTCATACATCAGACGACCACCAACCTTAATGCTAACATCATCTGTTTTAACTTTTAGACCGCCACCAGCTTTTGCTTGTGCTTCTGTTTCTGCGTAAGCCGGAGTAGACATTATTGCGGCTACTGCCACTGTTATTAATTTTAATCTCATTGTTCTCTCCAAATGTTTTAAAAGACGGTGTGAATTTTACGGTTTTTTTGTGACAGTTAGATGACAGAATCGCTAAGGGTTTGTTAAATGCTTGATTTTATCGAAACTTTAATTCGATATTCGCCTCACAATTGGTTTGAGCCATCATTTATTACATTAAGCCACGATTGTCATATTTCTCCCCCTAATATTACAGAGGTTTAACAATACTGTCATATTTCCTACCTATAATTTTCCCATGATTTTAGTATTGGTTTGCCATGAGTACTTCAATAAAAGAGACCACACGCAAGTTGCTAGATAAGCAAACGCAAAGTGGAAAACATAAAAGACGCAAGATTAGTGACCGACTCGCACGTTATGGCATCGCCATAGGCGGTATGTCAGTGATCATGGCGGTTGGACTGATTTGTTTTTACCTATTATGGGTTGTGCTACCTATCTTTAAGTCTGCGACTGTTGACTTGGAACAAGAGTATGACTGGTCACAGCAGAACATCATGCACCTGAACGTTGAGGAGTATGGCGAGATAGCCTTTTCGCTAGATACGAAAGGGCAAATGCTATTTACCGATGTTGCGACACATGAGGTTATCGCGGAGTCGCAGCTTCCGCAGCAAAAAAGCATTACAGCTTTCGCTCAGCTAGATTTAAAGGGCATGATGGCTGTGGCCTATGGAGACGGTAGCGTGCAACTGATGCAGCAGGATTACGCCATTAGTTATCCTGATAACAAGCGAAAACTCACGCCAAGCGTTATCTATCCTTTCGGTCAAGACTCGCTAGAGTTCTCACAGTCAGAGCTAATCCTTCTCAATGGCAAGTTTTGGCAGGATGGCCTAATCCTCGCGGGGCTTACCAAGGACTATAACGTTATCATCAAGCAGTTTGATGTGGAGCAATCGTTCCTTAGCGAAGAGTTGGTATTAGAGAAATCATACTCTGGTACCCTCGAGCTTGGCTTTGAACCCCAGTATCTGTTAGTGACTCAAGGCCCTGATTGGTTGTATGCCATCGGACAGCAGGGTGAGTTAAGTACTTACCGTTTCAAAAGCAATGAATGGCTATTGCAGGATACTAAGCAGATAACCGAGTCAGGCGTTTCGGTGACTCAGGCTAACTTCCTGCTTGGACAAGCCTCTTTGATGATTGGGCAATCCAACGGTGTGATTAGCCAATGGTTCCAAGTTCGAAATGAAGAGGGTGGCAGTGAGCTGACCAAAATTCGTGACTTTAAACTAGCTGATAGTGCTATTACGCACCTAGTGCCAGAGGCTCGTCGAAAAGGCTTTATCGCGACCGACAGTAATGGGCAGTTAGGGATTTTTTACACCACTTCTGAGCGTTTATTGAAGACAATCAACTTCGGGCAACCAATAGATTCGCTCGCTATCAACTCACGAAGTAATAAATTATTGATAGTTGGCGAAAACGGTCAAGCGAATACTTTTGTCGTGGAGAATGAGCACCCTGAAATATCATGGTCGGCGCTCTGGAATGAAGTCTTCTATGAAGGGTATAAAGAGCCTACCTATACATGGCAGTCATCAGCGTCGACAAATGACTATGAGTCTAAGTTTTCACTGGTGCCCTTGAGCTTTGGTACTTTTAAAGCAGCTTTTTATGCGATGTTGTTTGCAGTGCCGCTAGCTATATTTGGCGCGATTTTTACCGCTTACTTCATGGCACCGAGAATGCGCAACATGGTCAAGCCAACCGTCGAAATCATGGAGGCCTTGCCAACGGTGATTCTGGGCTTCTTGGCAGGTTTATGGTTAGCGCCAATTATCGAGGAAACCCTTGCTGGCTTTCTATTGACGCTGGTCTTACTACCGCTATTCACGATTTTATTCGGGTTACTATGGCACAAAGCACCCAATAAACTGCGTCATGTGGTTCCGGATGGTTGGCAGGCTGCGTTATTGCTTCCAGTCATTATCGGGGGCACCATGTTTTCCTTTTGGCTCGGCGAGCCTGTAGAGGCGTGGTTATTCAATGGTGATATGCCCCGTTGGTTAGATCAGCACGGCATTAGCTATGATCAACGTAACTCCCTGGTGGTAGGCTTAGCCATGGGTTTTGCTGTGATCCCTACGATTTTCTCTATCACTGAAGACGCGATTTTCAGTGTTCCAAAACATTTAACCAATGGTTCGCTTGCGCTTGGCGCTAGTCAATGGCAGACCCTAACTAGGGTGGTACTACCAACGGCAAGTCCCGGTATCTTTTCGGCGTTAATGATTGGTTTGGGACGTGCCGTGGGTGAAACCATGATTGTACTAATGGCTACAGGCAATACGCCGATTATGGATATGAATATCTTCGAAGGTATGCGCACCTTATCGGCAAACATTGCCGTAGAGATGCCTGAGTCCGAATTGGGAAGTTCGCATTACCGAGTCTTGTTCTTAGCGGCGTTTGTATTGTTCTTATTCACTTTCGCATTTAATACGATTGCTGAAGTGGTTCGTCAGCGGTTGCGTAATAAATACGGTTCACTGTAGGGGGTACAACGGATGAGTAAAAAATTCTTTAACAGTGGGCAACACTGGGTATGGCTTAACGCTGGCGCTATCAGTATATCGATTATCATGGTCGTTGGCTTGCTGGGCTTGATTGCAGTTCGAGGCTTGGCTCACTTTTGGCCAGCGGAAGTAAAAACGTTTGTGGTAGCTGATGGTGATAAAGTCACTTTAGTCATGGGCGAGATTCACAGCACTGAAGATGATGTCCAGGCTGGCCTAGAGCGACAGCAATACCTAGTCAAGATGGGTAATCGCGATGTTTATGGATTAGATTTTAAATGGTTAGACGTTAAAAATATCGAAGCCACATCGGTTGATGAAAATGTCATTGTCGTCGAGCGTCGCGAGTGGGGTAACTTATACGGATATTTAGATAACGTGGTCAAAGATGGCGTCGTTCATGATGGTGATACACAAGCGCTAGAAGAGATTGTGGAACGCGCTAACGATTTACATCAACAGATCCGTGAGATTGAAAAAGAGGATATCGGTAGTATCAATTACGAGCTGGAGCAGTTGCGTTTAGAGCAACGTAAATTGGAGCTTGATAATGAACTAACGGACGCTGTCTTGGCTGATTTAGAGCAGCAGCGCGTAGCATTAGAGCAACAGTTTGTAGAGTACCAACAAGAGCTACAACTCTTGTACAGCGATATTAAGCGTGACTCGGCTCAATTTAGCACTATTGGTGGAGAAAAGATTACTCTAACCGCTGGCAACATAGTCCGCGCCTATCAGCCTAATCAAATGGGATTCTGGTCAAAGTTGGGGCATTACTTTTCAAAAATCGGTGAGTTTATCTTCGATGAGCCACGCGAAGCTAATACTGAGGGTGGAGTCTTCCCCGCTATTTTTGGCACCGTATTGATGGTGTTATTAATGTCAATCATCGTTACTCCGCTTGGAGTTATTGCGGCGGTTTACATGCGCGAGTACGCGAAACAAGGCCCAGTTACGCGGACGATTCGGATCGCCGTTAACAATTTAGCGGGTGTGCCTTCGATCGTTTATGGCGTGTTTGGCTTAGGATTCTTTGTCTATTTTCTAGGTGGCTCTATTGATGAGTTATTTTACCCAGAAGTAAGCCCTGCGCCGATGTTTGGCACTCCTGGGTTGATTTGGGCATCGTTAACACTAGCGCTACTGACGCTCCCTGTGGTGATTGTCTCAACCGAAGAAGGTCTGGCTAGAATCCCAAAATCGATTCGAGAGGGCAGCCTGGCTTTAGGTGCTACTAAGTTTGAAACCTTACGCAAAACGGTTTTGCCGATGGCGAGTCCTGCGATGATGACTGGCTTGATTTTAGCCGTGGCGAGAGCCGCTGGAGAAGTAGCACCGCTTATGCTGGTAGGCGTGGTTAAATTAGCGCCGACATTGCCACTCGATGGAAATGCTCCTTTCTTGCATTTAGAGCGTAAGTTCATGCATTTAGGCTTCCATATTTATGATGTTGGGTTCCAAAGTCCGAACGTAGAAGCTGCACGTCCGTTGGTTTATGCCACAGCGTTATTACTGGTATTAATCATCATCCTATTAAATATTGCGGCCATTAAGATCCGTAATAATCTGCGCGAAAAATATAAGTCGCTAGAGCAATAAAGAACTCTATTGAGGTATTGAAATGACACAAGTATTGGCTGACAAAACGATTGAACAACGTTTAGCGGACGAAAAGATCTCGATTGAGGTTGAGAAGCTTAATTTATTTTATGGGCAGAAGCAGGCGCTACATGATATTGACATGAAGATTCCTGAGAAGAAAGTGACTGCCTTTATTGGCCCTTCGGGCTGTGGTAAATCGACCTTACTGAGATGTTTTAATCGCATGAATGATTTGGTCGATATCGCGCGAGTTAGTGGCAAGATCAATATTCATGGTAACAACATCAACCAGCCGGGTGTGGATGTGGCTGAGTTACGCCGTAACGTGGGGATGGTATTTCAGAAGCCAAATCCTTTCCCTAAGTCGATCTATGAAAACATTGCTTATGGTTTGCGCTTGCAAGGCATCAACAAACGCCGTGTGTTGGATGAGGTGGTGGAGTGGGCGCTGAAAGGTGCTGCGCTGTGGGATGAAGTCAAAGACAGATTGCATGAAAACGCGTTAGGCATGTCGGGTGGTCAACAACAGCGCTTGTGTATTGCGCGAGCCATTGCGGTACAGCCGGAGGTATTACTGCTCGATGAGCCGGCTTCAGCGTTAGATCCAATTTCGACCTTGAAAATTGAAGAGCTTATTCATGAGTTAAAAAACAATTACACCATCGTCATCGTGACTCACAATATGCAACAAGCAGCTAGAGTTTCAGACTACACAGCGTTTATGTACATGGGCGATATGGTGGAATTCGATCAAACGGATACCATCTTCACCAATCCTTCGCAGAAAAAAACCGAAGACTATATTACCGGTCGTTACGGCTAAGCTTTTATTATAAGCTATCATTAAGTGAGGTTACCAAAAATGGATACTGAAAATTTAGGGCAGCACATTTCTAAGCAGTTTAACCAAGACTTAGAAAACATTCGCGAAGAAGTGTTGGCTATGGGTGGTTTAGTCGAAGAGCAGCTAAAAAAAGCGCTTGAGGCATTTAGCCAACATGATGTCGACCTTGCCAATGAAGTCATTGATAACGATGATCGGGTCAATAACTTTGAAATTTCCATCGACGAAGATTGCATTAAAATCTTAGCAAAGCGTCAGCCAGCAGCAAGTGATCTGCGTTTAGTTTCAACCGTGTTAAAAGCCATTACTGATCTTGAACGCGTCGGCGATGAAGCTGAAAAAATTGCTCGTATGGCAATAGAAATCGCGGAAACAAAGGATAAGTCGCCACTTAATGGAGAACTTCCTTACAGTGCTTTGCAAAATTTGGGCAATGTCGTTAAAACAATGTTGCACCAAGCTTTAGATGCATTTGCTAGGATGGATGCGGACGCTGCTATTGAAGTCGCCAAAAAAGACAAAAAAGCGGATGATGAGTATGATGCTATTTCACGTCAGTTAATGACCTATATGATGGAAGAGCCACGCAGTATTTCTAAGGTGCTCGATTTCCTGTGGTCTGCGCGAGCTTTGGAGCGAATCGGTGATCATGCTCATAATATTTGTGAATACATTGTTTATTTGGTGCAAGGTCAGGATGTGCGTCATTTGACCTGGGATGAAATTCATCGATTAGTGAAAAGCCGTAACTAACTAGCAATAGTAGGAATCTACAGCTATTATCCCTTTAAAAAGGAGTCTTAAAAGTTAATGAATGCCAACATTCTGATTTTAGAAGATGAACGTGACATCCGTGAGATGCTTGCCTTTTGCATGACTCAAGCAGGTTATGAGGTTGAGCAAGCGGCGACGGCTGAGCGTGTTTTTGGATTGATTAAAGAGGGGTATAAACCTGACTTGATGCTAGTAGACTGGATGTTACCGGGAGCTTCAGGTATTGAACTGACTAAAAAACTGAAAAAAGATCCAGAGATGCAGTCGGTACCGGTTATTATGCTTACAGCGAGAGGCGAAGAAGACGATCGTGTGCAGGGCTTAGAAGTAGGTGCCGACGATTATGTAGTAAAGCCATTCTCGCCTAGGGAACTGCTAGCTCGGGTACAAGCGGTGCTACGCCGTAGTGGCCTGGCTGGGAATGTGAATGAGCAGATTTCACACGGTGCGATACAAATAGATACCGCCAGTCATCGGGTGACGATTAACGGTTCAGAAGTACATCTTGGGCCAACAGAATACAGAATTCTTCATTATTTCATGAGTAACCCTGAAAGAGTGTATTCACGGGTGCAACTATTGGATTCCGTATGGGGCCAACAAGTCGTTGTCGAGGAACGTACGGTCGATGTGCATATTCGCCGATTGCGTAAAGTGCTAGCTGAGTACGGGGTTGAAAAGTATATTCAAACGGTTCGAGGTTCTGGTTATCGCTTTTCGAGCAAATAAGGCTTAATCGATGTGGACTAATCGTCATTGGCAAGCAGAGTTTTGGACATTAGCTTTTATTACGCTTGTCGTAAGTTTAATAGGCTCGCTGTTTGATAAGGCAGCCGCTTGTATCGCTGTGATTCTTTTTGCGTATTTGTTATGGAATCTGGTCCAGCTCTCTAGGCTGTTTTATTGGCTAGTAAAATCAAAATCATTGTACCCGCCTTCAGCACCTGGAATTTGGGGTGAGGTGTTTAACCATCTTTATGTGTTGCAACGCAAGAATCGTAAAGAACTCAAAAAACTTAAAAGCATTATCTCTGAGTTTAGAGCTTCAACCTCAGCACTAAGAGAAGGAGCCTTGATCATTAGTAATCAAGGTGAGATCCGTTGGTTTAATAAAGCGTCGGAAAAACTTTTGGGGTTAAAAGCCAATACGGACATTGGGCAGCGTTTGTTTAATCTACTGCGACATCCAAACTTTATTGAATATGAGAAAGCTAGGGATTATGAGAAACCTCTCACAATCCAGTCACCGGCGGACGAAAATTTAATGCTCAATGTTCACATCACTCCTTATAACAACGATCAGCGCTTAGTTATTATTCGTAACATCACTGAGAAGCATCGATTAGAGCGAGTGCGCCAAGATTTTGTGGCTAACGTTTCTCATGAGCTTAGAACACCACTTACCGTCATTCGCGGTTACCTTGAAATGTTGGACCCAGAGTTATATCCCGAACTTAAGAGTGTTGAAAAGCCTTTAAGCATGATGCGCCATCAGGCACTGAACATGGGTCGTTTAGTGGATGACCTTCTACTATTATCTCGACTCGACGCAAAGGATTTACAAAGCAGTACGTCACAACAGATAGAGGTTAACTCAATGCTCGAAAGTATTTGCACTGAAGCAAAAGCATTGAGCGGGGATAAGGGACATACCATCGAGTTTCATTCCCAAAGCAACAAAAAATTAGTTGGTTCTGAAAAGCAAATCCGAAGCGCATTTTCTAACCTTGTTTTTAACGCGGTGCGCTATACACAAAAGGGCGGTCGTATTGATATTTACTGGAAAGAAACGGAACAGAATTTAGTCTTAAGTGTTAGCGACAATGGCCCTGGTATTAAACAAGAACATATCCCAAGATTAACTGAACGCTTTTATCGCGTTGATCCTGGGCGCAGTCGCGAACAAGGAGGGACAGGGCTAGGATTGGCAATCGTAAAGCACGTTCTTGAATTGCATGATGGATATTTAAAGGTTGAAAGTACTGTCGGTAAAGGCAGTACTTTCAGTTGTGTCTTTCGGCTTCATCCTTAGAACGAATAGTTAAAACTGACAACGGCGCTAAATCCAGCTTCGGCGAGTAAGGGTAGCGTTGGATTATCGGCTGCAAAACCCAGAACGCTGTTGCTTTCCCAATAATTCTTATCCGTTACATTAAAGAGCGCGAGATTAACCTCCATCGAATCAGCAATCTGCCATTGAGTTAACAAGTCCCAGCGGCTATAACCTGGCGCTGAAAAAAGCTCTTCACCATTGTCTACAATATACCTTTGCGACTTACTAAAGGTTCGTAATAGACTTGTACTCCACAAACTAGAATCTGCTTATCTAACAAGCTCATATTAGTATTTGGAGGTAATGTCATAAAAGCGTAACACTCCAGTCACCTTGCTTTCATATAATCGCCGCATAATGACATCGTCTGTTAATAATAACTATCTGGAGATTTCTATGAATTTATTTAAAAAAGTTGCTGTCGTTGCTGCAACTTCAACTTTTGCGCTTGCGACATCATTGAGTACAACTGCACAAGCTAAAGTTGATGAAAACTTGCCTATTTACGTAAAAACAAGCGGTATCTCAGGCAACCTATCGAGCGTTGGCTCGGATACATTGGCGAACTTGATGACTTTATGGGCGGAAGAGTTCAAGCGCCAATATCCTAACGTGAATATCCAAATTCAAGCTGCCGGTTCGTCAACGGCGCCACCAGCGCTAACCGAAGGAACGGCTAACTTCGGCCCAATGAGCCGTATGATGAAGGATAAGGAATTAGAGTCTTTTGAAAAGAAACACGGCTACAAGCCAACGCCGGTAGCAGTAGCCATCGATGCTTTAGCGGTATATGTGCATAAAGACAATCCAGTCGAAGGCTTAACCATCGCTCAGGTTGATTCAATTTTTTCATCAACACGCAAATGTGGTGGTGATAGCGATATTTCAAACTGGGGAGAGCTAGGAATTGATGGTGTAGGTGATATTCAGCTTTATGGTCGTAACTCTGTGTCAGGCACTTATGGTTACTTTAAAAAGAAGGCATTGTGTAAAGGCGACTTTAAGAACTCAGTCAACGAGCAACCAGGTTCAGCATCGGTAGTGCAGTCGGTAAGCTTATCGAAAAACGGTATCGGTTATTCTGGGATTGGTTATAAGACATCGGGTGTTCGAGCGGTACCTTTAACCAAGAAGAATGATACGAACTATGTTGAAGCGAATGCTGAGACGGCAATTTCTGGCGAGTATCCACTAGGACGTCAGTTATTGTTATACGTTAATAAGCATCCAAACAAACCGCTATCTCCAATTGAATTAGAGTTCCTAAAAATGGTTCTTTCAAAGGTTGGACAGGAAGTTGTAGTAAAAGATGGTTATATTCCACTGCCAGCTAAAGCCGCAGAAATGCAGCTTAAAAAGCTAATGAAATAAAAAAAACACCCCTACCTTGGTATTTGTTGGCCGGCTGCTCCCTAACAGGACAGCCGGTTTTTTATATTAGTCTTGATAACAGGCCTCAGTTAAAATAGTTCGAAATGATCCCAAAAGGCCAAGATGCTCAAGCTCAATCCTTCACCAATTCAAAAAGTTGAGTGGCAACTCGCTAGTGATAATTCTATCAGCGTTGATATTAAGCGCGATGATCTGTTGCATTCGATCGTATCCGGCAATAAGTGGCGCAAGCTTAAATATTTACTGGCCGATGCCAAGGTAAAGAGCTCCTCGCACATTATGACCATGGGTGGTAATTGGTCGAATCATTTGCATGCAGTAGCCTTTGCTGGGAAAACGCTCGGCTTTAAAACTACGGGCATAGTCAGAGCGCATCCTGAACAAGCATTAACGCCGACTCTGAAAGATTGCAAGCGCTGGGGCATGGAGCTTCGGTTTACGACCCGCAGAGAGTACGCGAAATACCGAAAGTTTCAAGCCTGGGATTCCTTCCATAACAACCAGCCTAACAGCTACTGGCTTAGTGAGGGTGGCTTCAGCGAGCTAGCAATAAAAGGCGTCATGGATATCGCCGATGAGGTTGATAAACACTACGACTATATTGTGGTAGCTTGTGGCTCTGGGGCTACACTGTGTGGTCTTGCAAAAGCCTTTCCTAAGACTCAGATTATTGGCGTCGCGGCTTTTGCTGGAGCTGAGTATCTGCGTGATGAGCTGGCGCTCTATGTAGGATGTGAGCTTGAAAACTGGATAATAGATACCGAGCATCACTGCGGTGGCTTTGCTAAAACGAACGAGTCACTCAAAGCAGTGGCCACTGAGATTGAGAGTAATAATAACTTTAAATTAGACTTTGTTTATAATGCTAAAAGCTTTTTGGCACTGAGCACACGAATATTGACGGGGGCTATTGCGCCTGGCAGTAACGTGCTAATAATTCATACTGGTGGATTACAAGGGCGTCGGGACTAAATGTAAAAGCCCTTATGTAAGGGCTTTTTTATTGCTGACTCATAGAACAAACTAATAGATTATTTTTGCAAAAGATCCCTAATCTCAGCCAGTAACACCTCTTCATTCGTTGGCTTAGGTGGTGCGGCAGGTTTTTCTTCTTCCTTCTTTTTCATTCGATTCATGCCTTTTACCACCATGAAGATTGCGAAGGCGATAATAATGAAGTCGAGTGCGGTTTGAATAAAGTTACCGTAATTTATTGTCACTGCTGCTGTTTCGCCAACCGCCTCTTTTAGCGTGTACGAAAGCTGACTAAAGTCGACACCACCAATCATCATACCAATAGGTGGCATTAGGATGTCATTAACAAAGGAACTGACAATCTTACCAAAGGCCGCGCCAATGACGATGCCCACAGCCATATCAACCACATTCCCCTTCATCGCAAACTTTTTAAACTCACTAACCATTCCCATAATAAAACTCCTGTATCAGTTTATATAATTGTTTTGCTCGAGCTGATAGCCCAAAACTATTTATTATTACCACATGTCGATAAGGATAGGGGGCTCATGCTGTGAATTTTACATTTGCAAATAAAGATTACGAATTGCTTAAGAAAGTGCTTAGTTAAGCAGAGGGTTGCATCATATTGTAAATTTAGCGGTATCAATGATACACAAAGGTAGATTTAAGTGACGTTTAGTGAGTGACTTAGTAGGCAGTGAAAAAGTTGATAGTTTTAATGGGATAGATGACGAAAGGGCGAGGTTTCTTTCATGACATTAGAAAAGAAGCAAACGCCCATTGCTGGGCGCTTGCTAACGCTATTAATTTAAAATAGCTAAAGGAGAGATAGTATTGGTCATTGGATTGACGCTAAAACGTATCGTTTCCTTCTGTAGGCCTGTACTGCCCGATGAGCCACCCGTCTGGGTTGCATCAGCTGGGTCAGTGACTAGCTGATCGATCACGATGGTATAGGTGGTTGGCCCATTGGCGTAACCATTAACGCGCAACGTATACTCTTTGCCCGGTTGAGTTGCACCACTAACCTGTTCATTTGAACCTAGGTTACCTGATGAAGACATCTCATTACCCTCTGAATCCAATAATAAGAAATCCAGATCCGGATAAGCGACAGCATCAACATCAGCTGACAGGGTAGCAACAACGCCTAGCGCGCTTGGAAGGGCCGTGAACTTAACATCTACATAGTCCACTCCATCGACTAGAGTTTGGTCTGTTGAACTCGCAAGAATTACTCCAGAGCGCTCTTCGAGGGCATGATAGATGACTTCTTTGTTAGCTGTGCCCGAAGTATCTTTCGGATCCTGCTCGCCAGATGCTGGGCTCGAGGCGTGGTTACGATAGCCAGTAACTACAGCATCAAAAGAGAACATTTGTGCGTTAGGGTTATCAAACTTTATATAACGTGCAGCAGATGTTTCTCTCGAATTCAAAGCACCTGAGTAATCAAAGCGTGCTGGATCATTTTGAGTTCCTGAACCCCCATTATCAGCATTTACAACGGTGACTGAACTATTACTAACGTTCACAATGTCAAAGCTAATTGGGCCATATATGGTCTCGTTAGCGTTGTTAATCAGTACTTGGTTAAATGCGAAAATTCCGCCGTCGTAAGAGACATTGCTAATTCGAGTATCAACCATGTCGCTAAAGTTGTAGGCTTTGAGACCAGTTGTAGCTGTTCCTGATAACTTAGAGAAGCCAACCTGACCACTATCATTAGGCATGATTGCACGAACCACGTACTGATAATCCAGAGCATCAATCTCTAAACTAGCACCACGACCATAACCTTGACCTGTATCAGAGTACTGAGTATCGCCCATGACAAATTCTACGTGGGTATACCCTGAAAACTCTGTATCACCATCATAGTATTCGCGATCTGGTACGCCGCTAAATAAACGTGCTGGACTTTGGCCTTTACGTTTCAATACTTGATAAGCAATTGCGCCACTCACTTCATCCCAGCTGACTAAAATTTCATCTTCGCTAGTAATTTGTGCGACAACATTTTGCGGTGTTGCTGGAGCGTCCTGCTGTGCTGTAAATTCACTAACGGCAGTTGAAATTGTTTGACGTCCACCTACAGGTGCTTCCGCGTTAGAGCCTATTTCACGTGCAGCAAATACGCGCTCGATCAGTGCATGGTGTCGTCCTGGAGCATCTAACGATAATGGATCCGTTGGATAAAGCACTGAGTCTGCAATCAGAACTGCATCACGTGCCTTGACGAATGTATCAGGAGCCGTAAGACCAAGAACGTACATCGAACCTAGGAATACACGCTCCCAAGCTTCTTTACCTTGGCTAATATCTTGAGTCGCTTCACCAGTAACTGGATCTGGACGCTTAAAGTCCTGTGATGGATACATCGTGGTCATTAACTCACGCAAATCCCACATGGCACCAGCGTAAATCTCACCATCACGGTGCTCTTCAAACTCATTACCGCGAGTACCTAGCTGTGAGTATCGAATCTGACTTTGGCCACTACGAATGTATTGGTACGAATCAGGATTACCGCCGTTTTCACTCACTGCTCTGAGTAAGTCACACGAGTTGATTGGATAAGTACCTAAATCTGGAGTTTCACCAATTGTGTAAGCCCATAAATCTGCTTGACCTTCGTTCAGCGCACCACCTTCTGGGTTGCCTTCGAAGCCTGCGATAGGTGTAATTGTGGCGTGCGTGCCTTCGTGGATAGGGACACTGAAATCAAGCGCTAAGTTATTAAGCAAATTACCATGGCCATAAGCTGTTGGGTTAACCACAACTTCTTCACCATTAATTTCCTGCGATAAAGGAACTGCGAAAGCATTATCCATACCCAGTAAGTATCGAGGTAGTTCGCTTGGTGGCATGCTGCTAACTACTTCAACCGGATCTTCCTCTAATGCGACGAAAATATTCGGCATGTGCACTAAGCCAACAAGAGGCACAGATTCGTTAGGGTATTCGTTCGGGAATGAACCTTCGCCAACACCACGGCTATGAACTGCATCACCTTCTTTATGCATGTAATCCAAGTATTCCATCAAATTAGTAATGTGGATAAACTGGCTTACACCGTCTAAATGACTCGATGGAGTTGGTGTGATGTGCTCTTTTTCGTTAGGGCGTGACTCAACACCAGGAACGTTATCACGGAAATGATAAGTACCTGTAGCTGCTTGTGCAAAAGCGGCTTTTGTCGGTAGTAAGTTTTCGATTAACGCATGTTTACCGGTTAATAGACCTTCAACACCCGTTACTCGGTTTGTGTCATTGAATTTACGTAAGCCAATACGATCCATTCCAACAGGTTCTTCGATTTCGTTTCCGTTGGCATCTTCAATCTTACATTCGTTCTTTAAACCTGCCGTAATTGGCGGGAATGTTGGGAAGTAATCAGCAGTTTGTGGTAATGGAGACTCATCAGTCACAGGAACGATAGTTCTAACTTGGTCCTTACGGCTTAATACTTCGCTTGTTTGTGCATCAATCACGTACTTAAATACACCAAAAGGGTTGGTGGAATAATAGTAAAACTGCCAAGCTAGCTTATGCTCACCACCGCTCTTAACAATAATTTGCTCTGGGTGTGGAGTGGCGAATACACCTAGGCTTTTAGATAGCGCATCAAATCCAGGCTGTAATACTTCAAGCATCTCTGCTGGAATATGCTTTTGGTTTTTAGCTAAATCCAATTCAGCAGCTGCGACTGCGGATGTACCATCTAGCACCGAAGTCATGTCGACATCGATGTATGGGGCGTAATCGGCCATAACTGCTTTGACTCTATTATTACTGTCGATAACCAGACCAATACCACCGTGTAAAACCTTTACACCATTGATTGCTTGATCGAGTCTCACTAAGTTTCCACCAAGTGCCGGCTTAGAGCGGTATGGATTGAATCTCAATTGTGAAATATCAAGACCCTTAAAAAGGTTGGGGTTAGCGCTAACAAAATTAAATGCGGCTTCCTCCGCTGTCGCACCGTTGGTAGGTATACCAATGCCATACATGGCTTCGATAATCCCTGTAGATTGATTTTGGCGTACCGTAGCATTTGGGTATGTTTGCTTGATATTAGCAATCGCTTCGAGTTGCAATGCATCGCTGATATTGTTCAAGCTTGCATTCGCATCGAGCTTATCGATAGCTGTTAGCTGTTTAGCCGTCATACTAGCAACATGCTCTGGGTTTTTGTTGATAGTGGCTGCGTTACTAGCAGCAACCGCGGGTATTGCAAGCGCAATAGCTGCTGTTAGCAGGTTTAGTTTCTTCATGTATTACCCCCATTGGAATGGTTTTTTATAGGCTCCTAGAAATGATATTGTTAGACGGAGCCACGTTCGCTCAACACCCTCCCACAGAAAACAATAAACTGGCTATAAGGTAAATCCTTCATAAAATTTAGGGGGTAACCCCCTATTTTCTGGAAACAGATGTCTTGGAAAATAAATTAGGTTAGGTATTACTGCCCATAGAATCTTGGTTATCGGGAGTATTTGTAGCCGTTTGTTGTGATATGATTATTTTTTTGAAAAATGAGGGTGTCATGAAAAGCGGCCAAGAATGGATTGCTGAATATAGCGAAAGCCATCGAAATCCAACGAACAAACTGTTGCACTGGATATGTGTGCCAGCCATTATGTGGACGGTATTAGCGTTCTTATGGTCAATTCCAGTACCAGAACCCATGCAAATTCATCCTTGGGTGAACTGGGCGACAGTATTTGTCCTTATAGCACAGGTGTTTTACATAACTTTTGGCTTTGCCATCTTCTTAACTATGTTAATCGTAAGCGCTCTTATGCTGCTCTTCACGGCATGGCTCGAGCAGGTCGCACCTTTTGCTTTATGGCAGATCGCATTGGTGGTGTTTATTATTGCCTGGATTGGACAATTTATCGGTCATCATTTCGAGGGCAAGAAACCTTCATTTTTCAAAGACTTATTGTTTTTATTCGTTGGACCTGCGTGGGAAGCTAATTATTTCTTGCGTAAGATCCGTATAATTTCTTAAGATTCACTTTTTCAACCAGCTTGCAACTTGGGGATTGACTCATGGCAGTATCCGAAACTACTGAGACAGTAGCATTGATTCAGTCTGACGCCGTAGCCTTTGGCTTAATCATGGCGGTGTTAGGACTTATTTTTTATACATCGAGCCGTCAACACGGTTTCTGGCATAAATTTTATAAGCATATACCAGCATTGCTGTTGTGCTACTTTGTACCAGGACTGTTAAATTCCATTGGTATTCTGCCTTGGGTACCTGATAATTATAGCTTCTTCACGAAAGGTGCAGGAGAAAGTATTTATCACATTTCTTCGCGCTACTTGCTGCCTGCCAGTTTATTCTTATTGACCTTAAGTATTGATCTCAAAAAGATTTTTGGTTTGGGTTGGCGCGCGCTTGCGATGTTCTTTACCGCGACAGTTGGTATTATTATCGGTGGCCCTTTAGCTATTTGGCTATTCCATGTCATCAGCCCTGAGTGGGTTGCAGGCGATGTTTGGAAAGGTATGTC
The DNA here is from genome assembly GCF_039523535.1 of Kangiella japonica. Classification (NCBI taxonomy): domain Bacteria; kingdom Pseudomonadati; phylum Pseudomonadota; class Gammaproteobacteria; order Kangiellales; family Kangiellaceae; genus Kangiella; species Kangiella japonica. The sequence goes on along the minus strand of NZ_BAAAFM010000003.1, from coordinate 315,618 downwards.
TACAGTAGCCGGTAGCTGGATTGGCGGTGGTGCTAACCAGGCCGCGATGAAAGAACTGTATGATGTTCAGGAAAGCCTTTTTGGCACCATGATTGCGGTCGATGTTCTGGTCGCTGAAATTTGGATGATTGGCCTTTTAATCATGGCTAAAAAATCCGACGGCATGGACAAAATGCTAGGTGCCGATAACTCTAAGATTGAAGATTTAAAAATTACGGTAGAAAAGTACACTCGCGAGAATGAACGTGTTTCATACCTGAATGACTACATGATTATTCTGGGTATTGCTTTTGCCGTAGTTGGCATTGGCCACTTGATTGGCGGCTGGTTAGCGCCTTTCTTTGATCAGTATGCTTGGGCAAAAGAGTACAGCTTAAACAGTAGCTTCTTATGGTTAATTCTTACGGCGACCTTCGCTGGAGTAGGCTTATCCTTTACGCGGACTCGTGAATACGAACACGCTGGCGCCTCGAAGATAGGCTCGGTCTTTATCTATGTGCTAGTGGCGAGTATTGGTATGAAGATGAACCTCGGTGAAATCTACCATAACTGGCAGCTGTTCTTTGTTGGCGCGGTTTGGATGTTGATTCATATCATCCTGCTATTTATTGTAGCGAAAGCCATCAAAGCACCGGCCTTCTTTATTGCCGTCGGCAGTAAAGCCAACGTCGGTGGTGCCGCTTCAGCACCAGTGGTAGCGGCAGCTTTCCACCCGTCGTTAGCTCCAGTAGGCGTATTATTAGCGATTCTAGGTTACGCCGTTGGTACCTTCGGCGCTTACTTAACAGCAGAAATGATGCGTATGGTCGTTGGCGGTTAACGTTTTGTATGGAAATAAAAAAGCGGCTATTTAGCCGCTTTTTTTTATGGGGAATTTACTTATTGCTTAGGTAAAAAGTTTTCAGCAATCATACAACGGGCACTGCCGCCACCAACACTTTCTATGGTGTGGATATCACATGGAACCAGCTTGCCGTGCGCTTCGAGCTTTTGTTTTTGCTCCTTAGTGAAAGCGTTATATGCGGACTCAGACAATACGATCAGAGGATCATTCTTTTTATTGCGCAATTGAATGAGGTTTGCGCAGAAGTGCTTTTCGGCTTGCTCTAGGCTGATATCAATAATGTCTTTTTGAGATTGCTTTAGTTGCTCTTCGACGTGGGCACGTTGCTTCGGTGCCTTTATTGAGTCGAGGCAGATTACCGCAAACTGCTCACCCACACTCATCATAACGTTAGTATGGTAAAACGGCGCGTCGTTGCTACTGGCGCTATTGAAAGAAACCGTTTCATAGTCACGTAGCGCGTTATATTCGGCAAGTAGTTCTGCGTCACAACGCTCGGAAATAGCCGCATAAGTTTTATTATGACGATGATCAAAGATCATTGCGCCGGTTCCTTCTAAGTAGGCGCCGTTGCTTTCTCGGTGGTCGTTAATCTTTTGTACTTGGTACCCATTATGGGTCAGTAGCTTTTCTAAAGCCTGTGGGCGCACTTCAACTTGCCGGTTAGGGGTTTTCATAGGGAACAAATCGATTGTGCCGTCTGGGCGCGTACAGAACCAGTTATTAGGAAAAACGGCATCAGGCATTTCAGGCTCGCCGTGATGCTTGTTTAAGAGCAATACTTCGATATGGTTATCACGCAGTTGATTAACCATCACATTGAATTCTTCAAGAGCGTTTTCTTTGATCAAATAGTGTGGCGAATCTGGGGTTTGCTGGAACTCGTTGTCTTGCGCGGTTTCATGGTTAAAGCAAAAGTCCGTTGGCGGTACCATGATTATTGAGTGAGTTGTCTGGGACATAAGGGTTAGAGGTTTTAAAACGTGAACGTAAGATAAAAAAAAGGCTTGCAATATGCAAGCCTATTATTAGCAATATGCGGGTCATAAGGACCAAATGGGGGTAGGTATATAAAACATGCCCGCTCGCTAAACAAAGGAGTCAGTCTATGAAACTGTTTACCAACTTACCAGAAGAGGACTTCTGGCTAGAATAAGCGTCGCTTATTCCTTCAAACCACTAGGCTAATCTCTTTACTCATTAAAAAAATTAACAAAGTATTTGCCTTTTGATAAGAGGATTTGACAGAATAGAGGCATCTGGCCAATATTTGTCTAGCCCAAGCTATAACTTAATGTTAGTTTGGACTCGCCCCTCAAGGCAGGTCAAATAATATACAGTAGTACGACCAGATACAAACGATATTTTTTCATGGTTCAGATTAAAAAAATTAATGTTAAGGAGAGGTAATGCCTAGACGGTTGCCCCCACTGAATAGTTTAAGAGCTTTCGAAGCTGCCGCACGACACTTAAGCTTTACTAAAGCAGCGGAAGAGTTATTCGTGACACAGGCTGCAATTAGCCACCAAATCAAGGCCTTAGAGGAATATCTAGGTGTTGAGTTATTCATCCGTAGAAATCGGAAGCTATTATTAACTGACGAAGGTCAGTTATATTGGCCTAAGATTCGTGATGTTTTTGAAAAACTAGTCAACGCTACGGAGCAGGTTAAAGCTCAAGGCGCGACTGGCTCATTGACGGTAAGCGTTATCCCGACCTTTGCAACTTTGTGGCTAGTGCCACGATTAGCAGAGTTTAGTCAGCTGTACCCTGAAATTGATGTGCGTATTAAAGCATCCGATACAGAAGTTGATTTTGTACGTGAAGATGTGGATATCGCGATTTATTACGGTCAGGGCGAATATGCTGGGTTACATTGTGATCAGCTGTTCCAGGAGCACTTAACGCCGGTTTGTTCGCCAGCGATGGCGGAGTCGGGAACCTTGAATACACCGCAGGATCTGGCGAATCATACTTTATTGCATGACGCCTGTACCGATGAGTGGAAGACTTGGATTAAACACGCTGATGTGAAAGGTGTAAATCCAGAGCAAGGCCCTGTATTTAGCCATTCTGGCATGGTGCTTCAAGCTGCGCGTCATGGACAAGGTGTGGCTATGGGACACAGTGTCTTATCACAAATGGACTTAGACACAGCTCGATTAGTGGCACCTTTCGATATCGTTGTCGATAGTGGTCATTCTTACGACTTAGTGTGCCCTGAAAATTCACACGATCGTCCAAAGATTGTGGCTTTCAGAGAGTGGTTGCTCTCTAAAGTCAACGAAGACGTTGATGACGAGGTCTTGTACTAATCTCAGCAAGTGCTACTTATCAAGTGATATATGCCATCCCTAGAGCGTTAAGGGGTGGCATCGTTTCTAGCGGTGTTTTCTCAATAAAATCTAATTTAAAAACCTCCTTCTTTATAGTTCTAATTATTCAAACTATATTTCAGTCAGCTATGGTCGGCAGTGATTATTTTCGTTATAACGGGAACAGGTCATTTGGCTGATGGAGTTATAGATAACTTTATGGTTGATATAAAAGATAAAACAGTTTGGATCACAGGTGCATCGTCCGGCATAGGCGAAGCTTTAGCTTACGAGCTTGCGAGGCGAGGCGCTAAATTGGTGCTGTCTGCCCGTCGCACAGAGGAATTAGAGCGGGTAAAAAGTGCTTGTGTGAATAGCCACGAACATAAGATTATAGCGTTAGATCTTGCTGAAAGTTCGGGCTTTGATGCGTTAGTAGAAACAGTTTGGCAAGACAGTTCTGGAGTTGATGTATTAATTAATAACGCAGGTTTAAGTCAGCGAGCTCTGGTTATGGATACGTCGATCGAAGTCCATCGACGCATCATGGAAGTTAACTATTTTGGCACTGTGGCTCTAACTCAAGCCATATTGCCGCACTTTCTCATGCAGAAAAGTGGAGGCGTTATTACCGTCAGCTCGCTTGTTGGCAAGTTTACAACACCATTACGCTCAGCTTATTCAGCCTCGAAGCACGCCATCACTGCTTATATGGATAGTTTGCGTGCGGAATTGCATGACTCAGGCTTACAGTTCACCACTATTTATCCGGGCTTTATTCGTACTAACTTAACGTATAAAGCTCTGCTTGGTGATGGTGCCGAGCAAAACTCGATGGATCGAGCGCAAGAAGAGGGCATGCCACCTGAAGAGTGTGCTAAAAAGATTATAAATGCTTACCAAAAAGGGAAGGCGGAAGCTTACATTGGTGGCAAGGAAACTAGAGCTGTACTTTTAAAGCGCTTTTTTCCAAGTATTTTCGCGAAAGTGGTGCGAAAAGCTAAAGTAACCTAATCGATATTAGATTATGAATTGTGGTAAGTGGAAGGGCGAGTTACTAAATATGGACTCGTCCTTTTTGTTTAACTTTACCTTTGATTAAGATCTCATCGGCTTCTTCGATCAATTCTTCTGCGGACTTCGTGTCTCCAGTGGTTGTGCTAACACCACCAATAGTCACACTAATCTGAAGGCTTTTTTTATCATTGGTGGTTATTGGTGTTTCGGTAATACTGGTATGAACTCGCTTTAAAAACTGAAGCGCATCATGATGGTCGGAGACTTGAGCCGCTAAAATAAATTCGTCGCCACCATATCTACCAAGTAGGTCAAATTCACGAAGTTCTCGATGTGCGCGCTTTGCTACCGTGCGTAAAATCGTATCGCCAACAATGTGATTGTACTTATCGTTGATCTGCTTAAAGTTATCCAAATCGAGTAACGCCAACACCAAGGTGCCATTATTGCGATGGATTCGCTGTAGCTCTTCGTTAAGTCGCTCGGTGAATGCCGAACGTCTTAGGCTATTTGTCAGAAAGTCATAGGTAGCGTCTTGATAATAGTGCCAGTGTTTGTGGATCAGGATGAGGGTTAAAACGATAAAGATGCCGATTAAAAATAGCGGTGATAGCAGACCTTGAAACTTACCCATGACTGGCGGGATCACTTGTAAATCAACCAAAAAGTCGATAATTACGGCGAAAATAAAAAGCCCTAAGGTCCATGCCATGAGCTTTGCGTAAGCTAGGTTCTCTTTGATAGCACGATAAAATAGGTATGAATAAAAAGGTGCTAATACAAAGGCGCTTAGTGTTTGTAGGAGGTAAACCACAGAGTAAATGTGGTCTATCGGAAGAACAAAAGGAATTATACTGAATACAGTGAGTAGACTAATCAATGACCAATAAAACCAGCGGTGAACGCGGTACTTAAAGAAACAGGTCATGAACAAAAAGAATAGCAAAGTTAAGATACCAAACAGGGCGATATTAAATCGAAAAATAGTATTAAGCTCGACCCCTGTAGTTTGGATAAACTGCGAGTAGGTCAGTATGTAGAGCGCTTCGGCGATACAGAAAAGGCCAAAATAGAGGTGATCTTTACTATCGGTCTGTGCCGCGAAATAAAATAGTTGAACCGTTGCGATAATGACCATGATGCCAATAAACAGCATCAGCAGACTTTCCGCTTCAAGCTCTTGAGCTTTAATTTTTTCAGTTGTGTCTATTGTTGGAGCTTGACCGCTAAAGCCACCTTGGCGCACGTGATTGAAAACTCTGACAACGATCTTATTGTCTTGCTCCGCTCCGTAACGCAGTAAATTATTAGGCAAAGAATAACTTCGTGAATATAGGGTCGCTTTCTGGAAGTTTGGTGGGAATTGACCCGATTGACCAATTTGCTGTCCGTTAAGGAACACTTTGTCTGCATCCCTGAGGTGTGAAATATATAGCGACAGGGCGATATTAACGAGACCTTCGTCGAGTTGGAATCTGGTGTGGTAAATGGCTTCGCCGTCGTAACCGTCAAACGTTTTTTCGATGGCGGCTAAGGTTGGCTGCTGTTGGCAGTTGATTTTTCTTTGGCCTATATTAACGCAAAGCGTCCAGTTATTGTTTAGCGTTAAAGGCAGCTGGGATTTGGCGGGAGCTTCTGCATAGAGGCTATCAGTATAAAAAATACTGATAAATAGCAACCCTATAGTTGCACTAATAGTTACTAAAATCGACTTTATAACGATCCCTCCCTACAAGCATCCTATGCCAATTCCTTAGGTATTGTAAAGCTGAAGAGTAGCTAAGCTTTTGCTATAGGACTGTGGTGCTTAAGTGTCAGAGGAGTTGAAAGAGTTTAGGGGGAAAGGTGAAAGTCTCCATGCCGAGAGATTCGGCATGGAGGGCTTGAGGCTACTGTTTTAAGCTTTCGTCACGAATGCTTTTAAACTCAGTGCCTTCGTACCAGTTCGGGAACTGATCGCTGTTGCTGAGTAAATAACCAGCTTCAAAGAAGATTTGGACATCGTCTAAAGCTGCCTGCCATACCCAGTCTTCTTGGTATTCATCACACAGCTCATGGTAGCATTTGCCACGCATTTCAGCCCACTTTTTGGCTGCTTCTTTATCAGCATCGTCTTGTAGCTCGGTACCGCCACCGCCATAAACAGCTGGCACACCAAACTTCGCTAAGCTGAAGTGATCAGAGCGGTAATAGCCGCCACGCTCAGGTGCGCTCTCTGGACTTAAAGCACGGTTTTGGCGCTTGGCTGCTTGCTCAACGAAGGTTTCAACTTCAGATTTCGGGTAACCAACGACGGTGAAGTCTTTCATGCGGCCACTGGTGTTCATGCTGTCGATGTTGAATGCGCCAACGATTTTATTCAAAGGAACTGTTGGGTTAGCTGCGAAATACTTTGAGCCGAGCAAACCTTGCTCTTCGGCTGTAACCGCCACAAACGTTACGCTACGATCAGGAGCTTCTTCCAGCTGGCTGAAAGCTTCGGCAATACTGATAATACCTGCTGTACCTGTCGCGTTATCGATCGCGCCATTATAAATATGGTCGCCATCAACACCTTTACGTGAGCCTAGGTGATCCCAGTGTGCCATATAGATAACGTGCTCGTCAGGACGCTTTTTGCCAGGAATTGTCGCAATAACGTTAGCGGATTGCGACTCTTCGATAGTGTTGTTGATTGTTACGGATGCTGTGCTTTTTAGAGGCACTGGCTTGAAGTCTTTGCTTAACGCTTTTTTCTGCATTTCAGCCAAGTCTAAGCCTGATTGCTTAAAGAGGTTGTGCGCCTGATCTAAGGTAATCCACATTTCAGCTTTTACCTTAGGCTCATTACCCGTGCTTGGTAAGTGGTATTGTGGGCCCGACCAACTGCTAGACACAACATTCCAACCATAAGAAGCAGGAGCTGTATCGTGGATAATGATGGCACCAGCAGCGCCTTGGCGTGCGGCTTCTTCGTATTTATAAGTCCAGCGACCATAATAGGTCATGGCTTTGCCTTGGAAAATGCCTGCGTCAGGCTGAGCAAAACCAGGGTCGTTAATTAGGATTACGGCAGTTTTGCCTTCCATATCAACGCCTTCGTAATCGTTCCAGTCATACTCAGGAGCAACCACGCCATAGCCCACGTATACCAACTCTGAGTTATCTAAGCTAATAGATTCAACCGTTTGCGAAGTTCCAGCAACAAAATCTTTGCTGTATTCCAAAGTCGAATCACCTAATTGCAACTCCATGTTTGAGTCTGCTTCGATGCTGATAAGTGGCACCTGTTGGAAATAGCTGTCGCCATTACCAGGCTTCGCGCCTACCGCTGCAAACTGCTTTTTCAAGTATTCAGAAGTTTTACGACCACCTTCTGTCGCAGGGCTACGACCTTCGAATTCGTCGCTTGATAAGGTTTTGACGCGCTCTTTATACACGTCAAGATCGATATTGTTATAAGCAGCAAGGAAAGAGTCAGGCGTATCATTGGTATCTTTCTTTGTGCTGACTTCTGCTACTTGTTCTTTTTTATCAACAGCTTGCGAGCTGTCTGGGTTCTTATTTGTCTTATCGTCGCCACAAGCTGATAGCAAAAGCGCAGCGATAGACAAACTTAAGGTTGTTTTTTTCATAGTACTACCTTTGTTTAATGAGTCGGCTCATATTACCCATGGTGTCGACGAATCTCAATGCTTTGATGGTTAAAGCTTGTTTTAAATCAGCGAACTCTAATCTAGCGCCTAGCTAGTTGCTTTAGGCGTATTTCGGGCTCTAAGTCGCAGTTACGGGTAGCTATAATTAAGAGAAGCTCTGTCTTGGCTATTGCCTTGCCAAATCCATTTGCCCAGTATAAAGTGCATGTCAGTTTTCGTTGGAAGGCTATTAATTGCGTGCATGTCAGGGTTACAGCCGTATCCGAGAGTGTTACTCTTGCTGAACTGCTCATGAGCCTTGAAATGGACTATCTTTCAAACTCTAAAGCCTACAGTGTCCCAGTGGGCACAGAATCATCTTATTGCAATGTGGAGTAATTAAGTGGTTATAAAACAATCCGTCAAATCGTGGCTTGTGGCAGCTGGTATTGCTACAGGCCTTGCTTTCGCCGCAAGTAGCGAAGCGAAAGATGCGCAAACGACCGTATTAACGCTTGAGCAAGTTATGGCTAATCCTGATTGGATAGGTAATGCTCCGGAGTCGCCTTACTGGGCTGACGATGGCAAAGCGATTTACTATCGTCAAAAAGTCAAAGGTTTCAGCGAGCGTCAATTGTGGCGTTTAGACTTATCTAATAACAAATTGACCACAGTAAGCGATGCTGAGCTCTTCGAAGTGGACAGTAATCGTGGGACCTTGAGCCCGAATAAGAAGCTTAAGGCTTATAATTTACAGGGCGATTTGTACGTTAAGTATTTAGATTCCGGTGATGTGCGTCAGCTTACTAAAACACTTGCCAATGAAGGGACTCCACAGTTTATTGGCAATGACAAAGTCGCATATCGCAAAGGAAATTCGTTCTATAGTATTGATCTAGCAACTGGCTTAGTGACGCAAATTGCTGATATTCGCTTAAAAGATGATCCTGCAAAAGAAAAAGAACCTGGTTATTTAGAGAAGCAACAAACGCGCTATTTTGATTATGTTCGCTTAAAGCAAGAAGATCGTGCTCATAATAAAAAGCGCCACAAAGAAATCAAAGCAAGCAGCCCTCGCGCCGTTAACGACCCTTGGTATTTAGGCAAAAAAGAAATTCATACTCTAAGCCTCTCGCCAAACGGCCAATTCGTGGTGGTGGGGACTTATGAAAAGTCTGATAAAAAGGGCCGTAGCGACAATATGCCACGCTTTGTCACCGAAGATGGTTACGTTAAGAATGAAACGGTTCGCCCTTTAGTCGGAACTTATATCCCGCGTCATGAAACGCTTTACTTGTTGGATTTGGTAAGCGGTGAAAAAACTGAGCTTTCTTATGATGACTTACCAAAGCTAAGCGACGATCCACTGGCTGACATTAAGCGTGCAACCGCGAAACGCAATGGCGAAAAGTACAAAGCTGATAAACAGCCGCGTGGCGTTGCCGTGTTTGATTGGATTGCTAACCGTGGCATCGAGTGGAATGCTAAGGGCGATAAAGCGATGATCATGCTTTATTCGGACGACAATAAAGACCGCTGGTTAGTAAGCCTAGACACTGAAGGTAAAGAGCTTAACACCGAGCATCACTTGCGTGATATGGCTTGGGTTAACGACTGGAACTTCAACGATTTTGGTTGGGTTAATAACGAGACTATCTTTTTTACCTCTGAAGACACGGGCTACAGTCATCTTCATGTGAAAGAGCTAGGCAGACGACCAAGCGCTTTAACCAAAGGGCGTTATATTGTCGATAGCGTGACAAAAGATCCAAACAGTAATTATTTGTATTACCGTGCGAACAAAAAGCACCCTGGTATCTACGAAGTTTACCGTGTGGATGCTGATGGTGGTGATTCAGAAGCAGTGACGGATTTAGGTGGTAAGAATGATTATGTGCTGTCTCCAGATAGCTCTAAAGTCCTTATTACACACTCTGAAGCCTTGAGCCCGCCAGAGCTTTTTGTAAAGCCTGTTGCTGGTGGCGACGCGAAACAACTGACTTTTACAGCCTCAGAGAAGTTTAAGTCTTTTAACTGGTCGAAGCCTGAATACGTTGAGATTCCTTCGCGCGAAGCAGATCAGCCGATTTATGCGCGTTTATACAAGCCAGAAAATTTTGATGCTGAAAAAGCTGAAAAATACCCAGCGGTGATCTTTATTCATGGTGCCGGCTACTTGCAGAACGCACACCAAGGCTGGTCGAATTATTTCCGTGAATTCATGTTCCATACCTTCTTAAACCAGCAAGGTTATGTGGTATTGGATATCGATTATCGTGGCTCTGCGGGCTATGGTCGTGATTGGAGAACGGCGATTTACCGCAAGATGGGTACGCCGGAAGTTGTCGATCTTATTGATGGTGCGAACTGGATGGAGGCGAATGCAAACGTTGATCGCCAAAACGTTGGTATCTATGGCGGTTCTTACGGTGGTTTCCTAACTTTTATGGGCTTGTTTACAGCGCCTGACGAGTTCGCTGCTGGTGCGGCACTTCGTCCTGTAACTGACTGGGTTCATTACAATCATCCGTACACATCAAACATCCTCAATACACCAGAGGTTGATCCTGTGGCCTATGAGCGTAGCTCGCCGATTGAGTTTGCGGAAGGGTTAAATAAACCATTACTGATTGCGCATGGTATGGTCGATGATAACGTATTCTTTAAAGATACAGTTCGCTTAGTTCAGCGTTTGATTGAGCTTGAGAAAACCGAGTATTTCGAAACAGCGATTTATCCAATCGAACCACACGGTTTTAAAGAGCCATCAAGTTGGTTAGATGAGTACAAGCGTATTTACTACTTGTTTGAAGAGCACTTGAAAGACTAAAGCACGATAATAAGTTGTAGTTAATAAAAAAGAGGAGCCGAAGCTCCTCTTTTTTATTTTACAGCGAATACCTATTAGTGTTTATAAGCTATTCTCTGACTTGGTAATATCGCCTAAAAATATCTCACGATAGGCGATGTAAGTAACGCCGATAAATATTGGCATTACCAAGGTGTTTATAAGGACATTGAATAAGAGGTTCACCAAAGGGTTAGCGAGGAGACTGCCAAACATGGTTAATATTAACGATGATAATAAAACGATAACAATACCGCAGACAATTAAGGTTAATACAAACACTAGTACGGCAAAGAAGTTTTTAAGTCCGCCAACTAAGCTGTTTCCCAAGGACGGGAGTGCGTTTTGTCCACTAAATAATATAAGACTAACCGCAAACCAAGTCGCTAAAGAAATTAACAAGAACAGTAAGACTCCCCACGGGATTGCAGGTGAGATCTGCTTTAGAACTGACTTTGTGTAAGCTTCGTCACCAGCTTGAACTCTTGTAAAATCAATGGCGTTCAGCGTATCAAATCCAATAATCGACATCAGCACAATCACTGCTACTATTACTAAAGCAATCGCTAAGACAGTGTAGACCATCAGCTGTACCACGTTCGGGTGTTTAAAAGCTTCGAACAATTGAAGGGGTTTGACACCGCCTTGCTTGATGTAAACCGCATGTGCGCCTAATAATAAACCGGCAACTAACATTGGATTAATGATAGCAAACAAGAATGCTGTCGGCGGCAATAAAGCAGGGATCAGCGTCGTCATTAGCGAGTAAATTAGCGCGGCTATAAACCACACTTTAAAGTGTGGTGCATAGATTTCGCTTAAACTGCGCTCCAGCCAGAAAAAGCCTCGCAGGGGCGACACTGTCTGACTTTGTGCAGGCTCGTACGGGCTTGGGCTCTGTTCGTCCTCGTGAATAAACTCGTTATTATTGTCCATTACTTCAAGCCCTAAACGATAGAGTTGACTTCATCAAAGTCAAAGCGTGGGCTTCTTGGGAATAGGTCTTTCTTTGTGCCGTAGCCAAGGTTGCACAAGAAGTTAACCTTAGTGCTAGTGCCCGAAAAGAAAGCCTCGTTAACTTTACCTGGGTTAAATCCTGACATAGGGCCACAGTCCAAGCCTAAAGCGCGGGCTGCCATGATGAAGTAACCGCCTTGAAGCGAGCTATTACGGAAAGCTGTTGATTCAATAAATGAGTCATTGCCCACGAACCAGCTCTTTGCATCCGTATGTGGGAATAGCTTTGGCAAATGCTCATAAAACTCCATATCCATACCAATGATGGCACAAACTGGCGCAGCCATGGTTTTATCCACGTTACCTTCCATCAAGCAGTCTTTAAGCTTTGCTTTGGCTTCATCACTTTTCACAAAAACCACGCGCATCGGACAGCAGTTAGCTGAGGTTGGTGCCATTTTGACCAAATCGTGTAATTTGTGTAATAGCTCGTCTGAAACTTCTGTATCTTCAAAATCGTTATAAGTACGAGCTTCGTTGAATAGGGTGTCGAGAGCGCTTTGGCTTAGCGGCTCTGCATGCTTTTTAGTGTTATCTGACATAATTACCTCTTTATCACTTGATTTATGGTGCATTTTACCGATTGTTTTACCATAATAAAGGTATCTTTATTGAGAAAATTGTAAACCTTAATGAAATTATTCCGACATTTCGCCTCTTCTGTGAAGAATGTGGGCATGATTGGTTTAGCCGTTGTCATGCTCGCTGCTTGTGACTCAGATGATAAGTCGAGTGCATTATGTGAAACGCATTTTAATGCCAAAAGTTACAAGGTAGCTGTGAAACATTGCGAAAAAGCAGTGGAACATAACTATGCCGATGCAAAATATTACCTCGGATTAATTTATATCGAGCAAGGTCAGCAGGCTAAAGGAAGTTCGTTAATTGAAGCGTCCGCCAGCTCGGGGTTTTATAAAGCCGAATTTCACCAAACAGTTAGGGTTCTACTAGAAGGGGACGACCCGGAAAGCGTAGCGCAAGCACTACACCGAATGCAGCAATACGCTGAAGCTGGGGATGATGTTGCGCAGTATTGGATGGGGAATGTTTTTCTATTTGGTAGTGCCAAGCAAAAACCAAGCCCCAATGAAGCCAGCTACTGGTATCAAATGGCGGTTAAACAAAACAACCTACGAGCTATGAATAATCTCGCATGGATTAAAGCCTTGGCTCGCGACAGTGAGCTGTATGATCCAGCTGGGGCGGTAGAGCTAGCCTTAAAAGTAGTGAAGAAATACCCCAAAAGTCATGGTTATCTCGATACGTTAGCGGCTGCTTATGCGGCTAACGGCCAGTATGAATTAGCGGTCGAGGTGCAACAGAGAGTCATTGAGCTCGCCAAGTCTGGTGAGTGCAAAAACTGTACGTCGAAACTTATTGAGTATTACCAAAGGCATCTTGAGCACTATCTAAAAGAAGAACCTTTAGAAGAAACCTTGTTCGATTAACTGCTCTAATGATAAGTTGAACTTTGTAGCATTGAGTATATGACTTGGACTTTTATATTATTAATTTATTAAGGAATTTATGAGACACACTAATACGAAAACTCTTTGTTTAATTTCCTTAAGTGTCGCCGTTGGGCTTGGTGGCTGTGTCAGCAATAAAGGTGCTCCTAGCCTTGCAGAGCAGGATAAACAATGGTTTTGTGTGCCTCAAGATTCTAAAGAGTGGGTGTGTGAAAAAGATGATACAAGCTTTAAGCAGCTCGCCCCGCCCAAGTCTACAGAAGTTGAATCCCAGTGGACGGTTGGTGAAATACCTCAAGATAATAGCGCTAACGAAGCGACTTTAGATATAGAGGACGAAGGCGAGGGAGTAAATGAACTTTCGACGCCCAAGCTAAACAATAACCGTGCCCAGCCCGTTAACTCAAGTATCGTGAGTAACCCACCTAGCGAACCCTCCTTAACCGAGGGCTCTGAGTCATCAGTTTCACAAGAGTCAATCAATGATAAAGGCTCGTCAGAACTCCAATCAATAGAGATATCGCCCTGGATTGTACAGTTAGCGGCTTACAGCACAAAAGACGCCGCCGAACGGTTTGTACGACGCTTAGGAGAAGGGACAGTTTTTAAAACTCTCGTTAAAGGAAAGCACTATTTCACTGTGGCATTAGTGGGCTTCGATAGTAAGTTAGACGCTGAAAGGGCTGCAAAAGTGTTGAAAAAGCGCCAGCTAGGAGTGTCTCCTTGGGTGCGAACTGGCACTTCCTTTGAAAAGATCTTAAGTAACTAGTCCATATTAATAATATCTAATAGCTCAATTTCTATGGGCTTTACCGTGCTTTCCACAATGCGCCCGAGCTCTTCTTGGTTTTGGTAGACGATTATCGTTGGCGTATATTTCACTTCGGCTTTTTTAGCCAGCCCTTCACTATCCGACTTTTGTCTATCTAGAGTGATCAGTTGCAGTTGTATATTGGGGTTACTAAGTGCTTTTTTAAGCTGAATGAGTCTTGGGATCTCACGCTGGCTATCGTGACACCAAGTACCAAGGTACGCAGTGATTTGAGTCGGGGTAGTTACCGCATTAAGTTGCTCGAGCGCCTCGCTATTTAAAGGACTATTTCTTTTAACTGCAAACAATGGATACTGGCTTTGCAACTCCTCTATAGTCATGGGGCCTGAGGCATCCATGTGCTGAGCGAAGCGACTGTTTTCTGATTCGCTATTATCGCTATGAGGGCTTGTGCACGCAGCAATAGTTCCAAAAAAAGTAGCAAAAAATATGAGTTTGGCTGTCATGAGTCGTCCTGTTTAAAGTTAAGGCTTACTGAGTTTACGCAAAAGCGCTGACCGGTTTCTGTAGGGCCGTCGTCAAAAACATGACCAAGGTGTGAGCCACACTGGGCACAGAGGATTTCGGTGCGAGTCATACCATGGCTGTGATCTTGTTTATAAGCGATGGCTTTGTTGTCCTGCGCTCGATCGAAGCTTGGCCAGCCACACCCTGCGTCAAATTTAGAGTCATGACGAAAAAGTGGCGACTCACAACAGACGCAATGATAAATGCCTTTTTCTTGATGCAAATTGTATGCGTCTGAAAAAGGTGGCTCAGTGCCATGTTGCTGGGTCACTTGATAACTGAGTGTGTCTAGCTCTTTAGCGCGCTGTTGCGCCACAGATTTTAGTGGAGGGTGGGCTATATGAAACTGGCTCCACAATTGCCAATTATGTGGAACTGGCGCGTTAATTTTCGCGGCTTGATCCAGCAAATAACCGTTAATAGCGTTGATTTCCGTAAGATTTCCCTGCTGAATATCTTGCAACATCGAAGAGTTATTGGCTGCTGTGGCTTGGATAACGTTTAGAGTAATATCTTTTAATGCTTGCTCAAAGTTTAAGTCGAGGTGGTCAGCAAGGCGTTGATTTTCGTTGATGAGAGCTAGTACTGTTGGTTTTTTGTCATGATCAAGCAAAGCCCCGTTTTTGCACTGGTAAATAGCGGTTAAAGGATTAATTACTGCATTAATAAACAGCTTTTGCCAGAGAACGGTTTTAATGTCTGAGTGCCACTGACCATTGACTGCTTCTAGAACATTCGAGCTTAAAAAGTCTGATGGCTCGGTGGTATGAAAACTACCAAAAGTAACAGAACCACGCCCTGCATAATGGACGGTGTTTGATTCTGAGGCAAATGCGCCGTGGGTATTGCTAGCGAAATAGATTTGTTCTGGCTTAACAAAACGTAACGCTATTTGCTCATGCCCCATACCGTTTTGAAACAGGACTATTTTGGTGGTATCGCTGATAGCGTGGCTAATGGACTCTAGAGCTGTTTCTAGCTGATGAGACTTGACGCAAAGCCAAACTTGCCCTAATTCATCACATTCAGAGGCAGTTATAGTGGGAATTTCATGGTAAATTTGTTGCTCTTGGTCATGCAGACACCATAGGCTTGAGCGAGCATTGTTTTCGGCTCTGACAATTAACTGGCAATCGATAGACGCTTCGGTTAGTTTATGAGCTAACAACTGGCCAACCGCGCCAGCACCAAGAATAGAAATCATGATGTACCATCATTAATGAATTGAGAATTATCTTATAGTGATTTTAACAAGAAAAAAACTCCTGAACAGTATTCGAAACTTTGTCTACTTTCAGCCTGAGGTCTTTAGGATGTTGTTCCTTGGGTTTTCGGCTGGTCTTCCTTTGTTATTGGTTTTAGGAACTCTCTCCTTACTGCTTAAAGACGCCGGTATATCAAAAAGCGAAATAGGCTTCGCTTCGTGGATTGGTTTAGCATACTCCATCAAAGTTCTTTGGTCGCCTGTTGTTGATAATTTTAAGCTGCCCATACTCAGTCGCTTATTGGGAAAGCGAAAAGGATGGCTCCTGTTTGCACAGGTTGGGATCGCGATTGGTCTATACATGATTTCACAGACTGACGCCGGCACACATACTCAACGGTTGGTAATATTCGCTTTAATAACAGCGTTTTTGTCTGCAACCCAAGACATAGTGATAGATGCTTTTCGGGTAGAGTCAAACGATGATAAAAAACAAGGTGCAGCGGCAGCAACTTATATTATGGGGTATAGGTTAGGGATGATTGTTGCTGGAGCTGGCGCTTTGAAGTTAGCCGCTAACTTTGACTGGTCAACTAGTTACCAAGTTATGGCGCTTTGTATGGGCGTTGGTATTATTGGAGGCTTACTATCACCGGAGCCACCACATAAAAAGCAAGTTCTCGGCGAAACAGATCTCGAGAAGGAGATCACTGAAACAGTACTGCAACCTTTAGCTGAAGATAAGGTTAGGCTAAAACATAAAATAGAATCATCAACAGCTTTTCAGTATTTCGTAAAAGCCGTGTTATCGCCATTCGTCGACTTCTTTAAGCGTTATAAATGGTGGGGCTTGGTAATCATAGCCTTTATTCTATCGTTTCGCGTTAGCGATATCGTACTAGGTGTTATGACAAATGTATTTTATGACGACATGGGTTTTACTAAGGACGAAATCGCTGATTATTCAAAGATATACGGCGTTATCATGACTATTTTAGGTGCTTTCATTGGCGGCTATGTCGTCAATAAAGTGAAAATCCTGTGGTGTCTGTTGTGGGGAATTGTTTTAGTTATCTTAACAAACCTATTATTTGCATATATGGCGACTCAACCGAAAGATGTGGGCTTTTTAATTGCTGTGATTAGCGCGGACAACATGGCTGGAGGCTTTTCGATGGGGGTCTTGATGGCTTACTTTGCTACGCTCATTAACCAAGAGTTTACGGCCACACAGTTTGCACTTTATACATCTTTGATGACTTTAACAGGAAAAATCTTAGGCGGTTTCAGTGGCGTGAACATCGAAAACTGGGGCTATCCCATGTTTTTTACTTACGCCGCTTCGTTAGGAATCCCTGCCTTTTTATTAATTCTTGCGTTACTGTATCGAGAGCGAAGGCTGAGTAAGGAACAATAAAAAAGGCGCCATGAAGCGCCTTTTAGGGTTTTGCTCAAAATACAGTTACAGGTGTAGCGTAAAGCCTGCATAAATACCGTCGATCTTGATGTCACTAGCTAGTGAATCAAAGTTATCAAACTCTACGTCAAATGTGCGGTAGCCTAGCTCCACTCCAAAGCCGCTGTCTCCCTCGTAAGCAACGTAAGCTTTGATATCAGAAATTTTATCACCAGATTTTTCGCCGATGTTCACGATGGCGCCTGTTCTAAGGCCAGTGAATGGTAAGTCGAACTGAGCTTTACCGTAGATCGTAGGAACTGTACCTTTTAAGTTTAAACGTGAGCCAACAACGCCATTTGTCGCGGTGTAGTTGATTTCAGTAAAACCATCAAACTCTTTTGCCGTTAAACCTAGATCTAAATTTACCCAGTTATCGAGTAACTCGTAATATAAAGTGTAGTCAGTATGTGAAAAGTCATAAGCAGACGTTAATTCGCTACCTTCGGCGAAGACAACACCATCGAAGGTGAAAG
Organism: Kangiella japonica; assembly: GCF_039523535.1. Classification (NCBI taxonomy): domain Bacteria; kingdom Pseudomonadati; phylum Pseudomonadota; class Gammaproteobacteria; order Kangiellales; family Kangiellaceae; genus Kangiella; species Kangiella japonica. The sequence continues at coordinate 298,019 of NZ_BAAAFM010000003.1, read as the reverse complement.
TCTTTGATGCATTGCCAATAGCGCTACCTTCTAAATTGTTTTGCTGGACCTTAATATTAGGTAGAAAAGGTACTGGATGCTCGAAAGCGACGTAATAGGTATTGTCGTCGCTGTCTTTAAAGCCAAGATCTTGGTTTAAATCAACATTCTGGTCGCCTGAGCTAACATAACCGTCTAGATCATAATTCCAGCGCTCTGCACCAGCATATATGCCAATAAAGTCAGCACTTGCAGTACCTGAAGCGGCTAGAATGGCGCTTGCGATAAGTGTTTTCTGTAATTTCATGGGGGATATCCTCTATTTATATTTGGTGCTATTTTATAGCTTTTTATAGGTAAAAAATACCTAACCTATCAACTGTTCTAACTTCCAGACGAATGAATTGCTATAATTGTGACATCTTTATTGAATGATAAATTATTGTGGACGAACGATTTGGTGGAATAGCGAGGCTTTATGGGCAAGCTGCGCTTGAAGTATTTAAAGAATCTCATGTATGCGTTATTGGCGTAGGTGGTGTTGGCTCTTGGGTGGTTGAGGCGCTGGCTCGGTCTGGAATCGGTAAAATCACCATGATTGACCCTGACGAAGTGAGCGAAAGTAATATTAACCGTCAGCTAGTGGCGCTTGGGAGTACAGTTGGTAAGGGGAAATGTGATGTTTTAGTCGAGCGCATTGCCGATATTAATCCTGATTGTGAAGTCACTGTGGTCGAAGATTTATTGAAGCCAGAAAATACTCGAGAGTTGATAGACACCAAGTTTGATTACGTGGTCGACGCGATTGACAGCGCTCGAAGTAAAGCAGCCTTAATTCGTCACTGTAAGCGCAACAAAATACCAATCGTTTGTATTGGTGGGGCAGGAGGCCAAGTCGACCCACAGCAAATCACTGTGGCGGATATTACACGGACCCATAATGACCCCTTGCTTGCTAAAACACGCTACATTTTGCGCTATGACTACGGATTTTCCAGTAATCTGAAGCGCAAATACCAGGTTCCTTGCGTCTATTCCACTGAGCAACTATCCTACCCTTTACCTGATGGGGGCATAACTCACCAAAAGCCCGACTCGGATAGAGCCTTGCGTATGGCGTGTGACGTAGGAATGGGCTCAGCTACACATATAACAGCAACATTTGGCTACTTCGCCGTGGGATTATTATTAAAGAAATTAGCTACAAAAAAACACTAAAACTAGCGCTTATCATCGTTTAAACTACTGAAAAACTAATTATTAGAAAGGATTTTACATGAAAAAAATAACCATTTTCCTGCTTGGCATTTTGATGGCTTTCTCAGCCACTGCGCAGTCTAAAGTCATTCCGATAGAAGACTTTGCTAAAAAATCACAATTTAAGTCTGCAAAAATATCTCCTGATGGAAAACATGTGGCTTTCACCTACGAAGATGGCAACCAGGTGAAATTAGCCGTTATGGATTTAGACAATAAAGAAATCAAAATCTCTTTTGAGGCTGGTGATGACAGAGAAGTTCTTATGTTTCACTGGGCGAATAACGAAAGAATTTTAATGCTACAAAGGAAAATTACTGGCTGGCTAGATGGCGCAAGAGAATATCCTTTGTTGGTCGCAGGAAATATTGATGGGACTAAGCGTGATATTTTGTGGGATTTTCAACGCTCAAATCTAGAAATTATTTCCAGATACGATCAAAACTCAGAACAGATTTTGATTGGGAAGTACCACTGGCAAGATCGAGATGTAAAGCTGCATCGGATGGATATTTATAAAGGTGAAATGTATTTTAACTCGGACTCGCCTCGTCCCTTAGGCGAAAACGGTATGATTCGTTCAATTGATGTCGATTTGAACGACGAACCAAGAGTTGCTGTAGAGTATGACTTGGTTGATGAAGATGACGCGACCGATGATGTGCAACGTCTGCACATAAAAAATAAGCATGGTGATTGGGAAACCCTTATCCTGCCAAGAAAAAGAGATGATATTCCGGCAGTTGCTCCTATAGGATTTAATAAAGATAACGACAAATTTTACTTCACCTCAAATCACGATCTCGATCATGATGGCGTTAAGGGGTTATTTGCAATTGATACCGAAACGAGACATATAAAACTATTATTTAGGCACCCTGACGTTGATATCCTAGGCGGTATATATGGGCCTGATGATGAAGTGATTGGCGCTTACTATGAGCCTGGATATCCAAGTTATTATTACTTAGACGAGCAATCATCAGTAGAAGAAGTTAAGTTCCACAAAAACCTAAGAAGTAGCTTTAAAGGCTCTAGGGTTAGCATGAGCAATTATAGCGATGACGGGACACTAACTGTAGTTAGGGTATCTAGCGATAAAAATCCGGGTGACTTTTATTTGTTTAATCGGAAAACAAATAAAGCAAAGTACATTGCTAGCTCCATGCCGCATATAAAACCAACACAGATGGCTTCTGTAGAGCCATTCGTTATGCAGGCTCGAGACGGTTTAAAAATGTATGGTCAAATGACTATCCCAAATGGTAAAGAATTAAAAGATCTCCCCATGGTAGTATTCCCGCATGGTGGTCCTTATGGTGTAACTGATTTCTGGGGCTATGATTGGCGTGCGCAGTTATTAGCTAATCGAGGCTACTTAGTGCTTCAGTTAAACTATCGTGGCTCGGGTAACTACGGCAAAGACTTCCAAGAAGCAGGTTATGGGGAGTGGGGAACCAAGATGCAAGACGATCTAGCCGATGCAACGCTTTGGGCCATTAAACAAGGATTTGCAGATAAAGAGCGCATCTGTATGCACGGTATCAGTTATGGAGGCTACGCCTCAATGCATGCGGCAGTTCGTCATCCAGACTTGTATCAGTGCGTTATCCCTGAAGCTGGCCTTTATGATATTGAATTGCAGTGGGACAAAGCTGATTCATTCCGAAATGCAACAACAGCCTACAAAAATAGCTGGCTAGCTCGTGCCTTTAGTTCATCAGAGGAAAATGTTTTAGAAGCTCGTTCCCCAGCTTACAATGCCGACAAAGTAAAAGTACCAGTGTTCCTAATTCATGGTGAAGATGATATTCGCGTTCCAATCGACAATGCTTATGTTATGGAAGAAGCACTGAAAAAGGCGGGAAAAGAGGTCAAGACTTACTACAGGGAAGATGGTCACGGTTTCCAAAAAGTTGAATACCGTATCGAATCATTTGAGCAAATCTTCGACTTTTTAGAAGAGCATATCGGTAATTAATCCAAGCCGTTCAGTATCCAACTCTAAGCCACCTTCGGGTGGCTTTTTTTTGATGTCTAAAATCTCCAGATGCTACTACCCCTTGAAAAAAATTGATTCGTTCCTATATAGACTATGAGCGTTAAGTCTCTGAGAGATTAGCGCCGTAACATCAACATTTTATATTGCTTCTAATGGAGGATATACCTTATGAACAGAATCGATTTAACACCTTTATACCGTAGTAGTGTTGGCTTTGATCGCTTAGCGTCATTGTTAGATAGCACATTACGTGGTGAACAAACCTCAGGTGGTTACCCACCTTACGACATCGAAATTCTCGATGAAAACGAATACGCAATTACTATCGCTGTTGCTGGATTTGAGCGCGATGAGCTGGATATCCAGACAGAAAAAGGCGTTTTAACAGTGCGTGGTCGTAAAGCCGACACTGATAAAGAGCGCAATTTCTTGCACCAAGGCATTGCCAACAGAGCCTTCGAGCGAAAGTTCAATTTAGCAGATTATGTGGAAGTGACTGACGCAAACATGAGCAATGGTCTTTTAACGATTAACTTGGTTAAAGAAATCCCTGAGGCTATGAAGCCTAAGAAGATTTCAATTGGTCAAGCGGATACAAAAACCATTGAACATCAGTCAGAGAAAAGCGAAAAGGTCGCTTAACTTTATAAACCATAAATCTTGCTTATAAAAATCTTTGTTGAAAATAAATAGGGGCCACTGGCCCCTATTTTTTATGCATGATTCTAGCATTGCAATTATTGTGCTAATCGCAATAATGTATTGAGTAAAACTTGAGTACCTTTCTCAACATCATCCCAATGCGACCATTCGTCAGGCGCGTGACTCACGCCACCGACGCTCGGTATAAAGATTAATCCAGTGGGAGTGAGATCGGTAAAGAATTGAATATCATGACCGGCGCCACTAGGCATTTTCATATAAGAGTAATCTAGGGCTTTAACTTCTTCCTCAATTAAATCCACAACTTCTGGGCTAAAGTGTTTAGGCTCGAGCCAGCTCATTTGCTCATACTCAAAGTAGAGTTTGTGTTTGCGTGCTATGGAAGACAAAACTTTACGACAACTGTTGGCTAATTGATGCATGACATCTTCCTGCATATCACGGCCGACAATAGTAAAGTGTGCTTCACCTGGAATGGTGTGGGCATAACCCGGCTTTAAATCCACTCGACCGATAGTGATACGACTTTTATCGGTGCCTTCTTCGTCGATAATACGACTAATTTCATGAGCAAAATCAGCAAGCCCCATGAACGCATCACTGCGCATATCCATTGGTGCGGTTCCGGCGTGATCGGCTTTACCCTTTAATTTCACTAACCATTTAAAAACACCAGAAATACCATCGACCACACCGATGCACTTATTAGAATTTTCAAGGACAGGACCTTGCTCAATATGCAGCTCAAGAAACGCTTTCATACTCGAAGGATCGCGACGAGCGCGCAAGGTATCATGGACATTTAAACCACACTTTTCTAGCGCATCTTTTAGATATTCGCCTTTAGGATCTCGTGCAGACTCTAACCATTCTAAAGTCAGGTTACCGCTTAATGCCTGCGCACCAAGCATGCCCCCAAAACGACCTTCTTCTTCACTGGTTCCGATGATTTCAATCGGGCAATTGACGTCGATATTATTTTCTTGGATAACGCGGATGCATTCTAAACCTGCAACGACGCCTAAAGTACCGTCAAACATCCCGCCAGCGGGTACTGAGTCGAGGTGCGAACCTATGAGGATTGCAGGTTTGTCCGGATCACCCAAACGGCCACAGACGTTGCCTGCGCCATCCATGTGTGTTGTGAGCCCTGCATCTTTAAATTTTTGCATCATCCATTGTCGGGCTTCCATATCAATTTCTGTCAAACCTTGGCGATAAATTCCTTTATCTTTTTCGTTAAAACCAAACTTTGATAATTCATATAAATCATTTTCAATTCGTTCGATATTAATTGAAGAGATAATGTTTCCTTGTTGTTGGTGAGCTTATGATTAAATTATAACCACGTGTTTGATCTAATTTCAAAGCTTTGCTAAGGTGGGTTGTCTTTCGCAGAGACAGCAACCTTAGGTTATGACCAAGTACGTGGTACCGGTCTTCCTCTTCCTGCTGACATTAAGTAGCGGGGTAGCTGGCAGTCAATGTAATGGGCGGCAATGTCCCATATATTTGCAGCTGAAGGAAGGTAAGGACGAGGTAATTACAGCTGGCCATTTTAATTTAGTGTGGCCCACCGAGAAGGAAACGCTCACTTCTAAGCAGCAAGCTTTAGAGGGTGACAGCGAAGGTGAATCTTCAGTAATTAAAAGTGCATTACTCGATAATGATCAGCACCCTGCAACACATCTAAATATCTCCAAAAATCAAAACTTTTCAGAAGTTAGCCATTCAATCAAAATTCACAGCACTCAGCGTGCGATAAGCTTAACCGGATTTTCCGATGGCGTTTATTACGCGAAGTTATTTGATGCTAATAAGCAAGCCGTGAGCAACACGGTTCGAGTTATCATTGAGCATCATTCGATGTTAAAAGTTTGGCTAATTTTTCTTTCTGGAGCCACATTATTTTTAATACTTATTGGTTATATGTTGGTTACAGTCTTTCGACATAAAGAAGAAGCATAACTATGGACTATAATCCTATCTCTATTACAGCAGCGTTGGTAATACTCGTTATTTTTGGTGCCGCTTGGATATTCTTTGGATGGTGGCTAGGGCGTAAAAATAAGTCACTTGATGACTTTATGTTGGCTGGGCGAAACGTTGGTTTAGCGTTTGCTGGCGCTACAGCTATGGCAACTTGGATCACCAGTAACACAACACTAGTTGCTCCACAGCTAACATATGAGCTTGGTATTTGGGGTATGGTCGGCTATTCGCTAGCGGCGTTAGGTTTAATCCTTTTCGCACCAATGGCGAAGCGGATCAAAGAGTTGATGCCCAAAGGATATACCTGCGGAGACTTTATACGCGTACGTTATGGTAAAACCGCTTGGATAGCATTTTTGGTGGTTTCTTTCTGTTACGCCATGGGTTGGTTGGTGAGCTTAGGAATGGCTGGTGGAGTCTTACTCAATACCTTAAGCGGTTTAAGTTATCACCTTGGAATGACAGTGATTCTTACCATCTGTGTCGGTTATACCTTGCTCGGAGGGCTTCGAGCGGTTATCGCTACCGACTATGTTCAAACCATTATTATTATTGTCGGTGTCTTATTCATCGGCTTTGTGTGTTACCAAACGGTAGGCCTCGAAAAGGTTTACGACTATAACAAAGAGCATCACCCTGAATTACTGAATCTTCTTTTCCCTGCGGCAATGATGTTCCTTTTCAATAATATATTCTTTGGTTTAGGTGAAATTTTTCATTCGAATGTCTGGTGGTCTCGAGCCTTGGCATTCCGACCAGGCATCGGCAAAAAAGCCTATTTAATGTCGGGCCTATTATGGTTACCTATTCCGATTGTGACAGGGTTTATTGCGCTATCGGCACCGGTGTTAGGTTTATATCCTGATTCAAGCGATATGGTTGGCCCGATGGTTGCTGCTAACTTACTCGGTGATATCGGCGCCATCTTTGTTTTTATTGTAGTTTTCTCAGCCTTAGCCTCTAGCTTGGATTCGCTATTAGCAGCTACTAGCGACCTAGTGACTAGGGATATTTATAACGGTTTGATTGATAAAAAAGCGAGTAAAGAAAAATTACACCGTATCAGCAAATTAGTTATTCTGGGACTTGGTTTTGTAACTTGGCTGCTGTGTTTGCCTAAAATAACAACATTAGGCGCTTTATTAAATTTCACGGGTGCCTTCGTTGCTAGCACTATATGGCCGATTGTTCTTGGTCTGTATCAACGTCGAATGTCCGGAGACTTTGTAACTGCAGCTTTAGTCTTAGGAACAATCAGTGGGCTGGTTGGCTATCACACGATCGGCTTCTATGTTGCAGCTTTATTTAGCTGCATCATGTCATTTGTCATTTGTATGATCGGTTTACTCGTGAAAAATGACAACTTTGATTGGAAACGTTTACAAGATATGGAGAAAACCCAGTGACGATTTCTCTAGAAGCATTAGAAACATTAGTAATAGCGGCGATGGCAGTGACCTGCTTTTCGCCAGTGATTTTAATTATTTTATTAATCAAGGACTGGTTAAAAGAAGAACTATGGTGAACCCAATGGTTGATGACAGCATGAAGTTTTCACGAATCAAACCCGATGTGTTTGGTGATGCGCATCCGAAGGCTTTATTGAAACGAATACAAGAAGATGGCGATAAGCTACAAGTTTTATCTAACCAACATATTGTGTCTGCTGAGCAATTTGAAGCTGACACGATATTGCAACTGTTCCGCTTGGCAAGCAAGTTTGAAAGTAATCCACAGCGCTACAGCAATCCCTTAAAAGGGAAAATTCTAATCAGCGCTTTCTATGAACCGAGTACAAGAACTCGATTGTCATTCGAAAGTGCTTGGCATCGTTTAGGTGGTGACATCATGTCGATTACTGACCGTGCCACAACGGGAATCGCAAAAGGCGAGTCGCTAGCGGATGTTGGTGAAATGTTTAATAACTACGGCGACTGTGTAGTTTTGCGTGAAAGTAACGAAGACTCAGTCACAGAAATGACCTCGACACTGCGAATTCCGATTATTAATGCCGGCAACGGAACGCGAGAACATCCTACGCAAGCGATGGCAGATCTTTATACTATCTTTAAATGGAAGCCTGAGTTACTCGAAAACAATGGCACGAAAATAAAGATTGGTGTTATCGGTGTGCCGAGCTTTATGCGTACCGTACGCAGTTTATTAAAACTGTTTGCACTATTTCCCGATATCTTTGCAGAAGTGGTATTGATTCATGATAGTGATGAAGATGAAATCTTTACGCCAGGTCAGCGTGAAAAGCTTGAAGCTAAGGGACTGAATTTAACCGTAAGCCGTACTCTTGACGATATATTACCAACGCTAGATGTAGTTTATATCAACGCTATTGCATGGGTTGGCGACTCTTACGAAGAACACGGCACTAAGTTTAAGCTAGATAAAGACTCGCCGCTAAAAAAAGATGCCATTATTTTGCACCCTCTCGCCAGGGGCGATGAGTTGTCCACAGACTTGGATGAAACTCCCCATAACTGGTATTTCTCACAGGCCAGAGGCGCTGTCTTTTTAAGAATGGCACTACTGACGTGCATGGTCGAGCGGACGGAGCGTGTCTTAGACGTAGTGTAACTGAGTACTTAATAAAACCCTTATTGTAACTAAAATCCGAGGAGATTTAGTGTATGTGCGGAATCGCGGGTGTGATTCATAACGATAAAAACCGAGCAATAGATTCGCAAACTTTAGTTAATATGGCAGCGATTCAATACCATCGTGGGCCTGATAATTTTGGTTATCATAACCCACAAGGCGCGGGTGTTGGCCTAAGCCATGCGCGATTGACGATCATTGACTTAGACGAAGAACGTGGTCGTCAACCGCATGTGAGCAATGATGGCCGCTACATGATGGTGCATAACGGTGAGTTCTATGATTTTCAGCGTATCCGAGCCTCGATGACCGCGCAGGGTGCACGCTTTGGCACAAAAAGCGATTCAGAATTAGTCTTACAAATGTACCCCCATTACGGCATTGCAAAGACCGTTGAGCAGCTGCGTGGTGAGTTTGCTTTTTCAATTTATGATCGTGAAGAAGAAACCATGTACTTGGTGCGTGATCGATTTGGTATTAAGCCGCTATATTGGACTGAAACAGAGCATGGAGTTGTTTTTGGCTCAGAATTGAAAGTGCTATTCGCGCATCCGGACGTAAAGCGAGAAATTGATTCTGAAGGTTTGTATCACCAATTGATCCAGGTCATGGTACCAGGCTCTACGGCTTTTAAAGGAATCAACCAAGTGCCACCTGGCCACTGGATTAAAATTCAGCGAAAAGATGGGAAGCTTAATATTGAACAACATAAGTATTGGGACATTAATTTCCCACAAGCCGAAGCACACCTTAATGTAAAAGACGAAGAAGAATATATCGAAGGGGTGCGCGAGCAGTTGCTTGAAGCGGTACATTTACGCCTAAACGCGGATGTTCCCGTTGGAGCCTACCTTTCCGGTGGTATCGACTCTTGCTCAATTTTAGGGCTTTCTGCATCGGTGCGACAGGATCCTGTAAAAGCCTTCACCATTGGCTTTGATGATGCAGATTATGATGAAACGCCGATTGCTACTGAAATGGCTGAGATGACAGGAGCGGAGCAAATTATTCTGCCTTTGTCTGCGGAGCACCTTTATGATCATTTTGAACGAACCATCTGGCACACCGAGCGCACGATTTATAACACCCTAGGCGTTGCCAAGTTGCTGATGAGCCAGAAGGTTCGTGAGCAGGGGTATAAAGTCGTACTGACGGGCGAGGGCAGTGATGAGTTGTTTGCGGGGTATCCTGCTTTCCGTAAAGATATGTTTCTTTATGGCTTATCCGACTTACCTGACAACTTAAGAAGTGAGTTGCAGTCTACTTTGGCCGAATCAAATGAACTTTTTAAAGGCGCTATGTTACCCCGGGAAGAATTTAAGTCCGAAGCCATTAACCAAAAAGTCGGCTTTACTCCAACCTGTATTCAAAGCTGGATGGGATGCGACGGCTTTGCGCGTAACTTAATGAATAAAGATCATCAAGCAAACATTAAGAGCTATGATGCTGGTAGCGCGATAGCTGAGCAATTTGATGAGACTCAGCTAGAAGGGCGCCATCCTCTCGATAAAGCCCAGTATGTTTGGATTAAAACAATGCTGGAAGGTCAGATTCTTACTTGGGGCGGAGATCGAGTGGACATGGCAAATTCGATGGAAGCGCGCCCTCCATTCCTAGATCACTACCTAGCAGATTACGCGGTGAATATTCCGCCACAGATGCGGATTAAAGGGCCGGTAGAAAAGTACGTTCTTAAAGAAGCGATGAAAGGGTTGCTTCCAGAAACACTTTATAAACGCCAAAAGTTTGCCTTTATGGCGCCACCGGCACACACCGACGAAAAGAAGTGGAATGCTTTAATGGAGCTGATGGAAGAGTTCGCCAGCGAGCAAAAGATTAAAGAAGCGGGGCTCATCGATTATGACGCCTTGAAGCAGATGATCGATAGCCATGCTGATCCCAGTGTGCCACGAGATCATAAAGTGCAGATGGATGCACTTTTGAACCATGTTTTGGGCGTCCAACTGTTGCACCATCATTTTGTAGAGCAAGATATTCCTAAAAAGGCTGCTGCAAAGGCTCATGAGTTGGGCTGGGCTGCGTAAATTTGAAGCTACTGTAAAAAACAAATCTTCGAAACTACAAACCAGCGCACACAATAAGGAAATAGTTAGTGCGCTGCGCTTTATTTGAATAAATCTGAGATGATCTTGAGGTCCCTTCGTTTATAATAAACAGTGCATAGGCGCAGATTTTTTGCTTTTGCTTATTACAATAAATTGAGGGGTAAATTATGAAAAAATTAATATTTGTCAGTGGCTTATTGGCGGCAGTCAATGTGCAAGCTGCCGACTTATTCGAGCCGATAGATTATCATCAACACAGTACTGTTTTTGCTGATGATCAAAAGTCACACGTCAAAAGCCATGCCGCGATGACTGTTAGAGTGGACATGTCATTCCTTGACCAACAGTATCAAACCATCCAAAACTCAGAAATGAGTACGGCCAACCAGCAGACGGTTGAGTTTCAAGTCAGCCTACCAGACGGTAGCATCCACGACATCGTCATTAATCGAGCGAATGATAATTTCGGTGAAAGTTATTCATTATTTGGTCACGTCAAAGGTCAGCCAGACTACCAAGTCGCTTTTAATACCGCAGACAGTAAAGCCTTTGCTGGAACGATTATGCTCGGTGAGACAAGCTATAAAATCACGCCAAAAAGTGATGGTGTCTCGATAGTAGAGCCTATTCTTGGCCGTGAATATGCGTGCGGTGGTGGAAAGGACAGCGGACTAGAGTATGAGCATGATTTCTCTTCGCAACTTGACTCGCAGTTTGATACTGCTGATTCCGTGAACGCTACGAGTAATGTAGATGTGATGTTGATTTATACATCGGCTGCCAAATATGGTGCTGGCTCAGAGAGTAACATTAGAGCGCTAGCACAGCAGTCAGTCGATCAAATGAACCTTTCTTTATCCAATAGCCAAGTTGATGCGAATGTAACTTTGGTCTATACCGGCGAAGTGGCTTATACAGAAACGGGTAGTGGTTATACCGATCTTGACTGGGTAACGAACAACTCAGGAGTTGCTAGTCTTAGAAACCAGTATGGCGCGGACTTGGTCGGTTTTCTCGTTGAAAACCCAGGGAATTTATGTGGTTTAGGTTGGTACATGGCGAACCCAAGCCCTAATTTTGCATCGCGCGGATTCCAAGTAACACGTCGTAACTGTATGGGCGGTTGGACTGTGGCCCATGAGTTTGGTCACAACATGGGGCTTCAACATGATGAGGCGAATGCTGGTGGAACACCTGGACCATACCAGTACAACTATGGACATATCTTAAGTAATAATTATCACACCATTATGGCTTACGGAAGCTCGTGTAACTGGTGTCCAGTGATTAATAACTTTTCAAATCCTGATATTACCTATCGAGGCGTTCCAACGGGCACAGCCTATCACAACAATGCACGTCGTTTGAACGACACCCGAGCCATTGTTGCCGGCTTCCGTGATGGTGGTGATGATGATGATCCAGTTGAGGTCATTGAACTTGAAAAAGGGCAATCAAAAAACCTAGCAATACTTGAAGCCGGTAAATCCCAAGCTTATAAAATAGTTGTTCCAAATAACGATAAAAACTTAACCATCAGTACTTCTGGCGGTAGCGGTGATGTCAGTTTATATGTCACCTACGAAGGCCGAGCTGATCAAAATAACCATGATTGTGCTAGTGAAAGTGCAGGTAGCAATAGTGAAACCTGTAGCTTTGCTGATGCTATGCGAGGCACCTATTACATAATGCTCCACGCAGAAACGACTAGCAGAAATGTGAGTATTATCGCGGATTATGGAGAAGACGATGGTGGTGACGATTATGACTACACAGAGTCGGCCTATGTGTATAGCCGTTACAGCACTATTTTCCCAAGAAACAATTACGGCTATTACTACTCACAAGCAGGAATTCATAAAGCAAAGCTAAGTAGCAGTAGCAGCAATACTGACTTTGACCTCTACTTCCAGAAATGGAATGGTCGTCAGTGGGTAACTGTAGACTCGAGCTACACGCCAAGTAACGATGAAACCATTGAGTACAATGGCTCTGCGGGATATTACCGTTGGTACGTGTATAGTTACAGTGGTTCAGCAACAGCGACACTGCAATACAGCATTCCAAAATAACGAGTTTTGACCTTAAAACTGCAAGGGTACTCCTGCTCTTGCAGTTTTATCATCCCCAGTTCAATTCTCAAGCTCCATTCTCAAGCTCCATACTGAGATCTGCCCTTGGAATCACCACTTTTTATATAATTCTTCTAAATTAAACTATAAAATAAGCAGTTCTAATTAAAGCTCATTCTCGGCACGAATCGCACTTAAGATCTTGCCGTGAGTTAACCGTTGCGAGTATTACTATTGAGCCCTGTGGATTCTAAAGCCCCAGTAAAAAGTGATTCATCTAGTGAATCCTTATACGAAACCATCACCGATGATTTGGTGCGTCAAGGTTATAGCATTAATCCCGAGGCATTACCGCCAAGCTTAGCAAATGCGCTTTATCAGCAGGTCTTAGAGCTAAATCAAGCAGAGTTTGATACCGCAGGTATTGGACGTCAGCTAGCACATACCGTGGATACTCAAGTCAGAACTGATGAAATCTGCTGGATAAACGGAAGTACCGATACCGGGCAGAACTGGCTAAATTGGGCCGGCGGCTTACGTGAATACATTAACTCTCAACTGTTTCTTGGGCTTTTTTCCTTTGAAAGCCACTTCGCGCACTACGGACCTGGTGATTTTTATAAGCGTCATCTCGATGCTTTCAAAGGTGAGTCTAACCGGTTGTTATCTTTAGTCGTTTATTTAAATCCAGACTGGAAAGAAGAAGATAAAGGCGAGCTGGTTCTTTATCGAGACGAGCATGATATGACAGGCATCAAAGTAAGTCCGACCTTTGGCACCGTTGTTGCTTTTCTCAGCGAAGATTTTCCTCATGAAGTATTGCCTGCTAAACGTGATCGATACTCGATTGCGGGTTGGTATCGGCTCAACAATAGCATCGGCAACCGAATCGACCCACCGCGGTAAAACTTTGGTATTGTGAGTCGAAACTCTTACTGACTGCATAAAAAAACAGAGATGTTTGACTCGATGGTGACTTATAAACACACAACTTCTTCATGCTTTTTATCTGGGATTTTTGTATAATGCGCAACAATTTCTTCAGCGATACCAAAATCGCTGCCGTGGCAACCCCTCGATGGACTGCCATCGCGCTGCGCTATTTTAATTTGTATTTTTCTAAAGAGGAGAGGCAATGAAAGTAGGTATTATAATGGGCTCAAAGTCAGACTGGCCTACCATGCAGCATGCAGCAGACATGCTTGATAAATTTGGCGTAGAGTATGAAACCAAAGTCGTTTCAGCACATCGCACTCCTCAATTACTCGCTGATTACGCTTCCTCTGCTGCAGAGCGCGGTATTAAAGTCATCATCGCCGGTGCTGGCGGTGCCGCACACCTTCCGGGCATGGCGGCAGCCTTTACTTCGCTGCCTGTGCTTGGTGTTCCAGTTAAGTCTAAAGCCTTAAATGGAATCGACTCATTGCTATCTATTTGTCAAATGCCAAAAGGCGTAGCGGTGGGTACACTAGCCATTGGTGATGCTGGCGCGGCAAACGCAGGCTTACTAGCAGCACAAATTTTAGGTTGCCAGCAGCCACAATTGTTAGCAAAAATCGACCAATTCCGTAGCGAGCAAACGGAAACTATTTTGGCCAACCCTAACCCAGCTGAATAGCGAGCATTAATATGCAAATGTTAGTACTTGGAGCAGGGCAGCTAGCGCGCATGATGGCGCTTGTGGCTGCCCCTTTAGATATTCATATTCGAGCTTACGACGTTACTACTAAGCAAGTATTGCATCCGGTGACCGGAGAGCGCTATGAGCAAAGCTTAGAGCAAGCTATCGAAGCGAGCGATCGTATAACAGCGGAATTTGAGCATGTGCCAACTGATGTATTGGCGCTTTGCGAGCAAAGCGGTAAATTATTCCCAAGTAAAAAAGCCATCGAGTGTGGTGGTGACCGTGCTAAAGAAAAAGCCTTGCTGGATGCCGCAGGTGTTCCAAGTGCCCCTTATGTACTAGTCACCGAGCGTCGTCACCTAGAACAGGCTATCAGCGAGCTAGGGCTGCCTTTGGTGATTAAAACCTGTCAGGCGGGATACGACGGTAAGGGCCAATGGCGCTTAAAGTCTGCCGAGCAAACTGACGACATTTGGCAGGAAATGCAGGCGTTTTTGGATAAAGATGTCGCACACAGTATTATTTGTGAAAAGATGATTCCTTTTGATCGCGAAGTGTCAGTCATTGGGGCTCGTGATATTCAAGGCAATGTAAAGGTATATCCCGTCACAGAAAATGAACACACTAATGGCGTCTTAACACTGTCAGTAGCAGGAATTGTAAATCAAGATATTCAAGCTCAAGCAGTTGATGCATACTATAAAGTTGCCGAAGCTCTGGATTATGTTGGCGTATTGGCAATCGAGTTTTTCGAAGTTAATGGCGAGTTACTGGTGAATGAAATTGCGCCAAGAGTTCATAATTCTGGTCATTGGACACAGCAGGGCACTTATTGTTGTCAGTTCGAGAATCATGTACGAGCAGTCGCAGGCTTACCAATGGGTAGCACTGATTTGTTATACCCAAGTGCGATGATTAATGTGCTTGGGCAGGACGCTATTCCTCATCAAATATTAGCAACGACAGGTGTTCGTAGCCACTGGTACGGCAAGAAAGTGAAACCCGGTCGTAAAATGGGCCACATCAATGTTAGTGCTGGTACGCTACACGAACTAGGAAAGCGTCTTAACGAACTTAGCGAGCATCTTAGTGAGCAAGATTATCCCGGTGTTAAAGCGAGAGCTAAACAGTTAGTGAGTATTTAAATCAGGCAGCAGCTTATAGTTATAATTTGCTATAGCCACAAAAAAGGTCACTAATAAGTGACCTTTTTTGTTTATTTGGTGGAGGCGGCGGGAGTCGAACCCCTTACACCTATATCCTTTAAAATCAGTCCCTTAGAGAAAGCTCTTGCTTACCTCGGGTTTAACTTGTACCAATAATTGTACCAACTTAGTACCTTCCTAACAATTGAGACAAATACTGATAACCTGTTGACACTACAAATAGGAAAACTCTATTTAACGGAATGCTATAAGGAGATATACAAGGAGAAGAACCGCACTAGTTCCGTATCTGTAGGCTTCAGCACTCTTCTTGGTAGCACCTTTCCAAACAGCAACAATGCCAACTACACTACCAGCTAGTATTATCCCTATTAGCCATAGTATGTGTGGGAGCAGTATTTCTATACCATTCATCCTATTTCACCTTAACAATATCATTCCAATTTGATGTAAAGTCCTTGCTCCGTCTCTCACTCTTCATTGACCACTTCTGGTTGAAGCCTTGAAGAGCAAACTTAGCAGTTCCCTTACCGTATTTTGCATTAATAGAGTCTACTGCCTGCATTAATTCAGGGGAAGACTTAACACTCATAAAGAAGTCCTTCTGGTGCCCCTCAGCAGTCGATAAGTCATTCAGCATGATACCAACCTTCTTGTAGAGGAACCCTTTCTTATAGATCTCCTGAAGGCCTCTCATGGCACTCTTTAAGAACACCCCAGTATGGTCTGTAGCTTCAGGTAGTGACAGCGTAATGGACTGGCAGTATTGCTTGTCTTGAGCTGAGAAAGGATTCGTTCTAATGCCTACTGTCATCGACTTAGCGAGTGAGCCTTGCTTTCTTAGTGTCTCACAGCCTCTAGTGACATGGTAAGCAATAGCCTCTCGTATTAGCTGTAGGTCATCAGTCTTATTAGAGAATGAGCGTGAACAGACAATTTGTTTCTTTGGTGGTGGACTATCCTCTAATGCAATGCAGGACTTTCCCCTTAGCTCCAATACAGTCCTCTCCATGTTCACAGAGAACATACGTTGGAGAGTCTTATAGTCAGCGTTGCGTAACTGCAAGGCGGTATGTATGCCAACCTTGTTGAGCTTCTCTGAGAGTCTACGACCTACGCCCCATATCTCACTTACAGGAAGATTCTCAAGGGCATTCTTTACCGTGTACCTAGAGTTCAACTCTAAGACCCCATTAGGCACAGCCAGAGACTTAGCGTAGTGGTTCGCTATCTTGGCTAGAGTCTTAGAGGGTGCTAAACCAATGCAGATAGGAAGCCCTAACCACTGTTGAACGGTCTTAACAATCTCTTGGTTATGCTCAATG
This sequence comes from Kangiella japonica, assembly GCF_039523535.1. Taxonomy (NCBI): domain Bacteria; kingdom Pseudomonadati; phylum Pseudomonadota; class Gammaproteobacteria; order Kangiellales; family Kangiellaceae; genus Kangiella; species Kangiella japonica. Next base: position 281,263 of record NZ_BAAAFM010000003.1, on the reverse strand, counting down.
AGGTTGGTGTGCTTAAAGCCTTCATAGAGAAGGAAGCTTTCATCAATGGAGTATTGCTCTACTTGGTCGCAGGAACGCTCAAGCACTGACACAAAGCGGTTAGACAAGTCACCATAGAGAGCGTAGTTAGACGATAACACCTGCACGTTATGCTTACGGACAATATCCTGAATCTTATGCAGAGGCGCACCCATCTTAATCCCTATAGCTTTAGCTTCATTAGAGCGAGCTACCGCACAGCCATCATTGTTGCTAAGGACAATGACAGGTCGATTTCTTAAAGCTGGGTTAAACAATCTCTCACAGGAGACATAGAAGTTATTGACGTCACAAAGGGCAAACATCTTAGACATTACAGCTTCCTGCTAATGCCAGTGACAACACCCCATACGGTTAAGTCCATCTCACCTGTAATTCTTATAGGCTCATAGTCGGGGTTGTCTGATACCAGTGTAAGTCCATCATTCATGTTGAGTCGCTTCACCGTAAACTCATTGTTAACGATGGCCACTACAACAGATCCGTGCTTAGGGCTAACTGAGCGGTCTACCACTAGGATATCATCAGGGAATATCGTGGTAGTCATAGACTCACCTTGCACACGGGCAAAGAATGTAGCCGTAGGGTTATCCACCATGATTTGGTTCAGGTCTAAGGTATCGCCTAGATACTCTTCCGCTGGGCTAGGAAAGCCAGCAGGAACCTTAGAGGTAACGATTGGTAGCTCTAATGGTGAGTTCGTAGGTGTCAGGATGGATACTTTAGCCATGCTCAAAGGTGTCTGTGAATAGACCTACTATCTTAGCAGAGTCGAGGCTAGTTTGTGGAGCTAATCAGCATCAATTATGTATGGCGTCTCAGCAGGTGTTAGGTCTCTTGCACCGTGTAGCTTCGTGGCCTCTATAGGAGTTCTTAGGGTTGGCTCTAGCAGGTCATTAAAAGCATCTATCTCAGTGAAGCCCCTATCAAGCCAAGCACTAAGGGTGTCGGGCTGGTCTAAGGGAAGCATCAGAGGTAGTGACTTCTTATGGATATTCTCTAACTTGGGATTGCCGTCAAGAGTAATGATCGATGCTGAGTAGTGAACCTCATCATTGATATACCACTCCTTGAACAAACCACCAAAAGCGATAGCTTGGCCTTCAGGTTGTAGGTAGTGATATTTCTTGTCTTGGCCTTCGATGAAGCCCGTGGCTGGAATGATACAACGAGACTCTCTGTAAGGTTTCTTAGTCAGTCTGCTTTCTCTTAGGCGAGCACTCTTGGAGTTAAACGTCTTCCACTTATAGTCGGCCTTAAGCTCACCATCGACATTCTTGAGGAGTAACCACCACTTAGCATCGACTAACTGGCGAGTACCTTCAGATGACTCATTGATGATCTGTATGCTGGAAGCTGGTACACGTATCCCTCTGGTTTCTATAGGTTCATCTATGCCTAACTGGTCTGCCAGCTTGTCAGTGAATGGACTGTTAATGACGTTGTAAGCACCGCACATAAAGTATGACTTCATCAAAGGTATACTAAGAGGTTAGCAATAGTAGCCGTAAATGTTAAATAAAAAGACTAGATGAGATGACTGAGTAAATGAAATTGAATAATACTACTTACTTCAATAATATAGACTCACATAAACAAGATATAACTAAAACTAACAGGGATATACATGTCTAACCATATTAGTGAATACATTGAAATAGTAAGAAATAGGTATAATCTAGGCCAATCGAGTGAGCATACTTTCCGTGGTGACTTAGAGCAGCTAATTAGAAGTTTAGTACCTAACGTCGATATTACTAATGAGCCTAGTAAGGTGACAGACTGCGGCAACCCAGACTATGTAATTAGTAAAGGTAAAATACCTATAGGCTTCATTGAAGCAAAAGATATAGGGAAGGACTTAAATTCAAAGGTCTACAAAGAGCAGTTCGATAGATATAAAAATGCTTTAGATAACCTAGTTATCACTGATTACCTACACTTCCAGTTTTTCCAGAATGGCTCACTCGTCCACGAAGTTAGTATTGCAGAGTTGGTTGATGGCGAGATTAAAGCATTAGAAGAAAACTTTATTCAGTTTACCAACCTGATAAGAGACTTTTGTGCCTTTATTAGTCAAACTATCAAGTCAGCAAAACGCTTAGCTGAACTTATGGCGGGCAAAGCCAGATTATTAGAGAATACTTTGGAGAATGCTGTAAGCTCTGATGATGATAACCATCAAAATACAGAGCTAAGAAGACAGTTTGAAATATTCAAGGATGTACTGATTCATGACTTAACGCCAAAGGGATTTGCGGATATCTACGCACAAACACTAGCATATGGAATGTTCGCTGCCAGACTACATGATACAAGCTTAAATGACTTTAGCAGGCAGGAAGCCTCTGAATTAATACCTAAAACGAACCCCTTTTTAAGAAGGTTATTTGAATATGTGGCAGGAGCAAATATTGATGACCGCATAAGGACAACGGTTGATAACTTAGCAGATGTGTTTAGAGCGACTAATGTAGCAGAGATTTTGAAAGATTTTGGAAAGTCAACTCAAACACAAGACCCAATAATACACTTTTATGAAACATTCCTAGCTGAATACAATCCAGCTGTAAGAAAGCAGAGAGGTGTTTGGTACACACCAGAGCCAGTTGTGAAGTTCATAATTAGAGCTGTCGATGAAATATTAAAAAAAGAATTCGAAATAAGCGATGGCTTGGCAGACACTCAAAAGACTACTATTGAAGTTGATACCCAAAACCGTGATAGAAGGACAAAAACAGGCTACGTACGAGGAGAAAAGCAGGTACATAGGGTTCAAATACTAGACCCTGCTACAGGTACAGGAACTTTCTTAGCTGAAGTTGTTAGGTTCATTTACCAAAGCAAATTTAACTCCATGGGAGGGATGTGGAGTAGCTATGTTGAAAATGAATTAATCCCTAGGTTAAATGGGTTTGAGTTGTTAATGGCTTCATATGCTATGGCACACTTAAAGTTAGACTTACTTCTAACAGATACAGGTTATATCCCTAATAACGAGAGGAGGTTTAACGTCTTTTTGACTAACTCTTTAGAGGAATACCATCCGGACACAGGGAAGCTCTTTGCAGACTGGCTGAGTAGCGAAGCAAAGGAAGCAAACTATATTAAAAGGGACACCCCTGTAATGGTTGTTGTTGGTAATCCTCCATACGCTGTAAGTAGTGTAAATAAAGGCGAATGGATTCAAGGGTTAATAGCGGATTATAAGAAGAATCTTAATGAGCGAAAAATTAACTTAGATGACGACTATATTAAGTTTATTCGTTACGGACAGCATTACATAGAAAAAAATGGAGCAGGCATACTAGCTTATATCACAAATAATAGTTTTCTTGATGGCGTAACTCATAGGCAAATGAGAAAAGACCTGCTAGAAGGCTTTGATAAGATTTATATATTAGATTTGCACGGGAACTCCCGTAAGTTAGAAACGAGTCCTGATGGCTCTGTAGATCAAAATGTATTTGATATTATGGCTGGAGTCTCGATTAATATATTCGTTAAAACTGGGGCTAAAAAGAAAAATGAACTTGGAGAAGTGTATGTTTACGATCTTTACGGAAAGCGAGATTTTAAATATGAAACACTCTCGAATGAGAATTTTAGTTCAATACGATTCGAAAAATTAGCTCCTACACCCCCCTATTATTTTTTTGTAAAAAAAGATTTCGGGAAAGCAGAGCAATATAATAACGGATTTAAACTTGATGAGTTAATGACATTTAATAACTCAGGTTTTGAGACTGCAAAAGATAAGTTTCTGGTGAAATTCACAGAAAAGGAAGCTAGAGACTTAACAGCCGACATCAATAATTTATCATTAGAGGAGTTATCTAGTAAGCATAATTTAAAATTATCTAAGGCAGAAGAGGTAAAGACAGATATAGGCAATGCCTATAATATAAAAGCCTTATACAGGCCATTTGATATTAGGTCGACTTTAATATCCCCTAATAGTAAAGGAGTAATGTTTAGACCTAGGTTCGATACAGTGAGACACCTATTAGAAGATAATATAGCCCTCCTATGTTGCAAAAGGCAGACATCATTTGATTTTCAACATATTTTTATTACAACTAATGCAGTTGAGCGATGTGCCGTTTCCCTGCAAACAGGAGAAGTGAGTTATGTATTTCCGTTATACTTGTATGAAAATAGGGCAGATAATCTCTCAGAGGAAAAGATAAAGAAGAAAATTCTAAATTTGAAATCAGATGTTACTGACAAAATATCTGAAGAGTTAGGGTTGGAGCTTTGCTCTCAAAGTAACCAAAAAATGAAATCATATACACCTTTAGACCTTATTGACTATATTTATGCAGTTTTACACTCACGTGCTTACCGTGATCAATATAAAGAGTTTTTAAAAATTGACTTCCCTAAGATACCGTACCCGAAAGATCAGCTTGTATTTTGGAGGTTAGTGAAAATTGGTAGCGCTCTACGCAAGGCTCATCTACTTGACGAAGTTTCAGTCTACTCTTTAGATATAATGTATCCAGTAAGTGGAAATAATATTGTTGAAAAAATCACTTTCAAAGAAGGTAAGGTGTATATAAACAGCACTCAGTATTTCAGTGATATACCACAGATGACTTGGGAGTTTTATATAGGTGGTTATCAGCCTGCTATAAAGTGGCTCAAAGATCGCAAAGGACGAGAGTTGAGTTTTGACGAGGTTCTGCACTACCAAAAGATAATTAAAGCACTTTCTGAAACTCAAAGGTTAATGGATGAAATCGAAAAGATAGACTTTATGTAGAGTATTTAAAAAGACAGATTAAGGCAAGTGGATACGCAGATAACCCAAAGTTCAACCTCAAGTTATCTGCTGTTCTCTAGTCAGCGATTAAAGCTACAATTATTCCAACAATGGTACTTACTAAAAGTGCGGCCACTCTTCCTCCTGTTTGTAGTTTCGTTTAAGTTTATTACTGTTGCGCTTTTTACCCATAGTACCTACAGATACTCCTAACCAAGTCTTGAATAACTCCCTCATGCGTTTACTAGGGATATAGACCGTCATTGGTTCACCTTTGCGAATACAACCTCTCCAGAGCCACTGAATCAACTGTGACAAAGCGTAGTTATCTTGAAGCGTCTTAAGTTCATCCTCTTCAAACATGCAAGAATCTCTTAGTAGGTTTATTACAGGCGGTTTCATGTAGGTATTTACCATGTAAGCCATGAACCTTTTATGTGCAAAGTCATTAGACCCTCTCATGTTCTGAGGCAACAGAGTGACCAGTTCCATTTCCTCAGGGCTCAGCTTGTTACGATCTGGCCCATGATACTTCCTGTTAATCACTTTATTGGAAAATGACTGGTGGTGGAATGTGTCTTTTAGACAGCCGTGGACAGTATATGCAATGTGTAGTTTTCTGTAGCAACTGTTATCAACTACCTGCCTAAGTTGTTTCATTGCTTTCTTTAGGTTCGCCTCTCGCTTATACCAGTTTTTACTGTAACTAGAGTCACTTCTTTGGCCATTATGTTTCCCTTCATAAATAGTTATCAGCTCCGAGAACTGTGATCCGCTAGGTTCTTTATGTGGTACTGGTTTACCATCTAATATCGAAAGTAATTGGTACTTAATGCCATGTAGTTTGAAGTAAGCCCACATCAAGCTACCTTCGAAAAGATAGGTCAAAACAGTTACCTTCTTAAACGAGGTTATAAAGTCAGGTTTTGGAGCTTCAATGAGAATACCTGTTGAGCTGAGGTAGCAATCTTTATTGCGGATAGTCCGTTCGTATTTCTGGTATCTATCAAGGAAAGGCCTTACTACCTCAACTTTATCAAGCGAACCTTGTGTATTAACTACAAGCTTACCTTCTTCAATCAACTTTGAAACGTCACGCTTTGAGATGCTCATAGGCTCTAGGATTCCCGATAGAGTCTCATCAAGGTATAACTCATAACCATATTCTCTAACATAGGCTTTAACTGCTTCATCCCACAAAGCCATGAGCTGATGAGTTGAAATGATAGACTTCCTCTCAGCCAGACAATTCTTAAGTAGCTCCAACATTGGCTTCTTAGAGCTTTTCTTTAAGTCAGATAGTGCAACTGCACCTTTGATACCTTGAGCTAATCTATCTACCTCTGATTGTCGCTCCACGCATATAATGAAAGGTGTTTTAACGCTGTTTAGATGCTCAATGATAAAAGTTGATTTACCGCTACCCATTACTGAGTCGTAAATTGATACACGTTTACTATTCAAGATAATGCTCCAAATGATTTATGTGATTTTAGTGAACACAAAGCACCTGCTTTTCACTTAAGAAAGGTCAATAAGCTTGGGGTAGGTCGTTAGAAAGGTGCTTTTGGTTTGCTACTTAAATTAAACTCGGCAAAAAAACTGCCGAAAATCCATATAAAGCATTTAGAATCAATAGCTTACAGATTGCCCCCTTAAAGAAAGAGGAACACTTCAAGTGACAACCATAAGAGAATATTAAGCTCTACTTTAAGTTGACTGTAAGTTATCTATATATTCATCTACCAAAAAGAGGAAAAGAACTAATGTTCAATACTTAAAGTCACACTTAAAGATATCTACTTATAACTATCTACCTAGAAATAACTTGTGTAGATGAACTCTAAGTTACTTCTTTAAGATGCTTATGTAGACTCAGTTATCACTAACTAAAGTTGCTTCTATGGGATAGTGGGGGTTAATTAATTTAAGGGGATAATGTGTGTTAATTAACTCTAAGAGGAGCTTTAAGTGTACTTTAAGAAAACTGCAAGTAGTCTCATTAGACTTTTGACCTATAGAGATTTTGCTGATCTAATGTAAATGAGACTGTTTTGAGACAGTTAATTAGGTGTATCAATAGAGTGTACTTAATTGAGATTATAGGAGCATTATGGAAACATTAGTTGGTTATGGTCGAGTATCTACTAAAGACCAATCGTTAGAGATTCAACAAGAAGCACTGAAAGAGTATGGGTGTACAAAGCTTTTCTTAGAGCAGAAATCAGGTGGTGCATTAAGTGACAGAGTTGAGCTTGAGAAAGCATTAGAGTACGTAAGGGAAGGTGATACTTTAGTTGTCTTTAAGCTAGACCGTTTAGCTCGCTCTATCGTGGACTTACATAACATATTAAGTCGATTAGATGAGAAAGGTGTTAAGTTCAAAAGTATCAAGGATAGCTCAGTAGATACCGCAAGTGCTCATGGTAAGTTAATGATGAATATCTTAGGATCATTCGCTGAGTTTGAGCGTGAACTAATAAGGGAAAGGCAGGCTCTAGGGATCGCTAAAGCTAAGAAGAAAGGGAAATATAATGGTAGAAAGAAATCTCTTAGTGAGGGGCGTATTAAACAGCTTAGAGATCGTTTTAAGAATAAGGCTGAGGATGAATCGGCACAGGACATAGCCAGAGAATTTGGAATCAGTAGAGCTAGCCTGTACCGTTATGTTTCTTAGTTACGGAAGAGGTTAGACTGTTCTATAAGTATTATAATCTGATCGACATAGTTCATATCATATGGGCACGGGGGAATGTAACCGTACTTTGCCCTCGGGGTGGTACTTCAGATTTTTTTGGGAAAATTCAAGTTGATAGTTCTCATAAATCATAATAGGGTTATATAAAAGAAAATAATTAGGGAAGTTACGGTAAGGATGAGAGACAGTGAACTATTGATTTACTTGCACGACTACCATAAGTACAAAGTTGGAACTCCGAAGAAGGTGAACCCAAAGTTCAGGGGCGTATCACAGCAAATCTTGAACTTCAAAGACCCTGACCACCGTCTGCACAGGCAGGCCGTTGATAAGTTTTATAGTGAGATTGAGAGTAAGCTAACAGCAGAAATCACTCCCTTTCAAAACTTTTCATTAGCAATTGTGCCTTCTCATGAAAGAAATGTGACGTCGGCTGCGATGGAGGAAATATGTAGAAGCTTGGCCACTTCCCATAAAAATATGCACTATCATGGGAACCCTTTAGTGAGGACAAGAACAATACCTAAGTTAGCAACAGGAGGCGATAGGAGTCTATTCAATCATTTAGCTTCACTGGATACACATGAGCATATCATAAGTCTTAAATTTCCATACGTTATTTTGGATGATATTGTTACAAGTGGGAATTCATTGGCAGCTTGCAAAGCTAAAATAGAGCAAGCTGGAGCAAGTATTTTAAAGGTTTTGGCTATCGGGAAAACAGTTGATGAATGATCTCTCAAAAATTAATCAAACTCTTGAAGTGCTATACCTCGCCCTTAGATCTGTTAAGCGTACTAAGCCAAGCATTATTTCTGGAGTGTTTAGAGCTATAAGTAAAGATATTTCTTCTTTAACAGAAGTGAACGACACACTTGAGAATATGGAGCTAGGTGGACACATCCTTAGTGATTATGACTGGGAAAGAGCTTTAAACATACTTCACGAACATGAATCTAGCGGCATTAGAGTTATTACCTTAAAGGATATCCTATATCCGCAATCACTGAGAGTAATAAAGGATGCCCCAACTGCAATATTCCTTAAGGGTAACGTTGAAACATTAACAAATATTCCCGGAATGGCTATTGTGGGTACAAGAAAAGCTTCAAGCAATGGCAAAGCAATAGCTCGGAGAGTTTCAGAGTTCCTAAGTGAGTGTGGTTGGACTATTGTCAGTGGACTTGCTTTAGGCATAGATGCAGAAGCACACAGAGGCTGTCTTAATAAAAATGGAGAGACCATAGCAGTATTAGCTGGGGGGTTAGACAAACCGACTCCTGCATCTAATTCGAAGCTCGGCTATGAGATTTTGGATAAAGGAGGTGCATGGTTATCCGAACACCCACTGGGGGTTCCTACCAAAAGAGAGTTCTTTGTACCTAGAAATCGGATACAGATAGGACTGTCTGTTGGCTCTCTCATTGTAGAGGCTGAAATTAAAAGTGGCTCTACTAGCCAAGCGAACTTCTGTACTGGGCAAGGTAGAGCCCTTTTTGCGATTGTACCCCACGAAGACAATAATCCTCTAAAGTTGAACTGTGCAGGGACACAAGATTTAGTAAAGAATAAAGGTGCCATACCAATCAGAACACGTGGTGACTACGAAAGACTGCTAAAGGTAATGAATAGTCACCTTGAGGAATTGGGAGGTAAAGTCAGCCAAGACTAAATTGACTTAAATTCGTTAATTGTTCCTCAACGTTTAAAACTTATTCGTACTTCTTTTTTAATGGATGCTAGGGCTATTAATCACCTCCTAGCCTACTTGCATCTCTGCAGTTTATTTAAACGGCTTGATTTCGGGGAGGTATTTCTTAAAGTCAATCTTCTCATAAACTTCAGTTAGATATTTTAAGTTAATCTCTTGACCATATGTTCCAAACGTAACATCATCTGATGAATGACCAAGGATACGTTTTAACTTATAGCCGAACTCACCCACACCGTTTGATACCATGTCTTGCAAGGTATGTCGAAATGAGTGAAAGCACTCTTTTTCCTTTTCAAAACCTAGTTTATCTTTAAGACGGTTAAACCACTTGCTAGAAGGGTCGGAACGAGTACTTTTCCCGACGGTAATATCATGAAGTAAGTAAACTTTTCCTTCCTGTTTAAGTTGGTCTATATAATCTAACAAACCCAGCTCTATAAGATGTTGGTGTATTGGTATTTCTCTTTCAGAACTTTCCGTTTTAAGCTCTAAATCCTTTAGAGAAAAAGCATAAACAGTACGGTCATTTATATGATATTCCTTTACATCACTAATTTTAAGCTGGCAAAGCTCATCTATCCTAGCACCTGTGTATAGGCCTAAAAGAGGAAGCCAGTAATGGAAATCCTTTTTGTACTCAAGTTTTGTCCAGATTGGTTGGCTAAAAAGTAAGTTTAGTTTCTCTGGGGTGAAAACCTTTCGTTTAGATTTTTTACTAACCCTTTCTTTCAACTTGAGATCTTGGAATGGGTTTTGACTTAGCTCGATTTTATCGTGCCTGATTGCCCACTGAGTAAATGAACCAAAGATTCTTAAATACTTATTAATGGTGGTGACAGACATCAAGTGATCTTTAGGAATATCTTCCAGTTGTATTATTTCCTCTATGGACAGCTCTCTGTATTCTTTGCGTTTATGCATATTAGACGGCAATTTTTGGAGTTTGTCTTTGATATCTAAAGCCGATCTCTTAGTAATAGTTTGATTTCTGTTTAGTTGGATCAGAAGCTTTAATGACTCTTTGTATCCTTCTAGAGTTTTGGCAGAACAACTTTCCTCTCTTTCCTTAGAAGCAAGAAACTCGTCAACAAGCTGCTCAAGGTCAACTTTTTGAGCAATTAAGGCTTGAGGGGGAGAGGTAGGTTGAACTGAGGAGTTAGAACTCTCAACAGTTTTACGGATTCTATTAACTAAATCTACAGCGGATTTATGATTCTCTGGTCCTCCAGCATATCTTCTAAACTTGATGTTGAATAGCGCCGACTTGAGCGTGAAGTAAGCACATCTTAAATTGGTGTAATGAGTCGATGTGCTATCAACTTGGATTCCTAGCTCATTAATGAAGTTTTCAAACTCAAGGTTGTCCTTCTCGGTATATCCTCCGCTTTCAATGGTATGCCATGCCTTATAATACTGGGAATAGTATCTCTCAGCGTAGTCAGACTTGAGCTCGCCGTAAAGCTCATAGTCAACTAGACCTGGCTCGAGTTGGATAAACCCTGTCGCTCTAATGTCGTCTTCAAAGGCTTTTAGCTCAGTTTCAAACCAATGTACTAAAAGAGATCTTTCAGAAGGGTTAATATATTCTAAGTCAATAAACACTTTTAATTGCTCTTGTAACTGTTCAATAAACTCGATATACCGAAGGGCCTTTTGTGAGGCCTTCATCTTATTATCTGTACCTAAAGAGCGCTTAACTTCTTTTCGGCCAAGGAGGGCTACTGTGCGTCTCTTTAGAGGTAATCTTAGGTAATAGGTGTTTCCCCTTAGGGTTATGTACTTGCTCAGCATTACATCTATCTCTAATTAATGAGATATGCAAAAGCTAATCAATCTAAGGGAAGTTGGTACCAGTACTTGTACCAGTTTTTGTACCAAATGTAACAAACAGGCCTGAAAGGCCCGTCATAACTGAATTGGTGGAGGCGGCGGGAGTCGAACCCGCGTCCGCGAACCCTCTGCTTTAGAATCTACATGCTTAGAACCATCTTTAAGTTAACCAGTGACGAGCCAATGGCCAGGCTTTCAATGGCGATCTCGAGGAAAGTTTAACAGTTGGCTGCCGAGCACAGTTACCTGCGAGTCCCTGTATATGACTGTCTAGCTCCTACCAAGGACGCTCAGAGTAGACAGTTAGCCTATTAAGCGGCTAAAGCGTAGTTGTCTTCGTTTGCAACTATAAGTTTTCAGCTTTGATTTTACGAGATTCGCTGAACATCTCGACATGCAACTAAAGTTTCGTAATCCACGTCGAAGCCAAATCGCCCCCATGGAACAATCCATTATAACTGATATGGGGATTGTGTATATAGGATTCAATGGTTATATTACTAAAAGTAAATTGTGGCTTGGTTAACATTCCTTTAGGAAACAAAAGGATACACTTTGTTGGCCACAGTAGGAGGGTTAATGTCACCACAAGAAAAAAATCGCATTGAATCTGCGATGATGTCCCATAAGGGCGTCGCTAGAGAAAATAATGATGATAAAGTTTACGGATCCTCAGAGTTAGGGCTTTGGTTGCTATCTGATGGGGTTGGCGGACTAAAGCAGGGCGAGCAAGCCAGTCTTTATACGGTTAAAGAAATCCGAAAGTCGATCGCTAACGGAGCCAATCTCTTTAATGCTGTCCATTCTGCACACTCAGTGATAAAAGCGTATAATCGTCATGAGGAGGAAGACCGCGGGGCAACTGTCGTGGCGGTACACTCAAAAGAAGATAGTTACGATATTGCGTGGGTAGGTGATAGTAGGGCTTACCTTTGGAATGAGATAACCGGCGAGTTATCGCAGTTAACAGAAGACCACACTTTAGTCCAAAAGCTTCTCAACGCAGGTTTAATTGAGTCGACACAAGTAAAACACCATCCAAAACGCCACGTTATTACTCAATGCTTAGGGATTGAGAATGACAACCAGCTTCATATTGGTCTTTTAAATCGTGAGTGGGATTATGGTGAGCATTTACTGTTGGCGAGTGATGGTTTGTACGATGAGCTATCCCGCACTGAGTTAACTGGGGCGTTGCGTATGCCACGCGACAACCAAGCGAAGATCGAGTATATGGTGTCGCTTGCGTGTAAGAATGGGGGGAGTGACAATGTTTCGGTTATTCTTATATCGTCTCCGGTGAAAGCACCAAAAAAGCGAAAGAAAAAAAGCTTTATCGATCAAATTAAAAAATTATTAAAAATAAATTAACGTGAGGTAAGTATGTCATCACAAGATTCGTCAAATAAAAAAGCTGAGCCAAGAAAGGGGTATCGGGAAGATAAGGCTGGGCCGCAGGGAACACTTGTTTTTGACTCGAAAGAAGTCGATCGGATGATTGCCGCAGAAATTCAAAAACTAGAAGATGATGGGACAAAAGTTCCAGCACTCTTGGCTACGACTAAACCCCACGCGGGCACTGCATTTCTACTAAGTTATGGAAAAAATGTTATTGGACGAGGTAAGGGCAATAGCGTCACGATCTATGATCCTGCAGCCTCATCCACTCATGCCCAGATAACTTACTATAGTGGTGAGTGGAAAATACTTAACTTATTATCGTCAAACGGTACTATCGTTAATGGCGAGAAAATTACTGAACGTGTTTTAACGCTAGGCGATAAAATTCAAATTGGTCATACCGAGTTTTTATTTACGCTAGTCGACTCTCCTGAAGAGGCTGAAGAAGAAGCTGCAGAAATAAACTGGACGTTAGTAGGTGCACTTGGTGTAGCCGCAGTGATTTTTATTGGCGTGCTTATCTGGTTGTTTGCATAGTTATCAAACAAATGACTAACCAATTGAAAATCGGTCGCTACGAACTTATAGAAGAAATTGGTCGTGGCGCCATGTCTGTAGTTTATCTAGCTAAAGATCCCGAAATTGGACGCTCACTTGCTATAAAGCTTCTAAAACATGAGCTCGTAGAGGAGGAAGAGTATCGCGCGCTTTTTTTGCGTGAAGCAAGAGCTGCAGGTAGTTTAAGTCACCCGGGAATCGTGACTATTTATGATGTCGGTATCTGGCAAGATAGGCCTTATATCGCCATGGAGCTTCTAGAAGGCAATAACCTTGACGAACATCTAGAAGAGCATGGGGTTTTTTCAATCGGTGACTCCCTCGAGTTGGCGCAACAATTAACGGAAGCCCTGAATTATGCTCATTCAAAGGGAGTTATCCATAGAGATATCAAGCCTGAGAATATTCTTGTTTTAGATAAAGGGAAGCGTTTTAAAATAACCGACTTTGGTATTGCTCGAGTTGAACATCAGTTTATGGAGGCTGGTGCGGAGGAGCAGGAGAAAGTCATGGGCACGCCTGCTTATATGTCTCCGGAGCAGATTTCAGGCAATGAAACGAGTTTTAAAACAGACTTGTATTCCTTAGGGGTGATCCTCTACAAGGTGACAAAAGGTGAGTTACCCTTCCAGGCTGCTAATTATGGCGCGATGATGCAGGCCGTATTACAAGATAACCCTGAACCATTAAATGCTTATTCAGAACAAGGCTTTATTTGGCAAAGCATCATTTTTAGATTGCTTCAGAAAAACCCTGATTTACGATATACCAAAACTGAAGAACTTATTGAGGAACTCGACACACTCGCTGAGGAAATAGCGCAAGAACGTAAAGGAATTTCATCGATTCGCTTTGTTTCCATGCGTGCCCGTTGGGCCGTTTCATTATCATCCTTGGTATTAGTGGTAATGGTTTTGGGGATGATTTGGGTATATAACAAGCAGAATACACTAATGAACCAGCTAGTTTATGATTATGGCAATTCAATGGTTCAGATCATTTCGAGCGAAACCGCCGAACCATTATTGTTGGACGAAGATGTAGCGTTGCAAGCAATTACCCAAGATATCGTAAATAGCTCTGAAGTTTTGTACTTATCAATTAGGGACAAGGATAACTTGGTCCAGAGCAGCAGCTTGGAGGAGCAAGTAGGGAAATTCTATAAAGCTTTCGAAGGCAGTCAAATAATAGGCGGTAAGGGTTCTAGTCGAATTTATGAAAATTTAGACAGTTTCAATCAGGAAGCATTTATATTCGATACGCCTATTATGTTCCAAGAAAAGATTATTGGCCACGCTAGTATCGCAGTAGGGCGAAGTAACTTAATAAATGCCACACGGTCATCATTGTTAACTATGATTATATGGATGTTTGTGATCATGCTGGCGGTTTTTTCAGGGGTGTACTGGCTAGCGAATAAATTCACACAAAGAATTAATAAAACACGGCAGGTCATTAAGGATATTCGATCACACGGGCAGTCGGAGTTAATTAAAATTAATGCCCATGATGAGGTCGGGCGATTACAGCAAGAAGTGAATGAGCTGACCCAGAAGCTAGCAGGCCTGACCAAAACCCAGCATATGGGATTTAAAAATAATACCGACCCTGCATTAAGTGAGCTGACAGATATTGATAAAACGCTATTAATTGATGTTGCTGATACTAGCGATAAGGCCGATCGGTAATATTATAGGTTATCGAGTTTATTCTGTAGCGCTTTCACCCGATCTTGATAAACCAAAGCTAAGTCATCATTGGGGTTAATGGCTAAAATCTTCTGCCAAAACTCTAATGCGTCATCGAGTTTTTGATTGCGATATAGACGTAGCGCCTGTTGGTGGTAGTTTTCCGATACCTTATTTCGAGTTGTTGTGAAAAGTATGTTTTCTTCAAGTGGTTTCCCCACGTTATTCCAAGCATTTAGCAGTAGCTCATAAGAATCATCAAACTGAGAACGATCCGCGTATTGCTTAGCGGTTAATAGTTGCTGCTCTGCGCGAAGTGTGGATAGCTCAGCCTCAAGCATGGCTTTATTGGCTGATGATAATGGAGTTTCACTGATTAATCCTGAAAGTAGTGCCTCGGCTTCAGCAGTGTTTTGTTGGCGTTTGTATTGCTCAGATTGACCTTTGGCTGCAACGACTAGTTTTTGCTGTAAAGACTGGCTAGTTTCAAGTTTCTCGTGGTTTAATGTCCACTGTATTGCTTGGTTGTACTCTTCCGCTTCGATTAAAGCCTCTAATTCAGGGTATGACTCTTTCGATGCGGTCGTAGATACAGTCTGGCGAGACTTGCTATGTTTGGAGTATGAGCTTTCTTTAGGAATGGTGAGTCCTTTTGTCGGAAGCTTAAGCTTTTGCCCAACGAAAATTGAGTCATTAGGAGCCAACTTATTCAGTTTCAATAACTCTGTATATCGACTAGAGGCACCTAAGTATTGCTGTGAAATGGTGCCTAGCGTATCGCCAGGGCGCACCGTATAAATATATGTATCTGATTCATCAACACCCTGATAGACCACCGGGGATGAGCTGCCCGATGACTGTGCTGGTGTAGCATCTACTATAGGAACCACAATATCGTTCCTGTCTTCCTTGAAAGAGCACCCTGCAAGAACAACTGCCGCAGTTAAAGCAAGAAGCTTAAAGCTCGATGAAAGGGTAACACTTGTGATTGATGTCGATGCTTTCAAACTATTCATTTTCCTAATAATTATTGTGAATAAACAATAGTAGCAGGAATTAAACAGAGACTCTGTTTAACTCCAATCTTTATGAACCAATTCACACACTATGCTTCATAATGCGTTCTTTTGTCTTATTCCATTCGCGTTCTTTTTCTGTTGCACGCTTATCATGCAGCTTTTTACCTTTAGCCAAGCCAATTTCAAGTTTGACTAAGGATTTTTTCCAATAGAGCTTAAGAGCAACGACGGCGTAACCTTGCTGGTCAACACCACGGAATAATTTTGCAATTTCGTGGTTATTCAGTAATAGTTTACGGGTTCTCAAAGGATCGGCAACAACGTGAGTAGAAGCGCTCAACAGTGGCGATATATGACAACCGAAAAGAAACGCCTCGCCATTTTTTAGCAACACGTAGCTCTCAGCCAAATTGACCTTGCCCGCTCGTAAACTTTTGACTTCCCAGCCCTGTAGCATCACACCAGCCTCAAAGGTTTCCTCGATGAAGTAATCGTGCCTAGCTCTTTTATTTAAAGCTATTGCGCTACTGGATGGTTTATTTTTACCTTTTTTAGCCACTCAATGAACTCTCGTTGGTGAAACTCAAAATAATCTCTGTTTAGGGATTATAGGGGGCAACGCACAGAGTCTCAATAGGTTAGGAGTTTAAAACAGGCAATGTTACAATTGCTACAAGTCAGTTTTACGATAGAGTTATGAAGACAGTTAAGCGCCAAGCCCTATTACCTTATTCTGCACAGCAGATGTTTGAATTAGTAAATGATATCGAAAAATACCCTGAGTTTTTACCAAACTGTGTTGGTGCAACTGAGCTTGAGCGCACTGAAACAGAGGTTGTAGCAAGTTTAGCCGTAGCAAAAGGCGGCTTTGAAAAGACATTTACAACAAAGAATACTAATAATCCTTATGACTCCATTGATATGAAGCTTGTTGATGGTCCTTTTAAGCATTTAGACGGACGCTGGGTATTTACCTCTTTGGACGATAAAGCCTGTAAGATTGAGCTTGAAGTTAATTTTGAGTTTTCTAATATTTTAACCAGTATGGCTTTTAGTAGTGTGTTCAATCATTTGGCGGAGTCATTTGTCGAAGCTTTTTCAAAAAGAGCCGCGGTAGTTTACGGTTAAAATGGCTCTGTGACAGAGTAAGGAGCAATTTTAGATGGACAAAAAGCTGCGTGTCGAGGTGTGTTACGCCTTGCCAGAAGAGCAGACGCTACTGGAACTTATGGTCGATAGAGGTTCGACGGTTGAAGCTGTTATCCAACAGTCCGGCATTTTGGAACTTCATCCAGACATAGATTTATCGGAAAATAAAGTAGGTGTATTCAGCAAGCTAACAACTCTAGATGCAACCCTGCATGATGGTGATAGAATCGAAATATACCGGCCGTTATTGATTGATCCGAAAGAAGTCAGAAAACAAAGAGCCTTAAAGGCAAAACAGGAAGCTGATAAAAACAAGGAAAAAAAGTAGGTGTTACGATTTATTTATACCGCGATTTATTACCTTTGTGCGCCCTTATTGTGCTTGCGTTGGGTTTATAAAAGCTTTAAGCCACCACAATATCGGGAGCCGATGCGCGAGCGCTTTGGGTTTGTTAGAAAGCAACAGAGGCCATCCATCTGGTTCCATGCGGTGTCTATGGGCGAGTCTATCGCAGCGAAAACCATTATAGAAAGACTGTTACAGCTGAAGCCAGATTTAAATATCGTGGTTACAACGACCACGCCAACGGGAGCTAAGCAAATCATTGAAGGGCTAGGAAGTAAAGTAACGCATCATTATTCTCCTTGTGATTTGCCAGGGACAATTAAGCGCTTTACCCGACGAATTCAACCTGGTGCACTGGTCATCATGGAAACTGAGTTGTGGCCAAATTGGCTTCATCACCTCAAATCTAGAGATATCCCTGTCATTCTAGCCAATGCTCGAATGTCTGAAAAGTCGGCGCAAAAATACCTTAAGTTTTCGACCTTAAGCCAGCAGATGATGAAGGCTTTCAAGTTAGTATTGCCGGTTAACGATAAAGACGCTCAGCGTTTTATTCGGTTAGGAGTCAACCCAAATCAATGTGTAACCACTGGAAACATAAAATTTGATCAGCAGTTTACATGCAATGGAGATGAGTCTTACTTTCATGGCTGGGAGGGTGACTCAAAGACGTTAGTGTGGTTAGCGGCAAGCACTCATAAAGGTGAGGATGAAATTCTGTTAAAGGCGCATCAGCAAGTCTTGCAGTCACTACCTGATGCTAAGTTAATCATTGTTCCAAGACACCCTGAGCGGTTTGATGAAGTTTCAAACTTAGTCGCCGGGCTTGGTTTTACTTATCATAGACGTTCACAACCCGATGCTTGGAATGAGCAGAATCAAGTCATGGTAGGGGACAGTATGGGCGAGCTCATGTTAGCTTATAAACTTACAGATATTGCTTTTGTTGGGGGGAGCTTAGTGCCTATTGGCGGCCACAATATGATTGAGCCAGCTTCGCTCGGCAAGCCCGTTCTATCAGGGCCTCATGTTCATAATTTCAGTGAAGTTTATCGAGAATTGGTCGGACAGGAAGGAGCAAAAACCGTAGCTACCGTTGGAGAGATTAGTGAAGCAGTGATTAGCTTGATGGTAGATGAGCAAAAAAGACAACTTATGGGACAGAAAGCCCAAGCTGTGGTTGAGCATAGTCGAGGTGCATTAGAAAAAACTGTGAATCAGCTAGAGCCTTTCTTATAAAGAGAAGCTCTAGCGTTATTGCTGGATATTTATGGCTAGAAATTAATTATTCAGTAACCATTGATTCACTTCCTCGATATCGTCTTTTGTCAAAGTTCCTACGGCTTCTTTAAGCTTCAGACCATTGATTAAATAGTCAAACTTAGCTCGACTCAGAGAGCGTTGGGCGGCATAAACCGCACGAGTTGCTTGCAAGACATCAATAATGTTTCGCGTTCCTGCCTGATAACCATCTCTTGTCGCTTCTAAGGAGCTTTGACTCGACTCTAGGACACGTGTGTTTGCATTAAACGACTGAATAGAGGCTTCGAGTGTGGCATAAGCCGAGCGGACGCTACGTTGTATTTGACGCGCGTTTTGCTCTAGTTCGTGAGTTGTACGCAGATAGTTTTGCTTTGCTTTTTCTGTTTGGGCAGTAGTTCTAAGCCCTGAAAAGATGGGGATAGAAACCGTAACTCCAGCTTGGTAGCCGTCTGTTAAATTAGATGTGTTTTGATTGACACCTAAAGTAGGGAACATTCGCTCTGTATCGCTATCGCGCTCGGAGTAGCTTACTCTTAAGTTAGCGTTCGGATAATGGTCGCTACGGTTACGCTTTACCTCGTCTCTTGCAATACGAACACTCATTTGCTGAGCTTTTAAACCAAGATTCGACTCATTAGCCACTCGTAACCAATCATCAATATTGGCCGGGCTCGGTGGCGTCATTTGGATACTATTGCCGACATCTTCAAGTTCGCTGTAGTATTGTCCAGTGACTTCACGTAAGGCCTCTTGCGCATTAATCAAGTTCGTTTCTTGGCTGATTTCATTAGCGACTGACTGATCAAAGTTCGCTTGTGCGTTCAAAAAGTCAGTGGCGTTTGCAAGTCCTGACTCATACTGTTCGCGTGTAAGATCAAGCTGTTGTTGTAAAGCTTGCTTTTCATTACGAGTAATGGCTAATGTTTCTTGTGCTGACAGCACATTAAAATAAGCTTGGGTGGTGCGAAGCATTAGGCCTTGTAGGTTTGAGGCATGAGTTAATTCAGCAGCCCTCACGCTCATTTCTGCTTGATCTAGCGCAATCCACTGACCCCAGTCGAATAACACTTGGTCAAGCTGCACTGCATAAGTCGTGGTATTCACATCACTACTAAACGGATCTGATGGACTTCCATCCAAACCTTGCCCTTCGCTGTCTGTGTCCGAGCGTGAACGACTAACGCTACCGTTAATTTGTGGCAACAAACTCGATCTTGAAATCTTATAGTCTTGTTCGGTTGCTTTTAACGAAGCCGCACTAATTTTGTATTGTGAATCGTTGTTCAGGGCGTCCTGATAGACGTCCATTAGATCTGTGGCGGCGTAGCTGACGTTGGCTAATCCGCCGAATAATGTGGCTGCTAGTAAAGTGTGGATGGTTCTTAATTTCATCAGAAATTGTCTCGTCTTGTTTTAGATATCTATTGTTTCTTGATTAAAAGTCAAATTGCGGTTTGGGTTTGCTGTTAATTAGGCTTGGAATGACCGTCTCGTATAGACTTTGAGTATGCCATTCATCTTCGCCTGTGCGAGTGATTAGCTGAGCTTGCATCGCTGGCTCGGTCCCTGTTACACAAAATAGTCGCCCGCCAATCGTTAGCTGGTTCAAATATTGTTCGGGTAACTGATAACAGCTGCCTGTTATTGCAATAACATCATAGGGTTTATGGTGGGGCCAACCATTGGCAGCATCCCCTTCTTCAAACTCAATATTTGTAAGCCCAAGCTCAGCTGTAATCTTGCTTGCGGACTCAATGAACTCTTCAATAATATCAACACTATAAACCTTATTGGCTAGGCTAGCTAAAAGCGCTGTGCAATAGCCAGTTCCAGTGCCGATTTCGAGAGCTGTATCGGTCGGCTTGATGGCTAAAGCTTGTAGCATCCTCGCTTCTTCTTTAGGCGTCATCATTATTTGACTGTGGCCAATGTTAATTTGAGTATCAGCGTAAGCTATCGACTTGTAGTCGGTGGGTACGAAACGATCACGTGCTAAACCATGGATTTTATCCAGAACACGCTGATCCAAGACATTCCAAGGCCTGATCTGCTGTTCGACCATATTGTGTCGAGCCTGCTCGAAATCGGTTGCCGCTTCTCTCATGATTCCCTCTCTTCATAATGCTCTTTTCATTAAAAAGCACTTATTGCGTGTCTCAGATGCAGATAAGTGAATTTTAATCAAGAATAGTGCAAAGAATAGTCATTTCTTATATTTCAAACAACAATCTAAGTGTAACAGATTATGAAAGGCTGTAATCTCAAAATGGTTTAAGCTACTGTAAAGAATAAGTAAAGTATTTAAAGACGAGACAAGTTATGCCCGAGTTCAGCAAAAGTGATGTTAAGTTCTTAGAGGAAGAGTCCCTATACCAAGGATTCTTTTCGATGAAAAAATACCGCTATCAGCATCGCCGTTATCAAGGTGATTGGAGCCCAGTTGTTGAAAGAGAGATTTTTGATCGTGGGAATGCGGTTGGGGTATTGCTGTATGATAAGCTGAAAGATTGCTTTGTATTAGTCGAACAGTGCCGTCCTGGTGCTTTGGTGGGCGAGAAGTCTCCGTGGTTGCTTGAGATAGTGGCGGGTATGGTTGAGGAAGGGGAGAGTGCTTCCGATGTCGCTTATCGAGAGGTGCAGGAAGAGGCTGGGTGCCAATTGATAGACTTGTTTCCAATGCCAGGATACTGGGTTAGCCCTGGCGGAACGACAGAGTATGTGGATTTATTTTTAGGATTAGTGGATAGTGATAACGTAGCAGAGTTTGCAGGGCTTGAAACCGAGCATGAGGATATTAAGGTTTTGGTCGTTAAACGCAGCGAGCTCTTGAATTTATTACAAAGTGGCCGCATCAATAACGCTATGGCCTTGATTGCGATACAATGGTTTCTGATTAACGAGACAAATTTAAACCTTTAAAGCTTATGAACCGAACTCGAAAGAAGTACATTCCAGACCTAAAGGAGTTTATGGCGTTGTGCGCGAGCAACTATGCCAAGCTTTCTCGTTTGGTTGATTCTGTTGAACTTGAGGTTGGTCAGGGCTTTAATCTCGAGATTGATAAGCAACCCAATCTATCAATTTCACTAGAACAGAAAAGCAAGCACACCGCGACCTATAAACTGCTTCAAGACGAAAAAACTATCAGTTTAAAACGTCAGTATTTGGTGCGAATGTACCATGATGCCAAGGTGGCAGAGGTGTTGTCTGGACTAAATCAAGGGATGTTGCCGCCAGTCTATCCGTACCCCAATAAGTTAATGAAGCAACCGGATGAAAAAATCCAATTAAACCGTTTTTTGTCTGAATGGTTAAGTTTTTGCTTAGAATTTGGGCAACCTCACAGTTTGGATAGGACACAATTGGTGTTTTTTGATTAGAATACGCGCGATAATAGGTTGAGTCATTAATTGGGGAATGTTTTGAATAAAGAGCAATCTCGTCTTTTTATCGGGCGAAACACAATGAAAGTATTGCATATTTCAGATCCTCATCTGTTCGCAGATGATTCCTCGACTCTGCTTGGCGTAAACACCGAAGAAAGTTTGAAGGCGGTTCTAAGCGATGTAGAGCAGCGTCAAATCAACCCCGACATTATTATAGTAACCGGTGATATTTCCCAAGATTACACGCCACAATCTTACCAAAAGTTTGTCGACTATTTATCAGGATTTAATAAGCCCGTGTTGAGCTTGGCCGGTAATCATGATGAAAAGTCACAACTTAAACGTTATCTCTCAAACAAACCATTTTCTACGACCGAGCAGCTTATTACAGAAAATTGGCAATTACTCATGCTGAACAGTCATGTACCAGGGAAAGTTCATGGACATATCAGCGATGAAGAATTGCAGTGGCTTGAGTCTTGCTTGGTTGAGAACAGCGATTTACCAACAATGATTTTTACTCACCATCATCCAGTGCCGGTGGGTTGTGATTGGCTGGATAAAATTGGTATTGATAACGGACATCAGTTAGTTGATCTGCTGTCGAGACATCCACAAGTGAAGCAGTGTGCTTTTGGCCACGTCCATCAAATAAGTGACACGCTACATAAGAACGTATGGTATCGTTCAGTTCCTTCTACTTGCGTTCAATTTAAGAAACATTCGTCAGATTTTTGTGCAAGTCATGAAAAACCAGGTTATAACCTTTATCACTGCTCAGGTAATGGACAAATTAAAGTGGAAAGTTTCCGTGCCGATAGTTATCTCCCATCAGTCAATATGGCTATATCTGGCTATTAATTAACCATTCCCTGACTTCGCGACATCTCCAATCTAGCATTTCAACATTTTACTTGCACAATCAGATCGCGCTTTATAGGATAAGGCGTGATAACAATTATAGATTCATCCAACTCAAAATCAAAAAGAAATAACGAGCTTATGGCAAAGAACCCCTATGGCAAATAATAAGTATACCGCTGATGATATTGAAGTCCTTAGCGGCTTAGACCCTGTTAAAAAACGCCCTGGCATGTACACCGATACCTCACGCCCGAACCATCTAGGGCAAGAGGTTATTGATAATAGTGTGGATGAGGCTCTGGCGGGGCACGCAAAACTCATCCAAGTGGTGCTACACGAAGACAACTCTTTAGAAATTAGTGATGATGGTCGCGGTATGCCAGTGGATATCCACCCTGAAGAAGGGATTCCTGGTGTTGAACTTATCATGAGTAAACTGCACGCTGGCGGTAAATTTTCCAATAAAAATTATCAATTTTCAGGTGGTTTGCACGGCGTTGGTATCTCAGTCGTAAACGCACTGTCGAAGCGTGTTGAGGTTACCGTTAAACGTGACTCTAAGCAGTATGCTATGGCGTTTGAAAATGGGCTAAAAGTATCTGATTTAGAGGTTGTTGGAGAAATTGGCAAACGTAACACTGGAACAACGGTGAAGTTTTGGCCTGACTCAACATATTTTGATAGCGCTAAATTTTCAGTTTCAAAACTTAAACATCTGCTAAAAGCCAAAGCAATATTGTGCCCGGGTCTTAAAGTGGTTTTTGAAAACAAAGCCAGTAAGGAAAAGGACGAGTGGCACTATGAGGATGGTTTAACTGATTATCTTTTAGAACAAGCTGTTGATTATGAAAAGTTACCAGAAGAACCTTTTGTTGGATCGTTTGCAGGTGAAACAGAGGCTGTTGATTGGGCTTTCTTCTGGATGCCCGAGGGTGGTGAATGCTTAGCCGAGAGCTACGTTAACTTGATTCCAACAGCCCAAGGAGGTACTCACGTTAATGGTATGCGTAACGGTTTGCTTGAGGCAATGCGTGAGTTTTGTGAGTTTCGAAACCTATTACCACGAGGTGTAAAGCTTACTGCCGACGATATTTGGGATCGCATTAGTTACGTTCTGTCAGTCAAGCTGGATGATCCTCAATTTTCAGGACAGACTAAAGAGCGCTTATCTTCACGCCAGTGTGCGACCTTTGTTGCGGGTGTGGTTAAAGATGCCTTTAGTCTATGGCTAAACCAACACTCGGTAGTTGGGGATGCGTTGGCTGAGAGAGCTATCAGTAATGCCCACAAAAGAATGCGAGCGAGTAAAAAAGTAGTGCGAAAAAAGGTCACACAAGGACCTGCATTACCTGGCAAGCTGGCTGATTGTGTCGGGCAAGACAGTATGCGTGGTGAGCTCTTCCTGGTCGAGGGTGACTCAGCGGGAGGCTCAGCTAAGCAAGCTCGGGATAAAGAGTTCCAAGCGATAATGCCGCTACGTGGTAAAATTCTT
Source organism: Kangiella japonica (assembly GCF_039523535.1). Classification (NCBI taxonomy): domain Bacteria; kingdom Pseudomonadati; phylum Pseudomonadota; class Gammaproteobacteria; order Kangiellales; family Kangiellaceae; genus Kangiella; species Kangiella japonica. The sequence goes on along the minus strand of NZ_BAAAFM010000003.1, from coordinate 257,051 downwards.
AACACCTGGGAAGTCGAACCGGAGCAAATTCTGGGTTCGCAGGAGGTGCATGATATTTCAGTTGCGATTGGATTAGATCCTAATACTGATGATTTATCCAAGTTACGTTATGGCAAGATCTGTATTCTTGCGGATGCGGATTCAGATGGTTTGCATATTGCCACTTTGTTGTGTGCCTTATTTGTTCGTCACTTTAAACCGCTGGTTAAAGCAGGTCATGTTTATGTGGCGATGCCACCTCTTTATCGAATCGATATTGGGAAAGAAGTATTTTACGCACTTGACGAAGACGAGAAGCAGGGAATTGTCGATCGCATTCAGGCCGAAAAGAAGCGCGGTAAGATCCAAGTGACGCGCTTTAAGGGATTGGGTGAGATGAACCCTAAGCAGTTACGAGAAACCACCATGGCGCCAGAGACTCGACGGTTGATTCAGTTGACCCTTGAAAGCGGTGATAACTCGGAGCAGGTCATGGATATGTTGTTGTCCAAAAAGCGTTCCGCCGATCGTAAAAGTTGGTTGGAAGAAAAAGGCAATAAAGCCGAAATTGATGTTTAAAAGAGTAGTGAGTTAACGTGGAAGAAATAGATTACGAAGGCATTGAGAAGAAATCTTTAGCTGAGTTTACCGAAGAGGCGTACTTAAACTACTCCATGTACGTCATTATGGATCGTGCTTTGCCACATATTGGCGATGGTTTAAAACCAGTGCAAAGACGAATTGTCTATGCGATGAGCGAGCTAGGCTTAAAGGCTACTTCAAAGTATAAAAAGTCGGCACGTACAGTAGGTGACGTGCTCGGTAAGTTTCACCCACATGGTGATTCAGCTTGTTATGAAGCCATGGTACTAATGGCACAGCCCTTTTCATATCGCTACCCATTGGTTGATGGGCAAGGAAACTGGGGGGCTCCTGACGACCCTAAGTCTTTTGCCGCCATGCGTTATACCGAATCGCGCCTAGCAAAGTATGCCGAAGTATTATTGCATGAGGTGTCGCAAGGAACGGTAGATTGGATTCCTAACTTTGATGGAACCATGAAGGAACCCAAAGTTCTACCGGCTAGAGTTCCCAACCTATTATTAAACGGTACTACGGGTATTGCTGTCGGTATGGCGACTGATGTGCCACCGCATAACCTAACTGAAGTGGCTAATGCTTGTATCCACATGTTGGATAACCCAAAAGCCACGGTTGAAGATTTGATGGAATTTGTCGAAGGACCTGATTACCCGACAGATGCTGAGATAATTACTTCTAGAGCCGATATTTTAGAAATGTATCAAAAGGGACGTGGTTCGATTCGAATGCGCGCACATTTTGAAAAAGAAGACGGCGAAATTGTTATCACTGCTCTACCACATCAGGCTTCAGGTTCTAAGATTCTAGAGCAAATTGCTAGTCAGATGCAGGCTAAAAAATTACCTATGGTCAGTGACCTGCGAGATGAGTCAGACCACGAGAACCCTACGCGTTTAGTCGTTGTGCCTCGCTCGAATCGTGTGGATACTGACGAGTTAATGAAGCATTTATTCGCGACGACTGATCTTGAGAAAACTTATCGCGTTAATATGAATATGATTGGTCTTGATGGTCGCCCGCAGGTTAAAAACTTGCAGATTTTCGTCAAAGAGTGGCTTGATTATCGTCTTGAAACGGTGCGCCGTCGATTACAGTATCGCTTAGATAAGGTGATGGATCGTTTGCACATTTTAGACGGTTTATTAATTGCTTACCTAAACATTGATGAAGTCATTCATATTATAAGAACAGAAGATAAACCTAAGCCAAAGTTGATCGAACGTTTCAAGATTTCAGAGACCCAAGCTGAGGCGATACTAGAGCTCAAGTTACGACATTTAGCGAAACTCGAAGAAATGAAGATTCGAGGCGAACAGAACGAACTAGAAGATGAAGCTGATTGGTTACAGATGACATTAGGCTCAAAGCAGAGAATGAGAACTGTGGTCAAAAAAGAACTGAAGGAAGTTATTGAAGACCATGGCGACGAACGTCGTTCACCGATTGTTGAGCGCGAGGAAGCTAAAGCACTATCAGAAACGGATCTCATGCCAACGGAGCCTGTGACTGTTGTGTTGTCGGAAAAAGGGTGGGTACGCTGCGCTAAGGGGCATGACATTGATGCCGCAGGGATGAACTACCGATCCGGAGACTCTTTCCTCGATGCCTCTCAAGGTAAAAGTAATCAGTACGCAGTGTTCTTGGACTCTACCGGGAGGAGTTTCTCTCTTTTGGCAAACACACTGCCTTCGGCAAGAGGTTTAGGTGAGCCTGTTACAGGGCGTGTAAACCCTATAGCTGGGGCCGAGTTTTTAGCTACCATCATGGGCGAAGATGACGATAAGTTTTTATTTGCTTCTGACGCAGGCTATGGCTTTATAGCAAAATTTAGCGATCTGGTATCAAAAACTAAAAATGGTAAAGCATTTTTGAACTTACCATCAGGCGCTAAGGTCATGAAGCCAAAGCGAATCCCTAAAGAGGGAGAGCTATACTGTGTAGCAGTTTCTAACGAAGGCAGAATGCTTGTCTTTAAGCTCGAAGACCTGCCAGAGTTAGCTAAGGGTAAAGGCAATAAAATTATCAGTATCCCAGCCGCTAGAGCTAAAATTCGTGAAGAGTTTGTTGTTTCTGTTGCTGTGGTAGCTGCTGATGATAGCCTTGTGATCTACTCTGGAAAGCGTCACCTAACGCTTAAACCAAGAGATTTAGAGCACTACCGTGGCGAACGCGGACGCCGAGGAAGTAAACTGCCGCGAGGTTTCCAGCGCGTAGACTCTATGAGCGTTGAGGGGCAGGAGTCATAGATTAGACATCACTTAAATATCGTACCTGACGTTCGATCACACTTTTTTGTTCGGCGTCGGGTGCTTTTAATCTACACAACTCAACAACAATGCCATCTTCCAGTTCTATATCAATCACCTTTTCGGCGCTCCAATTATAATCACTACCAGTCTCGATAAGGTTTTTCTCAAACCAAATCCCCGAGTCAATAATATCAAAGAAGGTCTGATAAATTTCTTCGCCAAAGTTAAGCCTATGGACAATGATTTTTGGCTCTAGCTGTAACTGGTTAAGGCAGTTATGTAACGCATATAAAGGGTTCTGATTCATCGGGGAATATTCCAGTCTTAACCCCAAGGTAAGCAAGTTATTATCAAACTGTGTAACGAAGAAACCGTTTTGAGGTAACCAACGGTTAAGTACTCTAAGCAATGTATTGGTTGATTGTTGATTTAGTCTCTCCCATCTTGCTTTTATGATTAAAGAGCTGATTGCCGGGGTATTCTCATGGTCTTTTTTTCGTCGAATGAGGCTTTTAATAAGTTGAACATTCGATTCCATGGATTGGTAGTTTCTAGCTTTATTTTGCGGTTTTTTTGTAGAAGGTGAAAACCACTGTTTGGCATACAGCAAGGTCACTAGTATTAGCCAAATTAAAGCACCGAAAATCCATATAAGCTCAGGAGTTAGCCAGAAATTATTGTCGTAATTTGGTAAAATATCACTGTTCGAAAAATAAACAATAAGGTAGCCGTTATAGTTCCCATCAAACGCTATATTGGCAATAACAGGTTGACTTTGTCCATCAAAAACTTCTCCGCTTTGGTAGATTAACTCTCCATTTCGTCGGTATATAGAAAGCTTAGTTACGGCATTGTCGGATTGTAATTGTTGCCCTACGGTGGAAAGGGTATCTGTATCTTCATCTTCTATCAGGTGACCTAAAAATGAGGCGCTAGCATTTGCCAGTCCTTGACTGTATTCTACTGTGAACTCTTGAGCGTGATAGTCTCTGACGGCTAAGGTCCACGAATAAACGAGAAAGCAAAGAGCCACGATCACTGCCGCCGAAGAGACAGTGACAGGTAATTTGACTGCTTGCATTGATGCGCTGTATTTGTTTTTATCGGTTTTCACTGGAATATTTTAGGCTCTTATTTAAAGCTAATATATCATAGTTTGGAGTGCTTAAAAGCAATCTAAGCTATATCAAAATGTAAGGTTTAATAGATGTCAATCGAGAAACACTGTACAGCGCTGCTGTTTTCAATATCGCCACAGAATAAAGACAGAATAGAACAAGCGTTTAACAATCATAAAAAACTGATGTCGCACGCTGAACTATCGGCCCCTACTCAGGTAGTAGACGGTAATTTGAAACATTATTCGTCATGTTTTCGAATGAGCCTTAGGAGCCGTGATACCGATTTTAATTTACTCCTGATGCGTCAGGCTTTTGACGATTTTGCGACTGAAATTGAGGCCGACTATTATTTTTTCGTAGAAGGAGAGGTGAGGGGTAGACCTAAGTTTGCAGTGTTTGATATGGATTCCACACTGATCCCGATGGAAGTCATTGATGAGCTCGCTGCTGAGTTTGGGGTTAAGGATAAAGTGGCAGACATCACTGAAGAAGCGATGCGTGGAGAGCTGGATTTCAATCAAAGCTTCGAGAAGCGCTTGTCGATTCTGTCTGGTATGCCAAGAAAGGCAGTAGAGTCTGTGCAGCAACGAATAAGCCTTAATCCTGGTGTCAAAGCATTAACTTCTTATTTAATTGACTCGGGGGCTGAGATTGGTATTGCTTCAGGAGGATTTAAGGACTTTGCACGCCAGATCGGTGAGCAGTTGGGCGTGCATGAAATAAAAGCCAATGCATTAGACTTTAATGAAAAAGACGAATTGACAGGTAAGGCCAACTTTCCAATAGTCAACGCTGAGCTAAAAGCTAGAACGTTAACTGAGTGGGCTGAGAGCAGAGGCCTCAAGCTCAATGAAACCATGGCTGTTGGCGATGGTGCTAACGATTGGCTAATGCTAAAAAGCGCAGGATTTGGAGTAGCATATAAAGCAAAGGATTACTTAAAATATAGAGCCGACTGTGTACTTCAATTTGCTGAAATGGATGGGCTGATTGATATACTTAAAATCGTTACAAAATAAATTAAATCACAAAAAAGCCCCTATTTAGGGGCTTTTAGATTTAGTTCGTTCCCAAAAGCTTAGAAATCACTATCCGCAAAATCATAGTTTAACTTCGGTATCGGCTTCGATACATAATTCCCCATTACAAAGTCAACGCCTAGTGGCCAAATTTGAGCTAGTGTTGAGGCATCCTCTAGGTTAGAAATAATGGTTTTGGCTTGTATTTCAGCTGAAGCTCTTACAATGGATTGCACTTTATCAGCTCCATGCTCTTTCAATGTGTCGATAAAGTTTGGGGCCATCGCCACATATTGAGGAGCTATAGATCTAACCAACTCGGTATTATCATTTTCAACTCCAGATAAACAAAGAGGAATTCCATTTTTCTTAAGAGCATCACGAAGCTCTAGAACCTTTTTATAGTAGGTTTGTGCCATATGACTTTTTACGGTCATCACGATATTGCCACTATCAATGCCTGCGGCAGTGACTAGCTTTTCAAGCCAAGCCTCAAGGTCGTCGCGCATTAAAGTATTTGGGCTCAAGGCAAGGAAAAGTTTATTGTTGTTACCAGTTTCTTTGTCTTTTACTAGAACTTTCAAAGCATGCTTTAACGTAACTTTATCAATTTCTGCGTCCATTCCAACTTTTTCGAAGATTGGGAAAATATGCTCGCCTAATCCCCAAGTACCATCACTAAGTTGGTAGCGGAAGTAACACATATACTGTTTGCTCGAGCTTCCTTTTAAACTCATCATTGGTTGGTAGAAAAGAGTCATTTTGCTTTCATCACGAGCGTTCGTGAACTCTTCAAAAATCTTTCGCTCATCTTCATCCAACAAGCTATCAATAGAAGGGTTAAAAATTTGGAAACTATTCCCCCCTTTTTCCTGGATATTATGAGCAACAGTTGTGGCGTGTAGGAGTATTTTCCCAGGCTCTAGTTCGTGCCCCGTGCATGGTACTCCACCTATACTCAAAGTAACCTTTAGAGTTTGGCCGGATATTTCGAATAATTGTTTTTCGATATCCTTGATTAAAAACTTAGGCAGTTCTGTTGGTGGTTTATTGGTGTCAGCATCTAAAATTGCAAAACTACTATCGCTAATTCGACCAATGACAACAGTGCTGTGACATTTATCGTGTAACCAATGTGATACATCCTTGAGTAAAACATCACAATCAGCGATACCGAATTGGTTTCGATAGCTAGCAAAATTGTCTATTTCGATAAAGTACAGTGCTGAGTCTAAATCTTTTTGTCTACTGGTTTCTACGGCCTTGGTTAGATGCTCTATGAAAGCCGGTCTATTTAAAGCTCCAGTGACTTGATCTTGCTTGCTCATTTCCTTGAGTTTCTGCATCAGTTCTTGCTGATCTCCGATATCGCGAACTAATAGCTGTACACACTCTTCGTCATCGTATATGGCTGAGCTGATAATAAAGTCAGCTTCAAACTCTTCACCCGATGCAGTTTTGCCTTTAATTAATTCGCTCACTTCAGTACCATCTTGTGACTGACGCTTAAGCAAGGCACGGATTTTATCTTTCTCTTCGTCGGCAACAATATCCATGATAGTCATGACAATAATTTCATCTTCTTCGTAACCAAAACGTTTGATATAAGATGGATTGGTATAAATATGCATACCCTCGTGGATATATGCAATCGCATCTTTTGAGCTATCAAGTAAGAGCTCATTGCGCTTGTTGGTCTCGTAAACAATTTTGTTGGCTTGTTCTAGCGACTGCAGTGATTCAACTAACTTCTGGTCACGCTTAACGATCATTGCGAGCAGATCTAAAGCCCCTGCTGGTATGCAATCCTTCAACCCTAGTGCTAGCATTTCAAAGCGCTTCTCATCACTGTAATCGTTTGTTAAAAGAACAGCCGGCACAGCAATAGGCTGGTTTTTGAGTTGCTTTAAAGCCTGTTTAATAGGTAAGTTGTCCAGCTCATCAATAAACAGAGCTTGTTGCCAGTGCTTAAGCTCTATTGCATCTTTGAGTTGCTCACTGTCGGAGATTACCTGATGCCGAATGGGGAGCCCCATGTTTTTTAAATGGCTTGATACCTGTTCGCTATCGTTAGGCGAAGAGGAAAAAATGAGCATGTTTATAGGAGATTTCTTAACCTTTTCTTTCATCATTGCCGTCTATTCGTTAATTATTGGTTTTAATAGAAATAGTCTAACGCCATTGCTATCAACTTGCTGTAACTAAGCCACAAATCTTACAATAATAAACCGTTTAAGAATCTGCAACCCTAGTTAGATAAAGTGTTAGTTTATTTCCGGCTAAACTGAAATTGTATAAAATTGTCCGTTTCAATAATTTTTTTGTTTAGCTCTATTTTAAATTCATCCTCCGGAGTCATAATGGCAACTGTCTGCCCTGAACGGTAGCCAAGCGGAGGTAGTATAATAGTAGCATCAATTCCGACATTGGGCATATCAGGTAAGTACAATCCATTATGATGATATGCTGGTTTAGCGTAGTCCCAGTCAAGGGTCGCCCTAACGGGGGTTGCCTCTGGGGCAATGATTTCAACGCCTATTAGGAATATAGAGTTCTTGTGCCACCTATTCCATCGAATCATGCCAAGGTTATATTGCTCATCGGAGCCTTTAATATTCTTAATAGTGATTAGCTCATTTGCTTCGGCGTATGTAGACGGTGCTTTTTCGAAGCCCAAACAGAACCCAGCGGGACTTACATCTCGAACCATTCCCTTAGACCACTGGTATCGAGGTTTAGTTTTAATTTCCTTGAAGGGTTTATCTTCTTTCTGATGCTTTTTTTCCTCGTCGCTTAATGGTTTGTATATTGAAGCAAAGGCATCCTGTGGTTTTTCATGTCCCATATTTAGGCTTAAGCTAGAACTTTTTGAGCGACTCTTCCACACAAAACTGTGCTGACTATCGTCTTCTTGTTCAAGCTGTAAAGAGTCAGACTCGATACTGAGAGGCTTACGCTTGTTTTGCCCAAAGAAACGCTGGTGAACTTCAGAACCTAACTTTTCAACCAAGAAATGATGCGAAGCAGCCAACCCAACACACACTTCTGTGTTTACTTGTGAGTTCATGCGGATAAAGTTTCGATTAAACTGTTTACTCCAATGAGTAATTAAGTGCTCTGTAAGTTCATGCTCCAACTCAATGCTTGCCGGTTTTTTTGTAAAGCGACTAAAAAAACCACCAGATTCATTTTTCAGATGGCGTTCTAAGGCTTCTGCAGGAGCTTGTAAATTGATACCTACAACCCTTTGTTCTTCTTGTTCAATGGAATTTATAGGTTGAGGAGGGATATCACTATCCGGTAAATAAGCAAATAAACAGCCTTCTGTATGATTGGGCTGTAGCTCAGCAAGCTCAGCAAGCTCCTCTATTTCACTGTAAATATCATTGATCTCGCCATGCTTTAGCTGGTAGGGGTTGGACAGTGGCAAAATAAGATTCATAAGCAGTTGTTTCTTGATTGTGCCTAATGAAACTGAATCTTTTTTTAATTTATGTTCTAGCAAATCGTTTTTTTCAGCCAGCTTGAAAATGATATTTTGCTGAATCCACAGCTTTTTCCCTACAGTCTTATAAAGCTGATATCTCTGTAACTGGATAAACCCTTGGAACTGAAGACTGTTAGCGCAGGCTGCAGGCAATATTGTGTGCTTGTATTTTTCAAATGCAGTAACGTCTGAATGCAGGTCTTCTATAATCGTGTTAAAGCCAAAAATGGTTTCAGAGGCAATTGCATGAACCAACTCAGAAGCTGACTGCAATTTTTGTGAATATTTTAAAGGGCTATGAATATAGACGGAAGCAAGCGAGTTTAAAGTATTGAGACATGTTGGCTTGAGCGCTTCTAAAATTTGGAGACGGGTTTTGGGCGGCAAAGGTGACTGGTTAAGGTCGTATAGATAGTGAAAAATTTTCGAAGCGGTTTCACCGATATCCGCAATCGGTAAATTGTCTATCCACTGTTTTGCTGTTTTGACTGTTGCTGGAATATCAGCAACCATCACATCGTTTTTAACCCTAACGGTTAACCCCAACTGTCCTTTCGTTAGCGCCATTGTCGTCTCCTTTAAATATGGCATCCGACTGATACTTCATCTTAGCGAAAAGCAATCCTTGGCGCTAGTGGTTTTTGTCTTAAGTTATTGATTCGTATTGCTTATATCAATCCACGATTTATTTGGCTCGCCGGCTTCTTCACGTACCAATTTAGGGACTAAGAAACCCGCCAATTTAGCTTGTAGTTGTTGCATTATTTTTATGGCATGGCTTTCGTCGGTGTCAAAGTGGTGCGCACCATGAACTTTGTCTAATAAATGCAGATAATAGGGAAGTATATTGCACTCGAATAATTTTTCGCTAAGTTCTGCTAACGTGTTGCTATTGTCATTGATTTGACGCAATAACACGGATTGGTTAAGCAGGGTGATGCCGGCGGAGTGTAAGCGCTGCATGGCGAGACTCACCAAATCATCAATTTCATTTGGGTGGTTAATATGCGTCACAAGCACGCATTGAAAACGACTCTGGCTTAGGGTGCTAACCAACTGTGAGGTAACTCTTTGTGGAATGACAATGGGTAAACGAGTGTGGATTCTAAGCCTTTTAATGTGCTTAACGTCCTCTAACATGCTGATAAAGTCATGCAAATAGCTGTCTGTAACCGCTAAAGGGTCGCCTCCGCTTAAGATGACCTCGTTAATTTCTGGGTGTTTGGTCAGGTATTCTAGAATATCATCCCAGTTCGCTTTACCAAGTTGGTTATCAGCGTATGGAAATTCACGTCTAAAACAGTAGCGACAGTTGATGGCGCAGGCTGTGGCGAGCATCACCAAAACGCGGCTTTTGTATTTATGAAGCAATCCGGGCAGGGCGCTATCGTGCTCACCAAGAGGATCTTTGCTATAGCCCATGACTTGCTGGTTTTCTTCGGTAACAGGCAGCACTTGTCTCAACAAAGGATCATAGGGATTGCCGCGTTGCATACGTTCGACAAACGGAAGCGGCACTCGCTGTTGGAACGGGTGTTCGAGCAAAACCGAGTCCGACATAGCGTCAATATCGATATTTAGGTGCTCAAGTAACTCTTTTGGCGACGAAAAAGCACTAGAAAGTAACTTTTTCCACTCATTGTCCTGCCAATAAGAGTCGTTTCGCGTTAAAATCTTCACGTTTTGAATCATAATATATCAAGTTTTTAGAGGAACTCATGGGAACAATTACTACAAACGACCTACGCAATGGTACCAAACTGATACTCGATGGCGAACCATGCACGGTTGTTGATAACCAGTTTGTTCGACCAGGTAAAGGCCAAGCATTTAGTAAAACCAAGGTATTATACTTACTAACTGGGCGAACTGTTGAGAAAACTTTCAAATCAGGCGAAAGCATCGAAACCGCAGACGTCATCGATACGGAAATGGAATATATCTATAACGATGGTGAGTTTTGGTACTTCATGGACGCTAACACATTCGAGCAAGTGCAAGCAGACGCGAATGCGGTTGGTGAAGCCAAAAATTACTTGATTGAGCAAGATAAGTGCCAAGTAACGCTTTGGAATGGCAGCCCAATCTCAGTAACGCCGCCAAACTTCGTTGTATTAGAAGTAACAGATACAGATCCAGGTTTACGTGGCGATACCTCAAGCGGTGGCTCAAAGCCAGCGACCATGCACACAGGTGCGGTTGTTAAAGTGCCTTTGTTTGTGAATATTGGCGATAAGCTTAAAGTAGATACGCGTTCTGGGGAATACGTTTCACGCGCCTAGCTTTTTAAATTCTCGCTATACTGCGTTACGTTGCTTTTTGAAAATGCTCACTTAGCTGATCTAAGCTCCGCGTTTCAAAAAGCAACAAGCCTTGTCCAGCAAGAATTTCCCTGCGCTAGATAGGTATGCTGGGTCTGGCTTCGTGTCTAAACAAACCTGATGCCTCGTTCAAGCAAATTTTATCTCCATTAGGGGCATGGGGTTTTGCTCCGCATTTCAAAGAATAATGTAGTTGCGAGCCTGTGAAGCAGGCGCGGAAATCTTGTGGAAGCGATTGTGGGGTAAACAGATGTATTTAAACGTAGGGTGCGTCGTGACGCACATTGATATAATCCTCTAACATTATTTTGTGCGTGATAACGTACCTAAGACGTTGCCTATGAAGCTCCTTAATGTTGAAAACCATTTTCTTGATATTTCCGAACTGCACAGAGTTCATGTTATTGAGGCTGGGAATCGGCAAGGCCCTTGTGTTGTCTTTATGCACGGTGGGCCTGGTGCAGGAGTTAACGAAAAGCTGATTAATTATATCGATTGTGAGTATTTCCATGTTCTACTCATAGACCAACGTGGGTGCGGACAAAGTTTGCCTCTTGGTGAGTTGCGAGATAACACTCTCACGTCGTTAATTTCTGATGTCGAGGTGGTGCGTGAGCATTTCGGTATTAATAGTTGGTGGGTAACAGGTGGAAGCTGGGGAAGTTTTTTAGCCCTTAATTATGCGGTTAAGCATCGCGACTGTGTAAAAGGATTAATTGTTAGAGGGTGTTTTCTTGGTAGGCAATGGGAACTTGACTGGCTTTACGCTCCTGATGGGGCGTCAAGGTACTATCCAGAGGTTTGGCAGCTGTTTGTCGAGAATTGCCCACGCAAAACTCGGACAGAAATTCTGGCATTTTATATGGAACGGTTAACATCTTCTGATGAGGCTGAGCGTTGGGATGCAGCAAAACGTTGGTTGGCTTGGGCGTCCATTTCTATGGGGGATATCACTACGCTTGTAGCTGAATCACAGAGCGACAGCCTGATAGCAAAAGCTACCATCATGTGCCATTATTTATCTAATGATTGTTTTTCGCGGGATAGTGAACATCTACTTACTCAGTTAACAACTATGGATAATATCCCGATTTGGATTGCACATGGTAGGCTTGATGTGATTTGTCCTCCAAAAACAGCTTGGGAACTGTCCCAAGTGCATGACAATACCTACTTGACCTTACTGGACGGTGTTGGTCACTCTCCAGCTGACACCTCCATTTGTGACGCTTTGAGGGACTGTTTCGAGAAAATCAAGAATGATAATCAAGTCTAACTGGAAACCAACCGCTTCAATTGAAACCTTAAAAGCGCGCGCTAAGATAATGGCGCGGGTTAGAGAGTTTTTTGCTGAGCGGGATATCTTAGAAGTAGAAACCCCTTTGTTAAGCCGTTATGGCGTGACTGATCGTTTTATGAAGTCGTTTAAAGTAAACGATTACATGGGAAGCGAGGGGTATCTCCAGACATCACCTGAGTATGCCATGAAGCGTTTGTTAGCAGCGGGCTCAGGCTCTATTTATCAGATCTGCAAAACCTTCCGTCAGGATGAGTTTGGTTCGCGGCATAATCCAGAGTTCACCATGTTAGAGTGGTACGTCGAGGGCTATGAACATCACCAATTAATGACACAAGTGTTTGATTTAATGAATACTTTGTCGGAAAAAGAGTTAACGCCAGTCAAGCTAAGTTATCAAGAGGCGTTTGAGCGGTACTTGCAGATTGACCCTTTAACCATAGAAAATTCGGAGCTTTGCAAGCTGAGTCATGAGCTTTTAGGGGATTTGCCAAAGGACTTAGAGCGTGATGACTATTTAGCTTTATTGTTTGAGGATCAGATCGAGCGACAATTAGGGCTTGGGCAAGAGGTTTGTTTCATTCATAGCTATCCAGCTAGCCAAGCTGCATTAGCGAAACTGGACTCTCAAGATCCTCGGGTTGCTTGTCGTTTTGAGGTCTATTGGCATGGGGTTGAGTTAGCTAACGGGTTTTATGAGTTGACCGATCCAGCTGAGCAACGAGAGCGATTTGAAAAAGATAACGCTTGGCGCCAAAGGGATGGCGAGCCATTAATGTCAATTGATACGAACTTTATAGCAGCGTTAGAGCGGGGTCTTCCACGCTGCTCAGGAGTCGCGCTGGGCATCGATCGTTTGGTCATGATTCTTCTAGCACTGCCAGAAATTAAGGACGTTATCACCTTTCCCGCAGATAGAGCCTAAGTGCGGTTAAGCGGCTGATGAGGAAATTTCAAGCTCTACATCGGTTTCTCGCTCTAATGCCTTCAATATTTTATTGAAGGTCGTATGATCTGCCATGGCAACGAAGCTCCTTCCATCTTTCAGCTTGGCCAAGAAAATAACCTTACCCTTACTCGTGCTTTCAAGTAACTCTTTAGATGTGTCATTAATATCAAGTAGTGATTGATAATGGCTTTGATGATTACTTAGGAAGTCAATTTGTTGTGCTGGAACTGTCTCACATAAGTAGTGATTTTCGTCACCAGGTAAGGTGAAGTTTCGGATAGTAAAGCGTCCTGTGCCAGTGGGAAAACTTCCAGCTATGACAGTAAATTTTGACATATTTTTAACCTCATCAATCCTTCAATAATAAATAATCCCTAAAACCTATTTATAATCATTAAGTTATGTGTTGCTGATGGTTAAAGGGCATCTCTTATTGTTTTAGCTGAGTCAAAAATACCAGTCAATTGAAAACCGCTTTAAAAGGTAGGGAATGAGACAAGGTTATAACTTTTTTCAAATATGACTTGCTGTAACGCTTTAAACTCTTGATATTTAAAGCGTTTGTGCATTGAATCTGTTTAAGCGCTATTACCTATAAACGTAGAGTTTGAATTTTTCAGTTTAGCAACCGAACTTTTCATCTTATGGTATGTAGTACTATCAGCCTCTGCGATAAAGCGTCTTTCATCGGATAGTCGAACCATGAAAATGACATCATTTTCATCAGCGATACGGAGTTTTTCTTCTAGCTCTAACTGGATTTCCTCTGCTAACGCTTTGTCTTTATTTAAAAGTAGCGCCATTTTTGGATTTGCAGTATTAATGAACTCTATCTGACTGATGCTAACGGTTTCACACAAGTAGTGATTCTCATCACCAGGAAGAGTTAAATTACGGAAAGTAAAGTAACCGGTCCCTCTTGGAAAATCTCCTGCTAAGATCGTAATCTTTGACATAGCTGTTTCCTTTATCCATGTTGTTTCATCACATTCACTTTAAATAAAGTGAGAATATTCCTTCAACTCTTAACTTATTGTTTATTTTTTAATCGCTACTTATATTTCTACTCCAAAGTGTGATGCAATTCAAGTTTTTGCTTCTCGAAATTGTAAATTTTAGCATGAGGTGCATTTAAGCCATTGATTTATAAGCTCTCTCGATATTGAAAAAACCGATGGAAGCTCAAGTTCCTGACGCTCTGTAAGAATCCTGATGTCGTCTCGGGTGAACCATTTAGCGTTTTCTAACTCTTTATCTCGTAATTGAATATCATAATCTTGGGTTTCTGCTGTAAAACCAACCATTAATGATTGTGGGAATGGCCAAGGTTGAGATTTGAAATAATTGATATTCTTGAGTCTTAGTCCTGTTTCTTCGAAACCCTCTCGAGCTACGGCTTGCTCAAGGGTTTCTCCGGGTTCGACAAATCCTGCAATTACAGAGTAACGGTGTTCTGGCCACGAGGTTTGTCTGCCCAACAGAATTTTGTCGTTATTGGTAATGGCGCATATAACTGCGCTATCGGTACGTGGGAAGTGTTCCTGCTGACAACTCTTGTTAGAGCAGGTGCGCACGAACCCTGCTTTATTTGAATAGGTCTCGCTGCCACAATAACCACAAAACTGATGGGTATTGTGCCAGTGCTCCATGGCTATCGCCACATTACACAAATAGGAGTCTTCGGCGGGTAGCGACTTAAAAAGCTCTCTCAATCCTAATAGTTCAATTGCTGACTCAGGCGTTGCTGCTTTTAATTGGTCGAGTGAGGATTCGTCTTTTAAGCGGTAGGTGAAGAAGTGCTCACTATTCTTTTCACCAAGATAAATAAGGTGTTTTTGTTCCAAGGAGCCGAAAATGTCAACTAATTCTGAGTAGCTTTGCCAGTGGGGGATATAAGTCTCTTCGCGGCTTCGTGTCGCAATGGTTTGTCTATAAACAGGTAAATAATGAGCCTGTTCACTTTGCCATATTCTATTGATGAAAGTGTCATGATGACGAATATCACCATGACGGTTCAGGGGGCTCACTTGAAAAGCAAACATAGTCTAGAATTAATCCTTTAAAAGAAGTTAAACACCACCAATAAGGTCGCTACAGATAATAATAGCCATAAGATTAAACCAAGTAGCATGGCTTTAATAGGGATGGCTTTTATGGTCGCCTTATTAAGGCTGGTACCCATCCACAAAAGACTGAGCGCGAACAAATTTTTAGCAGCATCTTTGACGTAAGGAGTTACGGACTCCAAGGGGATAAAGCTACCAATAGCGCTAGCCAATAAGAAAAAGACGATAAACAGTGGAATTGCTAGTTTAAATTTTCCAGAGCTAACGGCGAAAGAAGCGATAATGGCGACCGGTATAATCCACAAGGCGCGAGCAAGCTTCGCGGTGGTGGCGACCTCAAGAGCCTCTTCGCCATAGACAGAAGCTGCCCCTACAACACTGCTGGTGTCATGAATACCAAGCGCAGCCCAAATACCAAATTGTTGCTGACTGAGTTCAAGCCAATGCCCAATAGCAGGGTATATAAAAAGTGCCACGGCGTTTAATAAAAAAACCACAGCCAGCGAAATGACCATCTGCTTTTGGTCAGCTTTTATCGATGAACCAACTGCTGCTATAGCACTACCGCCACAGATTGCAGTCCCTGAGCTGATAAGCCAGCTTTGGTGGTTATCGAGCTTAAACAGTCTACCGAGCAGTAAACCAACGATAATTGCGGTGGAAATGACACTGACAGTGAGCCAGAAGCTATCACCAGCATTGCTCACAAGATCGCCAAAGGGCAGGGTAAAGCCGAGCAAGACAATGGCGACTTTGAGTAATAAGCCGGCCCATGAGCCCACGGGTAGCTTGTGAGCTCCAGAAAAGAACCAACCCCAAACTAAACCTGCGGCAAGGGCGTAACTCGCTGGCAATAATCCAACGATGCATAACACGGTTAATGTAAGCAATATTAGGTTAGCGGTGTACTGTAAGTGTTTATTGCTGTGTAGGGTCATAGCTTATATTAGAAACTCTTAAACTTAGGCGCACAGTTTACGCTTCTGTTACTGGATATTCATCCTCTAAATGCTCTGCCGAGTAAAAATAATATAAAAAATGCTTTACTGCTTAGGTGTGATATGTAAGTATAACACCATATCGGTATGGCACGGTGCTAGATTACTTTAGTGATACAGCGTTGTACTGACACTTAGACAGGCTGAAATCCCTTAAGAAGGGAGTTTGGCTGAGATGAAAAGGTAACGATGGTATGCAAATACAGTGGGATGACTCACAGCCAATCTACCTCCAGCTGAGAGATCGTGTGCAGAACATGATTCTCGAAGGGAATTTAGTAGAAGGTGAAGCTTTGCCTTCGGTAAGAACGGTGTCGGCAGAATATCAGCTGAATCCAATTACTGTTTCCAAAGCTTACCAACTATTAGTGGATGATCAGTTGGCGGTGAAAAAGAGAGGATTGGGTATGTTTGTGGTCGATGGAGCAAAAGAAAAGTTATTGCAGCAGGAGCGCGAAGTGTTTCTAACAACAGAATTACCAGCGCTTCTAAGAAAATTAAAACGTTTACACATTACAAAAGAAGAGTTGCTGGAAGCACTCGATAAAGGGGAGTCTGAAAATGACTAATGTGATATCTGCTAACAACGTCAATAAGTCTTACGGCAACTTTAAAGCGTTGAGCAATGTAAATTTTGAGCTCGGAAAAGGTCGAATCCTTGGTTTGATTGGTCCAAATGGTGCCGGTAAAACCACGCTGCTAAAAGCAGTATTAGGGTTAACCACTTACTCTGGTGACTTAAAAGTTCTGGGTTTAGATCCGCATAAACAACGCGACGAGTTAATGAAGCGAGTCTGCTTCGTGGCTGACGTTGCAGTATTACCACGTTGGATAAAGGTGAGTCAGGCGATTGATTTTGTCGAAGGAGTGCACCCAAAGTTCAACCGTGAGCTGTGCGAAAAATACCTGTCGGAAACTAAGATTAAGCGCGAGAGTAAGGTCAAAGCATTATCTAAAGGCATGGTGGCGCAGCTACACTTGGCTTTGATTATGGCCATCGATGCGGATTTATTGATTCTGGATGAGCCGACGCTAGGCCTCGATATTTTATACAGAAAGTCGTTTTACGAGACACTACTGAATGATTATTTCGATTCCGAAAGAACCATAATTATCACCACGCACCAAGTTGAGGAAATCGAGCATATTCTGAGCGATTTAGTCTTTATACAAGATGGTCAGATCGTACTTGATGACAGTATGGACGCGGTAGGCCAGTCATACTTTGAAGTCATGGTAGAAAAAGAATTTGAAGAAGCTGCACTGGCGCTAAACCCTATGAATGTACGCGAAGTATTCGGCCAAAAAGTGTGTTTATTTAATGGCGTCGAGCGTTCCAAGTTAGAAGAAATGGGGAAAGTGAGAAAGCCAAGCGTAGCGGACTTATTTGTTGCCAAAATGAGGGGCGAAGCTAAAAGCCAGGCGACTGCGGAAGGAGAAGTGGCATGAATACATTCGTAACTTTATTAAAACGTGAATACTGGGAAAGCAAAACCAGCTTTTTATGGGTGCCGCTTGTCATCACAGGGATTTCAGTGTTTACAGCATTACTAGGATTGATAATAGCCTCCACAGGCAGTATTCAAACTGCTGAGTTCGGATCACATGATTTGGGCAACTTATTTAAATTGTATGACGTTTCGGTAGATGCAGATGTAAAGGCTTTCGCAACCCAAAGCGCACTCTATTCAGGCGTTTATAGCTACTACATGGTGTTAGCGATTGTCGGTTTTTTCTACTGCTTAGGTGCTTTATACGATGACCGCAAAGACAAAAGTATTTTGTTCTGGAAGTCGATGCCAGTTTCTGACTCACAAACAGTGCTGTCGAAGCTCGCCTCAGTAACATTGGTTGCACCCTTTATATATTGGTTAATTATCATCGGGACTAACTTGTTGATGCTAATTATTGGAACTGTGTTTGCATGGCTATCTGGCGTGGACGCTTGGAGTGCCTTGTGGGCAAACTCAGGCTTCTTTAAGGTTGCGATGTATCAGTTTGCCGCTCTATACATGGCAATGCTTTGGGCTATTCCATTCGTGGGTTATTTACTACTAATCTCTAGTTGGACAAAAAAGGTTCCGTTTCTGGTGGCGACTGTACCTCCGGTATTGGTCATTATCGCGGAAGGTATGATTTTTAAAACTGCCAGCGTCGCAACATTTTTCGGTGAAAAAATGTTCGGTGTGGTGCAGGCTTTAGTAGCACCTTTTAATACCTTGGCTAGGGAATACGCGCAGAAAAGTGCAAAAATGGAGGGTGACATTCCAATTTTTGATGAGTTTAAGTTCCTTTCTTTTGGCCAGCAGTTTCAGGACACCGGCTTTTGGACAGGATTGATCCTTGGCGCGGCAATGATTGTAGCCGCAATTTATATCCGCCGCTTCCGTGACGAAGCATTCTAAATAAATGCACAAAAGTAAATAGGGAGGTACTTATGACGTATAACAGGAAAGCAACTAAGCGTGTAAGTCAGATCTGTTTGTACATCGCAATTGCTACGATAGGTTATACTGTTGCTGCAAAGCTAAACCGCGTGCAGCCAGAAGTGGGTGTGCTTAATAGCTTAGAAGCTGTTGAGTCTATCCACAAAGGGATTAAAAATATCTTTGTGAAACTGGGTTAGACTAACGTCTGACCCAGTGCATGAGTCCTGACACAGATTCGTCTGCGATGGACTCAAGCTCATCTTCACTAAAGTGGACTTTCAGCTTAAGAAGCAAAGGCCAAAGAACACGTTCTTTAAGGATACCAAAGAAAACCTCAGCGGCTACATCTGCCTTTTTAATTACATCCTCATCAAAGGTAAACTCAGACAATAGCTTGGTTAAAGACTGCATGAGTGGAATTTTAACGTATTGTAAAAAGTTAATCGGAACTTGTGGGTGGTGTTCAGCTTCTGAGATGATCACTCTAAACAGCGCTACCGTATCAGGCTGAACTAAAATTTGGACAATTCTTTGTGCAAACTTTCTTAAACGCTCCTCTGGTGAACCCGACATATTGTCAATATCAGCAACCAAGTTTGTGATCCGTACCAGTAATATGGATTCGCAAGAATTGCTGTCATTAGAACGTCGTGCGAGAGAATGGCTAACTGAGCATGCGCCACAAAGTATGTTTAGCGAAGCGGCTAGCACAAGCATCCTTTTTGCCAATATCTCAAAAAGAAATATACAAGCTCTACTCAGTGGAACCCTAATTGCTTTAGCGTTGATTTCTACTCTCCTGATTGCACCGTTACGAAGTGTGAAGTTTGGTGCTATGAGTTTAATTCCAAATTTACTGCCCGCACTATTGGGCTTTGGAATTTGGGGATTACTTGTTGGTCAGGTTGGTTTAGCTATCTCGATTGTTGTTGGCATGACTTTGGGGATCGTTGTAGATGATACGGTCCACTTTTTAAGCAAGTATTTGCATTACCGAAGAAAGCGTGGGATGAGCACTCCTGAAGCTGTCAAAGAAACCATTATTACAGTTGGGCCTGCTTTATTTGGAACAACGATTATCTTAGCCAGTGGCTTTACGATGCTAGCGACTTCTGGTTTTGAAATTAACTCGCAAATGGGTGCGTTAACTGCGATCACTATCGTTATTGCATTTGTTGGCGATTTTTTCTTATTACCTTGCTTGATGATGTTATTTGACCGTTCGACTATTAAAGTTAGAGATCAGGAAACTGTAGTTAAAGCCAAGCCATTAACAGAAACCGGAAACTAACGGATTAAATCATGAAAGATTATTTTAAATACAGTTATTTACTACTGGTGTTTATGCCGTTGACAGCTGTTTGTGTGTTAGCGGGAGGCTGGTGGAGTTTGGTCGCACCAAATGCTGTGATTCTATTTCACTTAATTTATGACAATGTATCATCGCCAGATATCCAGACACGTCCTATAAAGTATAAAGGCATATTAAACTTCATGCTTTACATGCATTTGCCTGCATCGCTAGGGTTGGTCTTTATACTGGTTTGGCAATCAGCGCCGGGTGACTTTTTAGGTCTAGGTGCTTGGTTAACAGAGTTGACGTCGATTGAGTTGTTAAAAGCTCACAACGATATGAGCCTAAGTCAGTTACTTTCTGCAGCGTTCGCCGTGGGCTTCATACTGAGCACTAATACATTGGTAGGACACGAATTAGTTCATCGTACTAGTCACAAACTCTCCATGTTTGTTGGACGATGGCTATTAGCTATTGTTGGTGATGCTCAGTTTTCGATCTCGCATGTTTACGCTCACCATCTTAATGTCGCTACTCATGAAGATGCAGCGACTGCTCGCCGTGGAGAGTCGCTTTATGCCTTC
The DNA here is from genome assembly GCF_039523535.1 of Kangiella japonica. Lineage (NCBI taxonomy): Bacteria > Pseudomonadati > Pseudomonadota > Gammaproteobacteria > Kangiellales > Kangiellaceae > Kangiella > Kangiella japonica. The sequence goes on along the minus strand of NZ_BAAAFM010000003.1, from coordinate 236,655 downwards.
TTTATCCGATCGAGCTTTGGTCAGTATCAAGAGTCGTGGGAGATTGAGAAACGCCGATTAAAGAATCGCGGAACATCTATTCTGTCGTTAAGAAACCGAGTGTTAAGTGGAATTGCGATGACGCTTTTGATTGCAGTTTGCATCATTTTGATTGCGGGTTGGATGGGTTTTTTACTCTACACAGTTCTATTGCTCACCTCAAAATTCTGATTTGAAACGGTCAACTATATTGAACATTATGGGCTACTTAGAGAAAAGGGAACCAAGGTTGAGCCTAAGCATAGCTGGGATTGTAATACGCGAGCAGCGTCTTATGTTTTGTATAACTTGAGCCGTCACTCGGATCATCACGCAAGTGCAACAACGCCATTTTGGGAGCTCAAAGCTCACCCCAATGTAATGGAACTAAAGTACGGCTATATCGCACATATGATGTTAGCAATGATTCCACCTTTATGGCACCAGTACACGGCACCAAAGCTTGCTTTCTGGGACCTACACTTAGCGTCCGAAGCTGAGCTGGAGTTAGCAAAGCAGTCAAATAAAAGTAGTGGTAAGCACTTTATGAATCAAAATGCTTCAGCACAACTTGCTGAAGAAAATAAATAATAAATCAAACAGGAGTTGGTATGAGATTGATTAGTACAGTAGTTGCGTTGATGTTAGCTGTCAGCGCAGGTTCATTATTCGCCGAAACGGATAAGAATAAAGGTATTGAAATCATGACTGAAGTGGATGTTCGTGATGAGGGATTTGAAGATTTTTCAGCACAAATCTCCATGGTTTTAGAAGACAATAATGGCAATAAAAGTACGCGCTTAATGGAAGTTAAAAACTTAGAGGTTAAGAATGATGGAGATAAGAGGTTACTTGTGTTTAAGGAGCCTAGTGACGTTTCTGGGACTGCCTTGCTCACTTACTCACATATTCTTGAAGATGATGAACAGTGGTTATATTTGCCTGCTTTAAAGCGTGTTAAACGAATTTCATCCAGTAATAAGTCAGGGCCTTTTGTGGGTAGTGAGTTTGCATATGAAGATATGTTGTCACAAGAAGTCGAGAAGTATGAGTATGTATTTCTTGGTGAAGAGAACTTTAAAGGTCTAGAGTGTTTTATCGTGGAGCGAAAGCCTCGGTACAAGAACTCTGGCTACAACAAGCACAAGGTATGGATCGATAAAAAACATTTCCGTTACCAAAAAATTGAATACTTTGATCATCAGGACTCACACCTAAAAACTTTAGTTCTTACAGACTACGAGCAGTTCTTAAATAAGTTTTGGCGAGCTAAAGAGATGGTGATGACGAATCATCAAACACAAAAAAGTACTGCCATGTATTGGAAGCGTTTTTCTTTTAGTAATGGTTACAGCGATAGTGATTTTACAAAAAGTGTTTTAAAAAGAAGCCGCTAGGCAGTACTGATAGGGATAGAATTGTGCAGTTATACAGTAAAATTAGTGGAATAGGGAGTTATGTGCCTGAGAATGTGGTGTCGAATCATATGCTGGAGCAAACTCTAGATACGAGCCACGAGTGGATTGTAGCTCGAACAGGTATTGAGGAAAGACGAATTTCCTCTGATGTAGAGTCATCGGCTTATATGGCAATTGAAGCCGCGAGGAAAGCAATAGAAACTGCAGGTATTAGTCTTGAAGAAATAGACATGGTAGTAGTGGGGACCACCACATCTACTTATGTTATGCCTAGCACTGCATGCGAGGTCGCTGCGGGGTTGGGCATTTCTGGAGCTACAGCTTTTGATGTGGCGGCTGCATGCTCTGGTTTTATCTACGCCGTAAGTGTTGCTGATAAGTTTATTCGGTGCGGAGAAGCTCGGTGTGTGTTAACCATCGGTGTAGATCGCTATTCAAGATTATGCAACCCGGAAGATCGTAATACTAGCATCTTGTTTGGTGACGGTGCGGGCGCAGCGATCATTAAGCTTAGTGATACCCCAGGAATTGAGTACACCGAGCTAGGCTCCGATGGTGGTAAAAGTAATATCTTAACTGTAAAAAATAAGGAACGCCTTCCTTATATTAAGGAAGGGGATAACGCTTACTTGCAGATGGATGGGCAAGATGTTTTTAAAAGTGCTGTAAGTAAGTTTGTAGAACTTATTGAAAGAGTCCAAATAAAAAAAGGGATCCATATGGATGATATCGACATGTTAATCCCGCACCAGGCCAATATTCGTATTATCAATTCGGTGGCAAAGAGGTATAAATTGCCTCAAGCTAAAGTATTTTTAAATGTGCAAAAGTATGGAAACACTTCTGCCGCATCTGTTGTATTGGCACTGGATGAAGCCATGCAAAGCGGCCAAGTAAAAGAGGGCAGTCGTGTTCTTATGATTGCTTTTGGAGGTGGCCTGACTTGGGGGAGTGTTTTAGCTACTTTATAAAGATATATGCTGTTGGACATTTCTTATCGAAGATAATGTTCAGCGGTGATTAATGTTGTTCCTTTATAATCAAACTTAGATAATTTTCATATCCAAATTATTGAATTTGGACGTCTAAATCCTTCTCACTGTTATATTTCTTGCTTAAAAGTAGAAATTATTGATAGTATGCCAATTAACAAGTGGTATGACGTCTTATGGAAAGCCGCTTCCGAATAATGTAATAAACAGTTAATTCCTGTCGATGGGGGAAGGAATTGTATGAATAGTAATAAATCTATTATGACCTTATCTAAGATTGCCGTTGGCGTATCTTTAGCGTTAGCCGCCACTGCATCTAATGCTGTGGGTTGGGACAGTGAGAATTTTGAGTATAACTTAGACACCACTATCTCAGTCGGCGCCAGTATGCGTGTTGAAGAGCGTGATCGTGCGCTCGTTGGTAAAGCTAACCTTTACCAGCAAGAAACAGGCCAGTCAGTGACCAGTCTATACGGTTCAGGGATCGTTCCAGACGGTGCTTGGTCGAATAACTCCGATGACGGTAATTTAAACTTCAATAAAGGCGATTTCTTCTCTCAAGTAATCAAAGGTACGCACGAATTCGATATGCGCCATAAAGATGGCGACTACGGTGTTTTTGCACGTGGACTTTGGTATTACGATCGTGTCCTAATGGACAAAGAAATGCGCTTCCGTGACCTAGATACCTATCCAAGCGGTGCTTATGCTGCTGGCGAAACGACCAGTAGAAAAGAGCAAGGCTATGACGCACGTATGCTAGATGCGTATGTGTGGAGCACTTGGTATCCAAGCGACACAAGCGTAGTTCAAGCTCGTTTAGGTGAGCAGGTTGTAAGCTGGGGTGAAAGTACTTTCATTCAGCACAGCTTGTCTGAGGCAAACGCCGTTGATTTAAGAACCTTAAGAAATCCAGGCGCAGAATTAAAGGAAGCCTTTATTCCTTCAAAAATGTTGTGGGCTTCGGCTGAGTGGATTGGCGAAGCGGGTAATAGCTGGACTCTAGAAGGTTTCTATCAGTTTGAGTGGGAACCTGTTCGTACTGATGAGCCGGGTACTTATTTTGCTACTCGTGACTTCTTAGGTTTAAAAGGTTCTGAAGTACACCTAGGTTTCGCACAGTTCCCAGAAGGCCAACCTGGCACTGTAGCTATCCGTAAAGATTCTCGTACTGCTGACGACGATGGACAGTATGGTGTGAAGTTTGGTTATTTCACTGAAATGGGCACCGAATTAGGTTTCTATTACATGAATTACCACAACCGTCGTCCGATTATTTCTGCTAACGCAGCCGATAATACCGGTACAGTTTACGGTTTCTTGGAATACCCAGAAGATATTCAAATGCTTGGTATGAGCTTTAATACAGCGACAGACGGTGGCGTTTCGGTTGCTGGTGAAATCTCTTATCGTATCGATGAACCACTTCAAGTTGATGATGTCGAACTCTTGTTTGCGACTCTAGAGCCAATTGGTCAAATTCCAAGCGGTACGAGTCAGGTTGCGAATGGTCATGGTTTAGGTGACGAAATTTCAGGTTATCGACTGCATGACACTATTCAGGCGCAAATGACCTTTACCAACTTGTTAGGTTCAATGTGGGGCTCGGATCAAACCGTATTCCTACTAGAAGTTGGTCTAAACCAAATTTTAGATATGCCTGAAAAGAGTGTTCTACGCTATGAAGCGGAAGGTACTTTCCGTTCAGGCAACCCAGACCGAGCTGTCGATGCGAATGGTAATGGTACTGTTGGTGGTATGTTTGAACTAGCACCCCCTGGTAGCACACCCTGTGGATTTACTAATCCTAGCAACGGACAGCGTGTAACGACCGAGTGTGAAGGCAATTCAACAGGTTTTGCTGATGATTTCTCTTGGGGTTACCGTCTAGCGATGCGCTGGGAATATAACGATGCCTTTAAAGGTTGGAACATGAAACCGCGTTTGGTATTCCAACATGATGTGAAAGGTAATACTCCTGCGCCAATTTCGAACTTCTTAGAAGATCGTAAGTCTCTTGCTATAGGCACGAGCTTTGATTACCAAAGTCGTTGGAAAGTTGATTTCGCATACAACGCATTCTTTGGCGCTGGAAAAAGAAACTTAATTGCTGACCGTGATTATGTTTCAGCAGCACTAAGTTACTCATTCTAATAAGGGTATTAACAGTTTATGGCTAAGATAATGAATAAATGGTTATTAGCGAGCGCAGTCGCTTCAGTACTCTTTTCTGGTGCGGCAACTGCAAAAGTTTCACAGGAAAAGGCGGCAGAGCTTGGAGGGGATGTCTATACTCCGATGGGCTCTGAGCGCGCAGGTAATGAAGACGGCTCTATCCCAGCTTGGACTGGCGGTATCCAGGAATTACCGGAAGGGTATGAAGTCGGTGATCATCACCCTGACCCATTTGCGGATGATGAAATATCATTTACGATTAACGCTTCAAACTATAAAGAGTATGAGGATTTTCTAACGGTAGGTCAGGTTGCCCTGTTTAAAACGTACCCAGAGAACTTCAAAATGCACGTTTATCCAACACGCCGATCAGCATCATTCCCACAGCATGTTTATGATGCGATTAAAGCGAATGCTTCTAAAGCTGAGTTAGTGCAGGGTGGTAACGGTATTAAAGGCGCTTCGATTGGTGTTCCATTCCCATTCCCACAAAGTGGGCTTGAGTTGATTTGGAACTCATTGACACGTTACCGCGGTGTTTCTGTTATGCGTAAGGTTGCTCAAGCAGCACCGCTACCAGACGGCGACTATGTATTGGTTAAACTTGAAGACCAGTTGCACCATATCTATAACGAACCTGGCATGACGCCAGAGAAGTTAGCTGAAGGAAACGTTCTATTCTTGTTCCGCCAGACCGTTAGCGCACCAGCCCGATTAGCCGGTACAGCTTTGTTGGTCCACGAAACAATGGATCAGGTGAAAGAGCCACGTAAAGCTTGGACTTATAACCCAGGTCAACGCCGTGTTCGTCGTGCACCTAACGTAGCCTATGACGCACCAGGTACTGCTTCTGATGGTTTAAGAACCACCGATGATTTCGATATGTTCAACGGTGCTCCAGACAGATACAACTGGACTATCAAAGGCAAGAAGGAAGTTTATATCCCATATAACAACTATAAACTTCACTCTGACGAAGTTGAGTACGATGAAATCATAAAACCAGGTGTTATCAACTCTGACTTAGTTCGTTATGAGAAGCACCGTGTGTGGGTTTTAGAAGCCGATATTAAAGATGACACGCGTCACCAGTATGGTAAGCGTGTGTTCTATATCGATGAAGACAGCTACCAAATCGTAGCTGAAGAGATGTACGATCAACGTGGTGAATTATGGCGCGTAGCACAAGCTTACCCGATTAATTACTACGAAGTACCAACTCTTTGGTCAACTTTGGAAACTTACTACGACTTGCCATCAGGTCGATATCTAGTGATTGGTTTAGATAACCAAGAAGAAATGTATGATTTCGAAGTTAAGTACAACGCGTCACACTTTACGCCTTCAGCGTTACGACGTATTGGTCGTCGATAAAACATCCATCAGCGGCCGGGCTCCCCGGCCGCTTTGCCTTAAATGTCTAGAAAATTCAAAACAATGAAAAATGTCCTTCAAACTCTAATAATTAGTTTAGTCATTCTAGCGGCACCTATTTCTAAAGGTGAACCTGCTGTAATTGCACCCAAAGCTGTAGAATCTCTTTTACTTGATATTGTGAAAGTAAGTGACCAAAGGTTACTTACGGTTGGCCAGCGAGGTCATATCTTGATCTCGGAAGATCAAAACCAAAACTGGCGACAGGTTGAGGTTCCAGTTAGTGTAAATTTAACAGCTGTTGATTTTCTTGATGAAAATCATGGTGTTGCCGTTGGTTTTGATCAAACGATTTTACTAACACAAGATGCTGGCGAAACTTGGACGGTCAGCCATCAGGAAGTATCGAATCTACAGCCAGCCTTATTTAGTGTCATTTATACCTCAAAAGATACTATCACTGCAGTTGGGTCTTACGGATTGTATTTAGAGACTGAAGATGGCGGTAAAAGTTGGGAAAACCGTCAGATTGATAGTTTGAGTGATGTTTATGATGGATTTAGTCACTTTTATGACATTGAAAGACTCACGGCAGATACATGGTATATCGCTGGTGAGAAGTATATTGCTGAAGCCGATGAATATGGCGATGAATTTAGCAAAGGCATGATTGCAGTCACCAAAGACGGTGGCAAAACTTGGGATAAAGTAAACTCTCCTTATGAAGGCTCATTTTTCGGGATATCTGTAAAAGCTAACGACATTTATGTTTATGGCTTGCGTGGTAACTTGTTCCATTCAAAAGATGGTGGCTCCAGTTGGAACAAGGTTCCATTAGGAGTACAAGCAGGATTACACGACATGATAATAACCGATGCTGGAAATCTTGTTTTAGTCGGTACAGGTGGTGTCATGATTGAGAAATCCGCTACAAATACCAAAGCTGCAAAAGTGAGCAAGCGTCCTGACCTCAAAGGAAGAGCAGCGTTGATCGAAGTAGCTGATGAACAGTTTATTATTGTTGGCGAAGGTGGCGTGAGTTCATCGTCGCAAGTTGAAAATAAAGCACAACAGTAGAAGGTTAATAAAATGTCAAAAAATAAATTAGAGCCTTTAGTAAAGTCTTTGCTTTTTTCTAAGCGCGGGTTATGGGTCGCAGTATTCGTCATTATTACCGCCATTATGGCTTACTTCATGTCTCAACTGAGAATTGATGCAAGTTTCGAAAAAAATATCCCTTTAAAGCATGAATACATGCAGACTTATCTTGAGTACCAGGAAGAGTTCGGCGGTGCGAATCGAGTCTTTGTTGCCTTAGAGTCTAAGGATGGCGAGATATTTAACGAAGAGTTTTTTGAAGCTCTTAGAATTGCCGACGATCGTGTTGAAGGTATTGAGGGTGTTAACCAGTCTCAAGTTCAGTCGCTGTATTCGCCTTCGGTTCGATACATTGAAGCGAGTGAGCAAGGTCTTGAGGGTGGGCCTGTTATTCCGCCTGAGTTTGAACAGGCTGACAAAGCCGAAGCTTTCGATCAAGTAAAAGAGAATATCTTAAAAGCTGGAATTCGAGGTCGATTAGTCTCTAATAACTTCAAATCAGCAATGATATCGGCGCAATTATTTTCCGAGTATAACGATCCTAAAGCAGAACTAAAGTTAGATGCTAATGGTCAAGCTATCTCGCAAATGGTTCAAACCGACTACGTAAAAGTAGCCCATCAGCTTGAAGACTTACGCCGTGAAATCGAAGCGAAGTACCCTAATATCGAAGTCCATATCATTGGCTTTGCAAAAATGATTGGCGATGTGAGCGATGGCGCTGGAAATGTTATCTTTTTCTTCCTGATTGCATTTTTAATCACAGCCTTGCTGGTTTTCTGGTATTCGCGCTCAGTTAAACTGACTTTATTGCCATTATTAACGTCAAGTGTTGCAGTGGTATGGCAATTAGGTATCTTGACTGCGCTTGGATACGGTATCGACCCTATGTCGATCCTCATACCTTTCTTAATCTTCGCCATTGGTGTTAGCCATGGTGTGCAGATGATTAACGGGGTACAGCATAATGTAGGTAAAGGTTTTAAAGTTTATGATGCAGCTATTGCGGCATGTGCAGGCTTAATTGTTCCTGGTGGAGTGGCTCTATTAAGTGACACTATTGGTTTCTTAACCTTACAGTTAATTGAAATCGACATTATTCGCGAACTTGCTATTACAGCGAGTATTGGTGTCGCGGTTTTAATCCTAACTAACTTAATTTTACTGCCGCTACTGATTTCTTACACCAGCTTCTCCGACTCCTTCGTAAAAGGCGTTCAAAAGCGTGAAAAGTCCCATGAAGTGTTATGGCACAAGCTGAGCGTGTTTGCTAAGCGCCCAATGGCTTTGATAGTCGTCATTGTAGGTGTCGTACTTGGTTTAGTCGGTTACTGGGGCTCGCAAAACATGAAAGTCGGCGATCTTCACGCCGGTGCTCCAGCTTTGAAGCAAAACTCGACTTATAACCTCGACACTAAGTTTGTCACAGAAGAATACTCGATTGGTACTGACGTGATTTCGATCTTAGCGGAAACACAGACCGACGGTTGTACCTATTACAATATTATGGCGACCATTGACGATTTCCAGTGGCAGCTAGCAAATGTAAAGGGTGTTCAATCCACATTGAGCCTTCCGCAAGTGTCGAAAGTCGTGAATGGCTTGTTAAGTGAAGGTAATCTTAAGTGGAAGGTGTTGCCGAAAGACGAAGCGGTATTGCCTTATACTATTGCGCGTGTCGAGACTAGCACTGGCTTACTCAACTCAGGCTGTAGCGTGATGCCGGTAATGATATTCCTAAACGATCACAAAGCCGAAACTATTGAGCGTGTGGTCGAGTCTGCAAAAAGCTTCCAATCGGAATATCTAGCAAAAGAAAAAGCAGCAGTATATGGCATTGTTAAAGGAGCTGTTTCTGAGGAAAATACTGAATCATTGCAGCAAATACTCGATCCATTGCTAGATGAGTACAGTCAGCTTGATTACGGCGAAAACTCAGAGCGCCCGACTTTAGAAGCTTTCTTAGATGAAAAGTTAGCTGATTCAGATGCAATAGAAGAGAGTCAGTTGAAGGCCGTAACATCGGCACTTAAAGCTGAATTGCCTGATAGTGGCTTTAAACCCGTTAAATTCCGTTTAGCAACAGGCGCCGTTGGCGTAATGGCTGCAACTAACGAAGCCGTTGAAGCGGCACAAGTTCCAATGATGATCTGGGTATACTTAGCGGTTACATTGCTTTGTTTAATCAGTTTCCGTTCGGTTCGAGGAACTATCTGTGTGGTATTACCGCTAGTCGTTGTTTCGTTACTGGCGCAAGCTTTGATGACATGGCTCGAAATCGGCCTGACAGTGGCCACATTGCCAGTAATTGCACTGGGTGTAGGTATTGGTGTGGATTACGGTATTTATATCTTCTCGCGCATGGTTGGATTCATACGTGAAGGTCGCTCCGTCTCAGAGGCATATTTTGAGACCTTAAAGTTAACGGGTAACGCTGTATTGTTCACCGGTTTAACCTTAGCGATTGGCGTAAGTACTTGGATTTTATCAGCTTTACAATACCAGGCAGACATGGGAATCATGCTGACATTTATGTTCTTAGTGAATATGTTAGGCGCAATTTTCTTATTACCTGCACTAGCCTGTTTATTATACAGACGTTAAAGACAGCTTAACTGGTAGAAGCAGTTGAAAAAAAGGCATCTTAATGCAAATTAAGGTGCCATTTCTTATCCAAATGTCCTAGAATTGGGTAACGTTAAAAAACGTTATTTAACCCATATTTTTTTATTCTTGGACAGGACAATGGCCGGTGTAAATAACTCTTCAAATTTGTTGGAGAACGTCCAACAACTCTCTGAAAAGCAATATTCTAAGCAACAAGCTGAGCTTGTTAAACAATTCTCCTCATTAATATACTCAAGCGTCTCTGAAGATGAGTTTAGTGAGCGCAGTCCCACACAGTTTTTTAACTCCATATCGAGTCTTTGGAACTTTATCCAGGATTTCGATGGAGCCAGCAAAGTAAGAGTTTTTAATCCCGACAAGAAAGACGATGGTTGGGAGTCTCGCTATACAGTCATTGAGATAAATCACCGTGACATTCCGTTTTTGGTTGATTCTATTCGTATGGAACTTAACAGGCATGGTATTGATGTGCATTTACACATTCATGTACCGATGTTTATTAAGCGTACAAAAACGGGCCGCATCTCGAAAGTCGACGTGTCTTATGACAAATGCAGTTCGGAAGGCGAAAACATTGAAACGCCAATGTACCTTGAAGTTGACCGTTTAATCGATGCTGACGAAATGCAGCGCATCGAGAAAGACTTGGTGCGTATTTTAGGCGATGTTAGAGCGACTGTTTCTGACTGGAAGCCAATGCGTCAAAAGATGATCGATGTCATTGCTGAACTTGAAAATGACCCGCCGCCATTACGTGAAGATCGTATTGAAGAAACCGTTAACTTTTTACAGTGGGTAAAAGAGAACCATTTCGTTATGATGGGCGCTCGAACCTACGATCTTAAGAAAAATAAAGATAATGAGTATTACTTAAAATCAGTTAAAGGCTCAGGTCTTGGTATTTTAGGTGATGAGCAGAAATATTCTGAGTATTATCTTGCCCGTTCTCCAAAAGGCGCGCAAAAACTTGCCTTATCGAACGAGCATATTTTGGTATTAACCAAAACCAGCACTTTATCAACAGTTCATCGCTCAAGCCATATCGACTATATCGGTGTGAAGCGTTTTAACGACAAGGGTGAAGTGATTGGTGAGCACCGCTTCTTTGGCTTGTTTACCTCAGCCGCGTATAACATGGATCCCCAAAACATTCCGGTTCTACGTAAGAAAATTAACAATGTTCTTACTGAGTCGAAACTTAAGCCGGGTGGTCATGACTACAAGGCTTTAAGAAATATTCTGGAAACCTATCCACGAGATGAGTTATTCCAAATTCCAACTTTAAAGCTTTTAGACATCGTGCTTGGTATTTTACATATTCAAGAGCGTCGTCAAGTTAGAGCTTTTGTACGTCGCGATCCTTTCGGTCGTTACTTTTCAGTATTGACCTTTGTGCCTCGTGATACGTATAACACCCGTATCCGCTTGAAGATGACGGACATTTTGTCAGAAACCTTCGATAGTAAAGGTGAAATTGAGTTTACGACGTATTTCTCAGAGTCCAACTTGGTTAGAACGCACTTCCGTGTACCTGTGGAAAATACAGAATCCATTAAGTATGACCTTGACGAGTTACAGGAGAAGCTGGAAGAAGCAACGCTGACCTGGGAAGAAATGCTGACTGATGAAATTAACAAGCGTTACGATGGCGAAGAAGCTGCGGTTTTATTAAGAAAGTACCGAAAGGCATTCGCACCAAGCTTCCAGAATCAGCAAAGCGTAAACTCAGCAATGATCGATATCGAAAATATCGAGAACTTGAGTGACGATTGGCCACTAGGTATGTTCCTGTATCGTTCGGGAGACGATCAGTCTTTACGTTTCAAGCTTTACCATAAAGACACACCTATGCCGCTATCTGCGGTAATGCCCATGTTGGAAAATATGGGGTTGACCGTGATTGATGAAACGCCTTATGAAGTGTCTTCAGAGTTACTAGGTGAGTATCGTATTCTTGACTTCGATGTTCGCTATGATGAAGCAGAAATCGATGTCGAAGAGGTTAGAGACAACTTCCATAAAGCATTCGCTAAAGCTTGGTATAAACAAAGTGAAAACGATGGTTTTAACCGCTTAATTCTAGCTGCGGGTTTGGATTGGCGCCAGGTAGCCGTATTGCGCGCTTACGCAAAATACATGTGGCAAATTAACTTTACCTTTAGCCAGGTTTATATTGAGCAGACACTTTCTCAATATCCGAAGTTGGCGACTGGCTTGTATGAATTGTTCGACTTGAAGTTTAATCCTGCCGAAGAGTTTAGTCAGCGCAAGTATGCGTTGAAGAAAAGCCAATTATTAAAAGATGTTCAAACCGTTGAAAGCCTCGATCAAGATAAGATCATCAATAAATATATTGAGATGATTGAAGCAACGTTACGCACTAACTTCTATCAAGCTGATGAAAACGGTAAAGACAAATCGTATATTTCATTCAAGCTGAATCCAAGCGTCATTACAGACATGCCTAAGCCTGTCTTAATGTATGAAATATTCGTTTACTCACCACGTATCGAGGGTGTACACCTTCGTGGCGGTAAAGTAGCTCGTGGTGGCCTGCGCTGGTCAGATCGCCGTGAAGATTATCGTACGGAAGTATTAGGCTTGGTTAAGGCGCAACAAGTTAAGAACTCAGTAATCGTACCTGTCGGTGCTAAAGGCGGATTTGTCTGTAAACAACTTCCGACAACTGGTGGACGTGAAGCTTTCTTCGCCGAAGGTGTTGAGTGCTATAAAATCTTCATTCGCGCTTTACTAGACATTACAGACAACTATGTCAATGACAAGCTTGTTCATCCTAGAGATGTCGTTATTCACGATGATGAAGATCCGTATTTAGTTGTTGCAGCAGATAAAGGTACCGCTACTTTCTCCGATATCGCAAACGGCATCTCAGAAGAGTATGGCCACTGGTTAGGCGATGCGTTTGCTTCTGGTGGTAGTAATGGTTATGACCATAAAGGTATGGGTATTACTGCTCGTGGTGCTTGGGAGTCAGTGAAAAGGCACTTCCGTGAGATTGGCATTGATTGTCAGAACGAAGACTTTACGGTAGTAGCTTGTGGTGATATGTCAGGTGACGTATTCGGTAACGGTATGTTGCTTTCGAAGCATATTAGACTGCAAGTAGCATTCAACCACATGCACATCTTCGTCGACCCGAATCCGGATGCTGCAACTAGTTATAAAGAACGTGAGCGCCTATTCAACCTTCCTCGCTCAGGCTGGAATGATTATAACGCCGAGTTGATTTCTAAAGGTGGAGGGGTTTTTGAGAAAAGTGCGAAGAAGATTGATTTAACGCCTGAAATGCAAGAAATGTTAGGGGTTAAAGTTAAGTCTCTGTCACCAACGGAATTCATTAATGCTGCCTTGAAAATGAAGGCTGATTTATTCTGGAACGGTGGTATCGGAACTTACGTTAAATCAAGTAAAGAAACACACCTAGAAGTAGGCGATAAAGCGAATGATGCTGTGCGTGTTGACGGTAAAGACATGCAGGTAAAAGTCATTGGTGAAGGTGGTAACTTAGGATGTACACACCTAGGTCGTATCGAATATATGCAACACGGTGGCCGTGCAAACGCTGACTTTATCGATAACGCGGGTGGTGTGAACTGCTCGGATAACGAAGTTAATATTAAGATTTTGCTCAATGGTGTCGTCGCTACTGGTGACCTAACTCAAGAGCGCCGCAATGATTTATTAGCTCGTATGACTGATGATGTTGCCGATATAGTCATTAAAGACAACTATCGTCAAGCGCAGTCGATTAGCGTTACCGAAACTCGTGCACCGACCATGGTCAAAGAGCATATGCGCTTTATCCACGGTTTAGAAAAATCGATAGGACTTGATCGTGCGTTAGAGTATTTGCCGACTGATGAAGAGCTTATCGAAAGAGAAGCGAATGGCAAGGGACTAACTCGTGCTGAATTAGCTGTTTTATTAGCTTATGGCAAGATGGAGCTAAAAGATGCACTGCGTATTCCAGCCGTAACCGAAAACAGCTACTTTGAAAGCTACTTGGTAGAATATTTCCCAAAACCGCTTCGCAAAAAGTATCTTGAGCAAATGCTGAAGCATCCGCTAAAAGATGAAATCATCTCTATGTGTTTAGCTAACGAGATGGTTAACCTCATGGGTACTAACTTTGTCTTCCGTGTTATCGACGAAGTGGGTGCTAACATTGGCGAGGTTGCGCAGTGTTATGTTATGGCGAAGGAAACGTTCCAACTCACTGCGTTATTTGAAAGCATTGAAGCTCTGGACAATAAGATCCCAGCTGGTGTACAGACTAAAATGATGTTCCAAGCGCGACGTATCGTACGCCGTGCGACCCGCTGGTTCGTGCGCAACCGCAGAAAAGATCAGTCGATTGAAGAAGTTGTTAAGTTCTTCAGTAAAGGCGTTGCTGAGTTGCAGAAGAGTGTTCACAAGACACTTGAAGCGAAAGAAGCTAAAGGTATCGAGAAGGAAGTGCAAGAGCTGGTTGATCAGGGCGTCCCTGAGAAGCTTGCTAGACAGGTTAGTTACCTAAGTACTATGTTCTCAGCAATGGACATTATTGAGCTGGCTACGCAGTATGAGTTGCCGATTCTGACAGTAGCTGAGGTCTATTATAAATTGGGTGCTGAAGTTGAATTGCATTGGTTCTTGAACCAGATCATTGCCCAACCAGTGGGGAACCACTGGCAAGCATTTGCACGTTCAGCGTTCCGTGAGGAGCTTGATAACCAGCAACGTGATTTGATTGAGGCTGTTTTACCACTGACCTCAAACTTTAAAACGCCTGAGAAGCGAATCGAACACTTCCTAGCGGAGCATGAAGACTTGTTATTACGCTGGCGTGAAATGGTTACTGATTTTAAACAAAGCAACAGCCATGAGTTTGCCAAGTTCTCGGTTGCACTACGAGAGTTGCAGATTTTGGTTCAACGCAGCCAACGTTTGATTAAGTAATTGATTTTAAAGTTTTAAAGTCATATAGGCCCGGTTTGTCCGGGCCTTTTTTATGGCTAAATATAAGTTATTGATGCGCAAAAATATCAATTGCCATAATTCGTCATAATTTATTCATTGCAACTTCAGAATCCTTTGTTCTACTAGACTCATTACAAAGACATAAAGCATTAACAGGAGTTAGCAATGTGCGTATTAATAGTACCGGATGAAATGAAGCAATCGAAAGAGTACAACCAAGTTTTTGAAAACTACATGAAAGATCAGCAAAAGGAACGTGCGGAAATTGTTGCTGAGGAACGTGTTCAAGATCGCTCGTTTTTGAGTATGGTAAAAAAAAGCACCAAACTATAAGCTGGTGCTTTTTTATTGTATAGCGCTACGACTGAGAAGCGCTATTGGAGCCTAGCGGCAGCATCTAAACGAATGGTTGTGCCGTTAAGGTAAGCATTCTCAGTAATATGCTGAACTAGCTTTGCGTATTCCTCGGTAGTACCAAAGCGTGACGGGTTCGGAATACCAGCAGCAATTTGTTCGCATACTTCAGGCGTAATCTTTTCCATCATTGGCGTTTCGAAAACACCTGGTGCAACCGCCATTACACGCACCTTAATTCGTGCAAACTCACGTGCCAGTGGTAATACCATGCCCACGATAGCTGACTTAGTCGCTGAATAGGCTGTCTGGCCTATCTGGCCTTCGTAAGCGGCGATAGAAGCAGTATGGATAATAACACCACGTTCACCATTTACTTCATCGTTCTCTTGCATATGGCGAGAAGCCGCGCGAGTTAACAAGAAGCTTCCTAATAGATTGATATCAACAACTTTTTGAAAGTAGTCCGCAGGCATAGGGCCTTTTTTGCTATGGATCAGGCCAGCGCCTAAAATACCAGCACAGCTTACGGCTAGGTTAATCCCGCCCATAAACTCAGCGGCTTTATCGGCAGCACTGTCTACATCTTGCTCTTTACTGATATCAGTTTTAATGAATATGGCGTTTTCACCAAGTTCTTTGGCTACGTCGTTACCTTGTTCTTCGTTAATATCCAGTAGTGCAACTTTTCCGCCGTGGGCGATAACGTGCTTTGCTGTGGCTAAACCTAGCCCAGAAGCGCCACCACTAATTAAAGCTTTAGCTTGTGAGAAATCCATAGTAATACCTATGTTCTGATGGTCGAAATTTTAGGTTGAGCATTGTACCAACCCTTGTTAAACATGCCAATCGGCGCTTAATCGCGCGACTCGTAAAGGCCCGGTAATCCTTGGCTGTTATCAATATTTTTATCCAGCTGCAAACTAGGCAATAATCGAACCAAGTCTTGTCCGCTCCACGGTTTTTGGTAGTCGGCTGCATATAGGGCCTGTTGAAGATCTTGAAGCTCGTTAGCGAGTGGATCTTGTCCAGTTTGGCGACAAAACTTCTCAAGTTGGACAATGTTTGTAACTTGGCTGACGTCTGACTGGCTGTTTAACCAGTTATTTAAGCGTTTCTCGGTAGCCTTTGCATTATTTGCCGCTGCACTTTTTATAATGTTTTTTAGCTGAGAGGGTGTGTCGTCCATCGTTCGAGAGTGTGTGTTTTGAGACGTATCATCGCTAGCTACTAAATTTCTGTTTCGTTTAAAAAACCAAAGTAATAGCGTAGCTATCCAAACAAATGCCAATACAAAACTAGCATACTTCCAGTAATCGTTGTCTTGAGTCGTTTCCATAGCTTGCGAATCAGCACTATCGTTTGGATTTGTTGTTTGTTCCATGGCAGTTTCTTGACTCTCAGGAACTACGGCTTGTTGAGTATTTTGCGTAACCTGTTTTTGGCTTCTAGCAACCTGGATCGTTTTCGCTTCTAATGTAGCGAATTCTTGTTGATCAGATTCTACATTCCACCAAGGGATTTTGATTTCAGGCAAGCTGATTTCACCCGCCTTGCTCGGAATAACCACGACTTTTTCTAAGTGGTAACTATTAACACCAAAGCGATTAAATCGCTGGTGATACTGTGGAGTATCTCGATAAATAGTAATACCGTCTTGCTCAGGAAAGGTCACTGTAGGCAGCTGAGTTTTGAGTAAGCCCGAGCCTTTAATGATGAAATCTAACTGTGCTGGCTCACCGACAGTAAAGGTTTGATTATTCGGTTGCCATTCTGCCTTGAGCTCTAAGCCTGAGGCCGGAAGCCAGGGTTCGGCAGCACCCTCAGGCTTTGCCTTAACTTTAACAGTGTACTTCTGCGTGCTTAAACTGATCGGCTTTAATTGTGAGCGCTTCCAAGGGGAGCTGTTATTGTTATCGTCCAAAATCGTAGCACTATAAGTGATAGGCTCGATAACCATCTCACCACTTTGTTGTGGGAAAATTGCGTAGCGCTGCTCTATAACACGGAAACTTTTATCGTTTTTAATAAAGTTAAAGGTCTTATTATCCCCTAGTTGCTCAACTAAGGCATTGGTCACGCGAATAGGGGTGATGTTTTGATTCCTAGTGACCACAGAGCGATAAATACGCACTGTAAAAATCAGCTGTTGCTGAACGTAAACTTCTTCGTCACTGAGGTTCGCTCTAAGTTTAATTTTAGCGCTGTCCGGATTATCAAAACCAGATTCCTCAGGCAGGATGCGAATAGTGAAAGGTTTAGAGCGTTCAGCACCAATATTTAACGCTGGAATGGTAAAAGTTCCAGCGTTCTCTGCCAGTAGCTCAAAATCCCACCCCATTTGTGAGCGGTATTGGCCGTTGATAATAATGCTGTTATTAAACTCTTGGCGAGTTCGAACTTGGATGTCGTCGGGTAGAAAATCTAGGTTAATGCCGGCGTTTAAAGTAGCAGGATCTTCAACCTGTACCCGTAGAAAAAACGTTTCGTGGGCTCGTATTTCCGAGCGATCGAGTGTTAGGGTTATTTTGGCGAAAGCCGGCCCTGAAAACACTAGCAGTGACAGTAAAATCAATAAAGAACTTAGAATTCTATTCATTGTATTCATATACTCTTACCAATTCTTTTCGACATGCTGATTGCGTCCACGGCGTTGGTACTCACGGTACATCTTACGTCTTAATAGGCCACCTGGATCATCAGGCAGGCGACGCAACCACTGCTCCATCTCTTGATCTTTCTCTTCTTCTTTAAACTGCTCTTTGAGCTGCTCTTCAGTTAACTCGGGCTTTTGCTGTTCTTGCTCTTGCTTTTGTTGCTGCTCAGAATCTTGTTGCTGTTGTTCGCTGTCTTGATCAGACTCTTGATCGTTTTCTTGATCCGATTGTTGTTGCTCGGAGTCTTGCTGCTGATCATTCTGCTCAGCGTCACCATCTTGATTCTGGTTTTGCTGTTCCTGTTGCTGCTCTTGTTGTTGCTTCGCTTGTTCGACAACGCCTCTATTATACTCTGCATCTTGGTGGTCGGGATCTTGCTTTAATGCTTGCTCATAAGCTTCGATAGCTTGCTCGTACTCGCCTTGAAGGGCTAGGGCATTACCTTTGTTATACCAATCATCAGCCTGTAGAACATCTTCGGGTAACTGCTTTAATAGTTTTTCCGACGCATCATAACTGCCCATGCGGTATGCCGCTTGGGCTTTCCAACGAGGGTCTTTAAACTTTCTATAAGCTTCTTCTGGGTTATCTTTATCAAGTAGCTTTTTAGCTTGCTGGTTATCGTTAAGGAAAAGCTTCTCTAGAGGATTTGCTTGCGCAGTTGGTGTGGTCAACCCCATGAAGGTGAATAGACATAGACAGCCAAGTAAAGCACGATGTTTAAAGCTCAACAAAGCCAAGGGTAGCAATAAAATAATCAGCCAGTAGCCAAGATCAAACCAGTCGTCAGCAAACTTGTTCTCCTGCTGCTCGGAGTCAGTGTTAGTGCTGGTCGCCTGAACCATTAGTTGTACATCGCTGTTATCGGCAGTAACTGGAGTCAACAAGGCATCATTCTCTCGCGCAAAGGCCTCTAGCTTGGAGTAGTCGAGCTGAGGGATGACCACATTGCCGTTTTGATCTTTGAGAAAGCCTTTCTCGTTCGAGAGTTTTATCGGGGCGCCTTCTTCGGTTCCTAGCGCTAACACGGTAACTTGGTACGGCGTACCTTCTAACTGCTCGGTAATGGCCTCAAGGTTTTCTTCTTCCGCACCATCGGTAAACCAAAGGATTTTTCCTTGGGCTAACCCAGTGCTGTCTAATAAGTCGATAGCTTTTTCAAAACCTAATTCAGGGCGGCTACCAAGCAGCGGCATAATGTTTGTCGATAAGGCGCCTAAAAGGTTTTCAATGGTATCTTTGTCGCTCGTAAGTGGGCTTAAAATAAAGCCATCGCCAGCATAAACCACTAATCCCGTTAGCCCTTCGTTGTGTAGCTTTAAGTAATCTTTAATTTTATATTTCGCGCGCTCTAAGCGACTCGGTTTTATATCGTCAGCGTCCATGGAGTAGGACATATCGAGCAATATAACTTGCGTGGCTTTACTCGAAAAAACCGGTTGTGGGGTTTTCTTCCAAGTAGGGCCTGCTAAGGCGAGGCAAGCGATAATCCAAAACACTAACAGAAGAAACGGTAAATGTTTGCGGGTTTTACCAGCATCAGAGCGAGGCATTATCCATTCGAGTAGATGCGGATCGATAATCGCCGCCCAGCCTTGACGCTGTTGGCTAATCCTGCGATAGAGCCAGAACAGAAACGCCGCAGGGATAATTAACAATAATGCCCAGGGGCGTATAAAGTGGAAAAGGCTCAAATCAGGCATTATTGACCTCCGTCCGCTGTTCTAGACGCGATACCAAAATTTGATATAAGACTTTCGCAAAGCTCAGTAACAATACGATTAGTAGCGGAAAATAAAACAGTGCTTTACTTGGGCGATAACTTTGGTCCATATCTTCCACTGGCTCTAATTCATCCAGTTTGGCGTAAATTTTTTCCAACTCTTCGGTGTTGCGCGCACGAAAATACTGGCCGCCCGTTTTCTCGGCCACTGCCGTTAAGGTGGCTTCGTCTAATTCTTTTGACGGATTTATTGTACGATCGCCGAAAAAGCTATTTCTAACCACCATTCTATCCGCGCCAACACCAAGGGTATAAATGGTGACGCCTGCGTGCTCGGCAAGTTCCGCGGCCTGGAGGGGATTGAGAACGCCTGTATTATTTTGCCCATCAGTCAGCAAAATTAGCACACGATTTTTTGCGCTACGATCTTTAAGCTGTTTTACTGCTAAGCCGATGCTGTCGCCAATAGCGGTTCTTGACGAACCCGCCAAACCGATTTCGGTTTCATCCAGCATGATTTGCACTGTTTTTAAATCAAACGTCAGTGGCGTTTGTAGATAAGCCTGCTCACCAAAGAGTATCAAGCCTAACCTGTCGCCATCACGTCGTTTAATAAACTCTTTCATAATGGCTTTAACGGCCACTAAACGGTTGACAGCTTGGTTGTTTAGCTCCATGTCCTCCATCTCCATCGAACCAGAGATATCAATGCTGACCATTAAATCACGCCCGCTACTAGTCAGTGGAACGGGATCGCCAACCCAAGTAGGGCGCGCCACGGCAAAGACTAAAAGAGTCCACAGTAAAAAGTTGTACCAAGGAAATTTGCCTTTAACTTTTTTGCCTTGCTCGCGCTGCATTTTCCAGTAGAGGTACAGAGGCGCGCGCAGAGCTTGTTGGCGTTGCTTACGTTCTTCAAGCCACCAAATAAGCAAGGGGAGCGGTAACAGCAATAACAACCAAGGCCACTGAAACTCAAACATCTGAGCTCTCCTTGACCGTGCTCTTGACGGTATCCTTGGTGTTAGATCGTGTTTGATACTGGTTAAGCCATTGTTTGGCTTGCTCAGGCAAACCTTCGGCCCACTGAGTCACTTCATTTAATATGGCGTCTTTATCGAGCGTTTCGCTGTAGCTCGCGGGCTTATAGGGCAAGTCGACAAAAGCATTGATCGTTTGCTCGCTGAGTGTCTGTTTATTGAGTGACTGTTTGCTGGTCGCCTGCAAGAAAGCTTGCCACTCCTGCTGGCTCATACGACCGATCTTGTCTTCTGGTACATAACACAAGCTTAAACGGCGCATAAGGTTATGACTTTTCGCTAACCAGCGACTTTCTTTGTTAGTTTGTTTTAACTGTTTTAGTTCTTTAACCGCCAAGCGAACGTAACGATAGTGACGTTTCTTAAGAATGGCCTTGATGATAAATAGCGCCGCAATAAGCACAACTAAAGCAATAATAATCCACCAGCCGGGCGCTAGTGGCCACCAACTAACAGGCTCGGGTTGGTGTATATCTCGTAGCTGCTCTAGTAATTGTGCAGTTTGAGTTTCTTGCGTGCTGGTGGCGAGTAATGATAGTTGCGTGAGCATAATTTATAGCCCCGCTGCTTGATTGTTTAGCGCTTTGCTATTTAAAGACTTGTTATTTAAAGCCGGGTCGAGCGATAAATCGGTAATCGAATCTTCGGTGCTACACAGTCTAAAAGCCGATTGCGATTGCGTAAAATAGTTAGCAACTTGCGCCACGCGCTGTTCGAAGCTGTCTTTATGACGTTGCATGTCTCGGCGGTTGTCGGCATCAATACGAATATGGCTTAAACCGTCGGTTAAAGTGTATTGGCCAGGCAATGGAATAGTCGATTCGAGCGGATCAGCAATCATCACGCCATAAATATCATTATGTTGCGCTAGATAGGTTAAATGCTGTTGGCACTCGCTATTGAGATTCATAAAGTCACTAAAGATATAAATCAGACTGCCGCCTTTAACCAAATGGCGTAATCGCAACAAAGTATCGCGAAGGGCGTTTTGGTTGACCTCAAAACTAGAGTGTTCTTGGTAAATCGCCTCGAGACGCTGATTATGCAGCTCCATCATTTGTTGCAACAAGCGTAAACCATTCTGGCGGCGATTCGAGGGTTTGAGTTCTAAATGATCATTGGCCGTACTGAATAATCCCGCTACTCGATTACCACTATTAAAAGCCGCCCAAAAAGCACGCGCCGAATGTAAGCAGGCTAAAGTCGATTTAAAACGATTCTTGGAGCCGAAGAACATGGTGTCCTGTAAATCCGTCACGATATACACCGGACGCTCGCGTTCTTCTTGGAAAATTTTAGTGTGCACCTTGCCCGTACGCGCCGTCACGCGCCAGTCGATAGTGCGAATGTCGTCGCCAGCCTGATACTGGCGAACCTCGGAAAACTCCATACCGCGACCTTTAAAAGGCGACAGGTGCCCACCGACAAGATGTGCGCGTGTTTTCTTATGCGGTAATGGAATACTTTCTTTAGCCCAATACTGACAGGCAATAAGCTGCTCCAAGCTCAGCTCGATGCTGTGCTCGCGTGCTTGTTGGGCAGTAACACTATATTCAGTCATCGACACACTAATCGTTTACGGTGTTGGAACTAAGTCAATAAGCTTAGTGATGACATCATTGGTGCTGATGCCTTCGGCTTCAGCTTGGTAACTTAAAATAATACGATGGCGCAGAATTTCCGGCAATATAGCCTGAATATCGCTCGGCGTCACATAATCGCGGTTGTCGAGCCAAGCATGGGCGCGGGCACAGCGGTCGAGCGCAATAGTGGCACGAGGGCTGGCACCATATTCAATATAGCTCGCAAGCTCAGGCGCATGTTGCTCAGGCGCACGAGTGGCAATAATTAACTGGATTAAATACTGCTCAACTTCCGGTGCCATGTGAACCGTTAAGACTTCTTTGCGCGCCGCGAATAGCGACTCTTGGCTGATGCTCAAGGCTTGTGGTGGCTCGCCAGAAAGCGCTTCTTGTCGATTTACCGCTAAAATCTGAGCTTCAGCGTCATGATTCGGGTAATTCACCTCAACGTGCATCAAGAAACGATCCAACTGCGCTTCAGGCAGCGGATAAGTACCTTCCTGCTCGATAGGGTTCTGCGTCGCCATGACTAAGAAGAACGGCGGTAGCTCGAAACTCTCGCGCCCCACGGTAATTTGGCGCTCAGCCATAGCCTCTAATAAAGCCGACTGAACTTTGGCCGGTGCACGGTTGATTTCATCGGCAAGAATAAAGTTATGGAAAAGAGGGCCTTTCTGGAAGTGGAAACTGCCGTCTTGAGGACGATAAATCTCAGTACCGGTTAAATCCGCCGGTAACAAATCTGGAGTAAACTGAACGCGGTGGAAACTACCTTCCATCGCCGTCGAAAGCTCCTTAATCGCACGAGTTTTCGCTAAACCCGGCGCACCTTCCACCAGCAAATGACCATCCGCCAAAGTAGCGATAATCATCCTATGCACCAAGCTCTCTTGGCCAATAATGCGTGATTGTAGAAACTCATCAAGCTGAATAAATTGTTCTTTTATACTCATGATTGCCTTCGTGCACGAAAAAGTGTGTTCAATGTAATAGATCTGTAGGCAGTTTTGTATCAAAAAACCATAAAAAGTTGCAACTAATTGTTACCCGTTGACAGAATAAGTCCATATAACCTCAATTCAGGACCCTATATCACCCCGAGGAGCTCTAAAAAGTAAGCCACTTTATAGCGGTTTTGACTCTACTCTTAGCTTCGAGTAGTCTTTACTTTAACGGAAACGGATAAATTAAGAATACGAGGAACTCGTCAATAGGAAGAACTCATTAGGAAAGTTAGCCTTTTAGAGTAGTAATTATAATTATATATAAACCAATTAATTATAAACAAATACAGGAATTCCTAAGCTATTAATTTATTCCGGCAGAAACGAAATTTTGCAATCCCCATTTGGCTCAAAAAGAGAGCTAATACTATTGTAGTTTATTGATACTGCGTATTTAGGAGAAAACTTTGAATATTACCTTCAACAATGGAGCGCAGTTTATTCGAGCTGACCTTCACATACATTCTTACGGAAAAGACTCAGGTTCTTTTGACGTTAATGATCAAGATATGACGCCTGAAAGAATTGTGGATACAGCAATAGATTCCAATCTGCAAATAATAAGCATTACAGATCACAACGAAATTCTAAATAGTAAGGCAGCAATTGATTATGCCGAAGACAAGGATTTATTTGTGGTGCCAGGAATTGAAGTTAGCACAACACAAGGGCACCTTCTTATATATTTTCCAAGCTTCCAAGAGTTGAGGTCGTTTCATGGGAAGCTCACTATTTCGGAAGACAAAGAGCGTTGCTCACAGGGTATCGTTGAGTGCTTAAACTTAGCTTCTCAGTTCAATGGTTTTGGAATCCTTGCACATATTGAGTTGGATTCTGGTTTTGAAAAGACAGTAGTACGGTTTAATTCTCAAATGGACGATATTTTCTGCCACCCAGCTTTGCTTGCTCTTGAAATAAGTAGAAAAGCTAGTTATGAGCTTTATACAGATGAAGATTCCGATAGTAATCGATTGGCTTTAGTAAAAGAGCGAAGAAAAAGGCTTAATCTCCATGATGATATAATACTCCCTAAAGTCATGTCCTCTGATTCACACTCAATAAATAAGCTTGGAACAAACGCAGAAGGAAATAAGAAGCTAACACGTTTCAAAGTTGATGAATTGAGCTTTCAGGCACTCCGCATTGCTTTGATGTACTATGAATCTAGAGTTCGTATTGAAGATGTAATTCCTGAACAGGTTCCAAAATTTGTCAAAATTGAGATTAAGGGAGGGCTGCTAGATGATCAGTTTATTGATTTCAGTAGTAACCTAAGTTGCATAATAGGAGGCAGGGGGACTGGAAAGTCAACATTGATGGAGTCTATTCGCGTGGCATCAGGGAATGATTCCTCGAAGGATGTCGTTGATAGCGACGTATGGCCCGATGATATTAGTTTGTTTTATGAAGATGAAACTGGAAAAGTAATTGAATTTCGACGATCCAAAAATGGTTATGCATTCAATCATACGGATGGAGATGATGGCCTCCAAAGAGTTCCTATGGAATGTTATGGGCAAAGTGAAACAGCCGATACAATAAAGAACAGTGATGAAGAGCCTCAAAATCTGCTTGATTTTCTTGATGGTTTTTTGGAAATCGAGCATTTAAAGTTAGAAGATGCAAATGTCTGCGAATTGCTGCTTGAAAACCAGAGCACTCTAGGGAAGTTGCGAATTGAGGTTGCAGCAATAAAAGATACTGAACGGCAACTAAATTCTTTAAAGGAGAAACAATTGCGGCTAGAACAAGACAGAGTTGGCGATCTTGTTAAGCATCAAGTAGCTTTAGTGAAAGAGAAGGGTTTAAGGGAAGATCTAATAGAACAGCTAAATAAACTTACTAAAAGCTATCGAAAGGTTCTTAAGGATTCAACGCTATTTGAATACTTTGATGAATTTTCTGATGATGAAATCATTGTAGGAAAAGACCAGATAGCCGAAGTAAAGAAGCTGGTTAATGAGTTTTCTGAAATTGTGTCAGGTAAATCTGATGAGTTAAACGTCGCCTTAGAAGAAAAAATTGGTCTTCTTAAAATTCAACTCGAATCATGGAAGTCCAAAGAGTCCGAAATTCAACAACAGATTGATGATAAAAAGTCGGAGTTAGAAAAAGCAGGGATTCCTTTTGATATTGGCAAAATTAATCAGATAGCTAAAGATCTTGAGTATTATAAGAAGCGTCTTAGGAAGCTCCAGGCCGACCAGGTTGAGCTGAGTAAAAAAGAGAATGAAAGAGATGAGCTACTGAAACAGCGTGTTGAGCTGAAGAAAAGTATTTATAAAGAACGATATTCTTTTGGTACACGGATCAACAATAATTTAAAAAACTCAGTTGATGGGTTATTTGTTTCTGCAAAATTCACCGAAGGTGGTTACTCGCCAAGATTCGAGGAACTTCTCAAGCAAATGATGGGCTGGAGAACCTCCCAGGTTAAAAGGTCAGAAATTATAGCGTCTAAGATGTCACCAATAGTCTTTTCTTCAGAGGTTAAGCGTCGTCGAAAGTCTAAATTTGCAAAGATTTTTGATGAGAATGGCTACCGAGTGTTTCCAGATGAAGATATAGAACGAATATTTGACCTGGTCGGAGAGAATAACTCATATGAGGACTTCCAAGCGCTTTCATACGAAGACAGGCCACACATTTTGGTGACCAAAGTAGTAGAGGTAGACGGTCATACAAGGAATATCTCTAAGTCAATATCCAAGTTGTCATTAGGTCAGCAGCAGTCAATTATTCTGGCAATTCTTATTCAATCTAAAAACAATATTCCACTGTTAATAGATCAGCCTGAAGACAACCTAGACAGCGAATTTGTTTACAAAACTATTGTTGCAAACCTAAAGAAAATAAAAGAAACAAGACAGGTAATAATCGTCACGCACAATGCAAATATTGCAGTTCTGGGCGATGCAGAATTAATTATCCCTTTGCGAAGCACAAGTGATAAGACATCGATTGTAAGTCGAGGCTCGATCGATAGGAAATCTATACAGAAAGATTGCTGTGCAATCCTCGAAGGAGGAGAAAGAGCATTTTTGCAGAGGCAGAGTATATATTCTTTATAGACTTACTGGAATTAATGGCGTCAGAGTACATCACACTGCAAATATTCAAGCTGTGCTTACAGTTCATTAAACCTCATAGGCGCTTCGGCGCCTTTTTTGGTTGGGAGACTGTTTGTCGATATTTAGTTATTGGAAAAGGTATAAATTCAAACGAGTGTTTGAAATATCCTAGTGATTAGGTAGAATCAAGGTAGAACATTTTATTAGGAGTTATCATGAGCGAGACAACTGCTTCCAATTCCGAGAAGAGTAGTACAGCTAAGAAGACCACTCGCGCGACGAAACAAGATCGCGTTGCTATCGTTTCTGGGCTTAGAACGCCATTTGCTAAGCAGGCGAGTCATTTCAGAGGCATTAATGCGATTGAGCTTGGCAAGATGGTGGTTAATGAGCTGATCCAAAAGACTGAGCTTGATCCTAAGCTGATTGAGCGTGTGGTTTTTGGTCAGGTGGTGATTTTGCCTGAAGCGCCTAATATTGCCCGTGAAATCGTCTTGGGTACGCCAATGAACGTGCACACCGATGCTTATTCTGTGTCGCGCGCTTGTGCCACGAGTTTCCAGAGTGTGGCGAGTTTGGCGGAATCGATAATGGTTGGTGACGTTGAGGTGGGTGTTGCTGGTGGTGCTGATTCATCTTCGGTGGTGCCTATCGGAGTTAGTAAAGCCTTGTCTTTGGCGTTGGTGGATTTGCAGAAAGCGAAAACGATGGGGCAGAAGCTATCTATCCTGAAAAAACTTCGAATTAAAGATTTAACGCCGGTTCCGCCTGCGATTAAGGAATATTCGACGGGATTAACCATGGGCCAGAACGCCGAGCAAATGGCGCGCGACCGTGGTATTACTCGTCAGGAACAAGACGAACTCGCGCATCGCTCGCATACGCTAGCCGCTAAGGCGTGGGAAGAGGGCTTGCTTGATGATGAAGTGATGACTGCTTATGCTGAGCCTTATACCAAAGAGCCGTTACAGCGCGACAACATTGTGCGTTTCGATTCAACGCTTGAGGGCTATGCCAAATTACGTCCAGCCTTCGATCGTAAGTACGGCACTATTACAGCCGCTAACTCGACACCCTTAAGCGACGGTGCTTCTGCGGTGATTTTGATGAAAGAATCAAAAGCTAAAGCGCTTGGCTATGAGCCATTAGGCTACATCAAAAGCTATGCGTTCGCAGCGATTGAAGCGGATCATGACATGTTAATGGGGCCTTCATACGCTACGCCACTAGCCTTGAAAAAAGCGAAGTTAAAGCTGAAAGATTTAGATCTGATTGATATGCACGAAGCTTTTGCGGCACAGACGATTTCCAATATGCGTGCTTTCGAGTCGACTCAGTTTGCTAAAGAGAAACTCGGTCAGCGCACTAAGATTGGTGAAATTGATATGGATAAATTTAACGTACTTGGTGGTTCTTTGGCTTATGGTCATCCCTTCGCAGCTACCGGTACGCGAATGATCACGCAGACGTTACGCGAATTAAAACGTCGTGGCGGTGGCCTAGGTTTAACCACGGCGTGTGCCGCTGGCGGGATTGGTGCTGCAATGATTTTGGAGGTTGAATAATGTCGGATAATACATTCTTTACATTTGAGCAGCAGGACGATGGTATTGCCGTCATCTCAATCGATTTGCCGAATGAGTCGCAAAACGTCTTAAAGATGGAGTTCATCGCAGAGCTTGAGCCTGTGATTGAGCAAATTAAAAATGATAGCTCTATCAAGGGCTTAATCATTAAAAGTGGCAAAGAAGGCAGCTTTATTGCTGGCGCCGACATTACTATGTTTGGCAAGGTTGATACGGCGGAAGACGCTGAGCAACTTTCTTTAACTGGCCACAAATTCTTCAATGCTTTAGAAAAGCTGAATAAGCCAGTGGTTGCAGCGATTCATGGCGCTTGTTTGGGCGGTGGTTTGGAATTAGCGCTCGCGTGTAGCGGACGTGTGATTTCAGATAGCCCAAAAACAAAGCTTGGCTTGCCAGAAGTACAGCTTGGCGTCTTGCCTGGCGGTGGTGGAACCCAGCGTTTACCACGCTTAATCGGTATCGCGCCTTCGTTGGACATGATGCTGACGGGTAAGCAACTATTCCCAAAGCAAGCTAAGAAGCTTGGTTTAGTCGATGAAGTAGTGCCACAGGCTAACTTGATGAAAGCGGCCTTAAAGCGTATTCAAGAATTACGCAAAGGCGTCGAGAAGAAAACGCCAATTAGCAGTTACTTTAGCGCAAAAGGCTTCCAGAAGCTGGTTTTAGAGTCTAATCCGTTTGGACGCAACATTATCTTTGATCAGGCGCGTAAGACCGTCGCTAAGAAAACCAAAGGTAACTATCCGGCGCCAAACAAAATTATCGAGTGTGTCGAGAAAGGCATGTCGCAAGGCATGGAAGCGGGCTTAGCGATTGAAGCGCGTAATTTCGGCCAGTTGGTGGTGTCTGATGAAGCTAAAGCGTTAATCAGTGTGTTCTTCGCGACCACTGAGCTGAAGAAAGATAATGGCGTCGATTCTGACGCAGAGCCGGCTGACATTCGTAAAGTGGGCGTGCTGGGTGGTGGTCTAATGGGCTCTGGCATTGCTTATGTGTCAGTGGACAAGGCTAAGAAACAAGTTCGAATTAAAGACGTTAAGCCAGAGGGCGTGAACGGTGCTTTGAATTACTCTTGGAATATCATTTCTAAGAAGATGAAGAAGCGTATTATCAGTCCTTCAGAAGCACGTCATACCATGTCGCATTTAACGGGCAGTACGGATTATTCGGGCTTCAAAGACGCAGATATTATTATTGAAGCGGTGTTTGAAGACTTAGAGCTTAAGCATCAGATGGTTAAAGATGTGGAAGAGCATTGCTCAAAAGACACTATTTTCGCCACTAATACTTCGTCAATTCCGATTTCCAAGATTGCAGAAGGCGCTGCTCAGCCTGAGAAAGTCATTGGTTTGCATTACTTCTCGCCTGTGGAGAAGATGCCATTGGTCGAAATTATCACCACTGACAAGACCGAAGACTGGGTAACGGCGACCTGTGTTGAGCTGGCTAAGAAGCAAGGCAAAACACCTATCGTGGTTAATGATGGTGCTGGTTTCTATGTAAACCGTATTTTAGCGCCTTACATCAATGAAGCGGGTATCTTGCTTAGCGAAGGCGTGGCTATCGAGAAGTTGGATAAAGCGATGGTTAAAGCGGGCTTCCCTGTGGGCCCAATTAGCTTACTTGATCAGGTGGGTATCGACGTTGCGACTAAAGTTGCACCAATTCTGGAAGATGCCTTTGGTGAGCGTATGTCGACGCCGAAAGCCTTCGAGAAGTTGAAAGCTGATAATCGCAAGGGTAAGAAGAATAAGCGTGGTTTCTATAAATACGATGGTAAGTCTAAGGGCAAAGAAGTCGACGAAAGCGTTTATTCAGTGCTTGGCGTCAGCCCAGACAAGCATATCGAAGCTAACGAAATTGCCGAGCGTGGCTTATTAATCATGGCTAACGAAGCGGCGCGTTGTTTAGACGATGGCATAATCCGAAGCGCGCGCGATGGTGATATTGGTGCAATTTTCGGAATTGGCTTCCCACCATTCCACGGAGGCCCATTCCGCTATATGGATAAACTGGGCATCGACAAAGTCGTCGAGCGCTTAGAGCATTACCAGAAGTTGCATGGTGATCGCTTTGCACCTGCTGATATCTTAGTGAAAATGAAGGATAACTCGGAAACGTTTCATTAGAAGTGTTCTAGTTTAGACGTTTTGAATGGTTAAACGTCGATAATAAAAAGCCCTGAAGCTGTATGGTTTCAGGGCTTTTTTATGAAAACGAGTAGTAGAGTACAAAATTCAGATAAAAATAAAGGTGGCAAAGCCACCTTCAAAGTTCTATAGGGAGAACTGAATTAATCAAAGATTCTTTTTAGTAGAGGCTTCGCTAAAATTGTTAAGACTACAGCACCCAATAACTCTTTGTTTTGCTGGGCAACTTCCCATATCATGGGCTCGTTTAACAAAAACTTAATGCCTACCACAGCAAGAATGACAGCAAGCACATACTTCATGATTTACACCTCAACCTTTGCAATTGGAACTTATGATTTACGACTGTCTAAAATTTTAACAGTTACAAAAAAAGGTTCTGTGGCATAAGTCTCACAGAACCTTGATATAGTGTGAACAAGTTTGCAATTGGTGAAGTTTAGCGTCAGCTTTATTTACATACAGGCCAAACCTCAGAAGTTAGTCGTAACTAACTCCCTAAGCCTCTGATTTTATGCATATTAGAGGTTGTAGCGGAAATCAAAGCCTGAGGTTAGGCCAGTGATTTCTTGAGACGCTTTAACGCCAAACGACCAGTTTTTTGACAAGTAATAACGTCCTTCTAAGCCGTAAGTCGTTGAATTTGAATCTTCATGGTTCGCTTCGTCAACATAGTCAGAGTAATCGAAGTCTTTATAACCGGCGAAGAGCTTGTATTCCCAGTTAGTGGATAAACGCCCACGGAAACCTAGATTCACTAAAAAGCCGTCTTCGTCGTTGCCGTAAGTCGATTGATCAATAATGCCGTCACCATCAAACTTGGCATAACCCGCTTCCATAAAGAAGTCGTCGGTACGCGTTGATGGTACGTGAAAGCCGAAGACCATAGAGTATTCTTTCGCGGTTACATTGCCTTTATTGCCAGCAGCCCAGACATCGGCAGACTGGGATTGTAAAGACGCTGCTATATACCAGGTTTCGTCAAAGGCTTGTGAGATATTGAACTGGTAACCAGTTTTATCGCTAGTGAGTTCGCCTTCACTGTGGATGTAGCCAAAATCTACATAGTCATAGCGAATTTTATCGTTAGCTTGGACCGAGCTGCTGGCGATTGTCGCTAGCGCCACGGCTGTTGAAATAAGTGTTTTTTTCATTGTTTTCTGTTTTGCTTTGATGCCTAAAATTTGTGCTAGTGTACTATAAAGCTTTCTCTTGAGAAACTAAGCCTTTACACAAAGCTAATGTAAGTCTGGCTTTGCAGTGTGCCAGGTAAAGAAAAGGCCGCATTACGCGGCCTTTCTTGCTCTCTATGGACAGCTCTTAGAAACCAGCTCTTAGAAGCTATAACGGAAGTTAGCACCATAGTGGTTGTCTAACTCGTCATCATTACCGATTTCAACACCAACAGACATGTTACGGTTGAAGTGGTAACGACCTTCGATTGTTAGGTCAGTTGACTCAAGTACGTCTGAGTACTGAGCATAACCACCTAGTTCGAAGTTCTGGCTCGCCATGCCACGGAAACCCGCTAGCGCGTTGAAGCCTGAATCATCGAATCCACCAATTTCATAGTCTTCGAAACCAGCTTCTGCAACGAAATCAACTGAGTTGTTGATTGGCGTATGGAAACCGACGTTTAAACGAATGCGATCAACGTCTGTATCACCAACGTTAGTTTCAGCTTTCATTATCTCAGCTTTACCATACCAGTTTTGGTTAAAAGACATAGCGCCTTCGAACTCTACACCGTCAAACTGATCGTCATAATCCTGAATACCACCCTGCACGTAATCGTAGCTAACGCCATTCGCCATTGCTAAACTAGAAGAAAGGGCGATACTTGTTGCGATAAATACTTTTTTAAGTGACATTGTCGTCTCCTCATAATTCTTGTTAAATAATGCAACTGTATTATGGTTCAAGTAAACTGAATTAAGACTGAATTAAAAATTTATAGTCTCGTATTTATGAGAACTTTCTCACAAAACCTTGTATAAAATAAGGAATCACATGAATTCATCGATTTTGCCGGTTTTAGAGCAACTTAATAAAGTGTTATTGGGTAAACCTTACCAAGTAAAATTAGCAGTTGTTTGTTTATTAGCCAAAGGTCATTTGTTAATAGAAGATTTACCTGGAATGGGCAAGACCACTTTAGGGCAGGCGATGGCGAAAGTGTTTGGTTTGGACTTTCAAAGAATTCAGTTTACGAGTGATATTCTGCCCGCAGACATTGTTGGCGCTAATATTTTCGATCGCGAGAAGTCAGCATTCGAATTTCACCCAGGCCCAGTTTTTGCGCAACTGGTTTTGGCTGATGAAATTAACCGCGCCACGCCAAAAGCGCAAAGCGCTTTGCTCGAAGCTATGGAAGAGCAGCAGGTCACGGTCGAAGGTAGTACGTATGAGTTACCTTCGCCATTTTTTGTTATCGCGACGCAAAACCCTACGCATCAAATTGGTACTTACCCTTTGCCAGAATCGCAACTCGATCGCTTCCTCTTTAAGATCAGTTTAGGCTACCCTGATGCTGCTTTGGAGAAGGTTTTGCTGAAAGGAGAGTCGGGGCGAACTAAGATGCCTTCGCTTCAATCCTTGCTTGATCTTGAAACGTTAAAGCAGCTACAAGAAACGGTAGCGGGACTAACGGTTACTGATCATTTATTACAGTATGTGATGGATCTGATTCAGGCCACGCGACAAAGTCCTGATTTTGCTCATGGGCTTTCGCCTCGTGCGGGCTTAGCTATCGTTAGTGCGGCTAAAGCTTGGGCTTTTGTCGATGGGCGTGATTATGTCTTGCCAGAAGATATACAGCAGGTTTTTGTCGCTTCTGCGCGCCACCGATTGCAGTCGATTAAAACCTCGTCGACCTCGACCATTGAGTTAATCGAAGAATTAATTAACGATGTGCCTGTGCCTGCCTAATGATTAAATCGGCAAAGAAAACATTTTTCAGCTGGGTCGATAAACGGTTACCTTTACAAGTAGCGACGTTATTGAAGCAGAAGAACATTTATATCTTACCTACCCGTTATGGTTGGTTGATGCTGGGTATTTTGGTTCTGATCTTAGTGGCCTCGACAAACTACCAAAACAACATGGGTTTTATGGCGGGGTTTATCCTCTTGGCGGTGGGGCTGCTCTCCGTTTTTTATACTTTCCGTAATTTAAAAGGCCTAGAAGTTCGCTGTCATAAATCCGGCTCTGTGTTCGCTACTGAAGATGCTACGCTGAATGTGCAGTTAGTGAATAACACCCAAGGTCAGCGTTTCGCCATTGGCGTCGGCCTGACCAAGAAAAGCGTGAGTTATGTCGATGTCGAGGCGGAGTCTAAATCGCTAGCGACCATTAGCCTAGAGACACAGCGACGTGGTTACATGCCGGTTCCGAGGGTGGTCTGTTCGACTATTTTTCCTTTTGGTATTTTTGAAGCTTGGTCCTGGGTACGTTCGCCTTACCAAATTCTGGTCTACCCAAAACCAATTCCATGCCCCGAGCCTTTGATCACAACCAACACGGGTATCGACGAAGGACAAGCGCGTGAAAAAGGCGCTGAAGATTTTCATAATTTGCGCGACTATCAAGCGGGAGATCCGATCAAGCAGGTGATGTGGAAGGCTTATGCCCGAGAGCGTGGCTTGTTAAGCAAGGAGTTCGAAGATTATGTGGGCGAGCAGCAAACCTTAAGTTGGGATAGCGTCGCGCATTATGAAAAAGAACTCGCTATTTCATATTTAACTGACGCGGTTTTGGCCGCTGAAAAAAGTCAGCAGGTTTATGGCCTTAAGCTTCCTCAAGAAGCGATTGCCATGGGGCAGGGGCCGGAACATTTGCACAAATGCCTAAAGTCATTGGCTTTACTTTAGCGGAACGGGATCTAGAAGTTTATGAACGTTAAACAATTACCCATTAGTCGCCAAGGCATTATCCCTTTGCTAATCGCTATTCAGGCTTTGGTGCTTTTGCCTTTGTGGTTTTATATACCCGTCTGGATTAGCGCCTTAACCATAGTCCTATTATTGGCTAAGTACGTCATGTATCGACGCGATGCGACGCCACCTCGTTGGGTGTTGCTAATTGTTGTTCTGCTGTGTGTCGGTGGTGTATTCCTGCAGTTTAAAACCCTTAACGGTCGCGATGCAGGGATTGGCTTAATCAGCTTGATGTATGCCTTTAAGTTGCTAGAGGCACGAAGCTATCGCGATGCAGCCTTAATTTTATTTATCTCCTTCTTTATATTAGTCACCGCGTTTTTCTATAGCGAAGCGATATGGATGGGGTTTTACCTATTGATAGGCGTGCTATCCATTCTAGTCGGGTTAGTCGCGCTTAACAGTCCTCGCGGCTTTCAAGGGCTGGCTGGTCTTGGCAAGATCTCAGGAGTGACTCTGCTTCAGGCCATCCCTATCATGATATTGCTATTTCTATTTTTCCCAAGAAGTGCGTCGCCGCTATGGTCAATGCCGTCGGATAATCAAGCGGGTAGCGGTATTGACGATACCATGAGCCCCGGTAGTATCGGCGTTCTGCACACTTTTGATGATATTGCGTTTCGAGTCGATTTCGAGGGCAAGGTACCGCCACGCTCTGAAATGTATTGGCGTGGATTGGTGCTATCACAATTTGATGGCTTTACTTGGTTTAAGGAGCGCCATACCCCAGTTAGAGAAGACCTCGAACTGCCGATGACGCCGACCTATCAATATAAAGTGCAAATGGAGCCGAACAATCGTAACTGGATTTTTGGCTTGGAAGAGCTCGCCGAAGCACCAAAAGGAGCCTACCTCTTTAGCGACCACACATGGTTAAGGCGTCGCCAAATCACGCAGCGCTTTATTTACTCGGCGCAAGCTTATGATATCGACTTTAGTGGACAGTCATTAAGCGAGAATCAGCTTGAGCGTACATTGCAACTTCCCCGAAATAGTAATACGGACACGCGGGAGTGGGCTGCAGAGCAACGCCAGAAACATACCAGTGACGAAGCTTTTATCCGCTGGATTTTGTCTTATATCCACCAGAATCAGTACCGTTATACGCTTACGCCAAGAGTTATTGAAGTTGATACCATTGATGGTTTTTGGTTCGACACACAGGAGGGCTTCTGTGAACATTATGCCGGAGCTTTTGTATATATTATGCGCTCCGCGGGCATTCCGGCTAGAGTCGTTGCGGGTTATCAAGGCGCCGAGTATAACCCTTATGGTGATTACTATATTGTGCGCCAGTCGGATGCACACGCTTGGACCGAAGTGTGGTTAGAGGGCGAAGGTTGGCGTCGTATCGATCCAACGGCGGCTATCCATCCATCAAGAGTTGAAGAGGATTTACGGGGTTCAGCGAGCTCAAGGGATGGTTGGTTTGAAGAGTTTGGTAGCGATATGGGCTTCGGTGCACCGGAAGGGTTGTTGCAAAATTTAGCCTTGCGCTGGGATGCGATTCAGTCTTTCTGGAGCGAAACCGTAATGGGTTATAGTCGTGATATGCAGTTTAGTTGGTTACGTAAACTGGGGATCGAGCGTCATCAGTACCGCTATTTAGGTTATGGCCTTTTGGCGACCATTATTTTAGCAGGCTTTATCTTTGGCTATTTAGTGCTTAGAGGCGCGCAAAAGCTAGAGCCGGTGACAAAGCATTACTTGCGTTTACTCAAGAAATTACAGAAGCTTGGTATTCCGTGCGATAGAAATATGGGCCCCAAAGATGTTCTGAAACTGACACGCGATAGCTCACAAAAGGTTTACTCGCGAGCTGCGCCTGCCCTAAAGACCTATATTGAAATTCGCTATCAGCAACAAGAGGTTAGCGCTGAATTGCTTAAACGCTTTAAGCAGCAAGTGTCGAAAGTGTAAGCCAACTGACAAGGCTGAGCTTAGCCGTTATAATGTGCGACCTTAAATTAATACCTGTTTGGCAAACTCGATGGCACACAACTTGGCAGAAAAGCGCGCTGAGAAAAGCGTTGATATTACTCCAATCCAGCAATTTCTTTATTGTGAAACACCAACAGCATGGTTGGAGTATGCGGTTACGGATTTAGAAACGCTGCTTATCGATCACGCGCACTGTGAGAAAAAAGCGGCTGCCACAGCGGTAAAGCTGATGTTTAGCTACCCAGAGCGCATTGAGTTACTGAAAAAACTGTCGCAGTTGATCCGCGAAGAAGTGTTGCACTTTGAGCAAGTGCTTGAATTTATTGAGCAACAGGGCATTAAATATCGCGGGATTAAGCCGTCGCGCTACGCCGCTGGTTTGCATCAGTTCGCCTCGAAAGACGACCCTCAGCGCTTAATCGATAGCTTGATTATTGGTGGGATTATCGAAGCTCGTTCTTGCGAACGGTTTCATGCGTTAGTGCCATACCTTAAAGACTCACACCCTGAGTTAGCCAAATATTACCGTTTCTTGCTGAAGTCTGAATCACGTCATTTCATGGACTATATTGATTTAGCCAAGCAGTATTCTAAACATCCGATTGATGAGCGCTTGGATTTCTTTTTACAAAAAGAGAAAGGGCTGATCGAAACACCCGATCCCTTGTTCCGCTTTCATTCAGGCGTTCCTCAGTCGAATAATTCTTTAAATTAAAAGGTTTGTTATGTCGGATAAAAAATTGTTGTTACTGAGCTCTTCTCGCGAAGGCCAAACGGATTATTTGGAGCATGCGTTACCTTTAATTGATGGCTTTTTAGATAAGAGCATCAAAAATGTCCTGTTTATCCCTTATGCGGGATTTGCTATGGGCTACGATAAATACGAAGACAAAGTGAATCAGCCATTCCAAACTATAGGAAAAAAAGTCACTTCGATTCATCGCTTCGACGATCCTGTAAAAGCGGTAGAAGAAGCTGATGCTATAGCGATTGGCGGTGGTAATACTTTCCATCTGCTGAAAGAACTGTATGACAATGAGTTGATTGATGCTATTCGTAAGCGCGTTGATCAGGGCATGCCATACATGGGCTGGAGCGCAGGCTCGAACGTTGCCGGCTTAACCATCTGCACTACGAACGATATGCCGATTGTAGAGCCACGAAGCTTCAATGCATTGGCCTTGGTAAACTTCCAAATTAATCCTCATTACACTGACTACCAGCCGCCAAACCATAATGGCGAAACACGTGCCGAGCGAATTTTTGAGTACGTGCGAGCGAATCCGCACCGTTATGTGGTCGGAACTCGAGAAGGAACGGCGCTACAACTAAAGGACAATAAGCTGACTTTAGTGGGCAACAAACCAGGGCTTGTTTTCCGCGATGGCGAAAAGACTCGCCCAATCCAATGCAACACTGACATAAGCTGGCTACTTTAGTTGCAAATATGACTTAAGTGGTTGGATTTGTTGATAAAATTCTTCCTTCATCAGCCTAAATAGACTAGTGTTAAATGACTATGGATGGTGAAAAAAGAGGTTATTCCATCCATGGTATAACCTATAGCACTGAAGGAGACATTCATGAAGAACACATTATTGGGGCTGGCGACAATTGCGATCGCTAGCGCCTCAGGAACTTTGATCGCAAAGGATTCATCATCACCATCCTCACACCATAGCGACAAAATAGTAGGGAAAGCACCTTTCGTTACCCTCACTGCCCAGAACTTAGACCAAGCGAACACACCGATCCACCCCTTTATCAACTCAGCATTACCCAATCCACCCAAAAACGTTTACAGCGGCAACTTGTTTCAATTGCGCCACGACTACCCGAGTAGCGCTGCAGAGGTAAAAAATCCGGCTTGGAAAGCGGTAACCAACAATGGTCGTATTACACAGCAAAATGCTATGGCTTATGTTGAAGCGCTAAAAAGCTACGTTTCAGACGATATGCGTAAACTGATTTATAACTATGATCAGTGGAACGCCAGCCAAGAACCTTGGTGGGAATCGATTTGGTTAGGAACTGAGCGCGAGCCGATTTATGGTTTTTATGTAGGCTCTGGCTTTCCTGCCGAGACGCTAACCGATCAGAAGTTAGACTTAACGACCTATGTATTGACTTTGTACGATAAGACTGCGGCCGCAACCTTAGGCAATATTTGGGGGACTAGCCTAAAAAGTGCTTATAACCCCAACATTACAAACCCTGGCGCGCAGTATGCGGAAGGCAGCGTGATTGTTAAGTTTGCATTTGTGACCCCTTGTGGTGCGGATTGGGCGCCTATGGAGGGCACAGCATCGGTGCCAATTTATGCGCCATTGAACGAAAGTAATGGTTCGGGCAATAACCCTGATACTTCTAAATGTCCTAATAATGGCTCAGCTGGCTCCACGGCCGATCCGAGTCTGACTAATATTTACATGATGCAGTTTGATATCATCGTAAAAGATAGCCAAGCTGCTCCTGAAACCGGTTGGGTATTCTCGACCTTAGTGTATGACAAAGATGCGCCGGGTAAAGATGCTTGGGAAAAGATGGTTCCTCTTGGCGCTACCTGGGGGAACAATCCTGATGTGATTAATCTATCGAGCGACGCTCTAACGCCTCCGGCAAAAGTGAATACTCAATTATCACAAAACTGGATTAACATGAACTCGCCAGAATATGCGCGTTCAACATTGGGTTGGGATGGCCGTTTATCTGGCCCTAACGATGGCGCCGTAGTAACGCCAGCATGGGCAGGCAGTCATTATTACCCGAAAGGATTGTCTAGTGCAGGGTGCTTGGCTTGTCACAGTTCCGCGCAATACAATCCGAAGAGTGTCAGCACTAACCAGCCGAACATGGTATCGTTTTTACTACCAAGCACGACGCAGCCACCACAGGTTATCAATGCGCCACTATCAAGCACAAATCAGGCTTTAGTGTTGAACGAGCCGGGTTCGAAGGACTGGATGAAGTGGTTCCAAAGTCGCGCCGGAGATGTGCCGATGGATTCTGGGCAGGTTTCTCTTGATTACGATATGGTCACTGCTTTCAAGGCAATCCCAATGTGGCAGGCTGCTTTACAAGCAATGGAGCGTGAAGATGCTGCTAAAGCTTCTTTAACCCGAAAAGCTCAATAAGGAGCAACGATGTCCTATGAAGAACTAACAGCTGAGGTTATCAACTTTTGGTTCGGTGCGCCTGACTCTGCGGAGTTGGGCGCTGATCGTGCTATTTGGTTCGATTCAAACCCTGCCTTCGATGAGGAAATTCGACAGCGCTTTGGCCAAGCGAATCAGCTAGCAGGCGAGGACAAGTTAGATGCCATGATGGATAGTCAGCAGGGCTCCTTGGCTTTGATCATTCTGCTGGATCAGTTTTCACGTAATATTTATCGAGGAAAGGCGGAAGCCTTTGCCAATGATGCGAAAGCCGTTGAAGTGGCGCAAAACGTACTTGATAAAGGTTTTGATCAGGGGCTGCTTACTGTGCAAAGGAAGTTCCTCTATTTGCCTTTTGAGCATGCAGAAGATCTAGCGCTGCAAGACCAAAGCGTTGAGCTGTTCGTGAAACTGGGTGACAGTAACTCTATCAGTCATGCGCTGTGCCACCGCGATCAAATTATACGATTCGGGCGGTTTCCAGGAAGAAATGATGCCTTAGGCAGGAAAAGCACTTTGGCCGAGCAAAGCTTTTTAGAACAACCGTTTTGTTAGTTAGGTTTAAATGATGTTAAATCATTTAGATCAACTTCCACTCGTATTACCTTTAAATGGGGGCGGTGCTTGCGCCACTCCCATACTCCATCGAGTAGTTGGATATTGGTCAGCCCAAATTTCGTCATATCTTCAAGCGAGTAATCGTAACCCTCGGTTTCATTAAAGTAGTGATATAAAAAGGTCCAAGCGTTGAATTCCTTATGACCATACTCTGCTAGCATCGGGTGGACACTAATTTTTTTATAAAAGGTATTTTCAGCAATTCGAAAGTCTACAGCAAACTGTTCTCCAAGCTCCACTAATTCATTCACATCCTCTTGATATGAATTGCCATGCCAAATTAATGCAGAGTCCTTATATAAATATTTAGTCTTACCAGCAGGAAATACATAGTTAGCGCATGAAGAAGCGCAGCCTTTGTCCACAATAACGTCAAACTGATTATCAAAGACCCAGTTGCCGAGCCTTATACCTTCCATGACATCGCCGCCATTGCTGGTGATTTTTAGCTTGATGGGTTTTTTGGGTAGGGATTTGTAGAGCTCAAAAGTGCGTTGGTTAGCGTCTTTATTGATACCGCCGTCGTAGTGCAGAACATTGTTATCGTCGACAAAGACTTTGGTTTCAGGCTCTGGAGCGTCATCACTTTGGGGCGTTGCACAGGCCGACACCAAAAAGAAGCTGGTTAGAAGGAGTAATCGACAAAGCATACAAACTTCCTTGTTAGTAGTTAGATAGAGATGTTTAGATCGAGAAATAATGCTCAGTTATTGAATCATCCACAACGGTGAGGTAATGACCTTTCTCACCCCAGTCGCTTAGCACAATACGCTGGCAATGTTTGCCATCCACTTCAATGTCATGGAAGTCTGGGCGGTGTGTATGGCCATGAATCAGTATTTTGGCATCGCTTTTTTGTAGAGCTTCTTCTACAGCCTGTGGATGTACGTCTGTAATGGCGCTGGCTTTGTTTTCTTGAGCTTGGCGACTTTTGGCGCGCAGGTCCGCAGCAATGCCTCGACGCACTTCGAGCGGTTGCGACAGTAACTGCTGTTGCCATTGCTCTGAGCGCACCATTTCACGGAACTGCATGTATTCTTTATCATCCCAGCAGAGGCTGTCACCATGCATCATGATGGCTTTTTTATCGCCTAGCTGAATAGGATGAACTTCCTCGAGTAATTCGCCACCTGTTTTCTGGGCGAACGTATCGCCGAGTAAAAAGTCACGATTACCATGTTGGAAATACAGTTTCTTTCCAGTGTCCGAATAAGCTTTAAATTTCTGGATAGTGGATTCTACAAAGGCAGAATCATCATCATCGCCAATCCAGCTTTCGTACAGATCACCCAAAACGTAAAGTCTATCGAATTGAGGCGCTATTTCGTCCATAAAATGCTCGAAAAGCGCCGTCAAATCAGGGCGCTCTTCGCAAAGGTGTAAGTCGGATATGATGTGTATCATAGTTACTCGTCTATTTTGTCATCCTGATGTGAGCAAGGGGAATCCCTTTGTTCATATCAGAATGACAATATGTGGAGAGGTTTTTAGCTTTTAACTTCAGCTTTAGTAATTAAGACCGTTTCTGTAGGAACGTCTTGATGCATGCTGTAGCTACCTGTTGGTACGTCTTTAATCGCATTAACCACGTCCATGCCTTCTGTCACTTTGCCAAACACACAATAACCCCAGCCACTCGGCGACTCACTTTTGAAGTTTAGGAAGTCATTGTTATTTACATTGATGAAGAACTGGCTGGACGCAGAATGTGGCTCCATAGTTCTGGCCATGGCGATGGTGCCAATATC
The DNA here is from genome assembly GCF_039523535.1 of Kangiella japonica. NCBI lineage: Bacteria > Pseudomonadati > Pseudomonadota > Gammaproteobacteria > Kangiellales > Kangiellaceae > Kangiella > Kangiella japonica. Next base: position 195,407 of record NZ_BAAAFM010000003.1, on the reverse strand, counting down.
GTTACTTAAGCCATTGTTTGCTTCGTTAGCAATAGGCGATTTCGATTCTTTTTGCTCCATGTCAGGGGTAAAACCACCGCCTTGAATCATGAAGTTAGGAATGACTCGATGGAAAATAGTCCCGTCATAATGGCCTTCTTCAACATAGCTCAAAAAGTTTTTAACCGTTTCAGGAGCTTTTTCAGGGTAAAGTTCAAGCGTGATGTCACCGTGGTTAGTTGAAAAAGTTACTACAGGGTTACTCATGGAATATCCTCAAAATTAATGATTTAGCCTTGTTTAAGCTAGCCTGGAAGTCATTAGCTCGTTACAATTAGCAACGGAATCCCAAGGCTGTTTGTCGCACATGATACTTTTTTTGGTATTAAATTGCGATTTTATTAGAAAATAGTCAAAAATTGGAATAATTGAACAAGAGATTAATCAATATGTTGCAGATTTATAACAACCTAACTCGTCAAAAAGAAACCTTTAGGCCCTTAGAAGATGGCAAGGTGTCTATGTATGTCTGTGGAGTGACGGTTTATGATCTGTGCCATATTGGTCACGCCAGAACTTACGCGGCCTTCGACGTTATTAATCGTTATCTAAAATATAAAGGTTTCGAGGTGAACTATGTGCGCAATATTACCGATATTGATGACAAGATCATCAATCGCGCCAATGAAACGGGCCAAGCGTTTGAAGACGTGACTGCTAAATTCATCGAAGAGATGTATCACGATTTCGATGCTATTGGCTTGCAGCGCCCAGATGTTGAACCTCGCGCTACCGAAACCATGGCTGAAATCATCGAAATGAACCAAACCCTGATTGAAAAGGGTGCGGCTTATGCCACTGAAGACGGCGATGTCTATTTCCATGTGCCAGCCTACGAAGATTACGGAAAATTGAGCCGCCAAGATTTGTCACAGCTAAACGCCGGCGAGCGTATTGATGTGCGTGACTCGAAAAAAGATCCAATGGACTTCGCGTTGTGGAAGTCGGCAAAACTAGGCGAGCCATCGTGGGATTCGCCGTGGGGTAAAGGCCGCCCGGGTTGGCACATCGAATGTTCAGCCATGAGCAAAAAAAGCTTAGGCGAAACCTTTGATATTCATGGTGGTGGTTCGGATTTACAGTTCCCGCACCATGAAAACGAAATTGCACAGTCTGAATGCGCTAACGGTTGTACCTTTGCCAATACTTGGATTCATACGGGTATGGTGCAGGTCGATAAAGAGAAGATGTCTAAATCATTGGGCAACTTCTTTACTATTCGCGATGTTCTTAAGCAATATCGTGCCGAATCGGTGCGTTATTTCTTAATGAGTGGTCATTACCGCAGCCAATTAAGTTATACGCAGGCCAATATCGAATCTGCTGATGCTAGCTTGGAGCGCTTATATACGTCACTACGTGGCGTAGATTTATCGGCCGCGACTTCAGACAGCTACGACATCATGGAAAAAGCTCAAGCGGCGTTTATTAAAGCCATGGACGATGATTTTAACGTGCCAGAAGCGATGCCTGTATTGTTCGACCTAGCGAAAGAAGTTAACCGCTTAAAAGCTAATGATATGCCAAAAGCAGCAACCATCGCCGTTAAATTGAAAGAGCTAGCCGGTGTTTTAAGCTTGCTACAACAAGATCCTGAAGAGTTTTTAAAGTCTGGAGCTGGGGACAGCGATGTATCGGACGAAGAAATTGATACTCTAATTCAAGATCGCCTACAAGCTCGCGCTGATAAAAACTGGGCACTTGCTGATAAAATTCGTGACAAGCTCCATGCGCTTAATATTGAGCTTGAAGATGGAGCGGGTGGTACAAGCTGGCGTAGGAAGTAGCCTACTGTATTGATGATGTTCCTTTTCTTGCACTTATAGGTATTTCCTATGGTCATTTGTCCAAGAAAAGGAACCAAAATAAAGACACCCCCTATTATTAAGGTTATGCAAGCATAACTACCTGAGTTACAAATCAGCTATTTACGCACCGCGAAATACAGACTCCCAGTCTGAATTTCACTATTCAAAACATCCGTGTTTTGAATTGCTATATCTGTTTTGAAACTCAGCTTAATTTAATGGGGCTCGAAAAGCTCAAAGCGCATGTTACCGTCTTAAATCATTAAACACTGATAACTCCCAGTTTCGTAAACCTACCACTAAACTGGTGCCTTTCTTTTCCTCTAGCGCTAAATCTTTGTCTTGGCTGAGTTGATGCCTATAAGCTGTGCCGAGTTCTTCGATCAGGGTTTGGATTTTTTTATTGGAGTCGTCGCTGAGCATTCCTGAGATAAATAGTATCTTTTCTGTGGGGTTTTCAAATCGTGAGTTGAAAAATTCACTTTGGATGTGTTCTGCGAAGAATTTGCGCACTGGGCCGTCGCTTTGCCATTTAAAATGGGGGCTGACTCGTTTTCGAATTCGGTTGTTGGGTAGCAATTCAATAAAGTTAATTTTATCCAGCTTGGCGAGGTATTGAATCAATTGATGCTCAGTAAATTGGTAGCGCGCTAGCATATCCTCAAAGGTCCAGTCGGATAAACAGAGCTGTGCTACCAATAACAATTTAAAATCCGTAATCAGCTCTTTTTCTTGCTCTAAGGTCAATTCTGAGATTTTGTGTTGCTGACTTTGGGCGTTTTGAGCCAGCTGTAAAATATCCATGTGAAGTAGGTTGCAAATAGCCTCTAAACGCACAAGAGACAGTTTGTTTTGTGAGAACATGCGTTTAACATTGGCTTCGCTCATGGATAAGTGCGCGGCCAAATCTTTATAAGTGATGTTTTGGCTGCGTAAATGACGTTTTAAGGTTTCGATTAATTGGCTGGTTTGTCGGCTCATCAGGATTCCGTTGGGATTTAAAGAAAAGTATAGCTATACGATACTAAAAGTTTATCTGGTAGCGACTATAACATAAAAGGTGGCGTCTAAGTCGTCTGTATGGGAATTTAGCACTATCGCAGTGCAATAAATGCTCGGTAAGAGCTTAAAAGGACTCAATATGATTTCAGTGTATCAACTCAAACCTAAGTTCCAGCAAATGTTACGACCATTAACTAATGGTTTAGCTAAAGCGGGTGTTACCGCGAATCAAGTTACGGTGTTTGCGATGTTACTCAGTATCGCCACTGGTGGCGTGATTTTATGGCAGCAATCGTTGCTGTGGTTTTACTTGCTCCCTGCCGTTCTATTCCTGCGTATGGCGCTAAATGCTATCGATGGCCTGTTGGCGCGTGAACACAACCAAAAGTCTAAACTCGGCGCTTACCTTAACGAGTTAGGCGACGTAGTGTCAGATGTGGCTTTGTTATTACCACTGTTTATATTGCCAAGCGTTTCGCCGTGGTTAGTGGGGGCATTTATCTTTATGGCGATGTTGGTCGAGTTTGTTGGTGTCGTCGCGCCAATGGTCGGCAGGGAGCGTCAGTATCAAGGTCCCATGGGGAAAAGCGATCGCGCTTTAGTCTTAGGGTTATTAGGGATTATTTTGCCTTTATGGCCAATAGTTGTTGAGTATTTGAATTATGGATTGGTTGTTTTAGTGGCTTTGTCGGTGTTCACAATGGTGAACAGAATCAAAGCAGCGCTTTAATAACGATAAGAATATTAAGGAGAAAACCATGTTATTTGATTTCGAAAGTATGCGTACAGTGACCCAGGTCTTTATGTTTTTATTAGCGGGTTTGTCGCTCGCGACGGTTATAGGCTGGGCACTATCGCTAAAAAATAAGCAAAAAGATTATACCGAGTTAAAGCAACGTATTAATTCATGGTGGATCATGATTGGTATTTTTGGCCTAGCGTTATTGATGGGGCCGTTAGTAACAGTTTTGCTATTCGCCATGCTTAGCTTTATTGCGCTGAAAGAGTATTTCTCGATGACGCCGACACGCTTGGTCGACCGCAAAGTATTGTTCTGGGCTTATTTAACGATTCCTTTGCAGTACTATTGGATCGCTACTGGTTGGTACGGCATGTTTATTATCTTTATCCCAGTTTATGCCTTTCTGTTCATTCCTTTTCGCATGGTACTGGCAGGCGACACCAAAAATTATTTACGCGCGGTGGGCAATATTCACTGGGGCTTGATGCTAACAGTATTCACGCTAAGCCACTTGGCGTATTTAGTGATGTTGCCGAGCGAAGGCGAGTATCAATCGTTAACCATGTCTGGCGATGGTGCTGCTTTGTTGCTATACCTAGTGATGCTAACGCAGCTCAACGATGTGGCGCAGTATGTGTGGGGAAAGCTGATGGGAACGACGCCTATTGCGCCGACTATTAGTCCGAATAAAACGCGCGAGGGCTTGATTGGTGGTGTTATCACTACGGGTGTTTTAGCCATGATATTGGCGGTCTTATTAACGCCGATGATCTGGTGGCAGGGGTTGTTAGTTGGCTTGGGTATCGGTATTGCGGGCTTTATTGGTGATGTTTCTTTGTCGGCGATTAAACGTGATATCGGCATTAAAGATTCTGGACAGTTAATCCCTGGGCATGGCGGTATCTTAGATCGTCTCGACAGCTTAACGTTTACTGCTCCACTATTCTTCCACGTCATGCGTTATTTCTACTTCTAGGGAGGGTTTAATGATGAAGTACATAAATTTGGCACTGCGTTGGTTATTCTTCGCCTTAATTATTAAGCCAATTGTGAAAATCGTGATTGGCCTGCGCTATCAAAACACGCCCATTCTACCGCAGGATGGGCCGGCACTTTTGATTGCTAACCATAACAGCCACTTAGATACGATGGTGCTCATTTCATTATTACCACTAAAAATATTGCACAAAGTTCAACCTGTCGCTGCCGCAGATTATTTTCTGAAAAATAAATTCATGGCTTGGTTTGCGTTAAACATCATTGGAATTTTACCTATCGAGCGCCAAGGCAAAGACAAAAGTGTTGATCCGGTAGGGCAGTGCGCGGAAGCATTAAACAAAGGAAAGATTTTGATTTTCTTCCCAGAGGGCTCACGCGGTGAACCTGAGAAAATGACGGACTTAAAATATGGCATGGTCAAGCTTGCTGAAAAGTGCCCTAAAGTACCGATTTACCCTGTTTACATGCACGGGCTTGGTAAAACCTTACCAAAAGGCGATGCGCTGTTTGTCCCCTTCTTTTGCGACGTGGTGTTTTCAGAACCTATGACCTATGAAAATAGTCAGGAGTCTTTTTATGGCGAAGTGAAAAAGCGATTCGCAGATATGCAAGGCTCAGTAAAGCTACCAAAGTGGGACTAGTGAGATCCCACTTTGGTAAATAGATAGCGTGCTTTAAAGGTTTAAATTAAAGAATTAAGGCTAAGAAAGCACAAACAGCCAATGCGATGCCTAGCGGTATTTGAATCGAAACTAACTTTCGGGCCGCTTGAGCGCCTTTTTCTTGGGCGGTTTCATTTTTTGACAGTAATTTTTCAGACAATAATGCGTAGGACAGAATAAAGCCGACCAGAATCATCAAGATTTGCATGATTAGGTCGAATAAGCCTGCGGAATATTTAATCATGGCGCCGAGGTGTGGCAGGCTATGAAATAAAAACGAATAAAGGCCAACGACCAGAAGGATAACGCCAATTACCCCTTGGTAGGGTGTGAGTTTGCCGAGTGCTTGCCCGGCATCTTTGGATTTTTGAGCGATTAGACTCGAAGCAGCGAGTAAGCCGCCAACGATAGCTAGTAACTTGATTATAACGTCCATATTTACCCCTATACTTAGAATTTATAAGGTAAAGACTAACGCAAGTTATTGAACTCAAATAGATTATTAGTGGGAAGTGGTGATGCAGTTCACGCTATTTTATGGTGAAAATGGGCTGGCTGAGAAAACCAGCCCACATAAAGCTTTAAGGTATTAGTCGTGCAGGTGCTCGCAAGCGAATAAGGTATTGCTCATCAGCATAGCTACAGTCATCGGGCCAACGCCGCCCGGAACAGGGGTAATCCATGAAGCACGTTCTTTTGCGACCTCAAACTCTACGTCACCAGCTAACTTACCATTATCTAAACGGTTAATCCCTACATCAATAACAATAGCGCCTGGCTTGATCCATTCGCCTTTAACCATGTTAGGAATACCAACGCCAACAACCACGATGTCTGCCTCAGACACTTTTTTCGCTAGATCCTTAGTTTTGCTGTGCGTAAAAGTCACAGTGCAGCGTTCCATTAACAGTTCTAGGCCCATTGGACGGCCAACAATGTTGGAAACACCGACTACAACAGCATCTTTGCCGATAAGGTCAATACCGGTTTCTTTTAGCATGACCATCACGCCATAAGGCGTGCAAGGACGCATGGTTGGCATTTTTTGTGCTAAACGGCCCATATTATAAGGGTGGAAACCATCAACATCTTTATCTGCTTTGATTCGCTCAAGAATGACGTTTGAATCTAAATGCTCTGGTAATGGAAGTTGTACTAAAATTCCATCGATAGCAGGGTCGTCATTGAGTAAATCTATCTGTTCTAATAAAGCTTCTTGTGTGGTATCTTCTTCCATCACAATCTTACGAGAAATGAAGCCAACTTTTTCACAAGCTTCTACTTTCTTGTTAACATAGATTTGAGACGCGGGATCAATTCCCACTAGAATTACCGCTAACCCCGGTGCTCGTAGGCCTTTATCGAGGCGAGCCTTTACTTTAAGGGCTAATTCGTCTTTTACTTTGGCTGAGATGGCTTTGCCATCAAGAATTTGAGCAGTCATGCTGATTAAATTCAAATGGTTGTTTGAAAGGCGATATTGTCGCAATAATAGACAACTTACTCAATGCTTTTGTAGAAGTTTGAAGTTTTAGTAAAAAAGGCGATAAAAAGTGTTGACGGGTATGGGGGAAATCAGTAATATGCGCGTCTCGCAGGGGCAAGCCCCTTGAGACAAAATTCGGAGATTAGCGCAGTCTGGTAGCGCGCCTGCTTTGGGTGCAGGATGTCGGGGGTTCAAATCCCTCATCTCCGACCAATTATTTCTCGCCTCGACGTCAGGATAAACATGCGTCCGTAGCTCAGTCGGATAGAGCAACGGCCTTCTAAGCCGTGGGTCGCAGGTTCGAATCCTGCCGGACGCGCCATTATTGTCGGGCAGTATGCTCGCTAATAATTTCGAGCGGCCGAGTCGGGGGAGAGTAGGTTGATGGTGGGCGTAGCTCAGTTGGTAGAGCCCCGGATTGTGATTCCGGTTGTCGTGGGTTCAAATCCCATCGTCCACCCCAGATTCTTGTAAACCAGCATTTACGCTGAGCAGGAATTACAATATGGTTCGATGAGGGCTCAGGGCCCGCAGTCAAAACGCGAGAGTGGTGGAATTGGTAGACACGCTGGATTTAGGTTCCAGTGCCGCGAGGCGTGAGAGTTCGAGTCTCTCCTTTCGCACCATCTTTTTGCTAGGTTTATAAAAACTAGTATTAAAAAGATGGTCCTCCCTTATAGTCTTCATCTGAAAACCTGGTCATATATTATTAATAGCTATGAAATAATAGCCTATCGGAGATCAGCGAATGCAAGTTTCAGTTGAAGCGAATAACGGTCTAGAAAGAAAATTAGTGATCGATGTACCTGCCGAAAACATTGACGGTGCAGTACAAAAACGCCTACAGGAAATGACACGTACCGTTAAAATGAACGGTTTCCGTCCTGGTAAGGTTCCTTTCAAAGTAGTTCAAAAGCGTTATGGCAATGCTGTTCGTCAGGAAGTTCTTGGTGAAGTGATGCAACGTCATTATTTTGAAGCTGTTCAAAAAGAAGAATTAACGCCTGCTGGCTACCCTCAACTTGAACTTATTGAGAACAAAGATGGTGCAAACCTTAAGTTCTCAGCAACTTTTGAAGTGTATCCAGAAGTTGAAGTTGCCGATCTTTCAGATTTAGAAATCGAAAAACCTACATCAGAAGTTAGCGATGAAGATCTATCAAACATGATGGATACTTTACGTGAGCAACGCGCTTCATGGGTTGAAGTTAAGCGTAAAGCTAAAGAAGGTGACCAAGTTGTCATCGACTTTAAGGGCTTTATCGATGGTGAAGCATTCCAAGGTGGCGAAGCTAAGCAGTTCCCACTTGAAATTGGTGCTGGCAACATGATTCCAGGCTTTGAAGAGCAATTAGTTGGCGCTTCTGCTGATAGCGATATCGAAGTAAAAGTGACTTTCCCAGAAGACTACCACGTTGAAGATTTGAAAGGTAAAGAAGCAACTTTCGAAACTCACGTACATGTTGTTAATAAGAAAGAACTTCCAACTGCTACTGAATTAGCTGAGCAATTAGGCGCTGAAGATTTAGCGGCCCTAAAAGCGGACGTTAAGAAAAACATGGAGCGTGAACTTCGCAATGCTGTAAAAGCACGCGTTAAAGGCGCTGTAATGGAGCAGTTAGTCGCTAAGCATGAATTTGATATGCCTAAAGCAATGATTGATCAAGAAATCGATCGTATGCGTCAAGAAATGGCACAGCAAATGAACGCTCCGAAAGGTGAAACTCCTGATCTTCCAGCTAACCTATTCGAAGAGCAAGCTTCGCGTCGCGTTAAGCTAGGTCTAGTAGTAGCTGAAATCATTAAGTCTGAGGCGTTAAAAGCGGACGAAGAAAAAGTTCGTGCACAAGTTGAAGACTTGGCTTCAGTTTATGAAGAACCTCAAGAAGTTATCGATTGGTACTATGGCGACCCACAACGTTTACGTGAAGTTGAGTCATTAGTACTAGAAGACTCTGTGGTTGACTTGGTGCTAGAAAAAGCTAAAGTAACCGAGAAAGCCGTAAAGTTTGACGAGATGCTAAACACTAACAAACAGTAAGTTTAAGCGTCAGTCACATCATTCATAAGAAGCGGATTTTATCCGCTTCTTTTGTTTTGGGCATTGATATAATCTATTGCCTCTAACATAAGGAATCGTCTTAATATGAGCAAATTTGAACAACCGATCAGTAATGCTTTAATTCCAATGGTTGTAGAGCAAACGTCGCGTGGCGAACGCTCTTATGATATTTACTCGCGTCTATTAAAAGAGCGTGTCATCTTTTGTGTTGGCCCTGTAGAAGATAATATGGCGAACTCTATTGTCGCTCAAATGTTATTCTTGGAGTCTGACAATCCTGATAAAGATATTTACCTTTACATTAACTCGCCAGGTGGCGTGGTAACTGCTGGTATGGGGATTTATGACACTATGCAGTTTATCCGTCCTGACGTTTCTACGGTTTGTGTCGGTCAAGCAGCTAGTATGGGAGCTTTACTATTAGCTGGTGGTGCTGCAGGCAAGCGTCATTGCCTTCCTAACTCACGTATGATGATTCATCAGCCTTTGGGTGGATTCCAAGGTCAGGCGTCAGATATCGCGATTCATGCTCAGGAAATTTATGAGATGAAGAAGCGTCTAAACGGTATTTTGGCGCATCACTGTGATAAGCCAATTGAGGAAGTCGAGAAAGATACTGATCGTGATAACTTCTTATCAGCTGAAGAAGCCGTGAAATACGGCTTAGTCGACTCGATTATTAATTCGCGAAAGCAAGATTAACCAAAGTTCCTTATAGTTATTTATATACCAAGCCACCTAGGTCAGCTAAGCCTTAGGTGGCTTAGCTCTTGTTAATAAACCCTTTCCCTTTGACCCCTTTCCGTTCTATTCTAGTCTTAGAATAAAGTTTCATTAAAAGTCTCATACAATAAAGCCGTAGGTTTGCGCCTTCGAAAGTAAGCTTAATGCTTGCTTGGAGTTTTATATGGGTAGTCACCAGCAATATAGTTTTATAGAGCGCTGTTTATCTCGCTTTGCGTGGGTGCGTGCTGGCGAGGGCAAGGCCATATTACTAATGTTTTTTAGCCTATTTTCACTGATGACCTCATATTATCTACTCAAAGTTATTCGAGATCCTTTAATCCTTTCCGACGGCAGCGCTGAACTGAAAAGCTATACAACAGCTGCACAAGCGACAGTTTTACTACTGGTTATTCCGCTATTTAATCGCTTTTATTACCGCTATTCATGCCAACATGACAAGTCACTTTTTTTGCGACGGGTGCTACTCTTTTTCGTAATTAACTTATTACTCTTTATTGTTGCTGCCCAGCTTTCCATTCCTATTGGGATCGTATTTTATATCTGGCTCGGTATCTATAGTGTCACTGTGGTCGCTTTATTTTGGGCTTTCTGTGCAGATTGTTTTAACGCTATGAGTGGTAGGCGGCTGTTTGCGATAATTGCAGTCGGTGGTACCAGCGGCGCTTGGGCTGGCGCGAAGCTTGGGGGGTATCTCTTTCCGCTGATTGGTGTGGTTGGCCTGATGGTGTTGTCAGCTATACTGTTGATTGCTTTAAATTTTCTCTCGCAACTAAGCTTCCGTGCTATTCCTGTCTGCTCACGAGCTGAGGGTGCTAGTCCCTCGTTAGTCGCTAACCCCGCATGGTGGAGGGGCCTGTCTCGGTTTGCCCAAAACCGTTATTTGCTATTAATTGCGCTGTTTATTCTTCTTTTCAACTGGGTAAATTCAGTAGGAGAATATGTTTTGGCTAAGTTTGTGATTGCGCAGTCAAAGCAGGTAGCAGCTCGTGGTAGTTACGAAGAACAGCTTTTTATGACGGAATTCTACTCAGATTACATCGCATGGTTCACCTTGATAGGTTTGTTATTGCAAGTATTTGTGGTAGCACGGCTATTTCGCTGGATTGGTGTTGGCGCTTCTATCGTTATTTTACCGACTATTATGGTGATAAATTATAGTCTGATTTTATTTTTTCCATTTTTTGCGGTCGTTAAGTGGGCTTTAGTGGCCGAAAACAGCGTTAATTATTCTATCCAAAATACCAGTCGCCATGCTTTGTTTTTGCCAGTTTCACGCGAAGATAAGTACCTTAGCAAAAACACCATGGACACGTTTTTCTATCGTTTTGGTGATTTAATGTACGGCGCAAGTGTTGCCGTTGGAGTAAACTTTTTCGGTTTAGGCACCTTTGAATTTATAACCTTTAATGCCCTTTTAGCAGGTTTGTGTTGCTGGACAGCGCTAGCCATTCGTAAGCGTTACAAGGCACAGTATGGTGAAATCGACGAAGGGCATGCGCCTGTGTTAACAGCTGTACTCAAGTCAGAGACTATCAAGGCAGGAAAGCGAAGCGTTTTAACGGTATCTGATAAAACGTTCACTGAACCTGATGCTGGTGACTTTATTCGCTACCAAATTCGGGGGGCTAATGGACAAAAACTGCCTTCGTGGTGTGAGTTTGATCCGCAACTAATGACTTTATCGCTCACTCCGCCTAAAGGGCAGCGGCAAAAGCTCAAGCTTGAACTTATTGCCAGTGACTTTTCGGGGTACCAAGTTAGTACCCCTTGGAACATTACAATTAAAGCATAGCCTTAGGGTAGGCGCTGAAGGATTTTGTCTCTTCTAGTGAGTAGGGAGCTAATTTGTTTCTTGTGCAGAATATCTCCCAGCAATTGCTGTAATTTCTCAGAGTCTAAAGATTCCAGTTTAGCTCTAAAGATGGGTGACAAGTAATTAGGCATAGGTCTTGAGTATTCAGGAAGACTGATTTTTGAGCGAAAAGCTCGACTGTGGTCGATTAGCCACAAGAAACCGTTGTCCTTGTCATACAATCGGTTACCAGTGTTGCGGTCATCGTTAAAAATCAGCCAATCGAATATGTGCATAATATCTTCTGAGTCTTGTGTGCTACAGAAGCTGTATAGAGACTCGCCTGTCTCGATCATTTCAGTTCGCGTGATTGAGTTTTCCACCCAGTACTGCAAAATCCCAGGTTTACCGTCAAAACGATATTCCATGGTGAATGGCACCATAAATAAGCCCAGCTGTCGGTCGATTTTATAAGCGGCCAAATCATAGATATATCGATCAGCCAAGTTGCCAAGACGGCGTTGCCATGGCCTATTTTGCATTTGTGGGTCGCTATCTAAATATTTGAAAATAGCGTGATGACGCTTGCCGTTTAATTCAAAGGTCAGTTTTATTGGTTTGCTATAAAAATCATCAAGTGGTTTGGAGTTCACTACTTTGGCATCTTGGTAAAAGTTGGCTAAGTATTCATCGCTCAAACCTTTAGGGTATAAGGGTTTTCGAACGGGATCGGGGAGCGGGGTGTTCGCTTCTGGATTATCAATATTCACCACACTGAGGTTGTCATCATCAATCACCACGGCGCTTGGGTGGCCTGAGTAGTGGGTACGTAGCATGCCTGTATCGAGTAAAATAAGTTTATTAGCAAATCTTGAACGCACCAAGCGACTTTGGTCGGGAGTGTGGCCCACTAAGAGCTGCTTCGACTTAAAATGCCTCAAAGCTTGATCGAGAACTTTTTGTTCAGAATAAGCATGGCAATAGACGTTGCCCCGATACCAGATGGGCCCGAAAGTGGTCAGCATTATGGAGTCTGCGACCTCGAGAAACTTCTCTGCTTTTTTACGCATACTGCGCGTGTTCAGTGAGCGAGATTTGATTTGACCATCGAGCAGGGCTTGGAGCACCTGCTTTCGCTCGCCTTTGCTGAAATAATGCTTGAAAAGGCCGGCATCGATAAAGTCGTGATATAAAGTAGCATACTGGGTTAAATCATATCGAAAGCGCTGGTTGAGCTCTGGTTCACTTAGTCCAAGGTCAAGTAGTTGTTGAGAGATACCGCCATGAACAAACGTTCGGCCATTCACCGTGCGTATCACGTCTTTGCTTAAGAGCCAGCGACCGTAATAACCATCGGGCGAGAAGGCTTCGACCAGTCCAAAGTAACCCGGTGGGTAAAGCTGGTGAAAAACATCTTTACTCGCGTTATTATCATCTCGACGTGAGTATTGTAAGAAGTCTTTGTAGACTTTATTGCGGTAAGACGAGGACTCCTCTGGGATAAAAGCAGCAAACTCTTCGTCAGCAACATACCGCAGATCGGGCATAATATTCATGGCTTCGTGATTACCGAGTAAGGCGACCACTTCGCCACCGGCCTCGACTGCTTCTTTTTCCAGGCGAATCCATAAATCTAACACCTTACGGGACTCAGGCCCTCGATCTAGGTTATCACCGATAATAACGAGGGTATCTGTGTTTCCTGTCCATTTAAGCTGGTTATTAAGCACATCGCTGTGCTTTAAAACTTTAATTAAATCATGATAAGCACCATGAACGTCTGTAACTGCAACCGTTCTTTCTGCTAAAGAAACACATGGGTAGCTAAAAATTGTCACAAAAAACAAGCTGAAAGCTAGATGTGTAAGGGCTCTGATTTTCATGGTTAAGGCACTTCAAGAAACATCAATCAAGTATATCATAGACAATCCTATAGCAACTTAATCAGCGAATTTAAAGCCGGTTAATTGAGTTGATGAAAATTGACTAAAATTAGAGCTGTTATGGCCTTGCGAGGCTTTTTTCTTTTGTTGCTTTAAGATATTTGGTACTGTTAGGTTATAGGAAGCTGATTTTGTCAGTGTTGTGGCTAGCAAAGCTCCATTCACACTTGAAAAATCAACAATCAGCCTCATTTCATCATTTAGAGAAATCTGGCTTTGCACGATTAGGTGTAAAAAGCATAAATAAAGCCCGCCGAAATATCTAAAGGCGCCTGCTTGAGGTAGAAGATGAGTAACGAAAACTCCGACGACAAAACACTCTATTGTTCATTTTGTGGCAAAAGTCAGCATGAAGTAAAAAAGCTGATTGCAGGGCCACGCGTGTTTATTTGTAACGAATGTGTCGATTTATGTAACGACATCATCATAGAAGAAATACAAGAAATTGCCTCAAAAGAAGCAAAAGAAAAATTACCAAAACCGAGAGAAATTGCTGAATTTCTTGAGCAATATGTCATTGGTCAAGAAGCTGCTAAAAAGGTCCTATCGGTTGCGGTTTATAACCACTATAAACGTCTAGAGCATGAGCCACATTCGAGTGAGCATCAAGATGTAGAGCTAGGTAAAAGTAACATTCTTCTTATTGGCCCTACGGGTAGCGGTAAAACCTTATTGGCTGAAACGCTAGCTCGTATGTTGGATGTACCATTTACCATGGCTGACGCGACGACATTAACCGAAGCGGGTTATGTTGGTGAAGATGTTGAGAATATTATCCAAAAGCTTCTACAGAAGTGTGATTATGATGTAGAGAAAGCTGAGCGCGGAATTGTTTATATCGATGAAATCGATAAAATTTCTCGCAAGTCAGACAATCCGTCGATTACCCGCGATGTGTCTGGTGAAGGTGTGCAGCAGGCTTTACTCAAGCTGATCGAAGGTACCGTCGCTTCGGTACCGCCTCAAGGTGGTCGTAAGCATCCACAGCAAGAATTTTTACAGGTCAACACAGGTAGCATTCTGTTTATCTGTGGTGGAGCCTTTGCTGGGCTAGAGAAAGTGATTCAAGAAAGAACCGAGAAGGGCGGTATTGGCTTTGGTGCTGATGTTAAAGAAGTTAGCGACGGCGTTAAAGTTGGCGAGTTACTGCAAAAAGTTGAGCCGGATGACTTGGTTAAGTTTGGATTAATTCCTGAATTTATTGGTCGATTACCTATTTTGACCACCTTACAGGAGTTGGACGAAACGGCTTTAGTTCGAATTTTGACTGAGCCAAAGAACGCTTTAACGAAGCAATACAGCAAGTTATTCTCGCTTGAGAATGTTGATTTAGAATTCCGTCAAGACGCTCTAACGGCCATTGCACACAAGGCTATGGCTCGTCGCACGGGAGCTCGAGGATTACGTTCTATACTTGAAGAAATTTTATTAGACACCATGTATGACTTACCTTCGTTAGAAGGTGTAAGCAAAGTTTGTATTGATGGTGCCGTCGTAAAAGGCGAAGCAGATCCACTATTGATTTACGATAATCAATCTAAAGCAGCATCAGAATAAGAATCTACGATGGACTGTGTGCTTTAAAGGCGCGCAGTCCAATACACTGATTTTATAAATCCCAGGAAAATTGAATTCATGCCATTAGAAACGAAACAACTTCCATTGTTACCACTGCGTGATGTGGTGGTGTTCCCACACATGGTTATTCCGCTTTTTGTTGGGCGAGAGAAATCTATCCTAGCGTTAGAGGAAGCAACTAACGGCGATAAGCAAGTAATGTTAGTGGCGCAAAAGGAAGCCACTGAAGACATGCCTGACACTGATCAGGTTTATGACTACGGTTGTGTGGCAACGATTTTGCAAATGCTGAAGTTGCCAGATGGTAATGTCAAAGTATTAGTCGAAGGTGTTCAACGAGCTAAAGTTGAGAGCTATGTTGAAACCGACCCAATGTTTATTTCAGAAGTCAGTTTTATTGAGCCACAAGCAGGTCAAGAAGATCAAGAAGACGCTTTAGCTCGAGCTGCGTTAAATAGCTTTGATAAATACGTAAAACTGAATAAAAAAATACCAAGCGAAATTCTTACGACCTTAGCTGGGATTGAAAATCCCAGCCGTTTGGCCGATAGCATTGCCGCTCACATGTCTTTGAAAATAGAAGATAAGCAAGAGATTCTGCAGATGGAGTCAGTGGTTGAGCGCCTCGAGCACTTGATGAGCAAAATGGAAAGCGAGATGGACTTGCTGGAAGTCGAAAAGCGCATCCGTGGTCGTGTTAAGAATCAAATGGAGAAAAACCAACGCGAGTACTATTTGAATGAGCAAATAAAAGCGATTCAAAAAGAACTCGGCGATGGCGAAGAGACTGCTTCGGAGCATGAAGAGCTTGCGAAAAAGATTGAAGAAGCCGGCATGAGCAAAGAAGCTAAGGAAAAGGCTGAGGCTGAGCTGAAAAAGTTAAAAATGATGTCACCGATGTCCGCGGAAGCTACTGTTGTCCGCGGTTATATCGACTGGTTATTGGGCGTTCCGTGGAAAAAACGCAGTCGTGTAAAGCACGACTTGGTTAAAGCTGAAGAAGTGCTTGATGAAGATCATTATGGCTTAGAAAAAATCAAAGACCGCATTTTGGAATACTTAGCGGTTCAGCAACGCGTAAAGAAATTAAAGGGCCCTGTGCTTTGTTTAGTAGGACCTCCTGGCGTGGGTAAAACTTCGCTAGGTCAGTCGATCGCAAGGGCTACAGGTCGTAAATATACTCGCATGGCCTTGGGTGGCGTGCGTGATGAAGCCGAAATTCGTGGTCACAGACGTACTTATATCGGTGCTATGCCGGGTAAGTTGATGCAACGCATGAGTAAAGTCGGGGTTAAAAACCCATTATTCTTGTTGGATGAAATCGATAAGATGGCTATGGATATGCGTGGCGATCCGTCCTCGGCCTTGCTCGAAGTGCTTGATCCTGAGCAAAACCATACTTTTAGTGACCATTACCTTGAAGTCGATTACGACTTATCTGAGGTGATGTTCATTGCGACTTCAAACTCGATGAATATCCCAGCACCGTTGCTTGATCGCATGGAGGTTATTCGCATCCCAGGTTATACCGAGGATGAAAAAGTTGAAATCGCAAAGCGCTACCTATTGCCAAAGCAGATTAAAAATGCCGGCTTGAAGAAGGGTGAGCTAGAACTGACAGAAGATGCCATTCGTAGCATTATTCGCTATTACACGCGCGAATCAGGTGTACGTAACTTAGAGCGTGAAATATCGAAAGTTTGTCGTAAAACTGTGAAAGAACAGTTATTAGCGAAAAAAGCTAAGAAAACGGTAAAAGTTAGTGCTGAAAATATTACCAAATACTTAGGTGTTCAGCGCCATGACTATGGGCGTGCAGGCGAGAGCAACAAAGTAGGGCAGGTAACAGGTCTAGCCTGGACCTCCGTTGGCGGTGAACTGTTAACGATTGAGTCGGTAGTGGTTAAGGGTAAAGGCAAGCCTGTGTTTACAGGGCAACTTGGCGATGTCATGAAAGAGTCGATTCAAGCGGCCATGACGGTGGTTAGAAGCCGTTGTTTAGCCCTAGGCATAGAACCAGACTTTTATGAAACTAAAGACCTGCACATCCACGTACCAGAAGGTGCTACACCAAAAGATGGACCAAGCGCCGGTATTGGCATGTGTACAGCTCTAATTTCTAGTTTGACGGATATACCGGTTAGAAAAGATGTGGCTATGACAGGCGAAATTACTCTGCGTGGCGAAGTGCTTCCTATCGGTGGTCTTAAAGAAAAGTTATTAGCGGCTCACAGGGGCGGTATTAAAACAGTAATTATTCCAAAAGAGAACGAACGAAACCTTGAAGATATTCCGAAGAATATCAAACAGGATTTAGAAATTATTGCTGTTAAATGGATTGATGAAGTGATCGATATTGCACTAGAAAGACTTCCGGAACCGATTACAAAAGCGGTAGAAGCGAAGCCTAAAGCCAGTACTTCAAAGCAGGAAGAACCGAACAAAATTCAACCACATTAGGCGTGAAATGCAGAAAACTAGAGACTTTTAGCGATATTGGTCTAAATTATCTTGACAGTTTTCATTGTGAGTTGATATAACAGAGCACCTTGAGTTAAGCATAAAAACTCTAAGAAATGCAGTAAACTTTTAAACCACAGATTTTCTAAAAAATTAAAGGGGAAAGTGAGTGAACAAGTCAGAATTAATTGATGCTATCGCAGCAGGCGCAGACATTTCAAAAGCAGCAGCGGGTCGTGCATTAGACTCAATGCTAGAAGCAGTAACAGATTCATTGCAAAAAGGTGAAGGTGTTTCTCTAGTTGGTTTTGGTACTTTCTCTGTAAAAGAGCGTGCAGCTCGTACAGGTCGTAACCCAAAGACTGGCGAAACTATCCAAATCAAAGCTGCAAAAGTTCCTGGTTTTAAAGCTGGTAAAGCGCTTAAAGACGCGGTAAACTAAGCGCCGATTTTTGGGTGGTTAGCTCAGTTGGGAGAGCATCGCCCTTACAAGGCGAGGGTCACTGGTTCGAGCCCAGTACCACCCACCAAGTCTTTCACCACAAGTTTAGATATGAATTATTGTGGTGAGGACTTTAAAAATTCGGAGCGGTAGTTCAGTTGGTTAGAATACCGGCCTGTCACGCCGGGGGTCGCGGGTTCGAGTCCCGTCCGCTCCGCCATCTTTTAAGCGCGCCTTTAGGGCGCGTTTTTTATAACTGGCAAATAAACTTGTTATAAATACAAAGTAATAGATTAAACACAAAAGGTATTTCACCCATGATGTTGGAAAGAATTCAGCAGAGTATGCAGAGTCCAATAATGAAAGCGGTAATGTTTGTCATTATTGTGTTTTTCATTGGTGCGGGCTACTTCGGCGCTAATATGTTTGGCGGCGATCCAAACCGAATAGCGGAAGTTGATGGTGTTTCTATCAGTAGCGAAAAAGTTCAGCGTGAAATAGACATGATGCGCCAACGTGATGGTGAAAGCTTTGAAAAGCGTTACCCAACAGAAGCGAGCCGTGCACAACTTAGAAGCTCAATAGAGCAGCAGTTAATTGATAATGAAGTTGTGACTGCGGGTATCGCTAGAGCTGGCTTCACTGCGTCAGAAGAGCAAGTTAAACATTGGTTGCGTACTAACGAAAACTTCCAAGTGAGTGGTGAGTACTCGCCTGAGCGAGTTCGAAGTATAATGCAACAGAACGGTTTAACAGAAAGTCGTTTGCAAGAAATAGGGCGTGAAGAGATCGCACGTCAACAGCTTCAGAATGGTTTGCAATCAACCAGTTTCGCGTTAGATCACGAAGTTGAAACCTTATATCGTTTACAAGAGCAAACACGTGATGTTCGTGTGCTACGAGTTCCTTTAGCAAAGTTTTCTGAAAACCTGACGTTTGATGATGAAGTTGTAGAAGAGTATTACCAGCAGAATCAAGCTCGTTTTATGCAGCCTGAGCAGGTTAACCTACGCTATGTACGTTTGTCAGCGGACTTATTGCTCGAACAAAAGAAAGCTGAAGTTACTGATGAAGAAGTCGAAGCTTATTATGAACAGCAAAAATCGAATTACTTGGATCCAGCCGAAATACAAGTGGCGCATATCTTAATTGAAAACTCTGTCGACAACGCTGAAGAAAAGGCGAAAGATTTATTAGCGCGGATTCAGTCTGGCGCAGACTTTGCTCAATTAGCAGAAGAGCACTCTAGCGATACTTTCAGTGCCGAAGATGGTGGTAAACTTGATTGGGTAGACGCTCAAGAGCAGAGTGAAGAGTCTGCCGGTACTGGTTGGGCTCCTGAGTTCGAAAAAGCAGCCTTAGCTTTAGAGAATAAAGGTGATATCAGTGGCGTTGTAGAAACCTCGTTCGGCTATCATATCTTAAAGCTTATTGACCGTCGTGAAGGTAAAACAACCCCGCTCTCTGAGGTGCGTGAAGAAATCGTCGCTAAGTTAGCAGAAGAGAAAGCAGATGAAGAGTTCTACTCGAAAGAAACAAAACTAAATGACGTTTTGTTTGAGTACGGCAACGATATCGAGCTATTCGCAGAGCAAGCCGGTTTAGAAGTAAAAGAAACAGGCGTCTTTACGCGTTCTACAGCAACAGGTGTAGCGGCTAACCCAGCACTATTAGAAAAAGCATTTAGTGCAAAAGTAATTGATTCAAGCGAAGTCAGTGACAAAATCGAGCTAGGCAGCAAAGATATCGTTTACGTAACTGCAAAAGTTTACAAAGCAGAAGCGGTTAAGCCGTTAGAAGAAGTTAAGCCTCAAATTATCACAGCCTTAACAAAAGAGAAGGCAGCTCAAGATGCTGAGGAATTTGCCAATAATGTTTTAAATAGTCTCGAAAATGGTGATTCAGCAGAAGAGTTACTCCTAGAGGAAGAGCTTACTTGGATAGAGAACTCAGCCCTAAAGCGCCGTGACTCAGCAATGGATTTTGCACTAGTGTCTGCGGTTTACGAATTACCTGCTCCAGAGGGTGATGAGTCGTCTTACCGTGTGAAGCCATTATTTAATGGTGACTATGCTGTGATTGAGCTTAGAGGTGTTAACTATCCTGACTTTTCAGCAATTGATGAAGCTACTAAAACTCAGTTAGAGCAAACAGCAAAAAGCTTAGCTACTCAATCAGATTCTGCTAATTTGGTAGAATATTTCAAAACAACGGTTGAAGTTAGTCGATAGCTGTGTGTTTTATGTTTCGAAAAAAATAGCCGCTTTTAGCGGCTATTTTTTTGACAGGAATTAATATTAGATCCTGAGTGACCGTCGATTTAATGCATCAGTTATGTTGAGGCTTCGAGTTGAAGCTTTGAGTAAAAGCCCATCGTTACACAGGTTTCTTATAACCTGCTGACGCATTGAGTAATTCCAGTGTGTATTTAGATTTCGGTTGACTAAATACATCTGAAACTGGTCCATACTCTTCTTGAGTACCATTGTTGAGTACTAAGACTTTATTACTAAAGTGTTGCACTAATCCTAAATCATGTGAGATGAAGACATAAGCTAAGTCGAGCTGATCTTGTAAGTCTAGTAATAAGTTTATTATTTGTGCTTGAACCGAGACATCTAAAGATGAAACGGGCTCGTCAGCCACAATTACCTTTGGCCGTAATAACAGTGCTCGGGCAATACCGATGCGTTGTCTTTGACCGCCGGAAAAAGTGTGTGGGTATCGTTTTGCGTATTCTGGTCGTAAACCAACCATTTCTAATACTTCTGCAATGCGATCATTTCGCTGAGTTGCATTATAGTTAGTGCCGTTTCTTAGTGGCTCTTCAAGGCTTTGGTGAATAGTAATTCGCGGGTTTAGTGATGCAGAAGCATCTTGAAATATCATCCTGATATTTTTGAACCATTCAAACTTATGCTTTTTGTTTAGGATGTTCTTGCCTTCAAAATATAGTTGTCCACTATCAGGGCTTTCCGCACCTACAAGAATTCGCGCGAGAGTGGATTTGCCAGAGCCAGATTCACCAACAACCGCAAGGGTTTGCCCAGGATTTAAACTAAAGCTAACACCGTGTAAAACCTCTAGCTGACTTTGTTTTAGTGGGTTGTTAGAAACCCTATAGCTTTTTGTCAGGCTTTTAGCTGAAAACAAATTAGGCATTAGCTATCGTCCTCAATTAATGGAAAGTGACAGCGGACTTTACGACCCTTTAAGGTTCGTAACTCCGGAGCTTGTACACACTTCCTGTTAGCATATGGGCAGCGAGGCCCTAGATAGCAGCCTACCGGTAAATGATCAAGCGAAGGCGTGCTACCTTTGAGGTTAAAGAGTCTGCGCCCTTTGCGGTAGTGCATGCCGTAATGTGGCACACTGTTCAATAGAGCTTTAGTGTAGGGATGGTAGGGCTGACTGAGCAATTTGTAAGTACGCCCCGATTCGACGATTTGGCCGCCATACATAACGTACACTTTGTCTGTGGTTTCGGACAAAATTGAAAAGTCATGTGTAATCAGCATTAAAGCCATATTGTGCTCTTCGTTTAGCTTTAACAATAAATCCAAGATTTGAGACTGAACCGTTACATCAAGTGCGGTTGTGGGCTCATCAGCAATTAAAAGCTTGGGCTCGCAAGCAAGCGCCATGGCAATCATGACACGTTGATTTAAGCCCCCTGATAATTGATGAGGATATTCTTTATAGCGCCTTTTGCCATCAATAATGCCCACTTGTAGCAGCAGTTCTTGAGCTTTTTCATAGCGCTGCTTTCTAGTACCACCACTGTGAAAACGGATGGTTTCATCGAGTTGATAACCTATCGTCAGTGACGGGTTAAGGCTAGAC
This sequence comes from Kangiella japonica, assembly GCF_039523535.1. Classification (NCBI taxonomy): domain Bacteria; kingdom Pseudomonadati; phylum Pseudomonadota; class Gammaproteobacteria; order Kangiellales; family Kangiellaceae; genus Kangiella; species Kangiella japonica. The sequence continues at coordinate 173,802 of NZ_BAAAFM010000003.1, read as the reverse complement.
GTAGGCTCCTGGAAAATAATCGATATGTTATTACTAATTAGTTTTTGTCGCTCACCGGCACTCATGCGTGTGAGATCATGACCATCGAGATTAAACAAATCCGCACGCATAGTGGCGGCTGGGGACAATAAGCCCGCTATAGCAAGAGCCATGACGCTTTTCCCTGAGCCGGACTCTCCTATCACGCCTTGAACTTGGCCTGCGTTTATCGATATCTTGGCACGATCGACGGCAGGGATAATGCCATTATCAGTCTGAAAATCGACACTTAAGTTTTCTACTTGCAATAAACCCATTATTCGAAATACCTTATCGATTTAACCGAGGATCGAGTGCATCTCGGATACCGTCACCGACCAAGTTTATGGATAGTACGGTAAGGAAAATAGCTAACCCTGGAAGTGTCATTGTCCAAGGCGCAAATTGTATGAAAGCCCTCGACTCCGACAACATGGTTCCCCATTCAGCCATTGGTGGCTGCGCACCTAAACCTAAAAAGCCTAGTGCAGCAATATCCAGCAATGCGGTTGAGAAACTGAAGGTTAATTGTACCGTAAGTGCTGGAGTAATGTTGGGCCACACGTGGTGGCTCAATAAGCGTTGCGAACTAGCACCATCAAGTCTAGCCGCCATGACATAATCATTATTTAATTCGTCACTGATAGAAGACTGGGTAATTCGAACAAACTGCGGGATTAAAACAATAACTACTGCATAAATTGCATTTGGGAGTCCAGGACCGATGATGGCGACAATCGCAATCGCCAACAACAATGATGGAAAAGAGAGCAACAAGTCCATGACTCGCATTAACAACGAGCGTAGTGTTTGATTAAGGAAAGCTGCGCCAGCACCAATTAAAATTCCAGATAAAGCAGCTATTATTACTACCGTAAAGGTTAGCTGTAATGATAAACGAGCGCCATGTAATAAACGCGACAGAATATCACGCCCTAGATCGTCTGTGCCGAGGAAAAAGTTAAAGTCTCCGGCTGGATTCCAGATTGGTGGTATTAAAATTTTATTGGTAAATTGTCGGGCTGGATCATAGGGTGAAATCCAAGGGCCAATAATGGCAAGTATGAGTATAAAGATTAATACCACAGCACCAATCATGGCACCTTTGTTTTGCCTAAAAATGGCCCATGCGGCTTTATTATTAGCGGAAACCGGTAGTTTTATCATGACGGCCTCCGTAATCGTGGATTAAGGTAGATGCTCAAAAAGTCGAGCACTAGGTTAAATGCTATTACGATGATGGATAGCGCTAAAACGCCGCCTTGAATACTGGCAAAGTCGCGACGTGAAACAGCTTCTAGCAACCACTTACCAATGCCCGGCCAAGCAAAGATGTATTCGGTTATGATAACCCCAGACATGATAATGCTGATCTGAACACCACTGATGGTAAGAATGGGTTGCAAGGCGTTACGTAGCGCATGGATCCATATAATTCTTTGCTTACTGATACCTTTCGAGCGCGCTGTGCGAATGTATTCAGATTTTAATACCGCTAACAACGAGGAGCGTGTCATTCGGGCAATTATCGCCATAGGAATAGTGCTTAGAGTGACCGCAGGTAAAATTAAGTGATGTAATGCGTTAAGAAAAGCATCAAAACCATATTTGTTGTGGTGCAATAAAGTGTCAATAAGCATAAAGCGCGTGAAGGGCTCTATATCAAACTCAAAACTTATGCGGCCAGCAACAGGAGTCCAACCTAGAGTCAATGAGAATAGCAGCACAAGTAGCATCCCCCACCAAAAGATAGGCATGGAGTAGCCGATTAGTGAGGTCGTCATTAAAGTGTTATCTAGCCAGCCACCACGCCGAGTCGAGGCCAGTATCCCAAGAGCCAGCCCAGTTGTGACAGCAAGAATCATTGCAAAAACTATCAGTTCAATGGTCGCTGGAAAGTGCTGCAGAAAGTCTTTTAGAACACTGCGTTTGTGGATGCTTGACATGCCCCAGTCCCCATTAAAGAGAAACTGTATGTATTCAAAGTACTGAATAAAGGCGCTGTCACTCTGGTATTGATGAATAGGGCTGTCTGACTGTTGACTCAATATAAACGTCAAAACCGTTAAGCCGAGCAGGCTGATGAGCAAAGTGCCTAGTTGCTTAAGGATTGAGGTAATCATTGGTTGGCTACCTCATCGCTTTCTTGTTTTTGAGATCGTGGCTGCTTCTGGTCGGGCAGACCTATGGTGACACCTTCAAAATTAATATTACCAATAGGCGATATGATAAAGCCTTTTACCCGCGGTTGAACTAACACACTGTTGTTAGCATGTGCGATTGTTAACCAAGGCGCCTGTTGTTTGAAAATTTCTTGAGCTTGGTCGTAGTATTCTTTTCGTTCGCTTTGCTTGGAAGATGTTCGCCCTTTTAAAATTAGCTCATCAAAACGATTATCACACCAATTAGCGTAATTATTACCGTTGACCGAAGAGGCGCAACTTAAAAGAGGACTAAAAAAGTTGTTGGGGTCAGCATTGTCCGCATTCCAACCTAGTAGGACGCTGTGGTGCAAGCCTCTGCTGACACGTGATAGAAAAGTACCCCATTCATAGGTCACTATCCGCACATCAACATTGATATCCGCTAAGTCTTGTTGGATTATTTCTGCCATCTTACGTGCATTTGGGTTGTAAGCCCGCTGAATTGGCATGGCCCAGATATCTATCGAAAACCCGTTCTCATACCCAGCCTCTTTCAGCAGCTCTAGAGCGCGTCTTTTACTATGAGGAATTTTCTTAACGTTTTTATTGTAGGCCCATGAAGATGGCGGGATTGGATTTGTCGCTAAGGAGGCTTGTCTATCATAAACCGTTTGTAAAATTGACTCTCGATCAACTGCCATTGCCAATGCTTGTCTTACTTTTACATCGTGAAAGGGTGGTTTTTCAGTATTAAATGCCCAGTAAGCAATATTGAGGCCTGGGGTTTGCACGACTTGCAAATCATTCTTTTGCGCCACTCTTAAGTGAACTGGTAGAGGGTAACTCATAACATCACACTCGCCAGCGCTAAACCGAGCAAAGCGCATGGCGGCATCAGGTGTGATGGCATACACTAAATTTTTGACCCGTCTTTTATCACCAAAGTAATCCTCAAAACGTTTAAAGCGGATATAAGCATCAGGCTCGTAGCGTTCGAAACGAAATGGACCAGTCCCTACTGGTTTGCTATCGATCCACTCAGGGCGACGAAGTCGGTTAAGCTGCTCGGCATACTCTGCTGATAGGATCGATGCAAATGGTGTTGCTAGAATTGAGAGAAACGGACTTTCGGGTCTGGTTAATATAAATTCAACCTTATGGTCATTAACCTTGCGAATGTCTTTTATCAGTTGATCCATACTTTGCGCAGTAAAGTATGGGTATCTCCCGCCGGATATACCATGGTAGGGATGTGAGCTTAAGCGCTGACGATTAAAACTAAACAGAACATCATCGGCATTAAGGGAGCGGCTGGGTGTAAATACTTGACTTGTATGGAATGAGACGTCTTGACGCAAATTAAAGGTATAACGAAGTCCGTCATCACTAATATCCCACGAGCGCGCAAGGGAAGGAACGATTTCAGTTGTTCCTGGCTTATAAGTGACTAGCTGGTTATACAAAATATTTGCGGTAGCATCATAGGAGGTCCCTGACGTTACGAGCTGAGGGTTGAAGCTGTCTGGACTTCCCTCGGAGCAGTACACCAATAGATCTTGCGTTCGATCCTGCTCAGTAAGATCAGAGTCTTCAGGACTGCACGCAACACAGAATAAAGCTGTTAGTGAGATTAATAATTTCGCTTTTGATGCGACATCTCTGTAAACACTGCTATTAGTCATCAGGTCTTTGTTTTCGTTAGATTTCTTAATCATAACAAGCTTATAAGCCAGTGCCTAGCGTTGGTTCGCATTGACTGAGTTTCAGCAATTCGCTTGAACTTGTAACAAGCTGTGAACAGGCGCTAACTTAGCACTGTAAGAAGTTGAAAGGGATAGGGAAAGTGCTATACTAAATTCTGTAATTATAAATATAACTATGCTGGTTTTTTATAGCGATGCCAAAAGAGTCAAAGTAACTAAATGGTAAAGCTTGAGAAGAAAACTCATCGAAATAACTTGAGTGACGTGATGAAGAGTAAATACAAAATTAAAGTTGGGGCTACATTACTGTTAGCGAGTATGGGATGCGTATCCCTTGCTGATGACAGCTTGTATCAAAGTAGCAACGACTGGACTCCTTACACGTTTGATTCGGCAAGCGATGCTCTTGAAATAGCTCCTGGTACTGAAACGCTTTATTCGACCAAACATTCAAATCGAGAATTCAACAATCCTACAGATACCTTATCGTTTGGCATTGAAGACGCGACTGATGGTACTTGGAAGTTCTCATTAGATCTCAATCAACCACAAGAAGATATTTTCGGCACAGAACAATATCGAGTTCACACTGCATATAGCCCAAGTGGAGATAATTCCACCTTCTATATTAATTATGGTAACCGTAGGGTTCCAGTGTCCATTAAAGTTGAAGACCTACTGAGTTATGAACAGCCAGCTTCATCAGCACAAGGAGTGTCCTTTGGGCTTGAGCAAAATTTAAATGATAGCTGGGCTGTCAGCATTAGTTATACTAAGTCTGAGCTTGAGCAAAGGAATCATGAAAACTCATTATTTGGAGTCGACCAAAGCTCAATTACTAACCAAAAATATTGGTTTGACTTAAATCGTGACGGGCTTCCTGAGTCAGTAAGTCTTTTCTCTGAACTGGGAGCAACAGAAGATTATAACAAGGCATTTGAAGGGATAGAGATTCGTTTAAGCAGACAAATAAATGACAAGCTTTCAATAGGCGGTGCCGTTACTAAAGCCGAATCAAAACTAGAATGGCAACCGTTTCAGTTCGAAAGCTTGAGTAACGCAAATGCTGTGTTAGATGAGTCTGGGCTGTCCATCTTTAGTCAGCTAGATTTATCACCACAATGGTCGATGGATGCTCAACTGAGCCACAATTCCTACCAGAAAAACCATGCGCCAATTGTTTCACTGGCCAGTGATAGTGTTGATACGCTGAGCTTCGATAGTACAACTTTAGATATTGGAGTGCAGTACCAAGGACGCTGGGATGATGTTGGACTTGTGATACGGATAGACTTGGTGAATTTATTGGGTGGAAACACAGAACGTCAGAGCGGTTATAACTTGTATGATACTGGCTTGTCGCCTTACACCTTTGAAACACCAAAATATATAAAACTCAGTGGCAGCATTAATTTTTAACTCACATTTCTACGCCTCTATATGCGTTGTTTGTGACTCCGCATACCTCTATAAAAAAAAGTTATCTGAAACTATTTCAAATTGTAAATTAACTGTAATGTTTTGTTGACCCTTACGGCTGATCTCCTTTATAGTTGATTTCTTTCACCAGAGAAATACCAATTGGTTAAAGTTTAGGCTGAAAGAGACTCTTTTAACAGTTCCGACCTTTATTTCCTTGATTTTTAGGCTGGAAACCACTAAGTTTCTTTAGCATCGACTTTTTAATGAAACGATTTCTGAACAGAAATTTGGGTAAGTTTATGAAAAAACAAGTACTTTTTAAGAAAACGGCTGTTGCCATTCTTGCCTCTGCTGTGATGGGCAGCACGATGGCTGCTGGCGAGTTCGATTCTTCGATGAAAACTGAGAAGACAATCGATAAGAAAGCTGCGAGCACGCAAGTAACTGTAGATCGTCTAGCAGAACAAACAACGGATTTGGCTCTAGACTACAGAAATACTTTGCAACAAGTTGACAGTTTGCGTATTTATAACACTCAACTTGAAAGACAGATTGCTAATCAGGAAAAGCAAATTGCTGAAAGTAGCAAAGAAATGGAAACAATTGATGAAACAGAAAAGGGTGTTCTTCCTCTTATGGATGAAATGATTAAAACCCTTGATGAATTCGTTCAATTAGATATCCCATTCAATTTAGAGCAACGCCAAGAGCGTGTTGCGAAACTTGAAGCTTTAATGGATGACGCTAACGTCACGGTTTCTGAGAAGTACCGTAAAATCTTAGAGGCTTATCAAATTGAGATGCAATACGGTAATGCCGTTTCTGCAAGCTCTGGAAACATCGAAAAAGATGGCGAAAACCTTAGTGTAGATTTCTTGCGCGTAGGTCGTTTGTCGTATGTTTACTTAACGGTTGACGGTAAACATGGTGCATATTGGGATAAAACCTCTGATAAATGGGTCGATCTGCCAGAAAGTTATTTAGATTCTGTAGATAGCGCTATTAACATGGCGAAAGGAGTTGCAACTCAAGAACTCTTCAAAGTACCAGTCCCAGCTACGGAGGCAGCACAATGAGAAACCTTTTAGCATTATCATTAGCTGGCGTTTTCGCACTCAGTGTTTCTACTGTATCTAACGCAGCTGAGAGCATGTCACACTCAGACTTACTTAAAAAAGTAAGGGATAAAGCTCGAATCCAAGAGCAAGTTAATAACCAACGTGTTCAAACGTTCCAGAAAGAAAAAAGCCGTCAGGCAAGTCTATTAGCTGATGCTAAGGCTCGTTTAGCTGCTGAAGAAGCACGCAGTGAGCGTTTAAAAGGTCAATTTGATGAAAATGAAAAACAATTGACTCAAATTGCTGAAGACTTACGTATTAAGCAAGGTAACTTAGGTGAGCTGTTCGGCGTTGTACGTCAGGCTGCAAATAGCTTATCGGGTGATATTTCATCCTCTTTAGTAAGCGCACAGTATCCTGGTCGTGACGTTCTGCTTAATAAGTTAATTGAAGCTGAAGGTCTACCAAGAATGGATGACTTACGTGGTTTCTACGTATTAATGCTTCAAGAGTTAACAGAGCAAGGTAAAACTGCAAGCTTTGCTGCTGACGTAGTTAATGAAGAAGGCCGCACAGAGACTCAAACTGTTGAGCGTATTGGTACATTCAACTTGCTAACAGGAAAAGATTATCTAATCTATGAGCAAGGGCAAATTAAAACCCTTCAAGTTCAACCTTCTGCAGAGGTTCGTGATTTAGCCGCAGAATATGAGTCAACTGACTCAGGTTATGCTGGCTTGTTTATCGATCCAACTAAAGGCGGTATCCTTCAATTAGAAAAATTGAAAATGAGCTTGCCAGATCGTCTATGGAAGTTTAAAGGCTTTGCTGGTTCTACAGTAATGGTACTTTTAGCTATCGGTATCTTAATCGCGCTAGAGCGTTTATTCACTCTATACATGGTTACCGGCCCGAAAGTTGCTTCACAAAGAAAGTCTAGCACACCAGGTAACAACCCTCTTGGTCGTGTCATGAAAGTATACCTAGCTAACAAAGATGAAGATGTCGAAAATCTTGAGCTTAAGTTAGACGAAGCCGTTCTTAAAGAAACACCTAAGATTGAGCGTGGTATTAACTTAATCAAAGTAATTGCAGCGCTTGGCCCATTGCTTGGTCTATTAGGTACGGTTGTAGGTATGATTGAGGTATTCCAATCGATTACATTACACGGTACAGGTGACCCTCGATTAATGGCTGACGGTATTTCTCAAGCATTGGTAACAACAGTTTGGGGTCTATTAGCGGCAATTCCATTAACGTTCTTACACGCTGTTGTAGCTGGTAAAAGTAAAAACATTATTCACGTCTTGGAAGAGCAGAGCACAGGTTTGATGGCTCAACATGACGAGAATAACGCGTAGGATTTCCTTATGGAATTAATCTATACGATATTAGAGTTTATCGGTAAAGGCGGATGGGTCCTATGGTGGATAGGACTCGTTCTCTTCTTAATGTGGACCTTCTTGATCGAGCGATACTGGTACATTTATGGCCAGTATCCAAAAGAAGCTCGTTCAATAATCGCACGTTGGAATGCACGAGAAGACCAAACGTCATGGAAAGCAAAACAAATCCGTGATGCTTGGATCTCTGCAGCTCGAGAAGCTTTGAATCAAAGAATGCTTCTAATTAAAACTTTAATCGCAATTTGTCCATTACTAGGGTTACTTGGTACTGTGACAGGTATGATTGATGTATTTGATGGCATGTCAGGTCAAGGCTCGGGTAGTGCACGTCAAATGGCTGGTGGTATTTTTAAAGCCACAATTCCAACTATGGCGGGAATGGTTGCTGCATTATCTGGTATCTTTTTCAGTAGTCGTTTAGAGCAAACGACTTATGTTAAGACACACCAGTTAGCCGATAACCTTTCACACCATTAATTATTGGGTGAAACTACATGGCTATACAAGATAAAAGAAAACAAGAAGATGTAGAAATTGACATGACGCCGATGCTGGACATCGTATTTATCATGTTAATTTTCTTCATCGTGACCACGGTTTTTGTGAAACAATCAGGTGTAGAAGTTGTCAAACCTTTAGCAGAAACAGCTAAAGAGCGTAAAAATGCGTATATTTTTGTCGCTATTGACGAAAAAAACGTCATTACTATTGATAAGACAACAGTACAGCCGTCAGAAGTGAAATCAAAAATCCAATCGATGCGTACTGAAAACCTCGAAGGTGAGGTGGTCATTCAGGCTGATAAAAAAGCAAAAGCTGGGCTTGTTTTACAAGTTTTAGACTTTGCTAAGAGCTCTGGTGCTAAAGTTTCAGTTGCAACAGAAAAGGAACAGTAAATGTTAAGAGTTATTGTAAGCGCACTGTTTGCCTTCGGTATTGTGGTTGGTTTGTTCCTATTGATGAATTTTTTGATTACATCAAATGCAAAGAAAGATGAGGTCGAAAATATAAGAGTGGAAGTGGCGTTTGTTGAAGAAGACAAACAGGTTCAACGTAAAGAACGTAGACCGCCTAAAAAGCCACCACCACCTAAAGAGCCACCACCACCGCAGCAACAAGTGCAGCAAAAACAGCAAAAAGTTGTTACGGCTATCGTAGACATTAAAATTGATAATATTGATGCTTCGATGGATGGTACAGGTATTTATATCGGTGGCCTCGGCTCAGGACAAGATGATTTTTCAGGCATGGGTGATGGTGAAGCCATTCCTGTATACATGCCTCAACCAGAGTATCCTGTACAAGCGAATTTGAAAGGCATTGAAGGTTACGTTTTGTTCACTATGGATATCGGACCTGACGGGTCACCTTCAAATATATCTGTTGAAGACGAAAGTCCACGTGGTGTTTTCAGAAGAAATGCCTTGCGTGCAATCCGTAAATGGAAATTCAAACCAAGAATTGTGAACGGTCAGCCTATCCATCAACGTAACATGCGTTACAGAATGGAGTTCAAGCTTGATCAGTAACATTTAAGTGTGATTATTATGAAAAAATTACCAATTATTTTAGGCGTCACAGGTTTGTTGTTTGTTGGTAGTGCTTCGGCATTACCCCAAACAAAGTATACGTCTTCATGTAAACCTCTGTCCCCGACAGAAGGAAAGTACGAAGAAGCTCAAAATAAAGGCTCAATAACTTCACAGTCTGCTTTTAAGAAAATTACAGCTGCAAATGAAGCGTATGCTGATGGTAAGCACAATGAGTCAATAACAATTCTTAGAGATTTAATTGCTAACTCTGGGGACAAAGTTGCAGTAGGTAGAGCTTATCAGTTGTTAGGTGCGAACTACCAGGCAACTGAAAACTATAAAGCCGCAAGAGATGCTTTCAAGAAAGCTATTGACAGTGGTTATTTAAGTCAGCAGTACGTTGTTGCTATGCGCCGTATTATTGCGCAAACCTATAGTATTGAAGAAAATTACCCTGAAGCCATCAACTGGATGAAGAAGTATTTTGCTGACGCTATTAAGCCTCCTGCAAATTCTTATGCTGCTTATGCTAGTTTATTGTTCAATAGTGAAAACCATAGAGAGTCTATTTGTCCTGCTTATATAGCTTTAGAATTAGGCTCAAGTTCTAAAAAACCACTCTATGGTATGCTATTTGGTGCTCATATTAAGCTTAATGACAATGCTGGTGCAGAAGTTATTGGTGAGGAAATGGTAGAGCTTTTCCCTGCAGAAAAGTCTGTTTACAATAACTTGTTCGCTGTTTACAGCCGCAGAGGGAAGCAAGCAGATATGTTAGCTCTTGCAGAATTAGCAAGGATGAATGGTATCTGGAGAAGCGAGACTAATTACAAGCAATTATCAGCTTTATTTGCTAATAATAAAACACCAAGGCTTGCAGCCGAAAGATTAAGAGAGGGAATAGAGTCAGGAGTTGTAGAATCCAATGAAGATAATTGGAAGCGTGTTGCTGATAACTACTTCTTTGCAAGAGATCTTGAAAATGCAATTGTTGCCTATGATAAAGCATCTAGTTTTACTTCCTCTGGTAAATATGACTACAAGTTAGGCATGATGTACCAAGAAAGAGATAACTACCCTAAAGCTATCGAAAGATATCGTTCGGCAGTTAGAAAGGGTGGGTTAAAGCCAGACGAAACAGGCTATGCCTACATGAATCTTGGTGTTTCTCAGTTTAGGTTAGGACAAGAAGCAGCTGCTATTAAAACTATGCAACAAGCTGCTAAATATCCTAAAGTAGCAAAAAATGCCAATGCTTATATTAAGTATATTGGTCAATTGAAAAAAATGAAGGATGATATTGCTGCGATGAAGCTCGAAGAAGAAGCTTCTGATTCAGATAACGATTCTTAAATTTTGTAGATCAATGAAAACGCTACTCTTAGTAGCGTTTTTTTTTGCATGGAATAAAGTTTTTAGAATTTTTACAGTAATATTTTATTACTTTTACACATACATCATTCAGGCATTCTACTTTATACTTAAATCATAACTTTAATTGGATTTACTATGTCCTGGTACAAGAACGCTAAGAGTAAGGCTGAGCACTTGGTGCAGCGCGGGCTAGATAAACATGTGCGTGTAGCTGTCACAGGGCTTAGTGGTGCAGGGAAAACTGCATTTATTACTTCATTTATCAATCAGCTTCTATATGCTCCCGGTGAGGAACACTTAACATTCTTCGCACCGTGCCGTGAGGGTAGGTTGTTAGTTTCCAAGTTAGCTTTGCACGAACAGCTCCATATCCCAGCGTTTGATTATCTAGGGAGTATAAAGTCCATAACAGCTGAAGACCCCTCCTGGCCAGCTTCTACTAGAAGTACTTCACAAGCGAATATCCAATGTCGCTTCATGGTTAAAGATAAATGGTTAAGTCAGCTGACTGAAAATAGTTTTCTTACCATAGAGATTCTAGACTATCCTGGTGAGTGGTTATTGGATTTACCGCTTTTAAGCCTAAGTTTCAAAGAGTGGTCACAGCTTTGTTTGCAATATTTAGAGAGTGAAAGGCGTAAACCCTTTGTTTCAAATGTATTTGATAAGTTATCACAGCTTCAGTACAACAATGTTATAGACGAAGCAGAGCAAGGTGAGCAACTTGGCGAGTTAGCTAATGAGTATAAAAATGCTCTACATGACTACAGAAAGTCTTACAATGACTTCAGTTTAGCTCTTCCTGGTCGCTTTTTACTTCCTGGTGAACTGAAAGATAGCCCTGCACTTTCATTCTTCCCTGTGATTTCACCGGATATTCTTAATTTAGATTGGGAGCAGTTTGAAAGTCATTCTGTATTGAAAGTTCTAGAGCGTAGATATAATTATTATCAGAAACATATTATTCGACCTTTTTTTGAAGAATATTTCTCAAAAGTCGATCGACAAATCGTGCTTCTAGATACTATCGCTGTTTTGCAGTCAGATTATGACTCATACCAAGATCTAAAAGAAACGATTGAGAGACTGCTAGTGGGTTTTAGCTACGGTCGTTCTAATTGGTTAAAGCGTTTGTTCTCTCCATCCATCGACAAGCTGATGATTGCTACGACAAAAGCGGATTTAGTACCACCTGATCAACATGCATCATTAGAGTCTTTTATGCAAAAAATTGTTACCCAAATTAAAAACGAAATTGGCTATGATGGAGTTGATGTTGAGACTATGGCCATAGCCTCAGTGGCAACCTCTGTTCCTGTGACTACAGAGCACAACGGTGAACAACTACTGTGTGTAAAAGGGCTAGATGACAAGTCAGGAGAGTCTGTGATCCATTACCCAGGTAAAGTCCCGGCGAAAACTCTCAGCAGGGAAGAGTGGCGAAGGCTAACAATCGATTTCTCGCCCTTTGCACTCCCTGAGCTAAATCCCGATGACTCATTGCCTCATATTCGTATGGATAAAGTTCTTCAGTTTTTGATTGGAGATAAATTCGTATGAGCGATAAACCGGTTAAATTTTATAGCTCTGATAAAGCACATCAAAAAGCTGAAAAGCTTTTTAATCAACAGTTTGAAGATAGTCAGCCTTTAGTCAGAAATAAATCAGATTCCGCAGTGGATTTATCGGTAAGCCTAATATCAACCCAGCAGAAATCACTTCTTACTAAACTTTTTTGGCCCAGTCTTTCCGCCTTTGTTATTTTTGCTGCAGGCTACGAAGCCGCTATCTTCATAACAAGTCTTTATAACCAGCACTGGTTGCTTGGAGGTGGCATTGGCTTTTTAGGAGGTGTCATAGTCCTTAGCGGGGCTTACTCATTGTATAAAGGTTGGCGTGCAAGAAGACGGTTCAAAAAGCGTCAGCTACAAAAGGAAACAATAAGCGGTTTACTGAGGGTTAATAGTTATGGACAAGCGGATGCAGTTTTAAGAGAAGTCTCGGATGACATATCGAGTGCGGCGAATATCGATAAGTTGAAGCAAGACTATGATAATCGCAAGCAACAGATTCATAATGATCAAGAGCTGATACAAATATATTCATCGACAATTTTAAAGGGGTTGGATTCAGCCGCCATAGACATTGTTACTAAGCACGCCACAGAGGGCGCAGCTATGGTTGCATTAAGTCCATTGGCTGCAGTAGACATGGCTCTGGTGGCATGGCGGAGTAGCAAGATGATTCAGCAGCTGTCTCAACTATACGGTTGTCCACAGACAGCCTTGGGTCGATTTGAGATGACGAAGAGGGTATTTAAGAATATGATGTTGGCAGGTGCCAGCGAGCTGGTGGCCGATGCTGGCGTAGAAATGCTTGGCAAGGGCTTAACAGCAACAATATCGACAAAAGCAGCGCAAGGTATAGGTGTTGGCTTATTAATCGCTCGTATGGGCTTACAAACCATGCACCTTTGCAGGGCAGTACCTTACAATAGCGAAACTAAGCCAAAGTTAAGTCAGGTTCGTAAGTCAGTACTCAGTAAGGTTATAGGGTTGATAAAAAGTGCTTCTAGCGATAAATCTAACAAGCAGAGTGAGAAAGTGAAGCAACAGGAAGCTTTGAAGCAACATAATGGTTATGACAATAGTTAGTATTAGGGGAAAACAGAATGATAGAAATTAAAGGGTTATCTAAAAGCTTTGCTTACGATAAAAAGGAGGCAAAGAAAAAAAAGAATAAAACTGCGACAGACCCGAGAGAAGGCGAAGGGGTATTTCACGCTGTTCGTGATGTCAGCTTTCAGTGTGGCAAAGGGAAAGTTTTAGGGCTTCTTGGGCCAAACGGTGCTGGTAAAACTACAACTCTTCGTATGCTATCGACGGCTTTGGAGCCAACAGCAGGCGAAATTCTAATCAATGGACATGATGTCACTAAAGAGCCACGCTATGCGCAGAAGCTGATTGGTTTTCTATCTGGTAAAACAGGTCTTTACCATCGCTTAACGGTTCGAGAAAATGTGGAATACTTTGGTCGTATGCATGGCTTATCTAAACGTTTAATGGATGAACGTATTGATAAAATCTTCTCTATGCTTGATATGCATACATTCGCGGGTAAGCGTGCTGATGACTTATCAACGGGAATGATGCAACGTGCTTCAATCGCACGAGCAGTCATTCATGATCCAAAGGTTTTGGTCTTTGATGAGCCCACCACGGGGCTTGATGTTATTTCAGCAAAGACTGTTTTAGACTTTATTGAGAGCTATAAAGAAACTGAAATGTCGGTAATATTTTCGACGCATCACCTGCATGAGGTTGAAAGGCTTTGTGATGAAGTCTGCCTGATTGATCTCGGTGAAACAAAGTTCTATGGAAGTACACAAAACTTCGCATCACAGACGCCATCGGGTAACTTATACGATGCATTCTTAGCTAATGTGAATAACAAAGAGAAGGAGGTCGTTTAGAATGTGGTTAGTTTATAAAAAAGAATTACTAGAGATCTTGCGCGATAAGAAAACGTTAATTTTTTCGATTCTGTTACCAACAATCATTTTCCCAGTGTTGTTTTTTGGTATAGGGAAATTTACCCAAAGTAAAACGCAGGAAGCTGAAATAAAAGAACTTAAAATTGCTTTTATTAATGGCAATACCTTCGAAGGTTTACCTGACTTGTTTACTGCTGAAAAGCACTTCAAAAAGGTTGAGCTTGAATCTAGCGACTATAAGGCAGAGATTTTAAACGATAAAGTGGACTTCATCATTGAAGTGCCAGAAAACTCAGAGATGCCTTCGCAAAGTCGCAAGCAAGAATTAATTAACCTATATTATAAAGGCGCATCTAAGCTCGATAATATCTCTAACAAAAGGGTGAAGGATATTATTGAGGCCTATAATAATACAGAGCGGTTAGCATTAGGCGAGCGTTTTAACTTAACTACAGACAATGTTAAGGCGTTTAATAAGCCGATTGCCGTAGAGAATAAAAACTTCGCTTCAGAACGTGAGAGAATTGGCGAGTTTGCCGGTCCTTTGATTGCCTACATTCTGATTGCGTTAGCGGTTTCTGGCGCTATGTACCCAGCACTAGAGCTTGGTGTTGGAGAAAAAGAGCGTGGAACCTTAGAGACTTTGCTTTTAACTCCAATGACAAAAGGTAAGATCGTATTAGCTAAATTTGGAGTGATTTTTACCGCGAGCTTCTTCACGGTCATTGTGACATTGCTCAGTTATTTTGTGTGGACCTGGATTTTCACCATGGGTGGCAAAATGAGTGGGCTGGACTTCTTGTCGAATATCTCTGGGCTTGATCTGTTGCTTGTAGCTGTTTTGCTAGTGCCACTTACCAGTATTTTCGCATCGATTATGTTGAGCGCCTCGATTTACGCCAAAAACATGAAAGAGGCGCAAGCCTATATGTCACCAATCTTTATGCTTGGGTTTATGCCCGTAATAGTGGCCTTTGTTCCTGGCATGGAGTTGACGGTTAAAACGGCGATGATTCCTATAACTAACGTTGCTCTGGCAATGAAAGATTTAGTTAAAGGAACGGTAGACTACAGTATGATTATGGTTTTACTGGGGTCAACAGTCGTTATCGCTGGTGCTTTATTGTATTTCACAACTCAGTTTTTTAAGAAAGAGAAGGTGTTATTTAGAAGTTAAGCTTTGTATTCAGCTGTGTTTTATTAGTTAAATACACGGTAATAAAAAAGGGCCTTCGGGCCCTTTTTTGATGGTTAATTGTTATAAGGTAGAAAGCTTAGCGATAAATAGTTAATGTTTGTCCTGGGCGAATAATGCTTCTTTTACTCAGTCGGTTCCACTTCGTTAAATCACTAATTTTTACGTTAAACTTTCTGGCGATTGCTGAAAGTGAATCACCACTTCTCACTTTGTATGAGGTTTTAGCCGAGGCAAACTGGGAGTAACGTTTAGGCCAAACCTTTAACCGCTGACCGATTCGTAAGGTGCTGTTTTTGTTCATGTTATTCCAACGAGCAACCTGAGTTGACGTTACTCCAAAGCGCTTACCAATACTCCATAAGCTATCTCCACTTTTAACTCGGTAGGTCTGATAGCGACGACGCTGACGGTTCTTGTCCAAAGTCGCCATAAAGTTTAATTCATGCTCGGAAGCATCAGCAAACCCTGGCATTTTTAATACTTGTCCCACTTTTAAGAAGTCAGATTTGAGCTTATTGAGGTTTTTTAAGGTCGACACACTGGTGTTATTTTTCTTCGCAATTGCACTCAAGTTGTCTCCAGATTTAACCGTATAGGTTAATAGTCCAAGCTCTTTGCCTGGCTCAATGTCCATTATACCCTTTTGGAACAGTTGCACATTTTTCGTCGGTACTAAAATTTGTGCCTGACCATGTTCTTCGGGAATAAATAATTTGTTGTAAGCGGGATTGAGGCGATAGAAAACATTTTTATCTATATTAGCAATTTTAGCCAACTGCATTAGGTTGGCTGGCGCTTCGATCGCAACCTGTTTAAAGGCTGGTGTATTTTCGATGAAAGGGAGCTCTACCTCGAAGTCTTTGGCGTTGAGGAAAATGTTAGAAAGGGCAATCCACTTGGGAACGTGGCGCATGGTTTCTCTTGGTAACTTCAATGACCAGTAGTCGGTTGGGAGCCCTTTACGTTTATTACGCTTAATAGCTTTTAAGACGTTACCTTGACCTACGTTGTAAGCTGCGACTGTTAGTAACCAGTCACCATCAAACATTTTATTTAAGTACTCATAATAGTCTAAAGCAGCTTGGGTCGAGGCAACCACGTCACGGCGACCGTCGTACCACTGATCGATGGTTAAACCGAAACCGCGAGCGGTTCTAGGCATAAACTGCCACAAGCCGGCTGCTTGTACGACTGAGTGGGCCAGAGGGTCGAAATTGCTCTCCACCATTGGTGTGAAGGCCAATTCTACGGGCATGCCACGTTTTTCAAGCTCAGAAATGATGTAATAAAGATAGGGTGCAGCTTTATTGGCGCGATCAATAAGGTGGTGCTTGTGGCGCAAAAAGCGCTTTTGCTGTGATTCAACCCGAGCGTTACTGATTTGCGTTAGAGTTTGCTGCTTAGCAATTTCGTCCCACAAGTTCACTGGCAGGGCTGGTTTTAAGTCTTTAGTTATCAACTCAACCTCAGGAGATAGCTCATCCTGCTCTAAACCAGGCGCGGGTAACGGCTGGTTTGTTTTTGCTGTGGCCCCTTCCGTGGACGGTGAGTTTGTGTTTTTTTCTAAAGTACTACAAGCACTTAGTACCAGTAGAGACAAAATAGCAATGCGCTTCATAATGATTTTTGTGTTTAAAAATTATCTTTTAGTTGCCGAATTGTAGCAAAAGTTCGCACAGGATCGGAGAAAGTTTTGTGCCCGGTCGCTTGGTTCGCTGCTTGTTGCACAGAATCTTCATGGCACCTTAGGAAAGGGTTAAAGCGAAGTTCTTGGCCTATGGTGGACGGCACGGTTGGACGATTTTCGTCTCTAAGTGATTGAGAATTATTGATTTCTTGCTTAATCGCTTCATTATTAGGCTCAATCGACAAAGCAAACTTGAGGTTAGACAATGTGTACTCGTGAGCGCAGTAAACCTTTGTTTCTTTAGGAAGTTTGGCGAGTTTGCCGAGTGATTCCAAAAATACCTCAGGAGTACCCTCAAACATGCGGCCACAACCTGCCTTGAAAAGCGTGTCTCCACAAAACAGGGCATCGTGACCATAGTAGGCGATATGCCCCATGGTGTGACCTGGCACCGCTATTACCTCAAAGTGAAATTCATCATTAAGGATGGAAATCTTGTCACCTTCTACTAAATTACGATCGGTAAAAATCAGATTATCTCGTTGGGATGCGAAAACTCGGCATTGGTAGCGGTTTTTTAAGGTTGCTACGCCTCCGATATGATCATTGTGGTAATGTGTGATTAATACCGTCTCGAGCGTTAAACCATGCTTCTCTATATAGTCAATGACTGGTGCTGCATCGCCCGGATCGACCACTGCCACGGCATTGGAGTTCGAAGAATGGATGACCCAGATGTAATTATCATTAAAGGCTGGTAATGGGATGACTTTCATAGACTTATACTTTCATAATAAATTAGGTTGTGTTTGCTTGGATGCATAACTCGGGTTAGCATTGAGTACTGTACAAGACAGATCCACACCTAGCAACTAGACAGGTAGCAATGGAGCGATTATTTGAGTTAAGTTGGGCTAAAATGCCGGCGGGAAACCGTTTGAGGTACTTATGGCAAGAGTGGTTGCAGCTGCACCTTGAAGAGTACCATGGTGGTTACTTGTTAACCCTAGACAGTTTGACCCAAAGTTTAAGCCTGCCGTGTAATGTTTTTGAGTATCATGTAAGGCTTGGTGACGGCTTGTGTCATACGGTAGAGGCAAGACCGGATGAATTGCCTATTATGACCGATTCTATCCAAACGGCAGTCTTGAGCAATGCCTTTGAGTATGCAGAAAACCCAAGTGTATTGCTTGGTGAGGTACATCGGGCATTAGCACCACAAGGCGTCTTGTATGCTTTGTTATACGCGCCTTACAATCCCTGGATGCTTAAGGCTCGCGGGCGCTTGTCGCGCAATAAAAAAGAACTTCCAAGCCATTCGATCAGCATACATCGGTATCAAGAGTGGCTAAATTTATTAGGATTTAAAACACTTGAAACCGAAATTGTCGGGTGTCCGTGGTGGCGTGGCTTTAAAGAGTTTGAGGCGAAATCGTCGATGCCTAATGCGTGGCTTTCAGCTCCTATCGCCTATATGGTGAAAGCACAAAAGAAAGTCTCAACCATGACACCTCTACGCCCACTTGAAGAGGAAGCTGAGGCTCTGGCACTTGGTGGCAAGTTAGCGAATATCTAATCATTATCATAAAGAATGCTACATTCTAAACAATAAAAGGCTCTACAACAGTTTGAAAACAATAGAAATTTTTACCGATGGTGCCTGCAAGGGTAACCCAGGACCTGGAGGCTGGGGAGCGCTACTTCGTTATGGCGACCATGAAAAACGACTCTATGGCGGTGAACTAGAAACCACCAATAACCGAATGGAATTAACTGCAGCGATTGAAGCGCTAAAGGCGTTAAAACGCAGCTGCAAGGTCGAGCTCACAACTGACTCGGTGTATGTTAAGAACGGTATAAACCAATGGTTAGAAGGCTGGAAAGCTAAAGGCTGGAAAACCGCTGCGAAAAAACCTGTTAAGAATAAAGATCTGTGGCAAGCTCTAGACGAGCAGGTCTCCAAGCACCAGATTAATTGGCACTGGGTTAAAGGTCATAGTGGCCATCCGGAAAATGAAATTGCGGATGAGCTGGCAAATTTAGGCGTTGAAAAAGTATTAAACGAGAAGTAGAAGGGCGAACATGAGACAAATTGTTCTGGATACAGAAACCACAGGTTTAGAGCCATCGGATGGTCATCGAATTATTGAGATCGGTTGTGTTGAACTGGTGAACCGTAAATTAACGGGCAACCATTATCACCAGTACATAAAACCGGATCGTGAGATTGATGAAGGTGCTATAGAAGTGCATGGCATTACTAATGAGTTTCTCGAGGATAAGCCTCGGTTTGCTGATATCGCCACTCAATTTTTAGAGTTTATTGAAGGCGCGGAGCTGGTAATCCATAACGCACCTTTTGATGTGGGTTTTATTGATCATGAGCTGAAAGTATGGGATCACTCAAAAGGTAAAACAAGCGACTATTGTACGGTTCTCGATACCCTAGTTTTAGCTCGCCAGATGCATCCAGGCCAACGCAACAGTCTTGATGCCTTGTGTAAGCGTTACGAAATTGATAATAGTCACCGAGAGCTTCATGGCGCTTTGTTGGATTCGGAAATCCTAGCTGATGTTTATCTCCGAATGACCGGTGGACAGACGAATTTAACCCTTGGCCGCCAGTCAACCCCAAGCGCCGAAACTGGAGAATTGCCAGTGCGAAAAATTGCAACAAACCGTCCCAGCTTAAAAGTGATTAAAGCAAGCGATGACGAACTGAGTGCTCATGAAAAAAAATTGAAGAGTCTAAATGGGGCTATTTGGGAATAGATTCGCATTAGATCAACTAATAAGTTGTGTCAGTAAAAGTATGCCAAAACGGTAATGTTACTCAGTTTGAAATGCTTTTTTGTACAAAAAGCGTACAAATTTAAAGGGTTATTGGCGATTGTGGGGCGAGCAAAAAGTGATCGAGCTTTTCGTAGGTTTCAGGTTATTCGACTCGAAAAGTTGAAATAAAGTCGAAAAATTATGTTTTACTAACAGCTTATTTATGTAGTTATTGGCGAATCAGTTTTGCTCAATAAGTGCTCAGGGGGATGCTTGCAGGGTATTTTTGGGGTTGCTACAATCTTTTGGCTTTATTGCGATTGTTGCAATGTTTGCTAGTGATTGCTCCACTGCTTCTCGGGGCTTGTTTGGTTTTCAGATAAGGTGTGTTGAAGTTAGATGAAAAAAAATAACAGTATTCGTTACATCGTCAGCCTAATTGTTGTGTTGTCACTTATTTGGCTTGGCAACTCAGGTTTCTTCAACGGCCTACTGCTGTCCTTGGGAGCTGTATCCGTCATCTTTGTCGTTTTCATGTCGCACCGTTTAGGCATCATTGATGAAGAGTCGCAACCTCTACATATCAGTCGTCGCATTATTGTTTATTGGTTATGGCTCCTGAAAACCTTGGTCAAATCTAACATCACTGTGATTAAACGTATCTGGAAAGGTCCAAGTTCAATTAATCCTGTGGTAGCTCGAATTTCGATCAGTCAGAAAACAGAAATGGGGCAAGCGATCTACGCAAATTCAATTACCTTGACGCCAGGGACAACGACGCTGGATGTTGAAGATGACACCATGATTGTTTACGCCCTTTCGGATAATGCTATTCGCTATTTAATGACCGGCGACATGGATCGCCGTGTTTCGCGCTTGGAGGAATAATGTTTCTTGCCGCTGCTATAGCTATTTTGGTTGCCATGGCGCTTGCTTTAGTGCGGGCTTTTATGGGGCCAACACTGTATGACCGTATTTTGTCGGTCAATGTTTTCGGCACTAAAACCGTGTTGTTTATTGCTGTTTTAGGCTTCTTAATGGGCCGGCCAGAGTTTCTGGATATCGCTTTGGTGTATGCCTTGATTAACTTCATTGCCATTATTGCTGTGTTACGCTTTTTTGAGTACAAGCACCCTGACTCAAGTGAGGTTAAAGAATGAGTATTTTTATTGATAGCTTGAGTTGGGCGTTACTGCTATTAGGCGGTTTTATTTGTGTTTCAGGTGCAATAGGGATGCATCGCTTCCCTGATTTCTTTAGTCGAATGCATGCCGCCAGTGTGACAGATACACTTGGAGGAGGCTTAGTACTTGTAGGTTTAATGTTACAAGTTGAGGGCCAATACATCGTTTTAATCAAACTGATACTAATCGTACTATTTATATTCTTGACCAGCCCAACGGCAAGCCACGCGCTTGCGAAAGCCGCGCTACACGGTGGGCTGCGTCCTAAGCTGGGAAGCAATCAAGAGGAGCAGGACGAAGATGTTTTACGTAGTTTCGGTCCTGTGAAGTCCGAAGACACTAAGAATAAGGAGTAGAGTCATAGAGATTTTAATTAATGTCATCCTGTTGGCGTTTTTAGCGATTACTGCTCTGTCCCTAGCGTTTACTAAGGATTTATTCGCCTCAGTGATGTTTACGGGGATTTACAGTTTATTATCAGCAGCTTTCTTTGTCTTGATGGACGCCGTCGATGTGGCTTTTACTGAGGCGGCAGTTGGTGCGGGCATTTCTACCATCCTGATGCTAACGACCATCACCATGACCGGGCGTTACGAAAATAACAAAAAATACCACCCTAAAATCGCTCTAACCGTGGTAGTGATAACTGGCATCATGCTCATCTTCGGCACCGTGGATATGCCAGCCTTTGGATCCGATACAGCTCCAGCACAAGTGCATGTGGCGCCTTATTACATTATGCAGTCAGGCGAAGATATAGATATCCCAAATATCGTTACTTCTGTTTTAGCCAGTTATCGCGGTTTCGATACTTTTGGCGAGGTCGTGGTTGTATTCACCGCATTAGTTGGTGTGCTTGGCTTGCTTGAGTTTTCTCGCAAGGAGAGTGAGTTAGGTAATGCGCCGGCGCCGATGTCCCAACATAAAGTATTGCGGATTGTCAGTAAAATTTTAATTCCAGCTATAATGCTGTTTGCTTTATACGTTCAATTCCATGGCGAATACAGTCCTGGTGGGGGATTCCAGGCAGGTGTTATTTTTGCGTCGAGCATTATTCTCTACGCCATGCTGTTTGGTGTTGAGCAGGCAAGCAAAGCAGTCTCTATGCCAGTGACTAAAGTTTTGGCGGCGCTGGGCGTCTTAATTTATGGCTCGGTTGGTGTCGTGAGTATGTTAAACGGCGGCAATTTCTTGAACTACAGTGTTCTGGCGGAAAATGATATTACTGGACAGCATGTTG
This sequence comes from Kangiella japonica, assembly GCF_039523535.1. Lineage (NCBI taxonomy): Bacteria > Pseudomonadati > Pseudomonadota > Gammaproteobacteria > Kangiellales > Kangiellaceae > Kangiella > Kangiella japonica. The sequence continues at coordinate 151,631 of NZ_BAAAFM010000003.1, read as the reverse complement.
GGATTATTATCATTGAATTAGGCGTTGGGATTACCGTAGCGACCGCCATGATTCTAATCTTTTTAACGTTTGCGCGACGAATTGGCAAGAATAGTGAGGAGACCGCATGAGCTTCTTAGAACAGTACAATTACTGGGTCGTGATTTTTCTAATGATGAGTGGTTTTTATATTGTTATTGCGCACGGTAACTTGGTTAAAAAATTAATGGGCCTGACTATTTTCCAAACATCGGTCTTCATTCTTTATATCAGTATCAGTAAGGTCATTGGCGGAACGGCTCCAATCCTTGATGATAAATACAATGTGTACAGTAACCCTCTGCCACACGTTTTAATTCTTACGGCAATTGTTGTTGGCGTCGCCACAACTGCGTTAGGTCTAGCCTTAGCCGTTAGAATTAAAGAAGCGTATGGCACCATCGAAGAAGATGTGATTCAAGAAAAAGACTTACAGCAAGAGGGTTCTACAGAGTGATTCAACATTTACCCATACTGCAAGTCATCATTCCGCTACTTGCAGCACCTATCTGCTTTATTCTAAAAGAAGCCCGACTGGTTCGCTGGTTTGTACTAATTGCAAACGTCATGGCGTTTGTGGTCAGCATTATGCTATTGCAGCAGGTCAATCTCCACGGCACCTTAGTCTATTCGCTGGGTGGCTGGGAAGCACCGATTGGTATTGAATACCGCGTCGATGAGCTAAACGCCTATTTGATGATCTTGGTCACTTCCATCAGCACCATCACGATTATGGCGGCCGGTTCCAGCCTAACCAAAGAGATGGCGGAGTCGAGACAGACTTATTTTTATATCGCATACCTATTGTGTTTAACCGGTTTGCTGGGGATATTAGCTACTGGCGATGCGTTCAATGTGTTTGTTTTCCTTGAAATTTCTTCGCTAGCATCCTACACCATGATTGCCATGGGTAATGACCGCCGCTCGTTATGGGCCTCTTATCAATACCTGATTATGGGGACTATCGGTGCGACCTTTATTTTGATTGGTATTGGTCTGATGTACATGATGACCGGCACCTTGAATATGCATGACCTAGCCGAGCGTTTGCCTGAAGTTGAACAAACTAAAACTGTCTTTACAGCATTCGCCTTTTTCTTGGTAGGTGTTTGTTTAAAGCTAGCGCTATTCCCGCTACATTTATGGTTACCAAACGCTTATGCGTACGCACCTTCGATTGCGACGGTATTTTTAGCCGCAACCTCAACCAAAGTAGCGATTTATGTGCTCCTGCGCTTTATTTTCTCGGTGTTTGGCTTCGAGTTCTCCTTTACTCATATGCCGCTGACCGAGATTTTGGTGAGCTTAGGCTTGGTCGGGGTTATTGCCGCTTCGGTTGTGGCTATATACCAGACTAATATAAAACGGCTTTTCGCATACTCTAGTGTGAGCCAAATTGGTTACATGATCTTAGGGATTGGTATCGGCACCAAAACTGGTTTAACCGCAACCATGCTACATCTGTTTAACCATGCCTTGATGAAAAGTGCCGTCTTCCTTGCTTTAGCCGGCTTGGTTTATCGTGTCGGTAGCGTCAATATCAAAGCTTTCGCAGGCTTAGGTAAGCAAATGCCTTGGACCATGGCGGCAATTGTAGTTGGTGGTTTAAGTTTAATCGGAATGCCGCTGACGGTGGGCTTTATTAGTAAGTGGTACTTAATTTTAGCCTTACTTGAAAGTAACTTGTGGCCAGTTGCGGTACTCGTGCTGATTGGTTCCTTGTTGGCGATTGCTTATATTTGGCGTTTAGTCGAAGTCGCTTACTTTAAGCCAGCTTTACAAAACAATCAGTCGTATAAAGAAGCTCCTTTAGCGATTCTAATTCCTGCCTGGATTTTCGTGATAGCAAACATTTACTTCGGTATTGATACCAGCTTCACCGTTGGTTTGTCCGAAAGAACTGCTGATTTGCTGTTCGGGGTTGCAAAATGAGCGGAGCAATTAACAACGGACTTAGCAACGAGCTTAGTAGTGAGATAGCCAATCAAATGATGACTCAAGAAGCATTAATGCAGTGGATCATTCTTTTGCCATTATTGGCGATCCCTGGAATTTTACTGTTCCATAAACAACAAAACCTGCGTGAAGCGGCAACCTTAATTGTCGGCGCATTATTACTGTTCGCGGTGATAGCCTTTTATCAAAGCTTTGATGCAGGGCAGGGCGCTTACGTTCACTGGTGGGAGTTGCTACCAGGGTTAGACATCGCTTTCCGCGCGGAACCTTTAGGCGTGCTATTTAGTTTAGTAGCAGGTTCTTTATGGTTAGTCACTTCTATTTATTCCATTGGTTATATGCGTGGCCATGGCGAAGGAAACCAGACTCGGTTCTATTTTTTCTTTGCCATAGCAATCACAGGTGTTATGGGCTTAGCGTTTGCGGACAACTTATTCACCTTATTTGTTTTTTATGAAATCTTAACGCTATCGACATACCCGCTCGTAACCCATGCCGGAACTGATAAAGCGCGTCATGGCGGACGTATTTACTTATCGATATTATTGGTTACCTCGATCTTGTTCTTCCTATTCGCCGTGATTGGCACTTGGACAGAAACAGGGGATTTAACCTTTACCGCCGGTGGCGTGTTTGATGATAGCACCTCAAAAGTCGTGGCTAGCGTTCTATTAGCATTGTTCGTATTCGGAATTGGTAAGGCGGCCGTGATGCCTTTCCATCGCTGGCTACCTGCGGCTATGGTTGCGCCAACGCCAGTCAGTGCCTTGTTACACGCCGTTGCGGTGGTGAAGGCGGGCGTTTTCAGCATCATGAAGGTCTGTGTCTATATTTTTGGTATCGACTTACTGGCTGAACTGCCGATTACAGACTGGCTGCTTTATATCGCTACCGCTGGCGTTTTATTGGCGTCACTCGTCGCCATGCGCCAAGACAACCTGAAAAAGCGTCTGGCTTACTCAACGGTGAGCCAACTCGGTTACATCACCATTGGCGCCTTATTAGCGACTCAATCCGGTGTTCTTGGTGGTTCGTTCCATATCGTTGCCCATGCCTTCGGTAAAATTACACTCTTCTTCTGTGCGGGCGCTATTATGGTGGCGGCGCATAAAACCGAGATTAGTGACATGCGCGGCTTGGGTAAAACCATGCCACTGACGATGATTGCATTCTTTATCGGCAGCATGAGTATTATCGGCTTACCGCCTGCTGCTGGCATGTGGAGTAAGTGGTATTTATTGATGGGGACGTTAGAAGCTGAGCAAGTAGCAGTGATGATTGTTTTGATGATCAGCTCCTTGTTGAACATCGCCTACTTACTTCCTATTCCGCTACGTGCTTTCTTCGATGGCGAACGCAGTGTTGTTTCGATTCGCCGTGACGAGATTAAAGAAGCACCGTGGCCAAGTTTATTAGCATTGAGTATTACTGCGATTATGACCTTAGTTTTCTTTTTCTGGCCGCAACCTTTCTACGGCTTAGCACAGTCGCTTGCAACTATTGCGGGAGGTGCGCATGGCTAAGCAAAAGCAAGACAAGCAATACTTGTTTGATAATCCTAAAAACGTAAAGCGTTTGCTGTATATCGTATATGCGATTTGCTTGTTATTGGTGCTGTTGGAGTTTGTGATTCACCGACACGTTTATCATTCGTGGGAAGATATATTTGCCTTCTACCCGATTTATGGCTTCGTGGGTTGTGTAGTATTAGTTTTTGTCGCTAAGTGGATGCGAATTTTCTTGATGCGTGATGAAGACTATTACGACAAGCTAGAGAAGAAGCAGCACCCAGCGCCAGCTGAAAAAGACTCAGCAAACAAAACTGAAGAAGTAAAGCAAGCGCAAGGAGGCAACAATGTGGATGCCTGAGATGCCTGCCTTTGCACCATTTTTCATTGGCGCGCTGATTGCTTTATTCACGCAAGGTAAATTGCGCCAAGCGATATTACTGATTACGCCTGTATTGAGCGGCTTGCACTTATTGACTGTGCCAGTTGGAACGGTACTCAGTTTTGACTTTATCGGCTTCCAATTAGAAGTGTTCGAGGTTGATAAATTAAGTCTGCTGTTTGGCTATATTTTCCACATCGCAGCCTTCATCTGCATGCTGTTTGCGCTGCATGTTAAAGACACGTTACAGCAGATCAGTGGTTTGCTGTATGCCGGTAGTGCTGTTGGTGCCGTTTTCGCTGGCGACCTTATTACCTTGTTTGTGTTCTGGGAACTACTAGCCGTCACCTCAGTATTTCTAATTTGGGCGACACGTACCGAGCGTTCTTACTTAGCGGGTTTGCGTTACCTTATTATTCAGGTGTTATCAGGCGTAGTATTGCTAGTCGGAATTATCTTCTACGCCCATGAACATAACACCATTGATTTCACGAAAATTGGGTTGAGCGATACTGCTAGTTGGTTAATCTTTATTGCCTTCGGCGTTAAGTGTGCCTTCCCAATGCTTCATAACTGGGTGACCGATGCGTATCCAGAAGCGACGCCAACGGGTACTGTATTCTTGAGCGCCTTTACCACTAAAGTTGCTGTTTATGCCTTAGCTCGTGCCTATCCTGGTACTGAACTCTTGGTTTATATTGGCGTTACCATGGCCTGTTTCCCTATTTTCTTCGCCGTGATCGAAAACGATCTGCGCCGAGTGCTTTCCTACAGCATGATTAACCAGATTGGTTTCATGGTGGTGGGGATCGGGATCGGTACGACCTTAGCCATTAATGGTGCTGTATCACACGCCTTTAACGATATTTTGTTTAAAGGGTTACTCTTTATGTCAATGGGTGCCGTGTTGCACATGACGGGCAAGATTGACGGCTCACGACTTGGTGGTTTATATAAGTCTATGCCTAAAACCGCGATACTCTGTATGATCGGTGCTGCCTCGATTTCAGCCTTCCCGCTCTTTAGTGGTTTTGTCAGTAAGTCGATGGTGATGTCGGCAGCGCTCAATAATGGCTACGGCTGGGCGTGGTTGTTATTGTTATTCTCCGCGGCTGGCGTATTCCATCATGCGGGTATCAAAATTCCGTACTTTGCCTTCTTTGCGCATGACTCGGGCATTAGGACCACTGAACCTCCAAAGAATATGCTACTTGCGATGACGATTTCGGCCGTCTTGTGTATTGCGATTGGTGTCTATCCGCAGGCGTTGTATAGTTTATTGCCATATGACACAGGTTATAATCCTTATGATGCTACCCATGTGTTAACGCAAACACAGCTGTTGTTCTTCTCGGCGCTAGCCTTCGTGTGGTTAAACTTAAAGAACATGTATCCACCAGAGTTGCCGTCTGTGAACCTGGATATTGATTGGTTGTACCGTCGATTATTCCCGGCGATATTGACGCCATTCTTCAATACCTTTTGGGCGCTCGACCGAGCGATTCGTAAAAGCTTCATGCGTGGTGTTAATGGTGTGATTGGTATGGTTGCACGTCATGAGCCGGATGGTATTCTTTCTCGTACCCAACTCTCGGGAAGTATGGTTATTTGGGTCAGTATTCTATTGGCTGTGTTTTTAATACTTAGCTTTTGGTAGGTATTCAATTAAGAAAGTAATACAGCATTAAAAAAGCCGGTTAAAACCGGCTTTTTTGTTGATTGAAGAGCTCAGTTATTACTGAACAATAACAAAGTTCTCAGTTTCTGGGCACACACCTTCAAAATTAACACGATATCTCCAGTCTGCAGTTGTATCACCAAATGGAGGGTTACCAGTTTTCAAGTATGCTTCTGAGCGGACACAGTATTGTGGTGAAATACTATGACTACGACCACTACCTCTCGGGTTATCATACTCAAATGTCTCAATGTTAAAGCCCTTACCGATTCCTGCGCCAAATCCTCTGTGAGGGTTTGCAAAGCAAGATGATGCTGATAAACAGGTCTGATCATTAACTTGAATCGAGCCTGTATGAACATGGTGGTCGTAGAGTTCTGAAACGGATTCTTGGTTAAGTTTTTTTACATTGGCATTCAACCAGTTCAATAGGTTTGTGCCTGGAACAGTAATACTGACGTTGCCGGTATCATAGCTTAATGGGTGTTTACAGTTAGCCCATTCACGTGTATCACGGCAAGTTTCCATAGCAATAATAATTTCAGCTTGTGAGCTGCTACACTGAGATGGTGTTGACTGTCCATATTCACCCCAAGGGTCACAACGCTCTCTGTGTTGAACACTAATATCTGCCCAGCGTTGCATTTGAGCTAGAACTCCCTGAGTGCCTCGGTAGTCTGCAAATATTTCACTATGGGTATATCCATTATAAGTAGTTGGACGTTGGTAATTAGACGTTGAAAAGTCTACAGCCGCCCAGTTACTTTCAGACGTGTCTTGAACAAATTGGTTATACTTATCTATAACGTTTGCTGGAGTGATGCTAGCCGCTAAACCATATGGCCCACCAACTTGATCGGCATTAATAGTAACGTTTAGACTATCTAACGTCTCTTTCAGCTCCGTAGATGAGCCTGCTGCGCCATTGATAGAGAAAATATCATCAATTTTTAAGCCAAGCTCTGCTTTTTTAGACTCACGTTCTTCATAGCTGTATTTTTTAGCATCAAATGTGAACACTAGATATAGAGCCGAGCCAAGATTAGCACTATTGATGAAGTTATCACCACAGCGCTCCCTAAAGTCCGCCTTTGCTTCGTCGTCATTCGGTGAAAGAACCTGGTTGACCAATTCAGGGTAAATTGCGTCTGTTGGAGTGTTCAGCTTCCAGAACTCGCGTCGGTTTTTAACTTTTACGACAAATCGTACATGCTGTTCATCAGCCACAGATTTCACGTAACGCTCTTTTTCACCAGACAGCCCTATACTGAAGTCATCTCCTGTAAAACCAACTTTAGCTGAAGCAGATACTTCTAATAACTCTGCCAAGTGACGGTTGTCATTCACATAGTCAATACTAAAAGTACTTGGTTGTAGTGGTGGGGTTTGTGTAATTTCAAAATCAGGATGTTCCACGTTTAAGCAGGTTTCCTTTAAGGCACCGCGTACTAAGTCATAACCATCGCCAAGATAGAAACGGTCTTGATTTGAAGTTGCATTAAAAGAGCCTGATGATTGGCCAGCTTGTGTGTCACGGGATAGTACAGTTTTAAAGCTCTGGGTGTTTGATTGATATGTACTATTCTTTTGGTCTAGGGTCCCTAAGAAATTATATTTGGAATAAAGATTTGGTTTTTCCTTAAAATTAACGATCATTTTGTCGCTGTATTTATACCCGCTACAGCCCTTAGAGTTACAAGAGCGTACACGGTGACGTTTTATTTTTTTGCCTTCCGTAACAGTGAAGTATTTACTGGAGCCATAACCGTCATATACTTTAGACCAACTCCCATTATTGGTTTGTAAGTATAATTCGTTTCTTACAGAATAACCTCCACCGTATCCTGGTTGCCATGAAACGCGATAATTATCATCGTTTGTATACACAGGGGAAGTTATTGATGATGGCATTCCAGGCGGTGCATAAGGACCTGTTGAGCCACCACCACCGCCATCGCAGTCATCAATTGGTTGTATTTCGTTATTTGGTTGCTGGTTGTAATTATTGTATGGCTCAATACAAGGTTCTATTCTTTGTATTTCCATCTTTTGTGATGAAAGGCTTTGTTCTTTTGCTTTTACTTGTGAAGAGTTCGCCCACAGCAGTGGCACTAACGAGGCCATGGTGAGAAGTTTCAGTGTTTTCATAAATTGCTTTCCTATTTAACGTGTGAATAACAATTAAATAGTGGCATAATCGCCATAGCCTCATTGTATGGGGATGTTATTATTATTTAACTTTAACTTAATTTCTTTTTGATTATTGAAATTCAATAATTCAAATAATCATAATTTATATTTCATTGAGTTAGGGGTTGTGTTTCTAATTCGAGACTCTATTAAACTATGCGGAAAGTATATAAAGTCGGGAACTGGGTAGTGTTTCCGGACAATAACAAGTTACAACTAGATGATGATGAACACTATATAGAACCTCTTGCAATGGACGTGCTAACTTACTTTTGTCAGAACCCTGACAAAGTAGTAAGTAGAGATGAATTGATTGAAGCTATATGGAACGGACGTATAGTCGGCGACCATGCAGTCTATAGAATTATCAATAAATTAAGACAAACATTAGCTGTAGATAGCTCTGTTGAATATATTAAAACGATTCGAAAGAAAGGTTATCAGCTAGTCACTAGTGTTAGTGCCATTGACCTTCATGGCCAACCACAAACCACCTCTGAAAATGATACCACAAACATTGATAAATTAAGTGCTGGGGAGACTGATGCTCCCTATCATGCTCCATTAAAAGCAGCTGGTAGCAAGCAATTTGTCAGGAATCGGTTTTCTCGTTTTTTCATCAAAGAGCTTTTGATTACAGCATTACTGATAGCCTTAGCTTACTCAGTCGGAAAGTTATATTTTTATTATTCAATTGATACTTTTAATAAGTCCGTTCCGCTAGTGACGATGGAAGGACAAATAAAGGACCCTGCATTTTCACCAGATGGAAAGTACATTGCGTTCTCATATAAAGAAAACAGTAAGGATGATTGGAATCTTTACATAGAGTCTTTAGTTGACGGGCGCGTGCGGCAGCTTACCAATTTTCCGACTGATGAACTAAGCCCTGCTTGGTCTTCTGACGGCCTGCAGCTTGGCTATATACGTTATGACAACCAGAGCTGTGTGATTGAGGCTGTATCAGCCCCGCAAAATGTTACTGCCGACAAAGCGCAGGGTGAGTATATAACTGATTGCGTGGGGGTGTTGCAACAAAACGATTTAGAGTGGGGCAAAGGGGGAAAGTTTCTTTATTTTAGTCAGGCCGAAAATAAAGTTTCTCCTATACAAATTTTCAAACTCACTATCCAAACAGGAAAGGTAAAGCAACTGACTAACTATAGCCAGGGAGAGACGAGAGGAGCTTTAGGCTTTAAGGTTTCGCCTGATAATAGCAAACTCGCGATCTTAAAAGACAAAAACTGGCGTGATAGCAGTATAGAGATACTTGATTTAACGACTCATGATACGAAAAATGTTCGAAACTTAGTGGGGTGGAACCGCTTTTTTGATTGGTCAAGTGATAGCGAGTCGGTTATTTACAGTAGAAACTCAAAAGAAGTGGATGCCTACCATCTGAATTTAGGCATCGAGAAAAATATCTTAAAAAGCGTGGACGACATTAACTTTCCAATTCACTCGCCTTTGGAAACTGAGTTAGCGGTGGTCTCGGCACGAAAAGTTGTTGAAATTGTCAGTGAACCACTAGGCGGTGAGTCGACCGTAGAAGATGAGCCTTATACAGTGGTCTCCTCAAGCTCTATTGATAACTATGCGGAATACGCTAACACTTCAAACAAAATTGCTTTTATCTCTAGAAGAAGCGGTGAAGCTCAGGTCTGGGTCAAGGATATTGATGGCTCGGAAAAACAACTGACCAATTTCACTAATAATTTTGAAATACAAAGGATACGTTGGTCACCTAACGATGAACAGTTGTTATTTATTCATAATAACATGCTTAAAATGTTATCACTTAACTCGAGTGCCCCTCGAGTTTTATATAAAGCAGAAAGTGGTGAGGTGATAGAGGGGGAGTCTTGGGCAAGTAAGGAGGCTGTTCTTTTTTCATCAAATCGAGATGGTGACTGGCAGGTATATAAGTTAGAACTTGGAGAGTATGAAAGCATCCCAAAGGCCTTAACCATACACGGTGGTTACTCTGCAATTCCATCTCCAGATGGAGAGGGCATTATATATTTAAAGTATCACTCAAATGGACTTTGGTACAAGCCGTACAGTTCTGATGAGGAGCGCATGATCATTGAGAACATTGATATTTTTAGTTTTAATAGCGTGTACCTTAGGCAGGGTAGTTTATACTATCTTTCCGATAAATTTCCCAAAATGGAAATTTATCGCTACGACTTTGATAATAAAAAGCCTACTTTTGTTCAGCAATATTTTGGCTCGCCTTGGCTATTATCCATTTCTCATGATGCCCGAAGGGTTCTTTACCAGAGAAATAATCAGGCGCACTCGTCACTCATACTACTAAGGCCTTGATATGTTCAAAGCCTTAGTAGGGAATGGTTACCTAAAATTTTCTTTAGAATCCCCACAGCCTACTTGGAAGACTCGACAGTACCAAGGGCGGTCAGAAGTATCTTCACCATCGTTACCAGTACCTGGTCCATCAGCTTTAATGTGAGTTGGATTTATCACCTGATCATTGCTTTGGATTGCTATCATCGCTGCTACAAAGAAAAATGAAATGATTAGTGCTTTAACATACTTCATAAAGATCTCCAGCTATTTTTAAGTTGTTTTAATATCAAGTTGTTTTAAAACTGCAGTATATGGGTTAACGGGAAATATTCTATTATGCCCCACCATTGCTGGCTATTCCTTTAGTTAATGAATAGTTAATTATTAGTTAAGGAGAGTAAAAGTGAGTGATCTATAGGGCTTCTAAATACTCGTCATTATACTATTTTTGAAAAGCTTAGTTATCCAAACTGGCTTATTAAGCAGGGTTTATCTTTAAGGGGTTTTAGGGTATTTTACTTCGATTGATTTTTATATTGATAGCGTCACAAGCTATATATAAACAATGACCAGCTCTTATTAAAGGGTTGCAACTAATCACTGCGACTGGAAATGATTAACACTATATGCTAAAACCGAGGTCAGAGTTGACCTCTTACCAGTTATTTGACATACATTATGAAATTAAGCGGGGATAGCTGATGGCTTCTACAGCTAAAGCATTAACACCAGCGGCATTCGCTGAGCAATATATCGTTGAGTCTATCTGGAATGGCAAGTTTCCAGCTGGAACTATTTTACCAGCTGAACGCGAGCTGGCCGAGATTATCGGTGTCACCAGAACGACCTTGCGCGAAGTGTTGCAACGTCTGGCCAGAGATGGTTGGTTGACGATTCAGCATGGCAAGCCTACTAAGGTAAATGATATCTGGCACTCAGCAACCTTAAATGTGCTAGATACGCTAGTGACATTAGATGATGCGGGCTCGATGACTTTAGCTGATAACTTGCTACGTGCTAGAACGTCGATTCTAAGCATCTTTATGCGTGATGCGGTGAAGAACGAGCCTGAGATGTTGCTTGAGGTGTTGTCAGAGCTTGAAAAAGTTCCTAATACCGCCGAAGCCTACATTGACTTCGATTGGCATTTTCACCATTCGGCAACACGTGCATCAGGAAATCCAATTTATACATTGTTATTAAATGGATTCGAGTCCGTTTATTACAAAATTGGACGATTTTACTTTGGATGGGAACAAACTCGTCGCTTAGCTCATAATTATTACCGTCAATTAGAAGATGCTATTAAAGAAAAAGATGGTGAGCGCGTGCTGAAAATCCTTTGGGATTATGGTCACGAAAGCGGAGAGTTATGGCAAAAAGCTAAAGGTGAAATGACATCTTTTAGTGAGATTGGGTAAAACAAAAGACTACTATTTGATTATAAGCCTTTGTAAAGACAGTTCTATCTGGTAAGTCCACTTGCCAATGGGGTGTTGAAAAGAGTAGGATTAGGTTAATTTTTTTTATATAAACATAACTATCGGTTAAAAAACCGTAATTAAAACGTTTCACGAGAACGGGAGTTAGAGATGAAAAAATCTTTTTACGGAGTCGCGCTGATCAGCAGCCTTGTGCTGACTGCGTGTAGTGATGGGCCAGCGGAGCCAAAGATACCAGGTTCGGGTGATGGTAGTACTAAATTTATTGCTCCAGTATATGCTCCTGGGGATGGTGAAATACCAGTTCCAAATGACTTGCTATTCAGCGGCTCAGCAGATCTAACTCTTAATATCCCATCAGCTGATCCGACTGACATGTCAGATCCGCAAAACGCGATTAGCGGCCTTGATGGCTGGTCAACGCACGCACCATTCAATATTGAATTCCGCGGAGCTATTGATGCAAGCACTATTCTACCAGGTCAGACGGTACGAGTTTTTAAAGTGTCGACAGCTCGTGGTGAAGTTGCTCCAGGTATTCCTGGCCCAACCGGTCCTGTGACTGGCGTTGAGGCTGAATTAGCCGCTGGTAGTGAATTTGTAGCCGTGCCAAATGGCTCAGCCGCTATTGGTATCGTGCCGCTAGTACCATTCGATGCACAAGCAAGTTATATGGTTGTTGTGACCAATGGGGTTACAGATGTTAACGGCAATAGCGTTATCGCTGATACTCAATTTGCCATTGCAAAATCACCAGATCCAATCCCTGAAGGTTCGGCTACTTCTGCATTAGAGCCAGTTCGTCAGCTAGTTAACGCAATGCTTGGTGCGGCTGAAGGCGCGGGTGTTGCTCGAGATGATGTTGTATTAGCTTATCAATTTACAGTTCAATCAGTTGCTGATTCTATCGTTGCTTCTCAGGGTTTTTATGTCGACGGTAACTCACCGTTTAGTACCGCGGGTGCATCAAGCTTCTCAACGTTAATGACAGACACCACACCATTTACAGGTATCGGTGCTGCCAATCTTTATAAGGGTGAGTTTTCGCTTCCTTACATTTTAACTGCACCATCTATGGAAAGCCCAACGGCACCGCTTGATAAGCAGTGGGTTGGTGCTGATATGGTTCCTGACGGCCAGGGTGGCATGATGGCTAACCCGTTTGCGGGTGGTAATATCACTTATGCAAACCCATTACCTCAAAAATCGGGTGACGAGACAGTTCCATTGTTAGTGTCGCTGCCTAAAAATCCGCAGTGTCCAAAACCTTACCCAGTGATGATTTTCCAGCATGGTATTACGAGCGATCGTACAGCTATGCTAGGAATTGCAGACACTATGGCGAGTGCTTGTACAGCGGTTGTATCAATGGACCTACCATTACACGGTATCGCGGCTGATAACCAAGTTCACTTAGGCTTGCAACAAGCAAGTGGTGGTCAAATTGGTATCTTTGCAGGTTATAGTGCTGGTGCGGCTCGTGAGCGTACTTTCGGCGTAGACTATGTTGATAATGACACTTCAGCTCCAGGCCCAGATGGCATTGCAGATAGCTCGGGTGCTCATTTTATCAACTTGCAAAACCTTCTGGTATCGCGTGATAACGTGCGCCAGGGTGTTTTAGATTTGTTAGCGCTAGAAAATGAAATTCCAAATATGGACGTCGATGGCGATACTATTCCTGATTTTGATGGCGATAAAATTAGTTTTATGGGCCATTCGTTAGGCGGTATCGTTGGTTCTGATTACTTGGCGTTATCAGCTAATGTTCAGCAAGGTGTTCTAGCGACAACTTCTGGTAGCATCGCACAGCTGTTGAATGGTTCGCCAACCTTTGGCCCTGTGATTCGCGCTGGCTTATCAGCGTCTACAGGTATCCCAGAAAGTGATCCTGCGTTTGCGACTGAAGTGCTAGCTCCGTTCATGTTTGCGGCGCAAACAGTTGTTGACTCAGCAGATCCTGTAAATTACGCAAAAATGGCGGTTGCTCAAAACAAGCCAACGTTAGGCATTCAAATCCAAGGTGACACAGTTGTTACCAACCAAGTTGATGGTGCGCCATTAGCCGGTAACACGCCACATGCGGCCTTGTATGGTTTGCCGGTAGTAACAGAAACGACTAACGCTGCTCGTGGTTCGATTAAAGTTTCAATCGGTACGCACGCGACTCCGTTGACTCCAGCTGGCCCAGATAGCTCAACCCAGTTTATGGATCAAACAACCTTGATTCAGAACGCTATCGCTAAGTTTATTGGCTCTGGTGGTACTTTGATTGAAATTACTGACCCTACGCTAATTGAAGAATAAGCAAGATTTGTACAGTAATTAACAATCCATTAGGATGAAAGCCCTCGCTTGTGAGGGCTTTTTTTATGGGGGAACTGACTTGTTTCGAGGACAAGGTGAAATAGTGATCCAATTTGCAGTGATTTGCAGTAGAATCATCGTTCACACGTCAACCAGTCGAGTCATTCAACTTTGTTGGTTATTGAGATAAGGGCATTATGTTAGAGTTTTTTGCTGAATACGGTTTATTTTTATTAAAGACCGCAACCATTGTTATCGGCATTATTGTTGTGCTGGCGATGATTATCAATGCCAGTCACAGGCAACAGGCTGTCCCTAGAGGGGATATTAGAGTAACCAATCTTGGTGAAACGATCAAAGATCGAAGCCAAGCGATAAAAAATGAAGTGTTGTCAAAACACGAGTATAAGCATGCATTGAAGCAAGAAAAAGAGCAGGAGAAAGCTAAAGATAAAGAAGAAAAACAAAAGCTTAAAGCTCTAAAGAAAACAGATAAAAACGACAGTGAAGAAGCAAGCGACGATCAGGATGCAAAACCTAGAGTCTATGTGATTGATTTTGATGGTGATATCGAAGCCAGCGAAGTGGAGTCCATGCGAGAAGAAATTACCACAATTCTCGACGCGGCGAATAAAGGTGACGAGGTTATGGTTCGCCTTAAAAGCCCTGGTGGCATGGTACATTCCTACGGCTTAGCTGCTTCGCAACTACAGCGAATTCGTGATGCCGGTTATAAGTTAACCATCGTAGTAGACGAAGTTGCAGCCAGCGGTGGTTATATGATGGCTTGCGTAGCAGATACTATCACAGCCGCGCCGTTTGCGGTTATCGGCTCGATTGGTGTGGTCGCTGAGTTACCAAACTTCCACCGTTTATTGAAAAAAGCTAATGTTGACTATGAGCAGCACACAGCCGGCGATTATAAGCGTACTTTGACGATGTTTGGTGAAAACACCTCGCATGGGCGTGATAAGTTTAAAGAAGACTTAGAAGATACCCACCAGTTGTTTAAGTCGTTTATCAATCAAAATCGACCTGATTTAGATTTGGATAAAGTCGCTACGGGCGAGCATTGGTATGGAACTAAGGCCAAGGAACTTGGCCTGGTCGATGAACTTGGTACCAGTGATGACTGGATTATGAAGGCGCTTAAAGACAAAGATGTCTATGCGGTTAAATTCAGCATAAAAAAACCAATTAGTGAACGCTTGTCCGTTAGCCTGAGCCGCGGTGCTGAGAAACTACTCACTCGTTTGATTCACCGCTCTTCAAAACAAGATCTGTTTAAGTAAAATTGGAGGGCACTCCGTGGACTTTGAGTTTTGGAATAATTGCTGGGTAAAACCTACCCAGCCGTTTCATTTAACAAAACCACACCACTTCCTGACAGAGTACTTCAGCGGATACTTTGCCGATAAAAAGCGAGTATTATTGCCCTTGTGTGGCAAAACTCAGGATTTAAACTTTCTCGCAAATAATGGCATCAAGGCTGTAGGCGTTGAGTTTAATCCGCGCGCTGTTGAGTCATTCTTCGAAGATAGCCAGTTAACGCCCGAAATTACTTCTTTCGACAATAAAGCTAGATATCAAGCCACTAACATAGAAGTTTGGCTGTCTGACTTTTTTAACATTCATCAAGACGATATTGGCCAGTTTCAAGCTATCTTTGACCGTGCGGCCCTGGTCGCCTTACCGCCAGAGATGAGAAGTGAATATGCCAAGCATCTCTTGAGCTTTTTAGCGCCGCAAGGACGTTTGCTGCTGGTCACCATGGACTATAATGTTGAGCAAATGTCAGGACCTCCTTTTTATATCGATAAGACTGAAATAGCACAGCTATTCCCTAATACTCATATCAAGCAATTGGCTCGAGCTAGCATAATCCAGTCTCACCCTAGATGGCGCGAGCTTGAGCTAAGCAGGCTGGATGAAGTCTTATATGAAATTCATTTAAAAACAGTGTGATGGTGTATGTCTGAACAAAGTAAAAGTGTGAAACCTTATGGCCTATGGGACTCGCCTATTAGTGCCGAGCAATTGGCCAGCAAGTCGACGCGACTGGGGCAAATTCAAGCGACCAGTAATGCCCTGTATTGGCTTGAAGGGCGACCTGAGGAGCAGGGCAGAGGCGTAATCGTGCGTTACGCAGACGGTAAGCGCGAAGACATCACGCCTAAACCGTACAATGTTAGAACTCGTGTGCATGAATATGGCGGTGGTGATTTCTGGCTGAATGAGCAGTATTTGTTATTTGTGGATGATGAAGAACAGCGTTTATATCGCCAAGATTTAACGACTCTAGAGGTTGTAGCGTTAACACCAAAGCCTCCGGCTAAAAGAAGCTGGCGTTATAACGATGGTTGTATCGATCCAAACTCTGAGTTTACGGTGTGTGTGCGTGAGCGACATGAGCAAAACGAAGTCATTAATGAGTTGGTTAAGGTGCCGCTAGATGGAAGTCAAAACATCGAAATCGTCGCTGAAGGTTATGATTTTTACTCTAACCCGCGCATTAGCCCAAATGGACAGCGCTTGAGCTGGTTATGCTGGATTCACCCCAATATGCCGTGGGACGAAACCGAGGTTTGGACTGCGGATATTACCGATGGCGATATTAAAAATGCCAAAGCGGTTGTGCAGAAGTCTGAAGTGTCGGCGTATCAGCCAGATTGGACGCATAACAACGAGTTAGTGTACGCCGCAGACTACGACGGTTGGTGGCACTTGTATGCGCTTAACAGTGTTAAGCCGTTACACGAAATTCAAGACATCGAGTTCGCTTTGCCGCAGTGGGTTTTTGGCTGCCGCACATGGCAGGAGCTAGATGCGAATACCTTGATAGCCATTGGCACCAAGAAGGGCACACAGGCGCTATATATCATTAATCGACAGCACGGCACTATTGAAATGCTTTGCGACGACTGGACTGCTTTTAGCGGACAGATGGTGGTCACTTCGGCTCACGGTAAGGCTCAAAATGAAACCCACATTTACTGCCTAGCCGCTAGCCCGACTCAGCCTGAGTCAGTGGTTAAGTTGACCCTAAACAGTGAGTTCGAGGTGACCAGTAAACAGGTTCTTTCTGAGCTGGATGACAATACCAACGATAAGGACATTTCAGTAGGACAACATGTCAGCTTCCCGACGACGGGTGGTGATATTGCCCATGGTTTCTTTTACTCGCCAGCGAATAGTCAATTTACTGGCCCTGAAAATGAGCGCCCGCCATTAATCGTGATGAGTCATGGTGGCCCAACGGCCATGGCCGATAGTGGTTTAGACTCAAAAGTTCAGTTTTGGACAAGTCGTGGCTTTGCCGTCGCAGACGTGAATTATCGTGGCAGCACCGGTTACGGCCGAGCCTATCGCGACAAGCTAAAAGGACAGTGGGGGCTGGTTGATGTGGACGACTGCATTGCTATGGGCAACTATCTTGCTGCCGAAGGGCTCGTTGATGGCGAGCGTATGGCGATTAGAGGCGGCTCTGCGGGCGGTTACACCACTTTGTGTGCCCTAACCTTCCATAATGTATTTAAAGCCGGCATGAGCCGCTATGGAGTCGCAGATCTGGTGTCTTTATCACAAGATAGCCATAAATTCGAAATCCGCTACTTAGACAGCGTTGTAGGCCCTTATCCTGAACAAGCTGAAATTTACCAACAGCGCTCACCAGTTAATCATACTGAGCAGTTATCTTGCCCAATTCTAATCCTGCAAGGACTTGACGATAAGGTAGTGCCACCCAATCAAGCAGAGGCCATGGTTGAAGCTCTTAAAAGCAAAGGGTTACCGTACGAATACATTATTTTTGAAGGTGAAGGGCATGGCTTTAGAAAGCCTGATACGATTATTAGAGCTTTTGAAGCGGAGCTTGAGTTTTATAAGAAGTATTTATTGAACTAGGCTAATAGCTTTGCAGGAATTTTAGAAAAAAAGACACTCGATGATGAGTGTCTTTTTTAGTTGAGTCTTAGAAAAACTTGTTTATTAATCGTCGAAGTTACTTCTGTTACTGGTATCGTTGAAGGTTTCGATATCGATTTCACCTTCAGATTTAGCGACGATTGTGGTGACAGCAGCATCACCGGTTATATTAACCGCGGTTCGCGTCATATCTAATAAACGGTCAATACCTAAAATCATACCAATCGCTTCAACTGGTAAGTTAACCTGTGTTAGAACACCCGCCAAAAGAATTAAGCCAACGCTTGGCACGCCAGCCGTTCCAATTGAGGCCAGGGTCGCGGTCAATACAACGGTTAACAACTGGGCCATGCTTAAATCTACGCCGTATGCTTGTGCGATAAATAGCGTCGCGATACCTTGCATGATCGCCGTGCCATCCATGTTGATAGTAGCGCCCAGTGGTAGCGTAAAGGAGAAGGTGTTTTTGTGGACGCCTAAGTTACTTTCAGCACAGCGCATGGTCACTGGTAATGTCGCGTTACTGCTTGAAGTACCAAAAGCTGTCACCATCGCCGGCCACATGCCTTTAAAGAAATTGATAGGATTTAAACGAGCAAATATCGCAATTAAAGCGCTGTAGGTGATCAGTGCGTGAAGTATCAAGCCTACGATGACTAATATGAAATAACTTCCCAAGCCACCCAAAAGATCGGAGAAGGGGAAAGTGGCAAAGGTTTTTGCGATTAAGAAGAAAACACCGTATGGCGCGAACTTCATGACGATGTTAACCAACGCCATCACCACTTTATTCGCATCTTCGAACCAGTTACCGATGCGCTTGCCTTGCTCCCCTGATAAGGTAATTGCTAGACCAATTAATATTGCAAAAACAATGATTTGCAGCATATTGGCTTTAACCATTGCTTCGAACGGGTTGGTCGGAACAATATTAATCAGAACATCTGTAAGAGGTGGTTTACTACTTGCATCAAACGTGGCGTCGCCTACCGGCATGCCGATTCCTGGCTGGAAAATTGAAGCTAGCGTTAGCGCTAGTGTTAACGCTATCGCAGTGGTTAGCAAATAAAGGCCAATAGATTTTAGGCTTAAGCGTCCGAGCTTTGAAGGATCTGCTAAGGAACAAACGCCACAAACTAATGAAACAAGAACTAGTGGAACCATTAGCATTTTCAAGGCATTTATGAAGAGGCTACCACCAACATTGAAAAGGCCTTCTACGAAATAAGTATAGGCCCAGCTACCTTGTTGTATCGTCTGACACTCTGCCTTTGAAAGGTCGCTAGCACATTGATAGCCACCAAACTGCAAGAAAAGGACCCCCACTACGGCACCCACAAGCATAAAAATTAGGATTTTGACGCTTAAATTCATTGTTTTAATCTATTGTTTAAGAAGTAGTGAACTCTAAGTCATTGTGCCAAAAACTGCAAATTTAAGTCAGGGTTTTAGGCTATGTCTCACTCAGTATAAAGTAATGATTGTACCTATGTATTACTCAAAGGAAGTTTTCCAATCATAATAAAATGAATGAAATTTAATCTTGACGCAATAAGATTACAGGTGTAATCTAAAACTCGAGATTACATTTGTAATCAATGATGATTTATTTAACTGATATGAGTCGAGTATGACAATCAGAGTGAGTGAAGCAGAAAAAAGTGTGATGGACGTTCTGTGGCAGGAATCTCCATTATCAAGTTTAGAAGTGGTTGAAAAGCTACAATCGCAAGATTGGAGCGAGAAAACCGTTAAAACCTTTCTTAATCGTTTGGTGAAAAAGGGCGTTGTATCCTTTCAAAAAGACGGCCGTCGTTATTTGTACTCTCCCGCCATAGAGCGTGATGAGTTCCTAGCTGATGAAAGTGAAGGGTTTTTAGAAAAAGTTTTTAAAGGCAACATGAAAGAATTGTTGGCGACATTTGTTGAAAATAAACAATTATCAACTGACGAATTAGATTATTTAAAAAGCTTGTTAAACGACTCTGATAGCGATGAGTCTACGAAAAGTTCTAAAGACGGAAGGCCAGCAAAGGAGTTGAAGGATGATTGATTTACAGTTTGATGGCTGGCTGAATACTTTCTGGAACTTTAACCTGGATCTCAGTGTTATTGTTTTAACTGTTCTGTTAGTTCGATTTTTTATCCGAAAAACCACAAAAAGTTACAATTCTTATTTGTTATGGCTAGCGATCCCAGTGGGGTTTGTTTTAGCGAAAGTCATCGCTTCACTGGATTTCTCGAGCGTGGACTCGAGTTATATCGGCGAGGCGGTGAGTGCCATGATTATCAAGCCGGTAGAAACGCTACAAAATTACTGGTGGCTCGGGGCTTTGTGGCTAACGGGCACGACTTTATTACTGCTAAGACTGATTATTCAGCATATCGAATTACGCAAAGATCTAAAGAAAATCGAGCGACCTTTGTCAGAGCTCGCTGGCGCGGAGTTGTTTGAAGCGCGTCGATACCAGGTGGTTGCTGTTGATAGCAAAGAGATGTCGCCTGCTGTCTACGGGTTTATAAAGCCCAAAATATATTTTCCAATCCACGTTGCTAAACAGCTTTCCGTGCAACAGATGCAGCTTATTATTGAGCATGAAGAGCAGCACATTAAGCAAAAACATCTGTGGTTAAATTTGTTGTGGGATATCTTAGTCTGTATTGGATGGTTTAACCCGCTTATCTACATTGCTCGAAAAAATTTCCGCCATGATCAGGAGTTGTTCTGTGATTATCTGGTGCTCAATAAAACGAGTCAATCAAGAACTAAAGACTATGGTCATGCTCTGCTTTCAACAGTTTCTGCCACTCACTCTGTAAGTCTGCTTTGCTCTTGGAAGGTTTTTAACCAACTTGAGGAACGTATTATGAATATTACTAAACCCATTAATCGCAAAGGTAAGGCTGCGTTAACATTAGGCGCGGGTCTCGTGCTCAGTTGTTGCGCGGTATATGCTGCTAACAAAGAGGTTCACGACAAAACAGTTATCAAGAATGAAGAAGTTATGCTCGAGCTGGTTGATGAGGATGGTGTAACTTATATTCAAGAAAACGATAAATACTATATTGAAAAAAATGGTGAGCGTCGTGAGATGACGGCTACCGAGCGTGCTGCTTTTGAGCGTAAGCATGAAGCAACCATGAAGGAAGTCGAGCTTTCTGAGCAAGAGTTGATCATGATAGAGAAGGAAATCGAAAGCGCTCAGAAAGAGCTTGAATTCCATACTGAAGAGATTGAGTTAGCGCACAAAGAAATGGAGCATGCGCACGAAGCGATTGCTGAAGCTGAGCGTGAAATCGAACTGGAATTTAAAGAAGGTGCGCTTAGCGAGGAGCAATTAAAGCATGCCCGTAAAAGTTTAGAGCAAGCTCGCAAGCAATTCGATGGCAACAAGATGAATATCAAAGTCGATATCGAAAAAGCTAAGGAAGGGTTAGAAAAAGCTAAAGTAGAAATTAGGAAAATGCGCTTAAATAAAAAGTATGGCACGGCGGTTAGTGACGACCGTCGAATTCTAACTATAGACGAAAATCTAGTAAAAAATAGCGAAGGACATAGCAGTCACGTTATCAAACTGGTTGATAACGGGGGAAAAGTTTACCTCAAAACGGATGGTGACTATCGAATAAAAGAGAACGGCAAAGAAAGAGAGATGTCCTCTGATGAAAAAGCTTACTTTGATGAAAAGGTAAAAGCTATTCCTCAACCACCAAAGCCACCGAAACCAGTTTTGCCTGCTAAGCCAAGCAAAAGCCCGAAAGCACCATCATTGAGCATTTTAGACCAACCTGCTGCGGTATACCCTAAAGCTGCATTAGAGCAAGGTATCGAAGGGTATGTTGACCTAACATTTGATATTAATGACCAAGGTAAGGCGACCAACATTCGTGTGGTAGAATCGAGTGATAACGGCTTATTCAATAAGGATGCAATAGAAGCGGTTAAAAAGTGGAAGTTTGATGAAAAAGACTATGGCAAAACGAACATGAAATACAAAATGAAGTTTGCCCTAGACTCAGAAGATATCTCAGGATAAAGATCGCTCCACAAAAAAGCCCGCTTTATTGCGGGCTTTCTTATACAAAGATTAAAAGTTTAATCCAGCTGGAAAGGATATACAGAACCTAGGTTTAAAATCTGAGTAAGCTCATCTAAAGCAGTGCGCGACTCAGTCAGTAAGCTTGGATCGGCCAGATCGTCTTCTTCCAGAGTGTCACGATAATGTTTATCAACCCAGGTGTTGAGCTCTGCGAATAACTCGTCAGACATTAACACGTTCTGGTTCATCGCTGAAATCTCAGTTTCATTAAGCACAACTCGTTGACGCAAGCACGCTGGACCGCCGCCGTTTTGCATTGATTGTTTAACGTCGAAGATTTTCACTTCTTTAATCGGCGTATCTTGCTCAACTAACCAATCGAGGTATTCTTTGACAGAAGGAATTGTTTCACACTCGCCTGGAGCGATAATTGCCATATCACCATTGTCTTTAGTGATCAGCTGGCTATTAAATAAGTAAGATTTAACCGCGTCTTCAATCGATACATCGCCAGCTCCAACTTCAACCACGTGGAACTCTTCGCCGTCAAAAGCTTGCTCAAGATCGGTATAAACCTGCATTTGATTCAAGAAAGCTTTTTGGTGAGCGAATAGTACGTTGCCGTTACCAACAGCGATGACGTCGTTATGAAAAACGCCTTTATCAATGACATGAGGGTTTTGCTGGGCAAAAACTGTGTTATCCATATCAAGCTGGTGCAAGCGTGAAATCGCTTGGGAAGCTTCAAAGCTTTGACGGGCAGGGTATTTGTGTGGCGCAGGTTTAGTGTTATCGAAGGCATGCTTGCCGTAGACGAAAAAGTGTAAGCCTTTCTTGCCATAACCCTTCTCGGCGTTGATGTCGACAAAACGAGTATGATTAGCCGCACCTTCGTCACCAAAATGATCGCCCATAGGCAAAGCAGGGTGGTGGACAAAGTGTTTTTCTTCTTTGAACATAGCCTGCAAAATACGACCTGTTGTGGCGTGTTCAATCGAGCGGTGGAACTTGTTGGCTAGGTTGGCAGGTGTGAAGTGAGCTTTACCGTCGCTAGTATCGCTCGATGGCGCCATAGTGCAAGCGTTTGCAGTCCACATGCTAGACGCTGAACTACAAGCCGCAAGGACTTTAGGAGCTTGCTTTGAGGCTTTGATAATAACTTGTGCATCGCTACCGGTAAAACCTAGTTTACGCAACGTATGGACGTCAGGACGCTCCATAGGCGCTAAAACGCCTTGCTTTAGCCCCATGTCATGCAAGGCTTTCATTTTAGCGAGACCTTGCTTGGCGGCTTCTTTAGGTTTTGCGACTAAGTTTGCGTTGGACGTTGAAGCAACGTTACCGTGAGACAAACCTGCATAATTATGCGTTGGCCCTACGAGGCCATCAAAGTTAAACTCAAAAGCCTTACTGCTCATTAAAGTTTTACTCCAGGTGTTAGGTTTTCAGGTAAAGAACATGCATTGTTCTCGATGGATGCAACCGGATACGCACAGTAGTCTGCTGCGTAATAAGCACTTGGCTTATGGTTGCCTGAATTACCTACCCCGCCAAACGGTGCAGTGCCGGCGGCACCTGTCGTTTGGTTATTCCAATTTACGATGCCCGCGCGAATTTTCGTATAGAATTCGTCGAATTGGGCTCTGTTATCGCTTAGTAAACCTGCTGATAAACCAAAGCGAGTATTGTTACCTTCAACAATCGCGTCTTCAAATTCATCATAACGGATCACTTGTAGCAGTGGGCCGAAGTATTCTTCGTCCTCAAGCTCAACACCTGTAACGTCTAGAATTGCAGGGTTCACAAAACCAGTGCCTTTTTCTAAGTGTTCCATTTTGACCAGTGCTTTTGCACCTTTAGCTAGAAGCTTGTCTTGGGCTGCTATTAAATCTAGCGCGGCTTTTTCTGAAACCACTGGCCCCATGAATGGTTGGTTATCGTCGTTATAATGGCTAACGCGGATATTGGCTGTCGCTTCAGTCAGCTTTTCTAGGAAGATATCGCCTTCGCTAGTTTTAGGGATAAACAAGCGACGTGCGCACGTACAACGCTGCCCCGCTGAGATAAATGCTGATTGGATGGTGTGGTAAACAGCACCGTTTACATCGTTAATCTCGCCTACGATTAATGGGTTATTACCGCCCATTTCTAGCGCTAAGACTTTACCTGGCTCGCCGCCAAGCTGTCTGTGTAATATCTTACCAACAGTCTCACTACCAGTGAACAGAATCCCGTCAACTTGTGGGTGGTTGGCTAGGGCGATGCCTGTTTCAACTTCACCTTGTACAAGGTTGATGACGCCTTCTGGTAATCCGGCAGCTTCCCACAAGCGAATGGTGAGCTCAGCTACCGCTGGAGTCAGTTCGCTTGGTTTAAAGACGATAGTATTACCTGCAATTAGCGCTGGAACGATATGGCCATTCGGCAGGTGCGCTGGGAAGTTGTATGGTCCAAATACAGCTAAAACACCGTGTGGCTTATGGCGCACAGCGGTTTGCCCTGACGCGGTTTCAGTCTCTTTGATGCCCGTACGCTCATGGTAGGCTTTAATTGAAATATCAATTTTACCCGCCATCGCGCCTGCTTCGGTTAAGGTTTCCCAAAACGGTTTACCCGTTTCTTGAGAAATCAATTCGGCAATCTTTTCTTTATTGTCTCTGACAAGCTGCTCAAACTTCTTGATGATTGCAATACGGTCATCAAGACTGTACTGGCTCCATTCCCAGCCCGCTTTTTGCGCGGCCATGATGGCGTCGTTGACCTGCTCAGCTGTCGCGCTAGTCGACTCCCAAACAGTGCTGCCATCAGCAGGGTTAATGGATTTGAATGTCTCGCCTTCACCAGCAAGCCATTGATTATTGATGAATAAGTTTTTATGCAACATATAATAAACCTGAATTTATTGAGTTTTGTTCGAGCGTAGCGACCTGCGTTTATCAAATAGCTCTACAGCTCTGACTGTGTCACCGGCGCTTAAACCAAGCGCGTCAATCGAGGACTGAGGAATCATTAATTGCTCACCCTCTAGGCGACTTTGCGCCACGATGCATCGATAGTCTTTTAATTTACGGTTGCTGATCATAATTGGCAAGGTGTTGCCACTGAGTTCACCAGCAACCAGCTCAACAATGTGACTATGAGCTACAGTTCTGATGGCATTTCTCTGAACTTCAACCGTTGGGCCACCATCAAAGATGTCTACGTAGTTTTGATGTGTAAAGCCTTCTCTCTTTAAAAGTGACAATGCTGGAGCTGTATCTGGGTGTACTCGGCCGATCACTGCACGTGCTTCTTCTGGCAACATATCGACGTAAATAGGGTATTTCGGCATTAGCTCTGAAATAAAGGTAGTACTTCCTAAGCCACGAACCGCGTCGGCTTTAGCAAAATCCATCTTAAAGAAGCGCTTACCAAGGGCTTCCCAAAACGGCGAGTAACCATGATCGTCTGAATATCCACGCATCTCAGCAATAACCTTTTCTGAGAAACGCTCAGGGTGATCTGCTAAGAATAAAAAGCGTGACTTGGAGAGTAAGTGGCCATTGTGTCCACCGCGATGCCCTTCTGCTAAAAACAGCGTGGCAATCTCGGTCGCGCCGGTGTAATCGTTACCTAAGGTAAGAATTTTGTGGTGATTATAGACACCAAGGTCGGGGCTCACGCTAACTTGCGTGCCAAGCTTGTAACTAAAGAAAGCATCGTCCAGTCCCACGGCCGAAACTAGGGCGCTCGTACCGATAACTTTTCTTTCTTCACTGTCTTCTAGCACAAAGAAATAATAATCAGAACCTGGCTGCTTTACGTCTTGCGAAAGCGCCTTCCGAGAATTGTCGATTTTTTTCGAAATCGTATCAGGGTTATTTGGTAGAGTTGTCAGCCCGGTGCCAGCGCTGGCGGCTAACTCTAAAATGTCTTCTAAATCAGTGCTTTGTGCTGGGCGAATTACCATAACAGTGCGGCCTAAATCCTTATATTAGTACTATATCATTTAGTATTTGAAAATAGAGAATGCGGATGATAGACGAAAAGCTCACCCGAGTAAAAGAGCTATTTTGAAGGAATTGGCATGATTTTTCCAGCAAAGGCTGGAATTTTGACTTTAAAAAAGGGATCATGTCCGCCTTAACTTTGATGAATATGTAAAGCTGAAATTGACAGCTTAGACAAATAAAGGGGTTTTTATGTCCGACAACTATACTAGAGCGACCTTCGATGAGGTCATGGTTCCAAACTATAATCCTTCAGAAATTCTACCTGAGCGTGGAGAAGGTTCGCGAGTATGGGATCAGAACGGCAATGAATACGTAGATTTCGCTGGCGGTATCGCGGTAAGCATCCTTGGTCATAACCACCCAGGAATGGTTAAAGCGCTTAAAGACCAAGCTGACAAAATCTGGCACTTAAGTAACGTATTCACTAACAAACCAGCGCTAAAGCTAGCCGACGAACTGACTAAAGCGACTTTCGCCGACAAAGTATTCTTCGCTAACTCTGGTGGTGAAGCGAACGAAGCAGCCTTTAAGCTTGCTCGTCGTTATGCCCACGATAACTATGGTGCAGAGAAAAGCGACATCATCTCTTTTGCTAAATCCTTCCATGGTCGTACATTATTCACGGTTTGTGTCGGTGGTCAGCCAAAATACACAGAAGGCTTCGAGCCATTACCAGGTGGTATTCTACACGCTGAATATAACAACATTGAATCGTTCAAAGCACTAATTTCTGACAAAACGTGTGCCGTAGTGATGGAGCCGATTCAAGGTGAAGGCGGTATCATTCCAGCCGACCCAGAATTCGTCAAAGAAGTTCGTGAGCTATGCGACAAGCACAATGCATTGTTAGTATTCGATGAAGTTCAAACGGGCTTTGGTCGTACGGGCGATTTGTATGCCTACATGAGCATGGGCGTTACTCCAGACATCTTAACTACAGCTAAGTCTATGGGCGGTGGTTTCCCAATCGGCGCTATGCTAACCACGACTAAAATTGCTGCGAGCTTAGTACCAGGTACTCACGGTAGCACTTACGGCGGTAACCCATTAGGTTGTGCGGTATCGCTAGCGGTACTAGAAGCGATTAACACGCCTGAAATGATGACTCAAGTTAAAGAGCAAAGCGCTAAGATTAAGAGTGGTCTTGAAGCGATTGGTGAGAAATACGGCGTATTCTCAGAAGTTCGTGGTAAAGGCATGTTGTTAGGCGCGGTACTATCTGACGAGTGGAAAGGAAAAGCACGTAAATTCCTAGAAGCTGGTTGGGCGAACGGCGTTATGTGCCTTGTAGCTGGCGCGGACGTTGTACGTTTTGCACCTGCGGCAAACATTACTGATGCTGATATCGAAGAAGGTCTAGCACGTTTTGAAAAAGGTATTGCAGAGTTGGTAGGTTAACTCTTGTAATCCAAAGTGATCTAAAAAAGGCTCCTTTGTGGAGCCTTTTTTGTAAGTGAGTTCTTTTATGGCTCGACTGAACTGTCAACTGGAAATTCCAACACTTCCCGCACTTTCGGCCAGACGTTCTCTAAAAGAATCGGTTGTGCTTTTTCATTGGGGTGAATGCCGTCATCTTGCATCAGTTCGTCTTTACCCCCGACGTTTTCTAGAAAGAAGGGCACGAGGGCAATCTGGCTAACGTCGGCTATCTGCTGATAGTTATTAAAGAATGCTTGGGCGTATTTTTGGCCATAATTGGGCGGGATCTGAATGCCCAATAATAAAACGTCAGCATTAGCTTGTTGCGATAGGGTGACTAGCTTGTTGAGGTTCTGTTTGATGGTGTTCGGCGGAAAGCCTCGAAGGCCATCGTTACCACCAAGCTCGATGATTACAACGTCAGGTTGATGAACCTCGAGTAATTTGGGCAGTCGTTGTAAGCCTTGAGTCGTCGTATCGCCGCTGATGCTACTATTAATGACTTGGTAATTGATGTTTTCTTCACTAAGCTTGGTATCTAATAAAGCTACCCATGTTCTATCAGGGCTAAAGTTATAGCCAGAACTTAGGCTGTCGCCTAAGACAAGAATCTTACCCTTCTCAGTCGTCTCCGCGTGAGCGGGAAGTGCCAACATCAAAGTCAGGGCTGAAACAACTGGAAACAAAAATTGGGCAAAAAGTTTCTGAAACATGGTAAGTTTGCTGTTAATTTTAAGACTCATTATCGAAATCATTATCTCAAGGTTTATCGAACATTATGCTACGAACAAAAGAATTAACAAAAACTGTTAACTCACAAGGTCAAGGTTTGACCATTCTATCTGACGTTAGTTTAACCGTAAATGAACAAGATACTGTCGCGATTGTTGGGGTGTCGGGTTCCGGCAAGTCAACTTTGTTGTCGTTACTAGCAGGATTGGACCTACCAACAAGTGGCGAAGTTCACTTGGCACAAGAGCCCCTGCATCAACTAGATGAAGACCAGCGGGCAGCCGTTCGTGCGCAACACGTGGGTTTTGTCTTTCAGTCATTTCATTTACTTCCAGGTTTGAGTGCTCTAGAAAATGTGATGCTGCCGATTGAGCTTAAGGAACAGAATCGTGCAAAAGAGCGCGCCACCGAGTTATTGGAGAAGGTTGGCTTAATAGAGCGCTTGCACCATTATCCAAATCAGCTTTCTGGTGGTGAACAGCAACGTGTTGCCATTGCGAGAGCTTTTGCAAGTGAGCCAAAAATTCTCTTTGCCGATGAGCCGACGGGTAACCTTGATAGTGAGAATGGCGATAAGATTAGTGATTTATTGTTTGATTTAAATAAGCAGCTAGGTACAACTCTAGTGCTCGTGACCCATGATAATCGTCTTGCTGAGCGCTGCCAAAGAATAGTGCGCCTTGAGGGCGGTAAAGTAGTGGCTGATGAAGCTTCCAATGCTGCTTTAGACAAAACTGCGGAGCTGTAATTATGTTGCGAATGGCGTTTAGAACGTTCCGCCGCGACTGGAATGCTGGCGAAGTTAAGGTTTTGTTATTCGCCTTGACTATTGCCGTGATGGCGATGGTAGCAATTGGTTCGATTACCGATCGTGTGCACCGAGCCATGGGCGAGCAAAGCAGCGAGTTTTTAGGAGCGGACTATACTTTTGAATCACCAAGACCGGTTGAATCTGAGTGGATTGAGCGAGGCTTAAGCGATGGGTTGGATATCACGCGCTCACAATCTTTCGCCACTGTGTTGTCGAGCGGCGATAACTTTCAACTCGTTAGCGTTAGGGCTTTAGGCGGTAAGTTCCCATTAAAGGGCACTATCGAAATTGCGGAAAAACCTTTTACTCAAGGTGTGGTGCAACAAGCACAACCGAAGGCTGGAACTATCTGGCTTGAACCCAGAATATTAGGTGTTTTGGGGGTAGAAGTTGGCGATAAAGTTGATTTCGGTTCGATTCAGCTAACTGTTGATGGCGTTATAGTTGCAGCGCCAGGACAAGCCAGCGAAGTGTTTAATATTGCGCCTAAAGTTTTGATCAATCAAGAAGACGTAGCGAAAGCGAATATTGTTCAAGAAGGCAGTCGCCTCAGTTATACACTCTTTATAGCTGGTGAGCCTGC
Source organism: Kangiella japonica (assembly GCF_039523535.1). Lineage (NCBI taxonomy): Bacteria > Pseudomonadati > Pseudomonadota > Gammaproteobacteria > Kangiellales > Kangiellaceae > Kangiella > Kangiella japonica. The sequence continues at coordinate 122,339 of NZ_BAAAFM010000003.1, read as the reverse complement.
TGTTCGCGAACCCTATATTCAATGGTTAAAAGAACAAAAGAACTCGACCCAAAGGATCACCGGCGGAAAAGAAGGCACGCCTGCACTAAAGGCTGCGCTTGAACGTGCGGAGACTTTCTTGCGTTTAGCGAGCTTAATTTCAGTGGTGCTAGCGGGTGTGGCGATTGCGGTGGCTGCTGGTCGTTATAGCCAACGGCACTTTGATTATTCGGCGATTTATCGCTGTTTAGGGATGCAAATTCGCCAAGTCCATAAACTTTATTTGTGGCAACTACTGATGATAGGTGTGATAGGTTCAGGGCTAGGCCTAGCATTAGGACTTGGCTTACAGTCGTTAGTTATCAATCAGTTTTCCGATGTATTGCCAAAGCCTATGGTGGGGATCAGCTTAACGCCAGTAGTAACTGGTTCCTTAAGTGGTCTGGTCGTTTTATTGGGTTTTGCCTTACCGGCGTTTTTGCAAATTGCTAAAGTGCCACCATTGAGGGTTTTGCGCAAAGAATTACTCCCTCGTGCCATGTCGAGCTGGATTATTTACTTGCTTTCTATCGGCGTGATGGCGCTTTTGATGTGGTGGCAAAGTAATTCACTACTGCTTGTCGGTATTTTGTTGGCTGTGGCGGTGGTGACGTATTTATTAATTCGTTTAATCGCTTGGTTTATATTCAAAATTGGCGTGTGGCTCGGTAAGCGAGGCTCATTAGCGGTACGCTTTGGCGTTGGCCAATTGAAACAGTATCCTGCATTTACCATCAGTCAGATCAGTGCATTTGGCTTAGCTTTTATTATCATGCTATCCACGGTACTGTTACGCAGTGAATTGCTCAGCGAATGGCAAAGTCAGCTTCCCGACAATGCTCCGAATCACTTTTTGATTAATGTCCAAGAGCAAGAAGTCGAGCCTTTAGAAAGCTTACTCAAGCAAAATAATGTCAGCACAGAAGGGATTTATCCAATGGTGCGTGGACGAGTGGTTGGCTTGAATGATATGACGCTAGAAGAGGCGCTGGATGAAAACCAGCGTCGCACTGGAGCAGTTAGGCGCGAGCTAAATTTAACCTGGACTGCGGATGTCCCAGAAGCGAATGAAGTGACCAAAGGGCGGTGGTGGTCTGAAACCAGCGCAAACGATGGTCGAACTGAGCTTTCTGTCGGTGAAGAGCTCGCTGAGCGTTTGGGTTTAGAGTTAGGCGATGTTTTAACCTTTTCTATTGGTGGTTTAGAAATCAAGGGTGAGATCACCAACCTTCGTTCAATCCAATGGGACTCGTTTCAACCAAACTTCTTTATTATTTTTGAACCCGGCACTTTAGACGACTTCCCAGCGAGCTATATCACTAGCTTTTATTTACCGCTTGAAGATAAGAAAGTTCTTAATCAGATCTTGAAAGCCATGCCGACGGTCACCATTATCGAGCTCGACGCAATCATGGCGCAGGTCCAGTCCATTCTGGATCAAGTCACCATGGCGGTAGAGTTTATTATGCTGTTCGTGCTACTCGCTGGGGTTGCTGTGTTATACGCTGTGTTACAGGTTAGTCGTGAAGAGCGCTTACTGTCGGCCACACTGCTAAAAGCATTAGGCGCGAGGAAGAAGTTTATCCGAGCGAGTATTCTGGCTGAGCTTGCGCTACTTGGACTCTTCTCTGGCTTGCTAGGCGTTATCGGTGGTGAAGTGCTCGTGAATATATTGTATTCACAAGCATTTAATATCGAACTCGTACTCCACCCTTGGTATTGGCTAGGCGTCCCATTAATCAGCGTGAGTTTTATAGGAATTGTTGGATGGCTTGGCTTAAGACACCTATTAAACCAACCTGCTCATCAGGTATTGCGAGAACTCTAAAATTTGATATTTGGCCTGCTTTAGGTGCCGTGGGCAGGCCAACAAAAAGACGCCTAAAGAAAAATAAAGGTAGACATTGACCATCTTTGGTTGTTATTAATAAAAAAGGATAGACAGGCCAGCCCATTGAAGTTGCCCTGTTTTTTTGCATATTTACTACCTGGTTATCTTGGTTATCAATAACTTTATGTTAACTGGCTTTGTATAACTTATTGATTATAAGTAGAAAATTTGATTATGGGTAAATCCTTAGTGATAGTGGAGTCGCCAGCAAAGGCGAAAACCATTAATAAATATCTTGGTAATGATTTCGTGGTTAAGTCCAGTGTTGGTCATATCCGTGATTTGCCGACTGGTGGAAAAAAGAAACCTGTCGATGCAAAAGAGCGTGCCCGAAAAGCAGCTGAGACGCGAAAACTATCGCCTGAAGAAAAGATTAAACATAAAGCTCGAAAAGAGAAAAAAGCTTTGTTTGATCGCATGGGGATTAATCCAGAAGCGGGTTGGGATGCAACCTATGAAGTGCTTCCAGGTAAAGAGAAAGTACTTAACGAATTAAAAAAGTTAGCTAAAGATGCTGACGAAATCTATCTCGCGACGGATTTGGATAGAGAAGGAGAGGCCATTGCTTGGCACCTTCGTGAATCCTTAGGTGGCGACGATAGTCGCTTCAAACGCGTTATCTTCAACGAAATTACCAAAAAAGCGATTCAAGAAGCTTTTAAAAAGCCGGGCATATTGGATATGAATTACGTTCATGCTCAGCAGGCGCGTCGATTCCTTGACCGCGTGGTTGGCTTTATGGTGTCGCCGTTGTTGTGGCGTAAAATATCTCGTGGTTTATCCGCGGGACGTGTGCAGTCAGTCGCGGTTCGCTTATTGGTCGAGCGCGAACGTGAGATTCGAGCCTTCATCCCTGAGGAATATTGGGATGTGCATGCAGATACGTTAACGCAGAGTGATAATGAGCTGCGCTTAATGGTGAGCAAGCACCAGGGTAAAACGTTTAAACCCACTAATGAAGCAGACACAAACGCAGCATTAGCAGAGCTTAAAAAGCACAAATACAGCGTATCCTCGCGAGAAGATAAGCCACAAAAAAGCAAAGCGCCAAAGCCTTTTATTACGTCTACATTGCAACAAGCAGCGAGCACGCGTTTAGGTTATGGCGTTAAGAAAACCATGATGATGGCACAGCGTTTGTACGAAGCGGGTTACATTACCTACATGCGTACCGACTCCATGAACTTAAGCGCCGATGCCGTTTCAGCTTGCCGTGATCATATTAATGACAACTATGGTGCGAAATACCTTCCTAAAGATCCGAATGTTTATTCAAGCAAGGAAGGCGCACAAGAAGCGCACGAAGCTATCCGTCCGTCAGATGTTAATGTTCGTGTGACACAACTGAAGAACATGGAAAAAGACGCTGAGCGTCTATATGAACTAATTTGGCGCCAGTTCGTTGCCTGCCAAATGATGCCAGCAGAGTTCGATGTAACGAGCCTTAAAATCACTGCAGGTGATTATGAGCTTAGAGCTCGTGGTCGTGTTATGAGGTTTGATGGTTGGACAAAAGTGCAGCCAATGCAAAGCCGTAGCAAAGAAGATCAAGAGTTACCAAACGTCACAGAAGGCGAAGAGCTTAAATTACAAAAGCTCGATCCTAAGCAACACTTCACTAAACCGCCTGCGCGTTTCTCAGAAGCTGCCTTGGTTAAAGAGTTGGAAAAACGCGGTATCGGACGACCTTCGACTTATGCGTCGATTATCTCGACGATTCAAGATCGCGGCTATGTACGCTTAGAAAACAAGCGCTTCTATGCCCAGAAGATGGGTGAGATCGTTACCGATCGTTTAGTAGAGAGCTTTGACGATTTATTGGATTACTCCTTTACTGCGACCATGGAAAAGCATCTTGATGAGATTGCCAAGGGGCGTGCTGATTGGCGAATTACCCTCGATGAGTTTTATCAAGAATTCTCTGAGCAATTAGCAAAAGCCGACCAGTCGCAAGACGAAGGTGGTATGCGTCGCAATGAAGCTGTGGAAACAGAGATACAATGTGGAAAATGTGGCGAGCATAATCTTGCTATTCGAAATGCTAGCACTGGCGTATTCTTAGGGTGTACCGGGTATTCACTGCCTCCTAAGGAGCGTTGTAAGCATACGGTCAACCTTATTCCAGGCGAAGAGTTTGTGGCTGCTGACGAGGACGAAGAGGCGCGTTACCTGCATAGTCGTAAGCGTTGTCCGAAATGCAATTCAACCATGGATGATTATTTGGTGGATGAACAAACCAAGCTATTTATTTGTGGTAACAACCCAGACTGTGACGGATACGAAGTCGAGAAAGGCGAGTATAAAATCAAAGGTTACGATGGTCCTGTCTTAGACTGTGATAAGTGCGGTAGTGAAATGCAACTTAAAACAGGGCGTTTTGGTAAGTACTTTGGCTGTACTAACGAAGATTGTAAGAATACACGCAAACTTTTGAAGAATGGCGAACCTGCGCCACCGAAGGCCGATCCCATTCCAATGCCTGATTTAAAATGTGAAAAAGTAGACGATCACTATGTCTTGCGCGATGGTGCTGCCGGAATCTTCCTAGCAGCGAGCAAGTTCCCTAAAAATCGTGAAACTCGAGCTCCTGCGGTTGATGAGGTTAAGTTAGTCGCCGATCAGCTTGATCCTAAATACAAGTTTTTAGCAAAAGCGCCAACCGAAGATCCTGATGGTAACCGCACATTCGTTAAATTCAGCCGTAAGACTAAAGAGCAGTATGTGGCTGGAGTTAAGGAAGACGGCAAAGCGAGTGGTTGGGCTGCTTTTTATAAGAATGGTAAGTGGCAGGAAAAAGAATAACTGGTTATATCTACTGCGCTCAGCCATACTTTGTTCAAATCCACTTTATAATTACTCGATTACTAGTGTAAACTCCGTATTATAAAGTGGATTTCGCCGCGTCTTGCTATCGCTCGTGACGATATAACGGCAATCCTTTCTGTAATTGACAGTCATTCCTAGGTAAAAAATGTATTCGTTACTTCGTTCTATTCTATTCCAGCTCGACGCTGAGCGCTCGCACCATTTGTCATTAAACTCTTTAAACTTAGCCAACAAGCTAAAACTAAGCGGATTGTTGGCTAAGCCGATGGTTAGCGATCCGGCTGAAGTGATGGGGATTAAGTTTCCTAACCGTGTGGGCTTAGCAGCAGGTTTAGACAAGAACGGTGAATATGTTGATGCTTTAGGTAGTCTCGGCTTTGGTTTTGTAGAAGTTGGTACAGTCACACCAAGACCTCAGCCCGGAAACCCGAAGCCACGATTGTTTCGTATCAAAGAAGCTGAGGCGATTGTCAACCGCATGGGCTTTAACAACGATGGCGTTGAACAGTTATTGGAGAACGTTAATCAGGCTGCATACAACGGTGTCTTAGGGATAAACATTGGCAAGAACTTTGATACTCCGGTCGAGAAGGCGGTTGATGATTACTTAATTGGCATGGAAAAAATTTATGCCAAAGCCGATTATATGGTGGTAAATATCTCCTCGCCAAATACACCAGGCTTACGCGACTTGCAGTTTGGTGAGACTTTAAAGGCTCTGCTTGGAAGTTTAAAAGAAAAACAGGTGCAGTTAAGCCAAGAGTATGGAGTCTACAAGCCATTAGCGATTAAGATTGCTCCTGACTTATCGAGTGATAATATACAGGAATTGGCTGAAACCTTTACCCAGTTTGAGTTGGATGGTGTTATTGCCACCAATACGACATTTGATCGGAGCCAAGTCGAAGGCATGCAAAATGCCGATGAGCAGGGCGGCTTAAGTGGTAAACCATTGACAACTCAATCGACCAAAGTGATTAAAAGCTTAGTCGAAGCCATGAATCACAAAATACCCGTTATCGGCGTCGGTGGGATTCACAACGCCGAAACCGCTGTGGAAAAAATAGAAGCCGGTGCGAGTTTAGTACAAGTATATTCTGGCTTTATTTATGAAGGCCCAAAATTAATTCATGATGCCGCTTTAGGCATTAAAAAGAGCGCTAGCTGAGAAGCTACTGTGATATAGAGAATCATTATGCAATTTTACGCAATTTGTCCGAAAGGCGTCGAGCCGTTATTAGCGACTGAGCTTGCTACTTTCGGTGCCAGCGAGATTAAAGAACATCCAACCCATGTTTCCTTTGAGGGAGACCTTGCGGTCGCCTACAAGGCATGTCTACGCTCGCGTTTAGCCAACCGAGTCTACCTCTGCTTGTTAGAGGACAACTTCGAGTTGGTTGATGAGATGTATGAAAAGATTAATCGCATCGAGTGGAGCTGGCACTTTGATCTCAATCAAACTTTTGTCGTAAGTTGCGTTGCACGTAAGAATAAACATATCCGTCACTCGGGGTTCGGTGGTCAAAAGACCAAAGACGCCATTGTAGATTATTACAATGAACGCTACGAAAAGCGTCCGTCGATTGATAAAGAAAATCCAGATTATCGTGTTCATGTGGTGGTTAATGGCAGCCAGCTTAAGGTCGGTATCGACCTTTGTGGGCATGGTTTAAACCAGCGTGGTTACAGAGAAGAGGGTGGTCGCGCACCGATTAAAGAAAATTTAGCCGCAGCACTACTCATTCGTGCCGGTTGGCCTGAGTTATCGCAGCAGGGTTACGACTTTCACGACCCGATGTGTGGTAGTGGCACCTTGCTGATTGAAGCAGCTATGATGGCGGCAAACATTGCCCCAGGATTGCTTAATCACGATTTCGCGTTTTTAGGCTGGAAGCAGCACGATGAAGCCTTATGGCAAGACATATTAAGTGAAGCTAAGGCAGAGGCTGAACAAGGGCGTCAAAAGCTCACAAATCGCTTTTATGGCAGTGATAGCTACCGTCGAAGCTTACCCTTAGCGGAAGAAAATTGCCGTGCGAGTGGCTTAGCTGAATTTATTGAGATTGAAGAGCAGGATATTCGCCAGCCTAAAGCTGAGAATATCAGTGAAAAAGGATTGCTACTTTCAAATCCCCCTTATGCAGAGCGATTGGGTGAGGAGGAAGAAGTTACTCAACTTTATCGTGACTTTGGCGACTACATGAAGAAGCGCTGTGACGGTTGGCATGCGGCATTTATTACGACTGAAGACCAGTTTGCGAAAGCTGTAGGCGTCCGTTCCCACAAGCAATATAAATTTAAGAACGGTGCTTTAGACTGTAAGTTGTATTTATTCGAGATTACCAAAGAGAATTACTATACACCGTTCGACCCGACCAAAGTTAACCCTAACTGGGAAAAGGGTTTGTCGGAAGGCGCTGAGATGTTAAAGAACCGCATGCGAAAGAACCTGCAGCGTTTAAAATCTTATTTAAAGCAGAACGATGTAACTTGCTACCGTCTATACGACGCCGACTTACCAGAATACTCCGCAGCTATCGATGTGTATGGTGATGATGTCCATATCCAAGAGTATATGCCACCGAAAGAAGTGCCAGAGAAAACCAGTCGTAAGCGTCTGCAAGAAATTGTGCGTGTGACGTCAGGTCTAATGGAGATTCCGGAAGCTGATATTCATTTGAAGCAGCGTTTAAGGCAGAAAGGAAAGCAACAATACACCAAGCAGCAGACTGCTGACGATGATTATAAAGTGGTTGAAGAGAATGGTTTTAAATTCCAAGTGAACTTGAAACAGTATCTCGATACCGGACTATTCTTAGATCACCGCAAGACTCGTAAAATGATATTCAACGAAGCGGAAGGTAAAAGGTTCCTTAACCTATTTGCTTACACGGGCTCTGTTAGTGTCTACGCGGCAATGGGTGGCGCTAAAACAACGACTGTAGACATGTCGAACACCTATATCAACTGGGCTAAGAAAAACTTTAGTCTAAACGGGATTTCTCCTTATGGTCACTCTTTCGTTCAATCAGATTGTATGCAGTGGTTAGAGGAAAATAAAGGTGGTAAACAGTACGATTTGATCTTCTTGGACCCGCCGACGTTTTCTAATTCTAAACGTATGGAAGACACTTTTGATGTTCAAAGAGACCAAAAAACGTTAATTAACTTAACCATGAGCCTTTTAAGACAGGGTGGGAAGCTCTATTTCTCGAATAACTTTAAGAGGTTTGTGTTGGAAGAATCGCTTAAAGAAAAGTTTGTTATCCATGAGATTACTGGTAAAACATTGCCACCAGACTTTAAGATGAGTAAAAACCATCATCGATGTTGGTTGATACAGCACAAGGTATAAAACAAAGCCCAGCTAAAACTGGGCTTTTGACGTTTATGTAAAACCTAAAATTGAATTACTTTTTTTTAGGAGTTACACGCTTCTTCGCTGGAGCTTTCTTTTTTGTAGCTACTTTTTTCTTAGCAGGCGCCTTTTTCTTAGCTGGGGCTTTCTTTTTGGCTGGTGCTTTTTTCTTAGCAGGAGCCTTCTTTTTAGCCAGAGCTTTTTTAGTCGCTACTTTTTTCTTAGCAGGAGCTTTTTTCTTGGCTGCTGCATTCGCTTTTTTCTTTTTCTCTGCAGCTTTCTTTTTAGCGGCAGCTTTTTTAGCAGCAGCTTTTTCACGTGCGATACGCTTCTTCTCTGCTTCTTTCGCTTTCTTCTCTTCTTTAGCGTTCCAATCTTTTTCGAATTTAGCAATGGCTTTTTCTAAAGCTGCTTGCTTTCTAGCTGCTGCTTTACCATCTGAAAGAGCCTGTTTAGCTTTTTCTTGTGCTTTGCTGGCTTGGTTAACCAAAGTTTTGGCTTTACGTGCTGCGTCTTTCGCTTTCTTTGCAGCAGCTTTGTTTGTTTTGTTCGCTTTGTCCTTTGCTTTTTTGGCAGCGGCCTTAGCTTTTTCGTTTGCTTTTTTAGCAGCTTCACGAGCTTTTTTTGCTGCAGTGTTTGCTTTGTTAGCAGCAGCTTCAAGTTGCTTCAGAGTTGGAGCCTTTGACGACTTCGATTTCGTAGCAGAAGACTTGCTTGGTTTTCTAGCCATGGTTGTTTCCCCTATTTGGTCGTGTGATGTTTTTGATTAAATTTCAATCAAATTATACGGAAAGAATTTTATAATGTTAAACACTTATTATGATAAAGTGAGCTTATTGATGTCTTTTTCTGTGTTTTTTCTATAAAAGTATGACAAATAAGCAAGAAATAATTTTATACACAACATTTGGTTGTCATTTGTGCGAACAAGTTGAAGCGATGATTTTTACTTTAAACCAACAAAAAAATTTAATGGAAACTCATCAAGTATTTGCTTTTGATATTATTGATGATGAAAAAAAATTAGAAGAATATCGAACATCAATTCCGGTGTTAGAAAATAAAACTACGAAACGAAAATTATATTGGCCCTTCACTTATGATGAATTGGATGAGTGGTTATATCACCTTTGAAAATTTTTTCTTATACTCTCTCTATAACCTAAAGTTTTTTGCTATTTCTTGTTTTGATTTTTATATTTCTGGTTTAATCGATATCGTTATTTTCTTCTAGGCTGAAAAAGTGCAGTCATGCGTTAATTCGAAAGCTTTTCTTTTCGCTTATGCCACCTCACTCCACTAGCCAGAGTCTTAGTGGCTATTTTGAGTACATCTATGCATCCTTACTATCAGCTCCATAATCCTTTGCTAGCTTTGAGCCTTGTTGCGGAGATCAGGCCTGAGTCACTGTAAGCTCTTGACAAAATACCGTTTTGAACGTATGTTTCAAACAAGTGTTTTAGTTGGTGTAGCCTTATAGATATGAGTTCACATGATACAACCCAGACCAAGATTCTAGATGCCGCAGAGTTTTTGTTCGCAGAGCGTGGCTTTGCAGAAACCAGTCTTAGAACCATTACAGGTCGAGCAAAAGTTAATCTTGCCAGTGTGAATTATCACTTTGGCTCAAAGAAATCATTAATTCAGGCGGTCTTTGATCGTTTCCTGCAAGACTTTACGCAGCAGCTAAGTGTCCGTCTTGAGCAGCTGGAGCAAGAGCCTGCAGATGAGCTTAAGGCTGAAACCTTATTAGCCGCTTTAATTGATCCGTTATTGTCACTAAATACGAAAAGGCCCAACGCTGTTTCAATATTCATGCGTTTATTAGGGCGAGCTTATGCGGAAACTCAAGGACATTTACGTCGTTACGTGACTGAACGTTATGGTCATGTTCTGGTTCGTTTCACTCTTTTATTCCAAAAGGGTTATCCCGAACTTACTAACGATCAAATCTTTTGGAGGCTCCACTACATGCTCGGTAGCTTGATTTTCACCCTTGCTGGTAGTGATGCGTTACGCCAAATTTCAGAAGCCGACTTTAATCGAAGTTTAGAAGTCAAAGATGTGATAGAAGAAATGGTACCGTTTTTAGCTGCAGGCATGAAAGCTTGAGTTTAGAAGCAACCGATTCCACCAAATAGTTTAAATTTTATAATACAGAGTACCGAGGAAAAAGAATGATAGGGTTACTAGAGTTTTTAATTATGCTAGCGGCGGTAGGCTTTTGTGCTTATCAACGCATGGCAATGAAAAACGCAATGGTTGTGAATGGCGTGGCGCTATTGGCGTTATTAATCGCATTTGATAATTCGTGGGGCTTTTATTTGTCCTTATTGACTTATTCCTTTGTGTCATTGTTCTATTACTTGCCTGACCTCCGTATCGATTGGATTTCACGCAAGCTCTATCACTTTATGCAGAATGTCTTGCCCCCTATGACTGAAACAGAAAAAACAGCATTAGAAGCTGGTGATGTTTGGTGGGAGGCTGAACTGTTCCGCGGCAAGCCAAACTGGCAAACACTTCTTGGTTATAAAAAGCCTGAGTTGACCGAAGAGGAGCAGGCTTTTGTTGATAACGAAACGGAAGAGCTTTGTTCGATGCTTGATGATTGGGACATAGTCCATAAGCGCAAAGATTTACCGCCAGAGGTATGGCAGTTCATTAAGGACAAAGGTTTCTTGGGGATGATTATCCCGAAAGAGTATGGTGGTAAAGGGTTCTCGGCTCTTGCGCACTCTACGGTGGTGACTAAAATCGCTACCCGAAGTGGTAGTGCTGCGGTCACTGTAATGGTGCCTAACTCATTAGGCCCAGGTGAGTTATTACTTCATTACGGTACTCAAGAACAAAAAGATTATTACTTGCCACGGTTAGCGACCGGTGAAGAGATTCCTTGTTTCGCGCTAACGTCGCCTGTAGCTGGCTCAGATGCTGGCGCTATCCCTGATAAAGGTATTGTTTGTAAAGGCGAATATAACGGTGAAGAAACACTTGGGATCCGTATCACTTGGAACAAGCGGTATATTACTCTAGCTCCAGTAGCGACCATTGTTGGTTTAGCTTTCAAACTGTATGACCCAGAAGGCTTGCTAGGTAACGAAGATAAAGAAGATTACGGTATTACTTGTGCCTTAATTCCAGCGGATCACCCTGGCGTTAATACTGGTCGTCGCCATTTACCAATGAACCAAGCGTTCATGAACGGCACAACTACTGGCGACGACGTGTTCATTCCAATGAGCATGTTAATTGGTGGGGAAGATTACGCAGGTCAAGGCTGGCGTATGCTGATGGAAAGTTTAGCGGCTGGTCGTTCTATTTCATTGCCGGCAATGGGGACGGCGGTTGCTAAACTGTCTTACCGCATGACGGGTGCTTATGCTCTAGTTCGTGAGCAGTTTAAATTACCAATTGGTCGCTTTGAAGGGGTTGAAGAAGCGATGGCGCAAATCGCAGGCTTAGCTTACCGTACGGAAGCGAGTCGCTTAATGACGGCTGGCGCTGTGGATTTAGGCGTTAAACCGTCGGTTGTTTCTGCCATCGCTAAATACGAGATGACGGAAATGGGGCGCGATATTATGAATCACGCGATGGATGTTCACGCAGGCCGTGGCATCATCATGGGTGAGCGTAACTATCTTGCCAATGGATTTATGAGTCAGCCTATCGGTATCACGGTGGAAGGTGCGAATATATTAACGCGTAACTTGATGATCTTTGGTCAAGGCGCTATTCGTTGTCACCCTTATGTGCTGCGTGAAATGTTAGCGGCACAGCTAGATGACGAAGAAGAGGGCGTAAAGCGTTTTGATAGCTTGTTGTTCCGTCACGTAGGCTATGGCGTTAGTAACTTCTTCCGCACTTTGGGCTTGGGTGTCACTGCAGCGCGAATCGCAGAAAGACCTGTGGCCGGTGAAACGGGGCGTTATTATCAACAGCTAACTCGAATGAGCTCTGCATTAGCGCTAACTTCTGATGTGGCCATGGGCATGCTAGGCGGTGATCTAAAACGTAAAGAGCGACTATCAGCGCGCTTGGCGGATGTCTTAAGCCACCTATACTTGTGTTCTACAGTGCTGAAGTATTACGAAGACCAAGAACGTCCGTTAGCTGATTTGCCGTATGTTCGCTGGAATATGGAGTACGGTTTACACAAAATCCAAGAAGCATTCTATGATTTCTATGAAAACTTCCCGAATAAAGCTGTCGGTAAGGTTTTGCGTTTTATTGCTTTCCCTTATGGCAAGAGCTATAACCGTCCATCGGATCGCCTAGAGCGTGAATTAGTTTTACCGATGATGAAGGATTGTGAAATCCGTGATCGGATTACTCAATATGCATATGTTGGCAATACTGATGATGATGTAACCGGTCGTGTAGAACTTGCCTTTAAGAAGGTTCTCGAGGCGGACAGCGTACGCTATAAACTGCGTAAAGCGATGAAATCTAAAGAGCTTGATAAAAACCTGACCAATATGGAGCGAATCGAACAAGCGCTAGAAAAGGGGATTATCACCGAGGATGAGAAGCAAATCTTAAGCGATGCGGAAACTGCCCGTATGGATGTTATCCAAGTTGATGACTACTCAAACGAACAGATTTCAGGTGTTGTTAAGGATTAATTTGTATAGAAATTAATCAGCAAGGCGCCACTTGGCGCCTTTTCTTTTTCGACTAATTATTAAATACTTGTCATACCTGTTACGCCTTATTATAAAGCCTCTTCAATATTTGGTATTCTGGACTATTAAGTTTATGATATAGCTAATGCCTTAGAAGGTTAATTGGCACATTTATTAGAATTTGAAGAGACCGAATATATGTCGAAAGATAAACTCGTTATTTTTGATACAACTTTGCGAGATGGTGAGCAAAGTCCTGGCGCGTCAATGGATAAAGAAGAAAAACTAGAAATCGCGCAACAATTAGAAAAAATGAAGGTAGATGTTATCGAAGCCGGCTTTGCAGTAGCTAGCCCAGGCGATTTTGATGCCGTTAAGCTAGTAGCGGATAACATTAAAGACAGTACCATTTGTTCATTATCTCGTGCAGTAGACAAAGATATTGAAGTGGCAGGTGAAGCGCTTAAAGGTGCTAATTCCGGTCGAATTCATACTTTTATCGCAACTTCTCCATTACACATGAAGCATAAGCTTCAAATGGAGCCGAGTGCCGTTATTGAACAAGCCGTGAAATCTGTGCGTTTGGCGCGCAATTTATGTGCAGATGTTGAGTTTTCATGTGAAGATGCCGGTCGCTCAGATTTAGACTTTATGTGCGAAATCGTAGAGAAGGTCATCGATGCAGGCGCTCGCACTATCAATATTCCGGACACGGTTGGTTATAACATGCCAGAGCAATACGCAAATACGATTCAGCAGTTAATCGAACGTATCCCGAACTCTGATAAAGCGATTTTCTCTGTACACTGTCATAACGACTTAGGCTTAGCTGTTGCAAACTCTTTGGCTGCGGTACAGAAAGGTGCGCGCCAGGTTGAGTGTACGATCAATGGCTTGGGTGAACGTGCCGGTAATGCAGCATTAGAGGAAATCATTATGGCAATTAAAACACGCCCAGATTTCTTTGATGTAGAGGTGGACATTGATACTCGTCATATCGTGCCGACTTCGCAGTTAGTCTCAAAAATCACAGGTTTTGCGGTACAACCGAACAAAGCGATTGTTGGTGATAATGCGTTCGCACATGAATCAGGCATTCACCAAGACGGCGTCTTAAAAAATCGTGAAACCTATGAGATCATGCGAGCTGAAGACGTTGGTTGGGCGAATAACCGTATGGTTCTAGGCAAGCATTCAGGCCGAAATGCTTTCAAAAGTCACCTCGCTGGATTAGGCATTCAGTTTGAGAACAGCGATGAGCTGAAAGAAGCGTTTGTAGCCTTCAAAAAGCTGGCTGATCAAAAGCACGACATTTTAGACGAAGATTTATTAAGCCTCATTAAGCGCTAATAACCGGTGTCTGAATCTATGTCACATTGGAATCGAGCCTATCTTGATGCATTAGAGGTACCTGTTTGGGTGCCTCTAAACGATCAGGCTGAAGAAAACGTAGAATCTCCACAGGTCGAGAAAGTTCAGACTCAGTCTAGAGACGACATAGTTAGTGCTGATACTGAACCATCTAAAGAAACAGTGGCACGCCCGGTTGAAGGCGACTATATCCGATACTTAAAAGGGGAGCCGAGCGCTGATTTTGTCTTTGTGATCCCTAAAGATGCCGTTCAAGACAGCTGCATTGCTTCATTGAGGCAATTAGAACTGGCTTGGAAAGCATGGTTAGATTTACCTTTTACAGCGGCACTAGCGCAACTTAGTGAGAACACTGAACATTCGCAAACGGTTGAAAGTTGCAGAGGCAAATTAATCATGTGTGGTGGTGGGCAGACACCTATAGAGCATCCAAGTATATCTGCACCAGCTTTAGATTCGTTGCAAGCCCATAAAAAAGATTGGTGGAGCTTGTTACAGCGATTACATTAATGGAGCTTCCGTCAAACATCCGTCCGCTTGAGGTGGTTGATCTCGAACAAGTGGTCGACATAGAGCAAAGAACTCATGAATATCCTTGGAAAAAGAGTATTCACTTAAGTTGTATTGAGCAGGAATACCCCAGTCTTGTTTTAGAGCAAAACTCCACCGTTATCGGTTATGTGGTTTTTAATTATTTATTTGATGAATGCCACCTTATGAACATCACCACAGCGCCGTCACATCAAGGCCAAGGCTTCGCCACTCAACTTATTAAATTAATGTATAAGCAGGCAAAACTTGCCGGCATGCAGAGTGTGTTACTTGAAGTGCGTGAGTCAAATCATCCAGCATTGTCTTTTTATATCAAAGAAGGGTTCGAAGAAATAGGTCGTCGACCAAACTATTACCCAAACAAGGAGGGTCGAGAAGCAGCCATTGTGATGCGACGAAGTTTATAATTCTCAAACTTCACCTCTATCGTTCTTAGCTGTTAAACTACGCAGTAATTTAGTCTTAACAGGTTCTAAGCATGCAGCAAAAGTTTAGTCAGTGGTTGGAAGCACAAGGGTACCAGTTCACCGATATCACGGCTTTGGTCATGGTCCTTGGCTTAATCCTCCTCATATCTGTAGCGATTCATTTTATCTTTCACCGAGTGGTGCTCCGCTTTTTAGATAAAATGGCGAAAAAGTCTCAAAAGCGCTGGCGTAAAGCGTTCTTTGAAAGAAAAATCTTTAGTCGCATAGCCATTGTAATTCAAGGTGTAATTATCTATATCCAAGCAGGACTTTGGCTCAAACCAGAATCAGGTGTTATGGAGTGGATCCAAACGATTTGTGTGCTTTGGGTGCTTCTATTTATTTTGCTTGCGGTATTTTCGCTACTTGATGCACTACTTGATATTTCTTCCGACGACTCACGCTTGAAAGGCTTGCCGCTTAGAGGTTTATTCCAAAGTGTAAAGTTAGTGGCTACGGTGGTGGTTATTATTCTTGCCGTGTCAGCGCTAGTTGGTAAGTCCCCCCTAATTATTTTAAGCGGTTTAGGTGCCATGACCGCTGTGGTTATGTTGGTCTTTAAAGATCCATTGCTCGGCTTAGTGGCGGGGATTCAACTGTCGGCGAATGATATGTTGGATGTTGGAGACTGGTTAGAGATGCCGTCCTATGGTGCTGATGGAGATGTTATTGAGATTGCTTTAACCACGGTTAAAGTGCGTAACTGGGATAAAACCATTACCACAATTCCAACTTATGCACTAATTTCTGACTCGTTCAAAAACTGGCGTGGCATGGAACAGTCCGGTGGCAGACGCATAAAACGCCAAGTGTTAATTGATGCCACAAGCGTTGAATTTTTATCGGATGATGATGTAGCGCGTCTTAAGAAAGCTCGTTTGTTGGAACCGTATTTAGAAGAGCGCCAAAAAGAAATAAGCCAATACAACGAAGAAAATCGATTTGACTTAAGTTCTCGAGCAAATGGTCGCCGATTAACAAATCTTGGCACTTTTAGGGCTTATTTGTTGAATTATCTTGAGAACCATAAAGATATTCGACAAGACATGACTTTGTTAGTCAGACAGGGGCAATCCTCTTCAAAAGGTATCCCAATAGAGGTTTATGCTTTTACGGCAACCACTCAATGGGTCGATTACGAAAATATACAGTCAGACATATTTGACCATATTTTCGCGGTTTTACCAGAGTTTGGATTGAGGCTTCATCAGTCGCCCACGGGCTATGACTTTTCGAAGTTAGCACCTGCACAAGAAAGTATGTTTAATGGTCGCGAAGGTCACGAAAAATAGCTTATAATGCCCGCTTTTGCGGGCTTACCGTCTGTAAAGCCAATTCAACGAATAATGTAACGAAGAGAGTAGCATGTCTAAATTGACGTCTGAAATTGAAAACCGTCGTACTTTTGCGATCATCTCGCATCCAGATGCGGGTAAAACGACCATCACTGAAAAGGTATTACTTTTTGGTAAGCAAATTCAGGAAGCGGGCGTTGTTAAAGGACGCAAAGGTAAGCACGCGACCTCTGATTGGATGGAGATGGAAAAGGAGCGTGGTATTTCGGTGACCACCTCAGTCATGCAATTTCCTTATGGCGGCAAGACTGTTAACTTGCTTGATACCCCTGGTCACGAAGATTTCTCGGAAGATACTTACCGCACATTAACCGCGGTCGACTCTGCGTTGATGGTGATTGATGGCGGTAAAGGTGTTGAGGCTCGTACCATTAAACTCATGGAAGTGTGCCGCTTGCGTGATACACCAATTTTGACCTTCATGAACAAAATGGACCGCGATATTCGTGATCCGATTGAACTGTTGGATGAAGTTGAAGATGTTCTAAAGATAAAATGCGCACCCATCTCATGGCCAATTGGCATGGGCAAAGAATTTAAAGGTGTGTATCACCTGCTTGAAGATAAAGTTTACTTGTATCAATCGGGACAGGGCCATAGGATTCAGGAAGAGCGAGTGATCGAAGGTATTGATAACCCTGAACTGGATGAGGCTATCGGTTCGCTAGCAGCAGACTTCCGCGATGAGCTTGAGTTAGTTAAAGGCGCAAGCCATGAGTTTGACTTGCAAGAGTTTTTGGATGGAAAGCTGTCACCAGTATTTTTTGGTACTGCTTTAGGTAACTTCGGTGTTGATCACATGTTGAGTGGTTTAGTTGAATGGGCGCCGTCGCCATTGCCGCGTGAAAGCGAGGATCGCGAAGTAAAAGCAACGGAAGATAAGTTCAGTGGCTTCGTATTTAAAATTCAGGCGAATATGGATCCGCTGCACCGCGACCGTATAGCCTTCGTCCGTATTTGTAGTGGCAAATATCAAAAAGGCATGAAAATGCGCCATGTTCGTTTAGGGCGCGATATGGCGATTAACAATGCTTTGACATTTTTAGCTGGGGACCGTGAGCATCTTGATGAAGCTTATGCCGGCGATATTATTGGACTTCACAATCACGGCACGATTCAGATTGGTGATACGTTTACCGAAGGAGAAGAGTTGAAATTCCGCGGTATTCCTAACTTTGCACCAGAGCTGTTCCGTCGCGTACGCCTGCGTGATCCACTGAAAAATAAAGCCTTATTAAAAGGTTTGGTTCAATTGTCTGAAGAGGGTGCCACTCAAGTCTTTAGGCCGCAAAATTCAAATGATTTGGTGTTAGGTGCCGTTGGTGTGTTGCAGTTTGATGTGGTCGCCGCCCGCTTGAAGAACGAGTATAAAGTTGAGTGTATTTATGATCAGGTCAGCATTGCGACAGCTCGTTGGGTGGTGTGTGATGATGATAAAAAGTTTGAAGAGTTCAAACGCAAGAATGCAGACAACCTTGCTTTGGATGGTGGTGATAACTGGAGTTATTTAGCGCCAACTATGGTAAATTTAAACTTGGCCATGGAGCGCTGGCCTGATATAAAGTTCTTAGAGACAAGGGAACACTAAAATTTAAAAAGGGCTGCAATGTTTAAAGCAAAAGTTAAAACACCGAATATTCGACTTTTTGATAGTCACTGTCATCTGGACTTCCCTGTTTTTGATACTGATCGCAACGCTATATTTGAGCAAATGAGAAAGGTGGGTATCGAAGGGGTTTTAATTCCAGGGGTAAAAAAGGAAAATTGGCGTTTTATACGTCAGCTTGGTGCTACTAAGTCTGGTGTTCATGTTGCTTTAGGATTGCACCCAATGTTTATTAAGGAACATAGGAAGGAGCATATTCATGATCTCGAACTTGCTTCTGAGTTAAAACCTTTAGCAGCCATTGGTGAAATCGGTTTGGACTTTTATGAAAAGCACCTTGATCGCAAAGTCCAAATTGCTTTATTTAAAGCACAGCTCGAAATCGCTAAATCTTGTAAATTACCCGTTATTTTGCACGTCAGAAAAGCGCATGAGGACGTGCTGCTTTATCTCAAAACTATGAGATTCCAAGAGGGTGGTATCGTTCACGCCTTTAACGGCAGTATGCAGCAAGCTGAACGCTATCGTGATTTAGGTTTTAAGTTGGGATTTGGTGGTGCTATGACTTACCCTAAAGCTGTTAAGCTAAGAGACCTCGCGGCCAACTTGCCTCTAACCGATATTGTTCTGGAAACGGATGCGCCAGATATGATTCCTGCTAATACAGACAAAAAACATAACAGCCCATTGTTGATATTCAACAACTTTAATACCCTTGTCGAGTTGCGTGAAGAAAGCGCTGAAGATATCGCACGTCAGACCACTCAAAACTCCCGTCAAATCTTGCGCGTAACCTAATGTACAAAGCCTGATTAATTCACGCTGTAGATAAATCTCAGTTGTTATTGATTGATTCTTAAGTTATAACATTGAAGCCTGTATTTTTTGCATAGCAATGTTTAACAGGTTTACATAATCAATTAAGAAAAAATAAATGGGGTAATCTATGGATAAAAGTAACTTTTTTCCGCCCGCTAAAAAACTATTAATTGCCAGTGCTGTATTCGCAGCGTTTGGTGTTAATGGTGCTGCAGTAGCGGCTGAAGAAGAGACAAGTGCAGAAGCTGAAAGCATTATTGTTACAGGCTCGCGCATTCGACAATCACAAGCTGAAGGAACTAACCCAGTTCAAGTATTAACGCGTGAAGATTTAGATCGCACAGGCTTGAAAACGGTAGGTGATATTTTACAGCGTTTACCAGCGGCAGGATCTGCGCTAAACACGCGCTTTAATAGCAGTGGTAACTTTGGTTTCCCACCAGACGGTGGTGGTATCGGTGCTGGAGCGGCTGAAGTTGCACTTCGACACTTAGACGCAAAAAGAACCTTAGTTCTTGTCGATGGCGTTCGTTGGGTTAACGGCTCATCAGCATCAGGTGTTTCAAACTCTGTCGATTTAAATACTATTCCGATCAGTATTGTTGAACGTATTGAGGTACTTGAAGATGGTGCTTCGTCTATTTACGGTTCAGATGCAATTGCTGGTGTTGTAAACGTTATTACGCGTAAGGACTTCGATGGTTTAGAGTTTAACGCTTATGGCGGTGCTTATGATGAAGGTGACGGTGAAACAGGTGAATTTGATATTGCCTTTGGTGCTATCGGCGACAAACACCGCGTATTTTTCAGCATCAGCCACTATGACCAGCAAAAGGTTGACTCTTTTGAGCGAGAGCTCTCAAGGTTTCCAACACCGGGAACAGGCTTAACTCGTGGTAGCTCTGGTACTCCTCAAGGTCGCTTCCTGTTCTTTGGACAAGACAACGACAATGATGGAAATCCTGATGTAGTAAACTTAACTATTAATGATGGCGTCACAGGTGTTCCAACTTATGACCCGAACAATCCTGGCGGTCCAAACGATGACTTCCATGTGTTCACTAATAATGATCGTTTTAATTTCGCTGCCTATAACTTATACGTAACACCAAGCCAAAGAACTTCAATATTTGGTCAGGCGGACTACCAAATTACGGATAATGTTAATTTTTACGCTAAGGCGCTCTATAACAACCGTAAGTCTGTTAACCAAGCAGCTCCAGAACCAATCTTTATTGGCCCAGACGCAGGTACAGGCGGTCTAGGCGATACAGTTATTGTTCATGAAAGCAACCCGTATAACCCATTCGGTATGACGCTGGATTCATCGAACTTCATTTTCGCTGGACGTCGTCCAATTGAAGGTGGTCCTCGAATCTTCCGTCAAAATGTTGATACCAGCTATATTGGTCTAGGTTTCAATGGTGACTTCACAGCGGGTGACAATGTTTTCTTCTGGGATGTGAATTACAGCCATGGTAAGAACTACGCGACTCAGATTAAGCGCGGTGGTTATAACATTCAGCGCATCAAAAATGCTCTAGGGCCGTTAGCCGACTGTCAAGCTATGGCAGGCTGTGTGCCGCTTAACTTGTTTGGTGGCCAGGGCGATGGTTCGGGTACTATTACCCAGGAAATGTTGGACTATATCCAATTCATCCAGAAAGATGCTAGTGAAAACGTCATCGATACTATTTCTGCCAATATTTCAGGCGATTTGTTTGAAATGCCTGCGGGTTATTTCTCGTTTGCAGCAGGTATTGAGTCACGTGAATATCGCGGCTTCTTTGAGCCGGATCCGATTGTAGTCGCGGGTGAAAGTAATGGTGTTCCATCTTCACCAACACGTGGTTCTTATGACGTTGATGAGTATTACGCGGAATTTAAAGTACCGTTATTGGCTGACGTTGCGGCAGCAGAAGAGTTAACGCTTTCATTAGCAGCTCGTAACTCTGATTACAGTACATTCGGTTCTGAAACAACGACAAAAGCTGGCCTTCTATGGCGTATAAACGAAGAGTTTATGCTTCGTGGCTCGGTTTCTGAAGGCTTCCGTGCACCAAGTATTGGTGAGCTGTACTCGTCAGGTTCTCGTTTTGATGCAACTTTAGGTGATCGCTGTAGCGATTACACGGGTACTCAATACGAAGCAAACTGTCAGGCGCTTGGTGTACCAGATACTTACACCCAGTTAAACAGCCAGATTTCTGTCACTACTGGCGGTAACGAAGATTTAGGCGCTGAAAAGTCAGACAGCCAAACTCTTGGTTTTGTTTATAGTCCACAGTGGGTTAATTCAGTTGACTGGATCAATACGTTAGATTTTAAAGGTACTTATTATAAGCATGAGATTGATGGCGCGGTTCAAGCTATCGATGCGCAAACTCAGCTTGATCTGTGTATCGAAACTCTAGATTCGTTGTATTGTGACGGTATTAGTCGTGCGTCTACCGGTGGTATCAATGGTTTCAACAACCGCTTAGTTAATATCGCGGGAATCGAAACGTCTGGTTACGACTTAGCAATCACCTACACTGCACCATCATCTGACTGGGGTATGTTCTCAGTAACTTGGTTTAATACTTTTGTTAGTGAGTATGTCGAAGAGTCGCTTGGTACCAAAGTTGACTTGGCGGGCATAGAGCGTAACGATTCTGGTATTCCTGAGTGGAAGTCGGTGCTAACTATGGGCCTAAACCAAGATGATTGGGGCTTAAGTTGGACGGTGCGTTACGTCGATAGCTTAACGGAAAGTTGTAGTGATTTCCTAGATGGCACACCAGATGGACTAGCTGAGCTTGGTTTATGTTCAGATCCTGACAACAGGTTAAACAAACTAGACTCACGTGTTTATAACGACCTGCAGTTTAGCTACTTCCCTGATGTCGATGATATGGAAATGGAGCTCAATGTTGGTGTGAATAACTTCTTAGATGAAGACCCACCAGCATGTTATAGCTGTTCATTGAACGGTTATGATCCATCAGTTTACGATCCGGAAGGTGTATTTGCTTACGCTTCAATTAAGGTGAAGTTTTAAGTAAATCGTAACGATGAATGAATGGGGCTTCGGCCCCATTTTTATTACAAAGTAGGGAATTCTTTTCAAGAGTTTACGAGTAAGTATTTGAAATTATAGAAATATGCTTTAATCTGATGGTAATAATCATAGGAAAAGTATTTTGATGACAAGCCCTTTATCAAACTTTCACATTCTTAAACTGCTACTCAAAGCAGACTGGATATCGGACGAACAGTTCGAAGCCGCAAAGATTCACTTAAGACAAGCTGATCCAAAGCTTCATCCGATTGAACAAGTGGCAGACTTATCGTTAACGCGACACGATCAGCGCCAAAAGATTATTGATGAAGAGGTTTTGACACGATTTTTAGCAGGCCTTTACAAACTCCCTTATTACCGCATCGATCCACTAAAAGTCCATGTTGATGATATTACAGAGGTCATGTCTTATGCCTATGCGCAGCGTCACAATATCCTCGCCGTAGAAGTGAACGATGATAGTGTTAAAGTAGCGGTGATGAATCCTAACGAACTGTCTTGGAAAGAAAGCCTTGGGCAGGTCGTTAGTCGGGAGATAATTCCAGTTTTCGCAAATCCAGCCTCAATTAAGCGCTATCAACGTGAGTTTTATCAACTTTCTGCATCAGTTGCGGGAGCAAAGAACACTAATCATAAAGGTGAAAGTAGTGTTACCAACCTTGAGCAATTAATTGAGCTAAAAGGTGGTGAGGAAGCTGATGCTAACGATAAGCATATCGTTCAAATTGTTGACTGGTTATTGCAGTATGCTTTTAAGGAGCGTGCAAGCGATATCCACATTGAGCCGCGCCGTGAAATTGGGAAAATACGTTTTAGAATAGATGGCGTATTACACAATGTTTACGAATTACCGATTGCTATTACTCAAGCGGTTATATCGCGTCTTAAGATCCTTGGGCGAATGGATCTAGCAGAGCGACGTAAGCCACTTGATGGGCGTGTCAAAACGCGAGCTCCGAATGGTCAAGAAATTGAGTTGCGTTTATCGACGCTGCCAACTGCCTTTGGTGAAAAGTTTGTAGGACGTATTTTTGATCCAACGGTTTTGAAAAGAGACTTTACTGAGCTTGGCTTAGAGCCTGAAACGGAGCGTGTTTGGCGCGATTTAATTGGGCAGTCTACAGGGATTGTTTTGCTGACAGGACCTACAGGTTCGGGTAAAACCACAACCTTATACACCTCATTGAAATTACTCGCCACGCCGGAAGTGAACATCTGTACCATCGAAGATCCAATTGAGATGGTAGATCCTAAATTGAATCAAATGCAGGTTCACCATGATATTGACCTCGATTTTGCCGCAGGCGTAAAAGCTTTATTACGACAAGATCCAGATATCATTATGATTGGTGAGATTCGTGACCAGGAAACGGCTCAAATGGCTGTACAGGCGGCTTTAACGGGACATTTGGTGATATCAACTCTACACACCAATGATGCGCCTTCGGCAATGACACGACTGATAGAAGTGGGTGTGGAGCCTTATCTGCTGAATGCAACGATGCTAGGCGTTATGGCGCAGCGGTTGGTTAGAACCTTATGTGCCTTTTGTAAGCGCAAAACAGAGGTTAACGCTGAGGCTTGGCAAACTTTGGTTGGCGATAATCTAAATGGAGAGCTGGATATGCCAGAATATATTTATGAACCAGTTGGCTGTGATGAATGTCGTCACACAGGCTATCAGGGGCGCCAAGGTATTTACGAATTAATGCGCGTTACTGATGAACTTAAGAATTTGGTCCACGATGATGCCTCGATAAAGTCAATGCGCAAACAGGCTCAGGCGCAGGGTATGAATTTGTTGCGAGTCAGTGGAGCCTATAAAGTAGCGCAAGGCATAACCACCATCGAGGAAGTACTACGAGTGTCACCTAGAGATAACAACTAAGCGACTTACTAAGGGTGAATCAATAAAAAAGGCCATGGTTTCACGGCCTTTTTGTCTATTGTTCGTCATCAATATCTACATCGCCCTGTTGCTCAATGGCTTCTTCAATTATTTCTTCAGCCGGCTCGATGTCTTCCTCCTCTAAGGATTCCTCGATCAACTCATTACTACCTGGTTTGGGGTCCTCCACTTTTTTTAGAACTTGGTAATAACGTCGAATATTGTTGACGTATTTTACTGGCTCGTCGCCTCTGGCATAACCGTAACGGGTCTTTGAGTACCACTTCTTTTGGCGGAGTAGCGGCAAGAACTTCTTCACAACTAACCATTTATCCGGATTTTCGCCAGCCTGCTCAGCGAGCCTACGAGCATCTTCTAAGTGTCCAAAGCCGACGTTGTAACCGGCTAGCGCAAACCAAGTTCTATCCGGATCACCAATACGCTCAGGAATTTTAGACTTCATTAACCTAAAGTATTCAGCTCCCCCCATAATGCTTTGCTCGGGGTCTAAGCGATTTTTAATGCCCAATTGTTTAGAGGTATCGCGAGTGAGCATCATTAGCCCTCGGACACCTGTTGGCGAGCGTGCATCAGCTTCCCAGTGTGATTCTTGATAGCCCATGGCTGCTAAGAAACGCCAATCTAAGTCGTCACCGGCCGCTTCGTAAAAGTAGGGCTTAAATTCTGGCAACTTGCTTTCGATAGCACGATGGAAAGCGCGGCTCCCCACATAGTCAAACTTCGATAAGTGGCCATAGTAGCGTTCAATAAGGTAGGAGAGGGTGCCATCGTCACGAATCTTACCGAAGAACTCTATTACTTTGATAAATAAGCTATTATCGCTATTTTTATTAAATACCCATGCGAGCTCTTCAGGCTCAGAAACGCTAAAAGCGACCGCCAGTTCAGGTTGAACTTGGCGCATTAAATCCAACTCATTGGAATCAACTATGGTGTATTTGATCTCTCCTGAAAGAATCATGTCTAAAAGATCCTGAGAGGTTAGATCGGAGCGTTCGGTCCAGCTTAATTCTGGGTAGTCTTTTTGAATTTCAAACAGATCTTCCGAGTGTGAGCTGTTTGCGATAACCGTTAGCTGCTCATCTACCTGGGAAAAGTCGCGAGGTCGAGGCGTGCCTTTTAAGTAAACAAGCTTACTGGTAATGCTTTGGTAAGGCGGGCCAAAGCGGAAACGTTCTTGTCGCTGGCTAGTGACCGTAAGGCCTGCAGCCACAAAGTCGACTGTGCCGTTCTCAACTTCGTTAAGGATCTTAGCAATATCATTATGGGTCACGATCTCTAATCGTACGCCTAAGTCTTCAGCAAAAAGCTTGACCAGCTCATACTCAAAACCCGAAAAGCCCTTTTCGCCAACCGACATGGTGGTTGGTGAGATACGACTATAGACTTTTATGTACCCCTGCTCTTTGATGCGTTCTAGCTGGGTCTTTTGCTGGTAGTCACAAGAGGTGAGACCACCGGTAAAGAGTAATACTAACGCCAGTATTCCAAGTTTTTTGTAGAAGCTTATTATCATGGATGGTAATAACTTGATGATTAACTACAGGCATTATGAAGGTAAATGCTAAAAAAGTGCAAATTTAAGCGTTTAAATCCGCTCAATGACTTATCAAAAAGTCCTAGATGGAGTAAAATTTGCGCACTAATGGTATTCATCCCCTCACACAGTTTAGACAAGCCGAGAAGTTTATGCTCATACTACGCGGAAATCCTGCCTATTCACAGTTCCAAAAACAACGTCTTTTAGAAGAAGCTAGCGCTATTGAACCTTGCATTGCTGAGGTCTATGGCGAATTTGTACACTATGTTCATGTTAGTGCCGAGCTTAGCGAAGACGAGCTTCAAGTCTTAGATCGTTTATTAGAATATGGCCCAGACCGTACTGCGAGCGAGCATACGGGGCTGCGCATGATTGTGGTGCCACGCCCTGGAACTATCTCGCCTTGGTCATCTAAAGCGACCAACATTGCCCATAACTGTGGTTTAGACAAGGTTATCCGAATTGAGCGAGGTGTCGCGGTTTACTTTAACAACCCTGATGGTGAGCCATTAAGCGTTGAAGTTGCTGAGCGCTGCAAACCACTTATTCATGATCGCATGACCCAGGTGGTGCTAACCGAGCATGAAGAAGCCGAGCAGTTATTTGTTCAGGAAAGCCCGAAGCCATACGCCACTGTTGATATTCTGAACGGCGGTCGTAGAGCCTTAGAAGTTGCCAACGTCGAAATTGGCTTGGCGCTAGCAGAAGATGAGATCGACTACTTAGTCGATAGTTTCAAGCAGCTTGGCCGAAATCCAGTGGATGTCGAGTTGATGATGTTTGCTCAGGCTAACTCTGAGCACTGTCGACATAAAATATTCAATGCTTCTTGGACCATTGACGGTGTCGAAAAAGACCTGTCATTGTTTAAGATGATTAAAAACACCTACGCTGTGAACTCTGAAGGCGTTTTGTCGGCGTATAAAGATAACGCAGCGGTTTTCGAAGGTTTTAGCGCACATCGCTTCTTCTCGAATGCTGAAACGAATGAATACGAGTATCACTTAGAGCCAGTTCATGTTCTGTGTAAAGTCGAAACGCACAACCACCCAACTTGTATCTCGCCTTATCCAGGCGCGTCTACCGGTTCTGGTGGTGAAATTCGTGATGAAGGCGCTACCGGTATTGGTGGTAAGCCAAAAGTCGGCTTAACTGGTTTTACGGTGTCTAACTTACGCGTTCCAGGTTATGAGCAACCTTGGGAAACAGATTTTGGTAAGCCTGATCGAATCGTAACTGCGTTAGACATAATGTTAGAAGGTCCGATTGGTGGCGCCAGCTTTAATAACGAATTTGGCCGTCCGGCGGTCAATGGTTATTTCCGTACCTTCGAAGAAAAATTCACCTTTGAGTATGGCGAAGAAGTTCGTGGTTACCATAAGCCAATCATGATTGCTGGTGGTATGGGTAATATTCGCGAGCAACACGTCGAGAAAAAAGAAATTAAGCCAGGCTACAAAGTTGTTGTCCTTGGTGGCCCAGCCATGTTGATTGGTTTAGGTGGCGGCGCTGCCTCATCAATGGCCACAGGTTCGAGCCAAGAAGACCTAGATTTTGCTTCGGTGCAACGTGATAACCCAGAAATGGAGCGTCGCTGTCAGGAAGTCATCGACCGCTGCTGGGCAATGGGCGAGCAAAACCCAATCGCCTTTATCCACGATGTGGGTGCTGGTGGTTTGTCAAACGCTATACCTGAGCTGGTTCACGATGGTGAGCGTGGCGGTAAGTTTGAATTACGCCGTATTCCAAATGCCGAGAAAGGTATGGCGCCAGTAGAAATCTGGTGTAACGAAGCGCAAGAGCGTTACGTATTAGCCGTTTCTCCTGCTGACGTTGAGAAGTTTGAAGCAATTTGTGAGCGGGAGCGTTGTCCGTTTGCTGTAGTTGGCGAGGCGACTGAAGAGTTACACCTTGAGCTAAACGACGAGCATTTCGGTAACAAGCCTGTGGACTTGCCGATGGACGTATTATTCGGTAAAGCGCCGAAAATGCACCGCGAAGCAAAAACTTTATCAAAGCCTTCGACTGAGTTACCGAAAGTTGATGATATCAACGAAGCGGTCGATCGTATCCTAGCCTTACCTGCGGTAGCGGATAAGTCGTTCCTAATCACCATAGGCGATAGAACGGTTGGTGGTATGGTCTCGCGTGATCAGATGGTCGGCCCGTGGCAGGTTCCTGTGGCAGACTGTGCTGTAACGACTTCGACGCATAACAGCTACACTGGCGAAGCGATGGCGATGGGTGAGCGTACGCCAGCAGCATTGCTCGATAGCGCTGCTTCAGCACGTATGGCAGTTGGCGAGGCTGTAACTAACATCGCAGCAGCAAAAATTGATGATATTAAAAAGATTCGTTTATCTGCAAACTGGATGGCGGCTGCGGGAGCTCCAGGCGAAGACGCGAATCTTTATGAAGCAGTCCAAGCCGTTGGTATGGAGCTTTGCCCAGAGCTTGGAATTACGATTCCAGTAGGTAAAGACTCGATGTCGATGAAAACGGTTTGGGAAGAAAACGGACAGAAGAAAAGCGTTACCTCGCCGTTATCACTAATCATTACAGCCTTTGCGCCAGTAACTGACGTGCGCAAAAGTTTAACGCCACAGTTAAGAACAGACATTGGCGAGACTGAATTACTATTAATCGATTTAGGTCGCGGTAAAAATCGTCTTGGCGCAACAGCCTTCACTCAGGTCTATAAGTTGTTAGGCACAGAGCCAGCTAACGTAGATTCGAGCGATGACCTGCGCAACTTCTTTAATGTGGTGCAGGACTTGAATCAAGCGGGTCTAGTAAGCGCATATCACGATCGCTCAGACGGTGGCTTATTAACAACTTTAGTTGAGATGGGCTTTGCCGGAAACTGTGGCGTTAGTGTCGACTTGTCGAACTTGAATGGAACTGCCGAAGAGGTTCTATTTAACGAAGAGCTAGGTGCGGTACTACAGGTTCCAGCTTCTAAGCGTGATGATGTTGAAAGATTATTGAAAGAGCATAATGTTGAAGCGTTCAGCCACTATATCGGCGTGCCAGCTGAAACCAAAACCTTTAGCGTGACGAAAGACGGTGAAGACGTCCTATCGCGTGAGATGAAAGACTTGCGAGCGATTTGGTCTGAGCTAACTTTCCATATGCAAAAACTTCGTGACAACCCACGTTGTGCAGAAGAAGAGTATCAAACCAAGCTTGATCTCGATAACCCAGGTTTAAACCCTGTGTTAACTTTTGATATCAACGAGAATATCGCAACACCAATGATTAATAGCTGTGTTCGCCCTCGTGTAGCTATTCTGCGTGAGCAAGGCGTGAACAGCCATCTTGAAATGGCGGCGGCTTTCACTAAAGCGGGCTTCGAGTGTATCGACGTCCACATGAGCGA
Organism: Kangiella japonica; assembly: GCF_039523535.1. NCBI lineage: Bacteria > Pseudomonadati > Pseudomonadota > Gammaproteobacteria > Kangiellales > Kangiellaceae > Kangiella > Kangiella japonica. Next base: position 93,562 of record NZ_BAAAFM010000003.1, on the reverse strand, counting down.
TATCCTAAGTGGTCGCGTAACGCTAAGAGACTTTATCGGTGCGGTCGCCTGTGGTGGCTTCTCGTACGGTGACGTATTAGGCGCTGGTGAAGGTTGGGCAAAATCGATTCTGTTCAACAGCCGTGCTCGTGACGAGTTCGAAGCCTTCTTCAAGCGCGAAGATACTTTCAGCTTAGGTATTTGTAACGGCTGTCAGATGATGTCGAACCTAAAAGAGCTGATCCCAGGTGCTGATCACTGGCCACACTTCGTGAAAAACGAATCGGCTCAATTTGAAGCACGTTTCGCCATGGTCGAAGTAGCAAAATCACCATCACTATTTATGCAAGGCATGGAAGGCTCGCGCCTACCAATCGCCGTATCGCATGGTGAAGGTCGCGCCCAGTTCGCATCAGCAGACGCCGCGCAACAAGTAAACGCCTCAGGCTTGATTACAGCGCGCTACGTTAACAACTACGGCGATATTGCAGATACTTACCCCGCTAACCCGAACGGCTCACCACACGGTATTACAGGCCTCACCACAACTGACGGTCGTGTAACCATCATGATGCCACACCCAGAGCGTGTCGCTCGCACGGTGCAGAATTCATGGAGACCGGATGAGTGGAGAGAAGATGGGGCTTGGCAGCGTATGTTCTACAATGCCCGCCGTTCGATTGGTTAGTTTTAATTGTCATCCCGCGGCTTGACCGCGGGATCCAGTATCTATAGTTAACGTTCTATTTCGCTTTTTCAGCGAGTTACTCTTTCTTAACGCCTAAGAAAAAGTAACCAAAAAGAAGTGCGCCCGGACATTGAGGTTATTCTTCGAATAACTTCCTTCGCAATACCCAAATCACTTAACGCATCATGAAATACAGTCCGTCCTTGGCCTGAATTTCATTATTCAAAACGTCCTGTTTTGAGTTGCTATGATTTGTCTATTACTTAGCTCAATGTAAGGGGGAAGCCTCGAAATCACTAACGTTCTTTCGAGGCTACACTTGCTTAACCTGTATTATTTAACTTTTTTATACCATTTATAAATGAACTAACATCGTTGCCATAAGGTAATTTTACTAAATGATCAGTCGTACTTGTTGGATCTGATATCCAGTCCACAAACTCCTGACAACCAGCTATGACATCAGTTATGTCACTCCTCCTAAAATTTAACTCAATAGTGTTTGCAATGAAAGTGGATAGATCTGCATGTGCTAGAACCTTATTTCTCCAGTTTTTTATACCAGACACTACATAAAAGTCATGGATTTCATCGTATAAAGCTTGTAGTAAGTTAGACTCAGTTATTTCAATAAACCTTTTAAATGAAAGATTTTCTTTGCCACATGATTTAGGAGGGTCCATTAAAGTGGAAAATTTTAAACAAATTCTCTCGATATAAGCTCTTTCTATTCTAGAAAAAATTAATACGTTAAACTTATTAAGCTCAGCTAAGTTTTCTTTGTTATCAAAAAGTTCCACGTAAATTGTAAGATCAGTACATAACTCGGCTAGAAAGCTTTTTAAAGCAACTACTTCTTCTTTATTTAATGAACTTACATCAAAGTCTATCTTATTCATAGGATCCAGCTTTCTTAAGCTGGGGTTTCTTTTTAAAAACTCTTGCAGAGTAGAAGTTCTCGCCTTTTTCAATTACCGCTCCTTGTGTAGATAGTAGATAGGTTGGGTGTGAATATTTAAATATTCTATTCTCAGATAAGTCCGTCTATAAGTGACCCTTAAAGAAATTATTGCTGGCTTGCTCCAATTACCCCTTAAAGCTAGTCGAGTAAGGAAAAGTTATAGCGTAAATTGGGCATGGATAGACCAATTTAATCAAAACGAATAGGTGACTGCAAGGAATCCCCGAAGGGGAATGTCGAGTTTGATGGCGCGTGAGTAACTTTGTTGAGCGAGGGGAGTGCGTAGCACCTAGCGTCTGGGGTGCCTTTTCTTTTGGTTCGTTTTCTTTGCCCCGAAGGGATTCCCTGTGGTCAGGCGCAAAGAAAATGAACAATCAAAATCATACCCGCGCCATTAAACTCGCGACTAAAGCAGTCAATAACACGGCTAAAATAACCTGTACGATGGCGATTAGTACACCTTTGATAAAGCTTGTGCCCAGCACGAGCATGTAGGCGATAGCGACGACGGGGACTGTGACTAGCCAGCCGTAGGTGTTGTCTAAGTTTGGAAAGAAGTGTTCGACGCCATATTGGAAGAGGGCGGAGACGATAAGGGCGAACAGGCAGTTGAAGAATCCTGTGTTTTTGGCGCCGATAAACTGCGCGGCGAACTTGAGTGGTAGAACAAGCAGTAGAACGACAATAATTAAACTGATTAATGCTTCCATGTAATTATCCTTTCTATGTAGTGTTAAAAGTTACCTATTAACTCGTACGTTTTTTAGAGGTAAGTAGGTTATAAACCACCATACCGATAAAGAAAAAGCCGAAAAAGACGCCGATATCCGTTAGAAATTTTCCTAGGTTAAATGGGTCTTTGAATAGGCTGTAGTTAAAGTCTATTAAATAAAACAATACCCTTGAGCCGACAAAAGCAATGATGAATGCTGTGAAGGTTAGGGCTATTGGTGGTTTGTATTTTTTACTCATGACATTGTAGGTTTATAGTTGAATGCATCTAATGTGATTTATATCAGAAACTCTTCCAGGCCTTTCGATACACAATCTTTTTACGTTCGGGTTATCGCTATCAGCTTTAATAATGAATGCCCCCGTTTGGTAGGGGTTAAGCGACTCCGTTGAGTGGCTCTCTAAATATAGCTGATCGATCGGAGCGTTAGGTGTTTGCTGTAAGCGCCAATTAAGTAAACTGATTTTTGCATCTAAATCTGATACGCGGTAGATATAGTCGTCATAAGCGGGCTTTGCGATTTGATGCAGAATCCAACCTGAGTAGTTACGGTATTTTTGTAGGAAGCTATCTTCTTTGGGAAGGTTTTCTTCCCAAGTTTCTGGTTTTATCTGCTCATGGGCTGGTAAGCGGCTAATGGCGCTGTAGGCTTTAGCGTATTCATATTGCTTATTGAGCATAATGTTTTTCTTAATCACGGCGCGGGCAACGATTCGATACCATTTGAAATCGTAATGATTCATGACGGCTGAACCTGACAAGAGCTCATAGCTCATGGCTTTTTCAAAATCCTTTTCTTCCTGCGTCAGGTTGGCGAAAGTCAGTGGAGTCCCAATTCGGTTGTGTGTGTAGAGTAAGTTATAGAACTCTAGACTTTGATTCATGATGGCGACATAAATCATTTTTTCTAAAATAGAGCCAGACTGGACGAGTTTTTGACGAGTCTGGTTCATTAGCGTTGAGAATTGTTGGTTAATAGTTTCGCCATTTTCTAAAGCTAGTAGGCTAATCAGCGTGATATTGTTGGCGTCAATGAGGTGTTGGTAGGAAGGAATACTTTTCCAGTTTGCCATCGGGTGCATCTGCTGATAATTCGGCATTTCTAGGAATTTGCTATAGCGTTTTTTAAGCAATTTATTATTGGTAACAAGCTCTTGCGCTTGTGATGGGTTGGCTAAAAGCGTTTCAAAACAATGCTTTATAAAGGCTCGGCAATAAGTACGGGGCTTATCGACAGGCAGCCCATTTTCTATACGGTAAACTTCGCCATAACTTGAGTTCTTTCTGGACTCTTCGACATTATCCACATCAAAGTCATCAACAGGTTGAGCTTTAACTTTTGCGTGGATCTCTTTGCCTAAACTTACTGGATCTTCTCCCTCAGGGGCCATCATGCCTAAAAAGTAGAAGTAGGCATCATTGTCGTTATGAATAGCTTGCTCAGTTTTTTCTTTCCAAGTTTTAGTTTCTGGCTTTAAGCTATCGTCGAATTGTAACAATACGACTAGTACAACTAAGACAGTAACGATAATGAGTGATGCTTTTTTCAGTAGTTTCACAAGATGCCTGCTGTTGGTATTAAAATGACACGAGAATTATGCCATTGCTACGCCTGCAATTCCAACGCCGATGAGTTGTAAAAGCCTAGAATTAAAGAGACTCTTCTTGAAATTATTATGCTCTGTGGCATAGTAAACGGATTATTACCTATCCCGCCTATTTGTATGTTCGAACCTAAAATGTATAGGTCTACTATATCCTTTATTGAATCTGAAGCACCGTTTTGTTTAGCCAATATTAATCGTGGAATTGAGAAGGAAAGTCTGCGTGTGACCCCTGATGGTTACTTGTCGAAAAGAGCTCATCCGAAAGAGTGGGGCTCGGCGCTAACCAATCAATATATCACCACGGATTATTCAGAGGCTTTACCGGAGCTGATAACGCCTGTTACCACAGGGCGTGAAGGCCCGCGTCAGTGGTTATTCGATATTCATAATTATATCTACCAGCACATGTACGATGAAGTTCTATGGGTTGGCAGTATGCCTTGTATTATGACCAAGGAAGAAGATGTTCCCTTGGCGAATTACGGTAGTTCGAATGTGGGTATGATGAAGCATATTTATCGTCGAGGTCTTGGCTATCGTTATGGACGTTATATGCAGACAATTGCTGGTGTTCATTACAACTTCTCACTGCCAGACGATTTTTGGCCAAAGCTACAAAGCCATTATGGTGATAATTCGGAACTTCAAACCTTTATTTCCGATCAATACCTGGCGCTAATTCGCAATTATTTGCGTTATTGTTGGTTGTTACCCTATTTATATGGTGCTTCGCCGGCGATTTGTAAATCTTTTACAAAAGGTGCGGGTGGGGAGTTTTTAACCGAAACTGAAGACGGTACCATGTATGGAGATTATGCAACGTCATTACGAATGAGTGATTTGGGCTACCAGAATAATGCGCAAGCAAAATTCTCAATTCGTCATAATGACTTGCATGAATATACCGCTGAATTAGAAAGGGCAATTCGGACTCCTGATCAGTTTTACAAGGAGTTGGGTGTGCGCGTTGATGGCGAGTATCGCCAGTTAAACGCAAACTTGCTTCAGATTGAGAACGAGTATTACGCCAAAATACGCCCTAAGCGTGTGATTAATAGTGGTGAACGTCCGACACAGGCGCTAAATCGTGCCGGTGTTCAGTATGTTGAGGTTCGCTCACTTGATCTGAATCCGTATGATCCTGTGGGCATCAGTCAGTCCCAGATTGACTTCTTGGATGTCTTTATGCTGTTCTGCTTGCTACAAGAGAGTAAAGACCAGTCGGATCGTGAGAACGCTGAGAATGATGAAAACTTCCGCAGAGTTGTCTATTTTGGGCGAAAACCAGAGCTTAACTTGCTCCGAAATAACCGCTCTTTGCCACTAAAAGAGGCAACTTTACAGATTTTTGAGGAAATGCGTCCGGTTGCAGTCTTGCTTGATAAATGTAACCATACGCGAGCTTATACCAAAGCACTATCGGAAGCCATTGAGATGGCGAACGATCCATCAAAGACCCTTTCTGGACGCTACTATAAGGATATCAAAAGTAGTGCTAAGGGGTATTTTGGCTATACGATGGAGCTTTCTGCGAAAGTTCAGCAGCAGTTTTTGTCACAGCCGGTTGAGCCGCGTGTTCAGCGCTTGTTTGAAGAAGAAGCTGAAAAATCGCTGGCAGAGCAGCAGGAGATTGAGCAGAACGAGACTCTTGGTTTTGAAGAGTATCTTGAGCAATATTTTGCTGAGTAGGTTGCTGGGCCAAACTAACTTAAATTTAAAGGGGTGTTATGGACTCTAGTAGTACAGAATTATTTAATATTTGGGGGATGTCAGTAGGCCCCATCGAAATTGCGTTCGGCATATACCTAATTTTTATGCTAGCAATCGGTGTTTGGGCCTATATGAGAACTAACGACTCTAGCGACTATATGCTAGGTGGTCGTGGCCTAGGTGGCGCAGTTACTGCTCTTAGTGCAGGCGCTTCCGATATGAGTGGCTGGATTCTAATGGGCCTTCCAGGCGCCATTTACTTCTCAGGGCTATCTGAGTCCTGGCTTGCGTTCTTCTTAGTCGTTGGTGCTTACCTTAACTGGAAGTTCATCGCTGGACGTCTCCGTTCTTACACTGAAATTGCCGATAACGCTTTAACCTTACCCGATTATTTCGCTGGTCGATTCCATGACGGCGGTAAGTGGTTACGAATTGCGGCGGTTGTTGTGATGATCGTTTTCTACGGTTATTACATCGGTTCAGGCTTAGTTGCCGGTAGTAAACTGTTCGAATCTAGTTTCGGCTATGATTACAATACAGCTCTTTTCGTTAGCACTATCGTTATCATCTCTTATACTTTCCTTGGTGGCTTCTTAGCTGTTAGTTGGACCGATTTCTTCCAGGGTTTAATCATTGCAATCTCACTAATCGTTGCGCCAATTGTATTGTTGGTCGAATACAATGGTTTAGCGGGTATTACAGAGGGTGTGAAGAACGCTGGCGAAGCCATGGGGAAAGAGAATCTTGCCAGTTTCACTGCAGGCTTGTTCGATGAAAATAACGCCTTCAAATGGATCACTTTCTTGTCGTTAATGGCATGGGGTTTAGGTTACTTCGGTCAGCCTCACATCCTAGCTCGCTTTATGGCGATTAAAAGCGTTAACACTGTGCCACAAGCGCGCCGTATCGGCATGACTTGGATGGCCGTATGTGTGTTAGGCGCTGTGTTTGTTGGTTTTGCAGGTATCGCCTACTTCGGTGGTGACTTTGCGGCTAGTGAATATAAGCTACTGACACAAGAGGAAGTGGCCGCTTTAAACACCTCTCAAGGGGCTGAAAAAGTATTCTTATTGTTAACACAGGCATTATTTAATCCTTGGTTAGCAGGTTTCTTACTAGCGGCAATTATGGCGGCAGTGATGAGTACCATTGACTCGCAATTGTTAGCAGTTTCAAGCTCGGTAACAGAGGATATTTATAAGCCACACCTGCGTCCGCAAGCATCTGAAAAAGAGTTGGTTTGGGTAAATCGCTTTGTGGTGATTTTAGTAGCTGCGATTGGTATCTTTGTAGCGCTTGGCGACAGCAAAAATGTTCTTAACCTAGTTGGACAGGCTTGGGCTGGCTTTGGTGCTGCCTTCGGTCCAGTTATCATTCTTTCGCTACTGTGGAAGCATATGACACGCCAAGGCGCGCTAGCGGGTATCATCGCTGGTGGTGCTTCGGTACTGATTTGGGACTACATTGGTAATAATACAGATATTGCGCTGTTTGGCTTGTATGAGTTATTGCCAGGCTTCATCATTGGCTTACTGGCTATTTATGTTGTCAGTAAAATGACCAAAGTATCTGAACAAACTGCAAATCAGTTTGACTGGTATAGTACTGAGTTTAAGAAGTATAAAAGCTAATATTTTATGTATTAGTCGCTAAAGTAAGTGGTGTCGTTTTAGTCATCGCTTGCTTTAGTCAGTTACAAAAACGCTCTTCTGGGGCGTTTTTTTATGCCTATAACTTGTTAATTCATTGATCTTGAGCAGGATTTGGCTTTATTGCTGTGATAAAGTCAATGTAAAGATTCTATTAACAAGGATTTAGTCATGTCTTATAGTCATATTGTTGTTGCTGTTGATCTACGCAAAGAAAGCACAAAAATCATTGAAAAAGCAGAAAGCTTACTTTCTAAAAATGGTGTTCTAGATTTATTGCATGTTGCTGAGCCGATCGATGCAGGTCTTTGGGCTGGTGCTCCTTTTGGGGCTGTCGTTGTAAACACGGAGGAGCTTGAGCAAGAAGCGATTAAAGCGAAGACTAAACGTTTACATAGACTTGCTGATATTTTTAACATCGCAACCAAGAACCATCATATTGAAATTGGTAAACCTTCTAGGATGATTAAGAAATTTGCCGACAAAAAGAACTGTGACCTTATTGTTATTGGCACCCACGGGCAGCACGGTTGGGAGTTATTGCTAGGTTCTACGGCAAATGGGGTATTACATGGTGCTCCGTGTGATGTGCTCTGTGTGCAAATGAAAGCTAAAGATTAACCGCTTGTTTACACCTGATTTCTCATAGGTGTGTATTTTCCTTTTACTAGGACTTTGTCCTTGTGCTCTCTTTGTTTACCCTGCCCGATTATACATTTATACGCGTATAACTTCCATTATACTTAAAATAACGGATATTTGATATTATACGTCTAAAGGTGTAATATTGATTGAGTTTTAGATGCCTAGAGCTTTAACCCGCAAAAAGGGGAGGTTGTAGATGAGTCAAAGGTCGAAGATAGAAAGCAAAAAATCACCACAAGTTGCTGTTATTACAGGCGATATCATTAATTCTCAGGCCATAGAGAGCAAGGTAGACTGGTACTCTGAACTACAGAGCCGATTGTCCCGGTTTGGCAATAGCCCAAAAGATTGGCAACTGTATCGAGGCGATAGTTTTCAGCTAGTCAGTTACCAACCTGAAAAAGCGCTGCAAATTGCTCTAACTTTAAAGGCAGCGTTAAAGCAATATAAAGAGTTGGATGTTCGTATGGCGATTGGTATTGGAAGCATAGAGCATCACCGTGATCAGGTGTTGCAGTCGAGCGGTGAAGCCTTTGTAAATTCGGGGAGAAAGTTCGATTCGCTCAAGAAACAGACACTTGCCTTGAAAACTCCCTGGAAAGAGTTTGATGAAACGATTAGTCTGTTAATCAACTTAGCACTATTAACCATCGATCATTGGGCTGAAACAAGTGCAGAGGTTGTTTTAGCACGGTTAGAACACCCCGAAACAACACAAAAAGACATCGCGGCGCTACTATCGATACCACAAAGTCGTGTTAGTGAGCGCTTATCGCGGGCTGGGTATGGGCCTATTATGGATGCTGAAAGGTATTATCGACAGACTATTTCTGAGAAGTTATTGGCCAGAGATTGTTGTCCAGAGACTAACAAAAAACAATTAATGAACAATTCATGACCTTACTATTATTAAAACTACTAATGGCTCACCTTATCGCTGATTTTTTAATTCAGCCGGTTTCATGGGTTAAAGACAAAGAGCAAAAAGCATATCTGTCAAAAAAGCTACTTTTACATACCTTGGTGCACGCAATGCTATATGCCATGGCTTTTTCTTTTGCACCTCAATTTTGGCTTGGTTGGATCATTCTCGTCATTTCGCACTACCTAATCGATGGAGGTAAAGCCATTGGTAATCGAGCTTTGGGGAAAAGCTTAGATGCCGAAAAGTCACTGTTCTTTAATCACCGAAGTCTATTTTTAGCGGATCAGTTCATTCATGTGGTGGTGATAGTGGCAGTTGTCGGTTATTACTACCCAGGCCTTTATGAGGTCTCTGTTAACCATGAGCAGTTCTGGCTCATGGCGATAGCGTTATTGTTACTGACGCGAGTTTCTTCTATCATCATTAAAGTGTTAATTTCACGTTGGACGCCGTTGAATGCCGATCAGCCTGGTGAAACGAACCATTCACTGGCCAATGCGGGGAGCTATATTGGCTTTTTAGAGCGATTATTTATTTTTGTCTTTATTGTGACTAATCACTGGGAAGGCGTTGGTTTCTTGTTGGCAGCAAAGTCTGTATTCAGATTTGGCGATCTCAAAGAAGCTCATGATCGCCGCTTAACCGAATATATCCTAATTGGTACCTTGCTCAGCTTTGGCTTAGCCATCGCTATTAGTCTGGGTTATGAGGTTGTCCGTGATTTTATTTAATCAGCATCCTCAATGAGATCATTGAAATCTGCTTTGTAATCGCTGAGAAAGTCTATGAAATTATCAATTTGCTCATCGGATAAAGAATTAAAAAGTTGGATCAGGTGAGCTTTAAAGACTTGTCTGTTTTGTTCTCGAATCTTCTTAAGCTTGGCTGAACTGAGTTGACGTGGTTTGTGCATTAAGCTGTAGAGGGCTTTTTGTCCAGACTCAGTGCGACGCTCTTGTAGCGCCAGCTGGAAAGCCTGACGCCAATCAGCTAAATACTCACTGCGTAGCTCGAAAGTTGGCTGAGTCTTCTGGACCATTTGCGTAATGATGTCTTCCTGCTCTGGAGTAAGATCATCAAACCACTCATCGTAATAGTCTATAGCCTCTTCAAGCTCTTCTTCAGCACGGTCTTCTTGGTCCTTTTTGCGAAATTCCTTGGCTTGCTCTTTTGCTGAATGATTAATGTTCTTCATCAATTCATCAACTTGCTCATCTGTTAACTGAGAGAGTTCAGACACAGCGTCATCTAAGACTTGATCTAAAATGGTCTGATAAAAATTAAATATACGATCACTATAACTATCGTAGGTTTGCTCCAGGTTCCGATTTCTAAGATCCTCAGAGAGATCGTCAATAAACTGATTGTAGCGGGGAAGTTGAGTGGTGCGATGCCAATAGGCGTGCTTATCAACCAGCTTTTCGATGCGCTCTTCTTGGACTGAAGTTAAGGTTACATAATCATCCGCATACCAAGTCGAAAGCCAGGCGATGCGGTTATACCAAAATTGTAAACCACAACCCTGTAGGGTAAATAGCGTGAGCGCGACAATGATAATCCTGCTTGATAACTTCAAATGAAAACTCCTCAGTACTGGTTCTATTAAACTAGGCTCTTAGTCACCAATATGCAAATCAATAATGTTTCTGGATATGAATAATACCGTAAATTACTGAATATTCTGTGAATGTTTGCGATTGACCTAGATTTACGATTGTTTGTGACGATTTGAAGTAATAAACTGAACTCTGTTTTAAAGGACTTATATCAAGTGCGCCAATTAATTGAAAATGCAGAGGATTTCATGAAAATAGTACAAACAAAACGATCAGGACTAAAAAAGGTCGTAGTGGCTTCATTAGCTTGGGGCTTATTGCTGACAGGGTGTTCCGAGTCTGATAACAAAAGCACAGCGACACCAAGCTATAAGGTAGAAACACTAACAGAAAGCGCATGGCTTTATAGTTCATTGCCAGAAAACACCATTGCTTATGCTCGAGTGCCTAATTTGTGGTCGGGCTTTTCTGCTAAGGACGATAGCTTTAAATATGCTTTAGGCAATGAGCACCATGTTGCCGCCATGAAGCAAATCCAAAAAGGGCTGTATGAGAATATTATCAGCCAACTAGAGCAACCAATTAAACCGCTCGCCGAATTTTATGCTAAGCACACTACTGGGCCTTTAGAGCTCGCTTTTGTTAGCCAAAGTGGGCAGCCCGTTATATACGCAGGCACTAGTCTGGATTATGTAGACGACACCAGCTTTAGCCAAGCTATTGAGGCATTAGTTCAAGGACTACCCAACGCCAACATCATGCCGCAGGACGATAAAACTAAGGGTATTGTAAGCTTTGGGCCGGGCGTTGCTGTTTATTATTCTTATGATACGGATAACCAGCGTTTAACGATCATTAGCGGCATGGGGGCTTCTGTGACCAGCCTCGAAAATGCCGCCGCTTCGATTAAAACTAACGATAAGCATGAAATGCTAAAGCTAGAAGCTGATATCGACGCGAGCCATCAAGGCTTATTTGCTTGGGCTAGCCCCAAAAACGCTATGCCGTTTTTACAAATGGGTATGTCACCTAAACAGCTTAAAGAGTTAAAAGAGTTTGGAATTGATCAAGCGAAAGGTTTAGCTTTGGGCTATGGCGTGAGCAGTGGTAAAACCCGCTTGAAGCTTTTGCTTGATATGCCAAAAGTTGGCATCAATCGCTTCTTTCCTGAAGTCAGCAATACTATTAACGTTAAATCTGTGGGCACACCAAAGTGGGCCGCATTCATGTCTTTACCAACCTCTGAGCAAGCTGAACATCTTGTAACGAGCTTGCAGCAAGTCGGCGCTGACAATATCGAATCATGGGACACGATTAATCAACAAGCGCAGAAAGAGCTGGGGGTTAGCGTTACAACCTTGTTAGACACCTTCGGGCCAGAGGTTGTGTTTTTTAAAGATCAGGTGGGAACCTTTGCGGCCGTGGCTTATAACCCAAATGATATCAAGGCATTGCTATCAAAGGCCCAAGAAAACTTTGACATCGAGCACCAGGTTTATAATAAAAATGATCAGGAAATTCACCACTTGTCGGTATCTTTTGTTGAGAAGTCTTTCGATGCTTCAAAAGGCGCTCCGATATTGGGAGCTGAGTTAGCGAAAAATTATCGTGAAAACTACTTCTGGACGATTGAAGGGGAAAACATTGTTTTTGCCTCAATTCCACAATTGCTTCTGGAAAGAAAAAAGCGCACAGCAGAAGTAGAGGTAGCCGAGTGGCTTTCGAGCAAACAAGGGTATGATGCTAATAGTGCATTACTTGGGTTGACGGCTTCTGTCGATGGCTTGTCACGCAATAGCTATCATTATTACATCGAGTTCTTGATGATTTTAGCGGATATCACCCAGGCTGATATTGATCTTATGGCGTTACCGACAGCTGACGAATTAGGCTTCCCAGAAAATGGGGCTGTAGGACTGAACTTACGTTCGGATAAAGATGTACTCGGTCTTGAGTTTACCTTTGAGAACGGAGGCACAGACTTACTTTACGGCATGGGCTCAACCAGCTCGATTGCGGTCATTGGTATATTAGCGGCGGTGGCAATTCCAGCCTATCAAGAATATGTACTTCGTGCTGAAATGTCTTCTGGAGTTTACGCGGCTGAAGGGATTAAATTACAAATCTCACAAGCGCTAGTTAATGGTGCTAAAGTTGAAGATTTGGATAATGGCTATGACACAATCCAACAAGCACATGAATATGAAAACTCGATAATAGAGAAAATCGTCGTTAATGACGGTGTGATTACTTTGTTCTTTAAGAACAAAGCTTAGGTTACGGCCCACAAACTATTGTTTATGTTCCAGTGTTTGAAGGCGACTATATTAGTTATTGGGACTGCTCTGGCGGTACTGTGGCGCAAAAATATCGCCCTAGTCTTTGTCGATAATTTCTACAGCGAAAAATTATCAGCCTATAAAAAAAGGTGAGCAAATGCTCACCTTTTTTATATCTTAAAATCGTATTAAGCAACGATATCAAGCAACTCGATGTCGAAAATCAATGCTTGGTATGGGCCGATTGCACCACCAGCACCACGCTCGCCATAGGCAAGGTTGTATGGAACATACAGTTTCCACTTAGAGCCCACAGTCATCTTCTGTAGTGCTTCAGTCCAGCCAGGGATTACACCACCAACTGGGAATTCGGCTGGTTCGCCACGCTTATAAGAGCTGTCGAATTCTTGGCCATTAACTAACGTACCCGCATAGTGTGTTTTAACGGTAGAGTCAGCCGTTGGAATGTCGCCTGAACCTTCTTTAATGACTTCATACTGTAAGCCACTGTCTAGCACAGTCACTTCTTCACGCTTAGCGTTCTCAGCTAGGAAAGCTTCGCCTTCAGCCGCAAACTCTTTCGCTTGTTTAGCATTTTCTTCTTCCACGATCTTTTGGATCTCTTGGAAAGCAGCGTTGAGTTCTTCGCCTGGGATTTGTGATTCTTTACCAGCGAAGGCATCTTGAATACCTGCAATCACTGCGTCGATGGCTACGCCAGGAAATGCGCCGCTTACTTGCTGGCCCATTTGAAGGCCGATACCGTATGAAGCTTTTGCTTCAGTTGTTGAAAAGTCAGTAGTTGACATAATGTCTCCAAAAAGGTGTCTAAGGTGTACAGATGGGGGCCTTTTGCGAAATTTAAACCTAAAGTTGCCCGATCTACAAAAAATTAATAAAAAAGCATCAAACATGGCTAGTATCAACAGTGTGTTTTGGCATAATACGCAGTCTAAATATAGCGGGCCTTGGCGTTTTATGTGGTTTAAAAACTGTTTTATATATTATCTCAGCTCAAAGTTTGAGCATTCTCAAGATTCACTCGAAGAAAGCCTTAATAATCAAAGCTTTAAAGAAATAGGCCGGCAAGAAACCGATGCTTTTGGTTGGGTTTCACCGTTAGGTCGCGGTTATGATAGCTTGGTTTACGGCGCCAATAGCGCTTATTTGCTAGCGATGCGTAAAGAGCAAAAAGTTATCCCTGCGAGCATGGTCAAAGAAGCGTTAGAAGACAGAGTTGCCCAAATCGAGGAAGCGGAAGGCCGCAAAGTCTATGGCAAGGAAAAAGCCAACCTTAAAGATGATATATTGAGCCTTCTAAAGCCTAAGGCTTTAACCAAGTCCAGTCATACCTATGGTTATATTGACACGCGTCACGAGCTATTGGTGGTGAACGCCGGTAGCGCGAGCGCCGCTGATGCCTTTGTCGAGCTGTTGATAGAGTCACTTGGAACGCTAGGTGCAGTTCGCTTAATGGGCGAAGAGAGCCCTGGCTCTATTATGAATCAGTGGGTACTAGGCGATTTATCTGAAAACTTACAGCTTACTGGCCAGTTTGATCTGCAAGATCCGAAAGATGATAGAGTGATTAAAATCAAGGGCGAGCAGGACTTAGAATTAGTGAAAGAACTACTAAATGATGGCTTTTGGGTACAAAAGATGGGTATTCGTCGCGCCGAAGAGTTCAGTGCAGTATTAAGTAGTGACCTATCACTGAAAAGCATTAAGTTCGATGATGAGCTACTTAAAGAGAATGACGAAATCGATTCTCAGGACAAGATCGCACGTATAGATGCTGATTTTGTGTTGATGACGCAAACTATGGCACAATTCATTAAAGAGTTGATGCAACACTTCAAAGTCAATACGGACAAAGAATGATAGAGCACGATAAAACCCTAACAACTGAACAAAAAGCCTTAACGGTAAATTTAGATAAGCGTCAGTACGGCACCTTTGTAGAAATTGGTGCAGGACAGGAGGTGGCTCGTCAGTTTTTCTCAGCAGGTGCTGCCGCTGGAACCGTAGCTAAAACCATGTCTGCTTATGATATGCAGGTTAGTGACGACATCTATGGTAAGGCAGGGCGCTATGTGAGCCGTGAGCGTTTGGAGCAAATGTTGGACTATGAGTACAACCTGCTACACAAGCGTTTGGATGCGGTACGTCCTGAAGAAACCTTGTATTTCAGTTATGCCGCGACGGTTACGGCGAAAAGCTATAGCCAGAAAAACGAGTGTCACGGTTGGGTTGGAATACGTTTGCAACTAGAGCCCGGCGCTCCATCAAGTGAAATTTTGATGCACGTACGGATGCTTGATGATACCAACCGCGAACAATCTGAAGCGCTTGGGATTTTAGGGGTTAACGTGGTTTATGGCGCGTTTAACTACCACCAAGAGCCCAAAATCTTTATCGAATCCTTGCTCGATAACCTGATTAATCCGTTTGGTCAAAAGCGTATCGAAATTGATTTGATTCACTTTTCTGGTCACCACTTTGCTGATGTTGAAAATCGACTAATGAATTTACACTTGGTACGTTCATGGTGTTGTCGTGCAGTAATGTTTGATCCGAAAGGCGACTCAGAAGTACCGATGAGCTTGCTTCGTAAGAAAGATGTTTTGGTCATTCGTGGCTCTTTTAAACCGCCAACGAAAGTCCATGTGGATATGACCGAAGCGGCCATGCAGCAATTCTTAGAAGAGGATGGCGTCGAAAAAGATAAGGTTTGTACGGTTGCCGAAATTACCATGGCGGAGCTTGATACGGATATTGAAACCGAGGATGAAAACTTTTTAGCGCGTGTCGACCTCTTGAATAAGCTGGGCTACAACGTACTCATTTCAGATTACTTGCGATTCTTTAGATTGCGCTCATGGATGCGTCGTTATACCCAAAATCGAATTGGCATAGTGCTTAGTATTCTAGACTTTGATCAGTTGTTTGATGCCCAATACTATAAAGGATTAGAAGGCGGTATTCTTGAAGCGATGGGCAAGCTCTTCTCTGGCAATACCAATGTTTATGTTTATCCAACACGTAGTGGTGATAAGTTGATAACGCTGGATAATGTCGAAGTAGAGGATAATGCGCAGTATCTCTTAAAGCACTTACGACATAACCGACTTCTGGTGCCAATTGAAAACTGGAATGATGAGAATCTTCATATATCTGCTCGCCATATCGCTACCAAAATTCCACTGGGTCAAGGTGACTGGGAACAGCAGATCCCCGAAGAAATTCGACAAATCATCAAGGATAGATGTATGTTCGGCTACTGCGAGCTACCGAAAAAGTAGGAGTCCCAGAAAACAAGATCCTGAGTCAAGCTCAGGATGACAAGACTGTGGGGTGAATAGACTCCTAGATAGAGCGAAAGCGCATTATGTGCCGTAAAGGTTTCGCAATACACTAAACTCGTTATAAGGTCATCCTGACGAAAGTCAGGATCTCGATAAAGGAAGTCGTATAGTTAGGATGAAATTGTATTATGTGCCGTAAAAGTTTCGCAATACACTAAACCCGTTATAAGGTCACCCTGACGAAAGTAAGGATCTCGATAAAGGAAGTCGTATAGTTAGGATGGAGCTGTATTATGTGCCGTAAAGGTTTCGCAATACACTAAACCTGTCATAAGTGTCATCCTGACGAAAGTCAGGATCTCGATAATGGAAGTCGTATAGTTAGGATGGAGCTGTATTATGTGCCGTAAAGGTTTCGCAATACACTAAACCTGTCATAAGTGTCATCCTGACGAAAGTCAGGATCTCGGTAAAGGATTACAAGGAGCACAAGTAATGAAGGAATATTATGTGTACATTCTAGCATCTAGAAAGGATGGAGTTCTGTACATAGGAGTGACAGGGGATTTACTTAAAAGAATATACCAACACCAGCAGGGAGCTATAGAAGGCTTTACAAAAAAGTATCAAGTAAAGAAGTTGGTTTATTTTGAATCTTGTAACAATATCAATGTTTGTCTGAATAGGGAGAAACAATTAAAAGCTTGGCGTCGTGACTGGAAAGTTGCGCTGATCGAGGCGAACAACCCAAACTGGAATGATTTATCTGACGGTTTATATAATTAATTATGACGAAATCACACTGTCCTTGCGGTAAAAAGATTAACAACACTCTTATGAAATACGATGAGTGTTGTCAGCCGTTACACCTTGGTCAAGAAGTCGCAAAGACTCCTGAGCAATTAATGCGCTCGCGTTACAGTGCTTACTACCACGGGTTGGGGCAGTTTATCTATGATACCCACCATAGCGATTACCGCGGCAATACCACACCGGAAGAGTTTTCCGACAGTGCTAAAGCCACTAACTGGTGCCACTTAGAAGTTATTAATAGTTCGCAGCAGGAAAGTTCAGGGACCGTTGAGTTTAAAGCCAGTTTTATCGATAAAGATAAGTTACACACCTTTCATGAAGTGTCGAACTTCGTCCTCGAAGGCGGCCTATGGTTATATACTGACGGTGACTTTAAACCTAAAACTACGACTAAAATAAACCGAAACGAATCCTGCCCGTGCGGTAGCGGCTTAAAAGCAAAGCGCTGCTGTATTTAATTTCTCCTTTTCTAAACCTTTTTCTTTTTTATGACATCTAATGTAAATTAGATGAATCAAATAAATGGGGAAAAGGAATGATTCAAGTCAATGCTTTAAACAAGCGCTTTGGAAGTATTCATGCAGTTAAGGACATTTCACTGGAAATACCGGCAGGCCAAATATTTGGTCTATTAGGACCCAATGGAGCTGGTAAGAGCACCAGCATATCGATAATGACTGGACTAATTGGTTGTGACTCAGGGAGTGTTACTCTAGACGGACTGAATCCGCAGTCAAAAAAAGCTCGATTAAAAATTGGCTTAATCCCCCAGAGTATCGCCTTGTATGAAGAACTTTCCGCTCTCGATAATCTCAGCTTTTTTGCTTCGCTTTACGACATACCTAAAAAAAAGATTTCAGAAAAAATGGAGTGGGCGTTAGATTTTGTTGGTCTTTCTGATCGAGCTAACGATCGTGTGTCGCAGTTTTCTGGTGGCATGAAACGTAGACTCAACCTAGCAGCATCGATACTGCATGACCCTGATTATATCTTTATGGATGAACCGACCGCTGGCGTTGACCCTCAGTCACGTAATAAACTGTTTGAGAATGTCTTAAAACTAAAAGAGTTGGGTAAAACTGTGATTTACACAACTCACTACATGGAAGAAGCGCAAAAGCTGTGCGACAAAGTTGGTATTATTGATCATGGCCAGTTATTAGCCCTTGGTACGGTCGATGAATTATTGAGCCGTTATGGTGGCGACACGAAGGTCAGCATTAGCTCTGAGCAGGGAGTAAAGCACTTTGAGTCAGGAGATGTTTCTAAGGACCTAATAGAGGCATTAAAAAACAGTAATAAAGTCTACGATATTTCGATGAACCGTCCAGATTTAGAAACTGTATTTTTGAATTTAACTGGCCGTCAATTAAGGGATTAAAAGGGAGTAGCGATATGAATAAAATTTTAGCGTTAATGAAAAAAGATTTTAAGCTGCTTTTCCGTGACAAGATGGCGGTCTTTTTTACCTTTGTATTCCCTTTGGTTTTTGCTTTTATCTTTGGCTCTATCTTCTCGGGTGATGGTGGTGGCTCAAAGGCACTAAAAGTGGCTGTGGTTGATCTTGACCAAACTGAGCAATCAAAAGCTTTTGTCGAGCAAATCAGCGAGGCAGATGAGTTTACCGTTACTCTTTCTACGGAAGAAAAAGCTAAAGACTTGGTACGACGCGGTAAGCGTGTTGCTTACTTTATCTTGCCTAAAGGGTTTGGTGAGGATTACAAAGGTGTCTTTGCCGGTAGTCCCCCAGAGGTTTTAGTCGGTATTGATCCTTCACGAAAAGCAGAAGCCGGCTACTTAGAAGGCTCCTTGATGAAGCTTGGCATTAATCGATTTGAGCAGGCCTTTTCCGATCCTACGGCAATGACTGAACAACTAGATGCTTCTATCGCACAGATTCAAGATAATGATGATATCCCCGAAGAATGGAAATCGCTACTCAATGATTACTTACCAAAGATGAAAGAACTGACGGCTCAAGAAATAGGAAGCGGCGAAGGCTTTGGCTTTGGTGGTGAAGAGGGCGCAGAAAACCCAATGATGCCACTTAAAGTTACGAAACAGGAAGAAGTCGTTAAACGTTCAGGGCCACAAAATGCTTTCGCTATCACTATTCCGCAAGGAGTTATTTGGGCCATTATGGGGTGCGTTATTGGTTTTGCCATTAGCATCGTACAAGAAAAGACCTTAGGCACCATGAGCCGACTTATCGTAGCACCTATCAGCAGAACCCAAATTGTTGCAGGTAAAGCGCTCGGTTGTTTTGTCGCACAAATTGCTGTAGTCACACTACTTTTTGTCGTAGCTTATTTTATCTTAGGAGTCCGCTTTAACTTGCCAAAACTTATGTTAGCAGCGGTTGCATCGGGAATTTGCTTTGTTGGTCTTATGATGTTCTTTGCGTCATTGGCTAAAACGGAGCGTTCAGTTGCTGGTATTACTAATGCCTTCTTATTGATGATGGGAATGGTGGGTGGTGCCATGATTCCGTTGTTCGTTATGCCGGGGTGGATGCAGGCGATCAGTAACTTCAGCCCTGTTAAGTGGGCAATTGTGGCTTTTGAAGGTGCTATCTGGCGTGACTTTAGCTACGGTGAAATGATGACTCCAGTGTTAATTTTGATTGCTATCGGCGTAGTCGCTTTTATTTTAGGGACGCGCATGGTAAAACTTGAACAAGCGTAATTTAAATAGAAAAATCATTAATGAGTACACTTGATTCATTACAAAACCAGATCGATGAACTGCAAGCAAAAGTAGCCTTTCAAGACGATACGATTGATCAACTAAATCGTATCGTTACTAAGCAAGACGAAGTGATACGACTGTTGCAGTCTAAGTTTTCAATTATAGGCGACAAGATTCAAGATATTGAGTCGAATCTGCCAAACAAACCTTTTAATCCGAATGATGAGGTACCGCCACATTATTAAGTAGTAGCCATATGGCGGTGACCTCACTGATATTACCTGTAAACAGGAGGTTATCTTGGCTAAAGGTCAGAAGAGCATCCAATACCGTATTGAAAAAGACAGCATGGGCGAGGTCAGAGTACCGAAAGATGCGCTCTACGCTGCACAGACTCAAAGGGCTGTGGATAATTTTAATATCAGCCCTTTAACCCTTCCCAAAGATTTCATTCGACAAATTGTATTAATTAAACAAAATGCAGCAGAGACCAATCATGAGCTTGGTTTGTTGTCCAAAAATAAAAAACAGGCGATAGTCAAAGCGACCAATCAGATTCTCGATAAAAAGCTTATCAACGCCGACAACTTTCCGATAGATGTTTTTCAAACCGGCTCCGGTACTAGCACTAACATGAACGTTAATGAAGTGGTGGCACATTTAGCGTCGAGTTCTCGAGTTAAGATTCACCCGAACGATGATGTAAATATGGGCCAAAGCAGTAACGATGTTATCCCCACGGCTATCTCGATGATGGCGACAGAACAAATCGTTAAGCAATTAACTCCTGCTTTAGAAAGTTTGATAAAAACCATTAAAACCAAAGGGCAATCGTTAAAGTCGGTGGTTAAAACGGGGCGCACACACTTAATGGATGCCATGCCTTTAAGTATGCAGCAGGAGCTTTCAGGCTGGGCTTACCAAGTCGAACTGTCTTTAAAAAATATAAAGAGTTTAGTGCCTCAAATTAGCGAGTTGGCTCAAGGCGGAACAGCCATTGGAACAGGTATTAATAGTTCGGCAAAGTTCAGAACTCTTTTTGCTAAAAACCTTAAATCTAAAACAGGCTTGCCGTATAAAAAGTCTGGCAATGCTTTTGCTAGCATAGCCGGTCAAGACTCTAGCGTTGCGGTTTCAGGCGCTCTCAACACCTTTGCTACGGTGTTAATGAAGATTAGTAATGACTTGCGCTGGATGAATAGTGGGCCAGTCAGCGGCCTTGGTGAAATTCGCTTAAAAGCCATTCAGCCAGGTAGCAGTATTATGCCGGGGAAAGTAAACCCTGTTATTCCCGAAGCAGTAGCCATGGCTGCCGCGCAAGTAATGGGGAATCACACGGCTATTACCGTAGGTGCCCAAGCTGGCAATTTCCAGCTTAATGTGATGTTGCCTATGATTGCTTATAACTTACATCAATCACTTGAGTTAGCGGCTAACTCGTCTCACCAGCTCGCTGAAACCATCAAAAACTTCGAAGTGAACCAAGAAGATCTTGAGCAACTTCTTAGTAAGAATGCAATTTTAGCGACGGCGCTTGCCCCTGAGGTGGGCTATGAAAAAGCATCTGAAATTGTTTATAAAGCTCGCCGCGAAGAGCGCAGTATATTAGATGTATCGATAGAGTTAACCAATTTATCGAAGTCGGAACTAGAGAAGATACTGGATCCTAAAAAGCTGATATAACTAAACTTATGCGATTTAAATTGGTCTAAAAATAATGTGGTGAGTATAATTTTATGCGTACCACATTCTTGCAACACAGCCTCGCAATAGAGGCTAAAGAAGAGGTGTTGGTATGCTAAAAAAGTTTGTGTTCTTTAGAGCCACTTTGGGCTCTCTCATAATTGGTTTAGTCATTTCCGCAGAAACCAGCGCTGTGGAAATTGGCCCTAAATTAATCTCTGAGGTTCCGCCGGATCAAGTCTATAGTGAAGTCGAGATACTGGCTATTAAAGACAGCGTAGTAAAAGAGTTTAAAAGTGGTGGCCAAAATAGCCTTACAAAAGAGTATGTGCTGTATCAAGAAATTAACTCGCTTGATCCCAAAAGCCTTACAACAGAGCAATTAAGCTTTTTAAAAAATAACTCTAAGCACCAAACTGAAGCATTTAAGCGTCATCCAGAGGGGCCCATCGCAGTTCCTGTCTTTGATATCGCTTCTTTAGCAAGGTATAAATTATTCCTGCATCAAGTAGAGTTAGAAAAAGAACAGCTTAACCCCATCTTTAATTCAAGCCTTTCTACTTTTGCGCAAAAGAGCTTAAAGTCGCCAGCAACTATTCGGGCTTCTAAGGCGCTGCTTGTTGAGTCGAATGATTTGTCTTTGCTTGATATTGAACTATTAATCAATAGCTACAAGGCAGCTAATCATGAAGGCGCACTTTCTTTGCTATTCACTTTAGTAGAGCAAAAGCAAAGTTTAGAAGCAGCTAAAGCAGTTCTTCAGTCAAGTTTTCAATCACCACTCAAGCACCAACTACTGAGTAACCTAGATAAGTATTTTAGTGCGGAGCAGCGTGAAACCTTACTTCGTGAGCACATTAGCGCAAAGTCAAAACTGTCGTCACAAGCCTTAGCAGAGTACGGCAAGTTACCTCAAAGCGTGATTAAAACAGAACTGCTTTATGACCAATTGTCAGATCCGACTTTAGGCGCGAGTAGCGCATTTGCCTTGGCGAATGTATTGAAGAAATCTTCCGATGTTTCGATCTTAAAAAGTCATTTGCAGCAGAAGAAAAAATCTAGACTCCATACGGCTAATACGCTCTTAGCACTAAAGTTTGCGGATACTCCTGCTTCCAAGAAGCTACTGCAAGAAGCGTTAGAGCGGGACTATGTGCAGTTTGATGATATGAAAGCGGAGGTTAAGACATGGTTAAAGTAATAGCAGCTTTAGTGGGCTCCGCTTTAATAATGGCGCCTAGTTCAGGTCAAACAGAAGTCCTAAACTATACTGAAAATACTAATTCCAGTAATCAACTTGCTATCGGTTATCCGGTTCCAGTCCCCGTAGATTCGCTAACTGCTGTAGATGGCTTCCGCAGTTATGACAGCTTGCATAGCCAACACCAATCGTTAGCAGTAACTCACGCTGAAATCCGCAGTAGCGTTGTTGGTCAAACTCATAACGGACGCGATATCTACGCTTACCGTTTTGGCGATAGTGATAACCTAACCAATACAGGCCTCACTGAGCCAGCGTTTTTAGTCAACGGTACGATTCATGCACGCGAATGGCAAAGCCCTGAAGTGGTGACTGAGCTTATGGAGCAGCTGGCCGAGAAAAAAGCCGACCAGAGCATGGTGCAGTACTTACTGGATAATACCAATATCGTTATTTTGCCAGTCATGAATATCGACGGCTTTTTACAGACGCAACGTTTCCCTACCCAAGTCACTCAGTCTCCTGGCACTAACGCGAGTTCGACGCCATCGCAAAAATTTGCAGAGCCACGCGACGGGCGTATGCGCCGAAAAAATATGCCGAATGTGGATGAAGTGTTATCGACCGAAACAGACCGTTTGCGTGGTGTTGACTTGAACCGTAACGGAGAGACTTTCTTTGGTGTTCAACCTGACAATAGCTCTCCTAATAGTTTGATATATGGCGGACCATCGGCACTTTCAGAGCCCGAAACACAGGCGCTATTATCGGCAGCTGCGTTAGGACCAAGAAACCGTCTGCGTTTTTATCAAGACACTCACTCCTTTTCACGAGTGCTTTTTGTACCACAGCCGAATAACAGTCGCCGTAATGTCATTACCAACGCCTTAGCGGGTAAGTTTCAAAGCGCAACTCAGGCACAAGGCGCTAACTACTTCCCTGTCATAAACCAGCAAGGTAGTGGTATCCCAACCACCGCGGATTATTTCGCCTATACCGACCTAATTCCTACTTGGACTTTGGAAATTGAACCCCCTCAAGGCTTTGCCAATGAGCCGAGCGGTGGAGCATTTTATGGCGGGACTGGCGCTAGTCACTCAGGCTTTATTATGCCGGATAGTGAGATCGCGCGAACCCGTGATCAGCTAGCCGTTGCTCAGCTTTTAATGTTTTATCATCAAGCGGGGCCAGCCCATGTGACCAAAGTTCAACTAGTTGATGCCAGTGGTAACGACGTCTACGCGGCAACATGGAGCGGTGGCGCTAGTAGAAGCCTTAACGTAGCGACAAATAACACTCTTGAGGGGGGCGAAACATATACTCTCTACGTCAGCTTTAGTAAACCGATGCGCATTCGTAACTCTTCTGGCGCAATTACTCAATACTCAGGCCAGTCAGTTACTCTATCGCCTTCGGTGACCATTACTGGTAACGGTGGCAGTGGTGAATTCACGCGCACCATCAGCGTTGCTAATAATAATTGGTTAAATCAAGACGTCGATGGTTACAGCTTTGATACGTATTTTGACGATGCCTTCAAAGTCGATTTCACCTTACCCACAGATATTCCAGTTAGTGCCAACACCGGAAACACGGATATTCGAATTAATATCAGCGTGCAAGATCTCGCTGGACTGTCTTTAGATGCTAACCCTACCACTGCTGTAGATTGGAGCGGAGGCGCCTGGACCAATTATGAAAATTCAAACGGCCAAGCTGGCGATACAGGTGGCGCCGACGCTTCTTATCAGTTAAAAGTCTCCAACCAAAACTTAACCCTAACAGCACCAGAATCTCGTGGCGGTGGTGGCGGCAGTATGAGCTGGTTGCTATTAGGTCTATTAGCAATCTTTAGTGTTGGACGTTATAAGCGGAAGTTTAAAGGAATTAATTAGCTTTAAGAGCTTCCGCTTGCGGCTTTAATGTTAGAACTATTCTCGAGTTCTTTTTCTAAGCTCTTTTATTAAGAGCTTTTTTTTTGAAGATCTTTGCGGTTAATGACAAACGTATTACCGATGGCGATCAAAACAATGCCAAATGCAACGCTGTAAGTCCACTGGAAGCCCTCAAATAGGGTTGAGATGATGAGGGCTACTGCAGGGAATAGGACTACGGCGTAAGATGCTTTGTGGACCCCAATACGTCGAAGCAAGGTTAAATAGCAACCAAAAGCGAAGACTGAGCCGAAGAGTGATAAATAGACCAAACTAACGGTGTATGACCAAGATAGGTTATAGGTGACCTCTTTTCCTTGAGCGAGCCCCACTAACAAACTAAACAGCGCACCATAGGCCATACCATAGGTGTTCATTTGTATCACAGGCAGATCATATTTCTGTGTTTGTACCGACACTAGATTTCCAACCGATGCCGCCAGAACGCCTAAAATCGCCAGCGTTAAACCGAGCGCGGTTGCATTCTCGAAGCTAAAGTTGACTAGCTCATCCCAGAAAATTAGCACCATTCCTACTAACCCTAAAGCCGAACCGATGCTCAGTCGCATAGTGATAGGCGTTTTGAAAAATATCCTTGAGTTAATAATGTTGACGATTAAGACGAAGGAGAAGATAACCGAAGCCATGGCTGAGGTGAGGTAAACCTGAGCATGATAGAGCAACATATAATTTAAACCGAACATGCAGGTGCCGAGTAAAACCAACCATATGTGCTTCTTGAGATTAAACTTAAGCGGCAACTTTTTGACCAGGCAATAGAGCCATAATAGCAATGCAGCTAAAGCAAAACGGTAGAAAGTCGAATACTCGTGAGCGACGCCCTCCAGTTGATACTCAATAGCAAACCAGGTGCTCCCCCAAATTAAAACGCACAGCGTATAGAGAACACTGGTGGACATCAGAAACTTCATAAACGGACTCAAAGGCTTTTAATGTGCAGATGATGCCATAGATGGTAGAATTCTGTCGAACATTTTACTGATTGGATTGGCATGCAAAAACGAGACGTAATTATTATCGGTGCTGGGGCAGCTGGGCTTATGTGCGCTATCAGCGCAGGTAGCCGTGGCAAATCTGTGACGGTGCTCGATCATGCCAATAAAGTCGGTAAAAAGATTCTTATGTCAGGAGGCGGCCGTTGTAATTTCACCAATTACTACACCGAGCCTACAAACTTTTTATCAGAAAACGAACATTTCTGTAAATCCGCCCTGAGCCGCTATACCCAGTGGGACTTCATCAGCCTAGTGGAAAAGCATGAAATTCCTTACCATGAGAAAAAGCTTGGGCAGTTATTCTGCGATAATAAAGCTAAAGATATCGTAAACATGCTATTGGACGAATGCTCTGACGTGGGTGCTGATGTAAGGACTCACTGTAGCATTGATAAAGTTGAAAAAACGGACAAAGGTTTCTTATTAACCTCAAGCCAAGGCAAGTGGCAGTGCCAGTCTTTAGTTATAGCGACAGGCGCTTTATCCATTCCAACCATGGGCGCTACCGGCTTTGGTTATGATATTGCGCGCCAGTTCGGACTAAAAGTATTACCGACTAGAGCGGGGTTGGTTCCCTTTACCCTAACGCCTAAGTTACTCGAAGACTTTGAAGGTCTATCCGGCACCTCTGCTGATGCTCTTGTTAGCTGTAATGGTGTTAGTTTTAGGGAAAATATACTGTTCACCCACCGTGGATTAAGTGGCCCTTCTATTCTGCAAATATCGTCTTATTGGGAACCTGGCGATGCCGTTGAAATCAATCTTTTCCCTGATATCGACCTCTATCAGACTTTAAAGTCAGTGCAACAAGAGCGCCCAAAGACTCATATCAATACGGTGCTGGCAGAAACTTTGACCAAGAAGCTTGCGGATAGGCTGACTGAGCTTTGGTTCAGTAGCTACAAAGAAAAACCGCTAGCGGAACTCTCCAACGAAGCGCTCCAAACAATCGCGACGCAGTGCCAAGCATGGCAACTCAAGCCCACAGGAACCGAAGGTTACCGCACCGCAGAAGTCACTTTAGGCGGCGTTGATACCGATGAAGTTTCTTCTAAAACATTTGAAGCTAAGAAGGCACCAGGGCTACATTTTATCGGGGAAGTATTAGACGTCACTGGTCATTTAGGCGGCTTCAATTTCCAATGGGCATGGGCCTCTGGTCATGCATGTGGGCAGGAGCTATAAAGGCAGTTTAGTAATTACCAGCTGGCAGGATCAACATTATAAAACTGTTGTAACTGTTGATAGAGTTCTCGGTGCTTCAGGCGTAAATCTTTGGGGCGTTCAAAAAAGACTTCGCTAGAGACAGCGAAAAATTCGGCAGGGTTTGTTGCCCCGTATTTATCAATAAGCGTGGATTCGCCGCGCTGAGTCTGTCGACGCAGTTTCTCAAATTCTGACGATAAGACTTTTGACCACTTCTTATAGCTATGGCCTTTGCCGAGTGGTGGCGCACCGTTAGTTGCGCCTGACTCACCATCAAGCTGATGGGCAAACTCATGGATCACTAAGTTATGACCATCCTCAAAATCAGCACCGCCACTGGCGGAATCCTGCCACGATAAGATCACTTTTCCACGATTCCAAGACTCGCCTAAAATAACGCGCGAATCACGCTGATTAACACCGGAACCATCTTGAATGGCGCGGTTGGTGATAAACGCAGCGGGGTAAATGGCAATGGTTTGCAGGAACGGATAATACTGGGTATTGCGGTTTAATAATAACAAACACGCTTGAGCGGCGATGGTTACCCGAACTTCATCGGTTATTGGCTGATCTTGGTGCCCAACAAACTGCTTCTCTGACAAGAAGACTTTCATCTTATCCTTGAGCTGTAATTGCAGATCCGCAGGCATCTTATAAAAGAAGCTAAGATTCTTGCGTAAAATTTGTCGCCATTCTTTAGGGAAGGGTTGTTCAATAATCGCTTTTCTTTTTAGACGTCTTCGATAGCTTGAGGTCGCTATCCATACGATTAAACCCGCACAGAACAATAGAAAAATATAAAACGCGACCATGAGCAGTTCTCTTTTGATTTTGATAATAGAGGTATTGGGTTTAAAACTATTATTTCAAGATAACCTACCATATTGGTATGGTAGACTCTTAATCCTAAAAGGCTAATCGAAGCTAAAAGCTTGAAGAAGTTAAGCCAATTAGGGTATAAATCAGGTTTACTTATTTTGGGGATAATTAATGAACAACGAACAGGCGCAGCCCACAGGGGTTATTGCACGTTTTTTAAACGGAATTGAACGTGTCGGAAACAAACTTCCTGATCCAGCCATTATATTTTTGGTGGCTATGATAACGATTTGGATTTTATCTTGGTTATTTTCGGGCGTTGATTTTTCAGCGATTGATCCAAGAACCGGCGATCCGATTGCTATCAAAAATCTATTAACAGGGGACTCAATAGCGAATTTCTTGTCATCCATGGTCAAAACCTTTACCGGCTTCGCGCCTCTAGGTGTGGTTTTAGTGGCTATGTTGGGTGTTGGTGTTGCAGAGCACTCAGGCTATATCAATACTGGTATTAAGCTGATGCTGAAAAGAACCCCTAAAGCACTGCTGACACCAATGATTATCCTTGTAGGTATTGTCAGCCATACGGCGACAGACGCTGGTTATGTTCTTGTGATCCCTTTGGCGGGTGTGATTTTCTACGCTATGGGTAGGCACCCTCTAGCGGGCATCGCGGCTGCTTTTGCCGGCGTTAGTGGTGGCTTTAGTGCAAACTTTATCCCTTCAGGTATTGACCCGTTATTACAAAGCTTCACTCAGAGCTCGGCTCAGATTATCGAGTCTGGAATGCAGGTTAACCCTCTAAATAACTATATCTTTACCTCTGCTTCAAGTGTCTTCATCATTCTAGTCGGTTGGTATATAACCGACAAAATCATCGAGCCTCGCCTACAAAAAACAGCTGTAGATGGTGATACTGATGATTTACCAGAGTTCGAAACCGTTACAAAAAAAGAAAAGCTTTCTTTCTATCTAGCAACGTTTGTAATGATTGCTGGTTTAGGGCTACTCGCTTGGGCTTCCTTGATTGAGGACTCGCCATTAAGCGATGACGGCTCTTTAACAAAATTCTCTGCTCCTTTGATGCAGTCTATTGTTCCTCTCATCTTCTTACTGTTTTGGATTCCCGGTGCGATTTATGGTTTTGCTTCGGGCACATTCAAAAAGTCCAAAGACATGATTGATGCTATGACCAAAGCGATGGGTGGCATGGCGTACTATGTTGTTATGGCGTTTTTCTGTGCGCTTTTCATTTCAGCATTCGCACAATCAAACTTAGGCGCACTTTTAGCGATTGAAGGCGCACAGGTGTTAAAAGCCTTATCATTACCGAGCGGTGTTACCGTCATTGGTATTATCTTCTTAACCGCCTTCGTAAACCTATTTGTGGGTTCTTCGTCGGCAAAGTGGGCGCTACTGGCTCCAATTTTCGTACCTATGTTAATGCAGTTGGGCATTTCTCCAGACTTAACGCAGGCTGCGTATCGTGTGGGTGACTCAAGCTCAAACATCATTACGCCGTTAATGCCTTACTTCCCGTTAGTTGTTGTATATTGCCAGAAGTACGTTAAAGATACGGGGATCGGTACGCTAATTGCGATGATGTTACCGTTCTCAATCGCCTTCCTAATCGGTTGGAGTTTGTTCTTGTTGGCTTACTGGGGCTTAGGCATTCCTCTAGGTATTCAATCAAGCTACACCTTTGGATAGTGAGCAAAGCATAACGACAAAAAAAGGAGCCAGCAGGCTCCTTTTTTATTGTCTAGGAATTCTATTCCTTACAGTACCATTTAAAAAATGATTAGTTAGAGCATTTCACGAATCGCTTTAACAATATCTTCTTTGCTTGGAAGAACAAACTGCCAAGAGTTTCCGATAGGGATAAAAGTATCATGACCGGTAATACGTTTGATTTTCGGCGCTGAGTCTAGGTTTTCGACAAGGCCAGTGATGAGCTCTTCGCTAAGCGAGCCCGTTTTACGGCATTCATCAACTACAAGAACATTCTGATAATTCTTTGCGATATCGGCAATGGCTTGGTGATTCAATGGTGCTAGCCAGCGAATATCCATCACATCTACAGCCGTTTTGTATTTATCTTGTAGTATTTTCTGTGCTTGTTGTGATAAATAGTGGCCGTTACCATAACTGATTATAAGGGTCTTGCTTGGCTTCTTGCTGTCGCTCGCGTATAGCGCAGGCTCGCCAAAGTTAACGACTTCTGTCGGCTCTGGATAAACGCCTAACCAACCGTTATCACCAGTTTCGTGCAAATCTTTAGCGTGATAGAGAGCAATAGGCTCGAGGAATATGACCACGCGCTTTTGTTCATCGGCCAAACGCACTGCTTCACGCAACATCTTGGCGGCATCTTGACCGTGTGAAGGGCAGGCCACAATAACGCCTGGAATCTCACGTAGAAAAGCCATGCTGTTGTCGTTATGGAAATGTCCACCAAAGCCTTTTTGGTAAGCGAGGCCGGCGATTCGAATGACCATTGGGTTGGTGAACTGATTATTCGAGAAGAATGACAAAGTCGAGGCTTCACCGCGGATCTGATCCACCGCATTGTGAGTATAAGCTAGGAATTGTATTTCTGGAATCGGCAAATAACCAAGGTGGGCCGCGCCGATGGCGTTACCTAAAATACTAGTTTCGTCGAGCATGGTGTCGAAAACACGCTCGTCGCTAAAACGCTTCTGTAAATTGGTCGATACGCTATAAACACCGCCTTTTTTGCCTACATCTTCACCGAACATAATAATATTTTTATATTGCTCCATCAGATCGGTCAGCGCATAGTTAATTAGCTGTGCCATACTACGTGGCTTATCCAAAAACTTAAACTGACGACCAATCTCAAAAAGCTCATGGCGTCTGCTTAACGTAGCAACTGGTGGCTTTTCTTGCGCCGGTCGTTCTGGTGCAATCGAAGCGCATACTTCTTCAGCGCTCGAAAGTTTTGGAAGCTTAATCGCTTGTTCGGCAGTTTTCTCGACTCTCTGACGAGTATCTTCATACATTGTTAAAATATCGTCAGTGGATAAATAGCCCGCTTCGATACACAAACGAGCCGAGTGCAACAAAGGATCTTGCGCTTCTGTTGCCTCGATATGCTCAATGGTGTGATACATGCTTTCGGTATCGTTCCCCGCATGGCCCATCAGACGAACGGTTTTCATGTGTAAAAACACAGGACGACGTTCATAACGAGCGATTTCCTCGGCTTCTTGAGCAGCCATATAAGCATCTGGCAGGTGTAAGCCGTTGCATTGAATATATTCGATACTATGACGATTTTTGACGTTGTTTTCGACCCAGTTATCAGGCGTTGAGACAGAAATACCAATACCGTTATCCTCACAAATAAAGACCAATGGCAATGGCTCGCCTTTATAGGATAGGTATTGAGCGGCGTTAAACGCGGACTGAGCGGTGGCGTGGTTAAAGCTGGCATCACCAAAGTTACACAACACCACACCATCGTTCGGAATGGTGCTATTAAAACCGGTGCGATGTGCACGCCCGAGCGACCAGGCAGCGCCCATAGCTTTAGGTAAATGTGAGGCAATGGTACTGGTTTGTGGCGGTACAAAGAGCTTCGCTGAGCCGAAGACTTTGTGGCGACCTTGCGAGATAGGATCATCTTTTGCTGCGACTAAGGATAGGATTTGGTCCTTAATCGGGTCGATGTTGGGTACTTGGCGCGAACGCTCCGCCATCAAGGCCCCCGATCGGTAATGCAAAAAAGCTATATCGTTATAGCGAAAGGCTTTACCAAGGGTAGCATTACCCTCGTGGCCACTGCTGCCGATGGTGTAAAAACCAATACCTTGATCCTTTAAAATACGGGCGCGTAAGTCGAGGTGTCGACTGATCAGCTGTGACTCAAATAATTGCACAAACTCCTGTGGCGATAGCTGCGTCGCGATGGCAGGTATGTTACTGAGTTTATTAGGAAATTTTGCAGTTTTAAGTGCGATTAAAAAGTTTTGGTCAATGACACTGGCACGGTCGAGCATTGTAATAATTTTATGTAGTTCTAAGTTGCGGATTAGTATGCTTTATGGCACTAGGGATGTCACTCCAACGGCGACTGGTTGGATCAGATCAGCTCTGCGGATTAAGATCTATCGAGGTAGGTTCATTGAAACCGTGAATGTGGTAAAGTAACGCCAACATAATATAAGGCAAGGTTATATCGAAACGGCATGAAAGTTTATAACAATATTCTTGAAATGGTTGGCAATACGCCAATGATTAAGTTCCAAAAGATGAACACGGGCAAGTGTCAGCTTTTTGGTAAGCTTGAATCGCAAAACCCAGGCGCGTCGATTAAAGATCGTATTGCGATCACCATGATCGAAACGGCCGAGAAAGAAGGTTGGATCAAACCTGGCGATACCTTAATCGAAGCAACAGCGGGTAATACTGGCTTGGGTTTAGCCATGGTTGCCTCGCAAAAAGGTTATAAACTGAAAATCGTCATGCCCGATAAGATGAGCATGGAGAAAGAGTATAACTTGCGTGCTTTTGGTGCCGAAGTGATGCGCACTCGCTCAGACGTCGGTAAGGGCCACCCTGAGTATTACCAAGACGTAGCTAAACGCTTGTCGGAAGAAAACGGTTGGTACTTCATCAATCAATTCTCAAACCCTTCAAACATAGCCGCGCACTACATGACAACAGGCCCAGAGATGTGGGAGCAGTTGGACGGCAAGATTGATGCGGTAGTGTTAGGTGTCGGTTCTGGCGGTACCGTTACAGGTATCGGTCGTTTCTTGAAAGAACAGAACCCTAATATTGATATTGTCTTGGCCGATCCCGATGGTTCGATTTTAACGCACTACCATGAGACCGGTGAAATGTCTGAAGCGGGTAGCTGGGTAATCGAGGGTATTGGTGAAGATTTCATTCCTGATATTTGTGATATGAGTTTGTTCACTAAAGCCTACACGGTGTCGGATAAAGAATCCTTGAATACTGCTCGTGAATTGATGTTAAAAGAGTCGGTTATGGGCGGTTCATCAACCGGTACGTTAGTCGCGGCGGCGCTTAAATATTGCCAAGATCAGACTGAGCCGAAAAACGTGGTAACGCTAGTGTGTGACACTGGTAATCGTTATTTGTCTAAAATGTACAACGATGACTGGATGAAAGAGCAGGGCTTTTTATCATGACACAACAGCAGCAACCAACACCGCCAAGCACCAATATTTCCTTAGGCTTATTGGTATTAGACATTATCGGCATGGCGCTGGTAGTGTTTGCGGGTTATGAAATCTACTTAATTAATGAAAAGAATTCAGGGGTGCTGGCTGAATATATTAGCTGGCCACACTACCCATGGATTATTATGGGGATTGGGGTTGTATTGATGATTCCTTTTCATAAACAAATATTTAGCTTGTTTAGAAAGGTTAAACAGTATCAAAAAGAACTCGCAGAAAAGAATCGTCCGGACTTTTAATAGGGGGCTTTTAACAGAGTGCTTTTACTGTTTTTCGCGTTCAATTCCCAAAAACTCTCTGAATAACTTATAGAGCTTCCCTTGAAATTAACGTTAATGACTAGATGTTATAAGAATCTAGTCATTATCGAGCAAACACAAGCTACACGATATAACCAATAGGTATTATATGTCAGACAAGAAATTTAAGTTCGCCAGCCGTACTATCCACGCTGGCCAAACGCCGGAGCCTATTACAGGCGCGGTGATGCCACCAATCTTCACGACTTCGACTTATGCGCAACCTGCGCCAGGCGAGCACACAGGTTATGAGTACTCGCGAAGTCAGAACCCAACTCGTATGGCCTATGAGCGTTGTGTTGCTGATTTAGAAAACGGTAAGCAAGGTTATGCCTTTGCATCGGGTATGGCGGCTACTAGCACGATTCTTGAGTTGTTGGACGCTGGTTCACACGTTATTGCGATGGACGATTTATACGGTGGTACTTTCCGTCTGTTTGATAAAGTTCGTAAACGTACGGCAAACCTAGAATTCAGCTTCGAAAACTTGTCTGATTTAAGTAATTTAGAAAAAGCGCTTAAGCCAAACACCAAAATGATCTGGGTCGAAAGTCCTACTAACCCAATGCTTAAAGTGGTTGATATGCAAGCGATTGCTGACTTCGCTAAGAAACATAACTTAATCGCGGTAGCAGATAATACGTTTGCCACGCCATTTAACCAGACGCCTTTAGACTTTGGTTTCGACATCGTCATGCACTCGGCGACCAAGTACCTTAACGGACACTCTGACATGGTCGGTGGCATCGCTATCGTTGGCGATAACGATGAATTGCGTGAGCAAATGGCGTTCTTACACAACTCAGCAGGCGCTATTCAAGGCCCATTCGACAGCTATTTAGCACTTCGTGGCCTAAAAACCCTAGCACTTCGTATGCGCCAGCATAACGAAAACGGTCAGAAAGTGGCTGAGTTCTTAAGTAACCACCCGCAGATCGACAAAGTTTACTACCCAGGTTTGGATTCACACCCACAGCACGAACTGGCGAAAAGCCAAATGAAAGGCTTTAGTGGTATGGTTTCTGTTCTGGTTAAAGGCGACACCGAAGAAGAAGCGGCGAAAAACTCACACGAATTTATGAAGAAGCTAAGAATCTTCACGCTGGCAGAAAGCTTAGGTGGTATCGAAAGTTTATCGAATCACCCAGCATTAATGACGCACGCTTCAGTACCACATGAAATTCGTCAAGAAATTGGTATTTTAGATAACCTAGTTCGTTTGTCGGTGGGTGTTGAAGATATTGATGATATTCTTGAGGACTTAGATCAAGCTCTTCAAAAATAGTGCTCCGTGGCAGTCTATGTATTGCTACTCCTCGCCTAGGAATAAAAATCCTTATTTTTAGGCGGGTTAGAATTAATACAAAAGGCGCTGTTTCAGCGCCTTTTGTATTACCTAGTGGACTTACCAGACCTTGTCTAGATCAGCTTTGCGGATGGTGCAAGCGGTAATATAGGCACTAAAGAAAAGTGCGGGGGCAAAGGGCTGTAAACTCGACTCGAAAAATACACCGCCAAGCCATGCAACTAAACCCAAAATGGCAAAAGCGTACTCCAAGAATATTAAGTGTGAACGCTTTCTAATGCCTACTAGGTTGAGTCTTAACCAAAACGGTTTCGCTTTCCACTCTTCTGTACTTTTGTCTATCACGATAATCTCCTTTTGTAATGTTTCGATATCAGTTTCGAAAACAGCAGCGAGAGACTTGAGTGATTCCAAACTAGCGCGATTGCCACTTTCTATGCGTTGAATAGTGCGAACACTAATACCGCTGAGTATTGAAAGTTGCTCTTGTGACCATTGTTTCTTTTCGCGCAGTTTTTTAACAATCATTGTTTTCTCCTTAGTGCTGTTTCAGGAGGAAATTATCCATAAACCAGCCTCTGACGGTGACGACAAGCGCCCGCCAGTAGGGCGACAGTAAATTTAATGCAATTATTTCAATAGGTTAGCAGGCGAGTATTGATCGGTTAATACTTTTGCATCCCTGTCCCAGTTGACTTCATCGCTGATGGCATCGAACACTTTTAGAGTATCCACGCCGTATGGCGATAGCAATGGCTTGTACTCGTTTGCTTTTTTTAGAAGCTTTTCTTTGCTGGGAAGCTTTTCGTTGCTGACCACAATCACGCGGTTGGTTTTCTCGTCATCAAAGTGGATCTGATAGAGCTCGCCAAAGACTTGATGATAGGTTTCGGATTCATGGTGGAATAGAGCGCTTGAGCTGAAGGTGTTAGCCATAATAATACCACCAGGTTTGAGTAAACCTTTAACTTCCTCAAGATACTCCTTGGTCATCATGTGCTCAGGGATATAGTCACTATTAAAGGCGTCGAGCAGAATAAAATCGTAGCGTTTATCTTTGCGAAGGGCTCGCTTTACAAACACACGGCCATCACGAATATGAGTTTCGTATTGCTCGCCTTCATCGGTGTAATTAAAGTATTTACGAGCCATCTCAGCCACGACGTCATCAATTTCTACCGAAGTTATATTGGCTTTGGGATACACATCTTTGTAGCGATTGACTAATACGCCGCCGCCAAGCCCTATAATCAGCATATCTTTTGGATCTTCTAAGAAGAAAGTTGCGCCCATGGCGAGCTTGTAATAGTCAAATACAAGGTATTCTGGTGTATCGTTGAAAATACAAGACTGGCTAAGATCGTTGTGGCTCTTCTTGCGAAAGCGCATACAGGTTAAGCCCACTTCGTTCATGATATAAACGTTTTGATACAAAGAGCGCTTTTCTTCGACAATCTTGGCCTCACTTGTAGCAGGGCTTACGATTGAACCCATAATAACCGCAAAAAAAATGGGGGTGAGATAATTATTCAATGAAAAGCTTTTATTCATGGGAAAGCTCCGCTTTTTCAGCTTTAGGAAGTGGCTTAGGGAAAAGTATCGCAACAACCCCAACTAGTGCCATGACGACAGTCACACCGTATAGAATATTATCCAACTCAAACCATAGCACTAAGTAGAATGACGTCATAATAGTGCCGAGTGCGCTGCCTAGGGTCGATACGAAATATAAAAAGCCCGCTGTTTGGCCACTGCTTTCAGTGTTTGCGACTAGTAACCTGACTGAATATGGCGCGACCATGCCCATAATGGTTGTGGGTACGAGGAAGAGGATTAGCGACGTGACTAGAGAACCGTAACGCGGATCTTCTATTTGCATGAATACCCAGTCCGATAACTCTGCGTGCCAAATCACCAGTGGTAAGGTCGTAATCGCGGCTACGATAAAAATAACGCCATATTTGCGGGTATTGGGTGCTTTTAGAGACAACTTACCGCCTACTAAATAACCTATCGACAAAGCAAGCATGAAAATAGTGATGATGCTTCCCCAAACGTAGACGCTGCCTCCAAAGTAGGGTGATAGGATTTTTCCACCTAAAAGTTCAACCGTCATGATTGAAAAACCCATGATGAAGGCACATATTAATACAAGACTATTCATAGAATGTTTTTTTGGATTTATTGGTTCACTTGATAATAAGGGAATGAAGGCAAATGTCAAAACTTGGATGGTTTGTGAAGAAGTTATAAATCCTTAATAACCTTATTAATTTTATTCTATTGGGTCGGTATATTGAACGTGTTAGAATAGACACTTTATATTTATAGCGTGAATAAATCAGGAGATTATCATGGCAATTGAATTACCAGAATTACCTTACGGACGTGATGCACTAGCACCACACATCTCTGAAGAAACAATCAACTATCACTATGGTAAGCACCACAATGCTTACGTTACAAACTTGAACAAAATGATTGAAGGTACGGACTTCGCGAACAAATCGCTAGAAGAGATCATCCGTTCTTCTGAAGGCGGCGTTTTCAACAACGCAGCACAAGTTTGGAATCACACTTTCTACTGGAACAGCTTAAGCCCTAACGGTGGCGGTGAGCCATCTGGCGCACTAGCTGACGCAATTAATGCGGCCTTCGGTTCATTCGCAGACTTTAAAGAAAAATTCACAGCAAGCGCTGCGGGTAACTTTGGTTCAGGTTGGACTTGGTTAGTTAAAAATGCTTCAGGTTCATTAGAAATCGTAAACACAAGCAACGCTGATACACCAATCACAGACGCAGGTATTACACCGTTAATGACTGTTGATGTTTGGGAGCACGCTTACTACGTAGATTACCGTAACGCTCGTCCAGAATACTTGAAAAACTTCTGGGAGCTTGTGAACTGGGACTTTGCGGCGAAAAACTTCGCATAATCCTAGCGTTACTGCTTCTGTTAGACAGTAGCAAAGTATCTAAAAATAGCCCAGCATTTGCTGGGCTTTTTCGTATATCATTTCCAATATTGCTCCATTTTCAAGTAAAGAAACGAAGCCGTCCATGCAATAAACACCAGCCCAACTAACGCTTCCGTACCTGCCATAAAGCGCATAGGCCCTTCGGGTACTAAGTCGCCGTAACCTAAGCTGGTGTAATTTGCGAATGAAAAGTAAACACAGTCTAAGAAACTGGAAACGGGCCCATCTAGGCTTACTATTTGGTTGTCATGATTAAGGTTAACAATAAAGTAGTAACCAAGACCAAAGAGCCAGACGTGTAGGGTGTGGGAAAGGATCCCTACCAAAACAACAACCGTCACGCGGTAACGTCCCCGAATCTTTAGCCAATCAGATATTTTCGCAATTTTGCGTAATGCTTCGAAATGCAGCATGACGCAAAGCGAAATAATTAAAAGCGATGTGGAAAAGATAACTATCATACAAATTCCAATTCCTTATTGTTGGTAATGTTATACCACGAAATAATCCAAACCGATTAGCTTATCGTTATTTGTTCAAAGGAATGCTAGTTATTATAAGAGGTTTAGCAATAAATAGAGCCTAGCGCCAATAATAGGCAGCCTGCTGATGTTGGTGTATAGTGAATAAAAACAAGGGGGTATCGATGAGCGAGAGTTTAAAGCAAGGAAAGGTTTCGACGGAGCAGTTGAAATGGTTTGAACGCGAATCTAGCTCTTGGTTAGAGGAAGGCTTAATTGAGTCAAATGCACGCGAGACATTATTAAACCGTTATCAAAAAGCCTGTGTTCCCCCTGACCATAGCAGGACTTCTAGCTGGAGTAATATACTTCTGGTGTCATTAGGTTCGTTGCTGATCGGTGGTGGAATAATTCTCCTATTAGCACACAACTGGGAGCACTTTGGAAAAACCACGCGCACCTTCTTATCTTTTTTACCCTTAGTTATGGCACAGAGTTTGTGTTGGTATGGCGTTCATTTTAAACCTAAGTCAACAGCATTAAGAGAGTCTGGCGCGGTATTACTCTTTTTTGCGGTAGCTTCTAGCATTGCTCTGATTAGTCAAACCTATCATATCTATGGTGATTTAGAGCGCTTTTTAGTGGTCTGGTTGCTTTTAACCCTACCCATCGTATATCTCTTACGGTCTGGCACGACGTTAATGCTTATCTGCGGCCTTATTTTATGGCTGTGTTGCCTCGAACGAGAACCTTATTGGTTATTTTATATCGTCCTCATCCCACACTTTTATCATCTTTATCAGCAGCAAAGTCGTATGCTCTTGCACTGGTGCTTGTGGGTGGCGCTGATTAGCCTGACTATCTCTATCATTTACGGCAGTAGCTACTATGCGTCACCACTGGATAACTGGGCGATATATATAACTATAGCAATGGGTTGTGCATTTTATGCCTTGGGCTATTGGTTGTTTGGATTAGATCACGATAGCTTCTGGGGTAACGCGCCAAGCAGTTTCGGGATACTCCTTATTGGTATTGTGAGCTTAATGTTCACTTGGTATGGCCGAACCTTGCCTTACGATCTATGGCAAGTTGAAAATGCCATGAAATTTAATGAATATGCCATTATTGGATTCTTTATAGCCTCCTTGATTTTGACCTCACTCTTTATAGTTAGGCGCTACAAAGAATTTTCAACTTCAAACTGGGTTGCCTTAACGAGTTTAGTTTTTGTCTTCTTTGGCCTCATCGGCTACTTCTTTAGGTTTAACGAAAGCGTCTTCGTTATCACTTCTAACCTTTATATTCTTATAGGCTCAGTTCTGCTGATGCTACAAGGGGTAAATAGAGGGCAGCTAATGTTACTCAATGGTGGATTAATCTGGTTCAGCTTACTGGTGCTATTTAGATTTTTCGATAGCGACATACCGTTTATGTACAAAGGCGTTATCTTCATCATCATAGGTTGTGCCTTTATAGCAACCAATGTTTGGTTTAAGAAAAAACAACAAGCAGAAAGTGTGGAGGGGTAAGCATGAAGAACATAAAACTTTTATTGCTTGTATTATGCGTTGTTCAACTGGCTGTACCGGGCTATATGATCTATGAACAAAATCAGATTTTATCTGAAGGCACGGTATATAAATTCGAAACTCAGCCGATTGATCCTTATGATCCCTTTCGTGGACGCTA
Source organism: Kangiella japonica (assembly GCF_039523535.1). Lineage (NCBI taxonomy): Bacteria > Pseudomonadati > Pseudomonadota > Gammaproteobacteria > Kangiellales > Kangiellaceae > Kangiella > Kangiella japonica. The sequence goes on along the minus strand of NZ_BAAAFM010000003.1, from coordinate 54,195 downwards.
CGTAACTTTGACCTATAACATTAATGCAGAGCCAATTCCTTCTGATGAAATATTACAGCGTGGTGAATGGGCTTATGCTCTTCTGGCAACTGATGAATCAGGCTACGCGACATTTACTAAGCTAGAAGCGGAAGAGCCCAACTCTAATCAGGACTATATAAAGCTTAAGGTTAGCTGGGGCAATGTAGAACTCGGCTACTACGTTAATCTTCCATTTAATCGCTACTACGCACCTGAAGATGCAGCGCCTATAATTGAAAGAACTGTACGTAGACGCCAGCAAGAAGAAAACGTTTATGCAGAAATAAGTGTGTTAGATGGAAAGGCTACCTTAAAAGAACTGTATGTCGAAGGAATGACGATCATGGATTATATTCGACAGCCTAAATAAAGTGTATCAGGGGTAAATCTGCGGTCGTTATAGTTTGTTACATTTAACGGGTTAAACACTCGCTATATTACTTGAAGTTATGTATCCCATTAGATAGTCTAATTTCATATGAAGATGACTCTCCCGAAGAGTGGAAAAGCAGTTTCAAGGACATATTCAGTCTTACCTTCCTCACACAGCGTGGGCAAAACCTTTATTAGTAAACCTAAAGCACCAAGATATTCATTCAAGTTACAGGATCTAGCTTTATTCCACCAGTTGATGGGCCATAGGTATCGCTATCAGACGATTGCGTGGGGCCACTTATGAATAAAAAAGTTATTCTAGGCTTTGTGCTTTCCACTGCTTTTTTCTCAGCTCCAAATTTCGCTGCAGGCACCGAAGTAAATGTCACTATCAAGCTGCCACACTCGGAACAACAAAACAGCGCTGTTAGACTTTTTAATTATCACCTCAATCGTTATCAAATCATTCGGAATCCTTTTTTTCTATCACGCAAAGATTGCTTAGCTTATTTACCTAAGAACAGACCTCAAGTTATAAAAGTGTTTGAGCTTCATATCTCTAAGGGTAGAGAGCCATATAGAGCATTGGTTTTTACACACTTTGCAATGAGGAGTTAGATTAAATATTTATCTGCTCAAAATTGCCAAAATCAATTTCTTTTAACGTTCACATCTAACGATCTAGTTAACTGTAAAACCCACTCATCGACTGTGATACTTTTATTTAATTCCTTCGAGAGCAACAGTTTGTTTTCATCAGCCGACAAGTACTGCATGACTGCAATAAATTTTTGGCGTAGTTTCTCGCTGTTTTGGGAGTTGTTATTTTTGAGCAATTCTAATACAAAGAAATCAATTGCACTTTCAGCTTGCGTCCTCAGTTCCGATAAAGATTCATGATTTTTTCGTAGATTTGAATTCGAGAACACAGCATCGTTGGCAGCATACAATGCTTTAGAGGTAAATGAGGGTGATTGAGCGATAAAACTAAGCATTCTAGGCTGCATTTCTGCAGGTTGTGAAGTTAAGTATAGCCATGTATCTTTGTCTGCTTGATATAAGTAATCTTGAGGCTCTTTCAATGTAGATTGAATTGCTGGCCTGTAAAGCAGTTCTCCATTGGAACTGTTAGTTAATATGACCAACCCTTCACCTGTTTTTGGTGACACTATTGTTAGAGTTCTAACGCCAGGCTCTCGGCCGTCATGTACTAAGTAAGTTGTGGAAGGAAGTTTAACTAGTCTCCAGCCTAAACCAAAATACTCTATGGGCTCGGGATGTTGTGCTTGTGGGCTCTGTAGCTGTGTTAGCAACTCATTTGAAAGGTCTGCGCCTTCAGAGACCCATTTAATGAACGTTGCATAGTCAGTGATTGTAGATAAGGTACAGCAGGCTGCTGAATAACTACTTTTATAAAATTCTTTTTGTTCTAGAGGTTTCCCCTGTTCGTTGTATCTTTCTACGATTCGATCATGGTGGTTTTCTTTCCACCCAAAGTAAGTGTCATTCATGCCTAGCGGTGACGTGATATATTTCTCCATGAGCTGTGGCATGGTTGTGTCGAGTTTATTTTCGATAGCTTTATTCAAGTATACGAAACCTTCGCCAGAGTATTGGTGACGCTGACCAGGGTGGAATGTGAATGATAAAGGGTTATCTCCTCGCCAATTCGCAAATCCAGATTGGTGGCTAAGGGCTAATCGGGCAGTAAGCTTTTTATGTCGTTGGTCGACTTTAACATCTGGATCAATCCAAAATTTATATAGCTGTTCATCAAGCTCCAATGCATCGTTTTCTACAAGTTGTAAGCTCATCATGCTAAACATTGGCTTGGTCAAAGAAGCGATATTGAATAAAGTGTCTGAGTTAACCTTCTGTTTTGAGTTCGCCATACCGTGAGAATAAATCCACTCTATACGTGAGTCGTTTATATATGCAATGGCCACACCGTTTATTGAAGCTACTGTTGACCACTGTTGCACTGCTTTTTTTACAGGTTCTGGGGTGTTTTTATTGTCTGAATTAGTAGTATCTACTGGTTCGGATGCAAACAGTACACAGGTCAATAAGCTTAATATACAGGCAAGTGTAATCTTATGTTTAAAGTTAAACATATCAGTTTCCTTAAAATTAAAGTTAGGTGTTAGTTTTTTGCTTTGTGAGAATGTAAGCAACTAACAGTGATAAACCACAAGCAATAAAAATAATACCGTAAGCTAAGGGATCGTTAGCGTTTAAGTCCAATAGACCGACTATCGTAACCGATATACCAATGGATAAGATTGATACACCCCAACTTATTAGTGAGCGAGATCGCTGTTCAGATTGTGTATCAAGTATTTTCTCCACGATGGACTTTTCAGTCTGAGTTTCTGCAAGACGTTTTCTTAAACTGGTATCGTTAATGATGCGAATGACCAGAACAATACATATTGCTAAGATGATTGGTATAAGTATGGCAATAATGTCGAACATAAACGCCTCTAACAAGGTATTTCAATGGATGTCTATTACAATAGATACATAGTTTCTATCTTTGGTTGCATTATTTTTATTAATAAAAGTGCAACCGAGGGCTTAGTTTAGGTATCTATAATAGTATGAATGACTTAGCTCTTGTGAAAAGAGTGTTGAGTAATGCTCCTGGCAGCTTTGATGAACTAGTACAGTCCTATCAAAAGCTTGTCTGGCAAGTTATCTCAAGACTTGTTCAAAATCAGGATGATACGCTTGAGCTCAGTCAGGAGGTATTTTTACAGGTATATTATAAACTTGAACAGTTCAAAGGAGATAGCTCACTTGCTACTTGGATAGGCCGAGTTGCCTATAATTTTGGACTCAGGTTTTTGCAAAAGCAGGGGCGGGCATTACCAATTGTTGAAGGACACTCTGTTGAGCAGGAGACTAGTAGAAAGGAAGCTGACGAACTAGGTGGTCAATTTGAGCGGGTTCAACAACTAGCTATAAAGGAAGCACTGGCTGAGGCTCTGGCTCATCTGCCACCTGAGCAAAGAACCATTATTAGCCTATACCACTTTAATGATATGACAACTGTTGAAATTGCAGAAATTTGCAATATGCCGCAGGGGACAGTTAAAAGTCATTTATCTAGAGCGCGTGAAAGACTTAAGTCGGCGCTTGAAAGCAGCAGGAAGATTTTATGACGAACGAATTTGATCAAAAACTATGGCAGGCTCAAGAAGCTGCATTTATTGATTACAAGTCAGACCAACAAAAACTTGGGCCCCTTAATAAAAATACAGAGGCCTATTATCAACTTTATCATTTACTGAATGAAGCTGAGGCAGAGAGTCACCAGCCTCCAGAGTTCTTTATGAAAATGGTTACTCATAAAATGAAAAGGCGACAAAAAACTCAGAAAATAAAGGCCTTCAGTAGCTGGTTAATAATCATTTTGCTCGCTGTAATGGTAATAACAACGTTTATTACTGCGGCAAAAAAGTCGATACTTCTTACTAATATTACTGAAGTCGCACCATGGTTTTTCATAGCGGCCACCGTAGCTGCTATTGCGATAACAGCCACGGGAATTAATAGATTACTGACAAGCTTTCGGCACAATACTATTCAGAATAATTAAAAGGATTGTCTAAGCTGTGGCTAGGCTCTGTAAACCATTTAGGCCCTGTATCAGTCATATAAAAATGATCTTCTAAACGAACGCCAAGGGTTTTTGGAATAACTAACATTGGCTCGTTACTAAAGCACATCCCCGGAGCTAGAGGCGTTTTATCCCCGCGAACCAAGTACGGCATTTCATGAATTTCTAAACCAATACCATGTCCAGTTCGGTGAGGCAATCCCGGTAAATTATAATCAGGGCCATATCCTTGCTCGGTTAAGTATGAACGAGCCGCTTCATCAACATCCTAATTAATGGGGTCAGAGTACATTTTTTAACCTTAATCCATAGCGCACAACAATGATGGTTAAGTTCTGATACTCATTAAAAACTCGGGCTATATAATACAGCTAAACCCATAACCAAGATTATTCTTATGGCAAGGAAGCCACGATTAGATTTATCAGGATGTACCCAGCACATCATTCAGCGAGGCAATAACCGGCAGGTGTGTTTCGTTTCGGAAGAAGACTTTTCACTTTACGCTCATTATTTATACAAAGCATCAAAGAAGTTTGATGTGGATATTCATGCTTGGGTTTTCATGACGAACCATGTTCACTTGCTAGTCACTCCTAAGGTGGCTGGTGCAGTATCAACAATGATGCAATCGGTAGGGCGTCGCTACGTGAGATACTTCAATCATACCTATCAACGAACAGGAACTTTATGGGAGGGGCGTTTTACTATTAATGGGGTCAGAGTAAATTAATCCATTTTGTAGTGCAGGTGGAAGCATTGACGGCAAGTAAGTTAGTGGTAAGAGATGCTAGTAGACCCAAGAAAGTTAAAAATGTACTCTGACCCCATTAATTCCCTACAAGCTTATGGAGCAGGTGATGCCTGGGTGGGAAACAAATAAAGAGGTTTTGGATAAGGAGTATGTAAATGAACTGGAGTAGGAGAAAGAAATGATACCGTTCACGATTTTGGCAGTTTTAGCCACATCAAAGCAACAACTAACACCTGTAGGAATTTTGATAATTGTACTAATTCTGCTTTCCCCATTTGTTTACAGTTGGATGAAAAGTGCAAATGTAAAGACCAAGTTTAAACAATTACTTCCAGAGGTTATTGATGCTCATAAGGGAATGTTAGAATCTGTTACCATTAGAAGCGTAAATCCTCGGTTAAAGTCAGCTATTGCTAACGAGATAAAAAAGTATCGTAAGTTAAGTGAAGATCATACTACGCTTGCAATAACTAAAGCACTAGAGGTGTCTGTTGTTTTATATTATTTGAATAAACAATATGATAAGGTAATGAGTGATAATAGGTTCAATATATACTTAGAAGTATACATTGAAGGTAAAATGGAAAAAGATATTGAGAAAGATCCATTTCTTGCCGAGTCCGGTTTGGATTCAGAGGAAATTATTGTTGAATTTGTTAATGATGATGAAATTATTTTCAACGCCCCGCCAGTAAGGTTAAAGCAGTTTATAGAACTAGTTGTGAACTCAAAGCAGTTCTCTGGAAATAGATTGGTATATGGGGGAACAGGGATTGTGTATTACTCTAGCCGACAAGAGTTAGAGGTAAAGTTTTTAGAAAGACAGGAAGTATTCAGAGAAGGTCTAAATGATTGTCTTTTGAGATTCTGCGGTTATAAGTAGCCATCGGAAAAGAAGCTAGTATGTTATTTTTAAAAAAAGCCCGACAATTTCTTGTCAGGCTTTTGTTTGAGAGGCGTATAGGAGCCTCTCAGTTCCCCCAAAAGAATCAGGTTAGTCCCAAGATAGGGCGCCACCTGTTTGATATTCGATTACTCGAGTTTCAAAGAAGTTTTTCTCTTTCTTCAAGTCCATAATTTCGCTCATCCATGGGAATGGGTTTGAAACGTTTTTGAACTGTGCAGGAAGACCTAGCTGGGCTAAACGACGGTTACAGATGAACTGCAAGTATTCTTCCATCATGTTGGCGTTCATGCCTAATACACCGCGTGGCATAGTGTCACGAGCGTATTCGATTTCTAGCTGAGTGCCTTCTAGAATCATCTGCGTCACTTCTTTTTGGAACTCTTCAGTCCAAAGGTGTGGGTTTTCCAACTTGATTTGGTTAATCACGTCAACACCGAAGTTTAGGTGCATCGATTCGTCACGCAAAATGTATTGGAACTGCTCAGCAACACCAGTCATCTTGTTACGACGACCCATTGATAGAATCTGAGTGAAGCCACAGTAGAAGAAAATACCTTCGGTAACACAGTAGAAGCCGATAAGGTTTCTCAGAAGCTCTTGATCCGCTTCAGGCGTACCAGTTGTAAACGCTGGATTCGAGATACCTTGAGTATGCTTAATACTCCAGGCAGCTTTTTTAGCGATGCTTGGAACTTCGCGGTACATGTTGAAGACTTCGCCTTCGTCCATGCCTAGAGATTCGATACAGTACTGATAAGCGTGTGTGTGGATCGCTTCTTCAAACGCTTGGCGTAAGATGTACTGACGACACTCTGGGTTTGTGATTAAGCGATAAATAGCGAGCACTAGGTTGTTAGCAACTAATGAGTCAGCAGTAGAGAAGTAACCTAACGAGCGCATGACGATTTTACGTTCGTCGTCAGTTAGACCGTTCGGGTCTTTCCAAGTTGCAACGTCTTTAGTCATGTTGATCTCTTGTGGCATCCAGTGGTTTGAACAACCATCAAGATATTTTTGCCATGCCCAGTCGTACTTAAATGGCACAAGCTGATTCAAGTCAGCACGACAGTTGATCATTTTCTTGTCGTCAACTTCGATACGCTCAGCGCCCATCTCAAGTTCTTCCAAACCAGGGGCTACGTCAAGGTTTTCAAGCGAGGCTTGAGCTTTGGCAACGTTATCCATAGCTTCCGGCTCAACATACTCTTTAGTCGCTGGCTTTGCTGTGGCTACAGGCTCAGGCTGTTGCGCTGGCTCGGCTTTTGGCTGCTGCTGTGGCGGTGTTTTCTGCTCCGCTTTTTCTTCTTTTTCGTAGTCGTCCCAGTTGAACATATTTCTACCTCATTTATTTCTTTGTGTTGCTAATTCGTTAAACGTCTAAAAAAGGGGAGCGATAGGCTCCCCGATAGTGTTACTGACAAGCTTCGCAATCTGGCTCATCGATGGCGCAAGCTTTTGGAGCAGTGGAGCCGACTGGGGCTGCTGATGATACTGCGTTTAGCTTGCCATCACTGATGGTCGATTTTTCTGTGCTTGTCGCGCCCATTGAGCGCAAGTAGTAAGTGGTTTTAAGACCACGGAACCATGCCATGCGGTAAACCATATCAAGTTTCTTGCCCGATGGTTCGCTCATGTAAAGGTTCAATGATTGAGCTTGGTCAATCCATTTCTGGCGACGGCTCGCTGACTCGACTAACCACTTTGGTTCAATTTCAAAGGCGTTAGCAAACAAGTCTTTCAGTTCTTGTGGAATACGGTCGATGGCCTGCAAGCTACCTTCGTAGTATTTCAGGTCGTTAACCATCACGTTGTCCCACAAGCCGCGCTTTTTAAGCTCGTGAACCATGTATGGGTTTACGACTGTGAATTCGCCCGAAAGGTTCGATTTCACGTATAGGTTTTGGTACGTCGGCTCGATAGATTGCGAAACACCCGTGATGTTCGAAATCGTTGCAGTCGGAGCGATTGCCATAACGTTAGAGTTACGCATACCCACTTTCTGTACGCGCTCACGAAGCGAGTCCCAGTCCATCGTGCTGCTAGTATCTACTTCGATGAACTCTTCACCACGCTCTTCGATAAGCTTTTGAATCGAGTCGAGAGGCAAGATGCCTTGTGACCATAGAGAGCCCGCGAAGGTTTCGTATGAACCACGTTCTTCAGCAAGGTCAGTCGATGCTTTAATCGCGTAGTAAGAAATCGCTTCCATCGCGTTATCGGCGAAAGTTACAGCGTCTTCAGACGAGTAAGCGATGTTCTGTACGTATAAGGCATCTTGGAAGCCCATCATGCCTAGACCGACTGGACGGTGACGCATGTTAGATTTACGCGCGGTTTCTACTGGGTAGAAGTTAATATCAATCACGTTATCCAACATACGAACAGCGGTAGTAACTGTTTTCTCAAGCTGTTCGGTGTCTAACTTGCCATCTACCATGTGCTTAGGCAGGTTAACCGAACCAAGGTTACAGACAGCAATTTCTTCGCCAGCTTTGGTGTTCAGCGTGATCTCTGTACATAGGTTTGAGCTGTGTACAACGCCTGCGTGCTGCTGTGGCGAGCGCAAGTTACATGGATCCTTGAAGGTAATCCATGGGTGACCTGTTTCGAACAACATCGATAGCATTTTGCGCCACAAGTCTTTGGCTTGCATGGTTTTGGCTGTTTTGATTTTGCCGTACTTCGCCATTTCTTCGTAGTATTCGTAACGCTCTTCGAACGCTTTGCCGTATAGGTCGTGCAAATCAGGTACTTCGTCCGGGCTGAACAATGTCCATTCGCCGTCAGTGCTGACGCGCTTCAAGAATAAATCCGGTACCCAGTTAGCAGAGTTCATATCGTGCGTACGGCGACGATCATCACCAGTGTTTTTACGCAACTCTAGGAATTCTTCGATATCGATGTGCCACGTTTCTAAGTAAGCACACACAGCACCTTTACGTTTACCACCTTGGTTTACCGCAACAGCTGTATCGTTCGCTACTTTTAGGAATGGAACAACACCTTGCGACTTACCGTTAGTGCCTTTGATGTAAGCGCCAAGACCACGAACTGGCGTCCAGTCGTTACCTAAACCACCCGCGAACTTAGACAGTAGGGCGTTATCTTTAATAGCGCCATAAATGCCTTCAAGGTCATCCGGAACGTTGGTTAAGTAGCAGCTAGAAAGCTGAGGACGTAGTGTGCCTGAGTTAAATAGGGTTGGCGTTGAGCTCATGTAGTGGAACGTCGAAAGAATGTTATAGAACTCAATCGCGCGCTCTTCACGGTTCTCTTCATTAATCGCAAGACCCATAGAAACACGCATCCAGAATACCTGTGGTAACTCGATACGAACTTCGTCTTTGTGGATAAAGTAGCGATCGTATAGGGTTTGAATACCTAGGTATGTGAACAATAAGTCGCGATCCGCTTGGATTGCGTTGCCTAATTTTTCAAGGTCGAAAGACAGTAGCTCAGGGCTTAATAGTTCATGCTCTACGCCAAGCTCTAAGTATGCTTTAAAGGCTTGCGGGTAGATAGCTGTCATTTCGCTTTGCGTCGCACGCTTAGTCACATTCAACTCACGCAAAGCTTCAGTACGGATATTGTCGAGCAATAAACGCGCTGTTACGTATGAGTAGTTTGGTTCAACTTCGATCATGGTGCGAGCTGTCATAACCAGTGCTTGATAAACGTCGCTTAAAGCCACGCCATCATATAAGTTACGCATGGTATCTTTGATGATCTGATCAGCATCAACGTCGTCAAGGTTTTTACAAGCTTCAACCACAACAGTGTGTAAACGTTGAACGTCTAATGGCTTTTGTTTGCCATCTGTACCGGTCACAGTAACAGCATTGTCGCCAACTAAAGCATCAAGCTTGTCGTTGTCGCGAGCAGCACGCTCTTTAGCGCGCTCGTTACGGTATAAAACATAGGCGCGAGCAACTTTTTGCTCACTATTACGCATTAAAGCAAGCTCAACTTGATCTTGAATGTCTTCGATATGAATGGTGCCACCACCAGGCATACGACGCTCAAATGCTTCAGTAATGTGCTTAGTCAGTTGGCGGACTGTTTCGTGTACGCGTGAAGACGCTGCTGCATTGCCACCCTCTACGGCTAAGAACGCTTTCGTCATTGCCACTTCGATTTTGCTATCGTCATACGGTGTTACTTTACCGTTACGACGAATCACACGAAGTTCTCCAGGCTTATTCGCTTGGATTTCTGGGCTTGCGTCCGAATGTTGAGTTTGGGTTGATGCAGCTGACTGTTGTGCTTTGCTGACTTCGGTTTCCATCTTGCCTCCACAGACCTCTTGATGCTTATTTAACGATTTATATGTCCACAGGAGTTAAATCGTTAGGTGAATACAGGTTTTTGATTGTTATTTGTACAAAATCAATGCGCTTTGGCTATAAATCAACGAGTTAGGACAACTTGTTAACTCACCATATATTGTATGCCAGAAGCCAATAGATACAAGATAGTGCGTTTTTGCATTAGAAGCAAGAGCATATCTTGTGTAATTAGCTGTGGATAACTTGTGTGAAAAGGTGGGGTAACTTTTAAGCCCTTGTGCCGTCTGCATTTGCGCGTGATCAAGCGCTTTTTACTATTTTTTTATTTTTACATTTTCAGACTGAAATTAGGTTCGGATAGACGATAAGGTGCTTGATATCTAAGTCGAACCCTATATCTTGTGATAGCTCATAGTCATAGTGGCTCGGGAAGATTGCTTTTAGGCGTTCTTTGTTCGGTAATTCAAGTTCATACTCAATAATAGCGCCTTTAAATACCTTGTGGCTGACCTTGGCATGGTGCTTTGAATTTGCCTTGGGCTTTAGGTCGTCTGGGCGCATTAAGACTAGGACATCTTGCTCGGCCGCAAAACCTGAACCGTTTGCAATGTCAAAAGTGCCGAGAACAGTTTCTACCGTATCTGTGTTTTCGCAGATTTTTCCAGCGATAAAATAACCCTCGCCAATAAAGGAAGCTATCTGGGCATCCTGTGGCTTGTGGTATAGGTTATAAGGGCTGTCCCATTGCAATAAACTTCCTTCGTGCATGACACCAATATAGTCTGACATGGCGAAAGCTTCTTGCTGATCGTGGGTCACAAGAAGGTGCGCAATGTTTTGATCGGCCAACACTTCCTTTAACTCGCGAGCAAGAGAGCGGCGTAAGTGAGTATCGAGGCTTGAAAAAGGTTCGTCTAGTAGAATCAGCCTAGGCTTCGGCGCAATAGTACGCGCTAGGGCGATACGTTGTTGTTGGCCACCGGATAACTGGTGTGGATAACGCTCAGCCATTTTAGCAAGGCCAACGAGTTCGAGACATTCTTGCACACGCTTGGCTTTCTCATGTTTTTTGAGATGGCGTAAGCCAAAGGCGACGTTATCGAAAATGGTTAAATGAGGGAATAGGGCGTGATCCTGAAACACTAATCCTAGCCCGCGTTTTTCCGGTGGCATTAGGTAGTGAGCGTTGGAGCATTCTTCGCCATGAATACGAATTGAGCCATCAAAAATCGGCTCCAAACCTGCTATAGCGCGTAGTAGCGTCGTCTTGCCACAACCACTCGCACCGAGTAAACACGCGCTATCGCCTTGGTTTAAGGTGAAGCTAACGTCTTTAACGATGACTTGATCGCCATAACGGCATTCGACTTTATCTAGCTGAAGTAGAGGCTGTTGGTCACTCATGCGCTAATTGAAGTGGTATTCATTATCATTTAGGTTGGCATTGTAACCACCCATGGACAATAAGCCTAGTTTTAGTTAGAAATAATTCGGAATTGGCGTCATGACTTATTGTTTTTCAAAGGTTTGAAAGACAGGGGCAATTAGAATTATAAAGAATCATTGGCTAGGGGTGCTAAAGCGTCTTGAAAAGCGTTATAATCGCCGCCACTTAAACAGAGTGTAACTAGTTAATTGAGGATCCCATGAGCGAAACTATCGAGCAGATTAAGCAGCAAATTGCCGACAATAAAGTCGTGATGTATATGAAGGGTTCGCCAAAACTTCCTATGTGCGGCTTTTCTGCCCAGGCAGTACAGGCGTTAATGGAGTGTGGCCACGAATTTGCTTACGTGGATATTTTGCAAAACCCAGACATTCGCGCTGAGTTGCCAAAATATGCTAACTGGCCGACTTTCCCACAGTTATGGGTAGACGGCGAGCTTATCGGCGGTTGTGACATTATTTTAGAAATGTTCCAGCAAGGCGAATTACAGCAAGTATTGGATGAGTCTTACGGCAAGAAGCCTGAGTAAGCCTTATTGAGCGATACATAAGAAAACAAAAGAGCCGCACTTGATGCGGCTTTTTTTGTGACTTTTTTGTCAGTAATTAAAAGTATTGTGTCAGCTTCTTATTGTGAAGCGACTGAACTGGCGCTCCCCCAATATTATGATCATTTTGTCATTAGTCTTAATCGCTGCTACGTTAGGTTTTAGTGTCGCGCAGTCTACACGCTTAGTGATAATTCTGATGGTACCAATTGCAGCTGTAATTGCTTTAATCACACCAGTTTATAGCCGATATGCCATGGCGCTATCTACCGCTACGAAAGGACAAATAAGTGGCAAATTAGCTGTCGCCCATACTTCAGGGTATCCGATTGGCAGTCTTTTGGCGGGGCTAGGTTATGTAGAGCTTTCATCTTGGTGGTTATCGCTCAGCCTAATCGCTGGCATCATCTTTATCTTAAGCTGTGTGGTCGTTTATAAAAGCCGCTTAAGCGCCTATTCAATCTTAGCGAGTAACATGTAACTGTGATGAGGCGCTCGGGGAATTGCATTTGAGGTAAACTGTCAGTATTGTTTGAAAGCATAGAATCCTAAAACAGATGAATATAAAAGGATATTGATGAGCCAAGAAAAGCTAATCGCACTATTTATCGATACTGACAATGTGTCGAATAAATACATTGACTTAATTTTGTCGGACTTAGCCAGTCATGGACGAGTCGTCATTCGTAAAGCGTATGGTAACTGGACTAAGGATGGCCTAAAAGGTTGGATCGAGTTACTACCTGAACATGCTATCCAGCCCATCCAACAGTTCGATCTAACCAAAGGCAAAAACGCTACGGATATGGCGATGGCGATTGATGTCATGGACGTTCTGTTCACCAAAGAAGTCGATATCTTTTGTTTAGTCACCTCGGATTGTGACTTCACGCCTTTGTCGATGCGCTTGATTAATGAGGGCAAGTTGGTATTTGGCTATGGCGAAAGCAAAACGAAGGATGTCTTTAAAAACTCCTGTAGCCGCTTTTTAGTTCTGGATTCAAAGCTTGATAGTGAGCAGTCGCAAAGAACTAACCCAAGCAAACTGAAACAAGACACTAAGCTTATTTCCTTGATTCGGGATGCGATTGACCTCAACTCTGACGACAAGGGCTGGGCGTCGCTAGGTCCTATTGGTTCTTTTATTACCAATAAATCATCGATCGATATTCGAAATTATGGCTATAAAAAACTGAGCGACTTGATCAAGGTGATTGACTTGTTCCAGACCAAAAAAGTGGGCAATCAGATTGTAGTCAAAGATATCAAGAATGAAGACACCGAAGTTTGACGTCATTGGTCACCGCGGTGCGATGGGGCTTGCACCAGAGAATACGTTGTTGTCTTTTAAAAAAGCCTTGGAGATTGGCGTCGATGGTGTGGAGTTCGATGTTCAAAATATAGATGATGAGCTTTTAGTATTTCATGACGATACACTAGATCGGACTACCAATGGTTGTGGACGATTGCTCGATTACTCACTTAATGATTTGCGTCAACTCGACGCAGGGCAGGGCGAGAAAATTCCTTTGTTAGCGGAGGTTATCGAGCTCATCGGCGATAAAGCATTTATTAATATCGAGCTGAAAGGAATCAATACCGCCAGCCTAGTGATGAAACTCGTTAAACTTCTCGATAAAAGGCGATTTAAGAAAGAGCAGTTTATTATTTCTTCGTATCACTTTTCAGAGCTGTACCTAATCTATGAGTTTGATCCCGAGATTCGTATAGGAGTGATTGCCGACGACCAGCCGATTATTGCTTTCGACTTTGCCGATGAAATCAATGCCTACAGCTTCCACCCAAGTTACTCGATGCTGAATCAAGCTTTAATCGAGCAAGCCCATTCCACAGGCATGAAAGTGTATGTCCACACGGTAAACGAGTTAGATAAAATTCAGAACTCTAGGGAGCTTGGTGCCGATGGTATCTTTACCGACTATCCCGATAGAGTACGGGACTTTCTCGCTAATGAAAGAGCAGGTGAGATGTAGGTAAAGTCGGGATACCAATAAAGAAAAAGGCGCTAAAAAGCGCCTTTAATGAAAATCAAAATGCTTAACGTTTAGTTACCGTTCTTCTTCATCTTTTCAGCCTGGTAATTCTGAAGGCCAATCTTCTCGATCAAGCCTAACTGTGTTTCTAACCAATCTACGTGCTCTTCTTCGCTCTCTAAGATTTCTTGTAATAAATCACGGCTCACGAAATCACGAACTTTTTCGCAATATTCGATACCGTCGCGTAAGTCTGGGATCGCTTGTAATTCTAACGCTAGGTCACACTCTAAGATTTCTTTGGTGTCTTCACCAATGCGTAAACGACCTAGATCTTGCAGGTTTGGTAAGCCTTCAAGGAATAAAATACGCTCGATTAACCAGTCCGCGTGCTTCATCTCATCGATCGATTCTTCGTACTCGTGGTCGGCTAATTCTTTTAAGCCCCAGTCCTTGTACATGCGAGCGTGTAGGAAGTATTGGTTGATGGCCACTAGCTCGTTGCCTAGCACCTTATTCAATATTTCAATAACTTTTGCGTCGCCTTTCATATATCTCTCCAATTAATGAACTATTCCTCCATTGTAGGAAGCTTGAACCAGTTTAGCAAGCCAAAGGTTCTCTAAGTTATTGAAATTAAATAGAAATCAGAAACGTTATCAATTGGAATCAATTCTTGTTTGGACTTGTTTCTCAATCAACAGCGTAACTCTCTGACAGCGTTACTAAATAGATACGGGTTATTTATAGCAGGGGGTATAGGAGAGGGTGATTCGAGAATAATGGAGCGAGCTTGCAGGAATTGAAAAAGTAGCAGAAAGCTTGTTGCTTCAACAAGCTAAAGCATTGGACTGCAAATAAAGACTTAGGCAGCGTGAATAGCTATTCTGCCAGAGTCCGCGTTCAACTGCATATCCAGCTCAGCACGAGTTGCCCTTAAAATCTGCTTGGCATCGCGTGCGCATTTGCCACATTGAGTCGCTACACCCATTTTATTAAGGCATCGCATAGAGCAAGCACCTTCACAGGCCGCTTTTTTGATTGCTTTGTCTGTGACCGCTTTACATAGACAAACGTACATAAATTCAATCTCTCTTGCAGTATTTAGGATACAAATTCTTTATGGGCAGAATTTTCTTACAAATGAGAATGATTGTCAATCATTTTAACATTGCTATTTGGGTTGGCGCATATTTTGAACTGATTGGGCATAAAAAAAGGCCACTTGCGTGGCCAAAAGGAGCTTCTTAGGGGTAAGTAGCGTAACTATGATATTTGGATTTAATAGAAGCTCAAAAGGAGTAACCTATGATACTTAAGCTTTAAAGCTTGTAGCGTGAGGCCGTTTCAGCGACACGTTTGCCCAACATCTTAGCTGTTTCACGATCAGACGTTGGTGGAGCGACATCAGCACCTTGGTCAGTATTACTTTGCGCCATAGCGCCTAAGTAACTGCCAATACGATTAAGATCGTTGACTGACGCGGTGCTGCTGTTATTACCAGGCATTAAGCCTAGACTAACCCATAACATACCTTGCTGAGCCGCGAATACCGACATTTGCATTAACGTATTGAGCTTGTCGCCGCTTTGTGAACCTGAATTAGTGAAGCCGGCTGCTAGTTTGTCTTTCCAACCTTGCTCAGCCCAGACTTTCGATGACTTATCCATAAAGCCTTTAAAGTCGGCACTAACGCTACCCATGTAAGTTGGGCTACCAAAAATTATGCCTTTGGCATCCGCTAGATCATCCCAGTGTTCGTCAACTTTATCGACCGGAACCAGTAGAGCATTAGCGCCACCTTCTTTGATGCCTTCGATAACAGCTTCTGCTAAAACTTGTGTATGACCGTAGCCACTGTGGTAAACCACTGCGATTGAATTGCTCATCTTGTATCCTCCAGTGTTTGTGAATAAACACGCTAAAATTAACTTGATGGCGCTAATATATTCGTTTTATAGTTATTCATAAAATGAATCATCTGGATAACCGTTATGCACATAGAGAATTTTAGAAACGTCGATCTCAACCTGTTACTGCTACTGGATGTAATCCTCGAAGAGCGACATATCTCTAATGCCGCGGTGCGATTAAACATGAGTCAGCCGGCAGTCAGCCGTTCTTTACAGCGCTTACGAGAAACCTTAAAAGATCCCTTATTAATTCGAGTCGGAAGTGGTTATCAGCTAACCGAAAGAGCGCTTCAGATTCAGCCTCGACTAAAAAGCTGGTTGGCCGATTTTATGTGTCTAATGCAACCTGAGGAGTTTGTGCCCAAAGATGCCACAGGTGAGCTCAGCATCATGTCGATGGACTCGGAAATCAGCTTATTTCTTCCTAATCTGTGGCAAGACCTACAAAAAGAAGCGCCTAATGTCGCTATGCGATCCATCAGTTATCGTCCCGACGCTGTGACGCTTTTAGAAGAAGGAGAAATCGACTTCTTAATTATTGATGATAATAAATCCCTCAACAGCACCAAGTATCACCATTTCCATCTAGTACAACACGACTTTGTGATGGTTATGGCATCGAGCCACAAACTTGCCAGCGCCAAAACCATCAGCAAAACTGCCTATACGCAACAAAGGCACGGCTTAGTCACCGTAACCGGAAAAGGGCAGGGGCTAGTGGATACCCTGCTCGAAAAAGAAGGATTGAGTCGAAACATAGCCCTGTTCGTCCCAACCTTTCACCTAGCGATGGATATTTGTAGTCGCACCGATCTGATTTTTGCCATGCCTCGCCTGGTTGCGGAAAAAGATGCCGATAAATATGACATAGTGATTAAAGAACTGCCCTTGAAAACACCGTATTTAGACATATATCTTTACTGGCATGAGCGTCAGCACCAAATGGCGCTTCATCGGTGGTTTAGAGGTCTCATGCGTGATAGTGTAAGGCGCACGAAAGAAGCGATAACTGCTTAATATATAGGTGTTTTAGTAAAAAGCTATGAACCCATAGCTAAAACTAATCTATCGTGTGATCGCATAAGACATACCCATACAAAAGCGTATAATACGCTCACGAATTTTAAAACATAAAACTCTTGGAGGAAATAATGGGAGTATTAGTAAGCCGTAAGGCACCAGATTTTACTGCTGCAGCTGTTTTAGGTAATGGCGAGATTGTTGAAGATTACAACTTTGCAGAAGCAACAAAAGGCAAGCCAACTGTTCTATTCTTCTACCCACTAGACTTCACATTCGTATGTCCGTCTGAGTTAATCGCTTTTGACCGTCGTCTAGCAGAATTCAAAAAGCGTGGCGTAGAAGTTGTAGGCGTATCTATCGACTCACACTTCACACACAACGCATGGCGTAACACAGCAATCAACGACGGCGGTATCGGCCAAGTTGGTTACACGCTAGTAGCAGACGTAAAGCACGAAATCTGCCAAGCGTATGACGTTGAGCACCCAGAAGCAGGCGTAGCATTCCGTGGTTCATTCCTAATCGACAAAGACGGCGTAGTACGTCACCAAGTCGTCAACGACCTACCACTAGGCCGTAACGTTGACGAAATGATCCGCATGGTAGACGCGCTTCAGTTCCACGAAGAGCACGGCGAAGTTTGCCCAGCTGGCTGGAACCAAGGTGACAAAGGTATGGATGCGAGCCCAGAGGGTGTTGCGAAGTATCTTTCAGAAGAAGCTGACAAACTATAAATAACTGGTTAAATTGTCCAACTTCATTGTTGGTTGATGATTTTTCATGCTCAATGACCTTTGGTGACCGAAGGAAATACCTTTAAGTATCACCTCCGCTGAAAAACCACCAACCGCCTCGAATTTGAACAATTTTCCTGCGTAATTTAAAAGCCCTGGGGTGAAAGCCTTGGGGCTTTTTTTTTGTGCTCGAAAAAATAAGGAATGTCATCCTGAACTTGATTCAGGATCTTGCAAACGTATTTAAGGGACTTAATAAGATCCTGACTTTCGTCAGGATGACAAGCCAGTCGAGTCCCAAGGCTTACATTTTGACACTCCCCAAAACTTACAGTAATCTCTACCTGAACACTAAATAAACTAAACTAAGAATACAGGAATAGGGCTGTAGGGAAATCGCCATTTAGGACACATTTTATTGGAACCCCAAGCGATACTACACTTCAAAACCGCCTTTACTAGGGTATTAACCACTTTTTTGGAATGATAATTCTATAAAAATTAGTGAGTTATAACAGAGTTCGTGTATTCTTAAGTTAAGCAAATTAATCTCGCTTCTCATGCCAAGATTTATTGCACAAGGATTTGGAAGATGAATAGCATACAAGAAGATCATCATTCACAAGAACCCGATGGCTTCGAAGCTTGGGTTAATGAGCGCCCTAAGTGGCTACAATCCGCAGCGCGATTACTTATTGACTCAAAAAGAATGCCTAATGAAGAGGAAATAGCAGAGCTTGCAAGGCTATGCTTTAAAGAGGCGTCGGGGGCAAAGGAAGGCTTCTCTAAAATAATACCTGGTGCTTTGGCTCAGGCAGCTCAACGCCCAGAACTACGTATCAATAACATTTCCGGTGTCTCAGGTGTTAACGCAATCAAAGCAGGTGCATCTATTGCATTTGGCAATACAAACCTTGCAGTTATATATGGTGCAAATGGATCAGGGAAAACAAGCTTCTCTCGCATTCTGAAACAGGCATGTGGCTCAAGAGCTAAGGATGAGCTGCTAGGCAACGTATTCTCGAAAGAACCACCACCCGCTACGGCGGATATAGAGTTATCTTTAAATGGAAAAGCACAGTCAGTTCCTTGGACCCTTAGTGGTGGAGCATTAGCACATCTACGTCATGTTCATGTTTTCGATACAAAGACTGCGCAAATGTACATGGGAAAAAACGAAGCGACATATGAGCCAAGTAGTATGCGTTTCAATTCATCTCTAATTACAATATGTGATCGTGTGTCAACATTTCTGAAACAAGAAAAAATGAAGCTCACGTCGAAGCTCCCTAGCACCCCTCCAATGTTAATCCATGCTGCGCCAATACAATGGCTAAATACACTTAAAGCCACCACCAAGCCAGAGGTTATTGAACAAAAATGCGAGTACTCTAAAGAGCTTGACGATGAGCGCGTTGCGATAGAAACAGCTTTGGCTCAAAAAGACGTGGAAGGCCGTCTCAAAGCTATTGCGCAAGATAGAATTGTTCATAAACGAATAAAAGATGGAATCGATAGCTTAAAGCTTGGTTTGTCTGATGAAACAATTCAAGCTCTAATTACTGCGAGATCTGATGCAAAAAATAAGCGAAATATTGCGAACGAAGGGGCTAAAAAGGTCTTCTCCAATGTTGCCCTTGATGGTGTGGGACAAGGCACATGGATGGCACTATGGAGGCATGCAAAAGAATTTTCTGAAAATAAATGGGGGCAGAGTACAATAACTCCAAAGCCGCATAATGCGGCCTTAGCTGTAAAAGATATACAAGTGCTATTTCAAAAGTGGTGAATCTAGGGTGTCGGAGGGTGTGCCGATAAGGTTCTCCACAATATTTTTTATCATGGCGAGGTCAACGTGCTTTTCTTTAATGAGTGCACGCGTAAGCTCATCTAGAGATTTTTCGCGCTCGGTCTTTTCGCTGATTTCTTGCGCTAAGGCTTCTAGTAAAATAACTGCGCGCGCGGTTTTTTGCCCAGTTGAGGAGTGGCCGCGTAGTTTTTTGATATCTTTACTCCAGTCTGCTAACCAGTTGAAAACGCGTTCGCGTCTGTCCTCGCTCAAGCCACCGCTACGGTAAAGGATTTCAATGGCGTAGTATTCAGCTAGGCCTTCCACTATCCAGTCGTCGTTACCTTTATCGGTAATACCGGTTAGGGTGTGGAACAGTTCGTGTAGTAAGGGGCTAGTACCGTTTTCACTAACCATGGGGCGGTCGGCATGGAAAAATAGTGAGTTGGGGCCAGATAATCCACCGCGCCACATAGGATCGGGTGCGGACACAACGAGTATTCTAGGGGGTAACTCACCCACCAATTCGTGAAGCTGTGGCCAATTCATCAGGATAAAACTGACTAAATCCATACGTTTTACACTTGAATTTTGAGGCGCGCTGATGGCAATGTGAGTGCCATTCAATTTCTCTCGGCGGGTGCCAAGTTTTCCAGCGATAAACCAGCCGGTGGGGCGATCAAAGCGGCGTTCGGGGTTGTCAATAATAAAGTGTCGATCGTCTTTTTTAGGCCAGCCACTGTTTATGCTGTTCCAATGTTGAGGCAGTTCAAAGGTGAGAGTGGCCTTACTGTGGGCGCCTGGCTTGGTGCGTACCTTGGCGGGCGGAATAAGGTCGTCGCCACGGAATATGGCAAAATCTTTTTGATAGATAGAGTCATACGCGCCGGGGCTGCGTTCATGATTAAGTTCCACTGTGTAACTCAGACGAGCATTTTTTTCCGGTGGCTGCCAAATAGCTCGGCCATCTTTTAGCTCTAGCTCGCCATTGCCCTTAACGTTGCTATGGAAGCTCTCGTCGAGACGGAAATTAATACTATTGACAAGCTTGGCATCGGGCAGGGTAATTTGAACCTCTGCCTGCTCGGTGTCAGGATTAATGGTGGCGTGGTATTGCAACTGATACGTTTTTGTTTGCTTGGCCTTGGCGGTCATTACAGTTAGCAGGCACAACGAGATTAATAGTAGCCCTGAGCGGAATAGCAGCCCTGAGCGAGATAACAGCCCTGAGCGAAATAGCAGATACATAAATAGCTCCGTACGTAGCGATTTAACGTAAAGATGTTACGAATACAGCTAAGGTTGCGTGATTTAGCGATCGCTATCAACCGTCACGATCACATTATTTGTTAAATAAGTTAAATTTGTTGTAACGGTATCATTTTATTCTTATGTGCCGCCTTGATGTTAATAAAGTTAAGGCTTTGGGGAGCTGAGTTAGAAAAAGTGAGTCTTAGTAAGACTTGTGAGTATGTAAGCCCCAAGTATTGCTTGGGGCTTTTTTGTGGGTGCTGATTATCTATATCTGCTTATCAGAAAGCTTGATCGCTAAATCTTGAGCAAAACCACACATGGTGAGAGTTGGGTTCCAGGAGCCTGAGGTTGGAAAAATTCCTGCACCCGTGACGTAGACATTGTTCACGCCGTGTGGGCGGTAGTCTAAACCTACCACGGAGCTTTCTGGATCTTCGCCTGCCCAGATTTGTGAGGCTTCGTGGACAATGATGTTGAGGCGGATCTGGTCGACGGGTGGTTTGTCGGTGGTCCAGTAGCCACTGCCGTCTGGGGTGTCTATCCAGTATTCGATTTCTGGTGTGGTGCTCTCTGAGGTCGTGAGCGCTGCTATGGTTTGGTAGGTGGCTGTGTCGAGTTGATCCCACAGGGCCTTCTCTTCATTGCCCAGAATTAATTGTAGCGAGATGTTGGTGGTTGGGTCTTTGCCTTTGTTGAGCTTGATCCAGTTGTCGCTGTTCTTTTCGCTAATTTCCCCTAGGGTTGCGCAAACAAAGACGACGTAGTCTTCCGAGCCAATAAGTTGCTGCATGGTGGGTGCGGCGGCAGCATCGGGGCATTCGCGTGCGGTGGTGACTTTGTCTTGTTCAGGGTTGCTTTCGGCGAAGACGCTGGCTTGGACGTGGTACTGGTAGCCTGATGCATCCTTTCCGTCGAGGTAGACGGCACCGATTTCTAAGTCTGAGAGGTCTTTGTAAGCTGAGCGTTTAACTCGGGCGGTAACGTGGGACATGAAGTGGCCAGTGTAGCGTTGGCCTGCGTTCGGGAGTTGGTCACCGAAGGAGTTCATGAGCAAGGTTGCTGGCGGTATCGCGCCCATGGCGAGAATGATTTTAGCGCTAGATACATTGACTGCTCCGCGGTCGGTGTCGATAGCGATAACGGTGCCTTTGTCGTCATGTAGAAGTTCTTGCACCACGCACTGGTCAACGATGGTGAGTTCGGTGCCTTTTTCTTCTTTAGCGAGTTGCTGCTGGCGCTGGTGGATATTGAGTAGCGTGCCTACGGTTGAATACTTATAAAACTTGACGGTTTTCCACTCGGAATTGTCCACGGCGATTGGCGCTGGGTAAGCGTTTTCGGCGGAGGGTACAAACTGTTTGAAGTTCTTGGCGATGTTTTGATCGAGCTGAGTTTGCAGGTTGGCGTAGACGCCATCATTAATTTTGTCCATCGAAGTGACGTGTAGGAATTCTTTTGCTCGTGGCCAGAACTCTGGCTCAAGGGTGGTATCGACTAAGGACTGTGGCCAGTCGCGCATTAAGTCTGGCGTTGGAGAAGGGCTCCATGCACTCCAGTAAGTCGAACGTCCGCCAACGATTGGCATATAACCTGCTTGGAAGAACTCAGGCGCTGTGTTGACCATTTCGGTGGTTCGTGACCAAGGGTAAGTCGTCGGTGGTGAGCCGGTTGTTGCAGCAAAAGCATCGGGTAGCATTTGATAGTGTACTGGCAACCAGAAGCCACCTCGCTCAAGCACCAGAATTTTCGCACTTGGATTGTCTTTATAGATTTGGTCAATAAAAGCCACGCCTGTCGGACCTGTGCCAATTACAATGTAGTCGTAGACTTGGTTTACGATAGTCTTCCAGTCGCATTCAGAGGCAAAAAAAGCGTTGCCTGCGATTTGATCGGCGCTAGCGCCCTGGGGGCCTGGAACGGGGTAGCCTTGGCTTTCGCCCGCTGGCTCGGGATTGACTCCTTTAAAAAACTTGCTGTAGTTTAACGTCATTCGATGATTCCTTCTATGCTATATGGTGTTAATGATTATTATTTTGCTAGCTTAAGAAGGGCGGTATGAAGCGTTTTCTGCATCCCTTCAGAAAACTAGATATATCGAGTATAGCAATACAAAAGTTGAACAAACAAAAGGTAAGTAACTGTTCGGATTAGTCTATGCAAAGAAGCATTAAAACAACGATATATCACTAATTATTAAAGCGTATAAGCCTTAATATGTAGGTGTTTAAGCTTTAAGTTGCCAGCGTTGGGTGTGTGATACTGGGGCGCGAGCTTAACCCCAGTTTCTTGATGGATTAACTTTTAGTGATTTCTAGGGACAGCTTTCTTTGTGTACCACGCCCAATAGTTCTGTTGGGATTAACATATCAACGTCGTCGCCTTGTTCTGGGGTGCGCATGGCGTAGTCGCCTTTAACTTCAAACAGGAGCTGCTGCTGAGCCTGATCTTTTAATGCGATGTAGGTCGCTTCAAGTTCGTAGAAGTTGCCTTCTTTAGCGACGGGGTAGCTTAGGTTGTTACTACAGTCGATGAAAGTGGCTTTATCTTGATGATATACGTAGAGCCCTTTCTTTATTTCTGGCGAATCTTGAGTTTCAGTTTCTTGAGGCTCGGTCGGGCTATTAAAAATCTCTTGTGAATCTTCGGTTTGTTGTTGGTTTTGCGTTTCTTGAGGTTGTTTCTCGTTTGTCTTTTTAGGAGCTTTATCATCGGAGCAGGAGAGCAGCGCGCTAAGCGCTACCGCTACCAGTGATGTTTTTAAAAGGTGTTTTTTAGTTGCCATAATTAATTACCTGTTATTCACCTTTGTATATTTTAACTGCCGATTGTCCGTTACTGGTTTTCCAGCCGTGATACATGCCTTCAGTGTTAAAGCTGGCCATAATATTGGCGCCTGCGTCTAAACCGATAACGCCACCGTCACCGCCCATGTCGACGAGTTTTTCATGAATTACTTCGTCTGCGGACTGTTGAATTCCTTGGCGCTTGTATTTTACGCGCGCGCAAATATCGTGAGTGACGGCTGCACGAATGAAGTATTCGCCGTGGCCAGTTGCAGAAACACCGCAGTTTTTGTCGGCATAGGTTCCTGCTCCAATAATTGGTGTGTCGCCAATGCGGCCGTAACGCTTATTTGTCATACCACCGGTTGAGGTTGCGGCGGCAATATTACCGTCTCTGTCCAAAGCAACCGCACCTACGGTGCCGAACTTTGAGTTTTTAGCTTCGTCTTCGGAGAGCTCAGGTTTTTCAGGTGTGTGTTTTAGGACCTTTTGTAGCTGATCCCAGCGGCTTTGCGTGAAGAAATATTTCGTATCAACTAGCTCAAAGCCCAGTTCTTTGGCGAATGCTTCGGCACCTTCGCGCGCCATCATGACGTGAACTGAGTCTGTTCTGACTTTATCGGCTAGTAGAATAGGATTTTTGATGTGGCTCACGCCAGCGACGGCACCTGCGGACAAGTCATCGCTATACATAATCGATGCGTCGAGTTCGTTGACGCCTTCGTGGGTAAAAACAGCACCCTTGCCTGCATTGAAAAGAGGGGAGTCTTCCATAATAACGATTGCGGCTTTTACGGCTTCGACGCTGGTGCCACCTTTTTCTAATACCGTGTAGCCTGCTTCTAAGGCTTCATCGAGCTTTTCACGGTAGGCTTTTTCAGTTTCTGGCGTCATGTTCTTTTTCAGTATAGTACCTGCGCCACCATGAATCACCAGCCCGTATGGGCGCTCTGGCTTGGTTATGGCAAAGCTGCTGAAACTGACGGTCAATAGAGCCGTTAATGCTAAAGCTTTAAGGAGTTTGGTCATCATTGCGTTTTCTAAACCATTTTATTATTGAAGTTTTAACGTTCTATCACATGGCAGGCAGCTTGTTAACTCTGATCTGTGACGACTGACAAATTAATAGGATATTAAGCTTGATTTTAACGCGCATGAGAATTATTCTCATTTGGGTGTTTGGTTTATACAATACGAACAATAATAGATTGAAGGAAAAGTAACATGATTAATTATCTAATTAATGCTTGGCTCGATAAAAGGCAGCCATATTTAGAACTGGTCGAGCAGGGCAGTGGGCAGGTCGTTAGGCGTTGGCAAGGACGTCGTTTGCAGGAATTGTTTAATTCTGGCTTGATTAGCTATCAAGAGTTGCAGACTAGTAGCCAAACTCAGCTCAAAAAGTTGGTAAAGACTTTGATCTTGGAGGTAACGTGTGAGGAGTTGTGTGGGCGCTGTTTATATCAGCGCTGACACTTGTAGTTGCTTAGCGGTATCAATCTCGTCTTTGCTATTCGTCTTTCACCTCAAGCTCAGCGACAAAGTTTTCATCCGCTTGGGCGAGGTTGGCACGATTGACAAGGTGACAAAATAATTCAGCGGTCTTGGTCGCATCATATAAAGCAGAATGAGCTTCTTTTTGACTGAAAGTTATTTCAGCACGTTTACAGGCCTGTGCTAAGACGGTGTGTCCAAGCATTAGGGCTGAAAGTGATGCCGTGTCGAAACTAGTGAAAGGGTGGAATGGGTTGCGCTTAATATTAGCACGCTCAACGGCAGCGTTAAGGAAACTTTGATCGAACCAAGCGTTATGCCCCACTAAGACACAGCGATTACACTCGGCTTCTTTTTGTTCATTGCGTAATTCTTTAAATATAGATTTAAGTGCTTCGCTTTCATCAACCGCATTGCGCAGTGGGTTACTCGGATCGATTCCGGTGAACTCCAGTGCGCGTTGCTCGATGTTTGCCCCTTCAAACGGCTCGACGTTAAAGTGGTAGCTTTTGTATACTTCAAGTAGTCCGTCGTCGTTATATCGAGTAGTGACGGCTGCAATTTCGAGCAAGGCGTCAGTTTGGGCGTTAAAGCCGCCTGTTTCGACGTCGACCACAACAGGGTAAAAGCCACGGAATCGAGCGTTAAGGGGCAAGTTGAGCATGTATATTCCTTAGCTTATAGGTCTGCTTTTAGCTTCCACTGAATCATATCTTCGGCGCAAAATGGAACTAATTTATCGTTGCCTAGCGTTAAGTGTTTCGGCATTTGCCATTCTTCTTTAACTAGGGTGATTTTTTGTTCATTGCGCGGTAGGCCGTAGAAATCTGGGCCATGGAAACTTGCGAATCCTTCAAGTCGATCAAGCTTGTCCACCATTTCGAAAGCTTCGGCATACAGCTCGATGGCGGCGTTGGCGGTGTAAACACCGGCACAACCACAAGCGGATTCTTTTTTGCTTTTGGCGTGTGGGGCGCTATCAGTGCCTAAGAAAAATTTAGGTGAACCTGACGTCGCTGCAACTAAAAGCGCGGCTTGGTGTTCTTGGCGCTTCAAAATCGGCAGACAGTATAGGTGTGGGCGGATACCGCCAACTAACATGTCATTACGATTGCGCAATAAATGGTGAGCAGTGATGGTGGCCGCGACGTTTGGGCCTTGCTCGTTAACGAATTCTACGGCGTCTCGAGTCGTGATATGTTCTAAAACGACTTTAAGGTCTGGGAACTGTTTGACTACGGGCGCTAGTTTTGTGTCGATAAACACCTTTTCACGATCAAAGATATCAATCTCAGCATCAGTCACTTCGCCATGAACTAATAGTGGCATACCAAGCTCAGCCATCTTTTCGAAGACTGGGTAAGCGTTTTCAATATCGGTTAAGCCGGAGTCTGAGTTTGTAGTCGCACCGGCTGGGTAAAGCTTACAGGCTTTAACGAAACCACTATTTACCGCCGCTATTATATCTTCCGGGCTTGTATTGTCGGTTAAATACAGAGTCATTAAAGGCTCAAAGTCCATGCTCTCAGTGGTGTGACGCATAATGGCCTGACGGTATTCGTCCGCTTGTTCCACGTTGGTCACAGGTGGGACTAGGTTTGGCATAACGATCGCACGCGCGAATTGTTTAGCAGCGTCTTTTACCGTGTGCTGCAGGGCCGCGCCAGAACGAAGGTGAATGTGCCAGTCGTCTGGACGAGTAATGGTCAATTTTTGCATATTTATCTCTGCCGGTGCTTTTAAGCAGTAAACCTCTATAACACGAAGCTTTAGAGGTGTTCGTTAGATGGCCCGATAATACGGGTTTACCTAAAACTATTAATTTAGTTTAATGGCGCGACATTATACGCAAGTCCATACAGTAACTAAACCCTGTTTAGTAAGAGAACATTTCTGGAGACATCATGAGATTACTACATACCATGCTACGAGTTGGCAATTTAGACGAATCGATCAAGTTTTACCGAGACATTATGGGCATGAAGCTTTTGCGTCAGCATGACTATGAATCTGGTCGCTTCACGCTAGCTTTCTTGGGTTACGGTGAGGAAAAAGACAACACTGTGCTTGAGTTGACTCATAACTGGGATACGGACAGCTATGAGAAAGGCGAGGGATTTGGTCATATCGCCATTGCTGTTGATGACGTTTATGCCGCTTGTGAGAAGATTCGTGACGCTGGCGGCACTATCGTACGCGAGCCTGGCCCTATGAAACATGGCACGACGGTGTTAGCTTTTGTCGAAGATCCAGATGGTTATAAGATTGAATTGTTAGAAGATAAACATAATGCTGCTGACTAGTTCAGCAGTGTTGCCTTAGGTTAAACTCACAATGAGAACTGGCTGCAAGTGCCATGTATGTCGACTGTCGAGACGATGATAACAACCCAATAGCGGATATTTCGGTGAGTCGCATCAATATCAGCGCGCACTATCAATCTGATGCTTGGCGAGTGGGGTTTGGTACCGAGTATCGTCAACATAAAGATGATGTTGCCTCGAGTGAAAAGCAAACTCCTTCTGCTTGGATAGGGCAGTTTTCCATAGGGTATCAACTGAATAAAGATACTAGCTTAGGTTTCTTTGTTGATAATTTGTTTGATGAAGAGTATTTTACTTCAGCAGACGATATCGTTCCTTACGCTGAGGGGCGGGATTTTGGGTTAACCTTTAAAAAACATTGGTAGAACTATGCCTCAAGGTGTCAAAACAGTACTCGTAATTAATTTACTTATCATGTTGGTGTCTGGCTGGGCACTCTTTAATATGTATACGGAAACAGGCGCGGAGATTCTCATTGCCTTCGCAACCTGGTCTTTGTTTGGCACTTTGGCCTTCGCTCAAGTTGTATTACTCAGCAGAATTCGTAAAGCCTGGGGGATGTTAAGAGCCTTAATTTACGTGGTGGCACTGCTACAAGCTTTAACTACGATGGTGCTGACTAAAGACTTCTTTTCTTTATGGGGTGTTTTAA
Organism: Kangiella japonica; assembly: GCF_039523535.1. NCBI lineage: Bacteria > Pseudomonadati > Pseudomonadota > Gammaproteobacteria > Kangiellales > Kangiellaceae > Kangiella > Kangiella japonica. The sequence continues at coordinate 26,276 of NZ_BAAAFM010000003.1, read as the reverse complement.
TCTTTTTCGGTTCACTATTTGTTGTTATTTATTTGATTGGCTTTCGTGGCTACTTAAATAGCGATGGCTTTAAACAGTGGCTGATCAAATAAAGTGAAAACTTCATTACTTTGAAATTCCTATCGAGGTCATTGATGAGTTCTTTTGGCCTCGTTTAAAGATTAAAATAACTAATCAACTTTCGCGGTTCCCATACAAAATATCCTGCAACTCCCTCTTGATAAAAGGCTTGGTCGGAGTAGTATTAAGACACGCCCTTTAGTGGTTTTTATACGAACTCTTTTTCTTCGTTGTTAGGGTTGTTTAAACCTTATTTGACGAGAAGTGCCTGAGAATAAAGGAGGTGGTTAATGGAGTTCCTCGATCCTGTGCTACTCGCAAGGATACAGTTTGCATTTACTATTGCATTTCATATTGTCTTTCCTGGCCTGTCCATTGGTCTAGCTGCTTATCTTGCTGTATTAGAAGCCCTATGGCTTAAAACTAATAAAAAAATCTATCTGAATGCTTTTAAGTATTGGTTGAAAATCTTTTCCATCATATTTGGTATGGGCGTGGTTTCAGGCGTCGTAATGAGTTATCAAATTGGCACAAATTGGAGCGTCTTTTCGGATAAGACCGGCCCCATTTTAGGTCCATTGATGGGGTATGAAGTGCTATCAGCCTTTTTCCTCGAAGCCGGCTTTTTAGGCGTGATGCTGTTTGGCATGAATAAAGTCGGTAAAAAACTCCACTTTTTCGCAACGCTGATGGTTTCGCTTGGCACCTTGATGTCTGCGTTTTGGATCTTAAGTGTTAATAGTTGGATGCAAACCCCTGCAGGTTATGGTTATAACGACGTGGGGCAGTTTATTCCTGTGGATTGGTTTGAGGTGGTATTCAATCCATCATTCCCGTATCGCCTTGCTCATATGGTGACAGCGGCCTTTTTAAGCACAGCATTTCTTGTCGGTGGTGTTGCCGCATGGCACTTGCTCAAGGAACGTAAAGAAAAGGCTAAAAACGAAACGGCTCGCTTAATGTTTTCGATGGCTATGTGGATGGCGGCTATCGTAGCGCCTATACAGCTATTCATCGGTGATTTACACGGCTTAAACACGCTGCAACACCAGCCAGCGAAAGTGGCCGCGATGGAAGGAAACTACCAAACCCAAAAAGGTGCCCCGTTATTATTGTTCGGTATTCCGAATGATGAAGAAGAGCGCGTCGATTACGCCATTGGAATCCCCAAATTGGCGAGCTTTATATTGACCCATGACTTTGATGGTGAGCTGGTTGGGTTAGATCAGTTTGCGAAAGAGGATAGGCCGAACACTAAGTGGGTGTTCTATAGCTTCCGTGTGATGGTGGCTATTGGGATGGGTATGATAGCTATTGGCCTATTTAGTCTATTCTTACGTTGGCGAGGCAACCTTTACGATAATCGGTTTATTCACAAAATCGCAGTTTGGTTTGCACCATCAGGCATTGTGGCAACCATTGCAGGGTGGATAGTGACTGAAGTAGGGCGCCAACCCTACACGGTTTATGGTTTATTGCGAACCTATGATTCAAACTCACCATTAGATACCCCCGCTGTGGCTACGTCATTAGTGATGTTTATCGTGGTGTACTTTTTGGTATTTGGTACCGGCATTGTTTATACCCTACGTCTAATGAGCGTACGTCCTGGCGAACGCGGTAAGTTAGCGGATGAAGAGAGTAAGGTGAAATCACCTGTAACGCTGTCGAACCGCCTGCCGCATGAGCAAAGCAAAGAAGGGGAGAAGTAGTCATGGTTGATTATGCATTAATTTGGGCTGGCTTAATTGCTTTTGCCGTTCTTGCTTACATTATTCTCGACGGCTTCGATCTCGGTATCGGCATCATGTTCCCCTTCATTAAAAAGACCGAAGATAAAGAAACTGCGATGAATACCATAGCTCCAATATGGGATGGTAATGAAACATGGTTGGTATTAGGGGGTGGCGGTTTGTTTGCCGTGTTCCCATTAGCCTATTCTATTATTTTGCCTGCACTCTATATGCCCATTATTTTGATGTTGCTAGGGCTTATTTTCCGAGGTGTCGCTTTTGAATTTCACTGGCGTGCTAGAAAGTCGCAACACTTGTGGGATAAAGGGTTCGCTATTGGCTCCTTTGTTGCAGCTTTTTGTCAGGGGATTGCGCTAGGAGCATTGGTTCAGGGCATCGCGGTAGAAGGCCGAGCCTACGCTGGCGGTTGGTGGGATTGGTTAACGCCCTTCAGTGTGACCACTGGAATTGCGCTAGTTGTGGGTTACGTTTTGCTCGGATCCACCTGGCTCAACATGAAAACCTCCGGTAGCCTGCAAAAGCAATCTCGTGGTATCGCTAAAATAGCCGCTATTGCTACATTTGGTTTTATCGGTGTGATCAGTTTATGGATGGTGTTTATCGAACAACAGTATCTCCACCGTTGGTTTGACGCGCCTAATATCTACTACCTGTTCGTGGTTCCTGTGTTGGTGCTAGTTGTTGGTATTAGCCTCTTTGTGACGCTCAAAAGAAAGCGCGATGTCAGCCCTTTTTTACTATCCATTTCGTTATTCTTACTGAGCTATATTGGCTTAGCAATTAGCTTCTTCCCAAATTTAGTTCCACCATCGATCAGTTTATGGGAAGCCGCAGCCCCAGAGTCTAGTTTAAAGTTCTTATTGGTTGGCTCTGCTTTCTTATTACCGATAATCATTGCCTATACAACTTATGCCTATTGGGTCTTTAGAGGAAAAGTTAAAGAAGGAGAGGCGTATCATTAATGACTGATGAGCAACCTAAAAAAATAGAGGACAAGCCCGGCTGGCAAAAAGCCCTATGGTTCGTTGGCTTGTGGTTATTAGGGGTTCTGACGATCAGTGTCATAGGACTGATCGTCAAGTCAGTCTTAGGTTAGCCTAAATTCGTTTCTTGATAGGTCGCCTGGTTACGACCTTTATCCTTGGATTGGTACAAAGCCTGATCAGCATTTTCTATAATGGCATTTTTTATATCGTCGATGTTCAATGTTGCATAACTGTCATCGAGGAAAACACTGGTTGCGCCGACGCTGATTGTGACGACATCACTCGTCTCCGAGCTTTGGTGAGGCAGGTTCAAGTCCACAATTGCTTTATTAACCCGCTCAGCAGCCATCATAACTTCTTTCTGATCCGTGCTCGGTGCAATTACCGCAAACTCTTCGCCACCATAACGCGCGACTAGATCCGTCTTACGAGCAAAACTTTTTTTAATGCAATTAGCAATGCTTTGTATACAGTGATCACCCTCGAGGTGACCGTAGGTATCGTTATAAGCTTTAAAGTGATCGATATCGAGCATTATTAATGCTACGTTGTCTTGATTCCTGAGAGCTCGATAGATTTCTTTTTCAAAAACTTCATCAAAGCGGCTTCTATTTGCTATTTGTGTCAGTGGGTCCAGTCCAGATAGCTTTCTTAACAGTTTATTCTTTTCTTCAAGCTCTATACCACGCCGGTTTATGTTCTCAGTGCGCTCTTCAACTTGTGCTTCAAGCTCTAAATAACGGCCATGCAACTTAATAAATTCCCTCGAACGGAAGTGGTTCTGGTATTTGCTAACCCATAAATTATAAAGTTTGCTATAAAGAGCAGGTAAAAAGCCTTGGCTAGTCACGTTGATCAATAGTAACTGATAGATTCTATTGCTGTTATCAAAATTATTGCTAACTTTAACTTCTAAAATATAGTTACCCGAAGGAAGTGAGTTAAAATGAATTAGGTTACCGCTAACAGGTAAAAACTCATCGGTTAAACCCAGTAAACGATAGTGATAATGGCAAGAGTCTTTGGCCCAATGCCAAAAACTTCCCAACCAAATCCGCAGCTCCCAACGCCCAGTTTTTAACTCTAAAATATTGTTATCGTGTTTGTAGTCAGCTGAACTGGATAATGTGAAAACCGTTGGAATAGGTGCGCAAACACGAGCTTTTAAGTCCGCATAATTCACAGAAGCTATAAAGTCATTGAGGCCACATAGTAATTTTTCTGGGGATACTTTGAGTAAGCTACGACTGGTTGTGAACTCCCAATAAGTTTCGCTAGGAAAGTTATCTAAGCGAAAAGAAAGTTCTTGTTTATCAATATTGTAAATTTTCAAACCATCCGACGCCCCAGTAATCAATTCTTTATCGCTATACCAAGCACAAGCCCAGCCAGCTACTGAGTTTTCAACATCCATGGTCAAAATAGATTGATAACTGCTATCAAGGATAACCACAAAACTATCAGCTGTTATGGCAATTTGACCCTGTTGATTAATGTCAATGCCATAGACATTGGCCACATTCTTGTTGAGTGCGACCTCATGGATCTTAAACGATGGGGTTTGGGTGCTCGAAGTTTGCAGTGACCATAATCCTCTGCCAAGTGTCCCTATAAGGAAACTATTCGGGCTTACCTGATAAATGGTATAGACGTATCCTAGAGGACGTTGCTCATTATCGAGGATTGGGTTGATAGTATCAGCGTCATTATCTAACCAATAAAGCCCAGAAATTGAGCCTAATAAGGTGTAATCATCAGTAAACTGAAGGCAACGACAGGGACCTGTTGTTTTATAGTGTAGCGTTTGGCTTCCACTGCTGGTGATTTTCATGAGCCCATGTTGAGTAGCGCACCAGTAATCCCCTTGATGCTTTTGGATATCCCAAGCTGGGTGTGACTTCAGTTCTGGAATGGTCGAGAGCAATGTTTGGTTATTGATATCGAAAAGGTAACTCTGCTCAGAACCGCCTACGATGCAGACGTCTGGATTGTCTTTATCAACTCTAAGAGATAGAACTGAGTTTGACTGATTATGTGACAAAATACTGAGGTGTTCTCTTAAGCCGCTTATCTTGATGAGCCCCTTGCGCTCGCTAGCGAGCCAAAGGTTTTCATCATCATCAATTTTAAGATCGTTAATAGCGACATTATCAAGCACCGTTTCGATATTGCTAACCGTGTTTTCCTCAAGCGTGATTTTTACTAGTCTATTTGAGGTAGCCAGAAAGAATGCACTTTCAAAAATACACGCTGTTACTGGAGAGTGGAGCTCCGGAGGAAGCTCAATCACATCGAGTAAGTTAAAATCTCCGTCAAGTAACAGTACTTTGGTTTTCAGCAGCACCCAAGAACTTAATAAGCTTCGGCCTAACTTAATAATGCCATCTTCACCTAATGTCGTGCTTGTAAGGTAGGGTGTAAGCTCGCCGTTTGAAAAAAGCCACAAGCCAGAAGCATTGCTGTGTATTAGACAGTCACCAGAGTGGTTGCTGATGATATGGTTGATAACTTCGCCGTACAAAAAATGCTCTTCTAGCTTTAACGTTTCTCCGAGAAACGAATACAGCAAAAGCCCTTTAGCGGTTGCTAGTAAGTAAAAGTCTTTTTTAAACTCAATGGCTTTTTGGCACCAACCACAGCCAATTTCAGTGGTGTCGATGGTGAAAATATCTTTGCCTTCAGGTGTTATATGGTTAACGCCTTTATCCGAAGCAACCAGCCCGCCATAACTTGAGCGAGAAGTGCTTCTTAAGCCATGTGTCAACAATCCCGTCGAACGGTCTAGAACCCTAAAGTTATCGCCATAGTAAATAATTAGGCCGTTAGGTGTAGAAATAAAAATAATATTATTGTTGATCGTGATGTGGTGTAACTGATTTGTGGGGAAGTTTTCAGAGCGACCAAAGTATTCCACCAGTGGAATAGAATCCAGTGTTAAAAGCTGCTTTTTGGAATTACTTGGGTTCAATTAACTATTTTCGCCATCGTTACAATCATCGATTAATGAATAACTTAACTTAATAAGTTAGCTTTGACTAGTGCCGCAGGTATTGGGAGGGGAGCGCCGTAGCTGTGATAAAGTTTGTGAATAAAGGTGAGTTAGGATTGGTTTACTGCTTATGATACAAAGGAATCATCTTGGTGTAGCATGACACAAACATTTAAAAGCTTGGGGGCGATAAATGAATCAGCTCATCGAAAAAGACATTTCCTGCCCTTATTGTGGGGAAACCATCACTGTATTGATCGATGACTCAGTGCCACATCAGGAGTACATTGAAGACTGTCAGGTCTGCTGTCGCCCGATTGAATTTGTTGTTTCTGTTATGGATAGAGAGGTTAAGGTAGAGATTAGCACAGATCGCTAACTAAGAAGCTAAGGAAAGACGCGCCAAGTATCCAAGGTAGCTAATCAGTCGTGAAGAAAGTTGATTCGATTTAAATAATACTTCAAAATCCCTTCTGGAAATATAAAACTAAGGGGAAATTTCATGGAAATAGTACAAAAGAAAGGAAGCGTTAAGCATACCTTTACTTTGCACGATAACTACTTCAACTTTGCATTTAATGACAAGTCTGGTTCTGACGATGTCGATATTAATTATGCCGATTTACCTAAAAAAAGCTCTATCCAAATTGAGGAAAATGAGTGGTTGCGAAATGTGGGCTACTTGTGGATGGTGCTTGGGCTAGGTAGTTCAATTTATAAATATTTCACTGGTAACGTTTTTGCAGGATCATTTTGGTTTTGGATTGGACTTGGATGTGTTCTTTTCGCCACTTATTCAAAGATTAAGTACACCGTTTTTAAGACTGAAAAAGGAAGTATCTTTATAATTCAGGATGACAAGCATGGTTATTTAGTGAATGAGCTGAAAGAGCGTCGACTAAATCAGCTTAGAAGTTGGTATGCTGATATTAACCCTGAAAATGATCTTGAGACCGAAATTGGCAAATTTGAGTGGTTAGGGCAACAAGGCGCTCTATCAAAAGAAGAGGTAGGTAATAAAATTGCACAAGTTCAAATGCTACACAATCAAAATGTCTCTTCTGAAACGTTGAACTAATGGTTATTAGCTTAAAGAGACATTTTTGAATGCTGCTCAAGCTTCGTCATTAAAAGCCGCAAACACTTCTTCGCCGGTCATCATTTTGGTTTGATTAGCGAAATCGTAATAACTTGGCTTTTCTTCCACAAAGATTTGGGTGGTAAACTCTGCATCTTCTAGATTATCAAATAAGCCCGCAGGCATGATGTATTGCTTAGTTTCTTTGAGTTTGTAGAAGAGGTGGGTGCCACAATTATTACAGAACCCTCGCTCGGCCCAGTCAGATGAGTTGTATGTTGAAATATACTGAGAGCCTTGGAAGTTAACTTGAGTCCCGCAATCTATCGCCAGGAAAGGCCCTCCGGACCATTTTCGGCACATTGAGCAGTGGCAGGAGTCTACGTGGGCTTTAACCTCAGGGGCGGTTACACTAACGTTTTTGCAGAGACATTTTGCCTTAAGAGTTTTAGTCGACATACCGTATTCCCTCGGATATTTGCCTAAAACTATAAAATTACACCTAGCGCTTTCAAAATCAAGGTTTTTAACCACCAACCCCTTGCATATTTCGCTAATTCCACCATAATCGACCACTTGCCTGAGTTTTTGTCAAAACCCCTGTAATGCATTGGGGTTAGAGGCTTTTGGCGATAGAATACGAATTCATTTAATCATTCATTGAATAATAGGCCATTCGTAGGGCTTATATTCGAACAGAGAGATTTGCAATGCCTGTAATTACTTTACCTGACGGTAGTCAACGCGAGTTTGATAACCCTGTTTCTGTACACGACGTAGCGCACGATATTGGCCCTGGTTTAGCCAAAGCTGCTTTAGCTGGAAAAGTCGATGGTAAGCTGGTTGATACCAGTTACGTGATGGATACCGATTCACAGCTAGCCATCATCACTGAGCGTGATGAAGAAGGTTTAGAGGTTATCCGCCATTCTGCGGCGCACTTGTTAGCACAAGCAGTACAGCGCCTTTTCGATAACGTCCAAGTTACCATTGGTCCTGTGATTGATAATGGTTTCTATTACGACTTTGCGACAGAAAAACCGTTTACAGAAGATGACTTGCGAGCGATTGAAAAAGAGATGGAAAAAATCGCTAAAGAAAACCTACAGGTAGAGCGTACCGAGATGGAACGTGATGACGCCGTTAATTTTTTCCGTGACATGGGTGAAGAGTACAAGGCTGAAATCATCGAGTCGATACCAAGTGACGAAGCGTTATCGCTTTACCGCCAAGGTGAGTTCATTGACTTATGTCGTGGCCCTCACGTGCCGAGCACTTCTAAGCTTAAAGCGTTTAAGTTGATGAAGGTTGCTGGTGCTTATTGGCGCGGCGACTCTAACAATGAAATGCTTCAACGAATTTATGGTACTGCTTGGACTAACAAGAAAGAATTGAAAGCTTACTTAAGACGTTTAGAAGAAGCAGAAAAGCGTGATCACCGCAAAATCGGTAAGGCACTAGACCTGTTTCACCTGCAAGAAGAAGCGCCAGGCATGATCTTCTGGCACGATAAGGGCTGGACGATTTATAAAACACTTGAGCAGTATATTCGTGATCGCTTAAAAGAGCATGATTACCAAGAAGTGAAAACACCACAGATCGTTGATCGCAGCTTGTGGGAAAAGTCGGGGCACTGGGATAAGTTTGGCGATGATATGTTCACGCTAGAGTCGGATCAACGCGATTACGCGATTAAGCCTATGAACTGCCCGTGTCACGTACAGATTTATAACGCAGGCCTAAAAAGCTACCGTGATTTGCCACTTCGAATGGCGGAGTTTGGCTCGTGTCACCGTAATGAACCATCGGGTGCATTGCATGGCATCATGCGTTTGCGTAACTTTGTACAGGATGATGCGCACATCTTCTGTACCGAAGATCAGATCCAAGACGAAGTATCGATGTTTATCGAAATGCTTTACGACGTATACCGCGACTTTGGATTTACTGACGTCATTGTTAAATTATCAACACGTCCAGAGCAGCGCGTAGGCTCGGATGAAGTGTGGGATAAAGCAGAAGCTGCTTTAGCTGATGCTTTAAAAGCGAACAATATAGAGTTTGAATATCAGCCTGGTGAAGGTGCTTTTTATGGCCCTAAGCTTGAGTTCACACTGAGAGATTGCTTAGAGCGTCATTGGCAGTGTGGTACCATTCAAGTGGACTTCTCGATGCCGGGTCGCTTAGGCGCGGAATATGTTGCCGAGAGTGGTGAACGTGAAGTTCCGGTGATGTTACACCGTGCAATTTTGGGTTCATTAGAGCGATTTATCGGTATTTTAATCGAAGAATACGCTGGAAAGTTCCCAGCGTGGTTAGCGCCAACGCAGGCCGTAATTATGAATATTACGGACAAACAGTCCGATTTTTGTACAAAAACAGTCGATTATTTGAAAAATAAGGGCTTTAGAGTCAATTCGGACTTGAGAAATGAGAAGATCGGCTTTAAAATTCGCGAGCAGACATTAGCACGTGTTCCGTTCTTACTAGTAGTCGGAGACCGTGAAGTTGAAAATGGCCAGGTCGCAGTTCGTACACGAGAGGGTGAGGACTTAGGAACCATGACCATTGATGCCTTTGCAGAGTTGCTTGAGACAGAAATAGCAAAACGAGCAAGGAAAAGTGAAGCAAAGGCAGAATAATTTGACTTGATTTTAACCAATTAGAGGATTAGACACATTAAAAAAGGTCAAAAGCGCGATGATAGACAGCGCATAAACGAAAATATTCGATCGAAAGAAGTTCGCTTAATTAAAGCTGACGGTGAAAACGTTGGTGTGGTGGATACAAGAGATGCCTTAGAGCAAGCTCAGGAAGCTAAGTTGGACTTAGTAGAAGTATCACCAGATGCGAATCCTCCAGTCTGTAAAATTATGGACTTTGGTAAATATTTGTTTGAGCAGAAAAAAGCGAAAGCTGCTGCTAAAAAGAAGCAAAAGGTTACCCAAGTTAAAGAAATTAAGTTTCGCCCAGGGACGGATATAGGGGACTATAAGGTAAAACTACGCAACCTTATACGTTTCTTGGAAGATGGGGACAAGACGAAGATCACTGTCCGCTTCCGTGGTCGTGAGATGGCGCACCAAGAACTCGGAATGGAGTTGTTGAAGCGTGTCGAAAAAGACCTGGAAGAGTACGGTTCAGTTGAGCAACGTCCGTCAATGGAAGGTCGTCAAATGACGATGGTGATTGCCCCCAACAAAAGGAAGTAATTGAGCTTTCGGTTTTGCCTTCGGGGTTGAACTGAACAGAAGTCCGCAAGGCGCTTACTTTACTTCAAAGGTTGGATAAATCGGCTTAACGGCTGGCTTATCCGTTTTATTAACTCATCATGAGCTCCAGACGACTGCCGGTTCTTTTAAAGAGTACTTTAAAAAATGCCTAAGCAGTGGCCATGACAGTAATCAATGCGAGTATTATACTATGCCAAAGATGAAAACTGACCGCGGTGCTTCGAAGCGTTTCAAAAAAACTGCTTCGGGTCGTTATAAGCACAAACAATCACACTTGCGTCACATCCTGACCAAGAAGTCCACTAAGCGTAAGCGTCATTTGCGCCACGGCAAGCTAGTTGATGCCGCGGATACAAAGCAAATCGATCGTATGCTTCCAAACGGTTAATGGGTGAGGATTAAGAGATGGCAAGAGTAAAACGCGGCGTGACAGCTCACGCACGTCACAAGAAAGTTTTAAAGCAGGCTAAAGGTTATTACGGTGCACGTAGTCGTGTTTATCGTGTAGCTAAGCAAGCTGTTATTAAAGCAGGTCAATACGCTTACCGTGACCGTCGTCAACGTAAACGTCAATTCCGTTCTTTATGGATTGCACGTATCAACGCTGAAGCACGTACACACGGTTTGTCTTATAGCCGCTTTATCAATGGTTTGAAGAAGTCAAACATTGAAGTTGATCGTAAAATGCTAGCAGAATTAGCAGTTTTTGATAAAGTAGCTTTTGCTGCTTTTGCAGACCAAGCTAAATCTGCCCTAGACGCTTAATCTAAGCACTCTGTTCTTTGGTTTGATACTAAATTAAAGAAGAGCATTTGTTGTCGAGATTGTTACTACGATTTAGATAACAAACGATTAAAGTCTTAAAAGGAAGGGCAGCAATGCTCTTCCTTTTTTTATGCCACGCTTTTAGTAATGAACATAGATTTGATACTAAAAAGTTGTCCGAAAAAATAAATACGACAAAAACGAGTAAATATCATGGCTGATTTACAAGAAATTATCCAACAGGCTGAGCAAGAAATCAGCAAGGTAGAGTCCTTACCCGAACTGGAGCAGGTTAAAGCTCGATTTGTGGGTAAAAAAGGGCTAATCACTGCTCAAATGAAGCAGATGGCAACTCTACCTCCAGAAGAAAAGCCAAAGTTTGGTGCGCGCGTCAACGAAGCGAAGAAAGAAGTTTTCGCTATTATCGAAGCCAAACAAACGGCTATCAAAACAGCTGAAATTAATGCAAAGCTTGCCAATGAAACTGTTGATGTCACTTTGAGTGGTCGTAACTCAGAGGTTGGTGGGGTGCACCCAGTGAACCGCACCATGAGACGAATAGAGTCGTATTTTGGTCAGATGGGCTTTTCCGTGGCAGAAGGCCCTGAGATTGAAGATGACTTCCATAACTTTACGGCTTTAAACATTCCTGAGCATCACCCAGCACGAGCGATGCACGATACGTTTTATTTTGATGCCAGTCGTTTATTGCGTACACATACCTCACCGGTTCAGGTGCGAGTGATGGAAAATGCTGAGCCTCCTTACCGTATCATCGCGCCAGGCCGCGTTTATCGTTGTGACTCAGACTTAACGCATACACCGATGTTCCATCAGGTTGAGGGCCTTTTGATTGATGAAAGTACCACGTTTGTTGATCTTAAAGGCGTTCTTTATGAATTTGTTACCCACTTCTTTGAAAAAGACTTAGGGGTTCGTTTCCGCCCATCATACTTCCCATTTACGGAACCATCGGCGGAAGTGGATATTGAGTGTGTGATGTGTAGCGGTAAAGGCTGTCGTGTGTGTAGTCACACCGGCTGGTTGGAAATTCTTGGTTGCGGTATGGTTCACCCGAAAGTACTTGAGTCAGTCGGCGTCGATAGTGAAAAGTACACAGGATTTGCCTTTGGTATGGGCGTTGAACGCTTAACCATGTTGCGCTATGGCGTGAATGACCTGCGATTGTTCTTTGAGAACGATTTGAACTTCCTTAAGCAATTCAATTAATTGGGTGGATAAGAATGAAATTTAGTGAACAGTGGTTACGTGAGTGGGTAAACCCTGAAATTTCCACTCAAGAATTGGTCGACAAGTTGACCATGGCTGGTTTAGAAGTTGATGGTTTTGAATATTTAGGTGATAGCTTCTCGGGCGTTGTCGTGGGTGAAATTGTTGCAGCTGAGCAACACCCTGATGCTGACAAGCTTCAAGTTTGTACCATTAACGTTGGTGACGCTAGCGACGAAGAATTACAAATTATCTGTGGTGCACCTAATGCACGCAAAGGAATTAAAGTGGCTGTGGCTATGATTGGCGCGGTATTGCCTGGCGACTTCAAAATTAAAAAGGCGAAATTACGTGGCGTTCACTCCTTTGGCATGTTGTGTTCTGAAACTGAGTTAAACCTTGGAGAAGGTAGCGATGGCATCGTGGAATTACCGTTAGATGCTCCTTTAGGCCAAGACTTAATAGAATTTTTAGACTTAAATGACCATGTGATTGACGTGGATCTAACGCCAAACCGCGGCGACTGTTTAGGTATTAGTGGTATCGCTCGTGAAGTGGGCGTTTTAACGCAGACAGATGTGACTCCAGTTTCGCCTAAAGCGGTTGCGGCTGAAGTCAGCGATAAGCTTGATATAAAGCTTAGTGCTCCTCAGGCCTGCCCACGGTATTTAGGTCGTGTCATTAAGGGGATTAATCCACAAGCCCAAACTCCACAGTGGATGGTACAAAAAATTGAGCGCTCTGGCGTTCGCTCTATCGATCCTGTGGTTGATGTAACTAACTATGTCTTGCTTGAGTTAGGCCACCCGATGCACGCTTTCGATTTGGCTAAGATTGATGGTAGCATTGACGTGCGCATGGCTAAAGACAATGAAAAACTTACCTTGCTCGATGGGCAAGAAGTTGAGCTGAGCAGTGATACATTGATGATTGCCGACGATTCCAAAGCACTGGCGATTGCCGGCGTAATGGGTGGTGAGCATTCAGGAGTTAGCGCTGAGACTAAGGATATCTTCCTTGAGAGTGCTTATTTCGATGCTATCGCGGTAGCGGGCAAGGCGCGCCAGTATGGCTTGCATACAGACGCTTCGCATCGTTATGAACGTGGCGTTGATTATGAATTACAGCGTACTGCTATGGAGCGAGCGACAGAGCTGTTGTTAGAGATTGTTGGCGGTAAACCAGGTGATATTATTGAAGCCGTCGATAAATCAGCTATGCCAAAAAAGAGACACTTAACACTGCGTCGAGAGCGAATAGAGCGCGTAGTCGGAGTTAGTTTTGATGATGAGTTAGTAGAAGACATCTTAACTCGCCTTGGCTTAGGGTTAGCGCCATCTGAAAAAGGCTGGGATGTTTCTGTGCCAAGCTTCCGTTTCGACATCGATAACGAAGAAAGTTTAATTGAAGAGTTAGTTCGTGTTTACGGTTATAACAAGTTGCCAATTCGCAAGCCTCAAGGCGAAATGGCGATGTTTATGCAAAATGAAAGTCGTGTATTTAAAGATGTTTTGCGTGATGTGCTAGTAAACCGCGGCTATCAAGAAATCATTACATATAGCTTCGTTGAACCAAAGCTCCAAGCCGTGTTAGAGCCAGCCATGAAGCCATTGTCACTAATGAATCCTATTTCAAGTGAAATGGGGGTTATGCGCACTAACTTACTTCCGGGCTTAGTACAGGCTGCACAGTTTAATACGAATCGTCAGCAAAACCGTATACGTTTCTTTGAAATCGGTTTACGTTTTGATACTTCGAGTGATGATTTACAACAGATACCAACTATTGGCGGTATTTTAGCTGGACGTCGTCATTTAGAATCCTGGGAAGATGATGCGCGTAAGGTCGACTTTTATGATGTAAAAGGAGATATCGAGGCACTTCTAAGCACAACTAAGCGTCGTTTTGACTTTGTACCTTCTGAAAAGTCGATATTACACCCAGGCCAATCAGCAGATATTCACTTTAGCGGGAAGAGGGTTGGTTATGTCGGTAAGCTGCATCCTCAAACACAGCAAACCGTTGATCTTGACTTGGATGTTTTTGTGTTTGAAATTGATATTGATGCATTATCTGAGCGTGAATTGCCAGAATTTACACCATTATTGAAGTTCCCATCGATTCGCCGCGATTTGGCTGTGATTGTTGATGAAAACGTAAAAGGTGGGGAATTAATTGATTTTATTGTAAAAATTGGTGGTAAGTTACTGACAGATGCCTTTATATTTGATATATACAAAGGTGAGCATCTTGAGCAAGGAAAGAAAAGTGTCGCTTTGGCAATGACATTGCGTCACCCAGAGAAAACTTTAGAAGATGCGGAGATTAATAAAGTAGTAGATAAAGTTGTTGCGGGCTTAGAAGAGCAGTATCAAGCGGTATTGCGTAGCTAATACTTAAACTAACCCATAACTTAAACGTCTACTTTTAGATAGCGGAGATTGAATATGGCATTAACGAAAGCTGATATGGCAGAGCGTTTATATGAAGAACTTGGTTTGAATAAACGTGAGTCGAAAGAAATAGTGGAGGCTTTTTTTGAGCAAATCCGCGATTCCTTAGAGCAAGGGTATAATGTCAAGCTCTCAGGCTTCGGTAACTTTGAACTGCGTGATAAAGCACAGCGCCCAGGACGCAACCCTAAGACTGGGGAAGAAGTCCCGATCAGCGCGCGCCGTGTGGTTACGTTTAAACCTGGTCAAAAACTTAGAGGGAAAGTAGCGGACTATGTTGGAACCGAGCAATAATAACGAACTACCAGCAATCCCTGGAAAACGATATTTCACCATTGGTGAAGTTAGTGACTTGTGCGCCGTTAAGCCTCATGTCTTGCGCTACTGGGAGCAGGAGTTTGAGCAACTCGACCCTGTTAGGCGAGGTAATAGACGCTATTATCAACGTGAGGACGTATTAATCGTTCGTCAAATTCGTTCTCTGCTGTATGAGCATGGCTATACCATTGGCGGTGCAAGACAGTGCTTAGAAGAAGGTGGGGAAATAAGCCCTGCTGCCGAAAAAGCTCAAATCGATGAAATCATCGAGGAGCTTGAAAAGATTAAGCGTTTCTTATCGATTTAAGACCAACCCCTTCATCATTTATCTATTGTAATTTATTTGGAAAACGGTACTATGACGCCGTTTTCCAAACATACCTATTTATACAGTCGGAGCGTGGCGCAGCTTGGTAGCGCACTTGCATGGGGTGCAAGGGGTCGGAGGTTCAAATCCTCTCGCTCCGACCAATTCTTTCTGAAACTTTCTAGTTTTGCATTCTTTAAAATGACAAAAATGTAAAATTTACTAACACTTTTCTTTTTTTGCTACTAGTTATCATAATTTTAAAGTATATTGTGCTCGCTAAACGATGATGAGTGTTTGTTATATAAAAAATACAATAAAACAATCACTTATAAATGAAGCGTATGTTATTTGTTATGATTAAGCAGGACGCGTTTAGGATAATCTGTAAAAAATAGATATGATTGTGTTTATATTTATTCTAAAATTGCATAAAAAATGGGCAGGTCAAGTAATAATTCCTCGAAGAAGGTTTTTTAACCCAACTTATTTTATTCCGCTGGACTGGTTAACGCTGAAGCTGTGTAGTAGTTCACAATCATAAAGATTTGTGAAATCTGCTTGCAGACTGTGCGTATATTTGTAGATTCAGGGTATTATTGATATTAAGTAATAATACTAAAGGCTTGAAGTGAATAACTTATAGTTGGATTGAAAAAGCTTTCACATCTTTTTGATTCACTTCAAGTTATGCTGAGATTCACGAGAATCTTAGAGCTCGGCTTTAAGTTTGTTTGTAAATTGTAAAAAAAGCTGACAGCCAATAGTAGTTTAATTTGCAGATGACTGCAAAAGGTAATTACTAAGGTGTTTCAGCTAAGTATTCGCTATTGAGTCAGTTGCTTTTTCCACAGAGGTAAACCAATAGTAGGTTTGAATTTTGGCCATGTCCTACATTGTAGAACGATTATGTAAAAGTCATGTATGACTCGAGCTCACCAGGATAGTGAAGAAGCGACAGGGTATTTTTAGTATTTGGTATTTATTGGGTAGTATTAATGAGAAATATTTTGGGTGGGTTTTTTGGGTCGTCTTTTTTAAAAATAAGAGCAAAGTCATTGAAATTAGCGAGTAAATCGGCTTTTGGTGTCTTTGCTTTATTAATGGTAACGAATGCCCATGCGGTTGATTACCCCTCAACAATAGACAATACTGTCAATGTTACCTTGCCAGCAGGCGTGATAGATAACAACACGGCTAATAACCAAAACGGTGGCTGCTCTGTAGCTGATCCTACGTTGGCAGCCTGTGCGACCGACTCCAACTCTCTCAACGTTGTTACGCCAGAGCCAACAAAGTCATTTTCTCCTTCAGTACCTATTGATTATAATGGTTTTGCTACCCTAACTATTACACTAACCAATACCAATAACTTTGTTGCAACTTTACAAGCAGACTTTGTAGATAATTTACCTGCGGGCGTTTACTTAGCGACTCCTGCTGATGCGTCTAAAACTTGTGGTGGCTCAGGCGCGTTGACCGCTGTTGATGGTGGAAGCGCAATTACACTTGGCGCAGGTGCAACGATTCCAGCAAATAGCTCTTGTACTATCACCGCCACAGTTACCAGTGATACTGCCGGTACTCACACTAACCAGCTTCCTGCTGGAGCTTTGGATACTGGAATGGGGCAAAGTGCTCCTGCATCTGCAGATCTCGTCGTTGATCCACCTGCTGAATTAATAATCACTGGCACGCCTCAACCTGAAACTGACTCGGGAACTACAACTTTTACTTACACGGTGAGTATTAATAACGGCATTAACACGACTGAAGACATCACATTCGACTATTTCACCACGGACGGCACCGCTGAGGCTGGGACGGACTATATTGGAATTGTTGATGGTTCTATTTCAGGCATAATCCCTGTTGGTAGTTCAAGTACGACCTTTAATGTGACGGTTTATGGCGACACTGTAACCGAGCCGGATGAAACTTTTAATCTAGCTTTAAGTAATATTTCCTCCAATGCCGTTGCTGCCCCTGGCACTCATACTGCTACGATTTTGAATGATGATAGTGCAAGCATTGCTATTGAAGACGTCACCGTCAATGAAGCAGATGGCACCATCACCGTTGATGTTACTTTAACCGGTAGTACTTCTGCTGGATTCGATGTTGACTTTGCAACAGCTGACGATACGGCAACAGCTGGCTTACCTGCTGTTGGAGACTATGGTGCTGCTTCAGGTACACTAAACTTTGCCGGTACCGATGGTGAAGTCCAACAGGTTACAGTAACCATCTATGATGACATTAATATAGAAAGTGACGAAACCTTTAATATTAATTTATCAACCATCACTGGTGGTTTAGCTACTATTGCTGATGCCACTGGTGTTGTAACAATTCAAGATAACGACAGCGTGGTTTTGGCTGAGTTTGATTCGGCGGCCGATAGCGCAGATGAATCCATCACTGACGAACCTCGTTTGCTTATTTTAGGTGTATTGCCTAACGATGCGACAATCAACGTCAATGTAACGGGTGGCACTGCCACTGGCTCTGGTACTGACTATACTAACGTTGTCACAGTCACTATTCCGGCGGGTACTTATGATGGTAGCCAAGGGACCTCGATTCCAATTAACTTAACGGTTGTTGACGATAACATCCTCGAGTCTGACGAAACTATTACGTTTGAGCTTACTAGCGCAAATCCACGTTTAATTCTTGGCGATGCGGATTTAGACAGTAATACCCAAGCGACCAACACTTACACCATTCAAGATAATGATCCAATTACCGTTAGCGTAACCGCGAATGATGCGGCTGCTGCGGAGCCTGCGGATAACGGTCAATTTACAATCTCGCTAAGCAACCCTAACGCAGTTGATACAACGGTGACTTATGCTGTTTCTGGTACAGCAGCAGCGACCGATGACTATACGGCTTTAACCGGAACTGTCACGATTCCTGCTGGCGATACTACAGCAACTGTGGACGTAACGGTTGTCGACGACAGCATCGTTGAAAATGATGAAACGGTTATTCTTACGCTAAGCACCACGAGCGACGGCACCATTGATGCAGGTAATAACCAAGCCACGGTTACTATAGCGGATGATGATGACTTGGTGGTTAGTATTTCTGCCAATGATCCTACTGCGGTAGAGCCAGCCGATAACGGTCAGTTCACGGTAAGCTTAACGAATACGAGCTCAACCGACACTACGGTGACTTATGTGGTTGCTGGCACAGCTACCGCAACAGATGATTACACAGCACTTTCTGGCACAGTAGTTGTGCCTGCTGGCAGTCTTTCGGCCACCGTTGATGTATTAGTGGTTGATGATAACCTTGTAGAAGTCGACGAAACGGTAGTGGTAACTTTAGACACTACAAGTACCGGTACCATTGATGCAGTTAATGATGACGCAACCGTTACCATTTCTGATGATGACACGGCTAGCATTGATATTAACAGCGTCACCGTAAACGAAGCTGATGGTACCGCTAGCTTTAATGTCACCCTAACAGGCGAAGTACAAGGTGGCTTTAGTGTTGATTTCGCTAGCAATAACGCTTCTGCAGAAGCCGGTTCGGATTATGTGGCGAATTCTGGAACGCTAAATTTTGCTGGGACTGCTGGTGAAATTGAAGTCATTACTGTGACTATTAATGATGACAGTTTACTAGAAGCTACGGAAACGTTTGAAATCAACTTAAGCAATAGTTCTAACGCAGCGGTATCAATTAACACGCCACAAGGTATCGGAACCATTACCGATAACGACGCTGCTAGCATAGTTATTGATGATGTTACTGTGGATGAGTCTGGCCCTAACGCTATTTTCACAGTGACTCTTACAGGCAATGTTCAAGGTGGCTTTACGGTAGATTATGCGACTGCTGACGATACTGCGACAGCGGGTAGTGACTACACGGCGACTTCAAATACATTAACCTTCGCCGGCAATAATGGCGAAACTCAAACCTTCTCAGTACCCATCACTGATGATGGATTAGCAGAAGCGACAGAGACTTTCTTTGCCAACCTATCCAACATCTCGAACACGCTCGTCACTATAGCGGACGCACAGGGTGTTGGTTCTATTACTGATAACGATAATGCTAGTTTGGCGATTAATGATGTTACGGTAAATGAGGCTGCAGGAACTGCAGAGTTTACAGTAACTCTTACTGGTGATGTGCAGGGTGGTTTAACTGTTGATTTTGCAACCGCAGACGATACTGCATTAGCTGGTAGTGACTATGTGGCTAACTCAAACACGTTAACATTCGCTGGAACGAATGGTGAAAAGCAGACTATTAGCGTTGATATAACCAATGATTCGCTTGTTGAAGCAACTGAGAGTTTCTTTGTTAACTTAAGCAATGTGAGTAACGCTGTAGTTACTCTTAGCGATGCCCAAGGCGTTGGCACCATTACCGATAACGATAACGCTAGTCTGGCAATCGATGATGTGACGGTGAACGAGGCTGCGGGTACTGCAGAATTCACAGTGACCTTAACTGGTGATGTGCAGGGCGGTGTTTCTGTTGATTTTGCAACAGCTGACGACACTGCAAACGCTGGCAGCGATTATACAGCTAACTCAGGCACCTTGAATTTTGCCGGAACTACTGGCGAAACTCAGACCGTACAAATTGATATTACGGACGATGCAGTTGCTGAAGCGTCGGAAACCTACTTTGTTAACTTATCCAATGTTTCTAACGCTCTAGTGACTTTAAGCGATAACCAAGGGCTGGGAACCATTACGGATAATGATACGGCGAGTTTGTCGATCAACAATGTCACCATTAATGAAAACGCAGGAACTGCAACCTATACGATTACACTCGATAACGCAGTTCAGGGTGGCAGTGTTGTTAATTATTCCTTTACAGACGGTACCGCGACAGGTGGCGTCGACTATGATAATACAACAGGTAGTGTGACATTCGCAGGAACTGCTGGTGAAACTCAGTCTTTCACTGTCGATATCTTTAATGATGCGATTTATGAAGGTGATGAAACTTTTACAGTGAATATTGATGCTGTAAACCCAGTCATTAATGACACCGACTCTGCGACCACAATTATTGATGATGAGGCCTTGGATATTTCAGTGACGGCTAGCGTTGCGAATGCTTCAGAGCCAGGCACGGATGGTGAGTTTACGATTCATTTAAGCTCAGTCAGTGCAACGGATACTACCGTTAATTTAAGCTACTCAGGCACAGCAACCGATCCTGCGGACTACAGCTTAAGCAGCAGTGGCACAGGAACAACTACAGTAGTAATTCCAGCGGGCGCATCGAGTGCAACAGTTGATGTAGTGGTGGCGAATGACGCCATTGTTGAGCCAACCGAAACTGTAGTTGCCACTATTGATAGCGTCAGCCAGGGTAATATTACAACGGCGACGGCTACTGTAAACATTGCTGATGACGATACAGCCGCAGTCACTATTGAAGACGTATCTGAAAGCGAAAGCGTGGGTTCAGCGACCTTCACCATTACCTTGAATAATGATGTTGCTGGTGGAACTAATGTTAGCTACAGCTTTACAGACGGTACAGCGACAGGTGGCGGTACGGATTATGATAGTACTGCGGGCTCCGTTTCATTTACCGGGACAGCCGGCGAAACCAGAACCTTCACCGTTGCCTATAATGATGACAACATCACAGAAGACGACGAAACTTTTGTTGTTGAATTAAACGCCGATAATCCAGCAGTAACGGATACCGATACGGCGGTAGGTACAATCGTTGATAACGATGTCTTAACGATTGATATTGCCGCTAGTGTGGCGACGGCCTCAGAGCCTGCATCGGATGGTGAGTTCACTATCAGCCTAAGCAATCCTAGCGCAACTGATACTGATGTCTTTATCGACTATGCGGGTACGGCAACTGATGGTTCAGATTACAATTTAACTGGAGCTTCTGGCACGACAAACGTGACTATTCCTGCGGGAAGCACTTCAGCAACTGTTGCGGTAGAAGTTCTCGACGATGCTCTAGTTGAAGGCAGTGAAACTGTTGACGCGACTATTACGGCAGTAAGCAACGGCAACATTGGCACAGCGACCGACACCGTATTTATTAATGATAATGATTCACGCGTTACAGTCGAAGATGTGAGCGTTAATGAAGATGATGGTTTCGCTGTTTTCACTATTACCCTAGAAGAGGCAATATCAGGTGGCACTGACGTTACCTATAGCTTCACCGACGGCACAGCCACAGGCGGTGTGGATTATGATAATACTGGTGGCACCGTTAATTTTACGGGTACGGCTGGTGAAACTAGAACTTTTAACGTTGCTATTACTAATGACGCGATTGTTGAAGGTGATGAAACCTTTACTGTAAATCTTAGCGCAAGTAATCCTAACGTTATTGATACAGATACGGCTGTAGGCACTATCGTAGATAATGATGCTCTTACAGTCTCAGTGTTTGCTACCACGCCGACAGCACAAGAACCTGCTACTAATGGTGAGTTTACTGTCAGCTTAAGTACGACAAGTGCTTCTGACACAACAGTCACTGTGGCATATTCAGGTACTGCCACTGGCGGCACCGATTACAACTTAACGGGTGCAAATGGTACTACTACAGTAGTTATCCCAGCCGGTTCGACCGATGCTGTGATATCAGTTGATGTTATCGACGACAACATTGTTGAAGGTGATGAAACCGTTGTTGCAACAATTACCAATACTGATCAGGGCACGATCAGTAATGCGTCTGACACGGTAACTATTGATTCTGAAGATTCTGCCTCTGTAACCGTAGAAGATGTCACTGTTTCGGAAGCTGGTAGTCCAGCGACTTTTAGGATCACTCTAAATGGTGAAGTTGCTGGTGGTACAGACGTTACTTATAGCTTCACCGACGGCACAGCAACTGGTGGTGTCGATTACAACAACACGGGTGCTACAGTAAGCTTTGTTGGTAATGATGGTGAATTTGTGGATGTGGATGTGGCTATCATACAAGATGCCATTGTTGAGTTTGACGAAACCTTTACATTCAATATGTCAGCAAGTAATACACTTGTTGATGCTAGCGATACCGCAACTGGCACTATTACCGATGACGATACACCGCTAGTTACTTCTATTACCGCAACGTCACCAAACGCTTCTGAGCCAGCGACCAATGGTGTCTTCACTGTTAGTTTAAGCGCTGAAAGCTCTACGGATACCGTGGTAACCGTTGATTACACGGGTACGGCGAACAACCCTGCTGACTATAATCTGACAGGCGCTTCGGGTACGACTACCGTAACGATTCCAGCTGGAAGCATGTCTGCCACAGTTGATGTCAATGTTGTTGATGACAACCTTCTAGAAGGCGACGAAAACGTTATTGCAACCATTACTAGCGTGAGCAACGGTAATATCGGTAATGCTTCTGACACTGTAACCATTAGTGATGACGACAATGCTGCTGTAACGATTGCAGATGTTACTGTTAGCGAAAGTGATGGCTTTGCAAACTTTACAATAACGCTAGATAACGCTGTAGCTGGTGGAACTGTGGTGAACTATAGTTTCACTGATGGCACAGCAACGGGCGGGAATACTGATTACGATAGCACTTCAGGTTCGGTAACATTTGCCGGAACTGCGGGTGAAACTCAATCCTTTGCCGTCGCCATAACTGATGATGGCCTTGTTGAAGGCAACGAAACCTTTACGGTTAACCTAGATGCTTTGAATCCTCTTGTTAACGATAGTGATACAGCGACAGGCACCATTACTGATAATGATAACTTAGTTGTTTCTGTTACTGCCAGTGTTGGCGCTGCCAGCGAGGGCGGTGTTGATGGTGAGTTCACAGTCAGTTTAAATACAGTAAGCGCAACCGATACTACAGTAACATTGAGCTATGCTGGTACTGCGGCTGATCCAGCGGACTACACCTTAACTGGTGCTAATGGTACGACAAGCGTAGTGATTCCGGCAGGGTCTACGACTGCCACAGTTGCAGTCAATGTTGTCAATGACTCTATTGTTGAGCCGACAGAAACGGTGGTTGCGACCATCGATGCAGTATCAAACGGTACTGTCGGCAATGCTTCGGACACGGTCAATATCACAGACAACGACACAGCGACCGTTTCGGTGAATGATGTCACGATAGCGGAAGACGGCACTAATGCTGACTTCACGGTAACCTTAAATGGTGATGTCGCCGGTGGCGTGAGCTTTAACTACACCACAAACGATGGCACCGCGACAGCGGGTAGTGACTACACGACAACGTCTGGCACGCGCACCTTTACAGGTACGAATGGCGAAACCATTACCATCAGCGTACCTATTACCAACGACACCACGGTTGAAGGCGATGAAACCTTTACGCTGGACTTAAGTAACCTAACCAACACGGGCGTTACTTTCAGTGATGACCAAGGTTTAGGCACGATTACCGACAATGACTCTGCGACGGTTGCGGTTAGCGACGTCACGGTAGCCGAAGACGGCGTTAATGCAGACTTTGTCGTGACCTTGACGGGCGACGTGCAAGGTGGCGTAAGCTTCAATTACACCACGAACGATGGCACCGCTTTAGCGGGTAGTGATTACACTGCGACGTCAGGCACGCAAACCTTCACCGGTACGAATGGCGAAACCATTACCATCAGCGTTCCTATCACCAACGATACGATTGTTGAAGGCGATGAAACCTTTACGCTGGACTTGAGTAACCTTACGAGCACTAGCGTTACCTTCAGTGATAACCAAGGCTTAGGCACCATTACTGATAATGATGGGGCGAGCGTTGCGATTAATGATGTTTCGATAGCGGAAGACGGCGTAAATGCGGTATTCACGGTGACTTTGACCGGTGATGTGCAAGATGGCTTCACGCTGAACTACACCACGAACGATGGAACGGCGACCGCGGGTAGTGACTACACCACAGCGAGCGGTAGCTTGAGCTTCACTGGCACAACGGGTGAAACGCGCACCATTACGGTACCGATTACGAATGACACCACGGTTGAAGGCGACGAAACCTTTACCGTTGACTTGAGTGGTTTAAGCAACGCGGGGGTCACTTTCAGCGATGCACAAGGTTTAGGCACCATTACGGATAACGACAGCGCGACAGTCTCGGTGAGCGATGTCACGGTTGATGAAAGCACAGCAACGGCGGACTTCACGGTCACGTTAAGCGGCGACGTACAAGGTGGCGTAAGCTTTAACTACACAACAAACGACGGCACAGCGACAGCGGGTAGTGACTACACGGCAGTCTCTGGAACGGAAACTTTCGTTGGTAATCTAGGTGAAAGCATCACTATTAGCGTGCCGATCTTAGAAGACACTTTGGTCGAAGGCTCAGAGAACTTCACTTTAGATTTAAGTGCTCTAACCAATAGCAGCGTAACCTTCAGCGATGATCAAGGTTTAGGCACCATTACTGATAATGACAATGCCGCAGTTACTATAAATGATATGACTGTTGATGAAAGCGATGGTACTGCTACTTTCACCATTACTTTAGATAATGAAGTGGTTGGCGGCACAGTCGTGAATTACAGCTTCACCAACGGTACAGCGACCGGCGGCGACGACTTTGATAATACTGCAGGTAGCGTGGTCTTTGTTGGCACACCAGGCGAAACTCAAACGTTCGATGTTACGATCTTTGAAGACACTATTGTCGAGGGCACTGAAACCTTCACCGTTAATATCGACGCTGTGAATCCGTTAGTGACCGACACTGATACGGGCCTAGGAACTATCACTGACAATGACAACCTGGTTGTTTCAGTGGCGGCAACAACTGCAGCAGCCTCTGAGCCAAATGTAGATGGTGAGTTTACGGTTAGTCTAAATACCACAAGCTCAACCGCAACTACTGTAACTATTGGTTACACAGGTAGCGCAACGGACACCAGCGATTACACCTTAACCGGTGCCGATGGAACAACCTCTGTTGTTATTCCTGCGGGTGCAACAACTGCATTAGTGACTGTTGATGTCATCGACGATCTTATGACTGAAGGCGATGAAACCGTTGTCGCAACGATTTCGTCGGTCAGTAACGGTACTATAGGCACAGCCACAGATACCGTGACTATTAGTGATAATGATACTTCTGAAATCACGATAGAAGACGTTTCAGTTAATGAAGCTGACGGCAATGCAACTTTCACCATCACATTAAATGGTGCATTAGCTGGCGGCACAGACGTCAACTACAGCTTTACCGATGGTTCAGCGACTGGTGGAAACACTGACTATGACAGTACTGGTGGCACAGTGACCTTTACTGGCAACGATGGCGAACAAAGAACCTTCTTGGTCCCAATTACTAACGATACCATCGTTGAAGGTAACGAAACATTTACTGTCAATATTGACGCTGTGAACCCATTGGTTATAGATACCGATACTGCCACTGGCACAATTGTAGACAACGATACATTGTCTGTATCGATTTCAGCAACGGTGGCGGCTGCCGCGGAACCTTCGACTGATGGCGAATTTACCATTTCACTAAACACAACAAGTGCAACGGATACGACGGTAACGATCGATTACACTGGTTCGGCAACAGCAACGTCAGATTACAATCTGACTGGTGCAAACGGCACAACTTCGGTGGTTATTCCTGCGGGAAGTACAACGGCTAATGTTGCCGTTGAAGTGATTGATGATGTCGCTGTTGAAGGTGATGAAACGGTAATTGGTACAATTACAGCTGTATCAAACGGAACGATCAGCACAGCTAGCGATACTGTAACTATCTCTGATGATGATAGAAACTTGGATATCGCACCGATAAACGAGTCTACACCCGAAAATACCGCTCATACTACGTCACCAGCGGATCTATCCCCAGGTGATACGCCAGTTGGAACGGTAATTTATTCTATAACCGGCGGAGCCGATGCAACCTTGTTCACGCTTGACCCAGCGACGGGTGAGTTGACTTTACCGGCTCAAGACTTTGAAGCGCCAGCGGATGCGAACGCGGACAACGTCTATGAAGTACAGATCACTGCTACAGATGGAGCGGGTAACACGGCCGACGAGTTGGCGACAGTGACGGTCACCGATGTGGCGGAAACGGCGAACTTGGACATTGCGCCAATCGCAGAAAGCACGCCAGAGAACGCGG